>JBCBVL010000001.1:0-918790 GCA_039817595.1 Pseudomonadota bacterium
GGGATGACCTTCACCCGCTCACGCGTCTCACGCACGGTGACCTCGCCGCCCTTGTCTTCCACCTCTTCGGGGTAATGATAGATCGGGCGGCCGCCATCGGCCTTACGCTCGGCGTTTTCATAGATCGCGTGGGTGACCATACCTTGGGTGAAAAGCGCGTTGAATGGCTCCACCGCCGTCTTGGGCAAATGCCCGGTGATGTGCATCGCGCGGGCGTAAAAGCGCGAATAGAGCAGGTGCAGAATCGCGTGTTCGACCCCGCCGATATACTGATCGACATTCATCCAATAGGCGGCCTCATCGGCATCGGTCGGCGTGTCGGCACGCGGGGCCGTGAAGCGCGCGTAGTACCAGGAGCTGTCGACAAACGTGTCCATCGTGTCGGTTTCGCGCACACCGCTTTCGCCGCATTTGGGGCATTCGCATTGCCGCCACGCATCGTGCCGGTCGAGCGGGTTGCCGGGCTGATCGAAGCTGACATTCTCGGGCAGCTTGATGGGCAGGTTCTCTTTCTTCTCCGGCACCACGCCACAGGTTTCGCAATGCACCACGGGGATCGGGCATCCCCAGTAGCGTTGCCGGGAAAGACCCCAATCGCGCAGGCGGTATTTGATTTGGCCAGTGCCGAGACCCTTGGCTTCGAACCAGTCAATCGTGGCGTCAATCGCCTCTTGGCTCGTCGCGTCTTTGACGCCCGCGAAATGGTCGATGAAGACCACGGGCTCCGTTTTGGGCGGCACGAGGGCCTCGTTTTCCACCTCGACCTCTTGACCCGGCAAGTAAAACGCGTTGCGCACCTCAAGGCCGTATTTGCGCGCGAAATCGAGGTCGCGTTGATCATGCGCCGGGCAACCAAAGACCGCACCGGTGCCGTAATCCATCAACACGAAATTGCCGACCCAGACGGGCAGCTCCTTATCCGGCTCCACCGGGTGGCGCACGGTGATGCCGGTATCGATGCCTTTCTTCTCGGCCTTTTCCATCGCGGCCTCGGTTGTGTCCATTTTCCGGGTTTCCGCAATGAAGGCGGCGAGATCGGCGTTGTCTTCCGCCAGAGCGCGGCTGACGGGGTGTTCGGGCGAAATGGCGATGAAGCTTGCGCCGCGCATCGTGTCAGGCCGGGTGGAGTAGCAGACGATCGGATCACCGCCATCGGTGCGCTGAAACGGGATTTCGATCCCGCGGGATTTGCCAATCCAGTTTTCCTGCATCAGCCGCACCTTGGCAGGCCAATCATCGAGGTGATCCAGCGCCTCAAGCAGCTCCTCAGAGAAATCAGAGATCTTGAAAAACCACTGCGTCAGCTCGCGCTTTTCCACATCCGCGCCAGAACGCCAGCCCTTGCCGTCGATCACCTGTTCATTGGCCAGCACAGTCATATCGACCGGATCCCAGTTCACCACCGCGTTCTTGCGGTAGATCAGCCCGGCCTCCAGCATGTCGATGAACATGGCCTGTTGGTGACGGTAATATTCGGGATGGCAGGTCGCAATCTCGCGCGTCCAGTCGAGCGAAAACCCAAGCGGTTTAAGCTGCGCTTTCATGTCTTCGATATTTTGGTAGGTCCATTCGCCCGGATGGATGCCCTTGTCCATGGCCGCATTCTCAGCCGCCAAACCGAACGCATCCCAGCCCATGGGGTGGAGCACATTGAACCCTGTCGCCAACTTGTGCCGCGCGATCACATCGCCCAGGGTGTAGTTGCGCACATGGCCCATATGAATGCGGCCTGACGGATAGGGGAACATCTCAAGCACGTAGTATTTCGGCTTGTCCGATGGGGGGCCTGCCTGAAACACACCGGCCTTGTCCCAGGCGGCCTGCCACTTGGTTTCGATGTCTGCGGCTGAGTAGCGCGTCATTTCTGCCTAAGCCTTAGAAAATTTAAATCCCGCGAGTGATAGAAACGTTATCACCCGGGGTCCAGCACGAAAGATGACAAATACGCGCTCTTGCCCCGCTTGTGTGGCGCGATTTACATGGGGCTTGTTGCAGTGAGCACGGATATGGGGCGCGGCCAGGCGCAGGGCATACAATGAAAATTCTTTTCATCCATCAGAACTTTCCAGGTCAGTACAAGCACCTCGCGCAAAGCCTTGCCGCGCAGGGGCATGACTGTGTGGCGCTGACCTTGCGCGTGAAGGAGGCCACCACGTGGAACGGGGTACGGCTTATCCCCTATAGCCTGCCGGACCGGGCGGGGCAGAACACGCATCCCTGGGTCGTCGATTTCGACACGAAGGTCACGCGCGCGCATGCGTGTTTTTCCGCCGCCAGAGAGCTGAGGGCGCAGGGGTTTGACCCGGATCTGATCCTTGCGCATCCCGGTTGGGGTGAGCCTATGTTTCTCAAGGATGTCTGGCCCAAAGCACGCATGGGCATATACTGTGAGCTTTATCATCTCACGGATTACCCACATGCCGGGTATGACCCCGAGTTTCAAAGCGGCGATGCGCTGGAAGCGGCGCTGCGCATTCGAATGAAGAACGTCCACAACCACATCCATTTTGACGCAGCAGATGCGGGCATCAGCCCCACGAAGTTTCAAGCCGATACCTTTCCTGCGCCATTTCGGGATCAGATCACCGTATGCCATGACGGGATCAACACGCAGGTGTCACGCCCCAATCCCGACGTCACGCTACAGCTGCAAAAGCATGGGCAGCTGAGCCGCGAGAATGAGATCATCACCTTCGTCAATCGCAATTTGGAGCCCTATCGCGGCTACCACATATTCATGCGCGCCCTGCCCCGGCTATTGCGAGAGCGGCCGGATGCGACCGTACTGATCGTGGGCGGCAATGATGTAAGCTATGGCGCGCGGCCACCGAATGGTCAGACCTGGAAACAGATCTTCATTGATGAGGTGCGTGGCCAGATCACAGATGCGGATTGGGATCGTGTGCGGTTTCTGGATCGTATCCCCCATGATCAGTTCACCATGCTGCTGCAAATCAGCCGGGTGCATGTGTATCTGACCTATCCGTTTGTTCTGAGCTGGAGCCTGATGGAAGCGATGAGCTGTGGCGCGGCGATTGTGGCAAGCGACACAGAGCCGGTGCGCGAAGTGATCACAGACGGGGAGACGGGCGAGCTGGTGGATTTCTTTGATGTGGACGGGCTTGTGGATCGGGTGAGCGCCGTGCTCGACGATCCAGACCGCCGCGCGGCCTTGGGAGAGGCGGCGCGCGCGGAGATGGTGGCGCGCTATGATCTCCAAACAGTCTGCCTGCCGCGTCAGATTGAATGGGTGAAGGGGTTGGCGGCGTTTTAAAGGCCACGTTGGGAAAGGCTACGTTCGTGAGCCGTGCAGTGTTGGGCCGCGGGACGGCGATCCGACCTCAGAATAGCCGAGCTTTATCCCGGTCACATTTGCGAACCATCTGAGCTGTGCGCTCAGTGCAGCCAAATCGCCGTGCCGTGGGTGCGGCCCGACGATGCGCGGCGGCCCCAAGGGGCCTTGATTCCGCGCCGGGTGCCAAAACAAGGGTCGAAATGGGCTCAAAGCGGACGTTTGAGCCGCTCGGTCTGCGAAAAACACGCAGCGCTAGTAAGGTCGTTCCCCGAAAATCGCGCTGCCGACGCGGATGTGGGTGGCGCCGAAGGCCACCGCCTTTTCGAAATCTCCGCTCATGCCCATGGAGAGGCCGGTCAGGCCATTGCGCTCAGCGATTTTGCCGAGAAGTGCGAAATGGAGCGCGGCTTCTTCCTCCACGGGCGGGATGCACATCACACCTTTGATCGGCAAATCGAGCGCGCGGGCCTCAGCGATGAACGCGTCCGCCTCCCCCGGCCAGATGCCCGCCTTTTGCTCTTCCTCGCCGGTGTTCACCTGCACGAACAGGTCAGGGCAGTGCCCCATCTCCTGCGCCAGCCGCGCGAGCGTGTTGGCCAGTTTCGGACGGTCAAGCGAGTGGATCACCTGGCACAGCTCCATCGCCTGGCGGGCTTTGTTGGTTTGCAAAGGGCCCACGAGATGCAGCTCCACATCCCCGAAGGTGTCGCGGAACGCGGGCCATTTGCCCGCCGCCTCCTGCACGCGGTTTTCGCCGAAGACGCGGTGGCCCTGCTCTAGCACGGCCTCAACCCTCTCATTGGGCTGTTTTTTCGAAATGGCGATCAACGCAACACTGCCGGCATCGCGGCCGGCCTCTGCTTCTGCTTTGCGCAAGCGGTCTGTGATGTCTGCCAATGCCATGGGGCCACCCTGTCAAATCGCGATTACCTTTGCGCGCTCAATGCCATAGCGGCCCGCCCATGTAAAACCTCAGCCCGCATGGCGCAGGCAAAATCAGTCGGCACTCACCCGCGCGTGTATGCCAATTGCCTTGCCCACGCCCGCGCGCTTGGATAGTAGGGATTACGGAAACAATAGCGGGCTGCTTGAGTTATGATGTTACCCTCCGTGAAGACGGTCGCGATTGCGGCGACATGCCTAGCCCTTGTGGCAGGCTGCTCAGGCGAGCGGAAACTGCGCAAAGAAGCGCTGGAAGTGCCGACGGGGCGCGAGTCCAAATCCGCCGTGGACGACGGATCGAGCCTTTTTGACATTTTCCGCGATGGCGGCACGAAGGTGAAGGTGAACCGCTATCTCTGGACGGCCTCGTTGCAGGTTCTGGACTTTCTTCCCGTCGAAAGCGCGGACCCGTTCACAGGCGTGATTTCCACAGGCTTTGGCCGCCCGCCCGGCGGTGGGCAGATTTATCGCGCGACGATCCTGATCAGTGACCCGGCGCTGGATGCGCGATCGCTGAACGTGGCGTTGCAGACGCGCGGCGGGGCGGCCGTTTCAACGGCCACGCAGCGCGCCGTCGAGGATGCGATTCTGACCCGCGCGCGGCAGTTGCGGGTTCAGGCCAAAGGCTTCTGAGATCGCTCGCTTAGTTTGACGCCAGCACGGACCGGCCCACGGGCCCTTCGTGGCTGATGATACCGGCATAGCGCGGGTTGGCCATGATCTTATGCAGATCGACCTCTTGCCCATCGAGGTAGGCCGTCCGGCTGACCAGACGCACACCGTGGCTGTAATCGGCGTAGCCTGCGCCATGAACTGTGCTCAGCGGTTGAATGGGCGATCCGTTGCGCCGGTGCCAGCCATAAATGGCCACGCGCCCTCGGTTTGAGGCCAGGCGCGTGGTCAGCACCACGTCTTTTTTGTGCCCGGAGATCAGGTTGCCATGGGTTGCACCCGCGCTGCGGCGTTGCGACTCAACGGTGTCATTGTGGCGCATGAAATAGGCGGTGGATGTCATTTGCGGGCCCGGCGTCATCGGGCTGGGCGTGAGCCGCACTTGAGCCTGACGGTAAATCGCATCAACCATGCGCGGCGTGGGCAGCACCATGTTAAAGGATTTGGCCACACGGCTGGCCCCGCTGAGGCCCAGCGGCACGCGGACAAAATCACTATCACTGCCGAGCGCGAGGTAATCGGGTGTCACACAGAGCGTGATGTTGGCCTGCCGCCCATCCGAGGTGGTTCCGCGCAGCGTCACAGGCACAAGATTACGTTGAAAGCTGGGCATATTGCCCTTGAGCAGCTCGGCCACCACGATCTGGTCGCGCTTTACGCCGTCAATGCTTTGGGCCGAGGCGAGAACCGAAGAGGCGCCCGCAGCGCCGCCTCGCCTGCGCGGCATTTCACGCGCCAATCGCTTTGGGCAGCGTGCCGAGGGTGCCGCGATGCGGGGTGTTTCAGGCACGATGTCGGCCTGCGGGTCAGTCAGGCTTTCGGGCAGTGTATCGGGGGCAGAAAGGCTTGCCAGACGCACGGCATCGTCAATCGCAGCGCTCCGTGCCAAGTCTTCGGGCCGCAATCGGGGCCGCGCCGAGACACCCAGGCCCGCCACAACGGCTTCTGCCTCATCCTCGGGCGTCACACCGTCTTCGGCCAGGACAGGTTCAGAAAGGTCAGGTTCCGAAAGGCCGGGACGATCAGGCGGTGTCACAGCCGGGGAGCCCAGAAAGATGCGAGAGAGCGGCGAGAGAAGTCCCTCTTCCAGGATCGTCTCTGTCGGGTTCAAGCGGGCGAGGCGCGGGGCTTGGGGTGTTTCGCCGTCTTGGCGTTCACGCACTGTCAAACGCGGCGCGGCCTCAACAACGCCCGCAGAGGGCAATGGCATCGTGTCGGATATGTCTGTGCTGGCCACGGGGATATTGAACAACGTGTCGCGAAATGCATAAGCCCCGCCTGCGATCGTTGTCATGCCCAACAGGTAGACGCCGATGATCAGCGCGCCTTGATTGCCCCGGAAATTGCCCCCAATTCGGGCACCCCACTTATGTGCGGACATGCGTGTCAGGCGTGTGTCCCTCGTCTTGCCTGTCATATTCAGACCTGTTCATACCTTGGTTCAGCGTTGAACAGGCCGTCTAGACCCCATTGATTAACCCGGCAATAACCGCGTTTGCGTTGCGCAATATATCGCCACCATAGACGGCGAAGGCCCGCCTGTTGAGTCTTTGTTGCACGCAACGTCACATTTGCACATGCCGCCCCAGCGTGCAGAGGCGCGAGACCCACGGAGTGTTGACCTGGTCATACTGCTTATGCGGCAAACGAGCAGTGGATTTTTGCCAAAAGGGCTGGCAGGTTGAGCGCATTGAATGCGGCTGTCGCGTCACAGAGGCGCGAGACCTGGGGAAGACACATGAAAAAAGGACATTATTAATGCATCGACGCGTGAAGTCTGTAGCGTTTGGAGTGGCATCTGCCGCGATGATGAGCATGGGGCAAACGGCACAGGCGCAGATGCCGGGTGCATTGGAGGAATGTCTGAAACTTGCCGGAGAACCCACGGCAGAAGCACCTGTGAGCCGTGATGCAGGCTCTGCGACATTTTCAGCCTTGGCCAAAGCGCGCCCGCATTGTGAAGCCGCGCTGATCGGGCCGGAGCAGGATCCGCAAGTTCTGTTCCACATGGCTGTGATCATGCAGCGCGAAGGATTTCACAACTACGCTTTGCGCGCGTTTAATATGTCTGCCTCGGGCGGCGTCGCTCCCGCCTTTACGAAGGTAGGTGACTACTACAATTTTGGAATTGGCGGGATCCGTGAAAACCATCGCCGCGCCGTTGAGAATTATGCGAAGGCCGCTGAGGCAGGGGATTTGCCGGCCAAGGCAACGCTGGCCATCATGCACCAGATCGGGCGCGGCGTGCCGCAGGATTTCGACAAGATGTTTTCCTTGCTCGAGGAGACAGCCGATGCCGGGTATCACTTTTCGCAGCTGCGTCTGGCAGAGCTCTATATGAGCCCCGACGCTGTTTCGCCTGCGCTGGCCGAAAAGCTGGATCTGCCGGATCCGGTGAAGGCCACGGAATTCTATGAGCTGGCCGCCGCGCAAGGCAATGCCACCGCGCGGGCGGAGTTGGACAAGTTTGCCGATGGCGAGGGGCTATTTGACGACCCGGCAGTGCGGTTGAAACTGATCAATCGCGGCGTGGAGCGCGGGGAGGCATCCGCCATCAACACGCTGGGATTTATGCATGAACGCGGTGATGGCGTGGACTATGATCCCAAACGGGCAGCAGAGCTTTATATCCAGGCGCTGGAGGCTGGGCTGCCGATCCAGGAGATGCGCGGTTTGGTCAATGGCCGCTTTGCCCGCTGGGATCGGGAGACAGCTCTGGAATTTCAGGTGATCTTGCAGAACCGGGGGCTTTATCTTGGCTTCCTTGATGCGGTTGTCGGGCCGGGCACCATGGCGGCGGCGGCACAGGTGGCGCAACAAGCCCAAGGGCAGTGACCTTGGCGGTTAAAAGGCACGACCCGTCCCGGACGTGATCCGGGACCTCACGTTAACCCCAAAAAACGAGGCCCCGGATCACGTCCGGGGCGTGTGTTTCTTTGGTATGATAAAGGGGGTCTAGCGCCGGCGGTCGCGGCGGGAGCTCATCGGCTGAAACGCCACGCCCACATGCGCCTCACAATAGGGTTTGCCCGCCTGAACCGGCAGACCACAGAACCAGAAATCATCGGTCGCCGGATCGCCCACCGGCCATTTGCAGGTGCGTTCGGTCAGTTCCATCAGGCTGAGCTTCTTGGCCTTCTTTTCCACCTCGCTGACTTTCGCAAGCGCTTCTGGGTCGATCTCATTGGTCGATGGCTGAGGCGGCAAAGGTTGGCCAGCGGGGATGATCTGCTTCACGCGGTTGACTGGTGCGGCAGGGGCCGCCTCTGCTACGGTTTCTTTTGGTGCGGGTTTCGGGGCAGACTTGGGCGCGGCCTTCGCTTTGGGTGCAGGCTTTGCCTTGGCTTTTGTGCCGCCCTCCACAGAGGTGCCCCCGCCGCCATTGCGGTTGGAGAGCCCCAAACGATGCACCTTACCAATGACGGCATTGCGGGTCACACCGCCCAGTTCTTTGGCGATCTGACTGGCCGATTGGCCCTCGCCCCACATCTTTTTCAGTTTTTCTACGCGCTCGTCGCTCCAGGACATGTCCTACCTCATGAGGATTGGCACTGGCTGATCGCGGCTAGCGCCTTAATTTTGTCGGTGAAGCACTATTCTAGTCACTGATGCGTGAGTTACAAGCCGCGAACGCCATTCAACGCGGTCAATGTGGCCCCAGTTACGCAACGGCTCTGGCGCTAACAGACGGATGAGGTGTCTAACGGCGACGGTCTCGGCGTGCGCTCATGGATTGATAGGCCACGCCGACACACGGCTCACAATAGGGTTTGCCAGGGGCAACGGGCAGACCGCAAAAGTAAAAATCCTCTGTCGCCGGGTCCCCGATGGGCCATTTGCAGGTCTTCTCAGTCAATTCCATCAGTGTAAGCCGGAGGGCTTTCTCCTCAATCTGATGAAATTTGGCCAAGGCCTCCGGATCAATCTCGTTGACAGAGGGTTGCGGCGGCAAGGGCTGATTGGCCGGCACGATGGATCTTGCGCGGCTCAACCCGGGCTCGGCCGAGGCGGCCGCAGGTTGCGCGCGGTCTTTGCACGGCGTTTGGGCCGGGTTTTCAGCGGCTGGTTCGGAGGCTGACTTTGGCGCTGGTTGGGCTTTGGCGGCGGGCTTTGCCTTGGCTTTGGCACCACTCTCCGCGGATGCGCCACCCCCGCCATTGCGATTGGAGAGCCCCAGGCGGTGTACCTTGCCGATGACGGCGTTGCGGGTCACGCCGCCCAGTTCCTTGGCGATCTGACTGGCCGATTGGCCATCGCCCCACATCTTTTTCAGCTTTTCTACGCGCTCATCCGTCCAGGACATCGCCGCTCTCCTTAGGTTCAAGCGCGGCTATCTGGCATGCGCATCTTTTGAAAATCACTGTGCTTGTCCCTAGTTTAGCTTCCACGGATTGGGTTACAACCCGGCAAAGACACCACCGCAGTATGACACGATCATGACAAGCTACACCCCGCCCAAACCCTTCCAGCAAGGCACCCGCCGCTTTGGCCGGGTCAATTGGTTGGGGCTGTGGACGCTGTGTTTGCGCGAAATTCAGCGATTTTTATCGGTCTGGACGCAGACCCTGCTGGCGCCACTGGTCACTGCGGGGCTGTTCATCCTGATCTTTTCCATTGCGATCGGGCCGCGCCGGGGCGATGTGATGGGTGTGGATTTTACGACCTTTATCGCGCCGGGCATTTTGATGATGACAGTTATTCAGAACTGTTTTGCCAATGCCTCCTCGTCGATCATCGTTTCAAAGGTGCAGGGCAACATCGTGGATACGCTGATGCCGCCTTTGAGCGCGGCGGAATTGGTCATCGGATACCTTGTGGGGGCTGTGGCACGCGGGATTTGCGTGGCCGTGACCATTTCGCTGGGCCTGTGGCTTTCGCTGGGTTTGGTGCCGGCGCATCCTCTGATCGCGCTTGGCTTTGTGGTGCTGGGGGCGACATTGATGGGCGGGCTGGGCCTGGTGGCGGGGATCTATGCCAACAAGTTTGACCAGACCGCAGCGATCACCAATTTCATTGTCACCCCGTTGGCGTTCCTCTCGGGCACGTTTTACTCTGTCGAGGCACTGCCGGAGGTGCTTTACGATATCACCCATTGGAACCCGATTTTCTACCTCATTGACGGGGTGCGCTACGGCATGATCGGCGTCTCGGACAGCGCCCCGGCCCTTGGCTTTGTCATCGGCCTGTGCAGTGTGGCGGCGGTGGCCGGGATCGCATGGCTGATGTTTTCCAAGGGTTACCGCCTCAAACCATAGGGCTGCGGCACCTGCCCGCCGTTGCAACCTTTGGCTTTCTTGTTATAGCTGCGCGCAGTCAGCCAGGCAGAGCCACACCAGACCGCTATGACCCGCACCATTCTCTTCCTAATCTTCGGACTTGCCGGCATCGCCTTGCTGGTGAGCCTTGGCGTCTGGCAGATGCAGCGCCTTGCGTGGAAAGAGGGTATCTTGGCCGAGATCGAAGCCCGGATCGCCGCCCCGCCTGTGGCTTTGCCCCTGGACGCGGATGCGGAGGCCGACAAGTATCTGCCCGTTGAAATGACCGGACAGTTCGGCGCGGGCGTTCTGCGCGTTCTTGTGAGCCAAAAGCACGTGGGCGCAGGCTATCGTTTGATCACGCCGTTTGAGACGGGCGGGCGGACCGTTTTGGTGGATCGCGGGTTCATCCGGGTAAGCGCAGAGATGCCCCCTGCCCCAGCCGGTCAAGTGACGGTCACTGGCAATCTGCACTGGCCGGATGATCGCAACAGCTCCACGCCGGAAAACGATGTGGAGGGCAACACCTGGTTTGCCCGCGACATTGATCAGATGTCTGAGCTGTTCGGGGCCGAGCCTTTGCTTGTCGTGGCGCGTGATCTGTCGCAATCAGGCGGCGCGGTGACGCCCTTGCCCGTCGACACAAGCGCCATTCCGAACGATCACTTGCAATATGCCGTCACCTGGTTCGGCCTTGCCGCCGTGTGGGCCGTGATGATGGGCTATTTTCTTTTCCGTTTGCGCACGCCCGCCGAAGGAGACGCATGATGAACTACATCTCCACCCGAGGTCAGGCCCCGGTGCTGACGTTCGAACAGGCCATGTTGACCGGGCTTGCGCGCGATGGCGGTTTGTACCTGCCTGAGAATATCCCGCACATGTCTCATGCAGAGATCGCGGCCCTGGCGGGGCAACCTTATGAAGAAGTCGCGTTTCGCATCATGCGTCCTTTCATTGGTGATGCGTTCACCGATGACGAATTTCGCGGCATCATTGAGCGCGCCTATGCGGGCTTTGCGCATGCGTCTCGCGCGCCTTTGGTGGAGCTTGCGCCCGGTCATCACCTGTTGGAGCTGTTTCACGGGCCGACGCTGGCCTTCAAAGATTTCGCCATGCAACTCATTGGCCAGATGTTTGAATTTTCGCTGAAACGGTCGGGCCAAAAGGTCTGCATCGTGGGGGCCACCTCGGGCGATACAGGCTCGGCGGCAATTGAAGCCTTCCGGGGGTTGGATGCTGTCGACGTGTTTATCCTCTACCCCCATGGTCGCGTCTCTGAGGTGCAGCGCCGGCAGATGACCACGCCCACCGAGGACAATGTTCATGCCCTCGCGCTGACCGGTCATTTCGATGACTGCCAGGCCCGGGTGAAGGATATGTTCAACGATTTTGACTTTCGCGATGGCGTGGGTTTGGCGGGCGTCAACTCCATCAACTGGGCGCGGGTTTTGGCGCAGGTTATCTATTATTTCACCTCCGCGGTCTCTGTGGGCGCTCCGCAGCGATCGGTGAGTTTTACGGTTCCGACAGGTAATTTCGGGGATATCTTTGCCGGATACATCGCAAAACGGATGGGTTTGCCGATCGAAAGACTGATCGTTGCGACGAACCAAAACGACATCCTGCATCGCTGCCTCAGCCAGGGGGATTACGTGCCCGACGGCGTGATCCCCTCGATCAGCCCGTCGATGGACATCCAAGTCAGCTCCAATTTCGAGCGCGCGTTGTTTTACGCCTATGACCACGACGGCGCGGCAGTGAGCCAATTAATGGATGAGCTTAAGGCGGGCGGGTTCCACGTCTCCCAAGGCGCGCAGGAGGCCCTGCGCGAGGCCTTCGACAGCGGGCGCTGTTCCGAGGAGGAAACCTCCGCCACGATCAAGCGCCTGATGGCGACGACAAGCGAGCTTCTTTGCCCGCATTCGGCTGTGGGTGTCCACGTGGCCGAAGCCCATCTCGATCCCGCAACCCCGATGATCACGCTGGCCACCGCGCATCCGGCCAAGTTCCCGGCTGCTGTGGAGGGTGCGACAGGCATGCATCCCCCCTTGCCCTCGCACATGGCCGACCTGTATGACCGGTCGGAACGTGTGACCCGGGTGGAAAATGACCTATGCGCGATCGAAGACCTCATCAGGGAACGGACATAGAATTGACGGTCAGGCTTACCACACTCGACAACGGCTTTCGCATTGTGACCGAGCCGATGCCGGGTTTGCAATCAGCGGCCATCGGGGTGTGGGTTCTGGCCGGTGCACGGCATGAAACCGCCGGACAGAACGGAATTGCGCATTTCCTCGAACACATGGCCTTCAAAGGCACCGCGACCCGGTCGGCCTTGGATATCGCTGAGGCCATCGAAGATGTGGGCGGATATATCAACGCCTACACCTCGCGCGAGGTCACGGCCTATTACGCCCGTGTGTTGGGCGAGCATGTCACACTGGCGCTGGATGTGGTGGCCGATATCCTGCGCCAGCCAGTCTTTGACCCAAGTGAGATCGAGATTGAGCGCGGTGTGATCCTGCAGGAAATCGGTCAGGCCCTTGATACGCCTGATGACATCATCTTCGACTGGTTGCAGGAAAAGGCCTATCCTGACCATCCGCTGGGCCGCGCTATTCTAGGCGCGGAAGAGCGGGTGCAGAGTTTCTCTCGGGCTGACCTGACCGAATTCGTGTCTCAGCACTATCGCCCGGGTCAGATGATCCTGTCGGCCTCAGGCGCGGTCGATCATGATGAATTGGTCCGCGCCGCAGAAGCGCTTTTTGGTGATATGGCAGGTGCGTCTGAAACGGTCGCACCGACAGCTCGTTTTGCCGGGGGCGAAAGCCGCACGGTCAAATCGCTAGAACAGGCGCATTTCGCGCTGGCCTTTGAAAGCCCGGACTATTGTGATCCCAGCATCTATACGGCGCAAATCTATGCCTCTGCGCTTGGCGGATCGATGTCGTCTCGGCTGTTTCAGGAAGTGCGCGAAAAACGCGGGCTGTGTTACACGATCTATGCGCAGGCCGGCGCGTATTGCGACACTGGCATGATGACGATCTATGCGGGCACATCGGGTGCGCAGATGCCCGATCTGGCGCAAATCACAATTGATGAGATGAAGCGCGCCGCCGATGATCTGAGCGAGGCCGAGTTGGACCGTGCGCGCGCGCAGATGAAGGCGGGTCTTTTGATGGGGCTCGAAAGCCCGTCAAACCGGGCCGAACGTTTGGCGCGCATGATCCAGATTTGGGGCCGCGTGCCGGAGTTGCAGGAGGTCGTGGACCGCATTGATGCTGTCACGCTTGGCGATCTGCGAAACATGGCCGAAACCACGATCTCTCAGGCCCCGGCCGCGCTTGCGCTTTACGGCCCTGTCGAGACCGCCCCCACGCTGGAGGCACTGCAGGACAGGCGTGCGGCGTGATGCTTCTGCCCGGCCGGAAAGTCCGGATCGAAACAACGCGCCTGACCTTGCGCCAGCCTTTGCTGACGGATTTTCGCAGTTGGTCGACGCTGCGGCGCAACTCCTCTGAGTTTTTAATGCCGTGGGAGCCGCAATGGGCGACCGATCATCTGAGCCGCAAAGGGTTCACCAACCGCGTTTATTGGGCGCAACGCTGCATCAAAAACGGATCCGCCTTGCCGCTCTTTTTGCTCCGGCGCGAGGATGATCGCCTGCTGGGGGCCATAACGCTCGACAATATCCGCCGTGGTCCAGCCCAGGCCGGCACCTTGGGCTATTGGATCGGCGCGCCCTATGCGCGGCAAGGGTACATGCGTGAGGCGATTGCGGGGCTGGTCCATCACGCCTTTGAGCGGCTCGATCTGTCGCGGATTGAAGCGGCCTGCCTGCCAGAAAACGATGCGTCCCGGCAACTCCTGGAAAAATGCAACTTCAAATATGAAGGTGTTGCCCAAAGCTATCTTCAGATCAGTGGCCGGTGGCGGACCCACGTGCTCTACGCGTCTCTGCGCTCCGACAGACGCGGCAAGACAGAAGCCGGCTGACACTCTGCGCTGAAAGCGCGCGCCCCGCCCCTGCCGCGAAGCGGCCACCAATACCCACCGAGACAGCCCGTTAGGGCTGACGAGGTGCTCGGTCGCGCTAAGTGATTTGCCAAAGGAGATTGCTCATGCTCAGACACCTGCTCCTAGGACCCATACTCACCCTGCTCTTCTGCGCCACAGCTGCGTTTGCTCAAGACACTCGCCCCGAAAGCCACTGTCTCTCGCTGGCCGATGCCCCAGGCATCACGTATCTCCACAAAGCATCCTTTACGGCGCCTGTCCCGCAAGGCAGCGTGCGCATCCGATACATCCATCACGCCTCATTTCTGATCCAAACACCGGGCGGTCTTTCCGCGGTCACGGATTTCACGGGCTTTGTCGGCAATGTCGATTTCATCCCTGACATCGTCACCATGAACCATGCCCATTCCACCCATTGGACGGCCTTTCCTGACCCGGCCATCCCCCATGTTCTGCGCGGCTGGGGAGAGCCCTTTGGCACCGGCATCACCCACCGTCTCGATTTAGGTGAAATGCTGGTGCGCAACGTCTCCACGGATATCCGCTCCTATTTCGGCGGCGGGGAGGAGCCGAAAGGCAATTCCATATTCGTGTTTGAGGTGGCCGGATTGTGCGTGGGCCATTTGGGGCATCTTCACCACGAACCCACCGATGAACAATATGCCGCGCTGGGCCGTGTCGATGTGGTGATGGCCGCCGTTGATGGCGGGATCACGCTTGATCTGCCCACGATGCTCTCGGTGATGGACAGACTGCGGTCTTCCGTTGTGATCCCCATGCATTGGTTTTCAGAAAGCTCGCTCACGGCTTTTCTGGCCGGGATGGAGGATGATTTCGACGTGGTGATCACCGACAGCTATGACATCACGCTGAGCCAAGACACCCTTCCCGGTCGGCCGACAGTCATGGTCCTGCGCCCGCAATTCCTGCTCGAAAGCGAAGAGTAGTGCTGCATTTTCTTGCCAAGAAAATGCGGAGAAAATTTTTAATTTTCTGCGCAGAATTTTCGAAAATTCTGCCTGCGCCAAGTGGACGGTCACTGCGTCTGACCCGACATGTCGTGTATCATTACGCTCCCATGCGACGTTTCATGATCAGAAAGGCGCCACGCCACGCCAAAGCTCGACACAGCCTGTGGCATAACCCGACAAAACCCTTGAAAATCCGGGCAAAACCCCTCATGTAACGGGCGTCCCAAAGGATGGGATATCAACAAAGGAGAGACCATGGCCAAGGAAGATACGCTCGAATTTCCCGGTGTCGTAAAGGAACTCCTGCCAAACGCGACGTTTCGGGTCGAGCTAGAAAATGGCCATGAGATCATCGCCCACACGGCAGGAAAAATGCGTAAGAACCGGATCCGCGTTCTGGCAGGTGACAAGGTGCAGGTTGAGATGACACCCTATGACCTGACCAAAGGCCGGATCAACTACCGCTTCAAGTAAGGCCCTATCCGCGTCCCGTGCGCCTGATTCTCGCCTCCGCCAGCCCGCGCCGGTTAGAGCTTTTGGCCCAACTGGGCCTCACCCCCGACGAGGTGGCCCCAGCAGATGTGGATGAAACACCGCGGCCCGGTGAACTGCCCCGCGCCTATTGCATTCGCGTGACCCGTGCGAAAGCGAGTGTCTTTGCTGCACAGACTGGAGATATTGTGCTCGCCGCGGACACCACCGTGGCACTTGGCCGTCGCATTCTGGGCAAACCGGCGGATGCAAAGGAGGCGCGCCGCTTTCTCACGCAGCTGTCGGGCCGCCGTCACAAAGTGATCACTGCCATTGTGTTGCGCAAAGACGATCAAATCTGGCAACGCGACGTGGTCACGACCGTGCGTATGAAGCGGCTCTCAGATCGTGAGATCGCGGGCTATCTCTCCACCGGCGATTGGCAAGGCAAGGCGGGCGGCTACGCGATCCAAGGCCCTGCTGGTGCTTTTGCCTCTTGGATTCAAGGCTCTTACTCTGCCGTCATGGGCCTGCCTCTGGCCGAGACCGCGCATATTCTGACCGCGGCAGGTTATCCAATGTGGAAAGGATCTTTATGAAAGGCCGCGTGATTTGCTTGGGGGAGATGGACAACCGCGAGGTTGCCGCGTTGATGGAAGACGGCCAGTTGACCGACCTGCTCATCGACAGTGATCTGCCGCGGCCCGGAACGATCTACCGAGCCGCAGCCGATCGGCCTGTCAAAGGTCAGGGTGGCATGTTTGTCAAAACCCCTGATGGCATGGGCTTTCTGCGTCAGATTAAGGGGCTGTCTGCGGGTCAAACCATCCTTGTGCAGGTCACAGGGTATGCCGAACCCGGCAAAGCCATCCCTGTCACCGCGAAACTTTTGTTCAAAAGCCGCTATGCGATTGTCACTCCCGGTGCGCCGGGGCTCAATGTGAGCCGCGCGATCAAAGACGACAATGAACGCGACCGGCTGCTTGAAATGGCCCATGGGGCCATGGCAGGCGATCATGGCTTAATCCTGCGCTCTGCCAGCGATGGCGCGGAGGCGGAAATGATAACCCAGGATATCACCGCGATGGTTGATCTGGCCGACGCCGTTTTGAGCGATCAAACAGGTCAACCAGAAAAACTGGTCGAAGGCCCAGGGCCGCATGACATGGCCTGGCGTGAATGGCCCAGCGAGGCGCAGATCGACAGCACGCCCTCTGCGTTTGAAGATCACGGCATCTACGGTTTGCTTGACGGGTTGCGCACGCCTCGTGTCGAACTTGCCTTTGGAACTATGTTCATCGAACCCACGCAAGCCCTCGTGGCCGTGGACATCAACACCGGCGGTGACACCTCGCCCGCGGCCGGGCTCAAGGCCAATCTTGCCGCCGCGCGCGATCTGCCGCGTCAGCTCCGGTTGCGCGGGTTGGGTGGCCAAATCACACTGGATCTCGCACCGATGAGCAAGAAGGACCGCCGCGGTTTTGAAAGCGCCCTGCGCGCGGCCTTTCGCCGGGATATGATTGACACCGCGCTTGTCGGGTTCACGCCTCTTGGCCATTATGAGATACAACGCAAGCGTGATCGGATAGCGTTGATCGATGCGCTGCAGCAAGGACAGATATCATGAGCTGCCCGATTTGTCGAAAAGTCGCAGACCCGCGCTACCGCCCGTTTTGCTCCAAAAGGTGCGCCGATATTGATTTGGGCAAATGGATGCGAGGCGACTATGCTTTGGCCTCCGAAGAGCCACTGGATCCTGAGGAAGCCGAAGCCGCCTTTCGGGCCGGTCAGACGCGCTCTTCTGGACCCCACTGATTTTCCTGCCAATGCCTCTGGACAGCCCGCGCGCACCCGTCTAGATACGAGCGACCCAAGCGGCCTGCCGCTTTCCCGTGCCCGGGTAGCTCAGGGGTAGAGCAGTGGATTGAAAATCCTCGTGTCGGTGGTTCGATTCCGCCCCCGGGCACCATTGAACTCTAAAAATTATTTTTCAAATCAAGTCACTGCTGTATCTAGACCCAGTCCAGCCCCATTCGCAGCCCCAACTAATTGAGACCCTGCCATATTTAGGCGTCACAAGGATAGCTGGGGAGGGTTTCGCCCTTACGCCCCCAAAGCGGCAACATTTTACCCCATGCGACCGCAGTCCGGACACAAGAACCCCTACACTCATCACCTGTCATTGCTATCGCCCATGAACCCTTGGACAGACCTGGTTCCGCACTTGCTTGCGCCGAGGTGAAGGATGATTTTTTTGTCTTTGAACATGTGGTGATTGATTTTGTCGTTTTGGGTAGCCGGATGTCAGGCTGCGGTGCTGTCGATTTGTCTTGTCTGAACACCTGTTGGTCGATCTCAATTCTTGAGCCATTTAGGACCGCCTAGGAAAGTCGGAACTTGCTGCATCACGCAGACCGGCCCGCATGTTTTTCGAACGTGCGGCGCGCCACGACCTGCCCTCTCAATCCCCACACACGGTGCGCCCGCCGGTCAGGGTTTGTGTTTTTCACCACGGCCTACAGGGCATGGCAGACCAAAAAAACGTCGGACACGTCGTAGAACATCGAGCCGGGATTTCATTCTTTGACGCCCGCCGGGTCACTTGGAGTGTGCCACAATCAATTCCTTAAACTGCCTTAACATCAGATGCTTTGCGCCCAATTTTTGCCCGACCCTTGAAGAAATGTGCCTCGGCAAGCTCGGAGGTATCATGCGCGTAGGAATTTGGTTGGCGGTTATCATGTTGTGTTTCGGCGGATCGGCCACAGCACAAGCCACACAAACATCAGGACAGTCTGTTGCCGTTCCAGGATGGGAAGCCGTGGGACGTCTTAACATTTCTGGGCGCAGCATGTGCACCGGTGCACTGATTGCGCCCGATCTGGTTTTGACCGCGGCGCACTGCCTTTATGATGTGCATACGGGCCGCGCCGTCGATGCGCGCAAGATCGAATTTGCCTCTGGTTTGAACGAGGGCACAGCCAAGGCCGTGCGAAGGGTGAGCCGTGCAATCATCAGCGATGAATATGTTCACCACAAAGGCAAAGACGTTCAAATCGGCGCGGACCTTGCGCTTTTGGTTCTCGAAACCCCGATCAGCCGCAATGTGGTTCGACCGCTCGCCACGGAAAAGCGACCTGCGCAAGGGGACTCCGTTTTGATTATCTCTTACACGAAATTTAGCAGCGGAAAGCAGATCGTGGCGCAACCATGCTACATCCTCGCGCGCAAGCACGATTCCGTTGTGACGTCCTGTCAGGTTGAGTTTGGCGCCTCGGGCGCGCCTGTCTTCGCAGTGCAGGGCGGCGGGCAGCCGAGGCTTGTCTCAGTGATTTCGTCGAAGGCGGCGATGGGCAACCGGCAAGTGTCGCTGGGTACGGTTCTGGACCGTGCGTTGGAGCGTCTGATCGCGCGGGCGGGCTAAAGCTGCGAAGTTAAACGCAGAGGCCCCGGATCAAGCCCGGGGCGGGTTTTCCTTTAGGGTTCGCGAAACGCCTCACGAGATTTGTAGAGCGGTTTGAGCAGATATTTCAGGATCGATTTTGAGCCTGTTTTCAGTTCCGTTTGCGCGCGCATGCCGGGGCGGATTTCGATCTCTTGTTGGCGGTCGGTGAGATCGGCGGTGTTGACCCGCACGGTCACCTTGTAAAACGGCTCCGCCCGTGGATCGCGTTCATCCTCAAAGGTGTCGGCGGAGACAAAATCAACTGCACCCTGAAGCGTGCCGTAAATGGTGTAGTCATAGGCTGTGAGCTTGATCGTCGCCTCTTGGCCACGCTCCACACTGGCGATGTTTTCGGGCCGCACGCGGGCCTCCACGAAAAGCTCTTCGCCCAGGGGGATCACCTCAAAGATTTGCTCACCGGGGCGAATGACGCCGCCGATGGTGGTCACCGCAAGCGAGTTCACGATCCCACGCATGGGCGATGTGATCACCGTGCGCGCCAGTTGATCCTGCGCCAGGCGCAATTCCTGCCTGCGAGAGCTGAGATCCTGCACGGTGCGGGAATATTCCTCAGCCCGTTCCAGCTCAGACTGAGTACCGATCTCATTGTAGCGGATTTCAGCATCTGACACGGCGGATTTGGCGCGGTTGACTTCCAGCTGGGCCACGACCTTTTCTTTCAAAAGCCGCTGCATGTTTTCGTATTCGTCTTGCGCCTGGGTCAGGATTGTTCGCGCGCCATCTCGGCGGCTGGCAAAATCGGTTTGCCTTGCATCCAGTAGCGCCCGCTCTGAGGCCAGGATCGCAGGGGAACGCAAGGCCAGTTCTTCGGGCACCGAAAACCCGAAGGCGCCATCAAGCTCTGCCTCCAGGCGGTGGCGTTTGATTTCAAGCGCGTCGATCTGATCCTGTAGATCATTCACCACGGTGCGAAACTTGGTATCCTGCAGCACGGCGAGGACCTGCCCCGCCTCCACCAGATCGCCCTGTCGCACATCGAGCCGGGCAAGAATGCCACCTTCGAGGTTCTGGATGATTTGCGAGCGGGAGGAGGACACCACCTGCCCGTCGGCGCGCACAATCTCATCGACCTTGGCAAAACCGGCCCAGATGATGAAGACCACGAGCGCCAGACCGATGAGCCGGATGATCCGGCTTGGCCCGGCAAAGACCTGTTCCTGATGTGCCTCGAGCGTCGTCACTTTGACCCCCCTGCGGCCAGATGGGCCATGACCTGATCGCGCGGGCCATCGACGACCATGCGGCCTGATTGCAGGATCAGCGTGCGGTTGGTCAGCTCCAGGATCGGAACGCGGTGGGTGGCAATCACAGCGGTGCGTTGCCCCAGCCAACGATCAAGGCGGCTGACCAATGTGCGCTCCAAGGTTTGATCAAGCGCGGCAGTGGGTTCATCAAGCAGCACGACGCGCGGGTCTTGCAGCCAAAGCCGTGCCCAGCCAATGGATTGCCGCTGCCCCGTTGAAAGGCCATCGCCGCCGTCGCGGATATCCAGATCAAGGCCCTTATGATGGCTGCGCACGAACCGCCCCATGCCTGCGAAATCCAGCGCCTCAAGCAGGCGATCATCATCGCGTTCCAGCTGCGTCAGGTTGAGGTTGTCACGCAAACTGCCCGCGAAAAGGCGCACGTCCTGGCCCAAATAGCCGACATTGCGGCGAATATCGCGGGGGTCGATTTGGGTCATGTCGGTGCCATCGACCAGCACGCGGCCTTTGGTGGGCGTGTAGAGCCCCGCGAGCAGCTTCAGCAGGGTGGATTTGCCTGACCCGTTGGTGCCGAGCACCGCGATCCGCTGTCCTGGCGTGATGGCCAGACCCGCCACATCCAGCACCGGCGCGCCGTCGCTGTCATAGCGGTATTCCATCTCATGGAGTTCGAAATGCCCCTTGAGCGTCTCACGCCGCAAGTACGACCGTCCGTCCTCTTTTTCCTGGGCGGCGTCGACCACCATATCGAGCGCTTCAAGCGCGGCCTTCACATTGGTCCAACGCGCGAGGATGCCCGCAAATTGCGTGAGCGGGGCGAGAGTGCGGCTTGTCAGGATGCCCACAGCTATAATCGTGCCGATGGTGAACTGCCCGGCAAAGACCAGATAGGTTCCCACCACGACCGCGGCGATATAGGTCGCCTGCTGCACGCCCTGGCTCCAATAGGTGAGCATCGCGGCCAAGCGGCGCTGTTCGGCAGAACTGTAGGACGAGAGCGCATTGAGCTCATCCCAAAGCCGGATCGCGCGCTCTTCGCCGCGTTGGGTCTTGAGCGTATCGAGCTCGCTCAGCACCTCCTGCAAGAGCCGCCCGGCCTTGGCAGAGGCACCTTGAGTTTGACGAGTGAGCGCCAGCATGCGTTTTTGCAAAGCATAGGCAGGGAGCAGCATCAGAATGCCGCCCAGCATGATTACCCAGACCAGATTGCCGGCGATGGACGCCACGAGCAGCAAAAAGACCGCGATGAAGGGGATATCGGCCAGTGTGGCGATGGTTGACGAGGTGAAAAATTCGCGCACAGACCCGAAATCGCGCATCGCGGCAAAGAGGCCCGAGGGCGGCAATGGCCGTTGATCCGAGCGCATCCCGATGACGCGCTGCATCAGGGCGTGCTGGATCGACAGCTCAATCTCTCGCCCAGCTGCATCTGTGAGCCGCGCGCGCGCGATTTTAAGCGCGGCCTCCAGCCCGATGGCGAGAAACGCGCCAATGGCCAGCACCCAAAGCGTGGCCTCAGATTGATGCGGGATCACGCGGTCATAGACCTGCAGGGAAAAGAGCGCGACAGCGACAGCAAAGATATTGGCCACCAGAGAGCCCGCCATGATTTCATAGATCTGGCGACGGAACTTGGTGAACTCCCCCCAGAACCAATGCGACGAGCTGAGCACCGGAGTGTGCCGCTCGGCCATCTGTTTGAGCGTGGTGCGCCCGGTGAGGATGGTGCCGGAAAAGACGGGCGCAAACTCGGACACCGGCACGTCGGCGCGATTGTCAGGGCATGTGGTGTCATAGATGGTGAGGGTGTCGCCCTCTTGTCCGATCACCAGAACGCTTTGGCCATTGGCCATGAGCGCAATCGCGGGCCAGACCTGTGGTGCGATGGCGACGCGGTGGCGGATCTTTGGCGCGATCCCGGTGAAATCGAGGGCGTTTGACAGCGCCTTTATCGACACATCGCCGGGTGCGTTGGTCCACATGTGTTCAGCAATGTCAGAGACAGGCACCTCCACCCCGCTCAGCGCGGCGAAGGTGGAAATAAGGCTGGCACGATGCTGAATGCGTTTCGCCGTGCCCTCGATCATCTCGCGGATGTTGTCTTCTGGGTTGGGCGGCGCGGCGGCGAGCGGCTCTGACGGGGTGTTGGCCGGTCTTGCACGTGCCAAGGTCAGCGTGACGGGCTGGCGCGGGGTTGAATTGGTCGTGCCACCGGTGATGGTCAGTTTGACCGGCGTTTTGGACGGGGTTTGGCCAGAATTTTGGCCCGAAACTTGGCCTGGGCTTTTGGTGCGAGCCGTCAAATTGCTTCTCCGTCGGCCAGCACACCAAAATCGCGCGCCAATTCGAGCTGAATGAGGATGACCTCGTATTTGGCCTCCACATGCTCACGCTCACGATCCACCAATTGCTCATAGATGTTGATCACATCCATGACGGAGCGCTGACCGGCCTCAAACTGGCGTTCAAAGAGGCCAAAGGTCACGCGGCTTTGCTCCGCCAGGGACCGCGCCTCAGCCTCTTGGCGTTGAAAGGAGGCCAGGCGCTGCCGCAGGCGGCTTTCATCACGTTCGGCGCTTTCGCGCGCCTCGCCCACCTTTCGGCCGGCGGCGTCTTTGCTGGCCTCGATGGCTTTCATTTGCGCAGGCGTGCCAAAGCCCAGAGGCGTTTGTGCGCTGGCGGTCAGGCCGCCGGTGATGTCACCGCCTTCTGACAGGGCCGTGGCAGACACACCCGGCAAAAGCCCAGCCCGCGCGGCCGTTGCTTCTGCGACGCTGCGATCTGCCTCGGCTTCTGCTTTCAAAACCGAGAGCATGGAGAGCCCACCGGGCGGAGACGCCAACCTCACCCGGCCCGGCAGGTCGGCTGTGAAGGTTTGCCCGGTCATCGCGCGCAGCTCTGCCTGGGCCGTGGCGGCCACCTCCTGCGCGGTGGATTGGCTGGAGCGCATCGTGTTGATCTTGGCCTCGACCACACGTTGATCAGCGCGGTCGGAGACACCGCCGTTCACCCGGCCCACCACGATACGCTCAAATTCTCGCATGCGCGCGAGCGCGCGGGTGTCAATCTGCGCGGTTTCCTGACCTTTGAGCGCGGTCACATAGAGCGAGAGCGCGGTGTAGACACGATCATTCATGTCCTGCGACAAGGCCACCGCCGCGACTTCGACATCGGCGGCGGCAAAGGCGCGTTCAGCCTTGCGGCGGCCATTGTCAAAGAGAACCTGTTCGAGCAACATCGATGTTACCAAATCGCCCATCGATGTCAGGCTGATATTGGGCCCCAGCGTTGGCAGCCAGTTTTTCGAGGCGGCCACCGCCCGCAGTTCCGCGCTGCGCAGTTCGGCCTCAGAGGCCCGCGACGAGGCGTTGAGCGCGGCACGCGCCACATCGGCAAAGGGACCGCGATCTTGCAACAGCGATTGGCGGCTCAGCAAGGTCTCGATGATCTCTGAGTCCGTTTGACCCGGTGTCGGTGACAATGCGCCTGACTGGCGGGTGACTTCGGCCTCAGCCTCTTGGGGTGGTTTGCCGAACATGGCCCCGCCCGGCACGTCCGACATACAGCCAGACAGCGCCAAAGCGCTGGCTGCCAGCCACGGCCCTTTTCGCCTCAAACGTCTGCTCATGTTCCTGCCCTCAAACCTTGTGCATCTTTGTCGTGCACTTTTGGAAACTGGTAGACTGGCCACGGCAGAACACGCCGCGGCCTGATTGATCAAATGATGACGTTGACCTCCTGATCCACGACAACCACGGCGCCGCTATCGCCCACCGTGTAGACATCATAGGTCTGACCGTCGATCTGCTGTGTTTGCGGTTGCTTGGTGGCCCCAGCCAACGTCAGGGTGTCGTCCGCGCCGCCTTGCACTTGCAACACGTCGGATGTGCCAGACAGCTCAAGGATTTGCGTTTCATCCAGTGTCAGATTGGTGTCGGCGGCATATTCGAGGTTGAGACCTTGGATGTCATATTCTGACAGGCCTGGGTTCTCGATTGTGGTGGCATTTGTTGCATTGTCCTCAAGCACCACCAGTGTGGCCGAGGCATTGCCCGCCGCATCACTTTTGCGCACCACCAAATGGGTGCCATCGGGCACAGCGGAGGTGAAAGTAAACTCAGTGCCGAAGACCGGATCGACCGACTGGCGATGCTCAGGTTCACCTGTTGTCCCATCTGCCGCGAGAGAACCGATTTCAAAGTTATCAGTGATGTTGTCGGTACTGATCCGGCCCACATCGCCATTCACGAAGGTCACAGAATCCACGTTCGGGGTGTCAATCTCGGTGTCGACCTGGAATGTGTCTGTGAGCGTGCTGGAATTGCCCGCCCCATCTGTGGCCACAACAGTGGCAGTGGCTTCATAGGTGCCTTCAGCCAGATCGCTTGGCGGGAAGGTCACAGACCAATTGCCCGCATTGTCGACCGTGGCCGGCCGCGTGACGCCCTCAACCGTGACGTTGACTGTCGAGCCTGGCTCTGTGGTGCCATTGAGCGTGACGCCGCTTGATCGCTCTGCCGCATTCACTATGTCATCGCCCGCCTGGTTCAGAACAATGCCGAAGTTCTCAACCTCAGTGTCGACCTGCACTTGGGTTGTGCTTGTGCTGACATTGCCGGCAGGATCGGTGGCCGTGGCGGAGATGCCTGTGGCGTAAGTGCCGGTTGGTATATCTGAGGCTGGGAAATCCACCGTCCAGTTGCCAGACGCATCTACATCGGCCATGCGCGTGACATTGCCAAATTGCACCTCAACGGATGAGCCGGGCTCCGTTGTGCCATTGATCGTGACCCCATCGGCGCGCTCTGCCGCGTTGATCACATCGTCACCTTCAATGGGTCCGCTGCTGATCGCGTGATTGTCGACGACCGTATCAAGCTCGACCGTGTCGTTGACACTCCGGCTATTGCCGGCAGCATCCGTGATAGAGGCCGTGATCGGCAAGGTCTGTGTGCCTGTGGGAATGTCAGAGGCGGCAAACGTGGTGCTCCAGTTGCCATTGGCATCGGCCAACACATTCTGAGCGGCCGCACCGAGCCCCACTGTGACCGTCAGGCCCGGCGTTGCAGTGCCAGAGATTTCCACCCCGTCCTGCCGCTCAACCGCGTTTATGACGTCATCTACCTCAATCGGTTGAGTGGAAAGCGCCACATCGCCTGCGACCGTATCCACCCGAAGATTGGAGCTGGCCGTGGCGGTGTTGCCTGCCGCATCTGTTGATACCACATTCACCACGGCGTCGTATTCGCCGCTAGGCAGCGAACCACCCGCGAAGACGGCAGACCAGTTGCCACTGGCATCAACGGTGGCCGTCTGTGTTACTCCGGCGAGCGTCACTTGCACTGTGCTGCCGGGATCGGTGGTGCCGGTCAGGGTCAGATCACTGGCCGCTTCCGCTTGGTTGAGGACATTGTCACCACTGATGGGGGTTGTGAGAGTGACGCCGTTCTCAGTATCGACATCCACGTCATGGCTTGTCGTGAAGGTATTGCCCGCCGCATCGGTGGAGCTGACATTAACGGTGGTCGTGTAAGTGCCTGCGGCAACGGTGCCGAAGTCAAAAGACCACGTGCCGTCTTGTCCCACGGTGCCTTGCTGCGTAACACCCTGAAAATCAACAGAAATGCTCGCCCCAGGCTCCCCTGTGCCAGTGAGCGTCACACCACCTGAGGCTTCGGCGGCATTGATCAGGTCATCGCCTGTCACCGCCGCCACATCGGCCACAGGTGCCACGGTATCGACCACCAACACATCCGTGATCGTGGTCGCGTTGCCGCGCGCATCTGTCGATACAAGCGTCATGTCGGCGTTATATTCGCCTTCGGCGATCTCGCTTGACCCGAAGGTCATTGACCAAGTGCCATCAGCGGCCACTGTTGTGCTTTGCGTCGCGCCGCCAACCGCAACGGACACGCTGGCCCCGGCTTCACCTGTTCCGGTGATTGTGGTGCCGGACTGATGATCGGCGCTGTTGACCAAATCGCCGGTGGATTGTGTGCCGGAGGTGACGTCAATGTCGGGCGGCGTTGTGTCGATATCGACGCGCGGACCATCCAGGGTTTCGCTGCTGCCATCGCCGCCGGTGAAATTGACCACGCTGTCATAGACGCCATCGGCCGGAAGCTCGGAGGGGTCAAGCACGACTTCCCAGGTGCCGTCAGCACCAATCGTCGTCGTCTCGGTTGTCGTTCCAACAATAACCTCAACCTCTGTGCCGGGCTCACCTGTGCCGGTGATTGTAACCGTGCTGTCGGCGGTACCACCTACGATGCGCGGGACATCGGCATCATTCACAGTCGGGTCTGCGGGCACAGTTGGGTCTGTGGGGATTGTTGGATTGGTGGGCGGAGGTGTTGGATCTGTTGGGGCACCCGGATCTGTTGGATCTGTTGGATCGGTGGGCACGACGGGTACGCCATCATCGCCACCCGCCGACAACGCAACGCCTGCGGCTGCAACGCCCGCGGCAGCCGCAGCTGCACCCCCAAAGCCAAGCCCACCAAGCGCTGGCGCCACAAGCGGGGCCACCACCGGCTCAACCCGTTCAATATCCAGGAACACCAGATCGTCGTAGCTGCTCCACTTATCGCCCACTTCGACGCCAGAATACTGCGCCGTCAAAGTGCCATTGGCGTCAGAGGTCAGCAAAACTTCGGTGAAGTATCCTTCTTTGCTTAGGAACAGGTCTTTGTCGCCCGGCCCTGAAAAGAAATTCTCCAGCACGATCACATCGCCATTGGCCAAAATGACGTGCAAATCGCCGCCCTTCTGGACGTAGCTTTGCACCTCACCCGGGTTCAGGTTGAGTGAGATTTGCTGACTGTTGGTTGTGTTGATACGTGCAGGATTGCCTTGATCCACACTGTCCCGGGTTACATCGCCATCCGCATTACGGACAGCGTAGTTCACTGCTCTCATTACTATCACCGCTCATTTATGGTGCTGTTTCGCACCTTTTTATCTGCTGGCACGTGTACTCAAAAACGCACTGTTCGCATAGTATTATCTTGCGTTTTTAAAAATTTTCTTTCGAAAATACCCATAGTTGTAGTGGCTTGTGGCCTGTTTCACACATCATGTGAGGGGTTCGCCTAGGATCTTGGCGCTTCGGGAGATTGCCAGATTTCGCGACGGACCCGGGAGTTACAGGGTGTCAGCGGGGCGCGAAATCAGACCTAGGACCGTCTGCGCGTTGAGCCGCGAACGATTAGCCGAGACGCCAGATGAAGAGGCGGAGGCCTGACATCATGTTCCACCCAAGCCGCAAGGCTTTCGGCGGCCTTGCACCCCATTTGACGAGCCGGCAAATGCACGGTTGTGAGCGGTGGAACCGTATATTCAGCGGCGGGCAGATCGTGAATTGATATGACGGACATGTCGTTCGGCACGGACACGCCCAAGCGGAGCAACTCATTCAAAACGCCGAACGCAATGACGTCTGACAAACAAAAGATCGCATCACAGCGCGGGGTATGCCGCATTATCCGCCGCACCGCATTGACGCCGCCCTCAACACTTAACTCTGTTTCATAAAGCCCGCATGTTTTGTCCGCCAGCCCCGCCCGCGCGCCATCAACCCGCGCCAATGTGCGATCATTGCCCGCAAGCGGCCCATGCACCACGGCAACACGCTTGTGCCCCAGTTCAATCAGATGCGCGCAGGCCAAATCAGCGGCTGCACGATTGTCATAACCGATCGTGGGCAGGTGATACGCTGCGTCATAAAACGAAATGGCGACGGTTGGCACGCGCGTGCGGTGTAACAGAGCGTAGAGCGCATCACCGTGATCCAAACCGGTGACAAAAATGCCTTCCACGCCCACATCCAGAAGTTCTTGCGCTTTGCGCGCTTCCTTTTCGGGGTCATCATCGGTTGTTGCGACAATCAGTGAAAACCCATGGTCGACCAGCGTTTGCTCCATGCTGTTCACCGTTGAGGAGAAGATATCACTGTCCAGCGTGGGGATCAGCGCGCCAAGGAGCCGAGTGCGCCCGGAATTGATCGCACGGGCCGCCGCTGAGCGGACAAAGCCCAACTCTTCGATCACATTTTCAACGCGCGCGCGTGTGGTGGCGTTGACCATGTCGGGCGAATTGAGCACGCGCGACACCGTCGCCACAGAGACCTCAGCCGTTCTCGCCACGTCACGCAGATTCGGTTTCTTCTTCTTTGCATTGCCCAACATGTGAGCAGGCTAGCTTTATAATGTAACTAGTTTCAAGAAATTCTTGACGCGAATCAGCGCAGCTGAAACTAGTTACATAGACAAAAGGGAAAGCCAGTGCTGAACCAGCCTGTACTTCGAGAATTCAGTAATATGGGGTTCGATGGGACACGTCGTCGATTCCCTGGCTTTTCATCTGCAAAGCACGCGATCTCACGATCTCTTTCGCCCCGTGACGCGATGAGATTTGATCTCAACGCAGGTGACTTGATTTCGCTGCATGAGGGTCCGGCAGAGCAGACGGCCTCTCTTTTGGTTTTCGATCAGGGCGGTGATATCAGCCCGGAGATCATAGGGCTTCGCCAAAACGCGAGCCTCTCCACCGATCGTTTTGACGCGGGCGCGCTTTTGGGTTGGATCGCGTCTCACGGCGGTCAAGAGCGCGCAGAATTCCCTGTGACAGAACTGCGCGTTCAGGACCTATGTGTGTTCCGTGCGACGGCGGCTTGCACAGTGTGGGTGATCCGACCGCTGCACATCTACGAATTGGTCGCCGGTGGAGATGCCGGGCAGCTGGCTGTGTCTTGCACACCTGCCTCGCAAAATTCAGCCATTTTGCCCCCGCCTTTGGGGGATGTCCGGGATGAGTTTACCGTGACCCGCGGCACGGCGCGTGCCTATGAAGTGGAACCCGGAGAGATTGTGCAGGTCATTGATATCGACGGGCAGCAATGTTCAGATTTTATGGCGATGCGCGCGGATGCGTTGGAGACGGGACTGGAACGGTTTATCGACTCCACCGCGACGCGCAGCATGGTGCGCGGGGCCTATCCTGGTCCGGGTCTTCTGGACAAGTTTTTCGATCAAGATCTCAATCCGTTGATGAATGTGCTGCAAGACACCTGCGGACGCCATGACGCCTTTGGCATGGCCTGCACCGCACGCGGCTATGAGGAGCGCGGTTTTCCGGGGCATGTGAACTGTTCTGACAACATCTCAGAGGCGCTCGTCCCCTTTGGTGTCTCGCGTCGACCGGCCTGGCCTGCGATCAATTTTTTCTGGAACACTTGGGTGGATCATCATTCCCATGAGCTGCTGACTGAGGAAAGCCACTCCCGCCCGGGGGACTATGTGGCGATGAAAGCGATGGATGCTCTGGTCTGCGTCTCGACCGCCTGCCCGGATGACATTGACCCGATCAATGGCTGGAACCCCACCGATGTGCATGTGCGTATCTACAAGCCCGATGCACCAATCCGCCGGGCCGTGGCCTATCGCGAAAAGGAGAATGCGCCGATGTCTGTCAGTCAGGAAAGCGCGTTTGCCCCGGAGACCTCAAAACTGACGCAACATTTCGCACCGGCCCGCGATCTGTGGGCGCCGGTGTCGTTTCCCTCAACTGGGACGATCGGCGAATATTGGGCGTGCCGCGAAAAGGTCACGCTGCAGGATATGTCGGGCCTGCGCAAATATGATGTGATCGGTCCGGACGCAGAGGCGCTTTTGCAAAGGGTGATGACGCGGGATGTGGCGCGACTGGCCGTTTGGCGCGGCACCTATGCGCTGATCTGTGACGAGGCGGGCGCGGTTGTTGATGATGGCACGCTGTTCCGGCTGGCCCCCAACCTGTTCCGGTGGTGCTGTGGCACGGAAGAAAGCGCGCGTGTGTTGGAGGAAGTTGCCCAGACCGAAAACCTGCAAGTGCGCATTCATGGCATGGGCCACGCGCTACCCAACCTCGCGCTGCAGGGTCCGCGCTCCCGCGATGTGCTGCGCAAGATCGTGTTCACGCAGCCGACTGTGCCCGCGCTCGATGATGTGAAATGGTTTGGTGTGACCGTGGCGCGTGTGGGGGATCGGGATGGCATCCCCTTCATGCTGGCCCGGTCAGGATATACTGGCGAGCTGGGCTATGAGCTTTTCTGTTCGACCGAGGACGCGCCCGGCCTGTGGGCTGCTGTGATGGACGCGGGTGAAGAATTCGGGATTGAACCGATGGGCTCTGCCGCGCTGGATATTTTGCGGGTGGAGGCCGGACTGGCGGCGGCTGATGCCGAGTTTGCACCGGGTGTGGACGCGCTGGAGGCGGGGCTGGGCTTTGCCATCAGCATGTCGAAGAGCGATTTCATCGGCAAAGCCGCGCTGGAGCGCAACGCGCGCGACCCGCGCAAGGTGCTGCGCGGGCTATGGTTTGAGGGCGATGATGTGCCGCTGCATGGCGCGCATGTCTACCATGGGGAGCGGCCTGTCGGGGTGATCACCTCCGCCGTACGTTCCCCCAAATACGAGCGCACAATCGCAATGGCCCGGCTGGCCGTTGAGCATGCGGACATAGGCACGGAACTGGAAGTGGGGCAAATGGACGGGCACATGAAACGCCTGCCCGCCAAAGTATGCTCCACGCCATTTTACGACCCTAAACGCGAGAGGGCACGGGCGTGAGCGACGCTGTTGTTGAGCTAGAAAACGTATGGAAAATCTTTGGGGAACGCGCGCCTGAGGCGATGGAGGCGGTCCGCAAAGAAGGGATCGGAAAGCCTGAGGTGCTGGAACGATTTGGGGCTGTTGTAGGCGTGAAGGACGCGAGTTTTTCGGTCTCCAAGGGTGAGATTTTCTGCCTGATGGGCCTGTCAGGCTCGGGCAAATCCACGCTGGTGCGCCACATCAACCGCCTGATTGAGCCCACGGCCGGCACGATCCGCATCATGGGTGAAGACATTGGCGCAATGAAATCCGAACAGCTGCGCGCCACGCGTGCCGACAAGATCGGAATGGTGTTTCAGAACATGGCGCTGCTGCCGCACCGATCCGTGCGCGACAATATTGGCTTTGCCTTGGAATTGCGCGGGATGGATGGCTACACCCGCGCCAAGGCCGCCGACAAGGCCCTGGAGACAGTGAGTTTGCACGGCTATGGCGACCGGCTCCCCTCAGAGCTGTCGGGGGGTATGCAACAGCGGGTTGGCCTGGCGCGGGCATTGGCGGCTGATCCGGAGATTTTGTTGATGGATGAGCCGTTTTCGGCGCTTGACCCTCTTATTCGACGCAACCTGCAGGATGAGTTTTTAAGCCTGTCTCAAGACGTGAAGAAGACCACCGTTTTCATCACCCATGACCTGGATGAAGCGATCCGCATGGGCGACCGCATCGGGATCATGAAGGACGGTGAGATCGTTCAGATTGGCACGGCCGAGGATATCGTGACGGCGCCGGCCGATGATTACGTAGCGGATTTCGTCGCGGGTATTTCGCGGCTCAAGCTGGTCTCGGCCTCCAAGATCATGGTCCCACCGGAACAGCACGGGGAGATCAAGGGCAAGGGCCACCCGGTGGCGCGGCCTGATGATGATCTGGATACGCTGGTGGGCCTGTCGACCGGATCGGACAAGCCGGTGCTGATCAAAGATGGCGATGTGTTGGTCGGTGTGGTGAGCAAGGACACCCTGCTGACCGGTCTGCAAGGGGGAGCAGAGACTTGAGCGGCGCGGAAAAGACTGAGATCGAGGAGCGCGACGTTTCTGTAGGCACTTTCGTGGCCCAAAACGAGCCTTACTTCAGCGGCGTTTTTGAGCGGTTACAGCGGGCGGAACTTCCGCGCTGGCATATGAACATCTGGGGGCTGCTTGTCCCATGGCTTTGGGCCTCTTGGCGCGGGGTCTGGTTGATGTTCTGGATCGCGCTGGCGATTGATATTCTGGCTGTCGTTTGTCTGATGCAGGTGGTGAAATTCACCCCTTTGCTGGAACAAGCGATGCAAAACCCGGAGGCGAATACAACGCTGATCCCCCGCTATACCGGCTGGATCAACACCTATAACGCCATCGGTTGGACCCTCCTGATCGGTGGCAGATTGTGGATGGGAAGCCAGGCAAACCGTTGGTATTACGCGCAATATTCCCGCTGGCGCATTGACCATGCGGTGGCCAACGGGGTCATGTTGAAGCGCGTGATCATCGGGCTGGTGATCATGGCAATTTGCGCGCCGCTGACCACCTATCGCGCGACCCAGATCCGCCTGGATGAACGCGCTTGCATCTCTCAGGTGCGCACGGCCGAGACCGTCGAGACCCTGATGGCGCGTTACAGTGTTGCCGATTTTGCGGCCCTTGAGAGGTCCATCGCGGACGAAATCACGGTGCTGCAAACGGCCTTTGACCGGCTTGACGCGCTGGAAAACCCTTCGGATGCGGAAAAGGCCGAACGCACACAGACCCGGCGCGATCTGCGCGCCATGACCCGCGATGGGGAGGCCGTGGCCGAGTATCAGGCGATCACGCCCAAGGATCGGTTTGACTGCAAGTTTATCGATGACTTCCCGACGCTGGTGCGGTTCGACGCCCCTGCAGAGGTGCGTTATCGCCGGGTGCCGGATGAAGAGGCGCGCGCGGCGGGCGATGAAGATGCCACCAAGGTGATCATTCAGGAAAGCGAACCTGTGGAAGGCCGCCGGATCAATATCTTCACCTACAATGCCGAAGCCATCGATGTGGGCATCAACTATCTGCGGGCGCAATACGCAGGCATCTTTGATGCGATGACCAACGTACTGCGCCAATCGCTGATCCGGGTCGAGGTGGCGTTTATGCAGACGCCTTGGCCGGTGGTGGCGTTTCTCTTTATGGCGCTCGCCTGGGCCTATACCAACCGGGCCACGACCATATTCGTGGCTGGCTCACTTGCCTTTCTGGCGGCGTTTGAGCTGTGGCAAGTGGCGATGCAAACCATGGCGCTGGTGGTCGTCGCCACGGCCATATGCGTCTTTGTCGGCTTACCCGTGGGCATATGGATGGCCAAGAACAAGCTCTTCCGATGGATCAACGAACCGATCCTCGACGTGATGCAGACCATCCCGTCACTGAGCTACCTTGTGCCTGCGGTGGCCTTCTTTGGCATCAGCCAACCGCCCGCCGTGCTGGCCACCGTGATCTTTGCGATCCCGCCGATGGTGAAACTCACCGCGCTTGGCATTCTGCAAGTGCCCGAAAGCACGAAAGAAGCCGCGCTCGCCTTCGGGGCGTCGGAACGACAACTTTTGCGCAAGGTGGAGCTTCCCATGGCGATCCCGTCGATCATGGCGGGGCTCAACCAAACCATCATGCTGGCGCTGTCCATGGCCACGATCTCTGCCTTTATCGGGGCGGCGGGTCTGGGCGCGTTGGTGACGGAGTCTCTGGGCGACGCCCAGGCAGGGAAAGGATTGTTGGCCGGGATCGCCATCGCCCTTGTTGCGATGATGATCGACCGCATCCTGCGAGGCATACGCGCCTCCTTCAGCCGAATTTAACCAAGAAAGCAGACAACAACAGGGAGACAACCATGAAACATCTGCTCAAAACCGCCGCGATCACCGCGGGGCTTCTCGCCAGCACGGCCGTGTCCGCGCAAGAAAAGATCATGATCTCAGACCCAAGCTGGAACGGTGCGCGCGCCATCGGCCACGTGATCAAAGCCATCGTCGAAGGCGAAATGGGCGGCGAGGCCGAAATCCTTACGGGCATGAACCAGCAGCCGGTGATCTTTGCCGGTATGGACAAGGGCGACGGCTCTATCGACGTGCACCCGGATATGTGGATGCCCAACTGGCAATCCGCGTGGGATGAATATGTCGACGGCACCGGCGGTGTGAAAACCAATGGCGGCTATGCCGGCACCTCGCTGCTGTACGTGCCGACCTACATGACCGACAAGATCACCTCGATCGAAGACCTCAAAGATCCTGAGATTGCCGCGATGTTCGACAGTGATGGCGATGGCCTGGGTGAGTACTGGGCCGGTGATGTGACGTGGGCCTCGACCAAGCGCTGGCAGGTGAAGTTCAAATCCTACGGCCTTGATGATCTGTGGGAGCCGAACATCGTCTCCGGTGACACGTTCAAGGCGGGACTGGCGGCGGCCTATGCTGCGTCTCAGCCGCAGCTGTTCTATTACTGGACGCCTGAGGCCCTTCACGTGCAATACGATCTGACCGCTCTGGAAGAGCCGGCGCGGTTTGACGGCTGTGAAGACCTTGATCTGGATGCCGAAAACTGGCTCGACGTGTCGGAGTTTGAATGCGCGGGCACAGCGGCCACCGTTTACGTCGCCTATTCCGCCTCATTGGAAGAACGCAACCCGGCCGTGGCCAAGATGCTGGCCAACATGACGCTCACGGGTGACGAAGTTGGCGGTTGGATCCAGGAGATGTTTGAATTGAAGCGCGACCCGGCGGAAGTGGCCGAAGAGTGGATCGCTGACAACCAGGACATCGTGGACGGCTGGATCAACGGCGACAGCTCGGGCTGATTGGTATCTTGAGAACGTTTGATGGGCCGTGCAGAGTGTGCGGCCCATTTTTTTGACTACAGAACAGAGCGCGTTCGTCAGGCCGTGGCATGGCGACCAAATCGGCGGGCTACGCCCATGATTTCACGCGAAACCTGCACGGCTTACCGCTGTGCCACCCGCCATTCTGGATGCACCCATGGCACGGCATTATCCGGCGCAAGCGACCGCCCCAACACGTGGTCCGAGATCTTTTCCCCCACCATGATCGAGGGTGCATTCAGGTTCCCATTGGTGATGCGCGGGAAGAGGCTGCTATCGGCCACGCGCAGAGCGTCCACCCCGATCACCCGGCCTTCTGGATCGACCACCGCATCCGGGTCATCCGCCCGCCCCATCCGGCAGGTGCCACAGGGGTGATAGGCGCTTTCGGCGTGCTCTCGGATCACCTCATCAAGCTCATCATCGCTCTGATACTGCGCCCCCGGCTGGATCTCATGGCTGCGATAGGGATCAAAGGCGGCTTGCGCGAAAATCTCCCGCGTGAGCCGGATGCAGCGGCGGAAATCGATCCAATCCTGCTCTTCACTCATGTAGTTGAACCGGATCACCGGCGTGTCCTTGGGATCGGCGCTGCGCAAGCTCACCCGCCCGCGAGAGGGGGAGCGCATGGGCCCGGTATGGGCTTGAAACCCATGGCCTTCGGCGGCGGCCTGACCATCGTAACGCACAGCGATGGGTAGGAAATGAAACTGAATATCGGGGTACTCCACGCCCGCCTCAGACCGGATGAACCCGCAGCTTTCAAACTGGTTGGAGGCCCCCGGCCCGGTTTTGGTGAAGAGCCACCGCGCACCCACGTAGGCTTTGCCGAGCAGGTTCCAGTATTTGAAGAGGCTGACCGGCTGGCTTGCCGCCATTTGCACGTAAAGCTCCAGATGATCCTGCAAATTGCCGCCCACGCCGGGGCGGTCGGCCACCACGTCAATCCCGTGTTCCGCCAGGTGCTTGCCGGGCCCAATCCCAGACAGCATCAGGATCTTGGGCGAGTTGATCGAGGACGCGGCCAGGATCACCTCGCGCCTCGCACGCACCACGCCTTTGGAGGTTTCCACCCCCACCGCGCGGCCTTCTTCCATCACCACGCGGATCACCTCCGCGCGCATCAGATCGCAATTCTCACGCGTGAGCGCAGGCTTGAGATAGGCATTGGCCGCCGACCACCGCTGCCCGTTATGGACGGTCATCTCAAAGGGGCCGAACCCCTCTTGCTGCTCGCCGTTATAGTCGGCGGTGATCTCATACCCCGCCTGCCCGCCTGCTTCGATAAAGGCGCGGGTCAGCGGGTTGGCCATCTCACCGCGTTGGACATGCAGCGGCCCATCCTTGCCGCGCCAATCGGCATCGCCGCCATGGCCTGCGCTGTGCCATGTCTCCATTCGTTTGAAATAGGGCAGCACATCCGCATAGCCCCAGCCATCGGCGCCCATCTCGCGCCAATGGTCATAGTCGCCCGCATGCCCGCGCACATAGACCATGCCGTTTATCGAGGACGACCCCCCGATCACCTTGCCACGCGGACAGGCAAGACGGCGGTTGTTAAGGTAAGGCTCCGGCTCAGAGCGGTAGCCCCAATCATACATCTTCATGTTCATCGGAAAGCTGAGCGCGCCCGGCATCTGAATAAACGGGCCTGCATCTGTGCCGCCATGTTCGATCACCAGAACAGATTGCCCGGCCTCGCTCAGCCGGTAGGCCATGGCACACCCCGCGCTGCCCGCGCCGACAATGACGAAATCCGCTTCCATACTCATCTCACTCGAAACTGTCGCGCAGCATGTCGTAGCTGGTCATGACGGTGTTGCGATAGGCCGCCCGCTCGGTCAGGCGGTCGTAATAGGCGCGCAGGTTGGGCATGTTCGCCCGCTGAATATCGATGTCGAAATAGCGGTGGAGCACATGACCCAGCGCGATATCCGCCAGCGTCAGATCCGGCCCGGCCAGATAATCGTGCTGTGCCAATACGCGCCCTGCATAGGTCATCTCCACCTCAAGCCGCGCGACGTTGCGCTGGATCACGGTCCAATTCCGCTTTTCCGGTTTCATCCGCACCGCGAGCCAAAAGACAGGTCCGGTGAACTGCGCCGCCACCGAGTTCTTGGCCCACTCCGCCCACATATCAACGCGCGCCCGTGCGCCGGGGTTGTCGGGCCAGAACGGCGGCTTGCCATAGGTGTTCGCGAGGTAGCGCAGGATCGCCGCGCTTTCCCAAACGACCGTGTCGCCATCTTTGATCACCGGGATCTTGCCATGGGGGTTCATCGCGCGGAACTCTGCCGTATCGAGCCCGCCGAAGGTAAAGCCGTAATCGAGTTGCTCATATGGCAGGCCCATTTCCTCCAGACCCCACAGCACGGCCTGGACATTGGATGAACTGGCGCGACCGTAAACAGTGATCATCATTCCCCCCTCGGGAAGCGTTGGGCGTCTTCCACCACGTTGAGATCCATGTGATTGCGCATGTACCGCTCTGAGGCTTTTTGCAGAGGCTGGTAATCCCAAGGGTAGTAGCCGCCCTGGCGCAGCGCCTCATAGACCACCCAGCGCCGCGCCTGGCTTTCGCGCACCTGGGCGTCGAAGGCGTCAAGATCCCAGCGCGCTTCGGCCTTGGCCTGGAGTTGTGCCAGAGTGCCGGCATGGGCAGGCACCTTGGCCAAGTTGGTTAACTCATGGGGATCAGCCTCCAGATCGAATAACTGATCAGGATCGAGCGCGCAGCGGTTGAACTTCCACTTGCCGTAGCGCAGCGAGACAAGCGGCGCGTAAGACGCCTCGGCGGCGTATTCCATGGCGACCGGATCATCGCGCAAGACCCCCTGCCCAAGGGGGACAAGCGATTGCCCTTCGACCCAAGGCGCCAGCTCTTCCATAGACACTCCGGCGAGGTCACAGAGCGTGGGGCAAACATCGATTGTGCTGACCGGATCGGTGATCAAACCCGGGGCCATTTCGGGGGCCGAGATCATCAAAGGCACCCGCGCGGAGCCCTCGTAGAAGCACATTTTGAACCAAAGGCCACGCTCACCCAGCATATCCCCGTGGTCAGATACAAACAAAATGATCGTGTCTTTTTCTTGTCTCGTTGCAGAAAGCACCCCCAGAATTTGACCAATTTTTTGATCTAAGTAAGAGATATTCGCGAAATATGCCCGGCGCGATTTCTGGATGTCTTCGTCCGAAATCTCAAAGTTTCGCCAATCATTGGCGTCAAAAATCCGCTGAGCATGTGGGTCATGATCAGCGTAGTCCATCGCAGCCACATCGGGCATCAGATGCGCGCAATCTTCATAGAGATCCCAGAACTGACGACGTGCCACGTAAGGGTCATGGGGATGGGTGAAACTGACCGTCAAGCACCAGGGCCGCGCATCATGACCGCGCGCCAGATCATAGAGCTTTCGCGTGGCGTGATAGGCGACCTCATCATCATATTCCATCTGGTTGGAGATCTCGGCCACGCCGGCGCCGGTCACCGAGCCCATATTGTGATACCACCAATCAATCCGCTCACCGGGTTTGCGATAATCCGGCGTCCAGCCAAAATCAGCCGGGTAGATATCGGTGGTCAGACGCTCCTCAAAGCCGTGCATCTGATCGGGGCCGACAAAGTGCATCTTCCCTGACAAACACGTCTGATAGCCCGCACGGCGCAGGTGATGGGCATAGGTCGGGATATCGGCGGCAAATTCAGCGGCGTTGTCATAGACCCGGCTACGCGACGGCAAGAGCCCGGACATGAAGCTTGCCCGGCCCGGAGCGCAAAGCGGGCTGGCGGTGTAGGCGTTGGCAAACCGGGTGGAGCGGTCTGCGAGCGCGCGCAGGTTTGGCGCATGCAACCAGCCTGCCGGACCATCGGGGAACAGCGTTCCGTTAAGTTGGTCCACCATGAGGATCAGGATATTGGGCTGGCTCATGCGCGGTGCGTAAGGGCGCGGTCAAGATAAGACATGAGCACTGCGATGGCCTCGTCCCCGGCAAGCGGGGTCTCGGCCAGAGCCTGGCGCAGATAGAGCCCGTCGATCATCGCCGAAAGCCCGCGTGCCAGCTCCGCGCCATCCCCGCCTGCTGCGCGGGCTGCGTGGCGCAGATTGGAACGCAGGCGGCGTTGATAAATGTTGAGCAAACGCTGGGCATCTTTAGAGGTTTGCGCTTGCACGTAAAAGTTTAGCCAGGCCGATACGGTTTCAGGTCGAAACTGGCGCGGCGAGAAACTGGCGCGGATGATGGCTTCAATCCGGTCACGCGGGGTCTTGGCCATGACCAGCGCACCGCGCACTTCAGCCCCATAGAGCGACAGGATGTGGCGCATCGCGGCGGTGAACATATGCTCCTTAGACCCAAAATAGTGATGCGCAAGCGCGCTCGACATGCCAGCGCGTTTGGCAATCTGGCTGACCGTGACATCGAGAGATCCACGCTCCCCGATCTCATGGATCGTGGCCTCAACCAGCGCCGAACGGCGCAGTGGCTCCATTCCTTGTTTGGGCATGAGCAATCTCCCTTTTGCAGTTTGGCTATGGCGTTTTGATTGATCCGTCAATCAATAAAAACCTGCGCCTTTGGCCGGATGCCGGATTTAGGTATTTTTGACAAGAAAGAAGCCGGAGTGCGGTGCATCAGTGGCAATCCAGGGCCCGACTGCTAGGTAGGCGGCATGGATCGCCCCATCTTCATCGGCTCAGAGATTTATCGCGGCTCCAGCTATGGGCCGAAGCATCCGCTGTCGATCCCGCGCGTGCCGACGGTCACGGACCTGAGCCGCGCTATGGGGTGGCTGCCGGATGGGCAATTTCAATTGAGCCCGCGGGCGCGTCCCAAGGCGCTTTTGTCCTTTCACACAGACGCTTACGTGCGCGCCTTGCAAGCGGCGGAAGAGGCGCAGGAGGTGGATGCGGCCACGCGGGCGCGTCATCAATTGGGCACGGTGTCAAACCCGGTTTTTACCGAGATGTATCGCCGCCCGGCCACGGCTGCGGGGGGATCAATGTTGGCCGCGGAGCTGCTGACAGACGGCGGGATTGTTTATAATCCCGGTGGCGGCACGCATCACGGGATGCCGGACTACGCCGCAGGGTTTTGTTACCTGAACGATCCGGTGCTGGCCATTCAAACGCTGCTTTTGCGGGGCCTCAGCCGGGTGGCTTACGTGGATATCGACGCCCATCATTGCGACGGGGTGGAGGTGGCGTTCTCTGGCGATCCCCGCGTGCGGATGATCTCCACCCATGAGGCGGAGCGCTGGCCCTTTACCGGGGCTTTGGAGGAGGAGGCCGGTGGCAGCGCATTTAACCTGCCCTTGCCCAAGGGCACGGGCGATGACAGCTTTGCCCTAGCGCGCGATGAGGTGATCCTGCCCGCGGTTGAGGCTTTCCGCCCGGAAGCCATCGTGCTGCAATGCGGGGCCGACGCGGTGGAAGAAGACCCGCTGTCGCGGCTCGGCCTGTCCAACAACGCGCATTGGTCCGTTGTGGCCGCGCTTATGGGTATGGCCCCGCGTCTATTGGTGCTGGGCGGCGGGGGGTACAACCCGTGGACTGTGGGCCGGCTTTGGACCGGGGTTTGGGCCATGCTCAACGGGTATGACATCCCCGATCGTGTGCCGCCGGAGGCCGAGACGGTGCTGCGCGGTCTGTCCTGGACGCGGCAGGCGCGCGGGCCGACGCCGGAGACGCTGATGACCACGCTGCGAGATGATCCGCGCCCCGGGGAAATCACGGATGAGTATAGGCAGGATGTGGCGCGCCTTGCGGGGCGGTTGTCAGCCTGGGTGTGACCTGCGCCTGGAGCATCGTCTGGTTTGAATATTTTGGAAAGATGCAGCCGGGGGCGGCGCGCCGACATGGGCCGTCATGGGCCGTTCGCGCATCCGCCATTGCCCTTGGCCCCCAAGCGGCGTAAATGGCGGGTCGATAACGGGACAGAGACCTAACATGCCTATTTTGGTGATGAAATTCGGCGGCACGTCGGTGGCCAATATTGACCGGATCCGGCGCGCGGCCAAGCGCGTGGGCGTGGAAGTGGCCAAGGGTTATGATGTCATCGTCATTGTCTCAGCCATGGCGGGGCGCACCAATGAGTTGGTGGGGTGGGTTGATGAGATTTCCCCTCTTTATGATGCGCGTGAATATGATGCGGTGGTGAGTTCGGGTGAGAATGCGACCGCAGGCCTTATGGCGCTCACGTTACAGGAAATGGACGTGCCCGCACGCAGTTGGCAAGGATGGCAAGTGCCGGTGCAAACAACATCCGCCCATTCGGCCGCGCGGATTGAGGACATCCCGCCAGACAACATCCTAGAAAAGTTCAAGGAAGGGATGCGCGTGGCCGTGGTGGCAGGTTTTCAGGGGGTGAGCCGCGAGGGCCGGATCACCACGCTGGGCCGCGGCGGATCAGACACCACGGCGGTTGCCTTTGCCGCAGCCTTTGGGGCAGAACGCTGTGACATCTACACCGATGTGGACGGTGTTTATACCACCGACCCGCGCATCACGGACAAAGCGCGCAAGCTTGATAAGATCGCTTTTGAGGAAATGCTGGAACTGGCGAGCCTCGGCGCGAAAGTGTTGCAGACCCGATCGGTTGAGCTGGCAATGCGCTACAATGTGAAGCTGCGCGTGCTGAGCAGCTTTGAGGAACAATCAGACGAGGCCGGTACGCTGGTCTGTGCGGAGGAAGAGATCATGGAAAGCAACGTTGTGAACGGTATCGCCTATTCCCGCGAAGAGGCGAAAATGACGCTTGTGTCTGTGGCCGACCGACCGGGCATTGCTGCCGCCATTTTCGGACCGCTGAGCGAGGCCGGCGTGAATGTGGATATGATCATCCAGAACATATCTGAAGAAGGCCGCACCGACATGACCTTCTCGTGCCCCACCAATCAGGTGGCGCGCGCGGAAAAGGCGATGCAACACGCCAAGGATAAGGGCGATATCAACTATCACGATCTGCTGGCGGATACCAATGTGGCCAAGATCTCAGCCGTGGGGATCGGGATGCGCAGCCAGTCGGGCGTGGCGGCCACGATGTTTCAGACGCTCAGCGATGAGGGGATCAATATCAAGGTGATCTCAACCTCTGAGATCAAGATATCCGTGTTGATTGACAGGAAATATATGGAACTTGCCGTTCAGTCCTTGCATGATGCGTTCGGACTGGAAAGCGCGGCCTGAGGCTTTCACCCCAAAAAAGCCAACGCCGCCAGAAAGTTAGACCTGAGGGATGGACCTTTCGACGGCATGAATGAGCCGATCCGACATAACACCAACAGCCGTCAGATGCTGTCACGCCTGCGCACGCTTATGTCGGAGGAGGCGGGCGGTCAGACGCGTCTGGATGCGATCACCGGGCTGATGGCCGAGGAGATGCATGTCGAGGTCTGCTCGATCTATCTCTTTCGTGATGAGGAAACGCTGGAACTGTGCGCGACAAAGGGTTTGAACCCCGAGGCCGTGCACCAGACCCGGATGCGGCTTGGGGAGGGCCTGGTGGGGCGCATCGCCAAGAACGGCCAGATCGTGAACACGGATAACGCGCCGGGGACGCGCGGATTTCGGTATATGCCGGAGACGGGGGAAGAGGCCTATAACAGCTTTCTCGGCGTGCCTATTCAGCGGCTGGGCGAAACCCTGGGCGTGATGGTGGTGCAGTCGAAAGAGGCACGATCATTCTCTGAGGAAGAGGTGGACGTGGTCGAGGTGGTGGCCATGGTCATTGCCGAGATGACAGAGCTTGGTGCCTTTGTGGGCGAAGGGGCGGCGATGTCGGCGCGCCATCAGCAACCTGTCTTGTTTCATGGCACAATCGCCCAGGAAGGCGCATCCGAAGGTCAGGTGTGGCTGCATGAACCGCGTGTTGTGGTCTCCAACCCCATTGCCGACGATCCCGCGCGTGAGATGGAGCGGCTGACCAATGCGGTAGAAGAGCTGCGCGTGGGTGTGGACCGGATGCTGTCCACCGCTGCGAAAGGCGACAAAGACCAGCTTCAGGTGCTTGAGGCCTACCGCATGTTTGCCAATTCCAAAGGCTGGATGCGGCGGATGGAGGAAGACATTGCACTGGGTCTGTCCGCTGAAGCGGCTGTAGAAAAGGAGCAATCGACGGCCCGGGCGCGGATGTCAAAGGTGACAGATGTGTATCTGCGTGAGCGGCTGCATGATCTCGATGATCTTTCAAACCGGCTTTTGCGCATCTTGACAGGTCAAGGCTCTGAAACGGGCGCTGAAATGCCGGAGAACCCGGTTCTTGTGGCGCGCAATATCGGGCCTGCGGAATTGCTGGACTACGGGCGTGCGCTCAAGGGGATCGTGTTGGAGGAAGGCTCTGTCGGCTCACATGCCGCGATTGTGGCACGCGCGCTGGCGATCCCGCTGATTGTTCATGCGTCGCGTATCACGACTGAGGCACTGAACGGTGATCCGATCTTGGTGGATGGAGAACAAGGCGCGGTGCATCTGCGCCCCGATGACACCATTGTCACGGCCTTTCGCGACAAGATGGCGATGCAGGCGAAGGCCCAGGAGCGCTATGCCTCAATCCGGGGTTTGCCGGCGGAAACGGAATGCGGCACGCGGATTGCGCTGCATATGAATGCGGGTTTGATGGCTGATCTGCCGTCGCTTGAAAGCTCTGGTGCTGAGGGGGTGGGCCTCTTTCGCACAGAGCTGCAGTTTCTCACCCGCAGCCACATGCCCAAACGCGCAGAGTTGAGCGAAAACTACGCCCGCGTGATGGATGCGGCCAAGGGAAAGCGCGTGGTGTTCCGCACGCTGGATATCGGATCGGATAAGGTGCTGCCCTATATGCGCGCGGTGGAAGAACCCAACCCCGCCCTTGGCTGGCGCGCGGTGCGCGTGGCGCTCGACAAGCCCGGGGTGATGCGGATGCAGGTGCAGGCGATCATCCGTGCCGCCGCCGGGCGGCCTTTGTCGCTCATGTTCCCGTTTGTGGCGCAGCGCGAGGAGTTTACCCGCTCTCGCGCGGAGGTGGACAAGGCGATTGAGCGTGAGCGTATTCTAGGCCACCCCCTACCGGCCAGCCTGGAAGTGGGCGCAATGTTGGAGACGCCCTCCCTTGCCTTTGCGCCCGATGCACTTTACCGCGAGGTGGATTTCCTCTCCATTGGCGGCAATGATCTCAAGCAATTCTTTTTCGCCGCCGACCGTGAAAACGAACTGGTGCGCAAGCGGTATGACACGCTCAATGTAAGTTTCCTGACTTTTATCGAGACCATCGTGGATCGGTGCGACAGCTTGGGCACGCCGCTGAGTTTCTGCGGAGAAGATGCAGGTCGCCCGGTGGAGGCCGCCTGTTTTGCCGCGATTGGGATGCGCACTTTGTCGATGCGGCCTGCATCGATTGGACCGGTCAAATCCATCTTGCGCCGCACAGATCTTGGCGCCCTGCGAACGGTGATCCACGAAGCGCGCGAAGACGGGCTGCAATCGGTGCGCGGGCCTGTCATGGACTACCTGCGCGGGAAACTATAGGCATTTTTGCATCAATACTCCGCACAGAGCAGGACCAAACCCGGTAGGCTCCACCCAATTATCCACAATACTTTGTGGATAACTCTGTAAATCCTGTGCAGACCTCTTTAACTTTCTGAAAATCCACAGGAAAATTTTCAAAGTGCCTGTGGATAACTCAATTTTCTGTTAAATTAACAGAAACTTAGGGACAATCCGGTTGGATGGGCCTGAAACGGATAGGTGCGAGAGGGGCTTTGCCCCCCGAGGAGGCAGATCATGGTGTTTTCGCTTTTTAAATCGAAGGAAGAACCCTTTGACCCTGATCTTGTCGTGCGTCACCGCCCGGTTGAGCCCCAGGTTGCACCTGAAATCCTTGGTTTAAGCCGAAAAGACCGTGTTGCGCGCGCCTTTGAGGAAATGCCGCTTGATGCACGCGAGACGGAAGCCATCTGCGCGCTTTTGGATGAGCCTGGCTCAACCTGCGTGGAACTCAGCCGCGCCTGCGGGTGGATGGACACAAGCTGGCGCACGCAGATGATCTTGCTGTGCCAACGGCGCCGCAAGTACCTCTGGCCGGAAGGCGTGACGGGGGATGTCTCAAACGGGATCATCATCAGCGCCTTGGCAGAATATGACACCTATGACAGCACATTCACGCCGCGGCGCGACGTGGTGAAAAACCTGCAAAGGGCGGTAAAGGCCGCGCTTTAACTACATTTTGTTAAGCGGCGCCGGTTTGATACGGGCGCGAAACCTCTCTGCGATCTCTGCCCTGTCCAAATCCGCCTCAATCGCCAAGCGGCGCAAACCGAAATGAACGTACGCCATCTGCTGGTAATAGCTTGTGTAGGTGTAATTCGTCACGGCTCCTGCGGCGGCGCCCAAAACGGGCACAGCTTGTGCCGCGAGTTTTTGGCCCAAGACCGTCGCCAGCCGCGGAGCGACACTGGAAATCAACTGTTGCAGCGCGGGGCCTGTCACGGTCACCCGCGCGCCCAAAAAGCCCAGGTCGGCCCCATCATCATGATCAAGCGGCCCGGCAGCGGCAAACACCTGAACACAGTCAAAGTGTACGCCCTCTTCTGCTGGATCAAAGCCGTGCTCCACCGCCACATCCTGAATGGTCCGCAACAAAATGGTTGTGGTCACGGGCAATTCCGCCAAGGCCGTGGGCAAACCACCGATCCCACCGGCCGCACCCATGGCCGTGGTGAGCGCGCGGTTGAGCCAGCCCGCTTGCCCATCTACCAACCCACGAGAGCCATGCGCCGCCTGCATTGCGAGCTTGAGCGCCTCTTCTGTCCGGCCCCCCAGCGCCTCGCGCACAGGCTTGGGCAACTGATCAATCAAACCTTCGGCCTGCCCGCCGATCAGGTTGAGCAGCTGGATACCGGGCCCCGCGGCGCGCGAATAGCGCTGCGCCAGTGCGTCAAGGCGGGTGTCTATTTCCTGAGGCGAGAGGGCGGGGTTTAGAACTTCCATGTCAGACATTTAGGGACGAACCGCACCCCTAACGACCCTGCCGTGCAGAATTTTCCAAAATTCTGCGTTAGAAAATTCGAATTTTCTTGCGCATTTTCTTCCAAGAAAATGCTGCCAAGCCGCGCAAACATCAGGAGAAACGCACCACATCGCCTGCAACGCCGGCCCACGCATTATCCACCAAAGCTGCCCCCAGCACACGCGCGGGATTGGTTGGTGGCGGCATATGCACATTCTCCAACCGCTCAAACCCGAAGCGGCCATAGTAAGGCGCATCGCCCACCAGCATCACCCGTTCCCAGCTTAGATCACGCGCGCGATCCAGGCTATCAAGGATCAAATACCCGCCCAAGCCTTCGCCGTGGTAGGTGGGGTGCACCGCCACAGGGCCCAAAAGCAAGACAGCCTTACCGCCCACGCGCACCGGCCAAAACCGGATCGCCCCGGCCAAAATGCCTTCGGGATCACGCGCCACGAGGCTCAGCTCTGATATCCGCGCCACGCCCTCCCGCAGCCGGTACGAGGACAGCGCCTCACGGCCCGGCGCAAAGGCCAGATCATAGAGCGCCTCGACTTCCCACCAGTCGTCGCTTGTTTCCGGGGTCAGTTGAAACACGTCTGCGCCTTGTTGCGTCTTTAAAACCGGCTGGCAAACTGCCTACCACGTCGTTAGGACAGGTACCAACGTGGAAATTATTTGAGAGAACTGATGTTCTACCGCCCAGAAGACGGCCATGGCCTGCCGCATAACCCGTTCAATGCCATTGTCACGCCCCGCCCTATCGGCTGGATCTCAACGCGCGGGTCGGACGGGTCTGAGAACCTTGCGCCCTATTCGTTCTTCAACGCTGTGGCCTATGTGCCGCCGCAGGTGATGTTTGCCTCCACTTCCGCCAAGGAAGACCGCGACGGCACCAAGGACAGCGTGGCCAATATCCGCGACACCGGTGTGTTCTGCGTGAACATTGTGGAACACGCCATGCGCGACGTGATGAATGTCAGTTCCGGCCCCTGGGCGCGGGAGGTGGATGAGTTTGACAAAGCCGGCATCGCAAGAGACGAGTGTGAGACAATCCCGTGCTCCCGGGTGGCTGCGGCTCCTGCGGCGCTGGAATGCAAGCTCACGCAGGTGGTGCAACTGCCTGGTGCAGCGAATTACGTGGTTTTCGGCGAGGTGACCGGCGTACATATGCGCGATGATTGCATGGTGAACGGCATGTTTGACGTCACCAAATTCAACCCCCTGGCCCGGCTTGGATATCGCGATTACACCACCGTGCGCGATCTTTTCAGCCTCAACCGCCCTGGCGAAAGCTGACCCGCGCAGTCTTTACAAGAGCGCGGACGGAACCTGTGGAACATTTCGCATCCATGGATCGAAAAGGGAGGTAGCATGACCCTGTCAGAGGCCATCGGGACCCAAGCGCTGTGGATCCAGATTTGGGTTGGTTGGCTCGCGCTCTTCAACATCGCTGCGCTGGCGGCCTTGTTGATCAAACGGGACACGCGACCCCATGGGCTTGTTATCGGCGCTGCGTTCATCGCCAATTACCTTTTGATGAACTGGCTTTATAATCAGTACGGATATGCCCGCATTTTGGGCCTCGCGCATGTTCTGATCTGGACGCCTCTCGTGCTCTATCTGGTGTTCGCCCTGCGTGGGCCGACAATCCGTGGCTGGATCCGCCCTCTGACACAGGTTTTCGTGGTCAGTATGCTGGTGTCTTTGGCGTTCGACTACGTGGATGTGGCGCGGTGGGTCATGGGGGAGCGGGCCTCAATGCTGCCCGACGGGTGACAACGAGATAAGTCGCCAGCGATGTCAGAACAATCGCGCCACCGACCATCATCCGCCCGGTCGGCACCTCGCCCACCGCAAGCCAGACCCAAAACGGCCCCAGCACCGTTTCCATCAGCATGATCAAGCTGACAATGGCCGCATGGATGTAACGCGCCGACACTGACAACAAATAAAATGACAAAGGCAGGACCACCGCCCCCGTGACGACCATCGCCCAAGGGTGACCCGCCATCATCTGCGCGGGTCCCGTGATGATCAGCCCGTTGATCCCGGCAAGGACCGCCCCCACGCCAATCAAAAGCAGGATCGGCAATCGCTGATGCGCGCGAAGCACGGTGAAATTCAAGGCCAGAACCAAAGCAACGCCGAGACCGAATGCCACGCCAATAACCGATGTGACGTCAAATTGCGCTCCCTTACCCGTGATTGCGATGAATATCCCAAACAGAACTGCAACGATCGCGATCCAGGTCAGGGGATGGGTCGCCTCGCGCAAAATCACCCAGCTGAGAAGCGCCGAAAACACCGGCACCGCGGCAATGCCAATCAGCACAATGGCGGCCGGGGCCGCAGCGATGCCCAAACAGAACAGCATTGAGTTGAAAAACTGACAGACGACGATGAGCAGGCCGGCACGCGTTGGGATCTGCCTGATATCCCCTGCCCTATTGCGGCTTGTCATGGCCCAGGCCAGCAACATCACCCCGCCCATCAAAAACCCACGCCAGGCGGCCATTTGAAAACCGCTCATGTCTGAGAGGCGCATGAACATGGCGTCCGGCGTCAGCGTCACGGTTCCCAGCATGGCCAGAACGAGGCCGAACGCAGGGCCACGCTTTAGGCGGTCAGCCACGCCGGGATCTCTCCGATATCTTGCAACACGACGTCGGCGTGAGGCCGCAGCTCAGCGGCCTCCGCCACACCGGTCAGAACGGCCAATGTGTGCATCCCCGCCGCGCGGCCCGCGATGAGATCGTGAGTGCTGTCCCCGACCATGACACAGCGGGAAGGGATAATTCCCATCTCAGAGGCCATTGCCAAAAGTGGATCGGGAAAGGGCTTGGCGCCAAAGCCGCTGTCGAAGCCAATAATCATATCGAACATGTCATGCACGTTTGCATGGCGCAGGTTGGCTCGCGCGCCGCGCTCGCTATCGTTGGTCATGACGCCAAGTTTGAGGCCCATGGCGCGGAAATCCTGCATCAAGGGCTGAAGCGGCACAGCCGGGGCAAGAGGCGCATCCGCAGCAAAATCTTCGAGATGCATTTCCAGCGCATCGACATCTCGGCCAGGCAAGGCTTGCGCGATGACCTCAGCTGCTTCCCGGTTGGTACAGGCAATGATCGGGCTTGTCGGGCGAAACTGCCCGGCGGCGAGATCAAAATCCATCACTTCGGCCAAACGCAACCGTATGGTTTCATCGCCGCCCGAGAGATCATCAATCAGATCGCCCAGAGCCACGCTCCAGGTTGCATGGTAATCAAACAGCGTGCCGTCCTTGTCAAAGATCAGCGCGTCAACCTTTCTAACATTCACGTTCACCATTTCGCGATCATGTCCAATGCACATTTTGCCCACCAGGGAGCGCTTGACGCGCCTGCATCGCCAATTCGGGCGCCACGCCTGCAGCCTCGCAAAAGCGCAGGATCCAGGCATCATCCATCAACAGAAAATCAAGCACAGAGCCAAGAAAATAAGGGTCAGACGCGTTTTCTCGCAAGTCTGCCTCAGACACACCAGTAGAGCCCATAAAGACCGGGAGAAGGTCTTCCTCGGCCACCAACCAAGCCAAGCATTTGAGGCCGAACGCTTCGGCGGATTCTTGCGATAAGGTCACGATGGTTAATTCTCAGAAAGGTTTTCTTAACCACTCAAAGGGATAGTGGCCCCATCAGAAAGAGCAAGATGAAAGGTAATCATACATGATGGGACATGTTTTGATTGTCGACGCGCTCGCGACAAACAGGATCTGTCTGAAAGCGACGTTGTCGGCGGCCTTCTATGAGGTGAGCCAGGCATCAAACGCGCGCGACGCCATTTCAATCTGCAAAACAGACGCGCCCGATCTGGTGATCTTTGGGGCGGACATGGTGGATATGAATGTCGCAGATCTTGTGCGACGGCTTGATCGGTTCTGTCCGTCACCTGCGCCGCCAGTGATGGTGATACTGTCACAAGATGATCCTGCGGCACGCCTGAATGCGCTGCAGGCCGGAGTGTCGGATGTCATGGCGCACCCGCTCGAAGATGAGGAGCTATTTGCTCGGTTGCGCGCGCTTCTCCGGCAGCGCCGGCTCGACAGCGATTTGGTGATGCATGTCAACACGGCTTCATCTCTCGGCTTTGCAGAAGATCCGGTTGGGTTTTCAGGACCCGAACGCGCCGCCATTTTGTCCAATGATTGTGATCTGGCAAAGGATCTTTGCGCACGGTTGTCGTCTTTGTGCCGTTTTGATTTGGTGCCTGCCTCTCACAAACAAGCAAGCGCTGTCATGACCGGTCCGGGCAAGCCTGATATCGCCCTTTTGCATATCGATGAGGCGGATGAATACGCTGGTTTGCGCAGCCTTTCCATTTTGCAGGCCGGCGCCATCGGTCGGGATTTGCGACTGATTGCGCTGAGCGAGACCTGCGCGCCTGGCCGCGCTGCGAAACTGCTCGATATGGGAGCGTGCGATGTGGTGGCTATGCCAAGCCCTGATGCCGTGCATGATCGCGAATTGGCGTTCCGCATGACGTTGCAAATGGTCCGGAAAAAACGCGCGGACGTCTTGCGAGGGCAGCTGGAAAATGGGCTTCAGGCGGCTGTTTTGGATCCGCTGACCGGGTTGCATAACCGCCGCTATGCACAAGTGTTCTTGCGGCGGATGGTGGAAGACGCCCAACATGAGGGACAGAGCTGCGCCGTGATGATCGCCGATCTCGATCACTTTAAGACGGTGAACGATACATATGGCCATGCTGCTGGTGATCGCGTTCTGGTCAGAACAGCCGCTGTCATGCGCGATGCGTTGCCAAAGGGGGCCATGATCGCCCGTGTGGGCGGAGAAGAGTTTCTTATTGCGTTGCCGGACACCAATCTGGCCGATGTGCGCAGCCTGGCTGGACATCTTGGGCGTCTGGTCCGCGAGACGCCTGTGCTGCATGATGACACAGACACACCTCTCTATGTGACCGTGAGTATCGGGGCGACCTTGGTGAACGCGTCCCGGTCGCAGCGGGTCAATCCCGATGTGCTGATCGATTACGCAGACAAAGCGCTTTACGATTCCAAATCCGGCGGGCGCGACACTGTCACCGTAACTTTGCGCCCAGCAGCTTAAGGAAGACCGCGCGCTATTTTCGCGTCATCGCCTCTTTCACCCGGGCGGCATAGGCTGCGCGCTCGCTGTCAGACATGTCACTGAGATGTGCCACCAGCGCTTGGCTTGCACTCGACATGCGTCCTTTTAGACCGTTGATAGAGCCTTCCAACTCTGCTGCGAACGCATCTCGATCGAACGGGGTTTCCTGAAGCAGCGCCAGCATCCGTCGCAGCGACTGTCGATGGGCGCGGCGGCCCCAGGCATCATCGCCTTGCGCTTGGCGGATCTGGCGACCGATCGCGCGCCGATCCTGTTTTGTCAGCGCCCGCGTTAACGGCCCAATCGCTGCATCCACCATGTGGCGTGGGGTATCTGCACCCGGCAGCGGCCCGCCTTTGACGGCAACGCCAATGACAGCACCAATCACAAGCAGATTGAAGGCCAGAGACACCGCCAGCAAGATGCGGACCCAAAGCCGCCTGGGCTGCGGAGCGGGAGGGGACGCGCTGCTCATTACAGTTCTCCATCCAAATCCGAGAAGCCAAAGCCCGGGTCCAGATCAACCAAAGCCGCGTTTGCATCGCCATACAAAAGCACTTGTGATCCCTGTACCAGGGCGGCGGGTTGCGTAAGGCCGATCCAGACACCCGCGATGCCCGCTGTCGCCATGCCCGCGAGGGACGGCCACCCGCCAATCACATCAATCATCCGCCTGAGCGCCGAGCCGCGTGCCTCTGGAAGAGGCGATTGGGCCTGCTGCGCCTGAACAGCGTCAGCATCCGCCATAACCCGCGCCAAGAGAGCATCTGACGGTGGTTCCGCGCGCTGCTTCAACGCGGCAAATTCCGCCATCAAAGGGTCAGGTTCAAAAGGTGCGTTACTCATTCGCTTATCCCCAGTTCCTCGCGTTGCCCGGTAAGATCTGCCGATAGGGCGCGTTTGCCCCGGGCGATCAGACTTTCGACCGCCTCAACGCTGATGTCCATGATCTCGGCAATCTCGGGATTGCTGAGTTCTTCGATGTGGCGCAAGATCACGGCCTGCGCTTGACGCTCTGGCAGGCGCGCCAAAGCCGATTGCAAGGCGGATGCCCGCGCGACTTCCTGCATGCGATCTGCGGGGCTTGCCTGCTCGGACACCGGCTCAGGCACCTCATCAAGCCCCACCCCGCGCCGACGTCGGAGCAGGTCGGTACACAAATTGCCCGCCACACGGTAAAGCCATGTCGTCACCTTTGCCTCTCCGTGCCGCCAGTCCGGTGCGATCTTCCACAATCGCAGCATGGCCTCTTGAGCAATTTCCTCAGCCTCGGCGCGGTTGCCCAACAGGCGTTCGGCATGGGACAGTACAAGCGGCAAGAGCCGCCGCGTCAGAACCCGAGACGCCTCTCGATCGCCATTGGCATAGAGCACCAAAAGCGCCTCTGTGGGCGCAGCATGCGTATCATCGAACGGCATGGTCATCACGGGGTAACATCGGATCCCATCACGCGGTTAGTTTTCCCTCATTTGCCACGCCGGTCCACCCCTACCACGGATAAGAGTGGACCATGCTCTGCCCGCTACTCGGATTTTGATTTGTGGCCACGTCCGGCTTCTCTGGCGGCGTCAAACTCCGCCTTAGAAATCTGACCGTCTCCGTTGGCATCGGCGCGATCAAACATTTTGCCGGTCTGCCCTGATACCATTTCATCCAGGCTTAGCTGACCATCTGCATTGGCGTCGCGGCGGTCAAACATGCGATCCAGGAACTTCACCCGGCGTTCGTCCTGATTGGCGAGCATACGTGCTTCGATCTCGGCACGGCTCAGCACCCCATTGCCATCCGTGTCAGTTTGCTTGAACCGCGCTTCACGATGCGCTTGCAATTCTTCGGCCGTCAAAAGGCCATCTGCATTGCGATCAACCTCTTCGAAATTGATGCGCGGGCAGCCCCGCTGATCTCCGGCAGCGATGCTTTGGGTTGCCAAGCCGGTCATGATGGCAGCAGACAGGAAAAGTGTCAGTGCTGTGTTGGTCATCGGAAAACTCCTCAATGTCACGAGCGCGTCTTGCTATGCGCCCTGTTTTCGGTTTCTGCAGGGGATAAACGGGCAGGTGTCCGCCTTCCGTCGCAAAAAAATCGAGCTAACGGGCTGCACTATTTTGCGACATCGGGACGCAAGGACATCCTGCACCCTTCCCACGGTGGTCAAAAATCGTCATTCCGGCGGTGTCGGAACCAGGAAACGCGCGGATCGCGAGGTTAGACAATGCCTACCAATACACACGTTGACGAAGACCGGCCACTTTGGCCGGCGATTTGGAATGGCTTTCGCCGCCGCTGCCCGCGCTGCGGTTCAGGCTCGCTTTTTCAGGGTTATCTCAAAACGCGGGACACATGCACCGTGTGCCGCCAAGATTTCACACATCACCGCGCAGATGACGGCCCAGCCTATCTGACCATCTTGCTGGTGGGTCACCTGATGGCCCCTTTGATGCATATCGTGTTCGTCAAGTTCAGACCTGAGCCCCTCATTATGTTCACGATTTTCACCGTTGGCTGCGTCGGGCTTTCGCTTTACCTTTTGCCGAGGATCAAGGGAGCGATCATCGGCTTCCAATGGGCCAGATACATGCACGGGTTCGGCGATGAGGATGAGCCTCACTGACCCCGAATTGGGGGACGTTGTGAGCATAGACAAAACAGCCTTAAGGGATGCCGCCACCGTGATCGTGCTGCGCGACCGCAGAACAGCGCCACAGGTTCTTATGGGGCAACGCGGGGCCAAAGCGGCGTTTATGCCCAACAAGTTTGTCTTTCCTGGCGGCGCGGTTGACCCAGGCGATGCTGATGTCCCTCTTATTGCGCCTTTGTCGGATCTATGTATCGCCCGACTGCGCGAAGACAGCGTGCAAGATCTATCGCATGCCCTGCCTATCGCAGCCATTCGCGAATTGTGGGAGGAAACGGGCCTTGCTCTTGGGCGTCCTGGCAGATGGCACACCGCACCCACAGAAGATTGGGCCGCATTCGCTGCCAAGAACCTTTTGCCTGCCGCCGATCACATGCAGTTTTTTTTCCGCGCCATCACGCCGCCCGGCCGCCCGCGTCGGTTTGATGCGCGCTTCTTCCTCGTGGATGCCGATCAGATTGCCGATGATCTCGATGATTTCTCCGAGGCCTCAGAAGAGCTTTCCCACCTGCAATGGGTGCCGCTGTCCGAGGCTCGGGCGCTGGATCTGCCGTTTATCACCGAAGTTGTTCTGGCCGAGTTACAGGCCCGGGCCGCTGATCCCGCGCCGCCCCCCTCTGTCCCGTTTTTTAAAAACAATGACGAGGAGAGCCTGTTTTTGCGCATGTATGGCATCCCGATGCGCGATTGATCACCCCAGTGCGACAAGCGCTACAATACTCGCCGTCAAAAGCGTAATCCCGACCATCTCTCGCCCTGCAATGCGTTCCTTGAAGAAGAGCACTGAGGCAAAGAGCGAGAAAATGACCTCAATCTGCCCCACGGCAAACACATAAGCCGCGTTTTGCATCGCAAACGCCGTGAACCAGCTGATGGAGCCTGCCATGCTTGTCACGCCGATCCATATGGCCGTCTTGCGCGCTGCCCAAACCCGCGCCACCTCACCGGGTTCGCGCGCCGCGAGCCAAGCCATCATCGCTAAGGATTGCGCCACCGTCACCACAGCCAATGTGACCGCTGCGCGCAAAAACGCGTCCCCATCGGCCACTTCCAAAGTAGCCCCGCGATACCCCACTGCTGAGACGGCAAAAAACGCGCCAGACGCCAGACCAAGCCCTGCCGCGCGATTGGCAAAACGCCGCCAGCCCCGCGCCTCCGTCTTGGGCGGATCAGACAGGACAAGCACACCAAGAAGCCCGATCAAAATGGCGAGAAACCCGTAAACGCTTACCCGGTCGCCCAGCACAACAAACCCCACGATCGCGGTCTGGATCACCTCAGTTTTCTTGAATGTAATGCCCACGGCGAAATTGCGCTCGGCAAAGATCAGCACGACAAAAAGCGTGGCCAGTATCTGCGCCAGCCCGCCCACCATGGCATAGGCCCAGAAGACGCCTGAAAGGTCCGGCCACGCAACGCCGCGCCAAGAGAGGTATCCAACCGCCAGGACACAGGCAAAAGGCGCACCATAGAAAAACCGCGCCAAAGTGGCACCGCCCGCGGACAACGGCCCCATCGACATGGATTTTTGCAGCATAAAGCGCAGCGTCTGAAACGCAGCCGCGGCAATGGCTATGAAGATCCAAGGCTCCATGGCGGCCATCTCTGCCCTGATCGGGCCCAGATGGCCAGAGCCACGCTATTCGGCGGGTTCGCGCACCGGGTCGTAGATGGGGTGCGGCACCGGATCTTTGGCGCGAAAGAGATGCCGGGCAAAGATCTCGCGGTAGGAGGCGTAGTAGTAATGTTGATTGCGACCGAGATATTTCTCTCGATTGCGCGCCCATAGCCCTGGCAGTTTGTACCAAGGCACAGACGGGTGCATGTGATGGACCGCGTGCAGATTGTTGTTGAGGAAAATAAGCGCGAGCGGCCCGCGATCTTCAATCACCACGGTGCGACCGGAGGCGCGTTCATGGGCCTGATGCTCCAGAAAAGTGCGGATTTTGACGATGGAAAATCCTGCATAGGCCGCGATCAGATAGGCCCAAAGCGGCATCGGCGACCAGATCACAAAAGCCACCACAGGCACGATGCCGATCAGGTGCAGCACCCATGCGACCAACACGTCCCTGTCCCCCGCACGGATAAGCCGCCAATCCTGTTGCATCATCGCAAGCTGGCCCAGCGCAGGCCCAAACACCATGCGCCCGGCCAGCGTATTGTTCACAAGCAACATCCGCTGCACCCAGCGCGGCAATCTGTGCCAGACCGCCGGGTCCAGATAATTTGTTTCCGGATCGTCATAAGGATCGGTGAGAACCGAATCCACATGATGCGCCAGGTGCAAATCGCGGAAACGGCGAAACGGGACGCACAGACCAAGGCTCGGAAAGACGGTAGCCTCGTTCAAGATGGCATTGCGAAATGGATGCCCGTGCAAAGCCTCATGCGTCAGAGAGGAATGCTGCGCGACGGTAAGCGCTGCGGCGATCATGCCAAGCGGCAGCCAAAGCGCGGCAAGCCAAGTGAGCGAAAGGGCCCAAACCCCATAGCAGACCACGAGCAAAGCCAGTGTCGGCCATTCGATTGCGCGCTGCATCCTACCCACAGACCCGGCCCCAGCGCACGCGGGACCAGATCCGCTCATAGACAACGTAGCAGGCAAGCCCGACCCCGGTGTTGATCACAGCCATTGTTCCGCCTATGGCGGCGGACCCTGTCATAAAAAAGCCCACAACGCTCATGACAGCCAAACCAATGGCATTCCACAATAGGGCTTTGACCCAGGTGCGTGCCCGCGTGTCCATGTCGTCTCCGTTTGAGAGTGTCCCTTCACAGAAACGTTACGACCGATTCTGTCAGTGGAAAATTCCTCAAACAGTTAACATTGCTCTACATTGATGATAAAAGTCATCATATGAGCCAAAAAACCGACAAACGAGACCGGGCGGGCCTTTTTCGCGCCCGCCTTTCCGAGGCCTTGAGCGAACGTGGGCAAACTCAAAGCGGCTTGGCCCGTGCCATCGGTGTGGATCGCTCCACCATTTCGCAACTGATCAAGGGCGATGGCGCGCGCTTGCCCAATGCACAGATTGTGGGTGAATGCGCGGCCACGCTAGGCGTGTCGGCGGATTGGCTGCTCGGCCTCACCGACAGGCCCGAGACCGCCGCCGACATTGTCGCCAATGCCATGTCCCTGGCCACGGCCCCCCGTGCGCTCGTCGATGAACAAATCTTTCGCTGGCATCAGGAAGCCGCGGGCTACAAAATCCGCCATGTGCCCGCCGGTCTGCCTGATATGCTGAAAACCCGTGCGATCCTGGAATGGGAATACGCCCCGCATCTGGGCCGCAGCATTGATCAGGCGATCGGTGCATCTGAGGACCGCCTGAGCTGGATGCGCCAAACCCGGTCAGACTACGAAATTGCCCTGCCGCTCTATGAGGTTCGCAGCTTCGTACGCGGCGAGGGCTACTATGAAGGCCTGCCCAAAGCCGCACGCAAGGAGCAAACCAAATACCTCATCGAGGTCGCAGAACAACTCTACCCCCGTATGCGGCTTTATCTCTTCGACGCCCGCCGCCTCTTTTCCGCGCCGGTCACGATCTTCGGCCCGCTGCTGTCGGCACTTTACCTGGGTCAAAGCTATTTGGTGTTTCGCGATACCGAACGCGTGCAGGCCATGACGGAGCATTTCGATCACTTGGTGCGAGAGGCACATGTCAGCGCACGGGACCTGCCCGCTCATATTCGCGCGTTGTGATCTGTTAAAGACCGCAGAAAATTCTAATTTTCTGCGCATTTTCTTCCAAGAAAATGAGCGCCTTGTGGTTACTCACCATCTTCCATCTCAAAGCCCAAATGCCGCGCCACGGTAAAGATGTCTTTGTCCCCGCGCCCGCACATATTCATGCAGATGATGTGATCAGCAGGCAGGTCAGGTGCGATCTTCGTCACATGGGCAAGCGCATGGCTCGGCTCCAGCGCCGGGATGATGCCTTCTGTCTGGCACGAAAGCTGAAACGCCTCCAACGCCTCTTTGTCAGTGATCGAGACGTATTCTGCCCGGCCAATATCATGGAGCCAGCTGTGCTCCGGCCCGATGCCCGGATAATCAAGCCCCGCCGAAATAGAATAGCCTTCCAAAATCTGCCCATCGTCATCTTGCAACAGATACGTCCGGTTCCCATGCAACACTCCCGGCCGACCACCGGTCAGTGACGCGCAATGCTCCATCTTGGCGTTCACACCTTTGCCGCCCGCTTCCACCCCGATAATCCGCACATCTGCATCATCAAGGAACGGATAGAAGAGGCCCATCGCATTAGAACCACCGCCAATCGCGGCAATGATCGTGTCGGGCAAACGGCCCTCGGCGGCCATCATCTGTTCTTTGGCTTCCTTGCCTATGATGGACTGAAAATCGCGCACCATGGCCGGATAAGGATGCGGGCCTGCCACTGTACCGATGCAGTAAAACGTCTCATGCACATTGGTGACCCAATCGCGCAGGGCATCATTCATCGCGTCCTTGAGCGTGCCGCGCCCGGATGTCACTGGCACCACTTCAGCCCCGAGAAGGCGCATGCGGAACACGTTGGGCTTTTGCCGCTCCACATCATGGGCGCCCATATAGACCACGCATTTCAGCCCGAATTTGGCGCAGACCGTCGCCGTGGCCACGCCGTGCTGGCCCGCGCCGGTCTCGGCAATGATACGTGTCTTGCCCATGCGCCGCGCCAACAGGATCTGCCCAAGCACATTGTTGATCTTGTGTGCGCCGGTGTGGTTGAGCTCATCTCGCTTAAGATAGATTTTCGCGCCGCCCAATTGCTCGGTCAGACCTTCGGCAAAGTAAAGCGGGCTGGGACGACCCACATAATGCGTCCAGAGATCATTCATCTCATCCCAAAAGCTTTGATCGGTTTTTGCGTGCTCATACTGCGCTTCCAGCTCAAGGATCAGAGGCATGAGCGTTTCCGAGACAAACCGCCCGCCAAACTGACCAAACCGGCCCTTTTCGTCCGGTCCGTTCATGAAGGAGTTGAAAAGATCATCCATGGCGCGCTTCCCTGCTGTTTCAGGTTGTGAATATGGGACGTGGCCCGAATTTTCCAGAGCAAAGCGGCGCGGCAAAGTCACCCCCTTGAGGGCGCGCTCGTCTGAGGGCGCGCTCGTCGCTCCCTTCGGGTCGCGTCTCGCTTGGCTTAGTTCATCGCACGCCAAGGCTTCGGCATCAGCACATACCGATTGTTGATATAGATGAGCCCGTCAAAGGCCATGCCGGATTGTTCCCCGGGTTTTACGAACTTGAACCGAAAGATCGGATGACTGCCCTGCAAAAGGCCGCGCACGTCCTTGTAGCCGCCCGGAAAATTGGCCAAAGCCGGAGCGCCCGCACGCAACGCATCGGTGGTCGAGCCCCACAGCAAAACCTCAGTCTGCCCGGGATTGGGCCCAATCGCGACACCCGGTTTGAACATCTCTGCGTAGGCGGCGATCAGGCGATCTGCCAGAGGTGCGGCATACACTGCCCGTATCTCGGCATCTGTCGGGCGCATCTGGGCGGTCAACGCAGCGCGGTCAGCGGTCGTTTTCAAGAACTGATGCAAAAATGCGCGGGCATGTGCCGGAGAGCCGGGCAGGTCAGGCGAGCTGCGCTGACTGGCCGCGACGACCTCTAGCAAACTGGCCTCTTGATTGCGCGCACAGTACTCGCTGACATTCCCCAGAACTGCTCGTGCGTTGTCAATTCGCACGGTTGTTGCATTGCCATTTTGCTTGTCCAGGTAGCCAATCACCCAAGCCGCCAGCAAAACACGATCCACATCATTGGCGCGATTGAGGATTTCAAAACAGGTCTCGCTGGGGTGAAAGCCTTCTGCGTTGGCACCGCTCGGAGAGAGGAAACTTGCGGCCAACAGGGGGATCAAACTCTTACGCATCTCTGAAATCCTTGCATATTTGCAAGAATGCTACGCGTGGCTTGGGCAAGCTGTCCACTTGGAAATGTGCGGCCTCAAACCCGAGTGGCCGTGATGAACGCGCGCATGCGACCTGCATCTTTGATCCCCGGAGCGCTTTCCACACCGGAGGAGACATCGACCTGACGGGCCCCTGTGCGCGCTATGGCCTCTGCCACATTTTCGGGCACCAACCCACCGGCGAGAAGCCATGGCACCGAAATGTCGCGCCCTGCCAAAAGCGTCCAGTCAAACGTCACAGCATTGCCACCGGGCCGGTCTGATCCCTTTGGCGGTTTGGCATCAATAAGCAAGTGATCCACAACTGGGGCAAACGCCTCAATCTGCGGCAGGTCATCGGCGTCTGCAATGCCAATCGCTTTCATCACGGGAAGACCGAAACGCGCTTTCACTTCGGCCACGCGCGATGGTGTTTCAGACCCATGCAATTGAAGAATGTTAGGCTTGGCCGTCTCAACAAGGGCCGCCAGGGTTTTATCATTTTCGTTGACGACAAGCGCCACGTTTAAAACGTGCTCCGGCACGCTCGCCATCAAGCCTGCTGCGGTGTCAAAACTCACAAATCGCGGAGATTTCGGGAAGAAATTGAACCCAAGGTAGTCTGCCCCTGCCGCCACGGCATCGGTCACGTGCTCTGACTGCGTCAACCCGCAGATTTTCACTTTGACTTTTGACATGGGTGGCAGGCTTAGCTGGCCTTGTCGAGAAGCGCCAGCACTTCGTCCTGCGGCTCAGAGCCTTGCGTTTTCAATCGCTTCAGCTCGGCCTTCATACGCTCCATTTCACGGGCCTGACGGGCGGCTGCCACGCGTTCTTTGGCTTCGCGGATCCATTCCCACACAAATCCCAGCACAAGCCCGCCAAGGATGCCCGCGAAAATCACCACAAACAATGGTACCTCATAGCTGAGGTTCAAACCGGCGATCTGTGCCAACTCCGTGGGCAGCGCTTTCACGGTTACGACGTCCCGATTGGCCATGGCAACGACGATCAAAACCACAGCAATGGACGCCAGAATGGCGTAGCGAATGTATCTCATCAGGCTTTTCCGTTCAGCCGGTCACGCAACAACTTGCCAGTTTTAAAAAACGGTACGTGTTTTTCTTCTACGTCCACTGACGCGCCGGTGCGCGGGTTGCGCCCGGTTCGGGCATCGCGCTTCTTCACCGAAAACGCGCCGAAGCCGCGCAACTCCACCCGGTTGCCCGAGGCCATTGCATCCGTGATCTCATTAAAAATGGTGTTCACAATGCGCTCAACATCGCGTTGAAAGAGGTGCGGATTTTCATCGGCAATCTTTTGAATGAGTTCCGACCTAATCATCGCGCATCTCCCTGGTCAGTCTTTTCGGCCAGCTTTTTATCCGGCTCTTGGAATTGGTAAACTATAGTTACAAATCAAAAAAACGGAAATAGCCGCGCTGTGCGAGGAAACACCTAATCCGCCGTTTATCGGCGGAATTTTCTATTATTTTTGAGACAAATGGCGTTTCGGCCCCGCGTATCCGCTTTGCACTGCACAGTTGAAAAGCATCCCGCAGACATGATTCGCATTGACGCAGGTTGGCGAAAGACCAAGGAAACACGCCGCATAGAAAAGGCCCCAGCACAGAGGGCTGGGGCCTTTCAAATCTTCTGGAAGAGAGATTACTTCTCGTCGTCGCCCTTGAGGGCCGCACCCAGAATATCACCCAAGCTCGCGCCAGAGTCAGACGAGCCATACTGTTCCACGGCTTCCTTCTCTTCGGCGATTTCGCGCGCCTTGATCGACAAACCCAGGCGGCGGGTTTTGCCATCCACATTGGTCACGCGCACATCAACCTTGTCACCCACGGAGAAGCGCTCGGGGCGCTGCTCAGCACGGTCACGGCTAAGGTCAGAGCGGCGGATGAAGGACTTCATGCCCTCATACTCCACTTCGATGCCGCCATCCTCGATGGATGTGACACCAACCGTGATGATCGAGCCGCGCTTCACGCCATCAACCGCTTCGGCGAACTTGTCACCACCCAGCGCTTTGATGGAAAGCGAAATGCGCTCTTTCTCAACGTCGATCTCTGACACAACCGCCTGAACGACATCGCCCTTGCGGTAGCTCTGAATGGCGTCTTCGCCCCGCTCGTCCCAGCTGAGGTCGGAGAGGTGCACCATGCCGTCGATTTCGCCGTCGAGGCCCACGAAGAGACCAAACTCGGTGATGTTCTTGACCTCGCCTTCGACCTCGGCCCCCACGGGGTAGGTCTCCTCGAAGACTTCCCAAGGATTGCGCATGGTCTGTTTGAGGCCCAGAGAGACGCGGCGCTTGGTGCCGTCGATTTCCAGAACCATGACTTCCACTTCCTGAGAGGTGGAGACGATCTTGCCCGGATGGACGTTCTTTTTGGTCCAGGACATCTCGGAGACGTGCACGAGGCCTTCGACACCCGGCTCCAGCTCAACAAAGGCACCGTAATCGGTGATGTTGGTCACGCGGCCCGTGTGCACGGACTCGAGCGGGAATTTCGCGGCCACCAGATCCCATGGATCTTCCTGCAGCTGCTTCATGCCAAGCGAGATGCGGTGCGTTTCCTTGTTGATCTTAATCACCTGCACTTTGACGGTTTCGCCAATGTTGAGGATCTCGGACGGGTGGTTGACCCGACGCCACGCCATATCGGTGACGTGCAAGAGACCGTCGACACCGCCCAAGTCCACGAAAGCCCCGTATTCGGTGATGTTCTTGACCACACCGTCCACGGCATCGCCTTCTGCCAGCTTGCCGATCACCTCGGCGCGCTGTTCGGCGCGGCTTTCTTCGAGGATCGCACGGCGCGACACAACGATGTTGCCCCGGCGGCGGTCCATCTTGAGGATCTGGAACGGCTGCTTGAGACCCATCAGAGGGCCCGCATCGCGCACGGGGCGCACATCCACCTGGGAGCCGGGCAAGAACGCCACGGCGCCGCCAAGGTCGACCGTGAAGCCACCTTTGACGCGGTTGAAGATCGCACCTTCGACGCGTGCGTCGTCGGCATAAGCCTTCTCCAGACGATCCCAGGCTTCTTCACGGCGGGCCATCTCACGAGAGATCACCGCCTCACCACGCGCGTTTTCTGCGGCGCGCAGATAAACCTCAACCTCATCGCCAACAGCGATTTCGGGGGCTTCACCTGGATTTGCGAATTCTTTGAGTTCGACCCGGCCTTCCATTTTGTAACCGACGTCGATGATGGCTTGTCCGGCCTCTACGGCGATGACTTTGCCTTTGACAACTGAGCCCTCTTCGGGCGTGTCCATTTCGAAGCTTTCGTTGAGGAGGGCTTCGAATTCCTCCATAGATGTGTTTTGAGCCATGTGGCGTTTCTATCCTTAAAGTTCAGGTTTTTCAGGCCGGGCGGTTGGATCCACCGGTCTTTGAGGTTCAACTTGGTCACAGGCCGTTTGGCCCAACAAAAAAACGAAGGGCCGCGGAAATTCCCGGCCCCTCCTCTTCCGTCGCGGTCTGATTTGCCGCTTTGACAGGGCGGCGTATAAGACAGACCGTGTTTTATGGCAAGGGGGTTGCGCTCTTAGGGTACGCGGCAAAGACACCCGTCCCGGACTTGATCCGAGACCTCGCGCTTTGGGATCGGAATGTCACGTTACTCTGTCGATGACAGCGATTGGATGACGCTCGTCGGCCTTACTCCGCCTTGGCCACGTTGGGATTGTCAGCCCGATACCGAATTTCGCGCTGCGGATACGGGATTTCGATGCCCGCGTCCTTGAGCGCATTCCAGATGAGAAAGCGGACTTCCGACGTATAGCGGTTCTTACCGTCATCTATGCCTTCAACCCAAAATTCCACGCCGAACTCCACACCGCTTTCGCCAAAGGCACGCAACTCACAATCAGGCTCTTCGGGTTTAAGCAAAACAGCGGGGTGTTTCTTCACCGCCTCCACGATGATGTCTGGCACCAAATTGATATCTGTGTCGTAGCTGACGGAAAACTCAACCTCATAGCGGTTGCCCGATCCCGCATCTGACCAATTGATGATCCGCGAGACAATAAAATCCTCATTGGGGACGACGATCCATTTGCCATCGAAAGTCTCTAGAATTGTGGCGCGTGCGAGCATCTTGATGATGGTGCCGCTTTCCCCTCCATCGAGTTCAACAAAATCGCCCACTGTCGCCTGCCCTTCCAGAAGAAGGATGATCCCGGAGATAAAATTCGATGCGATCTTTTGCAGGCCAAAACCCAAGCCCAAGCCCACCGCACCGCCCAAAATCGCCAGCGCTGATAGATCGAGCCCCATCACATTCAGCAAAATCAGCCCAGCGGCGGCAAAAACGCCCAGTTCAAACGCCTTCGCCGCCAACTCCCGCGTGGGTGGGCGCATTCCGCCCTGCGCGCGGATATACGTTGTGCCCTGATCCGCAGACCACCGCCCAAGCCAGAACAGGATCGATCCAGCGATGACCGCCCGGAAAATGGCCAGATAGGAAAACTGAATCGTGCCGAGCGACACTCCGTTATCAGTCAGTAAGGCCGTCACAGGATCCAAAAGGTTGAGCACGTAAAGCGCCGCAATCGGGATCGCGATGTACCGGCCCAACAGTTTAAGGAACGGTTCTGAAATGATATCTTTAACCAAGCGGCGAACAGCAATGAAGATGAACACCCGCTTGCCCAACGCGATCACGGCACCGCTATCAAAGAGCGACCGGACCACCTGTTCGCCCACAGCCGTGAACCCATAGGCCATGACCGGCAACAGAAGTGGCAAAAAGATCAGGGTGAAGCGCCGCGCCTGTGACAGATAGGTTTCGCTTTCAGAAGACGGCGTCAGCAGCCGCGTCAGTTTGGGTTTAACCCACGCCGACAGCACGGCCGCGAGAATATAGGCTAAAACCAAAAGACCGAACTGCGCATAAGCCGCCGGTGACGTGATCCAGGTCACCAGCGTCTCAAGCGCTGTTTCACCATGGGCTTTGAGGTTTTCAATCACGCGCGTCCACCCTCATCACAGTTTTTACCAAACACATCACATGTGACGCGCCTTGGTGTTTTTTCCCATTTTTGAGCGGCGCGCCGTTGCCTACCTTACCACTAGCTTGGGGGGGGACGTCCATCCCAGGCATACGGATCACCAGATCCTGGCCTGTGGCCATGTAGGAGATCCGTGTGTAGGGCGCGTTTGAAAGTTATGAGTTCGGCATGGGGTTGTGCCGCGGGTAAACAGTGAAATGCGCTTTGTAGGGGTGGGTCGGATGCTTGCGTTCGGCCCACTTCGGTTTCAGCCGTCTGGCTTTTGCAAATGCAGCCGCATGTCCAGCAGCACTTGCTGCAGCGCATTGGTTTCATCCAAAAGCCGCTTCGTTTCATTCAGTGAGATCACGCCGTCTTCCATCGAGTGATTGTATTCCGCCATCAGGGTCGCGAACCGTTGCGAGAGCTTGATCACATCACTGTTGAGCGCGCCCGAGGCATCCTCCCGGTCGCTGTCATATTCCAGTGACATGTTGTTGAGTTCTGCCAGTGCTTTGGTGATGAAAGGCAGGCTGGCCTGGCTTTCCAACTCCGCCACTACATTGACAGGCATGTACCGATCCGAATTTTCCGGTGCCAGCGACGCATAGCGCCCCAGCGTCGCCTTTGATTTGCCCGAAACTTCACACGCTTTGAGATATCCAAGATCCTTGATCAAAGCCTCGGTATGCCATTTGAGATACTCACCACGCGCTCTGTGGTCGGTTTTGGGTGGGGGCGTTGCCTTTGCCATGTTGTCCGTCCTGTCCCGTTCGTTTTGTCGCTTATTTGCGACGTTTTCACAGGTTTGCCGATCCATGCAAGCACGTCCATTGTGATTCTCCCGCCAATCCGTGCTTCCGTGACGTCGCAAAGATGACGCGCTTTTGCGTTTTTTCCCATTATCCATCGCACGCGCCTCACGTATCTCCGCCCCAACAAAACCACTGCGGACATTGGACGCTGCATCACAAAGGGACGGACAACTGAAATGGGACGCCGAGACGAATTGATCGCGAAATACGCGGACGATCTGAAAAACAAATGCGGCATGACGCCGGATATGGACTTGCTCACCAAGGTGACTGTCGGCTGCGGGCCTTCGATCTACAATGCGGATGCGTCTACCGTGGCAGGCTCTCAACCCAACGAGCTGGAAACGGTGAAAAAGAGCTTTCTCATCGGCAAGTTGAACCTGCCTGAAGGCCCGGAGCTGGACCATGCGATTGACACCGTGTTGGAGACCTATGGTCGGTCGGAGCGCAACAAGTACCGCGCCGTCATCTATTACATGCTGACAAAATATTTCGGCAAAGAATCTGTCTACGGCTAAGCCCGAAGGACACGAGGAGGGACAAACAGATGGAACAATTCATCGGACAATTGGTGGGGGGCGCAGTCGGCGGCTCGGCGGGCGGAAAGCTTGTCAAAGCTGCGGACATGGGAGGTGCGCTCAACGCCATTATCGGTGCCGCAGGCGGCGTGGCCGGCGGTCAATTGCTGGGCGGGTTGCTCGGCGGTGTGACAGGCGACGCAGCGGGCGGCATGGATTTTGGGGCGCTTGCAGGAAACCTAGTCGGCGGCGGTATTGCCGGCGTCGTCATGCAGGCCGTCGTTGGAATAGTTGTCAAGAAATTGCGCGGCTAATCCCCATTCCAACGACCAAAGACCGGGCGATTTGTGGGTCAAGGGTTAAGGTTAACCAGTCGACCCAGACACCGTCCAACAGCCTTGATCTTTACCACGGATCGCCCGGTCAATTTTTCGGACAAAAAAGCGTGGGCTGACGCGGTTCAAAATGATGTCTGTCGTATCCCCATAGGACCCGACCACAAAACATCCTGCTATCGTTTTGCCTAAGACTAACCGAAGCAGGAGCCAGACATGCTTTACCTTTTGAACTTCACCGTCGAATACAGCGAATCCATGGGCCAGCAGGGCCTTTTTTCCATCTGGGCCGAGGAGGCCGACGCAGCCCTTGGTGCGAAAGAGGCAGGCGTCGTCGTCGACCTGTGGAAAGTGGTGGGCGAACGCCGCGTCGTGGCCGTCGTCAAGGTTGAAAGCCCTGACATGCTTGATCAGATCCTCTTTGACCTGCCGATCATGCAGAAAATGGGCAACCACGTGCAGGTCGAGGTCAAATCCCTGCGCCGTTATGAGGATTTCGCGACCGATGTGAAAGAGCGCTTGGGCCGCTGACGCCTTAGATCTCTTCGCCCTTTTTGAGCAGGTCATCAATCAGCTCGCGCTGAATGCCCGGGCTGTCGCCACCATTGAATTGCATCGCCCCGCCCGAATAAAGCGTGCCATAGGTCAGCGCGGCATTCACGGTCTGACCCAATGCCGAAATGAACTGATCCTTCTTCAGCGGTGACAGCGGATGAATGAATGCGCTCCAAAGCGTGTTGTTGGCAATGGCATAGCGGGCATCGAGCGCTGAATCGAAATTGGCCTGCATCATGCGCATGAGATCAGCCTCACTGAGGTCATTGGCATCCGCCACAGGCACCATCGCGCGCATCCGGTCTGACACAGGATCCACCACGACCAGCACGGTCACCTCGGCAATGCTGAGCACAAAGCCCGGGCCTTGCGGCTGCGCTTCGGGATCAAGCGCAAAGATAATCCGCCCCAGCTTTTCATAGGTCATTGGCCCTTCTGCTTCAGGGGCTGCCTCGGGTGGCGCTTCTGGCGTGATCTCTGGCGCCTCAGCCTCTTGCGCAACGGCGGGCCAGCTGAGCGCGGCAATCAATAGTAATGAAAAAAAGCGGGTCATTATGGGCGGCCTCCGGACTGGTCTCAGGTGAACTGTAACCCAACTCGCCCCAACCGCGATACACAAGCCAGTGACCTTTGTGTCAATCTGCCTGGGATGCCACCAAGCGGATCCTTTCGATCATCGCGCGCAAACCGTTGGAGCGCTGCGCTGACAGATGATCATTCAACCCCAGCCGCGCCAGCTCTCTCGGGGCATCGACGCCCATCACGTCCCCCACGGGCGTGTCGTTGTAAAGCGCCTTGAGCACGGCTATGAGCCCACGCACGATCATCGCGTCACTGTCGCCCTCAAAAGAGAACTGCCCTGCCTCAACACGTGGGTGCAGCCACACCTGACTGGCGCAGCCATCTACCTTGGTCGCAGGCACCTTGAGCGCATCATCGAGCGCGTCCATCGCCTTGCCCCGATCGATGACATAGCGATAGCGATCTTCCCAATCTTCGAGAAACTCGAAATCTTCAACGATCTCTTCAAATGCTGGTTGTGCCACGCGGATTGCCTCTTCTTCCTTCCAGCCAGACGTAGGTGGGGTCTTACCCAAGGTCCAGCCCCACTTTTCAAGCTCGTCCTGATGGGTTAGGTGTCGCCCGGTGGAAAACGGGGGGTTTACCCATGCGCCTTCAACTGCTGATCGCGATTGTTTTGAGCTTTGCCCTGGCATCATGCGGCACCGTCCGCGAATCAAGGATCAATCCGCTCAACTGGTTTGGCTCAAGCACCAGCACCAGCAATGAGGTGGAAACCGTGGTCGCTGAAGACGGGACAGTGACACAGGTTAATCCTTTGATCGGGGAGCGCCGCCAAAGCCAGATCAAGAACAAGACCAACCGGTCCACCAGCGTTGCAGATCAAATCAGCCTCTTTGGTGATGATGATGAAGGCCCCTATTTGGGCACACTTGTGGATCAGGTCACGTCACTTGATGTCAAACGCACAACGACAGGCGCAATTGTGTCCGTGTCAGGCGTGACAACGCGGCAAGGCGCTTATGATGTGCGGCTTGTCCCGCGCGAGCCGGGCTTTATTGTTGATGGGGTGATGACATTTGAGCTGCGCGCGCTGCAGCCGATCCAGACCCCGCAAGGCCCCGAGCGCACCCGACGCGTGCAAGCTGGCACACCGCTCAGCGTGCAGGAGTTGGATCAGATCCGCACTGTGCAGGTGGTTGCCCGCCGCAACACCCGCAGCAGCCGGCGCTAGACGCGCACATAAGCAAGACGCGCCCGAAGGACGCGACGAGCGCGTTTTAGAGCTCCACCGCGATGATCTGCGCGCCCTTGGCGGCCAGCCCGATCTGGCCGTGACACAGCCGCAGCGCATCCGCACCAAAGACATCTTTTCGCCACCCCTTGAGCGCGGGCAAATCGCGCTCCCCCGCCGAAATCGCATCCAGTTCTGCTGCGTTGGCAATCAACTTGGCGGCAACGCCAAACTCTTCGGATTTGGCTTTCAGTAGTACGCGCAACAAATCCGACAGCGCCGGGTTCACCTGCAGCTTTTCGCGGGTCCTGTCCAACCGCGGAAGGCTTTCATTTGGCACAGCCAAGCCGGCTTCGACCGCCGCGATGATGCCCTGTGCTATTTCTCCTTTGCGCGCTTCGCGCAGCAAAAGCCGAGATCGCGACAGATCTTTCATCGATGTCGGCTTGGTTGAGGCCAGCTCCACCAATGCATCATCTTTGAACACGCGATTGCGGGGCACATTATGGCTTTGGGCATGGGCTTCACGAAACTGCGCCAACTCCCGCACGATGGCCAAGAAACGCCCTGATGGATTACGCGTTTTCACCCGTTTCCAGGCCTCCTCGGGACGAACAACATATGTCTCAGGATCGTTCAGGATTTCCAGCTCTTCCGCCACCCAACGCGCCCGACCCGATTGCGCCAATTTGCCTTCAAGAAATTCATAGATATCCCGCAGATGCGTCACATCGGCCAGCGCATAGGTCTTTTGCGCATCTGTCAGAGGCCGCCGAGACCAATCGGTAAAGCGCGATGTCTTATCAAGGTTTTGCCGCGCTATTTTGCGCACCAACGTCTCATATCCCACCTGCTCCCCAAAACCGCAGACCATCGCGGCCACTTGCGTGTCAAAAAGCGGCTCTGGGATCAGCCCCGCATCAACATGAAAAATCTCCAAATCTTGCCGTGCGGCGTGGAACACCTTCACCACAGAGGTGTCGCGGAAGAGTTCATAAAGCGGCTCAAGCGACAGCTGCCCCGCGATCGGATCGACCAACACCGCATCGTCCTCCCCCCGCGTTGGCAGCGCCAACTGCACAAGACAGAGCTTGGAGTAATAGCTCCGCTCACGCAGAAATTCCGTGTCGACCGTGACGTAGTCACACGTAGCCGCCCGCGCGCAAAACGCAGCCAAGTCTTCGGTTTTGGTGATCGTTTTCATTCTGGTTGTTCGCGATTTGAGGAACGCACCATACGCCCTGCAGGGTCCGACAGTCTTATGCCATGGCTTTACAAATGGAAACGTCTATTCGCAAAGCGGGTTGAAATTTATCAACAAAACAAGGCGTTTCAATAAGATAGCGCTCAAGTATTCAGCATGGAACCGACGTCTTTGAAAGACTTCGACCACATTCTTTTTAAGAATGCGCACCCCGCGATCAAAGCCGATCTTGCACGAAATCCCGCAGCACTTTGGGGTAAAGCTTGTGCTCTTCTTTCAGTACCCGCGCCGCCAAAACCTCTGGTGTGTCTCCAGCCAGAACAGGCACGCGCGCTTGCCCCAAAATGGGCCCTGCATCAAGTTCCGGGATCACCTCATGCACTGTACACCCGGCCTCCTCATCCCCCGCAGCCAAGGCGCGGGCATGGGTGTTGAGCCCGGTATATTTTGGCAAAAGCGACGGGTGAATGTTCAGCATTCGGCCCTGCCAACGCTCCACGAAACCGGCTGTGAAAATCCGCATGAAGCCTGCCTGACAGATCAGTTCGGTGCCCGCGGCGACCAGTCGGTCATGCAACACATCCTCAAACGCCGCACGATCCTTGCCAAAGGGGCGGTGATCGACCACGGCCGTGGGCAGACCGCGCGCAGCGGCCTTTTCCAACCCACCGGCATCTGCGTTGTTTGAACATACAAGGCATGGCCGCGCCGGATGGTCGCCGACCATGCTCTCGACCAGCGCCACCATGTTGGAGCCGCCACCCGAGATTAGGATCGCCACTTGTGTGGTCAAAAAAGTGCGCCTTTGTAGACCACGCCCTCTCCTGCGGTGACCTGTCCCATCGGCACGACCGTCTCGCCCAGCTCGGACAAAAGCGCGCTTAGCGCCTTGGCCGCGCCTGCTTCGACCACCAGGATCATGCCGATGCCGCAATTGAACGTCTTGAGCATCTCGGCCTCTGTCATCCCGCCGGTTTTGGCCAGCCATTGAAACACGCCCGGCATCTCCCAGGCATTCAGATCAACCTCTGCTGCCATGCCATCGGGCAACACACGGGGGACATTCTCAGAGATCCCACCGCCAGTGATATGCGCCAATGCGTGGACCCCGCCTGCCCGCACCGCCGCCAAGGCCTGTTTCACATATAGCCGCGTGGGCGCCAGCAATGCCTCCCCCAGCGTTCCATCCGCCCAAGGGCAGGCGTCATCCCAGCCAAGCCCGGACAGCTCAACCAGTTTACGGACCAGCGAGTATCCGTTGGAATGCACCCCATCGCTCATTAGCCCCAAGACGAGATCGCCCTCGGCCACACCGCTGGGCAGATCCGCGCCTCGCTCCATTGCGCCCACGGCAAAACCTGCCAGATCAAAATCACCGGCCTCATACATGCCGGGCATCTCCGCCGTCTCACCCCCGATAAGTGCCGTGCCTGAGCGCACGCAGCCCTCCGCGATGCCTTCGATGATGCGCGCGGCCTCATCCGTTTGCAGCTTTCCGGTGGCAAAGTAATCAAGGAAAAAAAGCGGCTCTGCCCCCTGACACACCAGATCATTGACGCACATCGCCACGAGGTCGATGCCCACGCCGTCCACGACGCCCGTATCAATCGCGATGCGCAGCTTGGTGCCAACCCCGTCTGTCGCCGCGACCAAAATCGGATCCACGTAGCCCGCGCCTTTGAGGTCAAAAAGCGCGCCAAACCCGCCGAGCCCCGCCATCACGCCCGGTCGCGTGGTGCGCTTGGCCGCCGGTTTGATCCGTTCGACCAGCGCATTGCCCGCGTCAATGTCCACGCCTGCATCTGCATAAGTGATGCCGTTTTTGCCCGAAGTGTCAGGAGTGCTCATGGCCATCGGTCCTTCGCCAGTGTCTGTCGCGCGGGTTACCTTATGCAGAGAGTGATGGGAAGTGGCAGCGGCACCCTCGTTTTGCGTTCGCACGGCCTTGCGTGGGAGCCTTGTAACGCCGCGGCACGCCTGACGCCTTGATTTCGCCTAATGGGCGTTACGGCCCCTTCTTGACCACTCTCGCTCATCTGCTAAGCACACAGTCAGGTTGGGCCTGTAGCTCAATTGGTTAGAGCAGAGCGCTCATAACGCTTTGGTTGCGGGTTCAAGTCCTGCCGGGCCTACCAACCACTCAGATTGCTTAAATTGAGTGCAAAATCCTGCAGATGCTCAGAAAACTGAGAAAAACGCCGTGCTCTCTCTTGCCAAACCTCGCTCACATTGGCGATGAAAGAGACTGCGCAACGAAGCGCTCCGGCTCACCAACCCGAGCCCCATCTGAAGCGCGACGCCGAGCTTCTCTTCGTAAAACCCGCTATTTTGTCACGCGCGCCTGTCATGGCCGCGGCAACCCGAAGGTAGCACGGCATGTCGCAGAGCACCGGTTTCACTCCTGAACAACAGCGCTATCTCGCGCAGGTGATCATGCGCCTGGAGCTTCACAAAGCCTTTGGCGGGGGCACCTCAGAGAGCGCACCGGAACCTGAAAATCACTACGGTTTTCCGCTTGAAGATCTGTGCAAGGAAGAACTTGCGAAATACAACACGCACCCGCTCGATATCTGGCGCACGCTGGAAGGGTGGACAGACGCCGACAAAATGGCTGAAGGGCTCGATCAGTTCCTGCTTCGCCATCTCGGCTTTTTCAATGTGACGCCCAATTCTGAAGGCTACATGATGCGCCTGCGTGCGCCGGCCTGTGTGCTGACGGCCGACCAAATGACAGTTTTGGCCCATTGCGCCGAGGCCTTTGCCGGCGGCTATTCCCATGTCACCACGCGGGGCTCGTTGCAACTGCGAGAAATACAACCGCGCTCTGTGATCAAGCTTATTGAAACCATGGAAGAGGCAAACCTGACCGCGCAAGGCACGGGCGCTGATTCCGCGCGCAACCTGACTGTCACACCGAGCGCAGGGTTCGACATCGATGAGTTAATCGACATGACACCGCAGGCCAAACGCCTGTCCACACGCATCCTGCGCACGCGCGACCTGCAGGGCATTCCGCGAAAGTTCAACATTTCCTTTGATAATGCCGGGCGGCTCTCTTGCCTGAGCGATACAAATGACATTGGTTTCCTGGCTGTGACAGTGACCGAAAATAATGATGGCATTCAGCCCGGCATCTGGTGCCGCATCGCGCTTGGCGGCATCACCGGGCACAAAGATTTCGCCCGTGACACGGGCCTGATTTGCCGCCCCGAAGAGACTGTGGACGTCTCAGAGGCCATGTTGCGCGTTTTTGTCGAACACGGCGATCGTACCAACCGAAAGAAAGCACGGCTCAAGTACTTGCTGGAGAAAGAAGGCGTAGAGTGGTTTCTCGCCCGCACGCAAGACAAGCTTGATACCTTCGGAACCGGCGTTCAGTTGCGCCGCCTGGGCGCGGAGCATAGCGAAGCACGCGCGCCCATTGATCGGCAAGCGCATATCGGCGTGCATCGCCAAAAACAAGACGGGCTTAGCTATGTCGGGGTGGCGCTCGAGTTGGGCAAACTCACCGCGCAGCAAATGCGCGTGCTTGCCGATGTGGCCCGCACCTACGGCCAAGGTGATATTCGCCTCACTGTCTGGCAAAACCCCATCATCCCGCACATCCCCGATGATCAGGTTCTCGCCGCGTGTACTATGATTGAAGAGGCCGGCATGTTCACCCGCGCCTCCGCCTTTGCAGCAGGCGCTGTGGCCTGCACCGGAAAATGGGGCTGCAAATTCGCCGCTGCCTATACCAAGCAAGACGCGCTCACTTTGGTACGTCATCTTGAGGCGCGTTTTACCCTCGATCAGCCGATCAACATCCACCTGACCGGGTGCGCGAATTCCTGCGCGCAGCACTATGTCGGCGATATCGGCCTTATGGGTGCGGCCGCGCCCGGCGGCGGTGAAGGGTACATGATTGTCATTGGGGGTGGTTCCGACCAGGATCAGGGCCTTGCCCGCCCGCTATGCGGCCCTGTTGCGGCTGATGAAATTCACCCCATCCTTGAACATGTCGTCGGCAGCTACCTCGCGCGGCGCACGGGCGGCGAGAGCTTTCTCGCTTACGTGCGCGGCCTGACGGATACCGAGCTTGTCACGCTTTTGCCCTCAGACCTGCAATCCGCCGCCTAACCATCAGGACTTTGATATGAACGCGCCGACACCTCTTATTGCCCAATCCATCGAAGCCGCCATTTCCGCGTCTGAGCCGCAGCTGGAGCTCGTTCCTGCTGATGCGCCCTTTGACGCTGAACAACGCCAATGGCTCAATGGGTTGCTCACTGGGCTTTCCGCGATTGCCGCATCAGCCGCCGCACAGGATGCCCCGCTGACCGAGATGACCGTGCTCTACGGGTCTCAATCCGGAAATTGCGAAGCGCTGTCCAAAGATTTGCGCAAATTCGCCGGCACCCAAGGGTTTGAAGCGCAGGTCAAAGTGCTTGATGATGTCACGCCCGCAGATTTGGCCGCGCTCAATCACGTAACCATTGTTGTCTCTACTTTTGGCGAAGGTGAACCGCCGGACAACGCCGCGAAGTTCTTCAAGGCGCTGATGGCCGAAGACTGCGCGCCGCTGCCTGCGTCGCTCAATTATGCGGTCTGTGGTTTGGGCGACACGAGCTATGCCGATTTCAACCAATGCGCCATCGACATTGACACGCGCCTGTCAGAACTGGGCGCAACCCGGGTGGCTGACGTTGTCAAATGCGACCTTGATTTTGACGATGATTATGGCGCCTGGAAAACGGCAGTTTTCGCCTCAGAGGCGTTTGCCAGCGCATCAGCGGGCGTGTCTGCCGCGCCCGTGATCGACGCAGAGCCTGCGCCTGCATTTGACAAAAATCACCCGTTCATGGCGTCGCTCATCGCCTGCGAGCGGCTCAGCGATGGGGCCTCAGCAAAATGCGTCAATCACATCGAAATCTCCCTGGCAGGTGGCGGCGCGGACCTTGAGTATGCGGCGGGTGATGCGCTCGGCGTCTGGCCCACCAACTGCCCGGATGACGTGGCCGCGATCCTTTCTGCTGCGGGCCTTTCGGGTCGCGAAACGGTGGACCTGAAAGCAGGCCCGGCCCGCCTGCGCGCGGCGCTTTCGACAAAGCTCGACATCGCCACTGTCACCCCAAGCGCGCTGGAGACGTTTGAGATAGAACTGCCGTTCGAAGGCGCGCAAATCTTGGACATTCTGAAGACCAGGGGCCCTGTTGACGCTCAGGCTCTGGCCTCAGCCCTGCGCCCCTTGCAACCGCGTCTCTACTCCATCTCCTCTAGCCCCAAAGCCCACCCCGGTGAGGTGCATCTGACCGTGGGCGAGGTGCATTACGATCTTGACGGTCGCGCCTGCAAAGGGGTCGCCTCTACCCATCTCGGCAACCGTTTGCCCGAAGGGGGTATGCTTGGCGTCTACGTGCAGAAATCCCCGCATTTTCACCCGCCATCGGACGACACCAAACCGCTGATCATGATCGGGCCGGGCACAGGCATCGCCCCGTTCCGAGCCTTCCTTGAGGAGCGCGAAGCGCGGGGTGCGACCGGCAAAAACTGGCTGTTCTTTGGCGATCAGCATGAGGCGCTGGATTACCTCTATCGCGATCAAATTAATGCTTGGCACGGGTCAGGCTTGCTTACCAATCTTTCTTTGGCTTGGTCCCGCGATGGGGCCGACAAGGTCTATGTTCAAACGCTACTCGAACAAAACGCCGATGAGGTGTTTTCCTGGTTGGAGGAGGGAGGGGCGATCTACATCTGCGGCGATGCCTCGCGCATGGCCGCAGATGTAGAAGCCGCCTTGTTGCGCATCTTTGCAAAGGGCCTCAATGGCGATGAGACGGCGGCAACCGCCTATCTTGATGCGCTTGCAGCCGATCACCGCTACCAACGGGATGTGTACTGACCCGATGCGAACTTGCCCAAAATTCAGGCAAAGCGGCCCGTTCTGCTAACGAAACACCTTCCCCAAAACGAACAATGCTTTACTTGCCCTCCGACACGTTTCGTAACACGCCAGTGACCAACGACTTAGCCATCATTCTCGTCGAACCGGACCGAGACAAAGCCAACCAGATCGTCGAAAGCTTGGCCGAAGCTGGTTTCTCGCGCATTCAGGTGATCACTGAGGCGTCGAGCCTGAAACGCCAGATCAGTGCGATCGACCCCGATATTGTTTTGATCGACATGGCCAACCCATCGCGCGACATGCTGGAAGAGATGACCATCGCCTCCCAACCGATGGATCGCGCCGTGGCCGTTTTTGTTGACCGCTCTGACGATGCGCTCACATCGGCGGCGATTGAGGCGGGCGTGTCGGCCTATGTGGTGGACGGCCTTCGCCCGGACCGGGTCAAACCGGTGCTCGATGCAGCGATTGCCCGGTTCAACGTGTTTCAGCGGATGCGCACGGAGCTTGCCGAAACCAAACGCGCCTTGGAAGAACGCAAGGTGATTGACCGGGCCAAGGGCCTGATCATGAAGGCAAAGGGCATTGACGAAGACGAAGCCTATGCGCTGTTGCGCAAGGCCGCGATGAACCAGGGAAAGCGGCTGGCCGACGTGGCCGAAGCCTTGGTCGAAAGCGCAGGTTTGCTGGCATGAAACTCAAAGAACTCCAGATCGGATTTATCCCGCTTGTGGATGCCGCCCCTTTGATCGCGGCATCCGAGATGGGGTTTGCCGAAGAGGAAGGTCTGACCCTGACCTTGTCGCGATCACCCTCCTGGTCAACGCTGCGCGACAAACTGTGTTTTGGGCAACTAGATGCGGCGCATATGCTGGCGCCAATGCCGATTGCGGGCGCGCTTGATCTTGGCGGTGTCACAACGCCACTTCACGCGCTTTCGGTTCTTTCGGTAAATGGCAATGTTATAGGCGTCAGCCGTGAAATCGGCGACAGGATGCGCGCTGCGGGCCATGACTTCGGCTTTGACAACGCAGAAAATGCCGGGCGCGCGCTGGTCGGGGCCATCAAAGACACCCTCAGGATTGGTGTGCCGTTTCCGTTCTCCATGCATTCAGAGCTTGTGTACTATTGGCTCACAGCCTTGGGCATGAAGGGCGCGGAAAACATCTCAATCCAAACTGTCCCACCGCCAATGATGCCCGACGCGCTCAAGGCAGGGGAAATTGATGCCTTCTGCGTGGGGGAGCCGTGGGGATCGTCTTCGGTGGAAAGTGACGTGGCTGATCTTTTGCTGCCGTGCTCTGCAATCTGGGCCTTTGCCCCTGAAAAAGTCCTCGCCACGCGTGCGGGATGGGCAGAAGAGAACCAAGACACCGCACACCGCCTGATCCGTGCTGTTTGGCGCGCTTCGCGATGGCTGTCAGAGCCATCTTCGCGTGGGTTGGCCACTGAATTGCTCAGTCGTACCCCTTATTTGGACCTGGCACCGGAAGTGGTTGAATGCGCTCTTTTGGGCCGATTTACGATTTCTTCTCGCGGCGATGTGCGCGCTACGCCCGGCTTTGTCGATTTCTTTACCGGTGCTGCAGGTTTCCCATGGCGATCTCAGGCCGAATGGATCGGGCGGCAAATGGCGGGGCGTTTGGGATTGGACCGCGACTTGGCCGCCAAAGCCGCGCAGGCCACCTTCAGGTCAGACATTTACCGCGCCGCTCTGGGGCAGGTTGCCCATGATCTGCCATCGGCGTCTGCTAAGGTGGAGGGATCTGTGACCGAACCGCTCGCCGTAGGATCCGTCGGTGGGAGGTTGATCCTGCCGCGCGATGCGTTCTTTGATGGGCGCATTTTTGAACCAACCCCGGCATGATGCGCAAATTTTAAGCATGTTTCCGAACGGCGGTGGCATGAGACGAAAACAGGGTACAAATTCCTTTATTTTCAAGGGCAGCGCAGCGCACGGTTTGCTTACGAGCAATGACGCTCAAAGTGATTCTCCCGAATGATCGGGCCTCCCCAAGCGACGCCGCTTTCGACTTGCGCACAGTGAAGCGCTGGTTGAACGCGGTTTTTTTTGTGCCCGAACGCGGCCGATGTAAGGAAAGGTTACAGAATGATTGCAAGAACACTTTTGGCAGGCGTTGCGGCCGCTCTGATGAGCACAGCCGCCCATGCCGAGATCTTGGATTTAGAAAAGGATGAACTCACGTTTGGGTTCATCAAACTGACAGATATGGCCCCGCTGGCCGTTGCCTATGAGAACGGCTATTTCCTCGACGAAGGGCTGTTTGTGACGCTCGAAGCGCAGGCCAATTGGAAGGTTCTGCTCGACGGTGTGATCGACGGTACACTTGATGGCGCTCATATGTTGGCCGGACAGCCACTGGCCGCCACAATCGGGTTTGGCACCGAAGCGCACATCATCACCCCTTTTTCGATGGATCTCAACGGCAACGGCATCACCGTTTCCAATGACATCTGGGAGCAGATGAAGCCTCATATTCCGCTGATGGAAGATGGCCGCCCACAGCATCCGATTTCCGCTGAAGCGCTGAAACCAGTGGTCGAAGATTTCCAGGCGCGTGGTGAACCTTTCAACATGGGTATGGTCTTCCCGGTTTCGACGCATAACTACGAACTGCGCTACTGGCTGGCCGCTGGCGGGCTGGAGCCGGGCTATTATTCGCCTGAAAACATTTCCGGCCAGATCGGCGCGGACGTGTTTCTGTCAGTAACACCCCCGCCGCAGATGCCGGCCACGCTTGAGGCGGGCACGATCCACGGCTATTGCGTGGGCGAGCCCTGGAACCAGCAGGCCGTGTTCAAGGGCATTGGCGTGCCGGTGATCACCGACTACCAGCTTTGGAAGAACAACCCCGAGAAAGTCTTTGGCATCACCAAAGAGTTTGCCGAAGAAAACCCGAACACCACCAAAGCCGTGGTCAAGGCGCTTATTCGCGCGGCCATCTGGCTGGATGAAAACGACAACGCCAACCGGCCTGAGGCGGTCGAAATCCTGAGCCGCCCGGAATATGTGGGCGCCGATTATGACGTGATTGCGAATTCCATGACCGGGTTCTTTGAATTCGAGAAAGGCGACAAGCGCGACATCCCCGATTTCAACGTGTTCTTCCGCTACAATGCGACCTACCCCTTCTACTCGGACGCGATCTGGTACCTCACGCAGATGCGTCGTTGGGGTCAGATTGCCGAAACAAAGTCCGATGAGTGGTACATTGACGTGGCAAAATCCGTCTATCGCCCTGACATCTATCTTGAGGCTGCACGCCTTCTGGTCGATGAGGGTATGGCAGATGAGGCCGACTTCCCCTGGGAGAGCGACGGGTTCAAAGCGGCAACCCCTGGAGAGGATATCATCGACGGGATCCCCTATGATGGGCGTCTTCCCAACGCTTATCTTCAAAGCCTGCCTATTGGCCTTAAAGAAGGTCAAATCGTTGTCGGCAACGAAGTCCAAGGCTGATCCCAAGCAACCGCGCCCCGGATTGAGTTCGGGGCGCGCGCGCAGCCTCTCGAACCACCAGCCCCGGACTTGATCTGAGGCCTCTCTCAACCCCTCACCTGAGGACCGCGACATGACCGCCATCGATCCAGAAAGCCTGACCGCCGACGCCGCAAAGGAAGCTCGTCGAGAACGGCTCTTTACCCGCATCAACGCCGCCGATAAGTGGTTTCAGGTCCTAGGGCTAAGCTGGGTCACACCTGTTTTGCGCGCCTCTGCTGGGGACAACCCCAAGGCTCAGGCTACGGAAATCTGGCGTCTTCTTGGGGTGCCTCTGTTGGCCATCGCCGCCTTTCTGGTGATGTGGGGTGCGCTCGCTCCGCAGGTTCAGACGTCTTTGGGCGCCATTCCAGGCCCAGGTCAGGTATGGGAGCAAGCGGTCAACCTTCATGAAGACGCCCAAGCCAAGGCGGCCAAAGAGCAAAAATTCTATGAACGCCTGGAGCAGCGCAATCAAAAGCTGATTGACGCGGGTCAGCCAGAGCGCATCAAGGAGATCGCCTACACAGGCGCGCCGAGTTATTACGATCAAATCTGGACGTCGATCAAAACCGTATTTTTCGGCTTCTTGATTGCGACGGTTGTTGCCGTACCCCTCGGGATCGCTGCGGGCTTGTCGCCTTATGCAAATGCCGCGCTAAACCCGCTGATCCAGATTTTCAAACCTGTCTCACCGCTTGCATGGCTGCCAATTGTCACGATGGTCGTATCGGCGACTTACGCCACAAGTGGGGATGGCTGGTTTGCCAAATCATTTCTCAACTCCGCCATCACGGTGACGCTATGCTCATTGTGGCCCACGCTGATCAATACGGCGCTTGGCGTGTCCTCCATCGACAAGGACCTGGTGAACGTGTCCAAGGTTCTCAAGATGAGCACCTATACCAAGATCACCAAACTGGTCTTGCCGTCCTCTCTGCCGCTTATCTTCACCGGGTTGCGCCTAAGCTTGGGTGTTGGCTGGATGGTTCTGATTGCCGCTGAAATGTTGGCGCAGAACCCTGGACTTGGCAAATTCGTATGGGATGAATTCCAGAACGGCTCAAGCCAATCTCTTGCCAAGATCATGGTTGCGGTGTTCACCATTGGCATCATTGGCTTCCTGCTTGATCGTCTGATGTACGCGATCCAATCGCTCTTCACCTTCACAAACAACCGGTGATCTGAAATGGCGATTTTGGAACTGAGCAACGTATCGAAAAGCTTCGGTGAGGGCACTGCCCGGACCGACGTGCTGAAAAACATTAACCTGAACGTGAAGGAGGGCGAGTTCCTCGTCCTTCTTGGCTTCTCCGGAACGGGCAAGACCACTCTGATCAACCTCCTTGCGGGTCTCGACATTCCCACCAAGGGCACTGCCACCTTCAAGGGCACAGAAATCACCGGCCCTGGTCCTGAGCGCGGCGTGATCTTTCAGTCTTATTCGCTCATGCCGTGGCTGACAGTAAGCGGCAATGTTGGGCTGGCTGTGGACACGGTTTATCCAAAGCTGTCCAAATCTGAGCGCGCCGAAAAAGTCGCCCACTACGTGAAGATGGTGGGCCTTTCACACGCGGCATCCCGGCGCCCGGCGGAACTTTCGGGCGGTATGCGTCAAAGAGTGAACGTCGCCCGTGCGCTGGCGATGAACCCCGAGGTTTTGCTGCTTGATGAGCCGCTCTCTGCGCTTGACGCGCTGACCCGCGCCAATCTTGCGGATGAAATTGAGGCAATCTGGGAAGCGGACAAGAAAACCTGTGTGCTGATCACAAATGACGTGGATGAGGCGATTGTGCTGGCAGACCGCATCATCGCGCTGACACCCGACGGCACGTTGGGCCAGGAATTCAAAGTTTCGATCCCGCGCCCGCGCGAACGCTCTGAGATGAACCATCATGAAGGGTTCAAGGCGTTGCGGGGTGAAATCACCAATTACCTGATGGATGTGGGTATCGAGGCCAAGGTGAAGGGCACGAAGACCCTGCCAAACGTGACCCCGATCCATGGCGTGCCGTCCGCGGTGGCCAAAGCGCAGGATGGTCTGGTGGAGGATCGGTTCCTCGACTTTTCGGCACTTCATAAGGTTTATCCAACACCCAAGGGCCCGCTCACCGTGGTCGAAGACTTTGATCTTAAGATGAACAAGGGCGAGTTTATTTCTCTCATTGGCCATTCGGGTTGTGGCAAATCAACCGTGTTGACCATGGCGGCAGGCCTAAATGAGATCTCCAAAGGGGCGATCAAGCTGGACGGTCGCCATGTGGAAGGCGCCGACCCGGAACGCGCCGTAGTGTTCCAAGCGCCAAGCCTTTTCCCCTGGCTCACCGCCAAGCAGAATGTGGCTGTGGGCGCCGATAAGGTCTATCCAAGCGCCAGCCGCGCAGAGCGCGAAGACGTGGTTGAGTACTACCTGGAGCGCGTGGGGCTTGCAGACGCGATGGATAAGCCTGCTTCGTCGCTGTCCAACGGGATGCAACAACGCGTCGGCATTGCCCGCGCGTTTGCGCTCTCGCCCAAGCTTCTGCTCTTGGATGAACCATTCGGCATGCTTGACAGTCTCACACGATGGGAGCTGCAAGAAGTGCTGATGGAGGTATGGTCACGCACGAAAGTCACGGCAGTATGCGTCACCCACGATGTGGACGAAGCCATCCTGCTTGCAGACCGCGTGGTGATGATGACAAACGGCCCGCGCGCCACGATTGGTAAGATCACCGAGGTTGATCTGCCCCGTCCGCGCACCCGCAAAGCGCTGTTGGAACATCCTGATTACTACAAGTACCGCCAGGAGGTGCTTGATTTCCTCGAAGAATACGAGCACGGCGCAAAGCCCAAAAAACCCGCGCCCGCCCCGGCCGCGGTGGCGGCGGAGTAAGCCCAATGGCGCGCGAGAAACTGGTGATGATCGGCGCAGGTATGGCCGCCGGTCGGGTGCTTGATCACCTGACTGACCCCTCATTTGGGGCAGCATCTGAGCGTTTCGAGATCACCCTATTTAACGCCGAACCGCGCGGCAGCTATAACCGCATCATGCTTTCCCCTGTATTGGCGGGGGAGAAAGCCTATGATGATATCGTCACGCATGATGACGCGTGGTATGCTGCGCGCAACATCACCACGCGCTTTGGGGAGCGTGTGACGGGCATCGACCGTATCGCAAAGACCGTGCAAGGCGAGAACGGAACCGTTGCCTATGACAAACTGCTGATCGCCACAGGATCTGATCCTTTCATCATCCCGCTTCCGGGTCACGATTTGAACGGTGTCATCGCCTATCGCGACCTGGAAGACACCACGACCATGGCCACCCTCTCTCCTGGTGCCAAAGCGGTGGTGATCGGCGGTGGTCTTTTGGGGCTTGAAGCGGCAGCCGGTATGGCGGCGCGCGGGATTGATGTCTCAGTTGTACACCTCATGGGGCATTTGATGGAGCGTCAGCTTGATCCGGAGGCTGCGAGCCTTTTGCAGGCCTCGCTTGAGCGTAAGGGCATCACCGTTCATTGCGATGCCCATTCGGAAGAAATCCTGGGAGAGGACGGCCATGTCAGGGCGCTGAAGCTGAAAGATGGCACCGAGTTGACCTGTGACCTGCTGGTGATGGCGGTAGGGATCCGCCCGTCGGTGCGGCTCGGCCAGCAGTCTGGCCTCGCGCTTGGTCGGGCAATCCAAGTTGACGATCACATGCGCACGTCGGATCCTGCGATCTTTGCGGTGGGCGAATGCGTCGAACATCGCGACACCACGTTTGGCCTTGTGGCACCGATTTTTGATCAAGCCCGTGTCGTGGCGAAAACGATCCTGGATGAGGACGCGACGTTCGTTCAAAAAAGCCTGTCCACGAAGCTTAAGGTCACGGGTTGCGATCTTTTCTCAGCAGGTGATTTTGCAACCTCAGAAACACGAGAAAACATTCTCTACCGTGATCCATCGCAAGGCATCTACAAACGGCTCGTCCTTGAGGACAATCGCTTGATCGGCGCGGTGATGTACGGCGACACAGCAGACGGACCTTGGTTTTTTGACCTGATCCAAACCGGGCAGGACATCAGCGTGATGCGCGATACTCTGATTTTCGGTGCCGCCTTTAATGACAGAGAAGGCCCACCCGAGGACCCCCTCTCAGCCGTTGCAGCCTTGCCGCTTGAGGCCCGCTGCAACGGCCTTACCCACCTGAGCATGGCCGCATGATGGACGGCACCTCTCTCCCCACGCAGCGCTCGACATGCGCATATTGCGGTGTGGGCTGCGGCGTCTTGTTGACGCCTGATGGCAATGGCGGCGTGCTGGTCAAGGGCGACCCAGATCACCCAGCCAATTTTGGCAAGCTCTGTTCGAAAGGTGCGGCCTTGGGTGAGACGGTGGGGCACGCCCACAGACTGCGTGCCCCGATGGTGCATGGCGCGGAGACAACATGGGACGAAGCACTCCAAAAAGTGGCTGATCGCTTTCGTGACACCGCTGAGATGCACGGACCTGATGCGTGCGCATTCTACGTGTCGGGTCAGCTGCTGACAGAGGATTACTACGTCGCCAACAAGCTGATCAAAGGCTTTATCGGTACGGCCAATATCGACACAAATTCCCGTCTGTGCATGGCCTCCACCGTCGCGGGTCACAAACGCGCCTTTGGCACAGACACGGTACCGGGCACCTATGAGGATCTTGATGAGGCCGATCTGGTGGTTCTTGTCGGATCCAACCTTGCATGGTGTCACCCAATCCTGCATCAGCGCGTACTCGCAGCGAAAGCCAAGCGCGGAACAAAGCTTATCGTGATTGATCCTCGCCGCACGGCGAGCTGCGATGCGGCCGATCTGCATCTTCCGCTTACGATTGGAAGCGATGTTGCGCTGTTCAATCACCTGCTCAAGGAAATTGCCGCGCGTGGGGCTGTTGATCCAGCATTCCTCAATCACACCACCGGTTACGCCGAAGCGCTCGCGACCGCTGAGGCCAGTGATCTGCGCGCAACCGGCCTCGACCCGCAACAGGTCGCGCAGTTCTGCGAGATGTGGATTGGGACTGAAAAGGTCGTCACCGTGTTCAGCCAAGGTGTCAATCAATCCACATCCGGCGCCGATAAGGTCAATGCGATCCTCAATTGCCACCTCGCCACAGGCCGCATCGGCAAACCTGGCACGGGGCCATTGTCTGTTACCGGGCAGCCCAATGCCATGGGCGGGCGCGAGGTGGGCGGGCTTGCGAATATGCTGGCTTGTCATCTTGACTTGGAAAACGCCGACCACCGACGCGCTGTGCAATCCTTTTGGAACGCCCCTGAGATGCCCCAGGCCGCGGGGCTGAAGGCCGTCGACATGTTCCGCGCCGTGGGTGATGGGCGGATCAAGGCGCTTTGGATCATTCACACCAATCCTGCCGTCTCCATGCCCGAGGCTGACGCAGTGCGCGACGCCATTGCGGGCTGCGATTTCGTGGTGGTGAGCGACATCACCGGGGCCACCGACACCGCGCGCCTGGCGGATGTATTGCTACCCGCCGCAGGGTGGGCGGAAAAGGACGGCACCGTGACAAATTCCGACCGCACCATCAGCCGTCAGCGCGCCGTGCTGGCGCCCTATGGGCAATCCCGCGCCGATTGGGACATCCTTGCCGAGGTGGGCCGCCGCATGGGCTGGCACGGCGCTTTTAACTTCACCTCTCCGGCTGAGATTTTCCGCGAGCATGCAGCTTTGTCGGCCATTGCCGGGGCGTTTGGCAAGGATTTCGACATCTCCGGCCTCGCAGACTTTACTGACGCTGAGTTTGACGCGATGGAGCCCATGCGCTGGCCTGTCAGACGCGCACAAAAAGGCGGGCGTTTCTTTGCTGATGGGCGTTTCTTTCACGCCGATGGCAAGGCCAAGCTGTTGCCCGTCACGCATAAACCACCGGCAGCCAAGACCGGGCGGCGCTATCCTTTCCGGCTCAATACCGGCCGGGTGCGTGATCAATGGCACACGATGACACGCACCGGGCTGTCGGCGCGATTGTCATCGCATCTGGCTGAGCCATACCTCGACATTCATCCAACGGACGCGGCACTGCTGACAATCTGCCCAGCCGATCTGGTGGAGGTCAAAAGCCCCCATGCAACCTGCATCCTACGCGCACGGATCACCACGGATGTGAGCGTTGGACAGGTTTTTGCGCCCATGCATTGGACAGGCGAAACCGCGCCTTCCGCCCGAATTGACGCGTTGGTGACGGGCGCGGTGGATCCTATCTCAGGTCAGCCGGAATCAAAGGCGGCTGTTGTTTCTGTCCACAAATTCGAGGCCGCGTGGTACGGGTTTGCTGTCTCACTCGATATGCCTGGCCCAAAGAGCGATTACTGGGCAATGGCCCGGACAGAGGCGGGCTATCGCGTGGAATTGGCAGGCCGAAACGCACCGCAGGACTGGGAACAGAGCGCTCGCGCGCTCTTTGATCTTCCGAACGCGCAGATCACCTCCTTCAGCGATCCTGCCCGCAATCTCCACCGTCTTGCTTTCCACGCGGCGGGCCGTCTTCTGGCCGCGATTTTCATTGCGCCTGAGCCTGTGGCCGTGATGCGTGACTATTTGGCGACCCGCCCCGGTGCGGACATGGATCAGATCCTCACTGGCCGTACGCCTGCGGATGTTCCAGACCCTGGGCCGGTGCTCTGCTCCTGCTTTGGGGTGGGGATCAACACGATTGCGCGGGCTGTTGAAACGGACAGGCTGATGACGGTTGAAGAGATCGGGCAGTCCCTGCGCGCCGGTACAAATTGCGGCTCGTGCAAACCGGAGATCGCAAGCCTTCTCAAGACCCTCACCTTGCCGCAAGCCGCCGAATGAGCCACCGATTGATCCGGAGATTGCCATGAAAGCCTTTCCCATGTTCATCAAAACCACCGATGCCCGCGTGATCATCGTGGGCGGCGGCGAACAAGCGGCGCAAAAGGCGCGTTTGCTGTTGAAAACAGACGCCCAAATCGTCTTTGCCGCGTTAGAGCTGGACCCCGAAATAGACGCGCTGGTCGAGGCCGGTCGCGCAGCGTGGTACAAGGGCCCACTGACCGAGGATTTTTTTGCCGGCGCGACGATGGTGTTTGTGGCGACCGGGTGCTTTGCGATCGATGTGAGCGCCCATGCCGTGGCCAAATCTGCCCGATGCCTGGTGAATGTGGTGGATCAACCGCATTTGTGTGACATGACCACGCCGTCACTGGTGGATCGTGATCCGGTGGTGATCGCCATCGGCACCGAAGGCACTTGCCCTGTGCTGGCGCGCCAGATCAAAACCCAACTCGAAGAGCAATTGCCGCAAAATCTGGGCGGTTTGGCTGCGCTGGCCGGGCGGCTGCGCGGGGCTGTTGCCAAACACGTGGAGCGCCGACATAGGCGCGGTTTCTGGCGATGGGTTTTTGCCGGACCCCCAGCTGAGATGTGGCACCGCGGGGTTGAGGCCCATGCGGCTAGTGCCATTAAAGAAGCGATTGCTGCGGGCGGTATGGTGGAAGACGTTGGCGGGTCACTTTGCATTCTAGATCCGGGCTGCGGTGCGCGCGATCTGCAGACCCTGCGCGCGGTGCAACGCCTGCAAGAGGCGGATGTGATCTTCTTCGACCGAGCGAAAGATAAAGAGATCCTTGAGCTTGCGCGCCGCGATGCCGAGCGGGTGTGCTTAGAGGATGTGCAAGACAACACGCCTTGGAGCCAAGATTGGATCACGGCCAAACTGTCAGCTCAGTTGAAGGCTGGGCACAGTGTTGTTTGGCTCACTCCGCGCCTTGCAAGAGCCAAGGCCTTCGCGCAAGTCTGCGATGGCCACGTGGAGTTTGTGCCGGGTTCTAACATGACCGTCGACGAGAGAGAGCGGCGGGTGAGCTAACCCCAACGCTTGACGCGCCGCACGTATCAAGCGCAGGCTGCAGGCCATGTCCCATTTTGACCTCGCCGAGTATCGCGCCCGCCAAGCCAAAACCCGAGCCGCGATAGAAGAGGCCGGCCTTGATGCTATGCTTTTTTTTGCGCCGGAAAGCCACTACTGGCTCACGGGGTACGACACGTTTGGTTTTGCGATGTTTCAATGCATGGTGATGACCGCCAGGGGTGACATTCAGCTGCTGACCCGGATGCCCGATTTGAGGCAAGCACAGCACACCTCAATCCTAGAAAATGATCAGATACATGTCTGGCCCGAGTATGAGGGTTCCAACCCGACAGACCATCTTATCGCGTTGTTGGGCGATATGGGGCTCTCCGAGGCGGCACTGGGATTTGAGTCCGATACATCAGGACTTACGGATTACAACGGTCAACTTTTGCGGGCTGCACTCCCCGGGCTCAAGGATCACTCAGAGCTTTGCCGCAAGCTGCGCCGGGTGAAGTCAGCCGCTGAAATTGCGATGCACCGCAAAGCCGCAAAGCTCTCTGACGATGCGATGGATGCGGGCCTTGCCAAAACACGCGCAGGCGCTTTTGAGGGGGACATTCTTGCTGCCATGCAAGGCGCGGTGTTTGAGGGCGGTGGCGACTATGCGGGCAATGAATTCATCATAGGATCCGGCGCGGGCGCACTCCTGTGTCGGTACTATTCGGGGCGGCGCTCTTTGGATGCACAGGACCAGATGACATGGGAATGGGCCGGGGCTTATGCGCGATATCATGCCGCCATGATGCGTACGGTGGTCATTGGCAAAGCTTCCGACACTCAAAAACGCATGCACGCGGCATCGGTTGAGGCGCTAGAGGCCTGCGAAGCCGCGATACGGCCGAGCGCCCGCATGGGGGATGTCTACGCGGCTCATGCGCAGGTTTTCGACAAACACGGGTTCAACGACGCCCGGATGCAGGCCTGCGGCTACGCCATGGGCGCGGTTTACAACCCGATCTGGGTGGAATTTCCGATGTTTTATGAAGGCAATCCCCTGCCCATACAAAGCGGGCAAGTGTTCTTTCTGCACATGATCTTGATGGACAGCGACACAGGGCTGGCCATGTGCATGGGCCATTCCATGCTGGTGACTGAGACGGGCGTAGAGCGCCTTTCGCGTCAGCCTCTTGACCTGCTGGAACGCTAGAGGCCCCGAAGTCTTTCAAAGACATCGACCCCATTCTTTAAAAGAATGCGTTTCCCGAACTGGCCACACATGCGCAACCGTCGCACATGCCTTGCCGCGCACCGCACCGAACACCATATCAGGCTTATGTTGAAAATCCTGCCCCTCCTCCTCATCGTCGGCTACGGCCTTGTGATGTACCGCTTCTCCGTCTGGCGCACTAAGCGCGAGCTTGATGAACGCTCGACAGAACTCGCCGATCCGATGCTGCACGTGATGATGCGGCAGATGGCCGACGCCCTGGATGTGCCGCGCATCCCAGTTTACATCTACGAAATTGATCCGGTGAACGGCCTTGCAGCACCCGACGGGCGCATTTTCATCACACGGGGCTTTTATCGCAAATTCCAGACCGGTGAGGTGACCGCCGAAGAGATGGCCTCCGTCATTGCCCATGAGCTGGGCCATGTCGCCTTGGGCCATGCCCGCAAGCGGATGATCGATTTTTCCGGGCAAAACGCCCTGCGCACCGCGCTTGCCATGATCCTGTCGCGGTTCATCCCTTTCGTGGGGCCGCTGATTGCCAACGCGCTGGCGTCCCTTCTGGCGGCGCGTATGTCACGCGATGATGAATATGAGGCGGATGAATATGCCTCCGCGCTTTTGATCAAGGCAGGTATCGGCACAGGTCCGCAAAAATCCCTTTTCGGCAAGCTTGAAGCGCTGACAAACTCCCGCGGCGGGGCCATTCCGGCGTGGTTGCTGAGCCACCCCAAGACGACCGAGCGGATCGCAGCTATTGAGAAGAATGAGGCCCGGTGGAGCGCCAAACAGCTGCCAAGTTCCTAAGAACACCCGTCCCGGGGTTGACCCGGGACATCCTCTTTCTGTCTGGCCAAACCAAAAACGGAGGCCCCGGATCAAGTCCGGGGCGTGAGCGGCCCTGTGACACCGGTCTGGTACAGGCCCTGCCCTTGCGCTAAACCGCCCAAACATCACACCCCAAGGAACACACCATGGCCCGCCACCTGATCACGTCCGCGATCCCGTATATCAACGGCATCAAGCATTTGGGCAATCTGGTGGGAAGTCAGCTTCCCGCCGATCTTTATGCCCGTTACCTGCGCGCACGCGGTCACGAGGTCATGTTTCTTTGCGCCACAGATGAACACGGCACCCCCGCCGAATTGGCCGCTGCCAAGGCCGGCAAACCGGTGGCAGAGTACTGCACTGAGATGTGGCAGGTGCAAAAGGATCTCTCCGACGGGTTCCGCCTCAGCTTTGACCATTTTGGCCGCTCCTCCAGCCCGCAAAACCACAAGCTGACGCAGCATTTCGCGAACCGTTTGGCGGATGAAGGCCTGATCACCGAGGTCGAAGAACAACAGTTCTACTCCAACGCCGATGGCCGGTTCCTGCCTGACCGCTATGTCGAAGGCGAATGCCCTGTCTGCGACTACGACAAGGCCCGCGGGGATCAATGCGAAGAATGTACCAAACCGCTTGACCCGACCGACTTGATCAATCCCCGCTCGGCCATTTCCGGTTCCACCGACCTTGAGCTGCGAAAGACCCGGCACCTTTACCTACGCCAGTCGGCCATGCGCCAGCAGCTCAGCGATTGGATCGACAGCAAGACAGATTGGCCCATCCTGACCACATCGATTGCCAAGAAATGGCTCAACGATGGCGACGGGCTGCAGGATCGCGGCATCACCCGTGATCTCGATTGGGGCATCCCGGTCAAACGCGGCGACGCGGATTGGCCCGGCATGGAAGGTAAGGTTTTCTACGTCTGGTTCGACGCCCCCATCGAATACATCGCCTGCGCCGTCGAATGGGCGGAGGCCACGGGGCGCGACGCATCCGATTGGGAACGCTGGTGGCGCACCGACAAAGGCGCAGATGACGTGACTTACACTCAGTTCATGGGCAAGGATAACGTGCCTTTCCACACGCTCAGCTTCCCGGCCACGATCCTTGGGAGCGGCGAGCCGTGGAAGCTGGTGGATTACATCAAGAGCTTCAACTACCTCAACTATGACGGCGGGCAGTTCTCAACGTCCCAGGCCCGTGGCGTCTTCATGGATCAGGCGCTTTCGATACTGCCTTCGGATTACTGGCGGTGGTGGCTGCTCTCCCACGTGCCGGAAAACTCTGACAGCGAATTCACCTGGCAAAACTTCCAGACGTCGGTGAACAAAGACCTCGCCGATGTGCTGGGCAATTTTGTCTCCCGCGTCACCAAATTCTGCCGTTCCAAGTTTGGCGAGGAGATCCCCTCAGGCGGCACCTACGGCCCGCAGGAAACCGCTCTCATCGCAGACCTCACCACCCGCATTCGCGCCTTCGAGCGCCACATGGACGCGATCGAGCTGCGCAAGGCCAGCCAGGAGCTGCGCGCCATCTGGGTTGCCGGTAACGAATACCTGCAAGAGGCCGCGCCCTGGTCCACCTTCAAGGAAAACCCCGATCTGGCCGCCGCTCAAATACGCCTCGCGCTCAACCTCATCCGGCTTTACGCCGTCCTCTCCGCACCCTTCATCCCCGATGCCGCCGCGCGCATGCTTTCGGCGATGAACACGCTGGATATGGATTGGCCAGAGGATGTCAAAGCCGCGCTCAATACCCTTCCTGAGGGGCACACTTTCACCGTGCCGGACGTGCTCTTTGCCAAGATCAGTGACGAGGAGCGCGAAGCGTGGGAAGAGCGTTTTGAGGGCATGCGCAGCCTGACACCCCCGGCTTGAACCAGATCAGGCCAGAGGCTGTGCGATCCGCAACGATCTGATCAGGCGGCCAGCGTAGCACTTTGGGTTTGCCGCAAACGGGCCGCAAGGGCGGCCCACTTGATCGATGACCCGGTGGCTTTAGAAGAACCCCATCGGGTTCTCGTCATAGCTTACGAGCAGGTTCTTGGTGTTACGGTAGTGATCAAGCATCATCTTGTGGTTCTCTCGCCCAATGCCAGACTTCTTGTAACCGCCAAAGGCCGCATGCGCCGGGTAGTGGTGATAGCAATTCGTCCACACACGCCCCGCTTCAATCGCGCGGCCCATCCGGAATGCGGTGTTGCCGTTGCGCGTCCAGACACCGGCACCCAAGCCATAATCCGTGTCATTGGCGATCTTGATCGCCTCTGCCTCGTCCTTGAACGTGGTCACCGACAGAACAGGGCCAAAGATCTCCTCTTGGAAAATGCGCATGGAGTTGTCACCCCGGAACACCGTGGGCTGAATGTAGTAACCATCGCCCAGGCCCTCGCCCAGATTGGCCACATCACCGCCTGTGAGCACCTTGGCGCCTTCCTGCTTGCCCAGCTTAAGATAGCCCGTGATCTTCTCCATTTGCTCGGTCGATGCCTGACCGCCCACCATTGTGTCCATCTGCAAAGGATTGCCCTGCACGATCTTCTGCACCCGAGCGACGGCCCTTTCCAGGAACGCATCCGCAATGCTTTCATGGACCAGCGCGCGCGATGGACAGGTGCACACCTCTCCCTGATTGAGCGCGAACATGGCAAAGCCCTCTAGGCATTTGTCAAAGAACGCATCATCCTCATCCATCACATCGGCAAAGAAGATATTGGGAGATTTTCCGCCCAACTCCAACGTTACCGGGATCAGGTTCTCGGAGGCGGCCCGCATGATCTTCTGGCCCGTCGTCGTCTCCCCGGTAAAGGCCAGTTTGGCAATCCGAGTGGAGGTCGAAAGCGCCACGCCGGCCTCTTCGCCAAACCCGTTGACCACATTGACCACGCCAGCCGGGATGATGTCAGACAGAAGCTCCATCAGCACCATGATCGACGCAGGCGTCTGCTCTGCGGGCTTCAGCACCACCGCATTGCCAGCCGCCAGGGCCGGCGCCAGCTTCCACACAGCCATGAGAATAGGGAAGTTCCACGGAATGATCTGCCCCACAACGCCCAGAGGCTCATGGAAGTGATAGGCATAGGTCTGATTGTCGATCTCGGCAATGGAGCCTTCATCAGCGCGGATCACACCGCCGAAATAGCGAAAATGATCAATCGCCAGCGCCAGGTCGGCATTCACAGACTCGCGGATCGGTTTGCCATTGTCCAGCGTCTCGGCCACTGCGAGCGTCATCAGGTTTTGTTCAATCCGATCGGCAATGCGGAAAAGCATGGTGGAGCGTTCCGCAAGGGACGTCTTGCCAAAGTTCGGGGCCGCGGCATGAGCCGCATCCAGCGCGGCCTCAATGTCAGACGCATCCGACCGCGCCACCTCGCAAATCCCCTCACCGGTGATTGGGGTCACATTTTCAAACCATTTGCCCGATTTCGGATCGACAAACGCACCGTTGATAAAGTTGCCGTAACGCGCCTTGTAGGGGAATTCGACATCCAGGTGACTGGTGTCGAGAGCTGCACTCGGGCCGCTGGCATCTGTATGAATGTTCATTTATTTCCTCCCAAAACATGAAGATTGGGCTCCGCAAAAGCGGGCCCGTTACAGCTGGCAAATTGATTTTAAATGCTGGCGCGGTGGTATCATCGCACGGTTTCGGAAAAACGCAAATGCAGCCTAGGTTGAAAAACCACGACGGGCCGCCATCGAAGCCGGCCAACCGGAAAATTTGCGGCTACGAGGCTAGTTCAAAAATTTCTGCAAGGCGGCCAAAGCCGGTGCTGCGGCCTCTTCGGGAATAAAATGTCCGCTCGGCATTGGGGCAAAACTGGGATCACTGCACCAACCGCGCCAGATTGCTTTCATATCAAAGTGCTGACCCACAACACCCCGCGTTCCCCACATAATCAAAGCAGGGCAGTTGATCTTCAACCCTGCCGCGCGATCCGCCGCATCATGCAAACGATCAATATGAAACCCGGCTCTAAAGCATTCACACATCGCGATGATCGCCTCGGGCGTTGTACTTGCCGTTAGATACGCGTCAATGGCCATTGGATCATAAACGACGGGCCGGTCTGACAGTCCCTCCAGGATCAAACGCATAAAGCCTTTGGGATCGGCCGCGATCAAACGCTCTGGAATTGGGTAATCCTGCGTCAGAAAGTAAAAATAGAAATACTCCTGCGCGATCTCCGCATTTGAGCGCTCGTAAAAATCCAAGGCTGGAACCACATCCATAACAACGAGACGCTCCACAGCCTGAGGATGATCCAAAGCCATGCGCCGAGCCACACGCGCGCCGCGATCATGGCCAATGAGCTGAAAGGAGGTGTGCCCCAAGGCCCGCATCACGCTCAATTGCTCCTGCGCCATCGCGCGCTTAGTATAGGCATTGTCCTGGGCGTTCTGAGCAGGTTTATGGGTTGCGCCCCGTCCCCGAATATCGGTCAACAAAACCGAGTAATGCTCTGCCAATTTGGGCGCGATGTGGTGCCAGCAAAGATGCGTCTGAGGGTCACCGTGCAGCAGCAAAACGGCAGGCCCCGTTCCGCCGCTCAACGTCAGGACTTGCCTGCCGCCCACATCTACAAACTGACGCGAAAAGCCAGGCAACAACACGGCATCCGCTGCTTCAAAGATGGTCATTGATCCACATTTTGTAGTCCAAGATTGCGGCTTCATCTCTTCGGAAGAAAGACCATCGGCCAATTTTATCGACGCTCAGAAAGCCAGCACGCCGCAGCAGTTCCAAATGGCGACTGACGGTTGGCTGCGCCATCTCAAGCCTCTCTGTGATAAGTGTAACGCACACGCCGATTTCAGACGGCTGGCCTGTCACTTGATGCGAAAAATACCGGTCTGGCTCCGTCAGCCATTCAAGGATCGACAGGCGCGTCTGACTGGCAAGGGCTTTAGATTGTTCCAAACGATCCGGCATAGGGGCTGTTACATCGTTATATAGCTATGAGTCAATATATTAGCACAAAGACTGTCAGCAACCGAGACTTGACCCGGCAGAAACCTCACCCTGCGATCATGTTAAACTGGTACCCGCGGCCGGACTCGAACCGGCACGGCATTTCAGCCTGAGGATTTTAAGTCCTCTGTGTCTACCATTCCACCACGCGGGCCAGTTCGGCGCACAATATCTGCAATCTTCGCGGTGTAAACGTCACATGCGAAACAAAAACGTGGCTGTTTCTTCTGGCCAAAACTATCCCAGCCAGAGGCATTAAATCTCAGAGCTCGGTTTCTTTGGCTTCCAATGCCGGCAACATGCGCCGCTCCGCCAACCACGGGTTCATCTCCAGGGCCCGGCGCAGAACGAGCGCCGCCTCAGCATTACGATCAAGCGCTGCCAGCGTCAAAGCTTGTCCGGTCAATGCCGCAATATGGCGTGGGTTCATCTCCAGTGCACGATCAAGATCGGGAAGCGCGGCCTCATAGTCCTGCCTCAGAAAATTCACAAACGCGCGCTGGTTGTACCCTTCGGCATAATCCGGGCAGTACTCAATTAGCGCGTTAATCGCATCCAGCGCGCCGGAGTAATCAAATGACGCCCGCCGCTCCATCCCTTCATCCAGCAACTCTTGCGACCGCTCATCTGGGGCATCTGCCCAAAGTTTCCAAAGCTCAACAGCGATCAATTGCGCCTCATACTCATTTGGCGCGATCTTCACGCTCTCAAGCAGCGCTTCCGTTTCAGAGGTGTAATCCGGCGCTGCCGGGCAAACCTCGGCAAAAGCAGGCGTTGCAAAGAAAAGGGCGATCGCGGGGAGGCTGGCAAATCTGGACATGCCCAAAACAATGGCGCGGCATGGGCACAAATCAAATCACATCAGGGGAAACCGTCTCTTTCACCGCCTCCATTGCCACATAAGTGGACGTGTTTGCCACAAAAGGCAGCGTTGAGATACGTTCCGCCAACACCCGACGATAATCTGACATGTTCTGCGTCCGGATCTTCAGAAGGTAATCAAAATTGCCCGCAATCATGTGCGCCTGCTCGATCTCGGGCACTTTCAGAACCGCCGCATTGAACGCGGCCAGAGCGGTCTCCCGCGTGTCCTGCAGCCGCACCTCAACAAAGCTCACATGATCTTGGCCCAATCGGATCGGATCAATCTGCGCGCGGTAGCCGGTGATCACACCGGCCGCTTCCAACCGCTTGAGGCGCGCTTGCGTGGGTGACTTTGACAGTCCCACAACACGGGCCAGGTCCGTGATCGATATCCGCCCATCCGCTGCGACAGCACCGAGGATCGCACGATCGAACCGATCCAAGTCTGATTGTCCGTTTTGCATGTATTTTTCCACGCATTTGCGTTGCAAAGTCACTTTTTTCGGGAAAAATACTCTATTTTCTCATGGTATGATAGATGAATTCACTCTCTTGAGGTATCTGCCAATGCCCTATGATAACGATACAAGGCGTGCCATTGATCTGAGCACCTATGCCGACGAGGCAGAAACGATTGCCCGTCTCATCGACATTGCCGGTTTGAGTGAACAGGACCGCGCAAGGATTGCGTCCCGTGGGGCAGATCTTGTCCGCGCCATACGCAGCGAAGCTAACCCCGGCCTGATGGAGGTGTTTCTTGCCGAGTATGGCCTTTCAACAGACGAAGGCGTGGCGCTGATGTGCTTGGCTGAGGCGCTGCTGCGCGTCCCCGATGCCGACACGATTGACACCCTCATTGAAGATAAAATCGCGCCGTCTGACTGGGGCAGGCATCTTGGCCATTCCACCTCGTCGCTCGTCAACGCCTCCACCTGGGCGCTCATGTTGACCGGCAAAGTGCTCGACGATGATCAACCCGGTCCCGTGGGCCATCTGCGCGCCGCGATCCGACGTCTGGGCGAGCCTGTTATCCGCACCGCTGTGGGCCGGGCCATGAAGGAAATGGGCCGGCAATTCGTGCTGGGCGAAACCATCGACGGCGCCATGACCCGCGCAGCAGGCATGGAGGCCAAGGGCTACACCTATTCCTACGACATGCTGGGCGAGGCTGCGCGTACGGAGGCGGACGCCATCCGGTATCACCTCGCCTATTCGCGCGCGATCACGGCGATTTCGTCTGCTTGCACCCACGATGACATTCGCAAGAACCCTGGCATTTCGGTCAAACTCTCTGCGCTTCACCCCAGATACGAGGTGGCCCAGCGCGACGATGTGATGGATGTCCTGATGCCCCGCCTGCGCTCCCTCGCGCTCTTGGCGAAGTCCGCCCGCATGGGTTTGAATATTGACGCCGAAGAGGCCGATCGTCTGTCGCTCTCCCTCGACGTGATTGAGGCCGCCCTGTCTGAGCCTGCACTCAAAGATTGGGACGGCTTTGGCGTGGTGGTGCAAGCATATGGCCAACGCGCCAACCTCGTTATTCACCACCTGCACGATCTGGCCACACGGCTTGACCGAAAGATTATGATCCGCCTCGTGAAAGGCGCCTATTGGGATACTGAGATCAAACGCGCCCAAGTTGAAGGGATGGATGGCTTCCCTGTCTTCACAACCAAGGCCGCGACAGATGTCAGCTATATCGCCAACGCGCGCACACTTTTAGGGTTAACAGACCGCATCTACCCTCAATTTGCCACGCACAATGCCCACACCGTCGCGGCGATTTTGGACATGGCCGAGGATATTGCAGAGGATAAAGAGACGTTTGAGTTCCAACGCCTGCACGGCATGGGTGAGGCTCTGCACACCATCGTTATGGAGCGGGAAAAGACCCGCTGCCGCATCTACGCCCCCGTTGGCGCGCATCGCGATCTTCTGGCGTACCTCGTCCGTCGCCTTCTGGAGAATGGGGCCAATTCCAGCTTCGTCAATCAGATCGTTGACGAAGACGTGCCCCCTGAAGTGGTCGCCCGTGATCCCTTTGAGGCGCTCTCAGATCCGGTTGCGCCGCTCTCCAAAGGCACCGAATTATTTGCACCTGAGCGCCCCAATTCCCGAGGGTTTGACCTGCATCACCAACCGACATTGGATTTGATAGACGCCGCCCGAGCGCCCTTTGCCACCGCGACATGGTCCGCCGGGCCGCTCATTGCGGGCAAAGCCACGGCGCTCCCGCCTCAACCGACTGCCAACCCGGCCGATCCCTCAGACAGGCCAGGCACCCTCGAGGTGGCAAGCTCACAAGACATTGAAACTGCTCTGGCCACCGCCAATCCATGGCAGGCATCCGCCCAGGACCGCGGCAAAATTCTGGCTCGCGCGGCTGAGCTATATGAGGAAAATTTCGGAGAAATTTTCGCGCTTCTGGTGCGTGAAGCGGGCAAAACCCAGATGGACGCAGTGGCAGAGTTGCGCGAGGCGGTCGATTTCCTGCGCTACTACGGTGCCAACGCGCCCACGGCCGAACCCATTGGCACATTCACCTGCATCAGCCCCTGGAATTTCCCGCTCGCCATCTTCACCGGCCAGATCAGCGCGGCCCTGGCGGCAGGCAATGCCGTCCTTGCCAAACCAGCAGAACAGACACCCCTCATTGCACATCTCGCCGTCAGGCTCATGCATAATGCTGGCGTGCCCAAAGACGCGCTGCAACTCTTGCCCGGCGCTGGCGATGTGGGGGCCGCACTTACCTCCGATCCGCGCGTCAAGGGCGTGGCGTTCACGGGCTCCACCGAAACGGCGCTCAAAATCCGCGCTACAATGGCAGATCACCTCGATCCTGGCGCGCCGTTTATTGCCGAAACCGGCGGCCACAACGCCATGATCGTCGACAGTACGGCACTTCTTGAACAAGCGGTTCAGGCCATCGTTGAATCCGCTTTCCAATCCGCCGGTCAACGCTGCTCCGCCCTGCGTTGTCTTTACGTGCAAGAAGACATCGCCGAGGGCCTTATCAACATGCTGAGGGGCGCAATGGACGCCCTGCGCCTCGATGCGCCCTGGCACTTGCACACCGATGTTGGCCCCGTGATCGATGAAGAGGCCCGCGCCGACATCGCGGCCCATATTCAAACCGCCCGCTCAGAGGGCCGCGTGTTGCATGAGATCAGAACGCCAAACACAGGCAATTTCATCGCGCCAACCATGATCCGCGTACAAGGCATAGGTGACATGCGCCGTGAGATCTTTGGCCCCGTCCTGCACGTGGCCACCTTCAAGGCCGAAAACCTTGATAATGTGATCGATGACATCAACGCGACGGGCTACGGGCTCACCTTTGGGCTGATGACCCGGATTGATGACCGCGTGCAGCATGTGTCAGAGCGCGTCCGGGCCGGTAATATTTACGTCAATCGCAACCAGATCGGCGCCATCGTCGGCAGCCAGCCTTTCGGCGGCGAAGGGCTATCCGGTACCGGCCCAAAGGCGGGCGGTCCGCACTATCTCGCGCGGTTCATCCGCAATCCGGCCCCGCTTTCGAGCACTGGCTGGGACAATCCGACCACGATTTTGCCAAATGATGCGCGCGTATGCGTCGCCCCCCCTGGCACGACCAACGACATCCTCTTGCCGGGGCCCACGGGTGAGTCCAACCGCTTGTCCACCCACGCCCGGGCGCCGCTTCTCTGCCTAGGTCCGGGCGCGGCAACAGCCCAGGCTCAGTGCGACGCCGTTACTGCATTGGGGGGCCATGCCATTGTGCTAGACGGCGCTTTGGACCCATCGGCACTTGGCACGCTTGCCGGTTTTTCCGGCGCGCTTTGGTGGGGCGACGCGGAGACCGCACGCGCCTACGCGCAAGCGCTGGCCAAACGTGACGGGCCGATCCTTCCGCTGATTACAAGCATGCCGGATTTGGGCCATGCCTGTCAGGAACGCCATGTGTGCGTCGACACGACAGCCGCCGGGGGAAACGCGGCCCTTTTGGGCGGCGCGGCCTAGGCACAAACGATGCCCCACACCGCGCTGTTCTGTGGGGGCCAGCCCCCACACCCCCGGGATAATTCCAAAAAGAAAGAAGCCGAAAAGGTTTGTTAACCACGTCTAAGTAAGGTTGACCGGCGGAACAGGCTGGGAAGCCGATGACCGTAAAAGGAAGAAGCCGCCCTGTCCGTTCGGGGCATCCCGCCGGGACAGGGCGCTTCACCTGCGGCTTCTTTCTTTTCACAAATATCCAAATCCGGACCCTCCTCCAACAGCACAGGCTCTGCCATTTTGAGCGCTTGACCCTGGATCACACAAAGCGCAGGTTGCCGAAATGTTTCCGATCCGTGATCACAATCCTTCAGGGCGTACACCGATTGTCACCTATGGGCTGCTGGCGGCCAATATCGTGATTTTTCTCATGTACTGGTCCGCCTATCCCGATGATCGCGCGCTTTACGGGTTCTTTTCGCAATGGGGCATGGTGCCCGGGGCGATCACATCGGGCGTCAATCAGCACACAATTTTTACATCCATGTTCTTGCATGGTGGCTGGATGCATCTGGCGGGTAACATGCTATTTCTATGGATCTTTGGCGACAATATCGAAGACAAGATGGGGCATGTGCTCTACTTGCTGTTCTACCTGGCCTGTGGTGTCGGCGCGGCCCTGATCCACGTGGCGGCAGATCCTTATTCCAGTGTGCCAACTGTGGGCGCATCGGGAGCCATTGCAGGCGTAATGGGCGGCTATCTGCTGCTTTTCCCCAAAGCACGGGTCGACATCTTTTTCTTTTTTATTGTCTTCTTTCGCATCATTCCAGTACCCGCCTGGATCACACTGTTCGCCTGGTTGGCGCTGCAATTCTTCGGTGGCTTCTCAACACCGAACCCGGGCGGCGGTGGGGTGGCCTATTGGGCACATATTGGCGGCTTTGCAGTTGGGGTTCTGCTGACCATTCCGGTGTTCCGACGCCTGGGCGGCACAGAGTTTTGGCACCGTACCCATGGCACGCCTCCCCACCCGGAAGCCAAATACAAATACGTCCGAACCACGATCCCACGGGTCAGGCGGCGGTAATCACCTGTCGCGGATCACAGCCGCAAATTTCTCAAAGATCGCCTCATTGGCACAAAGCACATCGCCTGTTTCAACGACACTGCCTGCGCCTGTGACAGTCTCGATCAGGCCACCGGCCTCGCGCACGATGATCTCACCGGCAGCAACATCCCAAGCGTTGAGATCACGCTCCCAAAACCCCTCGTAACGCCCGGCGGCCACATACGCCATATCGAGCGCCGCCGAGCCCCAGCGCCGCACACCCGCACAGGCGGGCATGAGCCGCGCCAGATCTTGCAGCGTCGCCGGCAGATCGCGATGGCCACCAAAGGGCACGCCCGTGGCAAAGATGCTTTCGATCATTTTTGATCGGGCCGAGACGCGGAGGCGGCTTTCATTGAGCCACGCGCCTTCGCCCTTTTCCGCCCAGAAAAGCTCATCCTTGGCCGCATCATAAATCACGCCCGCGACGATCTTACCTTTGTGCTCAAGCGCGATGGACACTGCCCAATGGGGCAGGCCGTGCAGGAAATTCGTGGTCCCATCCAGCGGGTCCACAATCCAACGCCGCGTGGGATCTTCGCCCGCCTCACCGCCGCCTTCTTCGCCGAGCCAACCATAGGTGGGCCGCGCACCCATCAACTCTTCTTTCACGATGGCCTCAGCGGCGATATCGGCGCGGCTGACAAAATCGCCTGCGCCTTTCATCGTGGTCTGCAGGTTTTCCACTTCGCGGAAATCCTTGACCAGCGAACGGCCCGCCTTGCGCGCGGCTTTGATCATAATGTTGACGTTGGCGCTGCCGTGCATTTGCGGCCTCCTTGCATTAGGCCGCGCTATACGCCTCGTTGCGCAGCGTGACAAGCGGGGGCAAAATCCGGCTAACGGATCAACGCCTCCAGCCGCGTCCGCAACGCGTCTATCGGGACAACCAAATCCCGGCGATTGTGAATGGCCCGGCTGCCCTCGACATTCTCGTAGCGGTCAAACACCGTCAGGCCCTCTTCGTCAGGGCACAAAAACGCCTCATAGGGTTGCCGCCGGTCCCGCGCCAGAGTGATGTATTGCGATGTGTAGTGTGAGCTAAAAAGCTCAATCACCCGCGCGGTGGGCGGGCAAAACACCAGATTGGCCAATCCCGCTCCATGAGGGGACAGCAGGATGTCTGTCTGTCGCAATCGCATGGCAAGATCGCGCGGCGTGTAATCCTCCGCAAACACTTCGACAAAGCCCAATTGCGACACCATTTCAAGAAATGCTTCATGGTTGACGATCTGCCGCCCCTTGGCGCGCTGTCGGCTGATATAGACATGCTTGCCAAAAGAGGGCTGATCAATCGAGGATTGTGCAGCGTCTGCGGCGAAAAGCTCATCGATATAGGCATGCAGCCAATCCGGCGTGAACCGTGTGAGCCGAACACCCTCGAGATGAAGGGAACGCTCCATTCGGAACGCAGGGTTTTGGGGATTGAAAAACCGAATAGGCGGACCCTCGTGCCCAAGCACGGAGGCCATGGTAGCACGCATCCATTTTGCGCCTGTGTTCACCAGGATCGTATCAAAAGTTCCAAGATCAAAACCTGCCTCTTTCGCGACGTGTAACTTGGGCAAGGAATCCAACAGAAAAAATGAGTAACGCCCGGCGCCCGGTGTAGAAAGGTCCAAAGTGCGTCCTGGCAAATCCACGGGTTCGGCCAGCTCGAAAGGCGGGTCGTACTGCTGCACCACCTGGCGATGTTGTCTGTAAACCTCCCCATCACGGCCGAAATACTTGTGGCCTTCCTTGATCCAAACCGTCGTGTCCTGCAATTCAGTGACTTGTGGGGACCCATAAGTGCCTCGTCTTGGGATCAATCCCAATCGTTGCAGCCGCGTTTCAAGCTCTGGAAGATCGTCCAACTCTTTCAGCACGGTGAATGTGGGGGTGATCTTTTCGGCAGACGCATAGGATTTGGGGATCAAGATGCGATCGGGCTCAATCAAGCTTTCATCCGAGCGAACGTGACGAACAAAGGAATGATGGGCAAAGGTTTCGCTCTGCGGTGTGGTCGATTTATGCCAGATCGCCGTGTGTGTCTGAGCGCTTTGGAAAACCGTGCAATCCGTGGCCAAAAGCCAATGATACGCGGACCAATGCGCAGGCAGATGCGTATCTTCCAGCAAAATAAGGGCATTATCTGCAAGCAGGTCCAGCGCCGTTTGCAAACTGGCCAGCCTATCCGGCCCGCTGATCAAAGCCGCGTCAAAACCTCGGCGGAGACTTTCGTCTGGCCCTAGCTCATCTATGGACGGCAGATGGGTCAGTTGATCTGCAAGCCCAGACGCCTGCGCTGCGCCTTGTGCCATAGCGGCCCGCGCATCATCCGCCTCAATCATTGTGACCTGCAACCCATGCTCTAGCATAAATTGGGTCGCTTCGCCTGCGCCGAACAGTAAACTGCGGTAAGACCGTCCAGGCTTGGCGAGTTTTTGGGCTTCGATCAACTGGGCAAGATGCTCTGCCGCGCCTGGCGCCCAAAGGTCATTCACGCTGACGTTTGGCTGATTATGCATCCGCCAACCCTTCAAACCACCACAGGGCGAACCCGTGCTGAGTGTTTTGACCCCATTGAGACACGTCCTTCACGCTCAAGCCTCTACTGACTTTTGATGCGATGCGGCAGGCGGAGGTCGGGGACACCAAGAAAACCCGCGATCCGCGCTGCTCGGTGTGTTTCAGGATTGATTTCAGCCACAAATCTGCATCCCTCTGCATAAAATGAATTTCGCATCCGGGAACCATTGATCCAACTCGCGATACACCATCGGCCAAGGGTGATCCTCAACGACATCGTATTTCTCTCTCGAGGCTTTGAATGCGTCATAGTCTTTATGCGCCCAAAAACGCACCAGCAGTGTCCGATTGAGCCGCTCGGCACGCATGTCGAGCACGTTCAAACCAGCGCCCAGCAACGCCGCAGACACGCTTTTGGTCCAGGTTCTGCCAAACCCGATCAGAAACACTTTCATGAGATGCCCCTCGACATTCCGTTTCGTCTGCTTGTCAGAAGCAGCGCGGTTTCTCAACCTCTGGTTACCTTCGTCAACATCAATGCGACAAATTCTGGCAAAGCTCCAACAACCAGTTCCGAAACATCCGCGCAGGACGGCGCAGCGCATCGCGTTCAGGGTAGATCAGATGATAGCCTTCGCGCCCGGGCGCCTCAAACCCAGGCAAACAGGGCTGAAGCCCTGCATCTGTGACGGCTTTCACGCTGACCGGGGCGCGGGCCAACGCCACCCCTGCCCCGGCAGACGCCATCGACATCGCCACCAAACTGCTGTCGGCATAGGCAAACCGGGCGGTCACCGCCACCTCGCTCATCTGCTCCAACACATGCGCCCAGCCGGCCCTGTGCGTTGTCACCTCAATCAATCGATGTTCCAAAAGGTCCGTTGGGTTTGTAATGCATTGTGCAATCTCTGGCCGCGCCACTGGGTAAAGCCGCTCTGCCACCAGAAAGTCACTCTCTGCCGCGTGCAAAAGCGGGCTGCCAAAGACAATGCGCATGTCAAAAAGCCCTTGGCGCACCTCTGGCGCATGCAAGGCAGAACTCAAAAGCAACGTGATCTCGGGGTGCGTCTCAGTGAAGGCCTGATAGGCCGGTGCCAAAATCCCGTGGCAGAAGAGAAGTTCTGCCTGAACGTGCACTTGCTGCGACCGCGCCTGCCCAAAAAGCCCGTCCGTCGCGTTTTGCAGGGACAATAGCGATTGCTGCACAATTGGCAGATAGGCCCGCCCCAGATCGGTCAATTCTACCGAATGCGCCGCCCGCGTGAACAGCGGCGCCCCAACGCGATCTTCTAGCGCGCGCACCTGTTGGCTGACGGCAGCGGCGGACATGTTCAGCTCTTCGGCGGCGCGCGCAAAGCTTTGAAACCGCGCAGCGGCCTCAAAGACGCGCAGCCAATTGAGGGAAGGAACAGTGATCGTCATCGCATCAGACTAAGTTCAACTTATGCTCAGCGTCCAGCAGAACTGCTTTGGTCGTGGGCAAAGTTCGATACTCTCTTGCCACCACCCAAACCAAGGACCGCTGGATCATGCTCGACGCCGTTTCCCTCAGCCAAGGACTTCTCGACGCCCGAGACATCACCCGCTACCGCGAAGATGGCTACTTGCGCCCTATCCCCGTGATCCCGGCTGAGGACGCGGCCAGGCTCCGCACAGAACTCGAACAGCTTGAGGAAACATGGCTTTCCGCCAACCTTCCTCATCCTCTCAACACCTACAAGCGCGTCAATGCGCACTGCGTGATTCCCATGGCGCACCGTATCGCCGCCGATCCGCGCGTCCTCGATGTGATCGAGGGCATCCTAGGCCCCGATATCCTAATCTGGTCGGTGGAATTCTTCATTAAGGAGCCACACACCAAATCCATCGTCACGATGCATCAAGATCTGACCTATTGGGGCTTCGGCGCAGTGGATCAATTGCTCACCGCCTGGATCGCGCTCAGTCCAGCCACGCTCGACAGCGGTTGCATGAGTTTCGTACCGGGCAGCCACAAAAACCCGATCATGCCGCATGAAGACACATATGACAAAGACAACCTCCTGTCGCGCGGGCAGGAAATTCAGGTTGATGTCGCGCCCGAAGACATGGTGCCGGCAGAACTACAGCCAGGGCAGATGTCGCTCCATCATGGGCTGATGATCCACGGCTCCGGCCCCAATGTCACCGATGATCGCCGCATCGCTGTCGCCATCCGCTACTGCACGCCCCAGATCGCGCAACAGGTGGCAAAGAAGGATTATGCCATTCTGGCCCGAGGCGCGGACCGGACGGGCAATTTCATCAATTTCGCCCCCCCAACTGCCCCCTTTACGCAGGCCAGCCTCGCGCTCTACGATGAGATCAGGGTGGCGCAAACTGAGGCGCTGATGGACGGGGCAACGGAAGACGGCCAGGGCCTGTATTCCTGATCAACGCGAGGCATGCATGATGGACAAAGTCAGCTTTACCCAGATGAAGGACGGCACGAAGGAAGAGTATGAATTCCTCACCGCCCATGAGATCGACCACACCAAAGACACCGCCAAACGGCTCTTGAAGGCGTTGGTGGAGCTGGATGAGGGCCTCTCTGGCTATCAAATCACCCGCCTTGGCCATTCCGTCCAATCCGCCACCCGGGCCTGGCGTGATGGGGCGGATACCGATTGGGTGGTGTCGGCACTTTTGCATGACATTGGCGATATCTACGCGCCCTACAACCACGATGAATACGCCGCCACAATCCTCAAGCCTTTCGTGCGCGAACAATGCCGCTGGTGCGTGGAAACCCATGGCGATTTTCAGATGGTCTATTACGGCCATCACCTCGACGGCATGGACCAAAACAAACGCGAACGCCATGCAGGGCACCGGTTTTTTGATGACTGCGCCGAGTTCTGCGAGCGCTGGGATCAGGCCAGTTTTGACCCCGATTACGACACGCTCCCCCTGGAATTCTTCGCCCCCATGGTCGAAGAGGTCTTTGCCCGTGACCCCTATTCCAAAAACGTGATCGATTGGGAAACCCGCAAACCGCTGGTCGATCCAGAGGTGGCCGCCCAGCGCGCCGCCGCTGCCTAGCCACCACGCAGCGCCAATCCCATACGCGCGCGCCCCGCGCAAGATTTGGCACAAAACGCCGGAATTGCCGCTGGGAATAGCAACATACCGGGCTCGGCCAATAGCGGCCCACGCGGCGCCTTAGGTATTTAAGACAAGAAAGAAGCCGGAAAGGAATTCTTAACCTAGATCGGCCAGGCTCAACGAGCGGTACAGGCTGAGGAGCCGATGGCCGTACAAGGAAGAAGCCGCCCTGCCTGACTTGGCCAAGCCGCTCGGGTCAGGGCGCTTCGACTTCAACTCTAGTCCAACGCCGCGAAAACCGCGCTGAACCCCTGCTTCTTTCTTGTCACAAATACCTAAATCCCAACCGCGCCACGCAGAGGGAGCACGGCTCAACGCTCCTTCCGATCCCCGATATCCCGCGCCCACCACGACCGCTTCAGCCCTTGGTAAATCCGGATCGGATCGCGACCGTGCCAACCCTCTACATCGGCGGCTTTGCGCAGCATGCTCCTGCCCTCACGCCCCTGGGCATCCTTCCACACGATCCGAAAGCGGGGCCGATTGTTGACCCTGACACTGGTTTTCACAACCTCCACCACCTCGGCCATCTCAACCGTGCCGTACTTGCGCGCGCGCAACGCCTCCACCGTCCAACGCCCCGTGACCCAAAGCATGCCAAGCACGATGAGGCCCAGAACCAACGCCACCCAGCGCAGCGCCACAGCCCCCCGCGCATAATTGCCTTCGCGCAGCTCTACCCTTTCGGGCTGGCTTTCTAGATACCGGATTTCAAGCTCATCGCCCACTGCCTGGGCGCGATAAAACCCACGGCCCACGGTCTTGCTGACATTCACCTCCTCGCGCCGCTGGGTCAGAAAATCCACGATCAGATAGTAGGTATAGGTCCGGTTCCCATCCGAATCCCGCCCTTCGCGCACATATTTGTCCTCCACCACCGCAACCGCCGTGCGCCCCTCTTCTTCAAACCGTTGCGCGGTCGAGAAATTATACTGCCCGATCAGCGATACGATCACCACCGCCACCGCGAAAAGCATCGGCAGCCAGCCCCCCATGCGCATGAAGAGGGAGAAGGCCGTTCTGGGCGGATAGTGCTCTGGCTCTGTCATGCGCCCGATCCTGCGCCAGGCCCGTGCCCAATCGCAACCCATAACCGCTTCCCCTTCCGCCCCTGACGCGCTATCTGAGCCGTCACGAGCAAGACGGCAAGAGGCATCCCATGGCCATGGAAAAAACATTCGACGCAAAGGCGTCCGAACACCGCATCTACAGCGAGTGGGAAAGCTCCGGCGCGTTTAAGGCCGGAGCCAATGCGCGTGAGGAGGCCGAGACATTTTCCATCATGATCCCGCCGCCCAATGTGACGGGCTCTCTGCACATGGGGCACGCCTTCAACAACACGCTGCAGGATATCCTGATCCGCTGGCACCGCATGCGCGGGCATGACACGCTCTGGCAGCCGGGGCAGGATCATGCGGGCATTGCCACGCAGATGGTTGTCGAACGTAAGCTCGCCGAAGAGGGCAACGCCACCCGACGCGACATAGGTCGTGAGGCATTCCTTGAGAAAGTCTGGCAGTGGAAAACCGAGAGCGGCGACACGATCATCAATCAGCTCAAACGCCTCGGCGCGTCCTGCGATTGGTCCCGCAACGCCTTCACCATGTCAGGTGCGCCCGGTGCGCCTGCAGGCGAGGAGGGCAATTTCCACGACGCTGTCATCAAGGTCTTCGTGGACATGTACAACAAGGGCCTCATCTATCGCGGCAAGCGGTTGGTGAACTGGGACCCGCATTTTGAGACGGCGATCTCTGACCTTGAGGTCGAGAACATCGAAGTCGCCGGTCACATGTGGCACTTCAAGTACCCTTTGGCGGACAGTCAGACCTATGAGTATTTGGAGAAAGATGAAGACGGGAATGTGATCCTGCAAGAGACGCGCGATTACATCTCCATCGCCACCACCCGGCCTGAAACCATGCTGGGCGATGGCGCGGTCGCGGTGCACCCAAGCGATGAACGCTATGCGCCGATCGTCGGCAAGCTCTGCGAAATCCCCGTCGGGCCCAAAGAGCACCGCCGCCTCATCCCCATCATAACGGATGAGTATCCCGACCCCAATTTCGGCTCCGGTGCTGTGAAGATCACCGGCGCGCATGACTTCAACGACTACGGCGTCGCCTCTCGCGGAGGCATCCCGATGTACCGCCTGATGGACACCAAAGGCGCGATGCGCGATGACGGCGCGCCTTACGCCGAGGCCGCCGCCCGCGCGCAGGAAATTGCGGGCGGCGCGGAGTTCACCGAGGCCGAAGTCGACACTCTCAACCTCGTTCCAGACGACATCCGTGGCTTCGACCGGTTCGAGGCGCGCAAAGTCGTTGTGGACCAGATCACCTCTGAGGGTCTGGCCGTAATGACCACTGTGGAAGAAACGGGCGAAGATGGCGAAACTATCACGCGCGACGTGCCAATGGTGGAAAACAAACCCATCATGCAGCCTTTTGGCGATCGCTCAAAGGTCGTGATCGAACCTATGCTGACGGACCAGTGGTTCGTCGACACCGACAAAATCGTCGGGCCCGCCATCGAGGCGGTGCGGTCGGGCGAGACCAACATCATGCCCGAGCAGGATCGGAAGGTCTATTTCAACTGGCTGGAAAACATCGAGCCCTGGTGCATCTCCCGCCAGCTCTGGTGGGGCCACCAGATCCCGGTTTGGTATGGGCCAGAAATTACCGAGGACGGCACTCCTTCTTTAGGAGTTGTCCCGTTTTGCGCATCCAATGCGGCCGAAGCCGTGGACCTCGCAAAGGCGCATTATGCGCAACTTTACCCAGACGCAGAAATCGAGGTGGAAGAAGAAAAAGGTTTGCCCTTCGAAGAGGACGGAACAACATGGTTCTTTGGGGAATGGTCAAAGGAAGAAATCCAAGCGAGCAACGAAAAACTGAAGAGTTTGCAGTATGGCCCGAGTTTTCTTCCACCTCACTTTGACAGTTGGGCAGATCACTATGGTAAGGAGGCCAAGACAGGTCAGCGAGAACTAGACATATCAATCATTCGCGACCCCGACGTCCTCGACACCTGGTTCTCCTCCGGCCTCTGGCCCATCGGCACGCTCGGCTGGCCTGAGGACACGGACGAGCTGAAGAAATACTTCCCCACCTCCGTCCTCGTCACCGGGTTCGACATCATCTTCTTCTGGGTCGCCCGCATGATGATGATGCAATACGCCGTTGTCGGCCAAAAGCCGTTTGACCACGTCTATGTCCACGCCCTCGTCCGCGACGAGAAGGGCAAGAAGATGTCCAAATCCCTCGGCAACGTCCTCGACCCGCTGGAACTGATCGACGAATACGGTGCCGATGCCGTCCGCTTCACGCTGACCGCCATGGCCGCCATGGGCCGCGATCTGAAGCTTTCCACGAACCGCATCGCGGGCTACCGCAATTTCGGCACCAAGCTCTGGAACGCCGCACGGTTTGCCGAAATGAACGGCGCCACCTTCGGCCAGATCGATCCATCGCAACGCGCGCGCCCCGCTGACCCGAAACAGACCGTGAATAAATGGATCATCGGAGAGACGGCCCGGGTGCGCGAAGACGTCGATCACGCCCTGAACCAGTTCCGCTTTAACGACGCGGCCAATGCGCTTTATGCGTTTGTCTGGGGCAAGGTCTGCGACTGGTATGTGGAGTTTTCCAAACCGCTGCTCACCGGCGAAGACGAGGGCATCAAACGCGAGACACAAGTCACCATGGCCTGGATCATCGACCAATGTCTGATCCTGTTGCACCCGATTATGCCGTTCATCACCGAAGAGCTTTGGGGCACGCTTGGGACGCGCGAAAAGCACCTCGTCCATGCCGATTGGCCCAGCTATGGCACTGACCTCATTGACAAAAACGCGGACGTTGAGATGAACTGGGTGATCTCACTTATTGAGTCCATCCGCTCCGCCCGCGCACAGGTCCACGTGCCTGTCGGCCTCTATATCCCGGTCATTTGCACAGATCTCGACGCGGCAGGCCAAGCCGCGTGGAAGAACAATGAAGTGATGATCAAACGTCTGGCCCGGATCGAAAGCCTAACTATGGCCCACACGCTGCCCAAAGGGTGCATCACCATCGCCGTTGAGGGCGGTAATTTTGGTCTGCCCTTGGCGGATGTCATTGATGTTGCAGAGGAAAAAGCGCGTCTTGAGAAAACCCTGGGCAAGCTCGCCAAAGAACTCGGCGGCCTGCGTGGACGGCTGAACAACCCCAAATTCGTGGCCAGCGCGCCCGAGGATGTGGTCGTTGAGGCCCGCGAAAACCTTGCACTTCGGGAAGAAGAAGAGGCCAAACTCAACGCCGCGCTGACACAACTCAACGCTTTGGACAGCTAGTGGGAAAAAGGCCCAAGCCGGGCTTCTTGCTTTTCATAAATGTCCAAATCCGGACTGCGCACCCCATTCGAACCCTTGGGTATTGCTCGGACTGTAAGATCACTCCATGTCCCGCATCCGCGCCACGTAGCGCGCCAGCGTGTCGATCTCAAGGTTTACCATATCGCCCTGAGCCACATCACCCCAAGTTGTCACTTTCTTGGTGTGCGGGATAAAATTGATCCCGAAATCACACCCATCAACTTCGTTGACCGTGAGCGATGTCCCGTTCAACGCGACCGATCCTTTCGACGCAATGAACCGCGCCAAACCCTCGGGCGCGCGCAGCACAACACGCGTGCTATCGCCTTCATCTTTCATCGAAACCACTTCGGCCACACCGTCCACATGGCCAGAAACGATATGCCCGCCAAGCTCATCGCCCACACGCAAAGATCGCTCTAGGTTCACCCGCCTGCCAAGTTCCCAAGCAGTCAGATTGGTCTTTGAGACCGTCTCGGCTGAGATATCCACGTCAAACCAGCCATCGCCCTTGCCCACAACGGTCAGACACACGCCATCACACGCAATGGAAGCGCCCATATCAACCCGGCTCATGTCATAGCGTGTCTCGATCCGCGCGCGCAGGTCGCCGCGCTGTTCAGCCTCAAGAATGCGGCCCACATCCGTAATGATGCCGGTAAACATGGTATGACTCCTCGAAAACCCGTCGCAACTGAGGTATCGTGACCGCCGAGGTCAGGCAAGGCAAAGCGGGCCACATTTTCGCCCCAATCTCGGCTATACTGCCACAATTCAAGCAGTTATCGGTTGGCCAACATGCTGACAGGCGACCAAAAGACCTTTTTGTTTCTGCAGGGCCCGCATGGGCCTTTCTTTCATCGTTTGGGCCGGATGGTGCGCCATTCCGGTGCTGAGGTGTGGCGTGTTGGGTTCAATGCCGGGGATCGCCTGTTTTGGCGCGACCGGAGGAGATATGTCAGCTACAAAGGCGATGCAGACGGTTGGCCGAAATTCTTCAAGAACCTTGTCGCTGAAAAAGGTGTGACTGATCTGGTGCTCTACGGTGATGTTCGGCCGATCCACGCACAAGCGGTGGCCCACGCCAAGGAGATTGGCCTTAAGATCCACGTGTTCGAAGAAGGCTATATGAGGCCCTATTGGGTGACCTATGAGCGCGAGGGGTCAAACGGTCATTCCAAGCTGATGCAGATGAGTGTGCATGACATGCGCCGGGCTTTGGAGAATTCGGATATGGACACTGCGCTGCCGCCTGCAAGTTGGGGGGACATGCGACAGCATATTTTTTACGGCGCGATGTATCACGGCGCGGTTTTACTGTTCAACCAAGGGTACCGGAAGTTTCGCCCGCATCGCGCACTGACCGTACGACAGGAATTTGGGCTGTATCTCAAACGCTTAATCTTGATGCCCTATCAGGCCGTAGAACGCCGCATTGCGACGCTGCGCATTCGCTATGGTGGCTTTCCTTACCATCTGGCGCTTTTGCAGCTTGAACATGATGCATCGTTCCAGGCTCATTCGCCCTTTGAGACGATGGCAGATTTCTTGCACACCGTGATCGAAGGATTTGCCGCAGGCGCGCCCAAGCATCATCACCTCGTGGTCAAAGCCCACCCACTGGAGGATGGCCGCGTGCCGATCCGGTGGGAGCTGATGCGGCTTGCGCGGGAGCATGGCATTGAGACACGGGTGCATTTTGTGCGCGGAGGAAAGCTGGCGCAGCTTCTGGATGAGGCGCGCAGCGCGGTGACAGTGAATTCAACGGCCGCGCAACAGGTGCTTTGGCGTGGGATCCCGCTCAAGACGTTCGGCAACGCTGTCTATGCCAAACCGGAATTTGTGTCCACAAAGCCGCTCAAGGATTTCTTTACCCTGGCAGAACGGCCCGACCGAAAAGCCTATGGCGATTATCGCCGCTACCTGCTGGAAACGAGCCAGATCGCAGGCGGGTTTTACTCTGCCAGCGGCCGCCGACAGCTGCTGCGCCAAGCCGTTGATTTGATGCTGAGCGAGGATGATCCCTATGACGCGCTGATTGCAGGCACCGCGGCTCCGAGGCAACAGTTGCGTGCGGTGCAGACATAAGCACAACCTGTAGCGCTGGATTTTATCCACAGATTCCGTTACGTTGTAGGAAAAAATTGAGGCAGAACAATAATAGGTCGAGGAGACCGAGCAGTGAAACCCCGTACCAAGCGTTGGGCGAAAACCGTCGCCCTAATCGCGGCTGTGTCCATAGTCGCGTCCTGTGCCCTCCCGCGGGTGGGCCCCAACAAACGAGAGATTTTCGAAGGTTCGGTGCAACGCAGCGGGGACGCATTTGTTGTCTCAGTGAACGACCGCGTCACACGCGCAACAGCGGTGCAACCGGCTTTGGGCTTTACCGACGCGTTTAAGAATGCTGGTGTCATTGGATCCGATACGATCCGGCCTGGAGATACGCTCGGGCTCACGATCTGGGAGAATGTCGATGACGGGCTGCTGGCCGGCGAAGTTCAGCCCAACACCGTGCTCGAAGAGGTTCAGGTGGACGGCGCGGGCTTTATCTTTGTGCCTTACGCGGGTCGCATTCGCGCCGCGGGCAATACGCCAGAGGCCATTCGCCGCCTGATCACATCGAAGCTGGATGAACAAACCCCTGATCCGCAGGTAGAAGTGCGGCGCCTTGCCGGGGACGGTGCGACTGTCTCATTGATCGGTGGCGTGGGCGCGCAAGGTGTGTATCCCATTGAGCGTCCGACACGCACGCTATCAACCATGCTGGCCAATGCCGGCGGAGTGACGATCGATCCGGAAGTGGCACAGGTAACTGTGGTACGAGGCGATCATCGCTCCAAAGTTTGGTTCCAGGATATTTTTAGCAACCCAGGGTTTGACATCGCCCTGCGCGGCGGGGATCGCATCCTTGTTGAGGAAGACAGCCGCGCGTTTACCGCGCTCGGGGCGACGGGCGCTCAGGCGCGCCTGCCATTTGCGAGCCCAACCATCAGCGCGGTTGAAGCCATCGCGCAGGTGGGTGGGCTCAATTCCAACACCGCAGACCCAACTGGCGTTTTCATTCTGCGCAACGAACCCGCTGAGATCGCAAATCAGGTGCTGGGCCGGGGTGATTTGGTCGGCGCGCAGCGCATGGTTTACGTTTTGGATCTCACGCAACCCAACGGCATGTTCCAGGCCCGCGATTTCGCCGTGCGTGACGATGACACGCTCTATGTCACAGAGGCACCATTTGCCCAGTGGAGCAAAGTGATCTCCGCCTTGACTGGCACGCTGGGCGCGGTTGGCTCCATTTCGAGCACGGCGCAAGGGCTCTCCGGCGACTGATGCAATTCGATAGTGATCACAAGCCCGCCGAGACCAACGCGCCTCGGCGGGCTTTCTATTTCAACGCGGGATTTCTGCGCCAGAAACGCGTGCGCCGGATCATGGAGCTCGCGGGGTATGCGTTGGAGATCGGCAAACCGGGCGCAGATGATCTTATTGCTGTTTGGGGGCACTCTCCTTACGCAAAGCGCGGCGAAACGATTGCGAATGCAACAGGTGCCGCGCTTATCAGGGTCGAGGACGCATTTTTGCGCTCGCTCTTTCCCGGACGCTCTGGCGAGCCGCCCTTGGGCCTGGTGATCGACGAGAAGGGCATTCACTTTGACGGTGACCACCCGTCTGATCTGGAAACCTTGCTGGCCACCCATCCGCTTGATGACACGGGCCTTTTGAATCGCGCGCGTGGGGCCATCGCCCGGTTGCAAGAGGCGCATCTTACAAAATACACGGCCTTTGACGCGTCAAAGCCCGTCCCTGAGCCCGGCTACGCGCTCGTGATCGACCAGACAGAGGGCGATGCCTCTGTCACTCAAGGCGGCGCGAATGCGGCCAGTTTCAAGGAAATGCTCTACTGGGCGCAGGAGGAGAACCCGGGCGCACAGATCCTGATCAAGACGCATCCTGAAACAGGTCAGGGCTACAGGAAAGGCTATTTTTCCAGTGCCGATGAAACCGATCGCATCCAGCTTTTTGCAGATGCCGGCAGCCCTTGGACACTGCTTGAGGGGGCTGTTGCTGTCTACACCGTAAGCTCGCAATTGGGGTTTGAGGCCATCTTAGCAGGGCACAGGCCTCGTGTATTCGGGCGGCCCTTTTACGCAGGATGGGATTTGAGCGATGACCGTCATCCACTTGCGTTTCCGCGCCGTACACGCCGACTGACGCGGGCGCAGCTTTTTGCAGCAGCGATGATCCTTTACCCGAAATGGTACAATCCGCATGAAGATGCGCTGTGTGAACTGGAGGATGCAATATCGATCCTTGGGGCGCAGACACGGGCGTGGCGCGAAGACAGATCCGGCTGGGATGCCTATGGTATGCGCCTTTGGAAACGGGCGCCATTGCGTTGTTTTTTTGGTCAACACGGGCCCATGCGCTTTTTGGACAAACCCAAACAGGATCGCCGCCCTGCGATGGTCTGGGCCTCACAGCAAGAGACCGCCCCCGCGGGCGCTGTGCGCGTTGAAGATGGGTTTTTGCGGTCGCGCGGCCTTGGCGCGGATCTGATCCCGCCGCTGTCGCTCGTCCTCGACGATCTGGGTATCTATTACGATCCAGCGCGTGAAAGCCGGTTGGAGCGTTGGATTGCCGTCCGCGCCGCCCTTCGCCCCGATCAAGAGTTGCGCGCGGCGCGTCTGATCGCGCGGCTCACGCAAGCAGGGTTAAGCAAATACAATCTCGGCCTTGATGCACCGCATTTGCCCGAAGGTCGTCGCATCTTGGTGCCGGGGCAGGTTGAGGATGATGCCTCGATCCTGCTTGGCGCGGGCGCGGTGGCCACCAACCTAAACTTGCTGGAACGTGCAAGAGCCGACAACCCTGATGCAGTCATCCTTTACAAACCCCACCCGGATGTGGAAGCAGGTCTGCGCAGCGGCGCCGTACCGCAGGACGCTTTGAACGCGCTCGCTGACCAAATCCTGACCCGTGCAGATCCAGCCGCATTGCTAGCAGAAGTGGACGAAGTTTGGACGATGACGTCTCTTTTGGGGTTTGAAGCCTTATTGCGAGGTGTCCCGGTGACCACCACAGGCGCGCCGTTTTACGCAGGTTGGGGCTTGACCCGCGACCTGGGCCGCGTTCCGGCACGCCGTGTCGCCCGCCCCACGCGCGAAGGGTTGGTTCACGCGGCCCTTATTGACTACCCAAGGTATTATGACCCAGTCACGCGCCTGCCCTGCCCGGTCGAAACTGTCGTGGAGCGCCTGAGCACCGGTACTGTGCCGCGCCCGGGTCCGGGCAACCGGATGCTGTCGAAACTGCAGGGGCTTTTTGCCTCCTACGCGTCGCTTTGGCGATAATTGCATCAAGCAATTTGGCAATCTGGCGATCCCGGAAGGACTCGAACCCTCAGCCTGCTGATTAGAAGTCAGCTGCTCTATCCAGTTGAGCTACGGGACCGCTGGGGTGGGTGTAGCGTTGCCGCTCGCTGAGATCAAAGGGGAATTAGACGGAGTGATGAAACGGATCGTCCGGATATCCGACTTCGGCCAGATAAAGTCCTTGGGGCGGGCAGACCGGGCCACAGGCTGCGCGATCTTTAGCCTCAAGCGCCGTTTTCACATCACCCGGCGCCCAAGACCCGGCACCCACGCGTTCCAAAGTGCCCACGATTGAACGCACCTGATTGTGCAAAAACGATCGGGCGCGCAGGCGAAACCAAAGCTCCGGGCCGCTTTGACCGGCCAATTCTTCGATCTCGATCTGATCGAGTGTTTTCACGGGGCTTTGTGCCTGACACATGGTGGATCGAAACGTGGTGAAATCATGCTGGCCAATGAGATGCTTGGCGGCTGCCCGCATCGCCTCTGCATCCAGATCTTGGGACACTTGCCAAACCTGCCCGGCCGCATGGGTTGCAGGCGCGCGGCGCATCAGAAGCCGGAAGAGATACCGCCGCTCTACCGCTGAAAACCGCGCGTGCCACTCCGCATCGACCAAGGCACAATCCAGGATCGCCACTGGCAGCGGCTTGAGATGGTGGTTGAGCGCCTCGGACAAACGAAACGGATCCCACGCCTTCGTCATATCGCAATGGGCCACCTGCCCCAAAGCATGGACACCCGCATCGGTTCGACCTGCTGCCGCAATAGTATGCTCGCGGGGCTCCAACTTGGCCAAAGCCGCCTCAATCGCGCCCTGAACGGATGGCTGATCGGCCTGCCGCTGCCAACCGGCAAACGGACCGCCGTGATATTCAACTCTGAGCGCGTAGCGAGGCATGAGCGTGCTGATAACGGGGGTCTCCTGACACCACAAGTCTGGCAACGACGGCCCGTGAAAGCTATCTATGCATCTGACGAACAAGAAAGACGGCGTGTTTTGGTCATTTCAGATCTCGCAGACGGTTTAACCCGTGGTGTGGAAGGTATCGGTGCCCGGCTCAGTGGAGCGTTTTTTGAACCTGTCCTTCGGCTTGGTGTTACGGGGTTGTCGCGCGCAGGAAAGACGGTGTTCATCACGTCACTCGTCGCCAATCTGATGGATCGGGGACGGATGCCGGGCTTGCTTGCGGCGCGCGATGGTCGGATTGAAGCCGCGTTTTTGCAGCCACAGCCCGATGATACACTGCCGAGGTTTGACTACGAGAGACATCTCAGCGCGTTGACCGGGCCGGAGCCTCATTGGCCAGATAGTACGCGGTCGGTCTCAGAGCTGCGGCTGTCGATGCGCGTGCGGCCATCTGGCCTGCTGAGTGGGATCTCAGGCACGCGCACGGTGCATTTGGATATCGTGGATTACCCGGGTGAATGGCTGCTGGATCTGGGGCTTTTGGACAAAAGTTATGCCAATTGGTCTGAGACCACGCTAGAGCGGATGAGCAAACGCGACAGCGCCAAAGGGTATCTCGCAGCGATGGGCGCGACGGATGCGATGGCCAACCTGGATGAACCCGTGGCGCAACATCTTGCGGCGGCGTTCACAGAGTATTTGCACGCCGCGAGGGCGGCTGGGTTTTCGGATTGCTCGCCAGGGCGGTTCCTTCTTCCGGGCGATCTCGAAGGCTCGCCCGTGCTGACCTTTGCGCCCTTACCCCCGCAACTCAACGCACCGCGCAAATCCTTGATTCGCGAGATGGAGCGCCGGTTTGAGGCCTATAAATCCCGGGTGGTGAAGCCATTTTTCCGGGATCACTTTGCCCGGATCGACCGCCAGGTTGTGCTTGTTGACGTTTTGGGTGCGATCCATCGCGGGCCCGCGGCACTGGATGATTTGCGCCAAGCCATGGGGGATATCCTTGCGGCCTTCCGACCGGGTCAAAATACCTATCTCAGACAGATTCTCGGGTCGCGCCGGGTTGATCACATTCTGTTTGCGGCCACCAAAGCAGACCATTTGCATCACACGCAACATGGCAAGCTGACCGCGATCATGAATGCCCTTCTGACTGAGGCGCGCCGCCGAGCCGATTTTGCAGGAGCACAGACCCAAGCCATGGCCCTGGCCGCGCTTCGGGCGACGACAGAAGAGACGCGCAATCATCAAGGGGATGCCCTCGATTGCGTCCGCGGGGTCCTCTTGAAAGCTGATGGGACGCGGGGCAAAGCGGCGGCCTTCTATCCCGGCGACCTCCCTGATGATCCAATCCGGTTGCTGCAGCCGGCCAGCCACGGGGCAGAAAAATGGCTCGACGGGGAGTATGACGCCATGCGCTTTGCCCCCGCTGCGCTTAGCCTTTCGCCGGGCGACGGGCCGCCCCACATCCGGCTGGATCGCGCCGCGCAATTCTTGATCGGAGAACGGTTATGAGCAAAGGCCCCATTCTCATCGAAATTGAAGACGATGAAAGGCCCCCTCGCCCTGATGCCGCGCCACCTGTGCCAGATGATGCGTTACCTGAGCCGGCAGAAGGTCAAGCAATGCAGCAGGTCACCGGCGCGCTCGCCTACCGACCATCCCGACTGATGCGGTGGTTTTGGACGGTGTCTTTGGTTCTGATCACGACATTAGTGTCCATTGCGGCCTGGGAGTTTGTAACCGGGTTGATCCTGCGTGTGCCGCTTCTGGGCTATGCCGTTACCGCATTGGTAGGCCTGTTGGCATTGCTACTGTTGTGTATCGCTCTCAGGGAATTGTCTACGATTGCCAGGTTGAAGCGCTTGGACAGCTTACAAACCGCGGCGGCCGAAGCGCTGGCCGCACAAGATCTTGAGGCCGCCCGCCGCGTGGTGGCAGGGCTCAAGCGGCTCTACGTTGGGCGACCTGATACGACCTGGGGGCAGACCGAAATCACGAGCCATGAGGCCGATCAGTTTGACGCGGATGCGTTGCTTGGTTTGGCGGAAAGGGCCCTGCTTGCTCCGCTCGACAAGGCAGCCATAACCGAGATTGAGGCGGCAGCCCGACAAGTGGCCACGGTGACGGCTCTGGTTCCTTTGGCCTTGGCGGATGTGGCATCAGCGCTGACGGCGAACCTGAGGATGATCCGGCGTATTGCCGTCATCTATGGCGGGCGGTCCGGGGTGATGGGCAATTGGCGGCTGGCCCGCGCAGTGATGGCGCATCTTGTGGCCACGGGGGCGGTTGCCATTGGTGACGATCTTTTGGGGTCTGTTGCGGGGGGTGGGCTGCTGTCAAAACTATCCCGCCGGTTTGGCGAGGGTGTCGTGAATGGCGCGCTCACGGCCCGCGTGGGCGTGGCCGCAATGGAAGTGTGTCGTCCAATGCCCTTCGCCGCAGTGGATCGGCCTTCTGTCACCGGGCTTGTCAAACGCGCATTAACCGGTTTCTTTGGGTCGTCCTAACGCGCGGACGCACTCAGAGCAGCCATCGGGCCATGTCCTCGAAATAGATTTCGAACTCTTCGCAAAACTGGATCAGCCGATCGCTGGTGTAGTAATACGCATTGGCGTCATCGCAGGGTTCCACCACCACAGTGATCGGCGCAGCCAACTGCAGCACGCTGTTGAGATAGGCCACTTCATGGGCCAAAAGCTCTGCCGCGCGTGAACCCAAACCCTGGCCATCAAAACGCAAACTCTTGCCTGCGCCGCGGGCGATCAGATCGTCCAGCACCGCGCCCCAACTGTGGTTGGCTTGCGCATACTCTTCCACGCAAGTCTCTGCCCGCGCCTCGGGGAGGCCCAGCTCATCGGCAAACCCCCGGCGCATGGCCCGGTTCGCGCCGTAGAAAATGCAAACGGAATTGTAAAATCGCTGTTCGCTTAATCCGTGGACACCCGACCAGTTCTCCTCCGCACCTGTCTGGGCATCAAACGCCTTTTCTGCGCGAAACCCCTGCGCTGTGTCGAAGGCGACATCACGGGCCAGTTCTTCCTCAAAGAGCGCATCAATCATAAAGATCGAGAACACGTCAGCTGCGTCTTCCTCCTGTCCGTAAATCGGAAGGTCTTCGACATCGATCACAGCGTGGCCGAGCTCATGATAGAAGACAGCCAGAATATTGGCTTTGATAAACCTTTCTTGTTCGGCGGTCTGGCCCATAGCGGCCAGTGGCAGCGTGAGCCCGCAGATAAAGGAGGCAAGGAAGCGAATGAAGTTCATCGGCAAACGGTGCGATATGGTAATTGGTCTGTCAACTGACGCGCGCGCGGCGCAAGGCACGCGGGGTCGTGCCATATGTGCGCCGGATGGCACGGGTCAGGGCTGCAGGGCTTTCATAGCCGCATCGCAGGGAGATTTCAGCCACAGACAGCTGCGTATCTTCGATCAGCTTGCGCGCCGCAGACAGGCGTAAATGGCGGTAGACCGTTCCGGGCGGAGCGCCGAGGCGTTTGCGGAAATGCCGGTCAAGCGTTCTTGGCTGGCAGGAAAGACGCGCGGCCAGATGCGCGATCTCCAAAGGGCGTTCTACGTGGTCGCGCATCAGACCAAGCGCTTGTCGCACCAAGGGATCCGCGATCTGATCAGACGGACCAACCGGGGGATCACCTTGCAAGAACAGCCCCTCCACATCCAAACGCGCAGCAAGACCAAGATGATCGGCGATCAAATCCAACGTCAGGTTCAAGGCTGACATCGCACCAGCACATGTCATCATGGATCCATCACGCATGACATGGGCGCGGCTGGTTTCGACGTTCAAAAACCGTTCGGTAAACGCATCGAGCAAATCCCAATGAACTGTGGCCCGTCGCCCATCCAAAAGACCAGCCGACGCCAAAAGCCAAGGCCCTGCGTCCAAACCCACAGTCACGGCACATCGCCGTGTCACATGACGCAGCAGGCGCCGATTGGCAGGCGTATCGTGCCCATCATGAGCATAACTGGCCATCACGAAAAGATAGTCGAGATCAGCCACATCGTCCGCTGCGCCACTGGCCAGAATGTCGATCCCGCTCGACGACCTCACAGTGCGGCCATCGGGGCTGACAATCTTCCAGTCAAACACGGTGCGCGCGCCAAGGGTGTTGGCGGCCCTCAAAGGCTCAATGCAATTGGCCAGGCACAGGTTGGAAAACCGATCAAACAGAAGGATCGCTATGCGCACCGGGCTTGCCGGTTTTTTTGTCCATTCCAGCATGATTTTTGACATATACGGCACGATCATCAAACACGCCAGAGCAGTATCATCGCATATCGCAATACTTAGGGGAGGATGCCATGCCGCTCACCATGAACCGTGAGGTTTTTATCACCTGCGCCGTAACCGGCGGCGGAGCCACGCAAGACCGCAGCCCCCATGTTCCGCGCAGCCCCAAGGACATTGCCAATAGCGCGATTGCAGCCGCCAAGGCAGGCGCAGCGGTGGTTCATTGCCATGTCCGCGATCCAGAAACCGGTGCGCCCAGTCGTGATCAGAAAATGTTCCGCGAAGTCACGGACCGGATCCGCGATGCGGACGTCGATGTGGTTCTTAACCTGACGGCGGGTATGGGCGGGGACGTGATTTATGGCTCCCCCGAACAGCCCTTTCCCCTTGCCGACAGCACCGATCTTGTGGGCGCAAGCGAACGTGTCGAGCACGTCGCAGAGTGCCTGCCTGAAATCTGCACGCTGGATTGCGGCACGATGAATTTTGCTGAAGCTGACTACGTGATGACCAACACACCGGGCATGTTGACCGCCATGGGCGGGATGATGACCGAACTGGGCGTAAAACCTGAGATCGAGGCCTTCGACACTGGTCACTTGTGGTACGCCAAACAGCTTGTGGATGATGGCGTTCTTGAAAGCCCCGCTTTGGTGCAGCTTTGTATGGGCGTGCCTTGGGGCGCGCCGGATGATCTCAACACCTTTATGGCGATGGTGAACAATGTCCCGTCGGATTGGACCTTTTCCGCCTTTTCACTGGGCCGCAATCAAATGGCCTATGTGGCCGCGGCTGTGTTGGCGGGCGGGCATGTTCGTGTGGGTCTGGAAGACAATCTAATGCTGGATCGCGGTGTTCTGGCGACCAACGAACAATTGGTAACGCGAGCGGTCGAGATCATTGAACGCCTGGGCGCGCGCGTCATCGGCCCGCAGGAGGTTCGCGATAAGCTGGGCCTTACAAAAAGAGCGCCAAAGGGGTGACGCAGCGTACGCTTATCACGGGCGGAGCATCCGGCATTGGCCTTCGACTGGCGCAAAGGTTTGCCGAAACAGGCGCGCAAGTCGCTATTTGCGATGCCGATGCCGACGCCGTGCAAGAGGTCGCAGCGATGCAGCCAAACTGGATCGTAAGGGCGGCAGATGTCACCGACGAGGCGCAGATGACAGCGTTCCTGGCAGAGGTGGAAGCCGCCTGGGGCGGGGTGGACGTGGTGTGTGCGAATGCCGGAACAGGCGGTCCGGCCGGCCGGATCGAAGATATGTCCTATTCCGAGTGGCAGGCCTGCCTTGCGGTCAACCTTCACGGCACTTTCTTGACCTGTCGCTGGGCTGCGCGCCTCATGCGGGCGCAACGATCAGGGTTGATTTTGATCACCAGCTCCACGGCCGGGCTATTCGGATACCCGCTGAGGTCCTCCTATGCGACGGCGAAATGGGGCTTGGTTGGCCTGACGAAAACTCTTGCGATGGAGCTGGGCCCTGCGGGTGTGCGGGTGAATGCCATCGCGCCTGGCTCTGTTGAAGGGGAACGGATGGAGCGCGTTCTGGCCAATGAAAGCGCCGCGTCGGGGCGTGATATTGAAGACCTGCGCGCCTCGTATGTGGAAAATGTCTCCTTGCGCACATGGGTGAACGGCGATGATCTAGCTGATATGGCGCTTTTTCTTGCGTCGCCCGCGGCTTCAAAGGTTTCTGGTCAAGTGATGGCGGTGGATGGCCATACGGAGGCGTTGGTTTGATCATGCATGAAAGGAGATCAACGTGAGACAAACGGCGGGCATCATTGGAGGTGGCGTGATCGGCGGGGGCTGGGCCGCACGGCTGACGCTTAACGGTTGGAACGTGCGCGTCTTCGATCCTGACCCGGACGCGGAGCGCAAGATCAATGAAGTGATGGAGAACGCTCGCCGCGCGCTGCCAATGTTGGTCGATCACGACATGCCCGCAGAGGGGCGTTTGGAAATTTGCGGCACGTTGGAAGATGCCGCCCGGAGCGCCGACCTGATCGTGGAAGCCGTGCCCGAACGCGTCGACATCAAACGCAAGGTTTACGCGCAGATTGAGACGGTAAACACAGACGGTATTATTGCGTCCTCCACCTCGGGCATCATGCCCACTGACTTGCAGGCGGAGATGATCCACCCGGGACGTCTGATTGTAGGGCATCCGTTCAATCCGGTCTACTTGCTACCCTTGGTGGAATTGGTTGCAGGCCAGAAAACCGACCCAGCCGTGATTGAAACCGCCAAAGACATCTACACCGGCCTTGGCATGTATCCGCTGCACTGCCGGGTTGAGATTGAAGGCTTCCTCTCAGACCGTTTGCAAGAGGCGCTTTGGCGCGAGGCGCTTTGGCTTTTGCACGATGACGTGGCGACCGCAGATGAAATTGATGCCGCGATTGCCTATGGCCCCGGTTTGCGCTGGGCGCAGATGGGCACCATGCAGACCTTTCACCTGGCCGGTGGTGAAGGCGGCATGCGTGCGATGCTGGCCATGTTCGGGCCGTGCTTGAAATGGCCTTGGACGAAATTGATGGATGTACCTGACTTGACGGACAACTTCGTCAACAAGGTCGGCGATCAATGCGATGCACAGGCAGGCGATCTTGGCCCTCGCGATCTTGAACGCATTCGCGATGACAATCTGATCGGGATCATCCGGTCGCTGAAAGGCGGCGATTGGGGCGCGGGGGCTGTGGCCAATGCACATCAAAAACGGTTGATGCAGATGCCGGGGCCGGGCCTGCCCATGATCACGCAGCGGCGTGTTATCCCGGTCGACTGGACCGATATGAACGGCCACATGAATGAAGGCCGATATGGTCAGCTGTTTTCAGACGCAGCCGAGGTTGTGATGGCCGCTGTAGGCGCCGATGATGACTATGTCGCCTCTGGCCTGAGCTATTTCACCGTGGACACCACCGTAAAGTACTTGGCTGAAACCCATGCTGGCGAAAAGGTCGAAGTGCACACGAAAGTCACCTTGGGCGAAGGCAAGAAATTGCGCTGTTTTCACGAGATGAAGCGCGCCTGCGATGGAGAGCTGATGGCCACCTGCGATCAATTCATGCTGCATGTGAGCCTGAAGACCCGTCGCACCTGTGACCCCGCGGACCATGTTCGCGCCAAAGTCGAAGCGCTCGCAAGCGCTCATGCGAGAGGATAAAGCCAATGGATTTCGGACTGACCGAAGAACAGGAGATGATTGTCTCCACCGTGCGCAGCTTTGTGGAGAATGAGATCTACCCGCTTGAGGCGGAGGTCGAGCGCACCGGAGAGGTGCCCCAGGACGTGGCCGAGGCAATCAAACAAAAGACCATCGACCTGGGGTTTTATGCCTGCAACTTCCCGGAAAGTGTTGGCGGTGCGGGGTTGAGCCATCTTGAGTTTGCGCTGGTCGAACGGGAATTGGGGCGCGGATCCATGGCGCTCACGCATTTCTTCGGACGGCCTCAAAATATCCTCATGGCCTGCGAAGGCGAACAGAGAGAGCGCTACTTACTGCCGGCCGTTCGAGGTGAGCGGATGGATGCGCTGGCCATGACAGAACCGGATGCGGGCTCTGACGTGCGCGGTATGAAATGCACAGCACGGCGCGAGGGCGGCGATTGGGTGGTGAACGGCACAAAGCACTTTATCTCCGGCGCAGACCATGCCGATTTCATCATCGTCTTCATTGCCACCGGAGAGGACGATACGCCCAAAGGCCCCAAGAAACGCATCACGACCTTCCTCGTCGATCGCGGCACGCCAGGCTTTACCATACGCGACGGCTACAAATCCGTGAGCCATCGCGGCTATAAAAACATGATCTTGGAATTTGACGATTGTCGCCTGCCTGATGCCCAGGTGCTGGGCGAGGTGGATGGCGGGTTCGAGGTGATGAATGAATGGCTTTACGCCACCCGCATCACTGTCGCCACCATGAGCGTGGGCCGCGCGCGCCGGGTTTTCGATATGGCACTGAACTACGCGGCAGAGCGCAAACAGTTCGGCCAGCAGATCGGCAAATTTCAGGGCATCAGTTTTCAGATTGCAGATATGATCACCGAGATTGACGCCGCCGATTGGCTCACGCTTGCCTCCGCGTGGCGTTTGGATCAGGGCTTGCCCGCGAACCGCGAGATTGCCTCCGCCAAGCTTTATGCCTCTGAAATGCTGGCACGGGTCACGGATGCCACGCTACAGATTTACGGCGGTATGGGGTTGATGGACGATTTCCCCATCGAAAGGTTTTGGCGTGATGCCCGGGTGGAAAGGATCTGGGACGGCACGTCAGAGATCCAGCGCCACATTATCAGCCGCGATCTTCTGCGGCCACTCGGGGCCTGAAACTTTATGCCTTCGGCGGGGATATTTTCGGGCCAAAAGAAACATGGGGAAGCGCATCGGCCTTCCCATGCGAAGCGTGATGCTTCTCCTGGCGCGGTCATCGGCGTCCCCGCCTGTACCGCAAATCAAATGTGCTTAATCATGGTTAAGAAACCGTTGCATCTTCTGGCCAGAAAAATCCCCGCCGGAGGCACGAAACTCGCGGCATGGCCGACGATACATGCCTGATCTAACCCGCCTTCTCCAGCCCAAATCCATTGCTGTGATGGGCGGCGGCGCTTGGTGTGCGTCTGTCGTAGAGCAATGCCTCAAGATGGGCTTTGGCGGGCCGGTTTGGCCGGTCCACCCCAAGAAAGCGACGCTTGGCGGCATTGGGACTTTTGCTGATCTTTCAGAGCTCCCCGAAGCGCCTGATGCCACTTTCATCGGGGTCAACCGCAACATCACGATAGATGCCGTTCGTCAGCTCAACGCCATGCGTGCAGGCGGGGCAGTCTGCTTTGCCTCCGGTTTTAGAGAGGCGCAGCAAGAAACCGGGGATGGCGATAGCTTGCAGTATGCGTTGCTGGAGGCCGCGGGCGATATGCCCATCATCGGTCCGAATTGCTATGGGTTCATCAACTATCTTGATGGTGCGCTCCTCTGGCCGGATCAGCATGGCGGCGCGCGGGTTGAGCGAGGCGTCGCAGTGCTCACCCAAAGCTCCAACATGGCCATCAACATTTCCATGCAAATGCGGGGCTTGCCTTTGGCCTATCTGGGGACAGTGGGCAACCAGGCACAACTGGGGCTTTCTGATCTAGGGCGGGCTTTGCTGGAAGACGCAAGGGTCACGGCGCTTGGTCTTCACATCGAAGGTGTGGGGGATCTGCGCGCCTTTGAAGAGATGGCGGCGCGCGCCCGGGCCCTCGGAAAACCTATTGTCGCGCTGAAGGCAGGCCGATCGGAACAGGCACAGGCGGCGGCCGTGTCGCACACAGCCTCGCTTGCAGGATCAGACGCGGGCGCCCGCGCCTTGTTGAAACGCCTGGGGATTGGCCAGGTCAGCAGCCTGACGGCTCTTCTGGAAACCTTGAAGCTGCTGCATTTCACTGGCCCCTTGCCGTCCAACCGGATTGTCTCACTGTCATGCTCCGGCGGCGAGGCCAGCCTTATGGCCGACACAGGCCTCGACCACCACGTGACTTTCCCACCCTTAACGACGGTGCAGCATGACGCGCTGCGCGACGCCCTTGGCCCCATGGTCGCGCTGGCCAATCCGCTGGATTACCACACCTTCATCTGGACAGACGGACCGCGCATGGGCCAAACCTTTGCCGCCGCCCTCAGCGGAGACGTGGCCCTAGGCTGTTTGATTTGTGACTTTCCCCGCGAAGACCGCTGCGACCAATCCGCATGGGACTGTGTCTTCGAAGGCGGTCAGCTGGCCGTGACACTGTCGGGCAAGCCCCTGGCCCTCGTCGCCACAGTGCCGGAAACCTTTTCCAAGAGCGTCATCGAACGCAGCATTGATCATGGCATGATCCCGATGCTGGGATTGAATGACACGTTGGAAGCCATTGCAACAGCCGCGGCCTTGGGCTCGTACACTGAAACTCCAGAGCCCGTTTTGCTGCCTGCTGCGGATGGTCCGGCGCGCACCCTCACGGAAGCGGACGCGAAGGCACAACTCGCAGAATACGGTGTTCCGGTGCCCGGGTCTGTTCGGTCAAGTCGCGTCGATCTGGCTGAGCATGCAGCCGGCCTCGGTTTCCCGCTGGTGCTCAAATCCGAGGGGATCGCGCACAAAACAGAGGCCGGTGGCGTGGCGCTTGACCTCAAAGAGGCACACGCCGTTCTTGAGGCAGCGAAAACCATGCCAGGGGATGCGTTTCTTCTGGAAGAGATGATCCCGGCCGGGGTTGCCGAACTCTTGATCGGCGTCGTTCGTGATCCGGCTCATGGCTTTGTTCTGACCGTCGCGGCAGGTGGCACGCTGACAGAAATATTGCATGACGGCGCCTCCCTTTTGGTGCCGTCTACAGCGCCTGAGATCGAACGCGCGTTGGAGAGTTTGCGCATCGCGCCGGTATTGCACGGCTATCGCGGCAAACCAGGTGCCGCTCGGCAGGCAATTGTCGACGTCGTGCTTGCGGTGCAAGATTACGTTGTCACCCATGCTGAGAGTGTTGTGGAAGTGGAGATAAACCCGCTGATCTGCACGGAGACCCGTGCCGTAGCGGCCGACGCCCTGATCCGTATTGCCCCAAAAGGAGAGACATCATGACCGAAAGCCCCATCCGCACCGCGCGTCGCGGCCATGTCTTTGAACTCACACTCGACCGGCCCAAGGCCAACGCGATTGATCTTGAGACAAGTCGCGCCATGGGCGATGCCTTTGCCGAGTTTCGCGATGACCCCGATCTGCGTGTGGCCTTGATCACCGGGGCCGGGGAGAAATTCTTTTGCCCTGGTTGGGATCTCAAGGCCGCCGCCGATGGCGATGAGGTGGATGGCGATTACGGCGTCGGCGGGTTCGGCGGGCTGCAGGAAATGCGCGCGATGAACAAACCGGTGATTGCTGCGGTGAACGGGATTTGCTGCGGCGGCGGGCTGGAATGGGCCCTGTCCGCCGATATCATTCTGGCGGCAGATCATGCGAGTTTCGCCCTGCCTGAAATCCGCTCAGGCACCGTGGCTGATGCTGCAAGCGTGAAAATGCCCAAGCGTATTCCTTATCATATCGCGATGGAGATGTTGCTGACCGGGCGCTGGCTCGATGCGGAAGAGGCCGCGCGATGGGGGTTTGTGAACCGCATTGTTCCGGCCGCAGATCTGATGGCAGAGGCGCGCGCCCTGGCCGATCACTTGGCCTCTGGCCCGCCGCTGGTCTACGCCGCGATCAAGGAGATTGTGCGCGAGGCCGAGGCGATGACATTTCAGGATGCTATGAACCGGATCACCAAGCGGCAGTTTGATACTGTCGACCGGCTTTACGCCTCTGAGGATCAGCTGGAAGGCGCGAAGGCCTTTGCCGAAAAGCGCGATCCGAATTGGAAAGGGCGTTAGCCACGGACCAGACCGGTTCAAACTCCGTCAAAACTTACGGACTGAGAGCCGATATCGCCGACAAACCGGGCCACTTGTTTCAACAAAACAGCGCGCGCCTCTTCTGCCACTGCGGCGGGCAAATCCAGCAGTTCGCCTTTGCGCGCCACCACCGTCAGCGCGCGGGACAGACCCGCCACAGGAAGCGGGCAAATGCGCAGCGCCATGTTTTCGACCATCCCGTCAATCAGCAAGGTCGGCGTGAGCAAACTAAACCCCATGCCCTTGGCCACGCAGGACGTAATCATCGAGGATCGATCGGCCTGGATCACGCGGTCAGGCTCAAATCGCAGGCGTCGCAGATGCTGCATGATCAGCCGCCCGGCAAAGGTTGTGTCAGCAAAGCGCACCAGCGGCAAACGCGCTTGCACAGCGTCCAGACTGTCCACAGGGCCGCTATCCCCAGCAGGTAGAACCAGGAGGAAACTCTCCCTCAGGACATCGTGACGCTCAAGCCCGTCAAGATCAAGGAATGGATCAGATGTAATCGCCAAATCGGCAGTCTTGGTGCGCAAGAGCCGCTCATGGTCGCCGCTTTGCCCAGCGTGCAATGTCATGTCTTCCACGCCGTAGCGGTTCTTAACCAGTGTCACGAGCGGCGCGGTGACCGTCGTGGCAACAGAGGCTTGGACGCCCACACGTAGCATAGAAATGGATGGCCGTCCGGTGCGGCGCATCTCTGTTTCCATATCAACCATCGCATTCAAGATCCGCGTGGCTTGGGCATGGAGGCGCGTGCCCGCATGGGTCAGTCGCGCAGGCCGGGTGGACCGGTCAAGCAACTCCAAGCCGAACTCCCGCTCCAAGGCTGCAATGTGATGCGAAGCCGCAGGTTGGCTGAGCCCGAGAAGCCTCGCACCGGAGCGCATTTGCCCTGTTTCTGCCACGGCGACGAGCACTTCAAGTGATCGGATCATACCCGGGCTGAATTGACGGGGGTGAGACATGAAACAAACCTTAGTATCAATTTTTCTGATACTAGCGGCTTTTCATAGACCTCTGTCAATCTTGCAGCGTAGCGTAGGTGCATGAACAGTCCTCGCCCGCCTCGTCGCCGCCCGCGTAAGACGCACACGACCATGCCGCGTGCGCCCTACCTGCGCCGGGCCCTCGCGCCGATGCCGGTTTTGAGCGAGGACGGCCTGCAACAGATTGAGGCGAATGCCGATCAAATCCTCGCAGAGACCGGCATGGAATTTCATGACGATCCCGAGATTCTGGATATCTTTTCCACCGCGGGATGTGACGTAGATGGCACGCGCGTACGTTTTAAGCCCGGGTTTTGCCGCCGCACCATTCAGGCCACGGCCCCCCAATCTTTCCCTCAGGTCGCGCGCAATCCCGACAACAGCGTGTTGCTTGGCGGCGATGCTACGGTGCTTTGTCCATCTTGGGGCCCGCCTTTTGTGCATGATCTCGACCGGGGTCGCCGATACGCCACCTATGGCGATTTCACCCGGTTGGTGAAACTGCACCAGACACTGCCTTGGCTGCATCACTCCGGTGGTGTGGTGTGCGAACCTGTCGACCTGCCCGCCAACAAACGCCACCTGGACATGCTCTATGCCCATATCCGTTGGTCTGATCGCTGTTTCATGGGCGCCTTTATCGGGGAAGAACGCGCAGGTCATGCCGTGGATATGGCGCGGATCGTCTTTGGCACCACAGAAGACCCCGTACTTTACGGCGTGTGCAACACCAATGCGCCCTTGGTGATGGATGCCAATATGTCCGGGTCTCTCAAGGTGTACGCGCGCGCAGGGCAACCTGTGGCCTGCACGCCCTGGGTTCTGACCGGCGCGATGTCACCCACCACGGTGGCGGGCACCCTGTCGCAAGTTTTGGCCGAAGTGTTGGCCACTTTGACGCTTGTGCAATTGATCAATCCCGGTGCGCCGTGTTTGATGGGAAGCTTTGCGTCCACCATGTCGATGCAAACCGGCGCGCCAACCTTTGGCACACCCGAGGCCGGGCTGATGGTTCTTGCTGCGGGGCAACTTGCGCGGCGCTTGGGCGTGCCGTTGCACACGGTGGGCACACTGTCGTCGTCCAAACTGCCCGATGGGCAAAGTCAGCAAGAGGCGACCTGGGGTCTGATGATGTCACTGTTCGCCGGGGCCAATCTGATCAACCACGCCACCGGCTGGCTTGAGGGCGGGTTGGTGACCTCTTTTGAAAAGACGTTGCTCGATCATGACCTATGCGGAAAGCTGACGCGGTTTTTTGACGGGATTGACCTAAGTGAAAACGCGCAGGCTATGGAGGCCATTGCCGCAACCGGCCCCGGCCGCCACTTCTTAGGCAGCGACCACACGCAGGCAAATTTCATGTCTGCCCTGTTTCGCCCATGGATGGCAGATGATGCCTCTTATGAGCAATGGCAGGCAGAAGGCGAAAAAGATGCCGCCACCCGCGCCAATGCCAGGTGGAAACAGCAACTTGCCGGATACAAAGACCCCGGTTTGGACCCGGAGATTGACGCAGCACTTCAAGACTACATCGCGATGCGCAAAGCCGAAGTGCCTGACAGGGATTACTTTTGATGGGCCGCATCGTGATCATCGGGGGCGGTGCCATCGGGCTTTCGATTGCCTATCATCTGGGCCAACGGGGCGCATCGGATGTGGTTTTGCTGGAACGCAATCAACTGACCTCTGGCACGTCCTGGCACGCAGCGGGCATCGTGGGGCCACTGCGCGCAACGCCCAATATGACCCGGTTGGCCAGCCACGCGTTGGAGCTGTTCCCCCGGCTGGAGACGGAAACCGGGCTTGCCACAGGCTACAGGCAGACGGGCGGCTACTGGCTTGCTCGTAGGCCCGAGCGGCTGGATGAACTGCGCCGCATTGCCGATCTGGGCGTGACCCAAGGTTTGACGCCGCGCATGATTGATACGCGCGATGTGGCAATGCCGGGGCTTGAACTTGCCGATCACGTAGGTGCGCTTCATGTGCCCGAAGATGGCAACGTGAACCCGGTGGACCTGTGCATGGCGTATGCGCGCGGGGCGAAGTCCGCCGGCGTTGACATACGCGAGAACATGGGCGTCGAGCGGCTTTTGACCAACGACGGTCGTGTCACGGGCGTCACCCTCTCAAACGGGACAGGCCTCATGGCCGATCGGGTCATTCTGGCCACCGGCGCTTGGAGCCGGGAACTTGCTGCGACAGCGGGTGTGCCCCTGCCCTTGCAAGCGGTTGAGCACATGTATGTGGTGACCGAACCCATCCCCGGCCTGCCGGACCCGATCCCGGTGATCCGCGATCTGGACCGCGGGATTTACATCAAAGGTGATGCGGGAAAACTGGTGATCGGCGGATTTGAACCCGACGCAAAATGTTGGGATCCATACGGGTCCGAAGGGTCGCGGCCGTTTCTCGAACTGCCTGAGGACTGGGAGCAATTTACCCCTTTCATGGAGGCCGCATTGGAGCTGATGCCAGGGTTGGCTGAAGTGGGGATCCAGCATTTCATGAACGGCCCCGAAAGCTTTACCGCCGATACACGACCTTTGGTGGGCGAGACGCCTCAAGCAAAGAGCCTTTTTGTGGCCTGCGGCATGAACTCCGTCGGTGTGATGTCCTCCGCTGGCATCGGGCGCGCGCTGGCTGACTGGGTGATGGACGGCCACCCGCCGATGGATATGTGGGAGGTCGATGTGGCCCGCGTTGATCCTCTGACTGCCGCCCCTGCCCATCTCGCAAACCGGATGGACGAAGCCGTGGCAGATCAGTTTGCCATGCACTGGCCTTACAAACAACCGCGCGCCGGGCGAGGTTTGCGCAAGTCCGCGTTGCATGATCGCTGGGCGGCAGAGGGCGCTGTATTCGGCCTGACCGCGGGGTGGGAGCGGGGGCTGTGGTATGCTGAGACCTCTGCGGAACGCGACCTGTCGCCATCGGTCAGCGAACAGCCCTGGTGGCCACTGGCTAAGCGGGAAGCGGCCCAGATGAAAACTGGGGCCGTATTGCTTGATCTCAGTCCTTTCTCAAAATTTCGGGTTTCCGGTTTGGATGCCCTTAATCGCCTTACCACCGCCCAGATGGATCAACACTTGGGTCGCGCCATATACACCCAAATCCTGAACCATCGCGGCGGCATCGAAATGGATGTGACCGTGACGCGCCTTTCAGAGGCGCAGTTTGAGATCACATCGGGTGCTGCAAGCAGACAGCGCGATTTAGCCTTCCTGAAGCGCCACCTTGGCCCAGTTGAAGACGTGACAGAAATGTATTGCACTATCGGCCTTATGGGGGCCGCGAGCCGCAAAATCTTGACCAAGCTCGTTGCGGACGCGCCGGACATTGCCTTTGGTTTCTCGGCGGACATGGTCATTGCAAATCACAGGGTCCGCGCAACGCGAATGAGCTTTGTCGGCAAACCTGGTTATGAGTTGACCGTACCGTCAGCGGAGGCCGGCGCGGTTTTTGATGCCTGCCGCGCGGCCGGTGCATCCCCTATGGGCCACTATGCGTTGGATGGGTGCCGGATCGAAAAAGGGTTCAAGCACTGGGGCCATGATATCGGCCCCAAGGTCACGCCGCTGGAGGCTGGCCTTGGCTTCACAATCGATTGGCAAAAGACCTTTTGTGGCAAAGAGGCTTTGCTGCAACAAAAACGCGATGGTGTCTCTCAGAGGCTCATCTTGCTCGAGATAAAAGGCGAGGCCCTGATGTTGCATGACGAACCGATCTTTGAAGCCAATCGGCATGTGGGACTGACCACATCCGGCGCGCGCGGGCCGCGGACGGGCAAAAACCTGGCCTTCGGTCTAATTGGAACGGCCATTGGTGAAACGGTGAAGGAAACCCATGAGCGCCAATTCACGGTGCGCGTGGCGGGGAAGGACTATCTTGCCAAGCCGTTGCCGCACGCGCCGTTTGATCCGACCAATGAAAGGATGCGCGCATGAGTGACGCGCAGGTTGTCATCATAGGTGGCGGGGCCATGGGCGTGTCGCTGCTGTATCATTTGACCAAGATGGGGTGGTCGGATGTAATGCTGTTGGAGAAAAACGATCTCACCCACGGGTCCACCTGGCACGCGGCCGGGCTGTGCACACATTTCGCCCACAACCCGACCATTCAGGAATTGCGCGCCACATCGGTGCGGCTTTATCGTGATACTTTGCCTGAAGAGACAGGACAAAGCTGCGGATTTCATGCGACCGGGGCCATGCGGATCACGCGCAATCCTGACCGGATGGATGAGTTTCGCCATGTCGCGGGGCTGTCTGATTTTACAGGGTATCCTTTGGACATCCTGACGCCTGATCGCATCGCGGAGCTGCACCCTCTGGCGAAGCTTGATGGGTTACTGGGCGGCATTTATGAGCCCGATGACGGCCATGTCGACCCCACGCTTGCCACCAATGCCATGGCGCAAGTGGCACAAGCCGGCGGCGCGGTGATCAAGCGGTTCTGCCCGGTGAAGGCTATTGCGCGAGACGGGGATGCTTGGCGCGTGCATCTTGAGACGGGCTCAATCCGCGCCAAGCATATCGTCAATGCAGCAGGCACATGGGGTTGGGAAATCGGCGCGATGATGGGGCTCAACATCCCATCCGTGCCGGTGCTGCACCAGTATCTGGTGACCGACACCGTGGCCGATGTGGCCGCGCGGGCAGCGGAAGGGTTGCCCGAACTTCCGATCATTCGCGACCCAGAAGAAAGCTGGTACGTCCGGCAGGAACGCGACGGGTTGATCCTGGGCCCCTATGAGACAGACGCGCAAGTGTGGTCAGTCGATGGGGTGCCGCCGGAGTTTGGCGCGGACCTCATGCCGCCCGATCTTGACCGTGTGGAGCCGATCATTGAGGCCGCGATGGCCCGCATTCCGGCGCTCGCCACGGGCGGGGTGAAATCGGTGATCAACGGCCCGATCACCTTTACCCCCGATGCCAACCCGCTGATCGGCCCGGCCCATGGCCTAAAGAATGCCTGGCTGCTCACCGGCTCCTCCATGGGGGTGATGGAGGGCGGCGGTGCGGGGTGGTTTCTGGCCCATTGGATGACCCAGGGTGCGCCGCCCATGGATGCGATGGCCGTGGACAGCCGCCGGTTTGGGGCCTGGGCAGATCGCGACTATCGCGTGGCCAAGGCGGTGGAGTGTTTCGGGCTGCAATTCGGCGTGCATTACCCGTTCGAAGAACGCCCCGCCGCGCGTAACATCCGGCAATCGCCCATTCATCACCTGATGCTGGAACGAGGCGCGGTGATGGGGGTCGCCCATGGTTGGGAGCGGCCCAACTGGTTTTCCGATCTCAAAGGCGATCAGGCAGAGCTGAGCTTTACCCGGCCCAATTGGTTCAAGCATGTCCGCCGCGAATGCCGCACCGTGTCAGAGGCCGTGGCGATGGCCGATCTATCGGTTTTCTCCAAGTTTCGCGTCACCGGGCCGGGGACAGACGGCTTTCTGTCCGCCCTCGGCGCCAATCGCCCGCCACGGCCTGGGCGGATCGGGTTGACCCATGCGCTGACCCCGGCAGGTGGGGTTCTGTCCGAATTCACCGTCGTCCGCATCAGCGATACGGGTGCGTATCTTACCTCTGCTGCCGCGGCGGAGGAGATTGATATTGACCTTTTGCGCACCCTGGCCGAGGCCCATGATGTGGACGTCCAGAACGTGACCGAGGACATTGCCGTGATCGCGCTTATGGGCCCGCGCGCGCGCAAGGTGCTGGCCCATGTCTGTGACGACCCGATTGATTTTCCATGGCTCAGTCATCGCGAGATCACGATTGCGGGCAAGCGCTGCCTTGCTTTGCGCATGTCTTACATCGGTGAGCCGGGATGGGAATTACATGTTGAGGCTGACAATGCCGCGCGGGTGTTCCTGACGCTGGAGACCGCGGGCACCATGCATCATATTGGCTATTTTGGCGCGTTTGCCGCCAATGCCATGCGTCTGGAAAAGGGCTATCCCGCGTGGGGCGCGGATCTCACGACCGAACGCAGCCCGTTGGAGGCGGGGCTTGGCGCGTTTGTACGCGAAAGCGTGGGCCTAATGCGCAAAGTGGCCTGGCGTTTGGTGCTGTTGGAGATTGTGCCGGGCGAGGTGGATCCATTTTACGCCCACACCGTGTGGCAAGGTGACAAGGCGGTGGGCATTGTGACATCCGGCGCCCATGGGCATCGCACGGGCAAAACACTGGCCTTCGCCTATCTGCGCGATCCGACCGCACAAGACGGTTTGACAGTCTCTCTTTTGGGAGAGCGGCGCGCGGCGGTCATCTTGGATGAAGTGCCCTATGACCCAGGAAATTTGCGACTGAAAACACTCCAAAGCGAGACAAGGAGCTGAGCCATGAAAGATCATCCTTTGCACACGGACTGGTCCTTTGACGGAACTGCCGCGCGGCGGGATCAGTACTATTCCGCATCGTTGAAGAAATTCATCCCGTTCCGTGAACCGATCGTCTTCAAGCGCGGGCGGGGGCAGTATCTGTGGGACGCCGATGATCGCCGCTACACGGATCTTTTGGGCATGAATGTGTGCATCTCGGTGGGTCACTCCCATCCCCGCGTGGTCGAGGCGGCGATGGAACAGGCGCGCGAGCTGACCCATTGCACAACTATGTTCTATCACCCCACCCCGGCGCATTTGGCAGAGGAACTTGCCGCGACCATGCCCGCCGGAGAAGACTGGGTGGTGCACCTGACCAATTCCGGGTCAGAGGCCATCGACCTGGCGATGACCATGGCGCGGACCTATACCGGTAACCTGGATTTGTTGGCCCTGCGCACGGCCTATCACGGTCCCACGGCGGCGGCGCAATCCATCACTGGCATCTCGGGCTGGCGGCATCCGGGCATGCCGGGAAACGTGGCTTTCGTGGCCGAACCGAACCAGTATCGCGGCGTCTTTGGCCCGGGAACGCAGCCTTACCTGGACGAGATTGACCGCGTGATCGCCTCGGCCACCTCAGGCCACGTGGCAGGGATGTTTGTGGAAAGTGTGCAAGGCTATGGCGGGATCATCGCAATGCCACCGGGTTACATGTCCGGTGCGGCAGAGCGGGTGCGCGCCGCAGGCGGGCTTTACATCGCCGATGAGGTACAATCCGGGTTTGGTCGGACGGGCGCGCATTTCTGGGGCTTTGAGGCCGATGGTGTGGTGCCAGACATCGTGGTCATGGCCAAGGGGCTGGGCAATGGGTTCCCCATCGGCGCGGTCGTGGCCCGCAAGGCAATTGCAGAGCCGATGTCAGAGCGGTTCATGTTCCACACCTATGGGGCCAATCCCACATCCTGCGCCGCCGCCCGGGCCGTTTTGGCGGTGATGCGCGATGAGGGGTTGCAGGAGAATGCGCGCGAGGTGGGTGCGGCCTTGCTGGCGCGCTTGGAAGAATTGAAACCGCGCCATAATGCGATTGGCGATGTGCGCGGCAAAGGGTTGATGCTGGCCATCGAAATGGTCCGTGATCGCACTGCTAAGACCCCGGACAAAGAGACCACAGCCGCTGTGTTTGAGGCCTGTCGTGATACGGGATTGATCCTGTCAAAATCCGGGCCGTTCCAGTCGACCTTGCGGATGGTCCCGCCGCTGTGCCTGTCACTGGAGGATGTCGATCAGGTGGCTGAAGGGTTGGACGCGGCGTTTTGCAGTCTCTGATGCGACTCTCACAGTCTTGTGTGGGGGTGGCGCGGTCAATCTCTCGTTAAGGTACGGCTGATAGCGTTCAGGCACTATGGATATTGACGCCGACACCCTTGTCAGAGCGCCTCAGGAAAGCGCGCTTTATGGTCTGATCCGTGCCAGGCAGGCCGAACTCGCCGCGCGCGTTGAGGAAAGTGGCGCGGCCAAGGTGAACGCGGCCACGGGCGCGCAGGCAGACAACAGCGCCCGAAATGACAATCGCAGCGCCGATGGCCTCAGCGAAGAAGAGCAACAGGTGGTTGAGAAGCTGCGCGCGCGCGACCGCGAGGTGCGTGATCATGAACAAGCCCATAAGAGCGTGGGCGGGCCCTATGCGTCGGCCCCCACCTATAGCTATCAAACCGGCCCGGATGGGCAACGCTATGCCATCGGCGGGCAGGTCCAGATTGATGCCTCCGCGATCCCCGGTGACCCTGCGGCAACGATTGCCAAGATGATGATCGTGAAGGCGGCCGCCCTGGCCCCGGCGGAACCGTCTTCGGTGGATCGCAACGTCGCGGCCATGGCATCTGCACAGATTGCCCAGGCGCAGGCTGAGCTTAACGCGATGAAGTCGGCAGAACGGCGGGGGGAAACCGTCGACAAAGGTGTGTGACCCCGCCCTTTTGCGCAACGCGTCCCGGGCTTGATCCGGGACCTCTTGGATTGAAAGGATGAGGCCCCGGATCAAGCCCGGGGCGGGTGTGGCTTGGGTCAAACACCGGGTGCTGGTTCCTGTTGGGTGATGCAATGGATGCCGCCGCCGCCACCCGCAATATCCGGGATCGGGACCTGCGAAATGCGGCGCCCTGGGAAGGCATCTTGCAACATCTCCGCCACCAAACCGTCTTCGCGGATGCCGTAATGCGGCATGATGATGCCGCCATTGCAGATGTAAAAATTCACGTAGCTGTCGCAGAATTCCTCACCCGCGACACCGGTTTGCAAGCGCCACGCGTCCGGCATCTTGATCAGCTTGATCTCACGGCCTTTCGCGTCTGTGTGCCCCTCTAGTGCGGCCACATTGGCGCGGTGAATGTCGCGCCAGTAGTGCTCCTCCTCTTCATCGCTTTGAATGAGCACCACGCCGGGCGCGGCAAACACCGCCACCCCGTCAACATGGCCGTCCGTCTCGGTTTCTTCGACATTGCCGGGCAACCAGATCACCTTTTTCGCGCCCAGCGCCTCCATCAGTTCCTCTTCGATTTGGTCGCGCGTCCAGTTCGGATTGCGATTGGCGTTTGGAAAGCAGCTTTCGGTCGTGAGAACGGTGCCTTCCCCGTCCACAGATATGCCACCCCCTTCGGCAGTCAGGCGTGAGACAAAGGCCGGCACGCCGGCAGCATCCAGGATCGCTTCAGCCACCGCATTGTCGCCATCATAGGGGGCGTACTTTCCGCCCCAGGCGTTAAAGTCGAACGCCACGCCCGCGATGTCACCTGCCGCGTCCTTGAGGAAATTCGGCCCGGCATCGCGGGCCCAGCTGTCATCGATGGGGTGGTCAATGAGATCGATGTCAGAGCCGAGAAGATTGCGTGCACCTTCCATGTCTTCGGGACGCACAACCATGGTGAGCGGTTCAAAATCACGGATCGCATGGGCCACATCGCGGTAGTTGCGGCGCGTGGCTTCCATGTCTGGCCAGACGACTTTGCGACAAGGCCACATCATCCAGGTGCGGGCGTGCAGCTCCCACTCGGGAGGCATTGAAAATCCGGCGGCTTTGGGCGTGTCATTCATCGGTTTTCTCTTGCCCTTGCGTCTCCGCCTCTTCTTCTGCGCGCTTCTTGGCCAAGTACTCCCGCAAGGCACGCTTGCCGTTTTGTCGGGCCAAGCATGTGTCGCAGGGTGCCGCCTCCGCCTCAACTTCGGCGACAGGCTTCGTTTCAGCCTGCGCACCGGCGGTCATGAAAGCGAAAGCAAAGAAAACCCGAAGCATGATCATTGTGCCGCAATCACCCAATCCAACGGATCCGTCGCCAGGTATGTCTTGAGGGGCGCTACGCTGCGCTGAGGATCAATTGCCTCAAGGCGCAAGAACTCAAGGGCGGCGACCTCATGCTCGGTGAGAAAATTAAGGCGTTGCTGGTCATCCGGGGGGCCGAGCCGTTCCAAGCCTTTGAAGTCATCAAGATATCCTGGATAGGTCGCATTCATGCCAGCGACCATCTGCGCCCAATCCACGGCCGTATTCTGCGCATCCTTGCGGCCGCTTTCCTGCAGCGCTGCAGCACTTTTGGGGGTCAAACCGTACTTGTGGATGAGCGGCTCAACCGCCTCAGCTGCATGGCGTTCGCAATCTGCAAGAAGCTCCAGCTTCTCGCGCACAAGGCTATCATCGTAGGCCTTTGCGGCCTCAGCGAAATAGGCCTCACCCTCCACTTCCTCTTCGTAATACTGCAGCAGTGTATCGAGATAAGCTTGCGACGGCATATAGGATCTCCCTTACTTCCAACGGGCGGGGGCGACGGTGCCGGGCTGCGCACCGACATCCACACGGTCATGCATCAGTGGCACGTCAACATCGACTTCTGTGTCCAGTTCCCGCGCGTACCGATGCCCTGAATACACCGCAGCCGCGATGATGGCGGGTGCTTCGGCATCACCGATCCGGGTCAGCGTAAAAGGCAAAGGTGACCCATCCGCATGCTCGAGGATCTCATGGTAAAGCGCATCATTGGGCGCGCGCGATGTCACCAATACGAGATTGGTCACCTGGAGCTGCTTTTCTACGCCACCGTAGGCACATTCGAGCGTCGCGGCTTGACCATCAAAATGCGTAAGGGATTGGGCTGTTTCAATCTTGATGCCGAGCTTCGTCATATGGGTCCGCACGCGCCACCGCTCAGAAGTGTTTCCAGCCCAGCTTGAGACGCTATCGGCCTCGGTGGCATAGATAACCTCATGCCCGTCCTGGCGCACCCGTTCCGCAATCACGCCAGCCATGTAGTAATTATCCTGATCAAAAATCAGCGTCGGCCCGTCCGGCATTTTGCCGTTCATGATGTCATCGGGTGTGAAGACGCGGGCAAACGCATCCCCCTCTGCGATGGAGTAAAAGCTTTCGTCGTCAAAGCATTCACGCCGCCATGTTGACCCGGTGGCAATGCAGACATGATCAACCTCAGTGTCAAAAACATCCTGAGCGGTCATTTTACTGTCGCGGAAAATTTGCACATTCAGCATGTTTTTCAGCGCCTGCTCGCGATAATCACGCACGCGGATGTATTCGCTCATCCCTGGTAAGGATGCCTCACGCGTCACGCGTCCTCCAATCTCGCGCCCTGCTTCGGCCAGCATCACCTGATAGCCGCGTTTGCCAAGCGCGCGGGCGGCTTCCAACCCAGCAGGACCAGAGCCGACGATCAAGACGCTGCCGTCTTCAGGGGTTTCCTGAGCAAACTCCGGGTGCCACCCGCGGCGCCATTCCTCGCCCATGGTGGGGTTTTGGGTGCAGCGGATCGGAACACCGATACTGTCGCCGGAATAGCAAATGTTGCAGCCAATGCATTCGCGGATGTCCTCCAGCCGCCCCTCTTCAATCTTTTTGGGCAAGAATGGATCGGCGATCGAAGGCCGCGCGGCACCGATGAAATCCGTGATCCCGCGCTTGACCTGGCTCACCATTGTATCGGGGGAGGTGAAGCGCCCGACAGTGACAACAGGTTTTGTCGTCTTCGATTTCACCCACTCCATATAGGGTTCAAGCGTGGCCTCTTTGGTGAAGCGCGACACGCCCATCTCAACCGAGTAATTGGCGATATTGATGTCCCACAGATCGGGCAGCTCGGCGAGCATCTCAAACATCTCGCGGCGTTCGCCAAAAATGGGGTGGCCATCTTCCCCGATCTCTTCATCCGCTGAGAAGCGGACAGCAACACCACAGCGATCCCCCACCGCGTCCTTGGTCTCTTCAATCAACTCTCGGACCAGCCGCACGCGGTTTTCCAAACACCCGCCATATTCGTCGCTGCGGTCATTGACACGAGGATTGAGGAAATTCGAAAGCAAATAGCCATGGGTGGCATAGACATACACAACGTCAAAGCCAGCCTCCTTGGCCCGCAGCGCCGCCCTGCGATGCCAGCGGCGAAATGTCTTGATGTCTTCTTTGTCCATGGCGCGGGTCGAAAACGGTTTGCCAGCGGTGTTGGGCATGGCTTTGACATCCATCGACACGAGCCGCGTCATCATATTTGCCGAGCGCGCACCGCCATACCAAAGCTCTGCACCAGCAAGCGACCCGAACTCATGCACAGCGTCAGTCATAAGCGAATGGGCACGAACGTCACTGTCATCCCAAAGCGAGGCGGAAGGATGCGGCAGATCATCAGAGGTGGGGTGAATTGAGTTGTATTCCGTGTTCACAACGGCCCAGCCACCTTCGGCCTTCACACCGCGCATCGCCGCCAGGGTGCGCGGGCGAACATAACCCATACCAGTGCAATGGGGCACTTGATAAAATCGATTTCGCGCCGTGACCGGGCCAATTTTGACCGGCTCAAACAGAATGTCGTAGCGTGGATCTCTTGCCATTTTTTGCTCCGGGCCCTCTTGCAGGACAGGGGATGTCTCCCCCTTTTCGTGGCTGAGTTGAAATTTGCGTTTCTAAAAGTCGGGCATGTCAAAGTGCTTGGGGAACATCGCCGCCAGATATGTATGCGCCTGCTTGCGTCCATCCGCTGGAGTATAGCTTTCAGGGTACATCAATATGTTAAGCGCAATCCCGTCCAGCAGTGCCTCAAGCGTACGCGCAACCTGCTTGGCTGGCGGGCAACTGTACCCGCCATGTTCGATAATGTCCTGGCATAGCTCTGTCGCGATATCCCAATGGTGATCGTCAATGTGATCGATCAAATCCCGGTAAATCGCCCGCCGCCTGCCTTCGCCATAAAATGCATACCAGACGGCCAGTTTCTTGTGCGTGCAAACATCTGGGTGAAAATGCGCGTCCACGAGCGCTGTCAGTTTTTCACGCGCAAAAGGCCCCACATCTTCATAGGCGCGCACACAATGCTGATGATATTCACGCGCAACATAGACAAGCGTTTCTTCAAAGAGCTTCTGCTTACTTTCAAAGTGAAAGTTCACGATGCCTAATGACAGCCCCGCGGTTTCTGTCACGGTCGACATGGTTGTTCCCGCGATACCGTGCTGTGCGATGGACTCGATGGTTGCATCAATCAATTGCTGACGCCGCACCTCTTTGGATTCGGTGCGCCTTGAGGTTTTTTGGGCTGGTTTTGACGGCTGTTTTTCCAGCTCAGAGACTTTATTCATTGTCTTGTCCAGATGTCATTCGCGCATTTGCGGTTAATCCGCGTCCAACACAACCACGGCCTCAGGTGACCAAGACAGCCAAACAGGCTCACCTTGTTTCCAACGGTCATCATCCCGGGCTACAAACTGGTTGGTGCTTGACACGGCCACTGGCTCTGGCTTGCCATCAAGTGTCACGTAGTAATGGCTGCGCTCGCCCATATAGGCGGTTTTGTCCATCTTACCGCTCACGAAATGCCCGCTCTTTGGCTCTTCTTCCAGAAGCTCGAATTTCTCCGGGCGCAAAGCCACTTGAACCGGCGCTCCATCTGGCTTGGTCACTTTATCAAGGGAAATCGGAATGTTCCCGAGCCCTTGCGTCTCAATCGCGGTTTCATTGGAGCCGTTGCGGCGCACAGTGCCTTGGAAGAAGTTCATATTGCCAATAAAGCTTGCCACTTCGCGCGTTTTTGGCGCCTCATAGAGCCCCTCAGGCGTGTCGACTTGCAAGACTTTTCCACCCGACATCACGGCGATCCGATCTGACAGGGTGAGGGCCTCTTCCTGATCATGGGTCACAAAGACAAAGGTGATCCCCACTTGGCGCTGCAAGGCGCGCAATTCCAGCTGCATCTGTTCGCGCAATTGTTTGTCGAGCGCGCCCAGAGGTTCATCCAGCAAGAGCACTTTGGGCCGCAGGATCAGAGCACGGGCGAGAGCGATCCGTTGCCGTTGGCCGCCTGAAAGCTCATTGGCCTTGCGTGCGCCATAGCCCGGCAGTTTGATCAGCTCGAGCATCTCATCGACCATTTCCTTTTTCTTCTCTTTCGAGAGCCGCTGTTTGCGCAGGCCATAGGCAATGTTATCGGCGACGTTGAGATGGGGAAAAATCGCGTAGCTCTGAAAAACCATATTCACCGGGCGATGATGTGGTGGCACATCCGCTGAGGGCTGCCCGTCGATCAGTATTTCGCCGTCAGATGTGCTTTCAAAACCTGCCAGCATGCGCAGCAAAGTTGTCTTGCCGCAGCCTGACGCGCCCAGCAGGGAAAAGAACTCCCCTTGGCCAATATCCATGCTCACATTGTCGATCGCCTGAAAGCTGCCAAAAAACTTATTTACGTTGCGGATCGAGATAAAGGCGTCGTTGGTCATGTGGGCACCTGTCTTTTAGTCATCCAGGCCCATCCGCCCGACACGCTGGGCGATGAACACGAGGATGAAAGAAATGAATAGGATGAGCGACGAGAGCGCGAGCACCGAAGGAAACTCCTGCGGGAACCGCAGCTGACCCCAGATGTACATCGGGAGGGTAGGATCCGTCCCGGTGAGGAAAAAGGCCATGATGAATTCATCAAACGAAATGGTGAAGGTGAGGAGCATACTGGCCACCACGCCTGGAAACACCATCGGGAAAGTCACACGCCAGAACGTCCACCACCCGTTTTCACCTAAATCGGCAGAGGCCTCTTCCATCGATGGGTCAAAGCCCTCAAACCGCGGCAAGAGTGTGGCCACCGCAAACGGCAAACACACGATCAAATGGCCCAAACCCACCGTATAGAGCGAAAGGGGCACACCCATCCTGCTCATCAGCACCAAAAGAGCGACGCCGAAAATGATGCCCGGGATCACAAGCGGCATCATGATGAACGTCACCAAGGCGCTTTTGCCCGGCAGCCGGTAGCGTGTAATCGCCCGCGCCGCGACCGTGCCCAAAATGGTCGAGATGACCGCGACCACGAGGCCCACCTTTACAGAGTTGAAAAGCGCAGTCCAAACGGCATCGCGCGCCCACAATTCGCCGTACCACCGCAGGGTCACCCCTTCGATGGGGAATTTGACGTGAATGGCGTCATTGAAACTGAAAAGCGGGATAAACAGCACCGGTACATAGAGCACGATGAGAAAGATCACCGCATAGATCTGCAACGGCCGGTTGGGACGTTTGATATAGGTTCCAGGGTCTGTGCGACTGCTCATGCGATCTTCTCCTGTGCTTTGCGGGTCAGGAAAAGGAACACAAGCGCAATGGCCGCGATCCAGAGCATCAGCACAATCGAAAGCGTTGCACCCATGGGCCAATTGTTCACCGGGCCGAACTGAAGCTGAATGAAGTTGCCAATCATGGCCCCATCCGGCCCGCCAAGCAGGGCCGGCGTAATGTAGTCACCCGTCGTTGGGATGAAGATGAGGAAGGACGCCGCGATGACACCGGGCATAGACAGGGGCAACGTGATCCGAAAGAACCGCGCAACCGGCCCGTCGCCCAGATCGGTGGCCGCCTCAAGCAGCGATTTGTCGATCTTTTCCAGCGACACATACATCGGCAGGATCGCAAAGGCGGCCCAGGCATGCGCCAGCGTGATAATCACTGCCGTTTGCGAATAGAGCAAAAACTCAAGCGGCGCTTCTATCCAGCCAATCGCCATGAAACCGGAGTTTATCACACCCTCATATCCCAAGATCACTTTCCACGCGAAGACACGCAGCAGATAGCTTGTCCAGAACGGCAAGGTCATCAGGATGATCCACATCATCTTATTTCTGTGAACGTGGAACGCCACATAATAGGCCATCGGGTAGCACACCAAAATGGTCGCCACAGTGGCAACGCCGGAGATCCAAAAGGATCTCTGCAACAGCGCATTGAAAATCGGCTCACTCTGGGTACGAGCGTAGTTGGACAAGGTGAGCGTTGTGTCAAAGCCAAAGCCGTCACGGGTCCACAGGCTCATCGCCACGAGTATGAAAAACGGAATGATGATCCCGATGGTCAGGATCAGCATGGTGGGCGACATCAACAAGTAGCCGCGCAGCGCTTCGCTTCTATAGAGGACTGCCGAGAACCAAGATGTTTTGGGACGCGGCGCTTCCGATCGTGCCTCGGCTTGAGAGAGAGATGTATCAGCCATCAGGTGCGTATCTTTCAACAGAAAGGAAAAACCCGCCGACTGGGGCCGGCGGGTTTGAAAGTGGCCTTAAAAGCCTGCTTTGATTTGTTCGAACGTTTCGTTCATGCGTGTTTCCCAATCCTGACTCATTGGGCGCTGGAAATGGCCCGCCGACAGAATGTCATCAGGGTTTCTCGACAGACCAAGCTCTGCCAGGCGCTCATCAGGGATCTCGTCAAACGACTTGGCGTTAGAATGTCCATAGCCATAGTCGTCAATTAGGAACTTACCGCTTTCGACGCTGACCAGAGAGGAAATGATGTCGTAGGCGCGATCCGGGTTCGGCGCGTCCTTGTGCATCATCAACCCGCAAACCCAGGTCAGTGCGCCTTCTTTCGGAGCGGCGAATTTCACCGGAACACCTTCGGCCTTGAGCAACGTGGCGGAGTCGTTCCAGGTCATGGCGGCAACCATTTCGCCAGACGCCAATGCCTGTTGCAGCGTGGTGGTGTCATCCGTGTACGTGCGGATCAACGGGCGTTGTTCGCGCATGACGGCGGAAATCTTGGTGAACGCATCATCGGTGTCGAGATCGTCAAAATTGACACCAGCCTTGATGGCACCACACCACCATGCATCGCCGCCGGACCCCAGCGAGCCCAGCTTGTTGGCATAACGCTTGTCCCAAAGCATATCCCAGCTTTCCTCGCCTTCGAGCTCAAAGAGATCGGTACGATAGGTCACGGAGGTCTGGCCCCAATCAAACGGCACCATCCAGACATTTCCACCGTCCGCAGCATTACCAGGCAAATCGACCAGGCTGGGGATGATATCGCCAAAGCCTTCTACGCGGCCCGTGTCAATCGGTTGGAAAAGACCGGTTTGAACCCAGCGCGGCATACCGGAATTGCAAGGATGCGCCACATCTACGACAAATCCGCCGCGCATTTTGGTCAGGGCTTCCTCAGACGCGCCGAACACAGAAAAGTTCGGCAATTCGCCATTCTTTGCCTGATAGGGCTGGAAGATATCCGGGATATCATATCCGCCCCATGTAAAATATGTTGCTTGGTCCCCGGTTGCGCGGGCTTGACGTGCACCCAAAGGCACCGTGGCCGTAGCAACACCTGCAGCAAGCAATGCTTTGGTAAACGCGCGACGGCTGAGCTTCCCTTCGCGCACAGCACCTAGCTGATCAACAACGTCCATTTCCTTATTACTCCCGTGTTGTAAGCGGTGTTCTATCGAACCGTGAACACCTGATTGTTGTGTGGCCATTCCGAACGAGGTCTCGAAGTCCAGAAAATCTTCAATTGACTTTTCATCGGTTCCCGCTCATCTCATTGAATGATCATTCAATCATTTCAGCAGGTCGCGGAACGAGTCAAGTGACTTACCCTGATGTCCGAGTTCACTATTTGATCGGCGCCCGAAAATCAGGCAGCCACGCAAAAACGATACCCCATGCAGCGAGAAGGGCAATAATTTATGAGTGCAGCGAACCGCTTCCCACAATCAAACTTGCTCATTTTGTCATCAAATTGCCCGACGCGCGAATTTTTCAGACAGTTTTCGGCCGTCCCACAGCATTCCATAAAAGGAGTATCACATGACCACAAAAATTGGGCGTCGCGCGGTCCTGACCGGGCTTAGCATGTCGGCAGCATCTCCTTTGTTTGGTCAGGCTTTCCCAACAAATCCTGACGTTGTGATCATTGGCGCGGGCTCGGCCGGCTTATCTGCTGGCCGAGTGCTGCAACAGGCGGGCGTGCCTTTTGTCATTGTCGAAGCCTCCGGTCGCTTCGGCGGGAGGGCCTACACGGAAAGCACCCGATTGGGTCAGCCGATTGATGTGGGCTGTTCTTGGATCAATGGAGCGACAAACAACCCCTACGCGAAACTCGGCTATCAAAATGGCTTTACGATGGTAGACCATTCCAACGCTGATTCGGATTTGTTCGACCTGAAAGGCAATCGCGCCACCGGTTCTGACTGGGTGGCCTATGACAACGCTTGGTCAGCCGTGCTCGCAGCCCTGGCCGATGCCGGGCGCGCAGGCAAAGATGTGCCAGCGGCTTCTGTGATCCCGGATGTCCCGTGGGGTGCCAGCGTTCGGTCGTGGATGGGCGCTATGGATTATGGTGTCACCTTGGATCAGGTTTCAACGAAATCCTATTGGAATTCTGCCGATGCGCAGCCGAGTTATTTCGTGAAGGAAGGGCTTGGCACATTGGTGGCGACGCTGGCAGAAGACCTGCCCATTTCGCTTAACACCCCTGTGCGCGCGATCGACTACAGCGGCAACGGCGTGCGCGTTGAAACAGCCAACGGTACCATCAACGCAAAGGCGTGTTTGGTGACAGTGTCCGTGGGTGTTTTGGCGGCAGAGAAGATCACGTTCACGCCGGCCCTTCCTGTGGAAAAACAGGAGGCCATCAACGACATTCCCATGGGCCTTTTGATGAAAGTGCCGCTGATGTTTGATGGCGCGCGCTTGGATCTAGGAGAGAACAATTGGGTGAGCTACCAACTGCCTGAAGACAAGGCCGGCGAGGGCTGCTTTTTCGTGTCATGGCCGTGCAGTTGGGATTACATGATGGGCTTCATCGGCGGATCATTCGCCTGGAACCTCTACGCAGAGGGCCAGGACGCTGTGGTGGATTATGCCATGGAAGAACTCATCCGCAATGTAGGCAGCGACGCCCGCAAACACTTCAAAGGTGGCTATGCTACAGACTGGGCCGACAATCCGCACGTTTTGGGCGCCTATGGCGCGGTGCGACCGGGCAAGTATGACGCGCGGACCAAGCTTGGCGCTCCAATTGACGACAAACTCTATTTCGGCGGCGAAGCAACAGGTGGGTCGATCTCAGCGCTGGTGAATGGTGCCTACATGAGCGGGCGTTTCAATGCACAACAGATCGTGGCGGCATTGAGCTAGGCCATGATACCCAATGAGCGACCCGTCATTGCCAATAGTCTCTGGACGGCCACGGCCAACCGCATTCCGGATTTCCCACCGCTTCAGGGGCAGTCGAAGACCGATGTGATAGTTGTGGGGGGCGGGTTTTCCGGCTTGTCCACGGCGTTGCATCTGGCGGAAGCCGGTGTCCGCGTTACCCTACTGGAAGCGCAGCAACCGGGCTGGGGCGCATCGGGGCGGAATGGTGGGCAGATCAATGTTGGGCTGAAAGACCCGCCAAGCGTGATCTGCGAAAAATTTGGTGAAGCCTTTGGCAAGCGGATGATTGAGATGTCCGGACAGGCGGGCGACCTCGTTTTTCATTTGATCGAAAAACACAATATTCAGTGCAACGCGATCCGGCCTGGCTGGCTCCGTGCAGCGCATACGTCGAAAACCTTGGATGACCTGAATGCACTCGCTCAGGAATGGCAGGGGCTCGGCGCGGATGTCCGCCCGCTTGACCGGGATGGTATGGCTAGGTTGACCGGCACCGATGACTATCTTGGCGGGCTGATTGATATGCGCGGCGGCAACTTGCAACCGTTCAACTACGCCGTCGGCCTGGCAGATGCAGCTGAACGGCTTGGCGCTGTGATCCACGGAGGATCATCCGTGACCAAGATCGAAAAGACAGCCACAGGGCACCGCGTGCACACCGCTCAAGGGTCAGTCGAGGCACCTCAGGTCGTGCTTTGCACCAATGCCTATTCCAACAAGGATCTTCACGCCAATCTTTCGAAATCCGTGTTGCCGGTGCGATCTGTGCAAGTCGCAACGAAGCCTTTGTCGGACAATATCCGTAAATCCATCCTGCCTGAATTACACGCTCTCTCGGATGCGCGCCGCTTGCTGTTGTACTTCCGTCTGGATGCGGAGGGTCGATTTCTGATGGGGGGGCGCGGCACCTATAACGACACATCAACGCGCCGTCAGTTTGAGCGCCTAAAACAGGTCACCGCAAAGCTCTATCCGCAATTGGCAGAAGTTGAGTGGGAATATGCCTGGGGCGGCTTTGTGGCGCTCACCCGTGATCACTATGCGCATCTTCATGAAATAGCGCCCGGCCTGAAGGCGGGCTTGGGCTACAATGGCCGCGGTGTTGCCATCGCCACTGCCATGGGTCGTGTGCTGGCTGAATGGGCGCAAGGCACGGCGGAAGACGAGCTCGATTTTCCGGTCACAACGATCAAACCCCTGCCCTTCTCATTCGCGCGCGAAACAATGGTTGAGGCCGAGATTCTACGTCTGCGCTTGCTCGACAAACTTAGGGTTTAAATCACGCCCGGTACCACACGGCGCAGGAAAGCTTTGGTTCCTTCAAGCGCCTCGGTTCTGGTGATATCATCCGGGGTAAGATGCAGAGCATTCCAATACCCGTCGGTCAGCGTTTCCATCCAATCCGTAATCTGCTGGATCTCAGGTACGTCTGCATTCGGCAGGATTTCATGCCAAAGTGCAAGCAACGCCTCATGCCGCCGCGCGTCAAACGCATCGGCAAGCTCTGCATAGTTTTCTGAAAATCGCAGCTCTCCCCAAAATGCAAACCATAGCGGCAACTGCTCAGGCCCACAGGCGTCTTCACAGAAATCAGCCTCAAGCACAGCGATCAGCCTGTCCACCGGCGTTCCGGGTACGGCCAAGGCGGTGCGCCAGAGATTTTCATAGGAAGTATAGATGTCGCGCAGCGTCTCAGTCAGCAACCTGGCTTTGGATTTGAAATAGAACACCGCCACCCCCTGCGACAGGCCCGCCTCTTGCGCAACAGTGGCTAAGGTTGTTTTGGCCAGCCCGTACTGCAAAACAGATCTACGTGCTGCATCAAGAAGCTGCCGCCGACGGCGATCGGCGTTTTCCTTGCGCTCTTTGCGCGGCTTTCTGATCTTGGTGAGCTCGGTCATAGCTTTGTCCCTCCGCCCTCTTTACGCCAGTTTTTTTCGCGGTGATCAACTCTGTGGCAAAAATTTATTTGAGTGCTCAAAAAAACTTTGCAAGACTTTGCGCGCCGACCTATCGTTCGAGCAAATTTCTCAGCATCGGTATTTGGAGAAACGCATGACGACGCCTGCCAACTCGCCCAGCCCGGCCGAACTCACTGAGTGGGACCGCGACCATAACCTGCACCCATGGGGCGGGATCGGCACCTGGCGAGAAGATGAGTACCAACGTCTCAATACGGGCGATGGTGTATATCTGTGGGACAGCGAAGGCCGGAAATTTATCGATGGCCCCGGCGGCATGTGGTGCGTGCAAATTGGGTATGGCCGCGAAGAAATGGCGGATGCTATTGCGGATCAGGTGCGCAAGATGGTCTATGCATCGCCATGGTCGTCCACCTCAGAACCTGCTGCAATTCTTGCGCGTCAAATCGCCGAGCGTACACCCGGCGATCTCAACAACGTGCATTTCACGACATGCGGTTCTACCGCTGTGGACACGGCGTTGCGGACGGTCGGCCTTTACAACAACATTTTGGGCAGACCAGACAAAAAGCGCATTCTGTCGCGCGAAAAAGCTTATCACGGGTCGACCTATCTTGCCTCTTCAATGACGGGCAAAGAACGGTTTAAAACGCGTTTCGACAAAGCGCATGACATTGTACATTTCCTGCCTGATGTGAACCTAAACCTGCGTCCGAAAGGTATGTCACCTGACGATTGGTGCGACGGTAAGATCGAGGAAATGGAACAGATCATCCTCGACCTCGGCCCAGACACGATCGGTGGGTTCATCGCAGAGCCGATCTTGTGTTCTGGGGGAGTGATTGTGCCGCCGAAGGGCTATCATGCCCGCACGCTTGAGCTATGCCGCAAATACGACATTCTCTATGTTTCGGACGAAGTGGTCACCGGATTTGGCCGCCTTGGCCATTGGTTCGCCTCGGAGGCAGTTTTTGACATTGTGCCGGATATCATCACCTGCGCGAAGGGGCTGACGTCGGGCTATCTGCCGCTTGGGGCGTGCATCATGTCCGATCGGATCATGGGCCAGATGCGCGATTCAGGTGCGGATGAGCTGTTCTATAACGGCTACACGTATTCGGGCCATCCTGTCAGTTGTGCCGCCGCGCTCAAGAACATTGAGATCATGGAGCGCGAAGATATTCTTGGCCATGTCCTTCGGGTCGGCGAAGTCTTTCAGGACCGATTGCACAGCATCGGTGAACGCTTTGAAATCGTGGGCGACGTGCGCGGGATGGGCCTGTTGGGCTGTTTGGAGTGCCGTCCTGACCTCTCGGATGAAAGCTTTGCGGCGCACTTGCAGTTTGGCAACAAGCTCGATGCCGCCTGTGAGCGGCGCGGGCTCATGCTGCGCCCGTTTGGAAACATGGCCGTGTTTTCGCCGCCTCTTGTGATCAGTGAGGCAGAGGTGAACGAAATGTTCACGATCATGGAGGCTGGCCTCGAAGAGTTGAGAGAGGAATACAATGGCTGAGATTGCACGCGTTGCAGAAAACCCCGAACAGGCCGCCGACACTCTTTTGAGCGATGGAGCGGTGATCGTAGAAGACGTCGCGAAAGAGGAACTGCTTGATCAGATCCTACAGGATTTCGAAGCCCCATTCCAAGAGCAAGGCCATAAGTTCTCAAATGATTTCAATGGCTACAAGACGCGTCGCTTGGGGGGCATTCTAGGCCTATCACGCTCCGCGGCAGACATTCTTGCGCATCCGCTGGTGATGGGCGTGGCGGATCTCGTGCTCAAACGCCACGCAGAGACCTATCGCCTGGGCTCCTCCACCGCGATTGAAATTCATCCGGGCGAAGGCAATCAGGAACTGCACCGCGATGACAGTTTCTATCCTATCCGCATCCCTGGTGTTGAGTTTCAGTTTTCCGCCATGTGGGCATTGACTGAGTTTACACATGAAAATGGCGCCACCCGAGTGGTGCCAGGCTCCCACGACCTGCGCGAAATAGAGGATGTATCAGATGATCAAGTGACCCAGGCCGCGATGCCACGCGGGTCAGTTCTGTTCTACCTCGGCAGCGCGATTCATGCGGGCGGGCAAAACAATTCAAATGCGCCGCGCACCGGCCTGATTACCACCTATTCGCTTGGCTGGCTCCGGCAGGAGGAAAACCAATACCTGACCATTCCTCGTGACGTCGCCGAAAGTTATCCCGACCATGTGCGGCGCTTGATGGGATATCAAACCGACGGTGCTTATCTTGGCGTCTATCCCGGAGACCCGGACGGAAACTGGTTCGATGCATGACGCCGCTCACTGCGCGGTTTCCCAGTCGACGCGATCAAGCTCAAACCAGGGCACACCGTCTTCGGCATAAACACGTTTCACACCATTGCGGCGCAGCCCGGATTTCTTCAACACGTGCTGAGAATTGGCATTCTCTGGATCGGTACAAGCGACGATCTGATCCAAGGGTGTAATCTCAAACGCAAACTGCACAAGGCGACGACAGGTTTCGGTGGCAAAGCCTTGTCCCCAGGCCTCAGGGATCAGGAGGTACCCAACCTCAATATGCGCATCCGGGTAGGCATCAGGAACGACAAGCGACCAATCGTAATCGTCCTCCTCAATCGGAACGGGCATGAACACGCCATCCCCGATCTTCGCGCCGGTGTCTTTGCGGGTTATACACCAGATGCCGATCCGCCCTCCGGCACCGCGTTTCACGGCATCCTTCATATGCGCCTCCACCGCCTGGGGCGTCTCAACATCGCCGACATAGCGCATCACCCGTTCATCGCAGAGCACCTTTTTGGCAATGTCCACGTCCTCGGGCCGGAACGGCGTCAGGATCAGACGTTCTGTTTCTAATGTCAGCTCATCAAATGTGAGTTGTGTGATCATGCCGGTTTTCTTCCTCGGATGTGATGCGGACAATGTTCGCCCTTCTCCAGACAGGGCAGCATCGCCTGCCAAATTTCGATCTGGTGGTCTATGAACGCAGGGTCATGGCGCGCAATCCACTTTTCTCGGTTGCCGGACAGCTCTTCCAATTCTGCGGCAGCCACTTGCGCATACCACGGGTTACGGTTGACCAACTCCACATCCACAAACCCGGCGCCTTCCATCGCCGCGCGGTAGCGATCCGGCGAGGCCATGGCGAAATCCAGCGCTTCCATTTTGATGTAATGAGCCATCTCCGGCGAGGGTTCTCCATCATGGGACATCAACCAGTCGGAGGCCGCAAATTTCCCACCGTGTTTGAGGACGCGAAACGCCTCCGCTGCCATTGCGGCTTTGTCGGGTATGTGGATGATCGAGTCCTTGGAGAAGACCACATCAAACATGCCATCTGAAAAGGGCAGCGGCCCAGGCGATACCTTTGTGATTCTAATCTGGTCTGTCAGTCCTGCCGCTTTCGCACGACCTCGCGCCGCGTTGCAAACAGGGTCTTCCACGTCAATACCGGTCACCTTGGCCGCACCGTGATCGCGCACCAGCGCCACTGCAATTGCGCCGGATCCGCATCCGACATCAAGCACGTGTTTGCCTGTCAGATCCACGCCCGCCAGCACCCGCGCGACTTCATCCGCGCCACCCGGTGACAAATATCCATCGCCCCACAAATCCTCTAGAAAAGTGATATGTTTGTCGTCGTAAAGATCCTCATCGGACATGTGGTTATCCTTTTGGCTAACACGATCCTTTCGCGGAGCGTCTTAACAGGCAAGGGCATTTGATTGCTAGCCGCGGATTAAGTCGTCCACTCGGCCTCTATGTGCTGCGGGCTTCGTTGTTGCCGATCCTTGGCACCACAAACCGCGTTTGTCACACGCATGGCTGCAAGCTCTTTGGGCGTTTGACGCAGTACACTTGCCAGCCTGTGAGATCTCGCATCCTTGGATGCCAGCGGATCGCCATCACACACAAAGAAACGGGGAAATGGGCCGCACCGCGCCATCGTTCTGCGGTGTAAAAGTGATTGGGATTGGATGAAAAGAGGTGGGCTTTCGTCAGTTCCAAAACGCTGAGCGATGCCCCAAGGGCTGATCTATTCGCGAAACGCGCGGGCGAAGTAGTCTGAAAGGGGTTTCACCAGATACCCGATCGGCGTGCGATCATCGGTGCGGATGAAGACCTCCACCGGCATGCCGGGCCGTAGCTCCACATCTGGATCAAGACGAGCACGTTCCTCTGCTGACAGCGCCACCTCAGCGCGATAATACCGCACACCGCTCACCTCATCTTGAAAGGTGTCGGCGGAAATGCCTGTCAGTTCGCCGATCAATTCCGGCGTTCGCTTTTGATCCAGCGCCGAAAACCTGAGCGTGACGTCCTGCCCAACGAAAAGCTGATCCACATGAACGGGGTCGACATTAGCGTTGATCACCAGTGGGCGGTCTTGTGGTACGAGGAAGAGAACAGGCTCTGCTGGTCGCAACACGGCACGAGGCGCGTGGATTGTTAGACCGTAGACCGCGCCCGCAACCGGCGCGACAATATCCAGGCGATTGATCTGTTCCAGCAAGGCTAGGCGTTCCTCGCGCAGCTCCAATTCGCGAAACTGTAGGTCGCGCAACCCGGCAATCGCTTCTTCGCGCAGTTCTGCGTTGAGTTTCAAAAGTTCGATATCGATTTCCGTCCGGCGTCCCTCAGCTTGCGCCTTGTCCGCCTCAAGCTGTCCCAATGTGCCGGCCAGCCTTGCCTCTTCCCGCTGCAAAGCCAAAACGCGAGAGGCCTGCGCAAGACCGCGATCCAATAGATCCTGCTGCCCGACCAATTCTTGCTCAATCAAATCAAGCTGCCGCGACAATGCGGCGGCCTGCGCGTCAATGCCCTCAATCTGATCGGTGATCTGAACGCGGCGTTTGCCCAATTGGTCAATCTCGCGCGCTTGGGTTTCACGCCGCGCCGCCAGCAAGCGCACTTGCCCGTCCATCAAGTCAAGCACACTCGCATTTGTGAGAGCGCTGCTTTCAAGCAAAGGATCAAAACTGATCGTATCGGCCCCATCGCGTTCTGCCTCAAGCCGTCCTCGTCGAGACATCAATTCGAAAAGCTGGCTTTCCGTGATGTTGAGTTGGCTTGTAAGGATTGAAGGGTCCAGGCGCACCAGAACATCACCGGCGGCCACCAAATCCCCTTCGTCAACCTCGATGCTGCCCACAACACCACCATCCAGGTGCTGCACAATTTGGCGGTTTTGATCGACCTCCACCTGCCCGCCTGAAATCACGGCGCCCGCGATATTGGCAAAGGCCGACCATGTGCCAAACCCGCCCACCAGAATCGTAAGTGCGACCACACCGACCATTAACGGTCGTTTTGGCGTGTAAGGCCCGCTCATTGCACACCTCCCTGGCCATCGCTGCCCATCACCTCAGCACTGTTCTGAAGCACATCGCGCAACACTTGGTTCTTGGGGCCAAAGGCGCGCACGCGCCCGCCTTCAAGCATCAAGACCAGGTCGCACTCCTTGATCGCTGCCGGGCGGTGCGCAATCACCACCACGGCGTTTCCACCTGCTTTGATCCCACGAATGGCGGCATTCACAGCCTCGCTCCCTGCATTGTCGAGGTTTGAGTTGGGTTCATCAAGAACCAGCAAAACAGGCGCACCGTAGAGCGCCCGTGCCAAGCCAACGCGCTGAATTTGGCCGCCCGAAAGCTGATCCCCACTGCCTGAAATCTCTGTGTCATAGCCGCTTGGCAAGTCAACAATCATCGCATGGGCATCCGCCAGGACAGCTGCCTTCACCACCTGATCGTCCTCGGGGTTATGGGCCAACCGCGCAATATTTTCGGCGATCGTTCCGTCAAACAATCGCACTCTTTGAGGCAGATAGCCAATATAGTCACCGCGATCCTGGCCTGAATACTGCTCCAACAAAGCGCCATCCAGGCGCACCTCGCCCGCGGCGGGGGTCAACGCGCCGGTGATCACGCGCGCCAATGTTGATTTCCCTGCGCCAGACGGCCCAATAACGCCGACAGCCTGACCTGGACCTATCGAAAAGCTGACACCGCGCAAAAGCGGCGCTTCTGCGCCCTTGGGGATCACCGAGACATTCTGCACATCGAGCTTCGCTGCCGGACGTGGAAGCTTGGTACGTGCAGCTTCAGCAGGGCTGGACGCCAAGAGATCCACCAGTGCAGCCCAGCTTTTCTGCGCGGCCTGCACCACGGGCCAACTGCCTGTCGCCTGTTCGATCGGGGCAAGCGCGCGCCCCAAAAGGATCGATCCTGCGATCATCGCACCTGGGGTCAATTCATTGCGCAAAACCAGCAAAGCACCCAAACCCAACATGGCCGATTGCAGCATCAGCCGCAGGGCCTTGGTTGCACTGAGAAATGAGCCAGACGTATCCGCCGCGCCCAGATGTTTATCGAGCGCCTGCCCCCGCAGGGCTTTCCAGCGATCAAAGATTGTCTCGCGCATACCAAGCGCGCTTATCATATCGGCATCGGTGCCAACCCGCGCGGCCATTGTATCCGCGCGGAATGAGGCCGAGCTGGCCTCCGATGCCGCTTCGCGAGACACGCGTTGATTGAGGATTGCAATCACGATCAAAAGCGCACCACCTGACAAGGCCAGGGTGCCAAGCCAGGGGTGAAAAATGAAAATGCCAAACAGGAAAATCGGCGTCCATGGAATGTCAAACACGGCTGTGCTGACGGGCGCCGTCATCAACCGCTGCACCTGTTCAAGATCGCGCATGCCCGACACAGGCGTGCCCCCTTGGAGGGCAGCCCGACGCATTGAGGCGTCAAACACCCGCCGTTCAAGCCGCGCCTGAAATCGAGCACCGACGCGGGCCATCACGCGCCCGCGGGCGAAGTCCAACAACCCCATCATGGAATAGAGAAACACCACCAAGAGGCTAAGCGCGACGAGCGTTTCAATAGATCGGCTTGAAAGCACCCGATCATAAACTTGAAGCATGTAAATCGGGCCCGTCAACATCAGCAAATTGACGAAAGCGCTGAACAGGCCGATACCCCAAAACAGCCCACGGTCCTGTTTGAGGGCCGCGCGCAGTTCGCCTCGTCCGGGGGGCGCCGCAATCATGATGTGCCTTCTCTTTCGTCGGGCAGTGCGGATAGGATCTTCATGGTGTTCTGTCCTGCTCAGATGCCTGATCCTACGATGGCAGGGATAGATTGAGAAGTGCTTTACCGCGCCGCGCTCTCTCTGGGGCTTGTTCGATCCAGCTCGGGCGTGATGGGAATGTATTCCGACGCATCTCCTGGGGGCAATTTGAAGGGCCCATTGTCCCAATCTGCCGCTTTCCAAGCCTCCTTTGCCTGCTCAATGCGATCTTTGGAGGAGGACACGAAGTTCCACCACAAGTAGCGGCTTTCATTGAGGGTCTCGCCACCCAGTGCCATCAGACGCGCCCCATTCTCGCCCGCTCGCAGCGATATCTGATCCCCGGAGCGAAACACCATCATGCGGCCTGCCTCAAACACCTCTCCGGCCACATCCACCGACCCTTGGGTGACATAAACGCCGCGATCTTCGTGATTGTCAGGCAAGGGAAACTGCGCCCCAGGCTGCAAAACAACATCCAAATAGAACGTCTCAGATTGCATCGTAACCGGGCTTGCCTCCCCATAGGCCGTACCAAGAATAAGCCGTGCCTCAACACCGCGGTCTTCGATGAACGGCAAGGCGCCTTGTTTGTGGTGTTCAAAATCCGGCGCCATATCCTCCCGGTCCTCAGGCAGGGCAATCCAGGTTTGAATGCCGAAGAGCTTGTGCCGAGTGGCGCGCGTTTCGTCCGATGTGCGCTCAGAATGGGTCACACCCCGCCCCGCAACCATCCAATTGACTTCGCCAGGGTAGATCATCTGATGGGTTCCCAAACTGTCGCGATGTTCAAATTCACCCTGGTAGAGATAGGTGACTGTGCCCAATCCGATATGCGGATGCGGGCGCACGTCAATCCCGCCATCGGTGATAAACTCCGCCGGGCCCATTTGATCAAAGAAGATAAACGGCCCGACCATCTGCCGTTTGGGCGATGGCAATGCGCGGCGCACCTCAAAGCCGCCGAGATCGCGTGCGCGCGGTATGATCAAGGTCTCAATCGCGTCTGGGTTGGTGCTGGGGCAATCCGGCCCGTGTGTAGGGTTCCAGCTCATGGTTTGGCTCCGATCCTGGCGTGGCAATCTTGTATTGCATCAAGATAGACCACGCGTGCCAGACAACTAATCGCAATTAAGCTGGATTAACCATTGCATGACGCGCAACAATTACCGGAGCCTGCAGCCTTTTGATTGATCAATGCGATGCCAAGGCCCAAAACATGTAACTTGGCAAAGCCGGAACTTTCGCCAAAGTCCTCGGCAGACTGCATATCTTTGGGAGGTTTTAGCTGTCCAAAGAGAAATCAGGCAAACTGTCGACCGCTTGTTTCAAGGCGCTGCCCCAACCTTCTGAAATTTCCAAAAAGTAAGCATCATCCGCTTCGAAGCGGCGCGACGGGCCCAGCACAAGTTCACCTTCCGCGTAGATCTGCAAGTCGATCGGTGGACCTACGGAGAGATTGGCTTTGATCGTACTGTCAAAGCTTAAAAGCATCATTTTGACTGCCGCTTCAAAGCTCATGCCCCGATCATAAGCACGCACCAGGATCGGCCGGCCATACTTTGTTTCGCCGATTTGAAAAAATGGAGTTTCATCGCCTGCTTCGATGAAATTACCTTCGGGATAGATCAAAAACAGCCGCGTGACACTATCGGCAATTTGCCCCCCAAGGATCAGCGTTCCATTGAAGGCATTGTCCGCTTGCTGACCGCATTCAACGTGGTTTTTTATGACCTCCCGCAGCGTCGATGCCACGATATTTGCCACCTCAAACATCGACGGTGCCGACAGGATCGTGGGCACCCGATCTGCTGGTGCCTTTGTGCGTTCCTCAAGCAAACTGATCACCGCTTGGGTCGTCGCCAGGTTGCCCGCCGTCATCAATGTGATGGCCCGCTCCCCTGGCACTTCCCAACAGTGCATCTTGCGAAATGTTGATACGTTGTCGAGCCCCGCATTGGTGCGAGTGTCGGACATGAACACCAGTCCTCTATCGAGGCGAACGCCAATGCAATACGTCATCGCTCCCCTCTACTGCTGCGCCACCTTGACTGCAACAGCCAGGGTTTCTTGCGCATCTCCTATCCGCACGCCGCGAATGGGCGCGGCCTCAGAGTAATCCAGCCCGGTCGCCACGCGAACGTATCGACGATCGGGTGAAATGCCGTTGGAGACATCAAAGCCGACCCACCCCAGCCCGTCCACGTGGATCTCGGACCAGGCGTGGGTTGCCTCCTGTTCTTCGCGATCATCCATCAGCAAAAAACCAGACGCGTAGCGCGCGGGAAAGCCCATGATCCGGGCGCAGGTTAGAAAAATGTGCGTGTGATCCTGGCACACGCCTTTGCCGGCTGCGACGGCCTCCTCTGCTGTCCAATCCGGCGCGGAGGCACCGACTTCGTAAGCAACCTGATCTTTGACGAGTGCGGATAAGGCATGCAATCGCTCCAAAGGTTCCCCGTCCGGCACTTGAGAGACAATAGAGCGTGTTCCGCGACCCGATTGCGTCATAGGTGTCCCGCGCAGAAAGAGCCAAAGCGGCGCGGGCCCTGCATGAGGCCCGACAATTCCATGGGTATCCGCCATTTCCACCCGGCCTTCGCTTTCGATGATCAATTCCTGAGCACCATCACTGATTGAGATCAATTCCACCCGATTGCGGTGAAAATCATCGAACTCCAGCTGTTTGTTTGCACCTTTGAGACGCGTCGTCCAAGCCAGAACGCTTTGCGCTCGATAGGATTTCGGCGTCTGGCGGAGCTGTTGCACGCCGTAGCTCACAGGCAGGTCGAACGTGTAACGCGTGGAATGTGAAATGCTAAGGATCATGCGAAAAACCGATAATCCCGTTCGATCTGATGCCCAAGTGAATTCAGCGCGGCGACCACATCTTGGATATATTCGTGCAAACCATAATCAAAAATCGCCTCCACATCGTGGGACATGAAGCGTCGGCAGAGATCATCAGCCATCTGATGCGATTTGCGCTTGTCACCGTATTCTGAGGCGAGATACCCCAAATTGTCCCTAATTTTCGAGCAGCAGAAATTCAGACTGCGCGGCATCCGCTTGTCCAGGATCAGAAAACGGACGATTTCGGTGGGTTTAACGGTCTGGCCATAGGCGGCGCGAAATCCGGCTGCGCCGCTGACGGACCGCAGGATGGTTTCCCATTGGATGTTATCAAGCTGCGAACCGACAGGCGCGGATGTGGGCAAAAGCACGTAATATTTGGTGTCGAGAATGCGCGCGGTATTATCGGCGCGTTCCAAAAAAGTGCCTATGCGCGCGAAATCGTACGAGTCATTGCGCAGCATCGTGCCATGCGTTGCGCCCCGCACAAGCGCTGTCCGCTGACGAATGAGACCCAGCACATTTGGCAGATCGCGCTCATTCACGCGGCGCGTCAGCTTGCTTTTGACATCGATATAGCACCCGTTCATGGCGCTCCAGACCTCTGCCGTCAGCGCAGTACGCACCATCCGCGCGTTCTGCCGCGCCGCCTCAATTGATGACCGCACGGAGGACGGATTTTCAGCATCGCGCAGCATCCAATCTATGGCGCTTTCCTTGGTCACAGCCTCATATTTTTCCGAGAAAGCCGCGTCCGTGCCTGTGGTTTTCATCACCGGCGTCCATTCATCCGTCGTCGCGCCCGAACGCGTAAGCGCGATGCGTTGGCCTGTCTCAATCAAGCGCGCGTTGTTTTCAGCACGCTCCAGGTAACGGAACATCCAGTAAAGGCCATTTGCTGTCTTTCCTAACATCGCCCTAGTCGTCCAAAACCCAGGTGTCTTTTGTACCACCCCCTTGGGAAGAATTGACGACCAACGACCCCTTTTTCATGGCCACCCGGGTCAGCCCACCTGGCGTGATGCGGATGCCTTTGGGGCTCATCAAGACAAATGGCCTAAGGTCCACATGCCGCGGTGCAAGCCCATTTTTGGTGAAAATTGGCACAGTGGAGAGCGCCAGGGTGGGCTGCGCGATGTAATTGCTCGGGCGCGTCTCCAGCTTTTTGCGAAAGTCGCGGATCTCTTTTTTGCTTGCAGCCGGCCCCACAAGCATGCCGTAACCCCCCGATCCATGCACCTCCTTGACCACCAGATCTTCGAGGTTGTCGAGAACGTAGTTAAGCGAGTCCGGATCCGAGCAACGCCAGGTTGGCACATTCTGCAAGATTGCCTTTTCACCGGTGTAGAATTCGACGATATCCGGCATGTAGCTATAGATCGCCTTATCATCCGAAATCCCGGTGCCTGGGGCATTGGCCAGAGTGACAGCGCCCGATCGATACACATCGAAGATACCGGGCACGCCCAAAGTGCTATCGGGGCGAAAATTAAGCGGATCGAGGAAATCGTCGTCTACGCGGCGGTAGAGCACGTCAATGGCTTTGTAGCCTTCAGTGGTCCGCATACAAAGCCGCCCGTCTACCACGCGCAGATCATGGCCTTCGACCAGCTCAACACCCATGTTATTGGCCAAGAACGAATGTTCAAAGTAGGCAGAATTGAAAATGCCGGGTGTGAGCAACGCGACAGTCGGATCGCCAGAAGTCCCCGATGGCGCGCTTTCGGCAAGCGATTTCTGCAAGCGCAGTGGATAGTTTGAGACGTTGCGCACTTTCTCCCGGGCAAAAAGCTCAGGGAACATGCGCAGCATCGTTTCACGATTTTCCAGCATATAGCTGACGCCAGAGGGCGTGCGCGCATTGTCCTCCAGCACGAAAAACTCATCCTCGCCCGTGCGCACCAGATCGATGCCCACGATATGCGTGTAAATACCACCGGGCGGCATCACGCCCATCATTTGCGGCAGGAATGCCTCATTCCCTGCGATCATTTCCTTGGGGACACGGCCCGCCTTCAAAATTTCCTGACGGTGATAGATGTCGTGCAAAAAGGCGTTAATTGCGACAACGCGCTGTTCGATCCCGCGTGACAGCTTTTGCCACTCCCGACCGGAAATAATGCGCGGAACGATGTCAAATGGGATCAGACGCTCTTCAGCCTCTTTGCGCCCGTAGACGTTAAAGGTGATCCCTGTGAGGCGAAACACCTCTTCGGCCTCACGCTGTTTGGCGCGCAGGCGGGCGGGGTCCTCATCTGTGATCCAGTCATGGAAAGCCGCGTAGGGCGAGCGGGCAGCTTCCCCTCCAGCCCACATCTCATCAAAGAACCCGCCGTCTGACATAAACCCCAGCATAAAGACCGGACCGGTTTCTTCAATCATTTCAACAGAGAGACGCGGTAAACCCCGGATTTTGGTCAAAAATTGAGCAGTTGGGAGGGCGGAGAACACGTCGGCCCGCCGCCAAAGAGAGAGGCGGCGAGCCGTCTTTTAGGCTGCAATCGGAGGCAGTGCGCGCTCAATTTCACCGCGACGCGCTTCGTATTGCGCGGGCAGTTTGAGAGCCTCCCCCAGATGCGCAGTATCCTCATCATGGTCAAAGCCGGGCTCGTTGGTGGCCACCTCAAACAGCACGCCACCTGGCGTACGGAAATAAATCGCCCAAAAGTAGTTGCGATCAATCACCGGCGTCACCTGGTAGCCTGTGTCCATCAGGGCCTGCCGCACGCGCAATTGCGCCGCGCGATCTTCAACGGCAAAGGCGATATGATGAACAGATCCAGCGCCTTGCTGTGCTGTCGCACCAGAGGCGAACTCTTCGAGGTCGATCGTGTCTGCTGCATTGCCGCCCTCGATGATGTAGCGGGTCAGATTGCCCGCAGTCTCCGCCTTTTGGTAGCCCATGAACTCAAGCAACTCTCCGGTGGCGGCCGCGTCCTTGAGACGAAACCGCGCGCCGTTGAAGCCAAAGATACCAGCCGTTTCCGGTACGCCAGCTCCGTCCCACGGGGTGCGGCCCTTGTCTTCGGTCTCAACCAAAGCAAACCCGTCCCCGTCTGGCCCATCGAAGCTCAGCCTCGCGCTGCCAAAGACTGTCTCTTTCTGCTGCCGGACAAAGCCTTGCTCTACAAGCCGCGTTTGCCAGTACCCTAGACTGCCTTGCGGCACAGCAAACTCCGTCACGCCCACTTCACCCACACCGCGCTGCCCCCTAGGCATGTCTGGAAAGGGAAAATAGGTCATTACGGATCCCGGTGTGCCGGTTTTGTCGCCGTAGTAGAGATGGTAGACATCTGGCGCGTCAAAATTGACAGTTTTCTTGATCCGGCGCAGGCCGAGCGTATCCGTAAAGAACGCGTTGTTTTCATTTGCATCTGCAGCCATTGAGGTCACGTGGTGCAGTCCTTTGACATCGTTGATCATGTACTTCTCCTTTGCAGATGAAAGACATCTGATGCGAAGATAGACTGAAGGTTCATTCGAAAAAATGGCGGTAGAGATCGATTTACCATTGCGTCAACAGCAATAAAGAAGCCAATGAGCCACATATGTCAGGTGAAGGCAGCTTCGCAGACAGTATGCGCCATTGCTGGCACCCTTCTCTCGCACTAACGTCATGTTCATGAAAGAACTTACGCCGGAAAAAATCGAGAACCTGATCGCATGTCCCAAATGCGATGCTGTCTACGATGTGGGATACGTCGATAAAGGCGACCGCGCGCGCTGTGACGTGTGTCATTACCCTCTTATTTCACGCCGTCGGGACGCTGGGCTTTTGATCATCGCGATGTCGAGCGCCGCCTTCATTTTGGTGATTGCTGCGTTGTTTTTGCCCTTCATCAAAATCCAACGCATGGGTTTTCAAAACGAAACCACGATCCTTGATGCAGCGCTCGCGTTTTCAGATGGCCCGATGATTTTGTTATCTTTGGCCACGGTCGGGCTTATCGTGGGTCTGCCCGCGTTAAGGTTAGCCTTAACCATCTACACGCTCACCCCGATCGTTTTCGATCGCAAGCCCTGGCCCGGTGCACGGCGCGCATTTTGGCTCAGCGAGAACCTCAAACCGTGGTCGATGATCGAGATTTTTGTGATCGGTACGGCTGTGGCTTTGGTCAAGCTGACAGATCTCGCTCGAGTTGAGTTAGGCCCTGCCTTTTGGATGTTTGCGGCACTGGTGATCCTTGTGATTGTCAAAGATACGTTCACATGCCGCTGGTCGGTTTGGAGGGCGCTTGAGTAATGACCGTGACCGCCAAAGATTTAGGTCTGGTCGGTTGCCGGACCTGCGAAAAAGTTTGGCCGATCGGGACCGAACGTTGCGGGCGCTGCGGAGCGCGGCTAATTTCGCGCGATCACAAGAGTTTGCAACGGGTTTGGGCATGGTGGATCGCGGGTGTCTTGGCCTACATTCCGGCCAATACCTACCCTATGTTGATCACGACCACACTCTTTCGCAACCAAGAAGACACGATCATCGCTGGCGCGATTGAGCTGGCCTCCTATGGTGCGTGGGGCGTTGCAATCATTATTCTTGTGGCGTCCGTTCTGATCCCTTTGGCGAAGTTCTTTGCGATTGCGTATCTAGCTCTCTCCGTCGGACACCGCACCTCCATCACGCCGTTTCAGCGCCAAGTGATTTTTGAAGTCGTTGAATTTATCGGTCGGTGGTCCATGATCGATGTTTTCGTTGTGGCGATCTTGTCATCTCTTGTGCAATTGAGCGTGGTAGCATCGATCAACCCGGGTATCGCGGCACTGGCTTTTGCGCTGTCGGTGATCTTCACCATGCTATCGGCCAAGAGTTTTGACAGCCGGTTGATCTGGGATAAAATTGAAGCTGAAAAACAAGAAGCCGAAAGCGCCACGTGAGCGAAGAGATCCCAAAAATCCACACCCGCCGCGCCGGCGAGCATAAAGTGCGTTTGGCCTCGGCTGTTTGGCTGGTTCCGATCGCCGCGCTTGTCGTGTCATTCAGTGTGGGCCTCACCGCATATCGCGACCAGGGGCCCATTGTTCAGATCGTATTCGATGACGCCTCTGGTATTATTGCAAAAGAAACCGAAGTGCGGTTTCGCGATGTGTCCGTGGGCGTTGTGGAGAATGTTTCATTCAACGATGATCTCACCCGCGTTTTGGTTGACGTGCGCATTGATAAGGATGTGGCGCCCTTTGTGGATGAAGACGCCAGTTTCTGGATTGTGCGGCCTGAAATTTCCACCAGTGGAATAACCGGCCTCGATACCGTTTTTTCGGGCATTTACATCGAAGGCACATGGGATAACGATCCCTCTGAAACCGTCAGCATTGTCCCCGGTCTAAAAAACGCACCGTTGAAAACTGCAAATCGTCAAGGCACAGTGTTTGAGCTGCGTACGTTCCGTGATGGTGGTCTCGCAGACAACTCTCCGATCTTGTTCAAAGGCATTGAGGTGGGCCGTATCGGACCCGCGCAAATCTCTGGGAATGGGCGATGGATTTACTCTCAGGCGATCATTTATGAGCCCCATGATCAGCTCGTTTTCACAACATCACGGTTCTGGGACACGTCCGGCTTCACTTTCTCAGTAGGCATCAATGGCGCAGAGCTTGATTTTGGGTCTATCGCATCGCTCATCGCTGGTGGCGTCACATTCGATACGCTGGTTTCAGGCGGCGAGCCTTTGCGAGACGGAATGGTTTTTGATGTGTTCGAAAGCCAGGCCGCTGCGCGAGAGGCGATCTTTAACGACAATGACGGTGAGACGCTGACCGTTTCGATGATCTTTGAGGATAATGCCAGCGGTCTCACACGCGACGCCGCCGTGGAATGGCGCGGCGTTCGCATTGGCGAAGTGCTCAGCGTAAACGGCCTGGTTGACGAAGAACGGTTTGGCGACGGACGCGTGCGGCTTTTGGCAACGGTGGACCTCAAGCCATCGCGCCTTGGTTTCTTGGAAGGTGACGATCCGCTGACGTTTTTGTCAAACCGAGTTGATGAGGGCTTGCGCGCACGCCTTGTGAACGCGTCTTTGCTGACGGGCGGCTTGAAGATCGAACTGCTGGAAGTAGAGGATGCGCCAGAGGACGAATTTCTGGCCAATGTCGATCCCTTCCCGATCTTTCCCGTCACGGACAGCGATCTTCCTGATATCAGCGGCACTGCCGAAGGCTTGATCACGCGTGTCAACAACCTGCCAGTAGAAGAGCTTCTGGACAGCGCGATTGCCTTTCTTGATAGCGCCACGGCCTTTGTCACCAATGATGACCTGCAGCAAACACCCGGGGAAATTCGCGGGCTGCTGTCAGACGCACGCGGTGTTATCGGGTCCGACGAAGTGCAGGCTTTGCCAGGGGAATTGCGTACGCTGGTGGCCAATTTGCAAAGCGCCAGTGGTGATCTGAGTGCACTGCTCAAGGATCTTCGTGATGCCCAAGCGGTGGAGCGTCTGATGGCAGCGGTCGACACTGCCGGAACGGCTGCAGCGAGCTTCGACACGGCGATGCAAGGCGTGCCGGCTCTGACCGAACAAGTGACGCAATTGGCGGGCAAAGCCAACGCCCTACCGATCGAAGACATGATCGCACAAGCCACCGGGCTGGCAGAAGAGGCGCGCGGATTTGTGGCCTCCGACGCGATGCAGGCAGTGCCGGGGTCGATCACAAAGGCGCTGGACGAATTGGCCGTGATCCTGACCGGTATGTCCGAGGCCAAAACCGTTGAGGCGCTCAACTCCGCACTGCGGGAAGCCGGCGAGGCGGCCGAAGCGATTGAGGTGTCTGTGGCCGGCGTTCCCAATATCGTCGCACGGATTGACCGGATCGCTGCAAGCGCTGAAGAGATTAATCTCGACGAGCTGGCAAAAGAGCTTGAAAGCGTACTGAACACCGCGTCGCGCCTCTTTGGTGATGCCTCCGACGCAGAGCTGCCCGCCGCATTGGCCGGCGCGCTGCGGGAAATGGATGTCGCCCTCAAGGAGCTCCGAGAGGGCGGCGCAGTGACCAATCTCAACGCCACAATGGTCTCCGCCCAAGAAGCGGCTGCCGCCATCGAGAAAGCCGCCGACACGCTGCCCAATCTGGTGGTTCGGATCCGGGCCACCTTGGGTCAGGCGCAAACGACGCTGGCCGATTTTGATGAAGATTCTACATTTGGCCGCGACACTGCCGCCGCCTTGCGCGAAATTCGCCGCGCAGCCGAGGCGCTTGGCGATCTGGCGCGCACGATTGAACGCAATCCAAATTCCCTTATCCTTGGACGGTAACGCATGACACGGCTCGCCATCATACTTTCTGCCTTGCTGCTTGCGGCCTGTGGCGGCAATGAAACGCTGATCACGTCGCCCGAGGTGAACCTGACGGAGCGCGTCTCAACGAGTTTCCGCACGATTGAGGTTCTCGAAGTGTCCTTGCCGGACTACGCAACCGGCGATGAGGTGGCGCTGGAAAATGATGGCTCACTTTCCCTGTCACGCGCGCTGTGGGCCGATGATCCCACCCGCGCGGTCACGCTTGGACTGTCACGCAACCTCACAGAAATCACTGGCCGCACCGTCGCACCGGAGCCTTGGCCCTTTGACGAAAATGCCTCTGCCAGGGTCGATGTCCGGGTCGAGCAATTGCTGGTCTCTGGCGGTCAGATGCAAATGTCAGGTCAGTATTTCGTGACCGATCTGGATGGGCGCGGACGCGATCACGCGCATCTTTTTGATCTCAGCGTGCCTGTCGAAGAGGTCAACCCGCAAACAGCTGCGGCCGGACGGGCACAATTGATCGCCACGCTGGCAAGTACCATTGCAAAAGATGGGCTTTGAGCCTCACGACCTCAGAAGTTGTCGTTGAAAATCACGTCATCGTTGATCTTAAGGTCATTGTTGGTTTCGCCCGGACCGACCTCTGTCGTGCGGCCAAACGGGCTGCGTCCCTCCGGCAAGGGGTACCCGCCAAAATCAACCGCGCAACGTTGATCTTGCGCACTGGTGTCTGAGCCGCAGCGCAGATCGATATCGGGCGCGTTGAACCTCCCTGTGCTTAGGCCCACATTCGCCCCCGTCGCCTGCCCGGCATTCGGAACGGCGGTACTATCAAGAACGGCGGCGAAATTGGTCGGTGTCTTGACAACCTGTAACCGACCATCCGGCCCAACGATGCAAGAAAAACCAGGGTTGCGCACAAACTTCTGCTCTCCCGTGACTGCACAGACCATACGCCCGGACAATAGGTTGGCGCGGTTTGCAGCGCTCACATCAACAACCCCGCCCAGGACGCCAAGCGCCATGTTAGGTGTACGCACGATTATGGGGTTCGATTTGGTGCTGTCTGACCCGGTAAACCGCGCGATCCCACTGATCATGCGCACAGCGATGGTGGCCTCACGGCCTGCAAGCGCGACAATGTCGCTCGAGAACTGAATAGAAGAGTTGGGCCCCAACTTTGCTGAGGACCGATCCGAAAACTGAAACTGCGAGATACCGGTTTGATTGGTGCGGACAGTATCATTCTGGAAGATACGGTCACCCACTGTCATTTGGCGGGTGCCACGAATGACTTGTGTTTGCATCCCGGCGACAACGCCAACCGAGTCTTGAGCCACGGGAGCCGTAGGCCAGGCCAATGCGCTGATCACGGCGGAAACAGCAAGGAAACGATGCATATCAGAACCTCTTGCGTAAGCTTATGGACCAGAGAAAATCGTCAAACTCACCATTGGGCAGGCTGCTGTCCTGCTCAATCGCCTGCAGTCTTAGGCGCAGATCGAACCCATTGTTGAAAGAAATCTCTTCTGAGATCGACGCGGTCACCCGGTCAATATCAAGTGGAATGATCGGCGAAATCGCAGGCGTTACACCGCGTGCATCGGCCACGTCATAGCCCAGCGACACACGCGTCAGCGCATCTAAGCTGCCGCTGAAAAGGCGGTGGGAATACTCAGCGCGCGCCTCAACCCCGTAGACATCACTGGAGGCCTGACTATTGCCGCGCTGCACCCCGGCGTAGACCTCGCCCACAGCGCTCCATCGCGGCGATAAGCGTTGCGCGTAGCTTAGCCGAACAACGCCTGTCCGCAGTGTCGAGCCAAAGGGCTGCTCCGCCTCTGTGTAGACATAGCCAAGTGATGTGCGGGAATAATTTGTTTGCTTGATGCCACCGACATAAGCCTCCCACAGATCGAATGTTCCAAGCTGACCCAGAAGGTTGGTGTCATCGAGCCGGTAAGCGCCTCGGATATCGAGCGCATAACCTTCAAAGTTCAAGAAAACCGGCCGCTGGTAACCCAGCTCCAAGCCATAGCTTTGCCGGTCAAAATCTGTGAAAGAGCCATCAAAGTCAGAGTAACTTGCCCAAACGCGCGCCGTAACTCTGTCGGCACGTGGGGTATCCAGGGTCCACGTCACTTTGCTGGACCCGGTGACGGAATAAAAACTGCCGCTTTGTTCGGGCAGGATCAACACGGGCACGCCGCCGACGAGAATGCTTGGCCCGGTGGCCGTTGTCAGAATGTTGCTGCGATGACCGAAGGTCAGCGTCACCGAATTTGAAAAACGCACTCCACTTTGTCCGGTCCGCACGGCCCCTTCAAACCGAGCAAGACGACGTAGCTCATCCGCATTCGGGTTCAGCGTACGAGCGAGATCAAACTGACGTTTTGCCTGATTGTAAGAACCGAGGCGAAAATACATCACACCGAGTTCAATCCGCAGCTTGGGATCGCGCGGAAAATAGACCAAAAGCCGCTCAAGCGCTGTGATCGCTTCATCATAGGCACCTTGATGGGAGGCGATCACGGCCACTTCCCAAAGAAGGTCGAAGTTTTCCGGCTCACGCTCCAATTGCGCGAGTTTCGCCTTTAGAACTGCCTCAGAATAAAAACCATGCGTATCAGATACTTGCGCCGCGGCGCCCGAAGCGCCGACGGCAAAAACGAAAAACAGAAGGAACCGAGACAAGAACAGGCTGACAGTATTCATAATCCGTCACCATGTATTAAAAAGGACTCAATCAGTCGGAGGCGCAGTTAAAGCCTTTTCTAATTGATTTTCAATCCTCGGGCGAGAAATTGTAAAGCCGTGTCGCCATCTTGCGACCTTTGAGGGTCACTGTGCCTGCCAGATTTTCCTTTTTCATCCGCGCCTTAGGGACGGCTTCTTCGCTTAAAAGCAGGGTTGCAGAGAAATCTTTGCACTGGCTCTCAATGCGCGCAGCGGAGTTCACCGTGTCCCCCACGGCGCTATAATCGACCCGTTTTTCCGAGCCGAAATTGCCCACTGAGGCTTTTCCAGTGTGCACCCCGACACCAACTCGCAGGTCACGGCCACCCAAAATGTCTTTCCAATAGGGATCGGCCTGCACCTCTTCGTTGAGCGCATCGATTTTGCGCACAATCTCTACACCAGCGTCAAAGGCCATGTCACGATGATCCGGTTGGTCAATTGGAGCGTTCCAAAAAGCCATCACACCATCGCCCAGAAACTTATCTATTGTGCCGTCATGGGCAAAAATAACGTCCGAAATGACGCTCAGAAACTTGTTTACAAGCGCAACTGTGTCTGCTGCGCTCAGCGTTTCACTGATCGTTGTAAACCCGCGAACATCAACGAACATGACGGTGATTTCACGCGTGGCAGGTTCCATCAATTGCCCGCCGCCCTGACGCGCAAGACCATCCACAATGACAGGCGAGAGGTAGCGGGCAAATTCAGTGCGCAGCTTAGACTTTGTAATTTCCGCTTCTATCACGCGCCCGGCAAACCCGATGAGAACGGTAATCGCCCCTGCCAGACCCGCCGCGTTGGGATCAATAAGGTAATGGACTTGTGCTGCGCCGGCGCTGGCCGCCCACGAGGGTGCCGAAAAGGCCAAAAGGCTGATCGCCCAAGGTGTGAACACTGCCACTACAGACAGGCCCATGCGCACCGCCTGCGCCCGAATACGAGACGACAGCGCGGCCATCACGGCAATACAAACGGCCCAAATCAGCGCAAACTCGATCCAGCGTGCAGCAGGTGGGACATGCAAGTACTCACCAGAGATAATCTGCTCGGCGGCCATAACCTGCATATCGATCCCGCGCCGGAGCGTCCCGATGGACCCTGTCGCGCGATCCCCCATGCCAATCCCGCGGCGTCCTATGAAAACGATCTTCCCTTCGACAGCATCGGCCGCCAGCCCCGCCATAATATCCACGGTTGGAATGACCGCGGCACCAAGATCCACACTTTCATAAAGGCGCATTGCGCCGCTGCTTGACACAGGGATGTCCGTCTGACCCAACTGAACGGCTCTTAAGCCCTGAAAATCGCGCAGCATGGTTCGATCTGCTGGGGTGCTTTTGATGATGTATTGTGTTTCTCCCAGTCCGATACGCACCGCTTCAAGCGCCAGAAAAAAACGCAGTTCTGTGCCCAGCTCTGATCCGTCGCCCGCACCTACGATCAAAGGCAACTCTCTTAAAACACCATCTGTGTCGCTGGACACCATGACATTGGCCACGCTGTAGGAAACACGCGCAAGCTGCGGCAGCGGTTCAAGATAATCATCAAAAAGCGGGATATGGTTGATAGGGTCAGACCCGATGCTGAAATATCCGGGCGCAAAAACTGGAAAAGCGCGTGGCCTGGGCCCAGTGGGTTGGCGATCTTGCACAGACCTAAAGGACCCAAGAATCACAGGACCACGGGTAATAGCCTGTTCCAGCATGGCATCCGTATCCAGAACAGCCGCCTGTCCGATCTCATCGCCCAGCATTTTACCAAGCTCTTCGGGGCTAAACCGATCCGGATGGGCAAAATTGATGTCCATCACAACCATCGCCGCCCCGCCATCAAAGAGTGCATTCACGAGTTCGGCGGTTTTGTTGCGCGGCCAGGGCCATTGTCCGATCTCTGCCAAAGAGGCTTCATCAATAGCTGCCAAGACAAAAGGGCTATCCACAGGCACATCGCGTGGCTGGTAGCGCACGAGACTGTCAAACCAATAAAGCCGCAATTGATTGAGTGTTTCGCTCTCAGCCAGCCGCAACCCACCAAAAATCAAGGGTATCAATAGGAGGCCGAAGATCCACTTGCGCAACATGTCGTGACCCTAGCGGTTTGATCTCATGCTTTGGACCCCTTTCGTGCGCGAAAGCCAACATGAGAAACTGACTGCGCTGCGCGACTTGCTCATTAAGCGGGTCAGTGCTTTGGTGCACAGCAATCGCAAGCAAGCGACGGGACAGACATGAGCAAAGCAGGCACATTCACGCGGCGCGCGGCGCTTCTTTTGGGAGGCGCGGCGGCTGGATATGCCGTTGGACGATCCTGGGCGCCTGGTTTGAGCCAATTGGAGGGTGTGGCACGGCTGGAAGAGAGCACAGGCCAGATGCTCAATGATGCCAGTCAGCTATCGGCGACACCGATCCATATCCATACCCGCCCCAAGGCCCATGGGGATGCGTTAATTGAGGCATTTCGGACGGAAATCAAAGCCGCGAAAGCGGATGGCCGACCCGTCAGTGTGAGCGCGGCGCGCCATTCCATGGGCGGTCAGGCCATTCCGCGAAACGGGCGGGCCATCACGGTGGACGATGCCACCATCGAGGTGGATACGGAAAATCAGATCTATCGCGCCAATGGGGGCGCACGGTGGTCGGATGTGATCAACAGCATTGATCCGATGGGCTTTAGCCCGGCGGTGATGCAATCCAACCATGACTTCGGTTTGGCGGCGACATTCTCTGTCAATGCCCATGGCTGGCCAGTGCCTTACGGCCCGATGGGGGCGACCGTGCGATCCGTAAGGATGGTTTTGCCAGATGGTGAGCTTGTCATCGCATCGCGTTCTGAAAACCCCGAGCTTTTTGCCATGGCGATGGGGGGTTACGGGCTTGTGGGGCTTATTGTCGACATGGAAGTTGACATGGTGCCAAACCAGCGGCTTGTCCCCTCATTTGAGACGATGCCGGCCAGCGAATTCCCGGCCAAGTTTCGCGCTGCCGTGGATGATCCCAATAAGCCAATGGCATACGGGCGGCTCAACGTGGACCGCGCGCATTTCTTCGAAGAAGCGCTTTTGGCGACATATGCTCCCTCTCCCGATCAGACGGATATCCCGGCGGCCACCGGCTCTGGCGCACTCTCTCACCTGGCGTCTTACATTTATCGCGGGCAAGTCGGGCGCGAAGGGATGAAACGGCTGCGCTGGTGGTTCGAAAGCGACCTTGGTCCGATGATCGCAGGCGGCAGCACGCGTAATTCGCTGATGAACGAACCCGTGGTGACGCTGGATGATCGAGACCCGACCCGCGTTGACATTCTGCATGAGTACTTTGTTCCGTTTGACGCCTTCGATGGGTTTCTCGAGGCGTGCCGAGAGGTGATCCCCAACGCCTTTGTTGAGTTCTTGAACGTAACGCTGAGGTTCGTGGACACGGACGCCACCAGCCTTCTGTCCCATTCTCCAACGCCACGCATTGCCGCTGTGATGTCCTTCACACAGGAAATGACGGCCCGTGCAGAGGCCGACCATATGCGCATGACCCAAGAGCTGATCGACAGGATCGTTGCCCTGGGCGGCACTTACTATTTGCCCTACCGGCCCCATGCGACCGTTGAACAATTCGCATCCGCCTACCCGCGGGCCGCGGAGTTCGCGGCCAAAAAGCGCCAGATTGACCCCGATCTGACACTGCGCAACAACCTTTGGGACAGTTATCTGGAGCGCTTATGAGTTTTGTTCGACGTCTTTGTTTTGTCTATGCGGTGATCCTTTTGGCCGCCGCCTCACTCAATTACATCCCCGGGTTGACGGATGAACAGGGGTTGGCCTTTGGCATCTTCGCGCTCGACCCATTTGATGACGCGCTGCATTTGGTCTCGGCCATCTGGGCGTTTTGCGCAGGCTATTTATCCAACCGCTCTGCCACGCTGTTCATGATACTGTTTGGCGCGGCCTATCTGGGCGATGGCGGTTTGGGCATTCTGACCGGGTGGGGGTATCTCGACTTCGGGATTTTCACCAATGCCTCGCTCGGGCCTGACTTTTCATTCATGCGGATCGCGGCCAACCTGCCGCATATTGGCCTGGGCCTGATTGCGCTGGTGGTCGGGTTGATCACGGTGCGAAAGGCATGAGACGGCTTTGGCGCTTTGTCAAATGGGCGCTGTTGCTGCTGTTCATTTTCGTGGTCGGGTTGCTGAGCCCTGTTGCCTATAATGAGGCCATGTGCAGAGGCGTTGCCACCCCTGCCCCCTCCGCGCCGCTGGTCAGTGAAACGCGGTCTGAGGTGCGCACGCTTCTGACCTATCCCGAATGGCATATCGTGCACGCCTATGATGACTATGCCGAGGTGATCCGCACCGGGGACCCCCATGAGTTTGGCTATTTCTCCGCCATTGGCGGGTACTGGTCGTCCTTGTGTTCACTGACCGACGAGAGCGCAGCTTTGGGTGAGATCGACACAAGCACCAAACAACTGGTCTATGTCATCGGCGTGTCCTTCACCTTTGAGATGTTGGTAAAGGCCGCTTATGAAGAAACGCTTGGCCGGCTCGCCACGCTTGTGCGGGGCTCTGAAAGGTCACGGCTAGATGATTTATCGGCTGAACAAGCGGCTCGGTACGCCAAGTTTCTACAGCAAGTTCCCTGGCACCAATATGATTTTCGCGCGGATGCCGATGCGCTGCGTGCGGCCTCCACCGGCTCTTTGCGCGATTGGGAACGCGCGGCCGCACTTGGGTTTGAACACCGCAACCGAGCCGCCTATGCCGAGGTGATCGCCGCGGCCGTGGAGGCGACGGGCCCGGACGAGCTGACCTTGCAGATGGTCGTGACAGGACTGCCTGAGGATGCGCTGACATCGGTGGATGGTGTTTCGCTGATTGGCACCGTTGGAGAAGGTCTTGCGGTTGAAACACCACGCTATCGGCAATTGACCGGTATTCTTGCCAACTGGGCCAATGCTGGGGCGGATTTCCTCGACATCGCGGGCAATGATCAAATCATGTTCACCGCCATTTCGGACCGGGCGGCGCAAGAAGGCGCGCTCGCCAGCCTGCCACGACAGGGCTATGGCGACACGCGGCATTTGTTCCTGCTCCCCGTCACTGACCTGGCTGACACGCTGCGCGGGTTAGAGGCGCGTGACCTGCGGCTGGAGCATATCCATGACTACTGACAAGCGCGCACCATGATCCACCGTCTCATCATGGCGATACCGATCCTGGTTGTGGGCTGGATCCTCGTGCTGGCCGTGGTCATGCGCTTGGGCGGAGAGGCCCCCGGTGCGTTCGTGCCTATGCCCTCACAAAGCTTCATCGCTGGTTTGCCCGATGACGTGGCCATAACCAGCCGGTCAGCGATATCCGTGACCCTGCGCGGTGAGCAAAGTGACCTGCCCAAACGCCTCTATGCCGCAGGCGCGTTTCTGGTTTTGCCAGCCGGGTTAGAGGCCTGCATCCCCAACTTCCTGATCCGCCCCATCACCGGCGCGTGAGGCGGCTTCAAATCCGTTGACGCATTGGCATCTCTGCGGCACGCTACCCGTGAACCTGCGTGTTTCTAGGGGCCGACATTGATGAAAAATTATTTCCGACGTTTCGCAATTCTCATGGCTTTGACCGCAGGGCTGGCACAGGCCCCGGCGCAGGCCGCTCAAACGGACCCCATCCCCGCCTGGTTGCAAAAACATGTTGGCACGGGCGAAGGCCAAATCGCCCCTGTCGTGCTGGAACGCGCCCGCGCGCTTTATCAGCAAAAGGTGCGTGAGGGTGTTGTGTCCAACGCCTGCTATCTGGCCAAGGATGTCACCCGGCCCAGTGCCGCGCTCAATGGCGCGCCAAATGACAGATTTTACGTGATCTGCGAGGCGATGAAGAGCTTTCGAGCGGTCTATTCCGGGTACGGGAACGGGCGTGATCTCGCGGCGGCGGATTTCTCAAACGGCCGCCAATGCGCACGGAATTTCTCCAACGCGGAAGGCTCCAAACTGACCATGGGTGGGGCGTACATTACCGCTGAACACCGGACCTCCTTCAAAGGTTACTACACAGAAGGCGGCGAGAAGAAACCGTTCCTGCGCACGTTCCTTTTGTTTGACGGCGAAGGTGAGACGGAAAATGCCCGTGAGCGAGAGATCGGTGGGCACGTTGCGATGTTTCTCAAATGGCAATGCCGCTACAAGGATGAAGACAGCCCGCACGCAGATGCGGAAGGATATGTGCCGTACGGCCGGTTGGTGAATTACACCGGTGGGCGCAGCAACGGGTGCACAACGTGGTCAATCCCAGAGACACAGAATATCCTTGACCTGACGCAAGGCAACCCGACCACGCTCTACATCTATCCAGAATCCCGCGATATCGACGCCGTGGTCGATGCTGTGGCCAAAGGACAGTCGCTGAAGGATGCGGGCCTGTACTGGAATGCGCGCTGCCTCAAGGACATCGGCGCGCCAAAATTTTGGCCAAAGAGCCAACTCCAGCCTGTGATCAATAAATGGCGTGACAGTTTGCCGGAATATCCGCCGCTGGTTCTTCCGATCTGTGATTAGCAGTTTTTTTTAAACAGAGACCGCCAGTTTCAGGTCTTCCACCTTCACATCGCTTGCTTTTCCGCTCAGCTTTGGCCGTCCGCGCTCTAGCACCAAAAACTGATCGCCCAGCGTTGCAGCAAAATCGAAATATTGCTCCACAAGGATGATCGCCAGATCCCCTTTTTGGCGGAGAGACCTGATAACCTCACCTATTTGCTTGATGATATTGGGTTGAATGCCTTCCGTAGGCTCATCCAACAGCAATAGCTTGGGCTTGGTCACAAGGGCGCGAGCGATCGCAAGCTGCTGTTGCTGACCACCCGAAAGATCGCCCCCGCGCCGCACCAGGAAATCTTTCAGGATCGGGAACAATTCAAATATCTGATCGGGTACGTGGCGCTCACCGCTTGGCAAACAGGCAAAGCCCGTTTCCAAATTTTCTTTCACTGTCAGAAAGGGAAAAATCTCACGCCCCTGAGGAACATACGCCACTCCCTTTTGCGCCAGTGTGTATGCCTGCGCCTTACCTACCGCTTCGCCATCTAACATCACGCGCCCAGAACTGATTGGATGTGTGCCCGAAAGCGCTTTGAGCAAGCTTGTCTTGCCGACGCCGTTCGTCCCCATCACGCACAACACTTCGCCCTTGGCCACGCTGAGCGATACGTCGCTGAGGATTTGGCTGCCGCCGTAATGTAGGCCGAGGCCCTCCACTTTGATCACCTCACCGGCCAAGATACACCTCAATCACCTTTTCGTTTGAGGTCACATGATCAATTGATCCCTCTGCCAGCACCGATCCTTCATGCAGCACGGTGACCTTGCAATTGAGGCGCCGGACAAACTCCATGTCATGCTCCACCACAACAACCGCATGCTTTTCCGCCGCTTTGACCAGCAATTCGGTGGTATGCTCCCGCTCCGCCCCGGTCATACCGGCGGCGGGTTCATCCACCAGCAAAAGCCGTGGGTCTTGCGCCAAAAGCATCCCGATCTCGAGCCATTGTTTTTGCCCGTGGCTGAGCTCACCTGACTTGCGCTCCAAAGCCGCTATGAGGCCGATTTCATCGGCCAGTTCTGCGACACGCTCTGTGTCCGCGTTGCTGACTTTGAACCCCAGCACCGAAAAGGGGCTACGCTTCTTCTTCAGGGCCAGCATCAGGTTCTCGCTGACAGTCTGGTCCTCAAACACAGTGGGGCGTTGGAATTTCCGCCCCACACCAGCTTGAGCGATCTGGCTCTCGCTCATCGACAGAAGCGATACGGATTTGTCACCCCAAAGGACACGCCCCTCATCCGGTTTAGTTTTGCCAGTGACAATGTCCATGAAGGTCGTTTTGCCTGCACCGTTGGGTCCAATCACGGCGCGCATTTCGGCTTCGCCGATCTGAAAGGTGAGATTGTTAATGGCTTTGAATCCGTCAAATGAGACCGAGACGCCTGACACTTCGAGCAATGTGCTCATTTGTCGGCCTCCTTCTCCTGCAAAGACCCTTGGTCTGGGCCAAGAGGCGCACCTCGACGGTTAGGGGGGCGGCGTTCGGTGATAAGATCCACAAGCCCACCAATACCCCGCGGAGCAAAAAGCGTCACCGCAACGAAAGACAGCCCGAGCATGACAATCCACCAATCCACCCACTCAATGGTGTAAAAGCCAAGGTTGATGTCTGGCGCCTGCCCGCCGGTAAACCAAGTCGAAAGGAGCGATACAAACGCCGCCCCGATGACCGCGCCGTAAAGCCGCCCGCGTCCCCCGATGGCCACCCACACAGCCAGGTAAATCGACGCAATAGGCGCAATCTCAGCCGGGTTCACGATCCCCGCTTGAGGGTAGTAGAGCGCGCCCGCCAAGCCCGCGATGATCGCGGTCAGTGTAAATATGAAAAGCTTATAGGCCTCGACCGAGTAGCCAAGAAATCGCACGCGCGCCTCGTCATCGCGAATGGCGCGGATCACAGAGCCGAACTTGCCCGAGACAATCCACGCACAGAGCAAATACCCCAAGCCGAGTGCGGCAGCGGAGGCCCAGAAAAACCACATCGACACGGTCGATTGCGGCACAGCCTCAAGACCAGGAAGATTTTGCAAGCCCGAGAGGCCATTATTGCCGCGCAACCCACTGTCATTTTGGAACAGATAGAGCGACAGCGCGAGGGTCATGGCCTGTGTCAATATCGATAGGTAAACGCCTGTCACCCGGCTGCGGAATGCGAGCCAGCCAAAGACCAGGGCCAAAAGCCCGGGCACCAAAACCACGGCGGTCAGTTGCAACGGCAAGGAATGCGCAAACGCCCAAATGGGCGGAAACTCTGACGCGCCGACAACGCCGAAAATCTGTGTTGCGATGCCGTCCGATATCTCTTGCGGCGTGGGCGGCAAAGGTGCTGCGGCCAGGCTTTGCACCACGATGATCTCCGTGCGCGCGTACATCAGCCACATGCCAATGGCGTAGCCCCCAATGCCGAAAAACGCCATGTGCCCAAGGCTTAGAATGCCGCAGTATCCCCAGACCAAATCCATGGCCAGCGCCACAAGACACAAGCAAAGCGTCTTGCCCAAAGTCTTGACAAAGCTTGTCGAAATCACCCCGATGCCGAAGCCTTCGGCCAGTACGGTCACCCCGACGGTAAAAAGCGCCAGTACAGCGATGAATACGACCACAGAAGGGTGCTTCATCACAAACGGCGTTCGCCGCACCCGACCTGCTGCCATGTCGCTCATACCTCGCCCCTTCTTCTAGCTAAAAATATCCTGGGGGAGCGCGAGGGGGCAAAACCCTCTCGTACATAGTGCGAGCGCGAGGGGGCAAAACCCTCTCGCATCTGTCGACGACGGTGTCGGCGCAATACTCTCATGCCTCGGCCGCCCGTCCTTTGAGCGCGATGATGCCGCGCGGTCGGAATTGAATGAAAAGAATGATGAAGAGGATCATGTAGGTCTGCGCGGCCAACGTGTTAGACGGGTTCAGCCACTCGATCACCTTTTGGAGCGATCCCACCATGGTGGCCCCCAAAAGCGTGCCCCAGATGCTGCCAACGCCGCCAACCACCACAGTCATAAAGCTTTGTACGATGTAATCAGCCCCCATCTCCGAGGTGACTTTCGCATAAAGCCCAATGGCCACACCCGCGATCCCGGCGATGCCGGATCCGAAGCCAAAAGTCAGCATATTGATCTTGTCGGGGTTGATCCCCATGGATGCCGCCATGCGCGGGTTTTGCGTGACGGCGCGCACTTCAAGGCCCAAACGCGTGCGGTTCATCACAAAGAGAAACAACGCGAGAAACAGGATCGCCAAAACGAAAATCGCAATTCGGATGTAGCTGATCGAAATCACATCATTGATCACCCACGATCCATCGAGCCACCCCGGCGCCGTCAAAGGACGCGCCTGTGTGCCAAAGATGTTTTTTGCAATCTGCTGGAGTGCAATAGACACCCCGAACGTGGCCAGAAGCGTCTCAAGCGGGCGATGGTAAAGCCACCGCACCACCAGCCGTTCCATCGCGACACCGGCGGCGAAGGTCACCATAAAAGCCAAAGGAATGGCTAGGATGATGGACAGCGTGTGATCGGGCACGAACAGCTGCACGACATAGCCCGTATAGGCGCCCATCATAATGAATTCCCCGTGCGCCATATTGATCACGCCCATGACGCCAAAGGTGATGGCCAGCCCGATGGCCGCAAGAAAATAGATCGAGGCCAGTGAAATTGCATCAAGCCCCAGATCAGCCGCTTGCGACACAGCCACTTTGTTTTCGATGCTCCCAAGCGCGGCCGCTGCGGCCAGTGCAACCGGCGGCGGGGCGGCGGTGTAGGTTTCATAGAACGTGTAGGTGTCAAGAATGGCCAACTGCTCATCCACAGAAACGGCCTCATCCACCACACCTGCCGCGACCAATGCGTCATACGCCGTCGCGCGCGCGGCGTCTGTTCCAAGTGTGTCAACTGGGATGCCCCCAACCAACCCGCCTTCGATATTGGCAACAAGAATGTCTCGACGCTCTTCCAAAGTGATCAGCGGCGGGGCCAGCTCCGCTCTGACCAAAAGCGCATACGCATCTGCAGTCGAAATATCCTCGCCCACCTGCAAGATGCGCGCTACGTCCTCGCCCTCCGGTGCGCTCTCTGAAAAGCTGGTTTTCACGCGAAGGAGCGGGTTCAGCGCGGCGCGTACATCGACACCGAGGTCACCGCGGAAGGCCTCAATGGCCGCGATCCGCTCTTCATCGCTATCATCAAACTCGATCGTTAAAAGACGTTCCAAGCGCGTCATCTGGGATCTAAGTTCAGGATTCTCCTCCCCTTCGATCACATCGCGCAGGGCGACAAGATGGGTGTCCTTGGGATCGCGCGCAATCGCGTCTAGTGCGGTCTTTCGCGTCGCAAAGTTTGGATCGAGCAACTGAAACTTCACCAATGCGGCCGCGATCAACCCACGTACGCCGCTGTTGGGTTTGAGCTGCCTGAACGCCTTGTCCTCTACTGTGCCCAGCTCGGTGCCGTCCGCCACGTCAAAGATCCGGATGGTCTTGCGGTCAATCTCTTCGGCAAACACGAAAAGCCCGGTATCTTTGTTGCGCCATATCTCTTTGTTTTGCCACTTCTCCAAAACGTCCTGCACCTCGGGAAGGCCGCTGTCTATAAGTGCGTCAATTGTTGGTTGAATGGTTTTGCGGGACGGCTTGGCGAGGCTGTCGCCATATTCCTGCATCAAGGCCTGGATCGGCGCATCTGCGGATTGGGCGAGGGCCGGAAGAGCCAGACAGATACCAAGAAGAAGTGCGAATAGCCGTGTCATGTCCTGCCCCTGGTGGACGAAGGGCGCGAACGCCCTCCGTGATTTTCGTCGTTTGGGATAAGTCCCAAACGTGTCTTAGTAGTTGGATTTGATCTGCACGCAGGTCTCGGTTTCGGTGTTGAACATACCGCAGCCGAGGTCTTTCCAATCAGACACCAACACCGCCGATTCTGGCAGGAAGTCTGTCCAGGCATCGCCTGGCACTTCTGAGGTTTGACTGATGATGTCGAACTGGCCGTCTTCCTGGATCTCACCGATCAGAACCGGCTTAGCAAGGTGGTGGTTCGGCAGCATGACAGCCGTGCCACCTGTCAGGTTTGGAAACTCCTGACCATACATTGCCGTACGCACAGCATCCACATCCGTGGTGCCAGCCTCAGTCGCCGCGTTCACCCACATGTTGAAGCCGATGTAATGGGCCTCCATCGGGTCATTGGTCACGCGCTCTTCGCCCATGCGGGCTTTCCAAGATTCGACCCATGCCTCATTGGCCTCAGATTCAGCGGACTGGAAATAGTTCCACGCAGCCAGGTGACCCACGAGGTTTGTGGTATCAAGACCAGCAAGCTCTTCCTCACCCACGGAAAAGGCCACAACAGGAATATCATCAGCGGACACACCGGCGGCGGCGAGTTCTTTGTAAAAACCGATGTTGGCATCACCGTTAATCGTGGAAATCACACCGACCTTTTTACCATCAGCGCCCAGCGCCACGACATCAGCCACAATGGACGACCAATCAGAGTGCCCAAACGGCGTGTAGTTCACAAAGATGTCTTCTTCGGCGATGCCTTTGTCCTGCAAATAGCTTTCGAGAATGTTGTTCGTGGTGCGCGGATACACATAGTCGGTTCCGAGAAGTGCGAATTTCTCAACGCCCAGTTCTTCGAGGAAGTAATCCGTGGCCGGAATTGCCTGTTGGTTGGGCGCAGCACCAGTGTAGAATACGTTCTTGGAGCTTTCTTCCCCTTCATATTGCACCGGGTAGAACAGCAGGCCATTTAATTCTTCGATCACCGGCAGAACCGATTTACGGCTGACCGACGTCCAGTTGCCGAAGATCACGTCAACCTCGTGGACGGTCAGCAACTCTCGCGCTTTTTCAGCAAAAAGCGGCCAATCAGAGGCCGGATCGACAACGACGGCCTCGAGCTGACAACCCAGCACACCGCCTTTTTCGTTTTGCTGTTCCACCAGCATTTCCATGGTGTCTTTCAACGTCGTTTCAGAGATCGCCATTGTGCCTGACAGAGAGTGCAAAACACCCACCTTGATCGGCGCATCGCAAGCCATCGCAGGAAGCGCACCTGCGAGAACGAAGGCAGCAGCAGAGCTTAAAAGTTTGTTGGACATGGTTTTTCCTTTTTTCGTTTCGCGTGCAGGCATTGCGAAAGAAAACCCAGGTTCCCATATGCCGTGCACGCATTCGTTTGCGGCGTGCGGTGGTGAGATGGGTATCAGCCCTGCACCACAGCACATTTTTATGGGTCCCCGTTGACCACGCGATTTTGTAAGGCGAGCGTTTTTGGGAAGCCGAGTCACGTCCCGCGCGAGTTTCGAAACTTGGCTATATATGCTTAATTTTAGGGCAATTTTTGTCTGAACGCCGAATTGTTGTGCGAAAGCGGGCTGAATTTTTAGTCGCTTTCATAGGTTCAGCGAATAGACATCGCTCAATTCCAAACCGCGGCCCAAACCCCGGGCTGGCAAGTTTCATGAATCTGTAACATCGATTTTACATTCCCTTCACGATCGCACCGTAGCCCCAAATGGCTCTCGCCAAGACGGAGAGACATCTCCCGGACTGTTCTAAGTCCTACGGGATAAAATTTATTGCACTGGAGGACCTCATGAAGTCTGCACTTCTGACCACTGTTGCGGCCGTTGGCCTGAGCGCGGTTGCTGCCCACGCCGCCGATCGCACGGAAATTGAATTCTGGCACGCTATGGGCGGCCAACTGGGTGAACGCACTGATGCCTTCGCAACGGATTTCAACGCGCTGCAAGACAGCTGCACCGTGAAGTCTGTCTACCAAGGCAACTACACGGAAACGATGACCGCCGCGATTGCTGCCTTCCGTGCGGGCGAACAGCCCAATATCGTACAGGTCTTTGAAGTGGGCACCGCGACCATGATGTCCGCCGAAGGTGCGATTTATCCGGTGCATCAGCTGATGGCTGACCAGGGCATGGAGTTTGACGAAAGCGCCTACATCCCTGCGGTTGTTTCCTACTACTCGGACACCGATGGCAACATGCTGTCGCTGCCGTTCAATTCATCCACGCCTGTGATGTGGGTCAACAAAACGCTGTTTGAAGATAACGGCGTTGCCATCCCCACCACTTGGGACGAAACGGTTGAAGCTGCCCGTGCTCTGAAAGCCGCGGGTGTCGCAGCACCGTTGGGCTTTGGCTGGCAATCCTGGTCGATGATCGAAAACTTCTCGGCTTGGCATGACGTTCAAATCGGCACGATGGAAAACGGCTTTGCCGGTACGGGGACAGAATTGACCATCAACAACCCTGCTGTGGTCGCCCATCTCGACCGTATCCAGGACATGGTAGAAGAAGGTCTCTTCGTCTATGGCGGTCGCCGTGGGGATAGCCGCCCGCAATTTGTGAATGGCGAAGCTGCGATGTGGATCAACTCATCGGCTTACTTTGGCGGTTTTCAGAACGACATCAAAGATTTTGAGTTTACCCAGGTGCCGCTGCCTTTGGATACATCTGTCCGGGCGGAACCTCAGAACTCGATCATTGGTGGCGCAACACTTTGGGCGCTGAAAGGTCATGAAGATGCCGAATATGCCTGCACGGCACAGTTCCTCGATTTCCTGTCTGGCACCGAACAGCAAGCGGAATGGGCACAGGCGACCGGGTATGTTCCGATCACAAATGCCGCCGCTGACATGATGGAAGCAAACGGTTTCTTTGCAGACAACCCCGGCACGGATGTGGCGATCAAGCAGCTTTCGCTGAACGAACCAACTGCGAACTCTCGCGGTCTGCGTTTTGGCAATTTCGTGCAGATCCGCGATATCATCAACGAAGAGTTGGAAGCCGTGTGGGCGGGTGACAAATCTGCCCAAGAGGCGATGGATGCCGCCGTCGAGCGTGGCAATGAGTTGCTGCGTCGCTTTGAGGCGACGAACTCCTGATCCAAAGGACGTGACCAAAGGACCGGCCGGGTATTGACCTGGCCGGTTCTCTTGTTGACGGTGAATTCATGCAAAAGCGCGTTGTCTTTCGCCACAAGTGGCTGCCTTACGCCTTAGTGGCACCGCAAATTGCGATCACACTTATTTTTTTCATCTGGCCCGCGTATCAAGCGCTCGAGACGTCGTTTTATTTGGAAGATGTGTTTGGCTTTAACCGGACATTCGTGTGGTTTGAGAACTTCACGCGTCTTTTCAACGATCCCGGCTATCTGCGCAGTTTTTGGACGACATTGATCTTCGGCTTGTCTGTCACGCTCATGTCAATGTCGATGGCGCTTGCGCTGGCTGTAGCAGCCAATCGCGTGATCCATGGCAAAACCGGCTATCGCACCTTTCTCATATGGCCTTATGCCGTGGCGCCTGCTTTGGCCGGGGTGCTGTGGTTTTTCATGATGAACCCGTCACTGGGAATTGTGGCCTACATGCTTGAGGGCACATTTGGCGTCGATTGGAACCACTATGTGAACGGCAATCAGGCGCTATTGATGGTGATCGTGGCCGCCGCGTGGAAGCAAATCAGCTACAACTTTCTATTCTTCCTGGCCGGCTTGCAATCTATCCCGAAATCCCTGATCGAGGCCGCCGCAATTGACGGTGCAAGCCCGGCAAGACGATTTTGGACGATTGTTTTCCCGCTCCTGTCGCCCACCACATTTTTCCTTTTGGTCGTCAACCTCGTCTACGCCTTCTTTGACACCTTCGCGATCATCCATGCCACAACAAGCGGTGGCCCGGCGGATGCCACATCCATCCTTGTCTACAAGGTCTATTCCACCGGATTTGTCGGACAGGACTACGGCTCTTCAGCGGCGCAATCGGTCATCTTGATGGGTCTTGTTGTTGCCATGACCTTTGTTCAGTTCCGGTTCATTGAACGGAAGGTGCAGTACTGATGGTCGAAAACCGCAAAACCTCCGCCATCCTCACCCATGTCATTTTGATCGCGGGGATCGTATTTCTCTGCTTCCCGGTTTGGGTTGCGCTGGTGGCCTCTACCCACCCGGGTGAGGCACTGACGCGATCACCCATTCCCATGTGGTTCGGTGATCACGCTGTAGAAAATTATCGGCAGTTGCTGATCGAAGGGGTGCCGGCCGCAGGTGGCGTGCCGCTTTCGACAATGATGTTAAACTCGCTTGTCATGGCCGTGGGCATCACATTCGGCAAAATCGCAATCTCGCTCATCTCTGCGTTTGCGATTGTCTACTTCCGCTTTCCCTTCCGGATGGTGTTTTTCTGGCTGATCTTCGTCACACTCATGCTGCCCGTTGAGGTACGGATCCTGCCGACCTATGACGTGGTCGCGAGCCTAGGCATGCTCAACAGTTACTCAGGCCTCATTGTCCCGCTCATCGCGTCGGCCACCGCCACTTTCCTCTTCCGACAGTTTTTCCTGACCATCCCCGATGAATTGGTTGAGGCCGCGCGGATCGATGGCGCGGGACCCATTCGCTTCTTCATCGATATCCTGCTGCCGCTCTCGCGCACGAATATCGCAGCACTCTTCATCATCCTCTTTATCTTTGGCTGGAACCAATACCTGTGGCCTTTCCTGATCACCACCGATCAGGACCTCTACACCATCGTTATGGGCATTCAGCGCATGGTGAATGTGGGCGAAGGCATCCCGATCTGGAACTACACGATGGGCACGGCGATCTTAGCCATGATCCCGCCGGTGCTAGTGGTGCTGGTGATGCAGAGGCTTTTTGTGAAAGGCCTTGTGGAGAGTGAGAAGTAAACCATGGCAGAGTTGAAACTGGACAACGTGGGCAAAACCTATCCCGGCGGCGTCATGGCTGTGGAAGGTGCCAATTTTGATGTGGCCGATGGGGAGTTTATTGTGCTGGTCGGGCCGTCCGGTTGCGGCAAGTCCACGATCCTGCGGATGATCGCGGGGCTGGAGGACATCACGCAAGGCGAGCTTCAGATCGGAGGGCGCGGTGTGAACCACCTGGAGCCCGGCGAGCGCGACATTGCCATGGTGTTCCAGAACTATGCGCTTTACCCGCATATGACCGTGCGCGCGAACATGGCCTACGGATTGAAAAACCAAGGTATGCCCAAGGATCAGATCAATGACCGCATTGATGAGGCCGCGCGGTTTTTACAGCTCGAACCTTATCTGGATCGCAAGCCCCGCGCGCTTTCAGGTGGGCAAAGACAGCGTGTTGCGATGGGTCGGGCCATCGTGCGAGAGCCATCCGTGTTTTTATTCGATGAGCCGCTGTCCAACCTGGATGCAAAACTGCGCACGCAACTGCGCGCAGAGCTGAAAGACCTGCACAAACGCCTCAAAGCTACGTTTATCTATGTCACCCACGATCAAATCGAGGCCATGAGCCTGGCTGACCGGATCGTGATCATGTCGGCGGGTAAGATCGAACAGATCGGCACCCCGATGGAGCTTTACGCAAAACCGGCCAGCACCTTTGTGGCCGAGTTCATAGGATCGCCGCCGATGAATGTCATGACAGCCACCAGCGCCGGTGGGGCGAGCTTTTTGCCGCAATATGCCGGGCATGCCAGCGATGTGGGATTTGTCGGTGTGCGACCGGAGGCGCTTTCACTGGCCGAGACCGGGCTGGCGTCGACGGTCACGCTGGTCGAACCTTTGGGCGCGGAAACGCTCGTCCATCTCAAGGTCGGCGATGACACGGTGATCATGCGTGGCGCCCATGGCATTGAGTTGACCCCGGGTGCAGAGGTTCATCTGTCGGCACCCAACGCCGCATTGTCTTTCTTTGATCACGATGGACGCGCGATTGCGGTCTCAGCCTGATTGCAGCGTCCTGAGTTCCATGCGGATCCTGTCACGCAGAATATTACCAACCGCAACAGGATCGCCCACATAGGTCATCCCGGGCAAAACGGTAATGTCCCATTTTCCGGTCTGCCTGACGCGCAAGGTAGGCTCAACTTCGGCATGGGATAGAACGGTTTCTTGCGTGACGGGCAGGCCGTAGCGCACGCAGTATTCCGCAACCATTTTGCAGAACACATCAAGTTGGCGCTCCGTCATGGGGCTTGAACCGTTGTCAAACGGCATTTCAACAGCCTCTCTCATACAGGCCATGGACAGACCGACAGACCCGGCATTCAAATCCTTGGTGTGACCAGCAAACGATTGCTGCGTCAGGTCAAGATTGTCCTCGGGACGGTGTTTGCCCAGCACGCGAATGCCATCGCCGGATACAATTTCATGGTAATGTTCAATATCGAACTCGCTTACATCATGGGATCCGGCGGTCCAGTGCATCACTATGCGATGGATTTTCTCAACTTGGTTTGGGGCGGGGGCGCTTTGCACTCTGTTTCGCCTTCAAACGATCTGGTCAGCTCTGCGAGAGCGCGATGTCGCGTGCGGTCTGCGCGAGGTATTTTTGAAGTTGCGCCGACAACACCTCAATCTTGCCTGGGTCAAAGAAGTCACCGTGCCCGCCCGCGATCTTATCGACGCACGCATTGGGAAAGTCATGTTGCCAGTCGGGCCCGGCATGCGCACGGCCTTCGAAGGTTTCTCTGGTATGGCTTGTCTCACCGTAGAGAAACAAGGTGGGCCGATCGTAGCGGCCCTGGCTAAACATCCACTCCATCAGCACCAAAAGCTCAGGCTCTCTGCCCAAGCGGCGCAGCTCTCTGGCAAGATAAAGCGCGATGATGGCCCCCTGACAGTTGCCCCCAACAATCAGCGGCCCAGATGGGTGTATGGCTTCAAGATCTGCAAGAACACGCCGGACCAGCGCATGCACAATCACGGGGCTGTATTCCTGGGCGCGGAACAAGCCAACCAAAGACCGCATGCCATACAAAGGCTGATCTTCCCCCAAATGCTCAGCCAGGGCTGCAAACTCCCGGTCCGCCTGAAACACCCAAAAAAGCGGCGTCTTCGTCCCATGGAGGTTGCGACCAATAACCAACCGTTCTGGTCCAACACGCGGGCCAACCCAGGGTTCAAAAAGAGCCTCCATTTGCCGCATCACAGCATCCACCGTTTCCACGGCGACCGCGCCTGATCCAACCGCGCGGGCCTCCGGTGCTGCAAGCGCAGTGAGTCGGCTGAGATTTTCAATCGTCGGGCTTTGATAGAAATCCTCCAGCGCGATCCGGCACTGAAAGTGATCTTCGATTGCCATCAAGAGCTCAAGACAGGCCAAACTGTCACCGCCATCCTCGAAGAAATTGCTATCTGGACGCGGCGCAGCAGGCAGCTTGAGAACTTGCTGCCATTTTGCTTCGATCCAGCTCCCGCATTTTTCCTCTTTTTCGGTCTGCGCTTCGCTGCGCTCAATGCTTTGAAGGACACCGTCGCGCAGAGCGTCAATAAGGGCGTCGCGTTTTATTTTGCCAGAGGCCGTGCGCGTGAACTGGTCCTCTCGTGTCGCCACAAGATGATTGACCTTAATGCCAAAATGTTTCGCAACTGTCCCCCGGATTTGGGTGAACAGAGCGTCACGCGCACTTGCGTCAGTGACAGATGGCGTGAAAAACACGGCCAATTCATCGGTCTGACTGTCTGCATCGCGAAAAGGCAAAGCGGCCACATGCCCCGGTCTGATGCCCTCAATCCTGGCCAGTTCAATCTCAATGGCTTCGGTTGATATCTTGCGGGCGTTGATGATTAAAACGGATTTCTTTCGCCCGGTGAGGACGAGCCCGTCCTCTGTCAAAGAACCCAGATCGCCGGTATCAAACCAACCATCTGCAAGAAAACTGTCATCGCGATTACAGTATCCTTTGAACATCCGTGTATGCGATCTCGCTTGGATGCTGCCAACCTGCCCGATCTCCAGCGGCTCATTGTCGTCATTTGCAATCCTGACACTCCAGGAGACACAGCAGTTCTCAAGGGTAAAATACCCGTCTTGGATCTTGCATTTGCTGGTCAGCTCATCCGCTGGCATCGACGTGGAAAAAAGCGGGCCTGTTTCCGTCATGGAATAAACAAGGGATGCGCGCGCATCCTCCATGCCGCAACGTTTGAAGTTTTCGATAAGGCGTCTGATATTGTCCGGCACAATCATTTCAGACCCAAAGTAGAGCCCCTTCAAGGACGAAAGATCGTGATGCGAGCTGTTTTCTTGGAACCATTCATTGAGCTTCGCCGCCATGGAGTTGCCCATGCCCACCTGTTGCACGCCAAAACGAGCGACAAGGTCCAGCCAGGTTTTGGGATCCGACATCATCCGGCCTGGATCCATAAAAATTGACATAGCACCCAAAGGAAGCAACAACCGCACGCCCCCGATCGTACCCTGCCCAAGCAGCGCCAGACCCACTGCATCGTAGCCACCGAAACCGTTGAAGAAGCGCATACTGAGTTCCGCGGCTCCTAGACGGGCCAGTTTGGGCATACCTGTTGTACCGGAGGTTTCGATGAAAATGTCACTCGCAGTGCTCGGTGCAGGCGGAAGACTTTGTTCGCCGGACATTTCAGGCAGCCGGGTGATGTCGATCACATCCACATCGCGCCCAAGCTGGACTTGATCGAACGTCGGTTTGAACTGGGTTTCGGTCAAAATCAGGCAGGCTTCTTCGTTCTGGGTAAGCCTTTCCATTTTTTGGATCATGGCCTCGCGGTTGCGAAAAAACCCGGAGACAGAGAGCGGCAACACGGAAAAGCCGTTTATGAAGCAAGCCCAGGCCGCAGGCACATAGTTCAACACGCTTTCGCAGCACAAAGCCACGTATTGATCCGTCTTGGGCCTCAGATGCGCTATATGTTGGGCTAGTCGGCGCGCTTCATCGAAAACAGCGCCATAGGATTTACTGCGTTCATCCCCGTTGGACAGAACCTCAAGAAAACGGCCGTCTGGATTGTTTTCGACAAGCTGGGCAATGTAATCAATCAGCGTTTCCGGCTGATCCGGTGGCATGATGTCCGGCCTGCCGGCGACGCGCGCGATTCTAATTCCATTTTGGTCCACGACATTCATCAGGACAGCTCTCTATTGCTCCATGACGCTGCAGAGACGCTTGCGCGGTTTGAACGCGCCATGCGTTTGAGAATGAATGCCACGCGACGTTCTCGATCGCGCCGCCTTTTATCACTTTCAGTTCGTGCAATCGGGTAGCGTAGGCTGGCCGCTAGGTTGGCCGCAGTTTCGGCGTTTGTGGCACCTAAAAATTCTGGGCGTTTAAGTGCGTTCTGAAACCCGGTCGCACGCCACCCAAAGTAGGCGTTGTGAAGATAGATCGTTGCGATGGTTTTTTTATCCAGCGCGCTAGAACACCACAACGCCAGGATGATCTCGTTGATCTTGCGGCGATAACTGCGTTCGTTGTGACCTGTAATCGTACGAACCAATTGTTGCTCAATCGTACTTGCGCCTTCGATCTTTCGGCGCGTGCAGAACCGGTAAACAGCGCGCATTATCGCGATCAAATCAAACCCGGGATGCCGGAAAAACCGCTTGTCCTCACTTGCCGTCAGCGCCGCGAAAACCTCATCAGGCAGGTCTGGCAAACGCGCTACCTCATCCCGATAGATAGACAGCTTTGCATCCAGCGCGTCGAGATCCTCAGCTATGACAAATTTGCTGAGCAACGCGATCAGCTTGTTGGGACGCAGCCGCTCACAGCGCCAGTCGCGGCGATCATTCACCCAAAACGCGAAGTCCTGAAATTGTGGTTGATCCCACCAATCAAACCGCGCCGAAACCTCACCATTGGCCAACCTCGTCTGACTTTGCAAAGGCTCAGTTAGACGGCCGTCTTCTCGCCGGGCCGCCATGCCTTTGGTTTCTGGGCAGACGATCGATATGTGGCCGTGCCGGTTCGGTATGCTTTTGGCGATGATCAGGCTGCATTGTCCATCATTGGCTGCCTCCTGAAGGGCGTTCAGATCAGATATCTTTTTCCAACCGAAATAGTCGCCATAAGCATGCAACCAATCGAACAGGGCATTGGCTGTCATTTCGACCGATTTGGGTGTTTCATGTATCCAATCAAGGGATTTGGCAGGTTTGCCCATGCCCCATGTTCGCGGCAGATAGGCACCGGCCAAGTAACAAAAATCGCTCGCGTAAACGTTGCAGAAAGTGTCTTTGCCATCCGCCATGTAACGCTCTGAGTTTTCAACATTCAGCCAGGCAAGGATCTGACTCAGGCTCTCAGCGCTGCGCTGACTTCCGACGCGCAAATTTAGTCCGCTTGCTTCACCAATCGGCAGGTTACGGCCGAGGGTGTTGTCTCTCCTTGCCCAATCGACGGCTTCTTTGGGAAAAATGAGCATTGAGCGATCAAACTCAGCGCGATCTGCTCTCGTTTTTGTGTTGCTTTCAAGTGTTGGAACGCTTGCATGAGGTCGGGTCGGCTTTGCAGGCGCGTCGGTGACATTGGCAAAAGCGATTGCGTAGTCGGACAATCGCGTGCCGTTGGCATCTGCAGGGTCATAGGTGCCATTTGACTGAAGATACTTCCTCAGGCCTCGTTTCCCGCCCAAATGGGCAACTGCACGTAAGGAACCACGAGACAAGGCCACACCGTGAAATGTCCTGCCTATAAAGTCCGAAAGCCCAGTTTTATCGATGTAGCTGTCGATATCGATGATGTGCCAGTCTTGCACACGCTCTTGCAGTTCAGGCGATGCCAAGAGATCTGACGTAGTGTAGGCTGTTTCAAACACTCGGTTGAAATCATCCAAACGCGCTTGACCCAACTGATACCGCCCGGCAAATCCTAGGACGTTGAGCTGTCCGTGGCGGTTACCACTTTCCCTTAAGGAAAGCTCATGTTTGAAACTTTCGATTTCATACCGCAAAGCCGTAAACCCCACACAAAAACTGAGTGCAATTTTTTTACGAGCACCAAGCACGCAAATAATATTTTCTGTTATTCAGTAACGGCTTAACGAAAAAGCAATGAAAAGCCCAGTCCCTTCCGCGTAAGGGCAAATCACATGCTGATCTCTCGGATGATCAAAGCCACGGTGCGCAAGGCGTCATGCCTCCGGTTTGACGAGCTAACCTAGGCGCAGCACACCGTCCAGAAGCTTGCGACGTAATGAAAACTCCGGGGTCATCTCCGAACCCAAACCCGGACTGATGCATCCTGTTGGCAAGAAATTAGGCTGGCCGCAGTCATAAAACTCTGCAAATAAACAAGATTTTTTTGGGTTTGTGAAAAGTAAGCCGCTGCGCCTACACTCTTTGTAAGAGGGAGGAAGCAAATTGCTTCATTTGATCGGCGTCCGTTGCCACCTGAGCACGTGTTCATGGCAGTAACGACGCAGGATATAACGCAGGTCAACGGCTCTGCGGATCCATCGGGTGTCAGCCGGTTTGGCACAGATCTAAGTCTTGCGCGCGTTCTCGTGGTCGATGACGAACCCGGCATGCGAAACTTTCTGTCCAAAGTTCTTGAGGGCGTGGTTGCCCGTGTCGACGTTAGTGAAAACACAGAAACTGCGTCCGATTTGCTTGATAAAAACACCTATGACGTCATCATTTTAGACAACATTATGCCCGAGAAAACCGGGCTGGATTGGCTGGCGGAACAACGCAAGATTGGCCTCTTTAGCGATGCGATCCTGATCACGGCCCATGCCGACCTTGATACGGCCATTCAGGCCATCCGCGCTGGCGCCGGTGATTTTCTCCTCAAACCCTTCCGGTCTAATCAAGTCCTCAACGCCATCGCGCACAGCCTGGAGCGCGCACGGCTAAGGCGGCAAAACTCCGTCTTGCGTCACGAATTGGAAGTGGGCAAAGACCTATTGAACCATCGCGATGCGCTATTGGGCACGTCTGCTCAAATTCAGGCTGTGCGACATGAGATTAAAACCTCCGGCCTATCGCATTCCCACGTCGTCATTCGGGGCGAAGTGGGGGCGGGAAAGCAAGTCGCTGCGCGTATGCTGCATGCGTGTTCCCCTCGGGCAGACAAACCGTTTGTTTGGCTGAAATGCTACGGGATGAGCGAAGAGAGCTTCCAGGAGCGGTTATTCGGCCAATTGGATGGCAGGTCTGAAGGGTCAATCTCAGAAGGCGAAGGCATTTTACGCAGCGCGGCAGGCGGTACGCTGTTTCTTGAAGAAGTGGAAATGCTGTCGCGCGGGTGCCAAAACATCTTGGCAGAACTGCTGAGCACCGGTCGTTTTACTCCGGTGGGTGCCAGCCGGGGCGTTGATCTGGACATACGAATTGTATGTTCGACGCTGCGCCCGCTGGCCGAAGCCGCAAAAGACAACCGGTTTCGGATGGATCTGTTTTACCTGCTGACAGTGGTCGAGATTGTTTTGCCACCGCTGCGGGAAAGATCAGATGATATCATAGAGCTGACGACCTTTTTCTCGGAGTCATTGGCGGCGCGCATGGGTACACAGGTGCCTGTCTTCTCGCCTCTCGCGCGGCGTCGGTTCTTGTCACACGCCTGGCCGGGCAATGTGATGGAACTCCAAAACACAGTCGAGCGCGCTTTGATCCATGGCAGCTATGACAATGCGCTAGGACCGAATGTGGAGAAATTCGAAGTTGAAAGCCTGGCCGCGATTGAGCAGCGTCATATCCTTGCTGTTCTTGAGGCGAGTGCTGGCAATCGGGCAGAGGCGGCCCGGCGCCTTGGCGTGGCGCGCAAGACGATCGACCGGAAATGTCAGGCTTGGGGCCTTTAGGGATGCGCTCTGTTAGGCTTAGGCTTCTTGTCATTGCCCTTTTGCCATTTATGGTGGTTCTTCCGCTTCTGTTTGGCGTTACAATGGTGCGGTGGATTGATCGCTACAACGACTTGCTTATCGCCAAGGTGGCCAGTGATCTACGCGTCGCCGAACAGTATTTTGGGCGGATCGAAGCCACACAAGCCGCAGAGGTTGCCGCCTTGGCGGAATCCGTGGGCTTTGCGGAGGCCGAAGAACAGGGCCCTGTCGCACTGAGCGCCTTTCTGGCCCGCGAGCGCGACGCGCTTGGCCTTGATTTTTTGGTTTGGAAATCGGTGTGGGATCCATCTCTGCCCGATGCTGCGCGCGAGGTTGCAATGGCCGCGGCTCCGGACGCGCCAATTGCGCATTTGGTTTTATTGAATTCCAGCGCGCTGAACGGGATATCGACCAAGCTGGCCGAGCGTGCCGCGATACAACTCGTCCCAACCGAGGCCGCACGACAGATCAATCGCACCGTCGAAAGCCGCGGCATGTTTATCCTCGCCGCGCATCGATCATCGCAAGGTGACACGGCTCTGATTGGGGGTCGTCTTCTCAACAAGAACCTTGATGTGATCGACACGATGAACGGCCTTATCTACCGCGACGAAGATGGGCAGATTTCGCGTACCGGAACAACAACACTGTTTTTGGATGATGTGCGCGTCTCTACCAATGTCCGGCTCTTTGAAGGATCGCGCGCGCTTGGAACAAGGGTGTCTGAGGTGGTTTGGCGTCAGGTCATGGAAACCGGTCGCACCTGGCTCGACCGCGCTTTCGTGGTGAACGATTGGTATATATCCGGCTATGTACCTTTGACCGACATCTCCGGGAATCGGATCGGGATGCTCTACACAGGGTTTTTGGAAGCGCCCTTTGTGGCGCAACGCAACGCGACAATCGTTGTGCTGATCGTGGCGTTTCTTGCTGTTATCGCGCTGTCGGTTCCGTTTTTCTTATGGCTGGCGCGCGGAATTTTTTCACCGCTTGAACGAATGACCGCCACTATGGCGCGGGCCGAGGGCGGCGCGCTCGATGCCCGGATCGGGGCAGTGGCCGAGAAAAATGAGATCGGAGCTGTGGCACGTCACCTTGACCGACTGCTCGATCAGGTCGAGGAAAGGGATGCGTCACTGCGTGATTACGCGGACAACCTCAATGACCTCGTGGAACAGCGCACGCAGGAACTCAAAGAAGCCAACCAGAAACTTGAAGCCACATTTGCAAAATTGGTGATGTCCGAAAAACTGGCGACCGTGGGCGAGATCACGGCCGGTGTCGCGCATGAGATCAACAATCCCGTCGCGGTGATACAAGGCAATCTCGAAATCATCCGCCGTGATTTGCCAGCTGATCAGGCGGCGGAGCTAAAGACCGAGTTTGATCTCATTGACGCGCAGACCCATCGGATCAACATCATCGTCGGCAAACTGCTCAATTTCACGCGCCCGGACGAAGTGTCAGACCTCATCACACGACTTGACGCACAATGCGCCGTGGAAGATGCTCTTGTTCTTGTGGCGGCTGACCTGCGCACCCACAAAATTGAAACCAAGCTTGACTTCACCCAAGCCCCGGCCATCCGGGCTGTGGAAACCGAATTACAGCAAGTGATTGTCAATCTCGCCATCAACGCCGCGCAAGCCATGGGATTGGGTGGCACTTTGACCATCCGAACCCGTGAAGCGCGTCGAGACGGAGAAATTGGAACCGAAATCATTCTAGAAGATACCGGCCCAGGCATTTCCCCTAAGATGATCGACAGCGTGTTTGATCCATTTATGACGTCAAAACTGGGCACTGGCTCCGGTCTGGGCCTTTCAATATCCCAAACTCTGGTCACCCGAGTCGGTGGTTTGATCAGCGTGAGTAGCGTCGAAGGGCAAGGCGCGACCTTTTCGGTGTGGTTTCCAGCTGCGGACAATTCGTCCCCCACAGAGATGGAAACTGTTTGAAAAGTGGACATTTTGTCCATTCAGTGACGTATCACATGCCACAAACAGAGACTTTTTGGCCTTCCGCGCCGCAGCATTAATTCCATAACTATCTGAAAAATAATAATATTTTCTTGACGCACAAGTGGGTGCGACATACGGTCATTGCATCGTTGAAAGGCGGTGTTGTCATGGAAGCAATTTGCATCTGAGGAGAATGCAAGCTTCCGGCATCAAGGGACACATTTACAAGTATTGTCATTCTTTGTCGTGACATCCGTCTCTGCAGCGATCGTGGCCGGGATACCGGCTCAATGGCGCCTTAGCTGGCGCGCGTGCCAATCAGGTCCAGTTGGACCGAAAAATGGCGCAGAACCTGGGAGGAAGATGCATGAAGCAAAATCGATATCGAAACTGGCTCACAGCCGCTGCGATGGCCGCGGGTCTTGTTGCAGCGGATATGGCCGCGGCGGAGGAGACGCAGTATTTCCCCATCGCAAGTAGCCGTGTCGGACCTTACTCCGCCATGGGAACGGGGTACTACGGTGCTCAGATCGACTATCTGAACTACGTCAACATGAATGGTGGCGTGAACGGTGTGATGCTCACCTGGCAAGAGTGCGAGACGGAGTACAATGCCGTGAAGACGGTGGAGTGTTACCAGCGTTTGCTTGAGAAGGACGGCCAGCGCATTGTCGTGTTTGACACGCTCGGGACACCAGGCGCTTATGCGGTGATCAACCGGATGGCCGAAGACGAGGTTGTCTTGGCGCAATACGGCTATGGTCGGACGGATGCGGCAGACGGCACCGTATGGCCATGGGTCTTCAATGCGGCTGGGCATTACTGGTCGCAGATGGCTGTGAAGCTTAAGTTCATGGCCGAGCAAGAAGGCGGCGTGGAAAACATGGCTGGCAAAAAGATCGTGCATATGCACATCGACAGCGCCTATGGCCGTGAACCCTTGCCTGCGATGCGCGCAATTCTGGCAGAATGGGGCGCAGAGCTGGTGGAAATTTCCATACCACCCCCCGGCCTTGAGCAGCAGTCACAGTGGCTGCAAGTTCGCAAGGAACGTCCCGATTGGGTCACGTTTTGGGGCGCAGGCTCCGGTATGAACTCCACGGGCATGACCAACGCTGCTCGGATCGGATTTGATCGTGAAAAGCTGATCTATGTTACCTTCGGTGCCGCTGAAGAAGACATGTTCCCAGCTGGCGATGCCGCCACCGGCACGTATGCCATGGCCAATGCGCTCCCGGGCGATCAGTTCCCGTTGGTGCAGGCTATCAAGGAACAGGTCTATGGCGCGGGTAAGGGCAACCTTGCCGAAGAGAGCCGGATCGGAACCGTCTACTGGAACCGTGGCCTGGGTGCGGCCGTCACGTATATTGAAGCGTTGCGCGTCGCCCAAGAGATGCACGACAAAGTCGGCAAAGCGGTGACGGGTGCGGAGTTCCGCGCAGGGTATGAAAGCCTTGTGATGGATGATGCGCGCCTCGAAGAGCTTGGCATCAAAGGCATGATCGCGCCCTTCGCGATGTCCTGTGAAGAAAACGCAGGCGCAGGCAAGTTTGCGATGATGCAGTGGGACGGGGAGAAATTCCAGCAGGTGTCTGACTGGGAAGAGCCTCTTGATCCAAGCTACATTCGTGGATTGGTGGAGGCATCTGCAGCAAAGTTTGCTGAAGAAAACAACATCACTCCGCGTGAGTGCCCAGCGTCCTAACGCCTAAAACTTTGGGGGACCGGCCCACCCGGTTTCGGTCCCCCGCGTCTCCGCGAGGTGCTCAACCCGGCGCCTACGCACAATCGAAGTGCAAGCACGTGACGGACATCATTATGAACGCAAGCGACAATATTCTGGAAATTGACTCCATCGAAGTGGTGTATGACAGCGTGATTTCTGCGCTCCATGACGTCACACTCTCTGTCCCGCGGGGCAAGATCGTAGCCCTTCTCGGCGGCAATGGCGCGGGCAAAAGCACCACGCTGAAATCCATTTCAACCATGCTGGCCGCGGAGCGTGGCAAAGTCACCAAGGGCTCTATCATGTATGATGGCACCGCGGTTAAGGCCCAAGATCCAGCGCAGATGGTTGGTCTTGGACTGGTTCAGGTGTTGGAGGGCCGACGCTGCTTTGGCCACTTGACCGTCGAGGAAAACATCATCTCCGGCGCGTATTCCCGAAAGCTTTCCAAAGCTGAGATCAACACAGAACTGGAGAAGATCTACGGCTATTTCAACCGCCTCAAAGAACGCCGCAAAAGCCAGGCCGGTTACACATCCGGGGGTGAACAACAAATGGTGGCTGTGGCCCGGGCGATGATGGCCAAGCCGAAGATGCTGCTGCTCGACGAGCCCTCCATGGGCCTTGCACCGCAACTTGTCGAAGAGATTTTTAACATCGTGCAAGAACTGAACAGCAAAGAGGGCGTGAGTATCCTTCTTGCTGAGCAGAACACGAACGTCGCCCTGAGGAATGCCGACTACGGATACATTATCGAGACCGGGCACGTCATGTTGCACGGGACGGCCAAGGATCTTCTGAGCGATGACAAAGTCAAAGAGCTCTACCTGGGGATTTCCAAGGAAGGGCGAAAGAACTTCCGCGATGTGCTGCGTGAGGAAAGCCAAACGCATGCCAGTATTCATTGATCGGAACGGGGGAACACAGACATGCTAGATACAAGATCATTTCCGATCGGTGATCCGATCCTGGAGGTGAGCAACATCTCCCTAAGCTTCGGCGGGGTGAAGGCGATCACGGACACCTCTTTCAAGGTGCTCCAACATGAGATCAAAGCCATCATCGGGCCAAACGGCGCAGGGAAATCCTCACTCCTGAACTGCATCAACGGGATCTACAAGCCGCAAGAAGGCCAGATCAAATTCAAAGGCCGTGTGATGGAAAAGATCACGCCCAAGATCATCGCGGAAGAAGGCATTTCACGCACCTTTCAGAACCTTGCGTTGTTCAAACGGATGTCGGTGCTCGACAACATACTGGTGGGCCGAAAGCTGCATATGAATGCAAACTTCATAAGCGTGGCCTTTCAAACTCCGTCCGCGAGGGCCGAGGAAAAAGCAAATCTCGAAAAATGCGAAGAGATCGTAGAATTCCTCGAAGTGCAGGACATCATGTACACGCCCGTTGGCAAGCTGCCCTATGGTTTGCAAAAAAAGGTTGAGCTTGGCCGCGCCTTGGCCACGGAGGCTCAGGTGCTTTTGCTGGATGAACCGATGGCCGGCATGAACGTGGAAGAAAAGCGCGAAATGTGCCGCTTCATCCTAAAGGTGAATGACGAGATCGGCACAACCATGGTGCTCATTGAGCATGACATGGGCGTCGTGATGGACATCTCCGACAATGTGGTCGTTCTGGATTACGGCAAGATCATCGGAGACGGGCCACCCGACGAGGTCCGCAACAACCAAGACGTAATCGACGCATATCTGGGGGTGGCTCATGACTGAGGTTCTTTTCTTCCTCGAAGTGGTTTTGGCAGGCCTTTTGGCCGGCACGATGTATTCGCTCGTCGCTTTGGGCTTCGTGCTGATCTACAAAGCCTCTTCGACCTTCAATTTTGCCCAAGGGGCCATGGTGTTTTTCGCCGTGCTCTCGTTCGTGGGCTTCATGGAATTGGGCCTGCCGTTTGTGGTGGCCTTCTTTGTCACAATCTTGCTGATGGGCTTGGTCGGATTTGCCACGCAGCGCCTCGTGCTGCAGCCGCTTATGAACGAAAGCGAGGACACTGTCCTGATGGCCACAATCGGTCTGGGCTTTGTTCTTGAAGGGCTTGCTCAGGCGGCCTGGGGCGTGGAGGTCCGTCGGCTTGACCTGGGCATTGGCGATTTCCCGATCCAGTGGATCGTGGACTCCACCGGCCTCTTTATCTCTGCGCTTGATCTTACAGCGGGGCTTGTTGCAGCGGGGCTGATCATCGGTTTGGCGCTTCTTTTCAAGTACACCAAGATGGGCCTTGGCTTGCGCGCCGTGGCGGATGATCCGGGCGCGGCCAGCTCCATTGGCATCCCGCTCAGCTCGATCATGCTACTGGTGTGGTCCGCGGCGGGCGTCGTGGCGCTTGTTGCTGGGATGATGTGGGGGGCCCGGGCGGGGGTACAGTTCGCCCTCGTTGACTTGGCACTAAAGGCCTTGCCTGTCCTAATCATCGGCGGTTTTTCGTCTATTCCAGGCGCTATTGTCGGCGGCCTCATCATCGGGGCTTCTGAGAAAGTGCTGGAAGTTTACGTGGGCCCCTATTTCGGCGGTGGTATCGAAGTCTGGGCGCCGTTTGTTCTCGCGATTTTCTTCCTGCTGTGGCGGCCTGAAGGCCTCTTCGGCGAGAAAATCATTCGGCGCGTTTAAGGAGAAAGAATATGAGATCTCAACCCATCTTCATGAGCTTCAGCCGCGCGGATATCACAAACTTCGTTATGCTGATGGTGATCGGCCTTGCCGTGATACCGCTGCTCATTCAAACAGACTATTGGTACTCTTCCATTCTGATCCCATGGCTTTGCCTTTCATTGGCGGCCATCGGGCAGCAGATCGTCATGGGCTATGCTGGTCAGCTGGCCCTGGGGGCGGCGGGCTTTATGGCCGCAGGGGCGTTTGCGCTCTTTAATCTTGAGCTGCGTGTTCCTTGGGTGCCCTTTCCGATCAACCTCATGTTCTCAGGCCTTATCGCAGCAGCATTTGGCATCATCTTTGGGCTGCCCAGCCTGCGGGTACGCGGCATCTATCTCATGGTGGCCACACTCGCCTCGCAATTCTTCATCATCTGGATGATCGACAAGTTCGGTTGGTTCAAGAACTACGACACGTCGGGCATCATTACAGCGCAAGACATCGTCATTTTCGGCAAGTCGTTTACAACGCCCCTGGAAATGTACCTGGTAGTGCTGGTGGTGGTCACGGTTCTCACAATCTTCGCAATAAACATGACACGTGGAAGTACCGGTCGGAATTGGATGGCCGTGCGCGATATGGATATCGCGGCGGAGTCCATGGGCATCTCCCTGCTGAAGACCAAACTCCAGGCCTTCGCGATCTCCGCATTCTTTTGCGGGGTCGCGGGGGCCCTTTTCGCCTTCACTTACCTGAAGTCGATGGAGCCCGTCGCCTTCGATATCAAGCTCAGCTTCCGCATTCTCTTCATGGTTATTTTGGGTGGTCTCGGGACAATCAAGGGGGCCTTCATTGGAGCGGCGTTTATTTTGCTCTTCCCGGTCGTGCTCAACACCGTGGGCAATGAGGTTTTCCACGGCATGGTCGACGCCACGATCATTTCGTCTATCGAACTGGTTGTGTTTGGGGTGCTGATCATCCTCTTTATGATCTATGAACCGCTCGGCATGGCGAAAATGTGGGAAGGCATCAAACAGCGTTTCCGCAAAACCCAAAGCACTGGGGTCGCCGCTGGCTCCACGTCCAAGGCGTGAACCGGAAAGGCGGGGCGATGTCATCAAGGCAAATCAAACTGGCGCTTGCTCTGATCATCGGACTTGGCCTTGGAATGCTTGTCGACAAGAACTTTGTGATCTTTTGATCAACTCACGCGGTGCGGATCTGAAACAAGACCCGCGCCGCGAAGCTTTGCAGGCCAAAGAAGCCTAATTTGGCCCGACACTCACAAACAACTCTCCATTCAAATCGCGCGCCCGACACTGGAATCGGTTTAAAAACGGACCATTGGTGCGCAATTGGTTTTTGACGTAAGGCCGTGGTTTTGTGCCCGAGCCACGTCATTTGAAGGCACTAGAAGGCAATTAAACCAATATTTTAAAAGTTTTTGGGGCTGACAAGCTAAGTTTACATTTACTTTGTCCAAAAAATCTTACAGTGTGGTGCATCGACTTTTTACCGCGCCGAAAGGTCGTGAGGCGGGTTTTCTATTTGGAATACCAAATGGGCAGTCGCGTCTCATCTTCAAATTAAGTGAGGAGATCGGAAATGTCCGACGATGATAAGGTGTGGCCGACCGGCTTGACTCTGAAAGAGGCCGAAGAAGTACACAGCTACCTGATTGATGGCACTCGTGTGTTTGGCGCGCTTGCGCTTTTGGCACACTTCCTTGTGGCCGCAACAACGCCCTGGCTGGGCTGAGAGGAGGTTAAGCCATGAATAACTCTAAAATGTGGTTGGTCGTCTCTCCGACAGTGGGCGTCCCAATTTTCCTCGGCGCGGTTGCCATCGGATCTTTCGCCGTGCACGTGGCCGTGCTGAGCAACACCTCCTGGGTAGATGATTTCCTTCAGGGCGTGCCGATGGGCACGGGCGATCAAGCCGCTCTTGAAGCCGAAGCCAACACAGCCCAGGCCTCTTACGTGACTGAGGACGGTGTCATCACCGTGACATTGCCGGATGGCACCGTGACCAAAGCGGTGCTGCAAACGGATGCCATGGCATCCGCCGCGCTCACGGACGCCAACTGAGGAGTTGGCCAAACGAATGTGTCCTTGGGGTGAGGAGGCTCTAGGACATATTCCTCCGGACTTATTGGGCCGCGCGGATCATCTCGCGCGGTCCTTAAGAAATGGGAGGCTTAGATGGCATCCGCTGGCCATGACAGATCATGAGTAGCTTTCGCGCATTTTCCCTGCGCAAGTTGGTGTCTATTGCGCCGCGTTACCTGCCTTTCGCTGATGTCGCTACGGACAATGTCCCCCTGTCGCGCCTCCTGCGGCTTTCACTTTTCCAAGTGACGGTCGGCATGGCGCTTGTGCTGCTCGTTGGCACGCTCAACCGCGTCATGATTGTCGAACTTGCAGTCCCAGCCACATTGGTGGCGGGCATGCTGGCCATCCCACTTCTTTTCGCGCCCCTACGCGCGTTTATCGGTTTCAAATCGGACACGCATCGCTCTGCTCTGGGCTGGAGGCGTGTGCCCTACATCTGGAAGGGCACGCTCTATCAGTTTGGTGGTTTTGCGATTATGCCCTTCGCCCTTCTTGTGCTCTCAGGCTATGCCGAAGCGCATGACACGCCTCGCATCATAGGCTTTGCCGCTGCTGCACTTGCGTTTCTATTGGTGGGCGCAGGCATTCACATCGTCCAAACGGTGGGTCTCGCCCTCGCGACGGACCTGGTTAAAGAAGAGGACCACCCAAAAGTCGTCGGATTGATGTATGTCATGCTTTTGTTCGGCATGGTCTTCGCCGCATTAATCTATGGCGCGCTTTTGGCCAATTACACGCCGGGCAGGCTGATCCAAGTCATCCAAGGCACTGCTGTTGTGACCGTCGCGTTGAACCTGCTGGCTCTCTGGAAACAGGAATCGCGCGACCGGAATCGCGCGTATGAAATGGAACATGCCAAACATAAGGCGTTCAAGGACGAATGGGCGCGGTTCATGGCCCGCCCAGGCAATCTGCGCCTGCTGGTTCTGATCGGTCTTGGCACGTTTGGGTTCAGCATGGCAGATGTGCTGCTGGAGCCATATGGAGGGCAAGCACTCGGGCTGTCTGTCGCGGAAACAACCAAGCTGACAGCGATGCTGGCTGGCGGCACTTTGATTGGGTTTGGACTAGCCTCGCGCGCGTTGAGCCACAATGGCGATCCCGCCCGCCTAACAATCTATGCGGCCCTGATCGGCGTTCCCGGCTTTGCCGCGGTGATCGTGTCATCTATGTTTTGGGGCGCTGGCCTGTTTGTAGCAGGCGTTTTTGCCACGGGCTTAGGCGCAGGCCTATTCGGACATGCCACGCTCACCTCCACCATTCGGCGCGCACCCAAAGGACAGATTGGTCTGTCACTTGGCGCCTGGGGCGCGGTGCAAGCAACATGCGCGGGCATCGGTGTTGCGATGGCCGGGATTATTCGCGATGTCCTGATGGGTACCGACGCGTTCCCGGGACTTATGCCGCACACGCCCTATAATTTTGTTTTCGCGCTTGAGATCGCATTCCTGGCGCTGGCCGTTTTGATCGCCTTGCCCCTTCTGTCGTCGAGGGCACGTGGCAAATACAGTGAAGATGGTACAGATTCGTCTGGACCTAAGAACAACCCATTGGAGGTCTCATGACAACGGTAATCACGAGGTATTTCGACAGCGCTGCCAAGGCAGACTCATTCCGCCGCGAGTTAGTGGTTCGGCAATCCGTGTCACCCGACATCATCCGGACATACGATGAAGCCGATGGACTTGCTGATCGACTTGTATCGCGTGATGTAGATGCTGATACCGCTCAGACTTACCAAGCCAAAGTCGCCAGTGGCGGTGTTGTGGTTATGGTCCGCGCGGGATCGAGGCCTCTGCGCGTTGCGGCGATCACCCGCCAAGCCGCCTTAGATGAAGGTGCCACACTCCTTGATGGCATGACCGAAGAAATCTTTGTTCGCGATGGCCCCAACAAGGCGCCCAGCATCCTTGCGGGCAACCCCTTGATAATGACCAAGCGGCTTGATGTTCCGAAAACGGATTATCACATGGCCAACTGGCCTATTCCACTGATCAGCCGTCGCAAACCCTATGACCTGTCGCTGTCGATCTTCCCGGTGCATGGCCGCATGGCCGATTGGCCCTTCCCGCTTCTCACCAAAGGCAAGCGCGTCAGGGTCGCGCCTATTATTGACGAGCATCAGCGCATGGCGAGTTGGCCCATTGGCCTTTTGGTTCCGGGCCATAAGTTCATGGCGAAGTTTCCATTTGGCCATATTGTGCCGGGGCATAAGTTCATGGCAAAATTCCCCTTTGGTCATATCGTTCCGGGCCACAAGTTTATGGCAAAATTCCCCTTTGGCCATCTTGTCCCGGGTCGGGGTGCCATGGCCAATTGGCCCTTCCCGCTTTTGATCAATGGAAAACAAGGCACGAACTCTTTGGTGCCTGGCCACAAGTACATGGCAAATTTCCCTTTTTCGCATCTGATCCCCGGCCATAAGTTTATGGCTGGCTTTCCGATCAAGCATTTGATCCCGGGTCACAAGTTCATGGCGAAATTCCCGTTCGGTCACATTGTTCCGGGCCACAGATACATGGCGAAGTTCCCGTTTGGGCACATCGTCCCTGGCCACAAATTTATGGCAAAGTTCCCATTCGCTCATCTTGTGCCCGGACATAAGCGCATGGCCAATTGGCCGATCCCTTTGATCATACGGCGCTAAACCAAAACCTTTGAATGCGGATGCCAGGCACCATAACTTGCTCGGCAGCAATCAATTCAACACCGCTATGCGACGTGTTGCGCATGACAGACGCAGGCCGGCTGTTGTGGTGAAAAGCATGTACAGGTGCTTGATCGGGGGACAACGTTCACCTCAAAGAAACCACCTCCGCAATGGACCAAAGTACAACGTTTAAAAGCGGACCTTGCAGATGGGGGACTAAAAACAGTTTTTTGCGCCGAAAACGCGTGTGTTCGCGTTGGTCGCTGCGCTGGTTTGTTTCGTTACCGAAAGCTCTTATGCACAGGTCGCTCCAGACCCGCGGGTGTTTGAAACAATTTTCCTAGAAGACATTAAGCACTTCACTGATCGTGACGTCATTGCAACAACAGGACTTGAAACAGGCGTGGCTACCCGCCTCACATTCAACGGCAGGCAGCGTTTGACGCCCGGTGGTTTGGCCATCCGAACAACGTTCGAATTGGGCGACTGTGTGGGGTTGGGCCGTGACAATCCACGGATCAGTGAACGATTTACACTGGGCGGCGCGAACCTGCGTGGATTTGAACGATCAACGAATTCACCCCGAGACACTTGCCTGAGCTGCGCGCCGGGAGGTGGCAACTTTGTGACCATCCTAAGCGGACATTACTACGCCGTGGCTCGAACCGACCTTCTTGTACCGATCTTCAAGAAATTGCCTCAACTGGAGACATTTGCATTCTTCGACATTGGGTCGGTTTGGGACGAACAAACCAACACGCCTGCGGCCGGCATTCTCGATGATGGCGCCGATCTTTGCATGTCTTACGGGATCGGGACATCGTTCGACACGGGCTTGGGAAAATTCGAAGCCTACCTGGCTTTGGGATCTGAAGGAGAGGTCTTCGACGAAGAGCAAGATTTGGCGCGTCTTTCAGAGCTCAATTTTAGAGGGAATTGAACGCATTTAACTGGTCTTCAACATGGCGTTTGATTGCATTTGGTCGCATTTCACCCAGTCTGTAATTCCGAAAGTACAATTCTGTGTTTCCTGCACGGTTTGGCAATCGCAGAAACCGAAAACAGTAAACCAGCACGTTGATATGGCGGAGACGAAGGGATTCGAACCCTCGAGACGGTTTCCCGTCTACTCCCTTAGCAGGGGAGCGCCTTCGACCACTCGGCCACGTCTCCACCTGTTCGTTTATCTGCAGCGGCAGATGGGAACAAGGGGATTTGTGCGCGCAGCTTATGCACTTGCCATGCGAGCAAGGCGGCGTTCTCGGAAAAACGTGTAAAGCCCGGTGATCAGAATTAGGGATGCGCCGCACAAGGTAAGCAGGTCAGGACGTTCACGGAAAACGATCACGGCGACAATTAATGAGAAAAGAAGACGGGTGTAGCGAAACGGCGTGATCACGGCGGATGGGGCAATGCGTGTTGCCGTGATCAGTGCATAGTACGCCAATGCCCCCGCAACAACAGCGCCAGTCAGAAACTTTATTTCAGTGGCGGTCACTGCGCCCGGAGGAAAACCCGGGAGTGCGAGCAACACAGCTCCGACAGGCACCATGACCGCGAAACCCTGAAACGCTAAAATGGAAGTGGACACCTGAATATCCATGCGCCGCGTGATCAAGTCACGGACGGTAATGGCAACGACCGTGATCAGCACAAACAGGGCATTGGGATCGAAACCTGCAAGCCCGGGCCTGATAATCAAAAGCACGCCGGAGAACCCAATCAAAACCGCGGTCCAACGCCGCCAGCCCACCTCCTCACCAAGAAACAGCGCAGCGCCCATAATGATCACCAGTGGCGTGGCCTGAAACACGGCAGCAAAAACCGCGAAATCCACCAGCCATAAAGCGGTGGTGAGGGAGACCGCCGCTGTCGCCTCTGCAAGCATGCGCCAAAGTGCGAGTGCACTCCACGCGTTTCGCTGCAAAAGGCTATGGCCATTGACCACAACAACACAGAGCAAAAGTGCCGACGCCCCAAAGCCCAGGAAAACCAGGATTTGCCCGACGGATAGCGTGACCGAAAGCTGCTTGATGAGCATGTCTTCGACCGTGAAACCCGCCATGGCGAGAACCATCAAAAGAATGCCACGGGTGTTCTGCATTGTGCGGCCTCAAAATGAGTGGACCCCGCGCGAGGCGGGGTCCATCATCGCGTTATCGCGGTTCGTCTTACATGCGAGACGCAACGTTTTCCCAGTTCACCAGGCTGCTCAGAAAGTTATCGAGATACGCCGGGCGTTTGTTGCGGAAATCGATGTAGTAGGAATGCTCCCACACATCGCAGCCCAAAAGCGCCGTTTGACCAAAGCAAAGCGGGTTTACGCCATTTTCCGTCTTGGTCACTTTCAGGCTGCCATCGCTATCTTTGACGAGCCAGGCCCAGCCAGAACCAAATTGCCCCGCACCCGCGGCGGCAAATTGGGATTTGAAATCATCTACTGTGCCGAAGCTTTCCTTCAGTGCGGATTCCAGCTCACTGGGCATCGCCGTGCCGCCGGGCGCCATCATTTCCCAAAACTGGTTATGGTTCCACAGCTGAGAAATATTGTTGAAAATACCATTCTGCGCCACGGCTGAACTATCGTAGGTGCCGGTGATGATCTCTTCCATCGACTTTCCGTCCCACTCGGTCCCTGCGATGAGCTTGTTGCCATTGTCGACATAGGCCTTGTGGTGAATGTCGTGGTGATACTCCAAGGTTTCCTTCGACATGCCGTGCCCCTCAAGGGCGTCATGGGCGTAGGGAAGGTCAGGAAGTTCGAAAGCCATCTGCAGGGCTCCTTTTTGATGCAGGTCCGTCTTCCTCTAATGAAAGCCGGGGCGGGGGAAGGTCAAGGGCAAAGGGGAATTTTGCGGATTAACTGCCACCGAAGAAAAGGCGTTTGAGAGGTCCGTATTGGCTGACGCCCACGCCAGATAGGATGAGCGCCATGGCCAACAGTAGACTTGACGGCAAGGGTTCAGCCAACACGGTGATGCCAAAGATCACTGACCAAATAGGGACCATGTAGTTGACCAACCCCATGAAGACGGGGCCCGCATCTTTGATCACTTGAATGAGAATGATCTGTGCAATCCCAGTGGGTAGAAGGCCTAGGTAAACCAATGCCCAAAGGCTGCGCCCGTCCGGCCAGGCAGGCCAACCCTCAGACCACAACGCGTAGGGCGTGAAAAGAAGCGCTGCCACCAAAAGCGTCGTCGCTGCGAGCTGCAGCAAGTCAGTTTGGGGGCTCAGACGTGTGCAGATGGACCCCATCGCATAGCAACACGCCGCACCCACACAGGCCAGTCGCGCCAACAATTCCAGATCCGCACCCGTGGCCGCAAATGCCCCAGGGCCAATCAGGACAACCACACCTATCGTACCCGTTGCAAACCCCAGAACCCGCCGCCAGGTCATGCTTTCACCCGGCACCAGTAAATGGGCCAGAGGAAGGGTAAAAAGCGGCACCACGGCCATACACACCCCGGCAAAACCTGAGGCGACATGCTGTTGCCCCCAACTCAGAAGTGCGAATGGCACAGCATTGGACAATAGTGCCATACCGAAAATAAACGCCCAAAGACGGCCTGCCCCACGCCAGGCTGGCACGGATTTACCACGGGACAGGTTCAGCATGAGCAGAAACGCCGCGCCAAGGCAAAGCCGCACGGCCACCAGAGTGAGCGGTCCGGCCCCTTCCAGCGCGATTGTAGTCGACATAAACGCAGCCCCCCAAATCACGCCAAGCGCCGAAATGCGCAGCCAGTTTATGGGGGCAATATCGTTCATTTTGCTGCCTTTAGAAAAAGGGCACCCGATGCCGGGCGCCCATTCTCGAGATGCCATAGCGCAACGCGCGGCAAGCGGGGATCAGTTTTTCTCCTGATCCACCAATTTGCCCGCAGAAATCCACGGCATCATACCGCGCAGCTTTTCACCAACTTCTTCAATCTGGTGCGCGTCATTCATGCGGCGCGTGCCTTTGAAGAACGGCTGACCGACGGCGTTTTCTTGCATGAAATCACGGACAAACTTGCCGGTTTGGATGTCACGCAGGATGGCTTTCATCTCTGCCTTTGTCTGATCGTATGGCAGGACGCGCGGACCGGACACATATTCACCATACTCCGCCGTATTGGAGATAGAGTAGTTCATATTCGCAATTCCGCCTTCATAGATCAGGTCAACAATCAGCTTCACTTCATGCAGGCACTCAAAATACGCCATCTCAGGCGCGTAGCCCGCCTCGACCAGCGTCTCAAATCCCATGCGGATCAGCTCCACCAAACCACCGCAGAGCACAGCCTGTTCGCCAAAGAGGTCGGTTTCGCATTCTTCGCGGAAGTTCGTCTCAATGATGCCAGAGCGCCCGCCACCGATGGCCGAACAATAGCTCAGACCGATTTCAAGCGCGCGGCCTGACGCGTCATTGTTCACAGCCACAAGGCAGGGTACACCGCCGCCTTTGACATACTCACCACGCACAGTGTGGCCAGGGCCTTTGGGAGCCATCATGATCACGTCCACAGTGTCTTTTGGCTCAATCAGGCCGAAATGCACGTTGAGGCCGTGGGCAAACGCCATCGCCGCACCGTCCTTAAGGTTGTCATGAACGTATTTCTTGTAGGTCTCTGCCTGCAATTCATCGGGCATTGTGAACATGATCAGGTCGCACCAGGCCGCAGCCTCCGCAATGCCCATGACCTTGAGGCCCTCTCCTTCGGCCTTCTTGGCAGAAGGCGAGCCTTCGCGCAGCGCCACCACCACATTTTTGGCGCCGGAGTCGCGCAGGTTCAACGCGTGGGCATGGCCTTGGCTGCCGTAGCCCAGAATGGCCACGTTCATGTCTTTGATCAGGTTGATGTCGCAATCGCGGTCATAGTAAACGCGCATAATGGTCTCCTCGCGGTTTGAATTGGCGCGGAGCATAAAGCAACTCACGAAAGAAGAGCCACAAATCGCGCTTCTTGTGCAAGTATCTTGTCATATTTATACGCAATCTTACGCAAAAACGGATTTTTCATGCTTGATGACACAGACAGACGGCTTTTACGCCAGTATCAACACGGGCCAGATTTGGCGCTTGCGGAACTGGCAGAACAGGCTGGTCTGACACCGGGCACGTGTGCTCGACGGCTGGAACGATTGCGCGAGGCCGGGATCATTCGCGCGAACCGCGCCGTGATAGACTGGCGCGCTCTGGGCTATGAGGTTGAAGTGTCTTTGCGCGTTACCTTGGAAAAATCTAAGCCTCGCGCCTTTGATGATTTCCTTTTGGCCGCGCGAGACGTGCCGGAGATTGTGGAAATACAGACCTTTCTTGGCCGAGTGGATGTGCGCCTATCTGTCATTGCGCGCGACATGGCCCATTACCAAGCCATCTATCGCAGCGCGATCCTGGCCTTTCCGCATATCGCCGACATCGAAGCGCTGATGCATGTGGCGCGCATCAAGAGCGATGAGGTTCTGCCGATATGATCGAATTGGACACCACGGACCGCGCGCTGTTGCGACTACTTGTCGAAGATGCAACCCAGACAGCCAGTGCCCTGGGGCGCCAACTGGGCCTTTCACAACCTGCGGCTTGGCGGCGGATACGCAGATTGCAAGAGGCGGGCGTGCTTAAATCACAACGGCTCGATCTCAATGCGGAGGCACTCGGTTTTGGCGTAACTGTGTTCCTCGGTGTGAAACTGGCCACCAAGGGCCGCGTCAGCATTGCAGATTTCGAACGCGCGGTCTCTGCCATTCCAGAGGTGCAAACGGTTGAGCATATTCTGGGCCTCTATGATTATCGCCTGCGGGTCGTTGCGCGCGACATCTCAGATTTTGAACGTGTGTTGCGGCGGCGGATCATGATGTTGCCGGGCGTTGGCGATGTCGAAGCCAATGTCCTCCTGAGCGAAGAACGCAGGCCCGGCCCCATTGGTTAGACGCTTAGGGATGGTGCTTAGCCACAAAAGCTTTACAGTTCATGATGCGCCATCTGTCACGATAAGGACTGGCCTGATGAACAAAACACCCACGAAAGACGCCTACACGCTGATCTTGGAGGCCATTGATGGTGGGGACTTTCGGCCGGGAGATCGGCTGGTGGAAAGTGATCTTGCGGACCGGTTTGGTGTCTCGCGCACACCCATTCGCGAAGCGTTGCAGCGGCTGGAGACCCAAAGCCTGCTCACGCGGGATGGCCGTAGCCTCATCGTCGCGTCACTAGATCACAATCAATTGGCGGAACTTTACGTGGTACGCGCTGAACTAGAGGGGTTGGCTGCCGGATTGGCAGCCCGCCATGCCACACCCGAGGAAGTGCGCGTTTTGAAAGACATGGTGGAAGATGATCACAAGCTCATCGGCAAGCCACAAGCAATGGCCAGAGCCAACCGGCGCTTTCACAAACAGATCCATCTCAGTTCCCACAATCGGTTTCTTGTGCAGCAACTTGATCTGGTCCACCGCTCCATGGCTCTTATGGCGACGACGTCCCTTGCAGCAGTCGGGCGGGATGAAGATGCATTGAAGGAGCATCATGCCATCGTTTCCGCGATCGAAGTAGGCGATGTCTCAACCGCTGCCGAAGCACTGCGCTCCCATATTTCAAAAGCGTTTGTGACCCGATTGAAACTTGACTCCGGTGAGGTCGAAAGCGTCGTCTAGTCCGTCTCAAATTGAGCGAACATCACACCGATGACTGCAGGGTTTTGTCGCTGGGTCGTTCGAGGCTGGCCGTTGACAACCCATGTTTGGTTTTGTCCCAAAAAAACGGCTTAAACGCCAATTCATACAGCGCTTTATAGGCCGCCACAGCGCCGAGCGGCGTGTAAAAATGCATCGTTGGCGTCCAAAGTAATAAATGCCGGTGGCGTGGACCCGCCACTGCGGTGGCATAGATCGTGATGTTGATCACCTCGATCACCAAAAACGCAGAGCCCAGCCCTATCATCAAGTCACGCGATACATACGGGTCCAACGGGTGCGGCAGGCCAAACAGAACAAGCCAAAAAGACCACAGCACAGGTGCCAATAGGAATTGCGACAGCGCCGTTACAAAATGCGCCTGAAACCCCAGAAACTTCCAAAGTCCTAATTGCTTGAGGAGAAGAAGCGGGCTTCGCATATGAACGATATATGTCGTCATGTACCCTTTGAGCCAACGAGATCGCTGTCTTATCCATGCCCATGGAAGGCAATTGGCCTCTTCTTCGGTGACCGTGGCCAGCATCTCCGTGCGATAACCGTGCCGCGCCAACCGAAAGCCAAGGTCGGCGTCTTCGGTGACGTTATGCGCATCCCAACCACCAATGTGTTCCAAAACATTGCGACGAAAGAAAAGCGTGGTACCGCCCAATGGTATCGCCCAACCCAGTTGGGACACGCCGGGTAAAATCAGACGAAACCATGTGGCATATTCTATCGTAAAGCAGCGCGAGAGCCAGTTTTGCCGTGGGTTGTAGTAGTCCAGCACACCTTGGATGCAGGCAACCTCAGGCGGAAGCTCTTGAAAGCGGCGAGCCACCTGTGTGATTTGATCGGGATCTGGTGCATCCTCTGCATCATAGACCCCGATTATGTCCCCCTCGCAGAAATCCAATGCATAGTTCATCGCACGCGGCTTCGTTCGCGGCTGACCATCCGGCACAACAACGGGTTTGATCCACGATGGAAGATCGATCGTGGCCAGCATGTTGCGCGTGGTTTCATCCGCCTCCTCAATCACCAAGAGCACATCAAGCAAGCATTTCGGATAGGTCAGCCGGCTGAGCCGCGCCACGAGCGCGTGCAGCACTTCAGTCTCTTTGTAGAGTGGGACGAGGATTGACACTTTTGGAAGGGGTTTATCGCCGACACCAAGTGCGGCATCGCGTTCCGGTTCCGCGGTTTTGTGCGTGATGAACGCCGCGGTTTTGAAAACCGCAGACACAACCAAGGTGAAGAATGCCCACAACGCAACACCCGCAAAGATAACGGCAGGAAACGCCCACGTGGCGCAAATCAGTAGCAGCATGGCCGTCGCAATGATTGTCAGGCGCAATGCTTTGTACCGGCTCCAGTTACGGCAGCTTTCAATCTCGGGTACGCGCGTACATGCTGCCTCCGTCAGGTGCACTCGGTTGAACGCAGCAATGCGCGCTTGGATAGCTTCTCGCGGAGCCAACAAAATCCGTGCCCGGCTCAGTTCTTCGGGAATCAAATCACCAAGTTTTGCCAATCCACCCGGATCTTCCACGACCAAGGCGGTTGACCCATCACGATCAATCACAGGCATCACGGCGTGGGTGATCAGCAGAGACGGCGCCAGCTCAGTCTGAACAAATGGAAGACGGCGCAACTCATCGGCTGTCAATTGACGCGATTTGCAGGACTTGGCATGAACATCCAGAAGCGCCTGACGGCTGGCCAAACCTTCGGTGAGTAGAATACGGTCAAGCGACGCGTTGCAGTTGCGCTGCACCGTGCGTGCAAGTGCGATATCGTCAGGGCTGCTGGCGCCATAGCGCAATAGATCATCTGCTCTATTGGTGTCTGACCCTAAAACCGCATCCTTTTCGGTCGGCTCTGCCTGCCCAAGCTGGCGAAGCTCCGTGATACCCATGACTGTTCCCCTTGTACTTCTGTACATCGCGCGCGACTCAACATGGACTGGGGATAGTTAATGAAGCGTAAATTATTGGTTAATTAACAATTTGTTAACGGATGTTAAGCGTTGGTAAAGAGGCGCTTAAAAGGCATCAAGCGGCGTTACTTTGCTTTGCCTGCCATGGAAGCTGCAAAGCGCTCAAAAAGGTAAAAGCTATCTTGTGGGCCAGGGCTGGCTTCGGGATGATGTTGCACTGAAAAGACCGGCTTGTCGGCAACGCGGATACCGCAATTAGACCCGTCAAACAGCGAGACGTGGGTCTCTAAAACGCCTTTCGGAAGGGTCTGACTGTCTACAGCGAACCCATGATTCATAGATGTGATCTCAACCTTGCCAGTTTCCACTTCTTTGACGGGGTGGTTTGCCCCGTGATGGCCGTGGTTCATCTTGACGGTGTTCGCGCCCAGCGCGAGAGCCAACATCTGGTGTCCAAGGCAAATACCGAAAATGGGAACTTCATTTTCCAAAACGCCTTGGATCATCGGCACAGCGTATTCTCCAGTAGCCGCTGGATCACCGGGACCGTTAGACAGGAACACACCGTCAGGGCTATGGGCCATAACATCATCAGTTGTTGCAGTTGCCGGTAGCACGGTCACGTCGCAGCCTGCGCTCGCAAGACACCGTAGGATGTTTCGTTTGGCCCCGTAATCGACGGCTACCACCTTGTACTTTGGATCCGTTTGCCGAGTGTAACCTTCAGGCCAGGCCCAGCGCATTTCATCCCAGCGATAGGATTGCGCACATGTGACATCCTTGGCCAGATCCAGCCCCTCCAACCCCACAAAACCGCGCGCCGCGGCCACAAGGGCTTCGACGTTGAAGTTTCCATCCGGGTCATGGGCCAGCGCGACATGAGGCGCACCCTGTTGCCGGATTGCGCGGGTCAGACGCCGCGTATCGATGCCGCCGATGGCCACCCGTCCGCGCCGCGTCAGCCAATCGGCCAAACGTTCCGTTGAGCGCCAATTGCTGGGCTCGGTTGGATCCCATTTCACGACCATCCCGGCGGCAACGGGATCAGCGGTTTCATCGTCATCAGGATTTACGCCAACATTCCCAATATGAGGAAAGGTGAACGTCACAACCTGCCCGGCGTAGGACGGGTCTGTCATGATTTCCTGATATCCGGTCATAGCGGTGTTGAAGCAAAGTTCAGCTGTCACCTGCCCTGCAGCGCCAAAACCGTGGCCGTAAAACAATGACCCATCCGCCAGCGCAAGACATGCGGTGGGGCGCGACAGGGTCATTACAGCCATGGCAAAGCTTTCGGGTTGCAGGGTTTCGTTAGCCGGGTCTGAACGGCAAATTGTCGGAGGTTTATGCACCCGAACTGCAAGGGTCAAGGGGCAATCTGAGACCCCAACATGCGGTTGTCAGCGGCCTTGCTTTCCGATACGCATCGCGCCTCAACCGAAGCACAAAGAGTTCTTGGACGATGGCACTTACTGAGCGGATCAATGACGCCTTGAAGCGGGCGATGAAAGACAAGGATAAACTGCGTCTTGGTACTCTGCGGCTGATCAATGCCGTGATTAAGGATCAAGCCATAGCTCGCAGAAGCGAAGGCAAAGACGCTGCGATGAGTGATGATGAGATCCTCGCACTTCTTGGGAAGATGACCAAACAGCGGCAGGAAAGCATGCGCGCCTATGAGGAAGGCGGGCGCGTCGATCTTGTTGAGCGCGAGAAATTGGAGATCGGGATCATCGCCGAGTTTTTGCCGCGTCAGCTCAAAGATGACGAGGTGTCAGACGCTATTGAGGCTGCGATTGAGGCGACAGGGGCAGAATCGATCCGCGACATGGGCAAAGTCATGGGTGAACTAAAGGCAAAATTCACTGGGCGGATGGATTTTGGCGCGGTGGGACCAAAGGTGAAAGACAAGCTTTCAGGATGAGCCGCGCCGCGCGACTTTGAACAGCGTGTCGGTCAGTTCACCGAACAGCGACACCCGTTCATCCTCAGACAAAAACGCACCAATCTCAACCTCACGGCCTTTCCCCGACAGCGTCACGTAATTTGGCACGGGGCCACCCGTTTCGTGCATCTGTGCTTTGGCCCAATAGCTTTCACACTCCCATTCCTGCAACTGCCCGTTTGGGCTGATCCGGGTGAGATGGATTTCCTGCGCATCGATGGTCAGTTCTTCATGCAGGCGCCCATCACGATAAGATCGCTCCAAAGCGAACCAGATGCCCCCCACCGACAACATCAAAAACGGCAGGATGCCCCACAACACAACTGTTCCAAGAAGTGGGTAAAGCGGCACCGATATCAACGCCGATGTCACCAAGATAAACCCGGCAAACCCCCGCCGCGACAGCGAGCGGTGCGGCCAGAGGTGCAAAGTCTGGACGGCGTCGGGCGACGCATCAGTATTGGACCACTCATACGGCATGGTGACACCCTAACCGATTCCCAAAAGATACAAAGTATTGAAACCGCTGCATTATGTCTCAACCCAGATGGTGACAGGTCCATCATTGACAAGCGACACCTGCATATCCGCACCGAATTGTCCCGTTGCAACGGAAATGCCCTTCCTTTCCAAGGCTTGAGCAAAGTGGAGGTAAAGGCGTTCCCCTTCATCCGGCGGCGCAGCGGCCGAGAAACCAGGCCGATTGCCACGGGATGTGTCAGCTGCAAGCGTGAATTGGCTGATGATCAAAGCACCACCGCCCACGTCCAAAACAGAGCGGTTCATCTTTCCCGCCTCGTCCTTGAAGATGCGCAACTTGGCAACCTTTGCGGCCAACTGATCTGCCTGTGTCTCAGTATCGCCCTGCATCGCGCAGATGAGGACCAAAAGGCCTGGCCCTGTCTTTCCGATTTTTGACCCCTCAACCTGAACGGTCGCTTCAGAAACTCTTTGCAACAACGCACGCATGCAAGACACTTAGAGCACCGCGCAAATGATCCAGTGCGACCTCAGAAAATTCTAATTTTCTGACGAATTTTCTACGGAGAAAATTCTCCTCAGCGGCCCAAAATGTCGCGCAAAATTCGCTCCACCGCCGTCTCACGCCTCTGCTGTGGCTGTGTGCGGGTTTGCGGCCGCGGATCGACATCCTCCACCACGCGTTCTTGTATGCCCCGTGCCATAGGCAGTGGTCGAGGCTGCAGCCCGTCATTCACCCGTACCATCGTTTCACGCCAAATATCGGTGGGAAGGCTGCCGCCGGTCACATCCGTGAGCGGGCTGTTATCATCGTACCCCATCCACACGCCGGTCACGTAATCAGAGGTAAACCCGATAAACCATGCATCCCGCGCGGCCTGCGTTGTGCCGGTTTTGCCTGCCACCTCCCAGCCATCCAATCGGGCGCGGCGCGCCGTGCCTTCAGCGACAACCTTTTGCATCATATAGGTCAGCTGCCGCGCAGCCTCTTCTCTGATCACACGCTCTCCGATGCCACCTGCCGTGCCCATCAGCGGCGTTGCTTCGCCCAGCAAAGTGAGTTCTTCCAATCCATAAGGGGTCACGGATGAGCCACCATTGAGAATGCCGGCATACGCCCCAGTCATTTCCAGCAGAGTGCTTTCAGACGCACCAAGGGCGAGGGCGGGGCCTTCGGCAAGATCGCTGACAATCCCGAAATCTTCGGCCACCTTACGAACCAGATCACGACCCACTGCCTCGGACACTTTCACTGCCGGTACATTGGCGGAAAACTTCAACGCCTCGGTCAGGGTCACGCGCCCACGATATTTCTTGTCGTAGTTTTCAGGGCACCACCGACCGGATCCGGGGATATCCTGACAATAGGGTTCATCCACGACTGTGGCGTTTGGCCCGTACCCCAACTCCAATGCCGTGGCATAGACGAACGGTTTAAACGCAGAGCCCGTTTGCCGGTTGGCCATGGTTGCGCGGTTGAACGCACCGGTGACCTTGCTTTCACGACCGCCCACCATCGCACGCACGGCTCCGTCGGCAGACATCACAACTATCGCGGCCTCAGCTTGACTGCCTTCACGAACCTTTTCTTCGAAAATAAAGTCCAGCGCTTCCTCTGCTGCGCGTTGGATACGTTGGTCAAGGGTTGTCCGAATGATCACATCTTCGGTCGTATCGCGGGTGAAAAAGTCAGGCCCGGACTCCATCACCCAATCTGCGAAATACCCGCCAGTCTGCGCTTCGGCAGCCTCAGACAAGGTCGCCGGGTTTGCGGCAGCGCGGCTGCGCTCTTGGGCAGTTAGAAAACCCTGTTCCTCCATGAGACGTAGGATCGTGGCCGCCCTGGCCTGAGATCTCTCTAGGTTTGACGTAGGAGCCAAGCGCGTTGGCGCGGTCAGAAGTCCCGCAAGCATAGCCCCTTCCTGAGGGCTCAGCGCCGCCGCCGGTTTGCCGAAATAGCGCTGAGCTGCCGCCTCAGCCCCGTACGCTCCGGCACCCATATATGCGCGGTTGAGATAGATCGAAAGGATTTCGTCTTTGGAGTATTTGGCCTCCATCGCCAAAGCATAAATCGCTTCCTTGGCTTTGCGGCTCAGCGAACCACGGCGGCAATCACGCACATAATCGGCTTCACTCTCCCAAGCGCTTTTGTCAAATTCCACTCCGAGGCACAAAAGCTTGGCTGTCTGCTGCGTGATCGTCGACCCACCGTGGCCCTGAAGTGGCCCCCTGCCTTCACGCATGTTGATCTTGACGGCACTCGCGACACCGCGTGGGCTGATCCCGAAATGGCGGTAAAATCGCTTATCCTCTGTCGCCACGACCGCGTTTTTGAGATGAGGGCTAACACTATTGGCGGTCACCACGCCGCCAAACTGATCCCCTCGCCAGGCGAACACATCGCCGTCGCGATCCAGAAGGGTCACCGAACCGCGGGCGCGGCCATCCAAGAGCTCACGCACATCTGGCAGCGTGGAGTACGTATAGAAAACGGCGCCCAGAACCAAAACCGCGACCACAGCCGTCACACGCCAAGACACCACCCAAATCAGACGAAAGACAAAGCCGAAGATGCGGCCAAAGAAACCACGTATGCGGCCCTGTGGTGTTCGCTTGGCCGACGCACGCTTTTTAGGCATGGCCGTCTTAGAGTTAGACCTGCGGGTTGGTTTGGACGCGCGTTTTTTGAACAGGCTCCAGCCACCTTTCTTCTTGGCAGGCTTCTTTCGCCGCTTGTCGGCCACCAGGCGTGGCTTGCTCCGACCGGAATTGCTCATTCATGCCCTCTAGTGGATTCTGCTCATGTTTTTTTCCCAAGATACTCTCGATTCGCGGAAAGTTGACCCCCAATCACAGTTTTCTATTTGTCTAAATTTTATGCGAATTCCTATTTTCGCACATTTTTTCATCATTAACTCTTGTTACACCTTACCTTGTCCCGCGTCGCACCTTCCAGCGAGGGCGGTGCTTGGGTTTTTTCGCCCGTGCAAACCCGTCGTGGGGACCAATTCGAAAGGGGTGTCTAGTGAAACTCATCGTTGCAACCATCAAGCCGTTCAAGCTTGAAGATGTCCGCGAAGCGCTGACCAATATCGGCGTACGCGGCATGATGGTGACTGAGATCAAGGGGTTCGGTGCACAATCGGGCCACACAGAAATCTACCGCGGCGCCGAATACGCCGTGAACTTTGTTCCGAAAATCAAACTCGAGATCGCTGTGGCTGATGCCGTCGCTGATCAAGTGGTCGAAACGATTACGTCGACAGCCCGCACTGGCAAAATCGGCGACGGCAAGATTTTCGTCATGGACCTTGAACAAGCCACGCGCGTGCGCACCGGCGAAACCAACGAAGACGCGCTGTAACGCCGCGCACATAAGGGGAAAACGAATGAAATTTTCATTGAAAACGGCACTCGCTGCAGGTGTGATCGGGATGCTCCCGACGCTCGCACTGGCGCAGGAAGAAGCCGCAACCGTCGCCGCCGACGAATTCGTCTGGATCATGAACTCGCTGTTGTTCCTGATAGGTGGCTTTCTGGTGTTTTTCATGGCCGCAGGTTTCGCCATGCTCGAAGGCGGCCTGGTGCGTTCCAAAAACGCATCAATGCAAATGACCAAAAACGTGGCGCTCTTTTCGATTGCTGCAATCATGTACTGGCTGATCGGCTATAACCTGATGTACCCGCTGGGCGATTGGGCCATAGAAGGGTACTTCTCTGCGCTCTTCCCATCCGTGGGTGTGCTTGAAGCCGTTGGTGTCGACCTCGCAGGCGCGGACGATGCCAGCTATGCCTCAACAGGGTCTGACTACATCTTCCAGCTGATGTTCTGTGCCGCCACCGCGTCCATCGTGTCCGGTGCTCTGGCTGAACGCATCAAGCTGTGGCCTTTCCTGATCTTTGCTGCGATCCTGACCGGCTTCATCTACCCGCTCACCGCCTCTTGGCAGTGGGGTGGTGGCTGGCTGTCTGAGGCAGGCTTCTCCGACTTCGCTGGCTCCACCGTTGTGCACGCCTGTGGTGCGGCAGCAGCGTTGGCTGGTGCCATCGTACTCGGCCCGCGGATTGGTAAGTACAAAGACGGCAAAGTCGTCCCAATGCCGGGTTCCAATCTGCCGCTCGCCACGCTGGGTATGTTCATCCTGTGGCTGGGCTGGTTCGGTTTCAACGGCGGTTCGCAGTTGGCCATGGGCTCGGTCGGTGACATCGCTGACGTCTCCCGCATCTTCTCAAACACCAACATGGCAGCATCGTCTGGCGCGGTCGCCGCGTTAATCCTGACGCAGATCCTCTACAAAAAGCCGGATCTTACCATGGTGCTGAACGGCGCTCTGGCGGGCCTCGTGTCCATTACCGCTGAGCCTCTGGCACCGACGTTGTTTGGTGCAATGTGGATCGGTGCCATCGGTGGTGTGATCGTGGTCCTGACGGTTCCGATGCTGGATAAGCTGAAGATCGATGACGTTGTCGGCGCGATCCCGGTGCACGGGTTTGCCGGTATCTGGGGCACCTTTGCGGTGATCTTCTACGGTGACGCAGCCGTCGGCACTCAGGTGCTTGGCATGGTCGCAATCATCGGTGCGACGTTCGTTATGTCCCTGGTCGTGTGGTTCATCCTCAAAGCGATCCTGGGCATCCGTGTCAGCGAAGAGGCAGAAATGAGTGGTCTCGATGTCGCAGAGCTGGGCATGGAAGCGTATCCCGAGTTCTCCAAGTCCTAGTAAGACTTTTTTCCTGGAGTGACTGACCCCCGGGCTTCGGCTCGGGGGTTTTTTTGTAGGAGGTGGCCGTTGTTTTGAAACAAGATTGCTGTGTTTCGAATCGAGCGCCAACATGCTACTGCTTGTGGCATGAATGAGATGACCCCCAATATAGGCCAATCTGCACCCGTTATTCGCCAATTGGACGAAGCTGCGATCAATCGCATCGCAGCGGGCGAAGTTGTAGAACGCCCGGCCTCTGCGGTGAAAGAACTGGTAGAGAACGCACTCGACGCGGGCGCGCGACGGATCGAGGTGTCTTACGCGAAAGGCGGCAAAAGCCTCATCCGTGTCACTGATGACGGATGTGGCATGGCGGGTCATGATTTGCCCCTCGCCCTCAGCCGTCACGCGACCTCCAAAATTGACGGCACCGACCTTCTGAACATCCAAAGCTTTGGCTTTCGTGGTGAAGCACTGCCATCTCTGGGCGCCGTGGGCCGTTTGTCGATTGTCACGCGGGCAGCAGGGCAGGACGGCGCCGAGATCACAGTTTCTGGCGGCCAGATGTCCTCAATCAAACCTGCCGCGTTAAACGCGGGCACCACGGTCACGCTCAAAGATCTGTTCTACGCCACGCCAGCCCGGTTGAAATTCATGCGCTCTGATAGAGCTGAGGCGCAGGCGATCGGCGATGTGGTGAAGCGGCTTGCCATGTCTGAGCCCTATGTCAGCTTCATTTTGCGCGATGTCTCAGACGGTGGAGACGGGCGCGTGATCTTTCGCGCTGATGCAGAAACAGGCGAGATGGCGCTCGCGCTGCATGGTCGTCTGGGGCGCATCCTCGGCACGCAGTTTGCCGAAAATGCTTTGCCCATCGATGCCGAACGCGAGGGCGTTCATATGACGGGGTACGCTGCCCTTCCAACCTATTCCCGTGGCACTGCTGTGGCGCAGTATCTGTTCGTCAACGGACGACCCGTGCGCGACAAGATGCTTTACGGTGCATTGCGCGCGGCCTATCGAGATCTGTTGTCTCGTGACCGACACGCGGCTGCTGCACTTTTCATCGAATGCGATCCGGTGCGTGTCGATGTAAACGTGCACCCCGCGAAGTCGGAAGTACGCTTTCGCGATCCGGCCAATGTCCGTGGTCTCATTGTCTCTGGCCTGCGCCACGCGTTGGCAGAGGCCGGCCACCGTGCCTCATCCACGGTCGCAGATGCAGCACTCGGCGCGATGCGGGCTGAGCCCACAGGCCCGCGCGTCTACCAGATGGACAGGACCCCCTCGTCTGTCCCGCGCGGAACGGGTTTTGCAGAGCTTCAGAACACCTACAGCGCCCGGGTGGAGCCCGGCGAAAGCGAGGCGCGCCCGCAAGGAAGCGACGAGCAATCCCCGCCCATTAGCCACGCCCCGCTCGGCGCCGCCCGCGCGCAAATGCACGAAAACTACATTTTTGCCCAAACCGAAGACGGGATGGTCATCGTCGATCAGCACGCTGCCCACGAACGCTTGGTCTACGAGGGGCTCAAGGCGCAAATAGCGGAAAACGGCGTCGCCGCTCAGGCCCTTTTGATCCCCGATATCGTGGAAATGAGCGAAAGCGACGCGGCCAGACTGCTTGAAGAGGCTGATGCACTGAGTGATCTGGGTTTCGCAATAGAAGCGTTCGGACCTGGGTCAATTGCAATACGCGAAACACCCGCCATTCTCGGGCCATGCGATGCGGCCGGGATCTTGCGCGATGTTCTGGATGAGCTTCAAGATCAAGGGGAAAGCGCCACCATTCGCAGCAAGATTGAGGCGATCCTGTCGCGTATCGCTTGTCACGGTTCAATCCGGTCCGGCCGACGCATGAGCGCCGACGAAATGAACGCGCTCTTGCGCCAGATGGAGGCGACGCCCCACTCCGGTCAATGCAACCACGGACGGCCAACTTACATTGAGCTCAAACTATCAGACATTGAAAAGCTCTTTGACCGCACATGATTGAACTGGGCGACATTATCCTGGACCTGAGTGACCCTCTGGTTCTGGCCGGTCTCATCGCGGCGTTGGTACTTCTTGCAATCCTGTGGCTGGTCATTGGCACCAGCCGCGCGGCCGCGCGTTCTGCCCGCATGACGGAGCCCATGATCCATCAAATGAATGACCTGACCACACGGGTGCAATCCCTCAGTGACGGGCAGAACCAGCTTGCCGGCGGGCTGAACCATGTTTCAGAAGCTCAGGCGCAATCGCAGGCCAGCATGCTGCAGCTGATGGAGCGCCGCCTGGCGCAAGTCCAAGAGCAGATGAACGAAAATCTCCACGGGTCCGCCCGCCGCACAGCGCAGTCCTTGGGAGAATTGCAACAGCGCCTGACGGCGATCGACAAAGCACAAGACAACATCACCAAGCTGTCAGGCGATGTGCTGAGCCTGCAGGACATCCTGAGCAACAAACAAACGCGCGGGGCCTTTGGGGAAATACAGCTCACCGATATCGTCTCAAAAGCGTTGCCTTCAGACAGCTATGCGCTGCAACACACGCTCTCTAACGGCAAACGCGCGGATTGCTTGATCCACCTGCCGAACCCGCCGGGGCCTATCTGCATCGATAGCAAGTTCCCGCTGGAAGCCTATGAAGCTCTGCGCCGTGCTGCCACAGATTGGGAGCTAAACGAGGCCGCGAAGTTCCTCCGCTCATCTGTGAAAAAACATATCAAGGATATTGCTGATAAATACATTCTGGATGGTGAAACGGCGGACGGCGCTTTGATGTTTCTTCCCTCTGAGGCGGTATATGCCGAACTGCACGCCAGTTTTCCTGAGTTGGTCCGCGAAGGATTTGCCGCGCGGGTCTGGATCGTATCGCCGACCACTTGTATGGCCACACTCAACACGATGCGCGCGATTCTAAAGGACGCGCGCATGCGCGAACAGGCGGGTGCTATTCGCACGGAATTGGGCAAACTATTCGCAGATGTAGAGCGCCTTGGCAGCCGTGTGGAAAACCTTGATCGGCATTTCAATCAGGCGGCCAAAGACATCTCAGACATCAAGATCTCAGCTGACAAAGCCGGCCGACGGGCCAAGCGTCTGGACAATTTCGATTTCGAAGAACTGGCGCCTGAGCCTGATGGAACGGTTGTAAAGCTGACCAAGGACACCTGAACGGCTCAAAGCATTCTAAACCCGGCAATGCCGCGCTATTTCTCTGTCCAGCAGGCCGGTTTCTACGAGCAAGCATCGATCCCGCGCTTCATAATAATATCCGCGCGCGTACCACATCACTGCGGTATCCAAATCCCCATCTGAGACCATCCATGCGCCACGCAGGTATTTGACCGCCCAGATGAGATTGGTTTCTGCGTCCAAAAGATCTTCGTTCTGGCCCTGGAACCCGATGCCTCGGGCCGTGGCTGGAAGGATCTGCATCATGCCGTAATACGGGCCATTGCGCGCGCGGGGTCGGTAATCGCTTTCGCGCTGCACGACTTTATGCACCAAAAGCCGCGGCACCTCATAGAAATCGGCATATTTGTTGATGAGCACCCTTAGTTCCGGTGTCTCATTTGGGAAAAGGGCAAAGTCCTGCTGAACCGGTTCTTCGACTTTGGCACAGGCCGTGATCAGCAGGCACACAATGGCGGCTATCAGAGGTCTCATCGCATGGTCTCAAGGCAATGGCGGCGGAAGGCGCGCTTGAGCATATCCAGTTCTTCACGCAAAAGTGTGACCTCCGCACGAATATCATAGCTCAGCTCTTCTCCGGCCACGAGGCAGAATTGCCCGAGCGTCGTGTCCGTATCCGCATCATTGATCAGGAATGTCTGAACACCATCGGCAATCGCGTGCGCAGGCACTGGCACGCGCAGAACCCACCCGCGGTCATCCGCCATTTCTTCAACACTCACACCCGCCACAGGCTCTAGCTGCCAGGTCACTTCGATCTTGGGTGTTTGCCCTGATCCACCCTGACGATAAAGCGCGCCCTCCCACACTCCTTCAAACAGGCGCGTCTTGGTCAGGGTCAATTCGCTCATGTCGTTGTCCTTCAGAATTCTGTTCTAAGTCGGCGGCTCATCGTCAAATCGCGGATCGTCACCTGGCTCATTTGCGGGTTTTCGAAAATCAAATCGATCCAAGCACGCTCCACACGCTTTTCATTGATTTTGGAATAAGCCAGATCAAACTCAACCATCAATTGCTCTTCGTGCAAGGGCAATTCACGCACGAGTTGTTCTGTGTTTGGCCCATGTTTTACGTTGAGACGGATGAATATCTCCAACGGTTTCTCCAACTCAACAATCGTGTCGAGCCGCAATAAATGACGGCGGTTGATATCCTGCACCGCACCTGGCGGTAAATCCAAGACCAGCGACAAGAACGATCCATCAAAATTGAACACGTCCATGCGCAGGCCAAACGCGGCAAGATCGGCCTCCCTAAGGTTGCGGATTTGGCGCAGCGTGAGCTCTGATCGTTCACAGTCGTGAAACAATACAATCTCTTCTCCAAGCGCGGTATTACTCAGCGCAGACGACATGCCCGGCACATCAAGCGGCCGCCGCCAAAGATTTGGCCGCCAGGACCAATCCGTGCCATGCGGCTTTTCAAACGCGTTTGAGCCAATCACCGGAAGCGCAAGACGATGATCCGCAGCGGCGATTATCTCATTGAGATGGTAGCGTAACTTTCGGGCGACGGAGCGCTCTTGCAGCAGTGTTCCAAGATCAAGGCTGTTCACATTGCGTGACAAGTGCCGCCACCGTTTCCAGGCGCGGCGTTTCACCACCCAATCCAGAACGCTGCCTCTCGTTGCCACTTTACTGTCCCAAGCTGTTCAAAACCCGAACAGTTTCGCCGGGCTGCGTTGCCATAGCATTAACTTGAATCTGGAAACAATCCACCCAAAAGCGTCCCCAAAGATCCCGGCGGCGAAGCGCTTGTTTCCTCAGTAACAGTCGCCTCAACCGGCGGGCGCACGGGGCTTGCACTTTTCGTGTTCACCGCCAAACGGGTCAAAAGGCTCTGTCCATCATCTCCTGCCATCTTTCCGCCTTGCCGCGCATAGAGGGCAAGACCGATCAAATGCCCGTTAACGGCCATGGCACCACGCCAATGGCGCGGATCTTTTCCGGCAAGAGCTTGGTCCCCCCCGCTGGCAAAATGCACGAGGCTAAGACCCTCGCCTTCCACCGCCTTTATCACCTGTGTACCTGGCATTGAGGCTGCAATTTCTGTGGCTGTTGGCGGAGTGGTGTCTGCTTTGCCTGGCAAAACTGTAAGTGTCATGATGACAGGCTCGACTGCCTGCCCGCGCACACCACTTAAAGCCTCGCAACTTGCGAGCATCACAAACCCTTGGGCTGTGCGATCCTTCAGCGAGCGCCGATCAATGCAATAGCCTTCAGGCCCTCGGACCACGATATCACCATCATAGAGCGTGGTGGTACGGATGACGTTACGCTCGACATCGCCACCTGCCCCGAAACTTGAAAAATCAGACCCCAAACAACCGCAAAGCCCAAATAGCCCGGTCGCTGCAAGAAGCCCAAGGCGTGCCATCTCAGATATCCATATAGACGTGCCGCTCGGCCTGTCCGCCCGGATGGGTGACCGCGCCTTTGTAGGTTTCTTGCACCAGTTGCGCAAACTTCCAAAGCGCGCCTGAGGCGTAGATCGTCTCTTTGGGCCCGGCCCAGTTTTCTTTGCGCGTTGCCAGCTCTCCATCTGTCAAATCAACGCTCAGCTCGCCCGAAATGGCGTTGATCGTGATCACGTCACCGTCCTGCAACAGCCCGATCGGCCCACCATGGGCGGCCTCCGGTCCAACATGGCCCACACAGAACCCTCGGGTTGCGCCGGAAAACCGCCCATCGGTGATCAGAGCAACCTTTTTGCCCATACCCTGACCTGACAGCGCCGCCGTGGTCGCCAGCATCTCACGCATGCCCGGCCCACCAGAGGGGCCTTCATTGCGTATGACCAGCACTTCACCTTCTTTGTAGGAACGCTGCTTTACCGCCTCAAAGGCATCTTCTTCGCATTCAAATACACGTGCAGGGCCCGTGAAAACCTGTTCTTCCTGGCTCATGCCCGCCACCTTCACAATAGCGCCTTGCGGGGCAAGGTTTCCCTTGAGACCAACCACACCACCGGTCTGGGTAAGTGGCGTTTCGATGGGATAGATCACCTTGCCATCAGCCTCGCGATCGACCAGATCCAACTCTTCGCCGATGGTGCGCCCCGTCGCGGTGATGCACTCTTCGTGAATGAGGCCAGCCTTGCGCAATTCGCGCATCACGACAGGAACGCCGCCTGCTTCATAGAGATCTTTCGCCACATATTGCCCGCCGGGTTTGAGATCGACGAAATAGGGCGTGTCCTTGAATATCTCGCAAACGTCATCGAGGAAAAACTCCAACCCCGCCTCGTGGGCAATCGCGGGCAGGTGCAACCCGGCATTTGTGGACCCACCCGTGCAGGCGACAACGCGCGCGGCGTTTTCCAAGCTTTTGAGCGTGACCACATCGCGGGCTCGGATGTTTTTTTCCAAAAGGCTCATCACAGCGACGCCAGACGCGGTGCCATAGGCATCGCGGCTTTCATAGGGGGCCGGTGCGCCGGACGAGTTTGGCAAAGCCAGCCCAATCGCCTCAGACACGCAGGCCATCGTATTGGCCGTGAACTGTCCGCCGCAGGCACCAGCAGAAGGACAGGCCACCTTTTCAAGCGCCGTCAACTCTTCATCGGAATTGGCCCCGGCCTGATGCCGACCAACCGCTTCAAACACGTCCTGCACGGTTACGTCCTTGCCTTTGTAGCGACCAGGCAAAATTGAACCGCCGTAGATAAACACCGATGGCACGTTCAAACGCACCATGGCCATCATCATGCCCGGCAGAGACTTGTCACACCCAGCAAGCCCCACAAGAGCGTCATAGCAATGCCCTCGCATCGTCAGTTCAACCGTATCGGCAATCGCCTCTCGACTGGCGAGGGAGGAGCGCATCCCCTCATGCCCCATGGCAATCCCGTCGGTCACTGTGATTGTCGTAAATTCTCTTGGAGTGCCGCCGGCCTCCTTCACACCCAGTTTTACCGATTGTGCCTGCCGGTTGAGCGCAATGTTGCAAGGAGCAGCCTCGTTCCAGCAAGTTGCAACACCGATAAGCGGCTGGTGAATTTCATCTTCGCTCAGCCCCATGGCATACATGTAAGACCGATGCGGTGCCCGCGCGGGGCCTTCTGTAACGTATCGGCTGGGCAGGATTTTTTTGTCAAACTTGGTCATTGAGAGCTTCCCACGTGGCTTTGATCTTACGGTCTAGGGCAGAGCCTCATGCGGGGCAAGACGCTTGTTCTGAAACGCACAGCGCCTCTGCCCACTTTCCAATGCCTCCGTCGGGAGTATTTCTGAAAAGATGAAAGACGCGCGCCCGGCTTCATCTTTCTAAAAATACTCACATCCCAACGGCCGTCAGGGCGCGGCTGGCTCCATAGCCGCCTGAGCGCAAAAACAGGAGGCGGCCACGGCGCGATCTGCGCGGGCCTGAGCTAGGTTGAGGCGTTGGCGAATCTGAACTATTTCGACCGTATCACCGCGCGTTTTAAGACAGTCATGCAGGCCTTTGAGGGCCCATATGTTATCGGGATGGACACTTGCGCGAGACAGCTGACCGCCAAGGCCCAGATCCTCGCGAAAGACTGCTTCGGCCTCGCGCACATGGCCTTGTTCCAACAAAAGCGCCCCCAGGGCATGGCGCGCAGGCTGCATCCAGCCCCAAGGTTCATCATATAAAAGCCCGTCATCAAGGGCGACGGACCGGCGCAGCGCGGCAAAGGCGGCGTCATACTCGCCCTGCCGATACAGGATCTCCCCGCGCAGCATCTCAGCCCCCACGGCTAAGAGATCGCGCACAGTGTTGTTATGCACCAAACGCGTCTCCGGCACCCGTTCCATGGCGGCAAGATACGCGACCTCTTCTCGCAAGGCCCAGTCCACCTCTCCCAATGCTGCGTGCCCCATGGCGCGGGCGTAATGCACATGCGCGGTCAGAGTGGCATAGAGCTCCTGATCGTCGGGCAACGGAAACTCCGTCGCCTCCCGCCACTTGCCAAAGCGAACCAGCACATGAGGCTCAAAGCTGAGATAAGATTCGTAGTAATCCGCCATGGGCGGGCTTTCGATGCGCAGCATCTCCTCCGGGCAGGTGTCCCATGCGCCGCGCACTGCCCGCAGCGCCGGCTCCAACTGCCCCAGAAACATCGCGCCGTAGATGATGAAATGGTAGTTGTGCAGCCGGTAGCCGCTATAGACATTCATGGCCCCGTGTTTGCGCCAGTATTTCAGGTCCGCCTCCACAGCCGCCTCATTCCAGTCCACCACATTCTGGTAATGCCCGCAAAGCACATCGATATGGGTGGGCATGTGGATCATATGGCCGGCATCCGGCATCATGCGCCGCAGCACATCGCCGGCTTTGAGCGCGGCCTCAGGCGTGGGCGACATCTCCATCAGGTGCACGTAGAGATGCAACAGGCCTGGGTGGTTCCACGCGTCAGGTTGCGTGGCCATCGCCTCTTCCAAGGCGGTTTGTGCCTCCACGGTCGCGGCCCCTTTGGCAGGGGTTCCACTGGGCAGGTCCCACATTTGCCACGGCGTGAGGTTCATCAAAGCCTCAACAAAAACGGTGCGAACGGTCAAATTGTCGGGATGCGCGTGAAAGGCCACGCGCATCGCATCGGCAAAATCCCGGTTCCAGGAATTCATCAGATCAATATCGGTGATTTGCGCTTGTGGAAACCGGGCCGGCAAGGCGCGCAGCATCGCGGCTTCCCACGGCATGACCTGATCAGTCAAGGCCGCACCGTTGGCCGCCGCCTCGTGCGCAAGTACCAGCGCCTTGGCACGGCCGCGATCGTCAAAATGTTCCCATGCCATATTGTAATTGGGGCCCGCCGCGTAGGCGCGGCCCCAATGGGCCATGGCGCAATCCGGGTCAGCCTGCAGCGCACGGTCAAAACAGCTGAGCGCCTCCTCGTGGTTGAAACCAAAGACCCACAAAAGCCCTCGATCAAACCACAATTGTGCGCTGTCGCTTGTTGTTGTTACGGGAAAGGTGAACCCGCCCAGATCAAAATAGTCGTCCATGTCCGCCCGCCAAAATCTGACACAAGCTTCAACCGCATTGCGCTTTGGGTCAATCCAAAGCTATGTGCGCCTATGTCTTATGTGCCTCATGACAGCTTGATCCGCCCCGCGCGGTTATCGGCAAACCCTGCCCGCCTCATCGTCGGGTCGATCATGGTTGTGGTGATCTATCTCTCGCTTTTGTTCCTTTTTGCCAACTACCTGCCTGCGATGATCGGGTCTGAAAGGGTAGAGCGGCTCTATGACGACGAAAGCGCGTCTTATGTCTTCCTTCTGCTGTTCCAATTCACCTTCATCATTGTGGCGCTCAGCATGGTCTTGCGCACGATCCACCGGCGGCAATTGCGAACGTTGGTTGGGCGCACGGATCGTGCGATCTACGATTTTTGGTGTTGCGCCAAATACCTGACCCCGCTGTTCCTATTCTTTTGGCTTATGCCTATGCCAGAAGAGTTTCGGCTTGAACGGCATCTTCAGCTTGGGCCATGGCTGTTGCTCTTGGTCTTCGCTTTGCCTTTGGTTCTGATCCAAATCAGCGCCGAAGAACTGGTCTTTCGCGGGTATTTACAAAGCCAATTGGCCGCAAGGTTTAAGCATCCGATCCTCTGGATTGGCATCCCTTCCGTGCTCTTTGGCTTGCTGCATTACAGCCCTGAGATGGCCGGGGAAAACGCTTGGATGATGGTTGTGTGGTCCGCTCTCTTTGGCGTCGCCGCAGCCGACCTTACTGCGCGCAGCGGGACGCTAGGCCCCGCTTTTGCATTGCATTTCGTGAACAATGTGTTTGCTATCGTTTTGGCAGCACCAGAAGGGAATTTGGACGGTGTGGCCCTTTACACATTTCCGCTTGCACTCGACACCCCGGGTTTAGCAAGTGCCATCCTACCACTTGAGGTGATGGTCACGCTTTGCGCTTGGCTGTGCTGCCGCCTGGCGCTCAGGGTATGATTGCAAATCATAAGGCCACGGATTATGTCGAAGGGCGCAACGATGTAAGGGAAACCTGCCCGCATGAACTGGATCACCAACTATGTGCGCCCGCGCATCAATTCGATCTTTTCGCGGCGGGAGGTGCCGGAAAATCTGTGGGTCAAATGCGACGCCTGCGGCACGATGCTGTTCCATCGCGAGCTTTCCGACAACCACTTCGTTTGCACAAATTGCGGCCATCACCTTGCAATCACGCCGCGTCAGCGATTTGAGCGGCTCTTTGACGGCGGGCTTTTTACCGAAGTTGACGTGCCTGAGCCGGTCGCCGACCCGCTGCAGTTTCGGGATCAAAGGAAGTATCCCGAGCGAATGAAAGCGGCCCAAAAGGAGACAGGTGAGGCCGAGGCGATGTTGGTCGCCCGAGGTGAGATTGGCCGCACGCCGATTATTGCCGCCTGTCAGGATTTTTCCTTCATGGCCGGGTCCATGGGGATGTATGTGGGCAACGCAATTATCGCAGCAGCAGAGGAGGCGGTAAAACTCAAACGCCCGCTTATTTTGTTTTCTGCAGCGGGTGGCGCACGGATGCAGGAGGGGATCCTTTCGCTGATGCAGATGCCGCGCACGACCGTCGCCGTTCAGATGCTCAAAGAAGCCGGCCTTCCATACATTGTTGTTTTGACCCATCCAACCACTGGCGGTGTCACGGCGTCTTACGCCATGCTTGGTGACGTGCACATCGCCGAACCCAACGCGCTTATCTGTTTTGCTGGGCCGCGCGTGATTGAACAAACGATCCGCGAAAAATTGCCCGAGGGGTTTCAGCGCGCTGAGTATCTCTTGGATCACGGCATGCTGGATCGGGTAACGCCCCGCACGGTGATGCGGGAGGAACTTATCACGATCACGCGTATGCTGTTGGGCCTGCCTCCTGCAATCCAGGGAGATTTGCCCGCGCCCAACACGGAAGAACCCCGTGAAGAGACAGTTGAGCCTGATGCGGATCCGCAAGCAGAGACAGCACAAGAATGAAGGCGAAGGGCTCTGACGTCATTCTGGATCGAATGATGGCGCTGCATCCCAAGATCATTGACCTGACCTTGGATAGGGTTTGGCACTTGCTGGATCGCTTGGGAAATCCGCAAGACAGTCTGCCGCCCGTGATCCATATCGCAGGCACCAATGGAAAAGGGTCAACCCTTGCCATGCTGCGCGCCGGGTTGGAGGGCGCGGGGCACAAGGTCCACGCCTACACGTCTCCGCATCTGGCGCGATTTCATGAACGGATCTATTTGGCGGGCGCAGTGATCTCTGAGAATGATCTGACGACCGTGTTGGATGAATGCTATGCCGCCAATGACAGCGCGGCGATCACGTATTTTGAGATTACGACCTGCGCAGCGCTGCTAGCCATGTCGCGGATCCCGGCGGATTACACCCTCCTCGAAGTTGGGCTCGGGGGGCGTCTTGATGCAACCAACGTGATAGACCGGCCCGCGCTAACCGTGATCACGCCAGTTTCGATGGATCATGAGGGGTTTCTTGGCGACACTCTGCCCGCTATTGCAGGCGAAAAGGCCGGGATCATCAAGCGGGGCGTTACTTGCGTTGTGAGCCCACAGGCGGATGGCGCGATGGATGTGATAGAGGCCCGCGCAGCCAAGCTCGGCGCGCCGCTTCTGGCCTATGGGCAAACTTGGCATGTCAGCGCAGAACGCGGGCGATTGGTTTTTCAGGATGAACATGGGCTGCGCGATCTGCCTTTGCCAAACTTGCTGGGCGCCCATCAAGTGCACAACGCAGGTGCTGCCTTGGCCGGGTTGCGCCATCTTGGCATCGCAGAGGCCAGCCTAGAAGCTGCTGTGACAAAGGCCAAATGGCCCGCACGGATGCAGCGACTGCGCTCTGGCCCTTTGGTGGATGCAGCCGGCAATGCTGAGCTTTGGCTCGACGGTGGGCACAACCCTGCCGCTGGCCAAGCGCTTGGGGCGTATCTGGCCACATTGCCCGGGCGACCGACGCATTTGATTTGCGGCATGATGAACACCAAGGATGTCGCGGGCTACATGGCCCCTATCGCTGCACACGCCGCGAGCCTTACCGCACTCTCCATTCCCGGCGAGGTGAACACGTTGCCAGCAAAGGACACGGCACGCATTGCCGCATCTTGCGGGATGCAGGCCAAGACCGCGCCTGATGCAAACACGGCCGTCAAGAAGATTGTGGCGCAGGAGCCTGATTCACGCATCTTGATTTGCGGGTCGCTTTATCTGGCCGGGTCTGTTTTGAAAGAAAACGCATGATCTCTTGCAAAACGCAGGGACGCTGACAGGGTCACGCGCGTCCCTGCAAAGAATGCGAGGCCCGCTACTTGACCGCCTCGATATTGAGGGAAACTAGCCGCCCATTTTCTTTGTCCAAATGGGGCAAATACGCTTGGGAGTAATCATCGATATGAGAGTGGTCCGTCTGGCGCCAATCCCAAAGGCGCACCTCTGAAAATCCGATATCGCTCAGTGTGGTTTCAAGTGTTTCCTGATCGAAAATCATGCCGTGGAAATCATACTCATCGCGTTGCCCACCGATGACCAAGCCAAGAACATCTTCCAATCCGCGAGGCATTTTGCCGGATAGATAAAGCTCTGCGGCGGCACGAAAATCCGGCACGGCCAAGCGCAAGATCCCACCCGGCGCCAACACGCGAAACCATTCCTCAAGCGGGGCGCGATAGGTAGCACGCGCAAAATGTTCCAACACGTGACAGGCATAAATCAGTCGCGCAGTGTTGTCGGGGATAAAGCTCAAATCCTCAACGCGGCCCACGTGGTCCACATGATCAAACTCCAACGCGTCAACGTGAAACCAGCCCTCCAGATGCTTCACTCCGCATCCAAGATGTATCTTGTCATACTGTCCCATCACATGCGCCCTTCACTCTGCTTGGCCTGCAGGGCCTCAAATTCCCTGATGCTCGATGCAACACCCTCTGCCAACGATATCTGAGCCTTCCAGCCCAGCCCGTGTAACAGCGAACTGTCCATCAACTTACGAGGTGTGCCATCAGGTTTGGTTTCATCCTGTACAATGCGCCCACGAAACCCAGCCTTCTCGACCACGAGATCGGCCAGACCACGGATCGATATCTCTTGCCCGGACCCGACGTTCACATGTGGCGCGTCGGAATAATGCTCCATCAGGAAAATCAGTGCACCCGCCAAATCATCCGCGTGCATGAATTCGCGCAGAGGCTGACCCGTGCCCCACATCGTGATCTCATCCGCGCCATTGTCGCGCGCTTCTACCACCTTTCGGATCAGCGCAGGCAAAACATGGCTGGTTTCGAGGTTGTAGTTATCCCCAGGCCCATAGAGGTTTGTGGGCATGGCAGAAATGAAATCGCATCCGTGCTGCTTGCGATAGGCTTGCGCGAGCTTGATCCCCGCAATCTTGGCCACCGCATACCATTCATTGGTGGGCTCGAGCGGGCCCGTCAAAAGCGCGTCTTCCCGCATCGGCTGTTCGGCCAATTTGGGATAAATACACGAGGACCCCAAAAACATCAGCTTACCAACGCCAGTTGCATGGGCGGCTTTGATGATGTTGGCCTCAATCATCAGATTGTCATAAAGGAAATCCGCCGGAAAACTGTTATTTGCAAGGATCCCGCCCACGCGCGCAGCGGCAACAAACACGGCATCAGGGCGATTGGCGTCAAACCAATCTTCCACGTCTGACTGACGAATAAGATCAACCTCACTGCGTGTCGCAGTCAGCACCTCACAGTGCCTGTCCGAGAGTTTGCGTACAATCGCAGAACCCACCATCCCGCGATGCCCGGCCACATAGATGCGCTTGCCAGCAAGATCATAAAGGCGCTCAGCCACCAGTCGCCGCCTCGTGCTTGGCCTCAGAAAAATCAGCCTCTGCCATTTCCCGGACTAGATCGTCAAAGCTGGTCTTTGGCGTCCAACCCAGCTTTTCGCGCGCCTTTGCGGCATCGCCCAAGAGCGTCTCTACCTCAGCTGGGCGGAAATAGGTCGGGTTCACTTTCACAACAACGCGGCCGTTGGAATCCTTTGCCACTTCATCAAGCCCCTCACCTTCAAACGTGAGTGGCATCTCCAAAACGTCCGCGGCGCGACGCACGAAATCGCGCACGGAATACTGCTCCCCCGTGGCGATCACGAAATCTTCCGCTGTCTCCTGCTGCAGCATGAGCCACATCATTTCCACATAGTCCCGCGCATGGCCCCAATCGCGCTTTGCGTCCATATTTCCCAACTCAAGAACCGATTGCGTGCCCAGTTTGATCCGCGCCAAGGCCCGCGTGATTTTGCGGGTAACGAATGTCTCGCCTCTCAGGGGGCTTTCATGGTTGAAAAGCGTGCCGTTGCAGGCATAAAGCCCATAGGCTTCGCGGTAGTTTACTGTGATCCAATAGGCGTAAAGCTTGGCCACAGCGTAAGGAGAGCGAGGGTAAAACGGGGTCTTTTCGGTCTGAGGTGTTTCTTGCACCAAACCGTATAGTTCTGAGGTAGACGCCTGATAAAACCGTGTCTTGTCCCCCAAACCCAGAAACCGGATCGCTTCCAAAAGACGCAAAGGGCCAAGCGCATCAGAATTGGCGGTATATTCAGGCTCTTCAAAGGACACCGCCACATGGCTTTGCGCCGCGAGATTGTAAACCTCATCGGGCTGGGTCTTCTGCAAAATATTGGTCAACGAGGAGCTGTCAGTCATATCCCCATGATGCAGTCGAAAGCGGCCATTGTGACCGGCCTCACCTTCGATCAGGTGGTCGATACGCGCCGTGTTAAACAGCGATGTGCGGCGTTTGATGCCGTGCACGGTGTAGCCTTTGGCCAACAGAAATTCGGCCAGATACGCGCCGTCTTGTCCGGTGATGCCGGTGATGAGTGCTGTCTTCAAAAACTCTGGCCCTTTTGCCCGTCGTCTCGGAGCCCACCGGATACGCATTTTTCACTTAGAAGAAAAGGCCGCTCGTCCGCCCTTCGGGCAGTCTCGCGCATGTGACGGCTTGGTCTAAAACTACACTGTGTAATTCAATCCCAGACGTCCACCATCGACGTAAATAGTCTCACCAGTGACATAGCTGGCTTTGGAACTGGCAAGAAAAGCCACCACATCCCCGATTTCACGTGCGTGACCAATGCGACCCAGAGGTGTTCGAGACAGCGCCATTTTGAGGGCGTCCGGATTTGCATTCACACCCGCCATCATCGCCGTGTCGATAGAGCCCGGGCCCACCGCGTTGACGCGAATGTTATGCGGCGCAAGCGCAAGCGCCGCCACCTTGGTCAATTGCATCACCCCGCCTTTGGAGGCGCAATAGGCTGGAATAGCCGGGATCGCGACCTGCGCATTGATCGACGACATGTTCACAATCGCACCTTCGATCCCGTGAGCAATCATGGATTTCGCCGCCCGTTGCGTGGCCACGAACACACCGCTGAGATTTACGGCAAGAACCTTGTTGAACGTCTCCAAGTCATAGTCGAGGAAATCTCCTGGCTTGGCCACACCCGCATTGTTGACCAAAACGGAGACCGGGCCGATCTCGGCGTCTACCTTATCAAAAAGCGCGTGGATCGCGCCAGCGTCTGACATATCACACACAAAGCCAGTCGCATCGCCGCCAAGCTGCGCCGCCGCTGCCTCGACCGAGGCATTGATATCAACCAGAACACAACGAAACCCATCCTCTTGCAGTGCCTCTGCACAGGCCAGACCGATGCCCTGCGCCCCGCCTGTGATCATCGCAATTTTTGTGTCAGTCATCATTTGCGTCCTCGTATCCGTAAACATCACGCGCTTGCGCTTGGGAAATGAGGCCTGCCGCCATGTCCGCAGCGACTGCGTTCGCCTCGCGATCCTGCGGCACGCCATAACCACCACCGCCCGGCAGAGAAAGGCGCAATCGCTGACCCTCGGCCACCTTTTGCCGGCCTTTGCTGCGCAACTTGGTACCATCAGTCAAAGCGACAGCGCCTGCCGCGCCGTCATGACCACCTTCACGCCCACGCGCCGGGTTGTCTACGCGATCAAACATGGCGTTGAACCAAAGATCATAACCTTCGCGCGCCTCAATTTCGATGATTTGGCCAAGCCCGCCGCGATAAAGCCCCGCCCCGCCAGAGCCTTCTCGCAGTTCCTTTGTCCAAACAACAATCGGGCCCACATGTTCGGTCGCCTCAACACTCATGGTGGAGACACCCGAGGGGAAGGCGGTTGCCGACAAACCATCCAGCGATGGCCGCGCTCCCGTCCCGCCTGAATTGAACATCAGAACCTCTGCTGAGGCACGATTGGCCGTGGGATCGGTGCTGCGTGCGCTTATCTGGATGTTCCAAAGCGCGGAGGCCCCCTCGGCTGGTACGATCCCGGGCAGCGCCTGGTGCAACGCGCCCAACACAACATCCGGCACGAGATGGCCCAACACATGGCGCACGGACACTGGTGCAGGACGTTTCGCAGCAAGGATCGACCCTTCTGGCGCCGAGATTTCAAACGGGTCCAAAGACCCGGCATTGTTTGGAGCGTCTGGCGCGATGGCGCATTTGAGCGCGTAACAGGCATAGGCGCGGGTATAGACCTCGGGCACATTGACGCCAAAGCTGCTTGGGCCGGAAGTGCCGGTGAAGTCAGCACTGATTTGATCACCCTGTGTGGTCAGTGTGACGCACAGGTCCACCGGCGCTTCGTAGCCATCGACACGCATGTGGTTTTCGTAGCGCCCATCGGGCACGGCAGCGATGGCGGCCCGCGTGGCCTTGCGACTGGCCTCAATGATGTAATCCGACAGCCCATCTATATCGCTTAGATCGAACTCATCGAGCATGGCCTGAAGGCGACGATTGCCAGCTTCGTTACAGGCCGCGAGTGAATACATATCCCCCACAGTCTGATCCGGCGTGCGCACATTGGCGCGAACCATGTGAAGAAGAAATTCATTCACTGTCCCTCGCTCCGCAAACTTGGAAATGGGTATCAGCAGCCCTTCTTCATAAACCTCGCCCGCGTCCGGCCCAAACCCACGCCCGCCGATGTCAACGACATGGGCAGTGCAGGCAAAAAACCCGATATGCATGCCGCGTCGAAACACCGGGGTGACGACGGTGATGTCATGCAAATGGCCTGTGCCCATCCAAGGATCATTGGTGATGTAAACATCACCTTCGAATACATTCTGAGCGCCGATCTCGCGCAGAAAATGACCCACGCTTTCGGCCATGGCGTTGACATGCCCCGGCGTGCCAGTCACCGCCTGAGCGATCATGCGAGACCGTCGATCAAATAGCCCCGCTGACAGATCACCAGCCTCCCGCACTGACGTCGAAAAGGCCGTGCGTATAAGCGTTGTCGCTTGTTCCTCAACCACAGCGATCAACCGGTTCCACATGATCTGGTAATCAATTGCTGATGGGGTCATGGCACGGCCTCTTTGCGGACGATCATCAGGGCGCCATCGCGCTGCATCTCGGCGCGATAGGCGTCGGGAACGATGGTAGATGTTTCGGTTTCGATGATGATAGCAGGACCCTCGATAACCGCCCCCGGTTCCATTGCGTCCCGCGCCACTTCACGCGCCTCAACATGCGTTCGCAAAGCGGCATCGAAGACCGTGCGCATGCGCCTGACGGGTGCATCCTTTCTGATGTCTGGCGCGGATACGCTGGGCGATATGCGTTCAGGTGTTGCCACAGTCAGCGACCAGTTCGTCACTTCGACTTCAAGACCTTCGATCACACGGCCGAACAACGTCCGATAGGCCTCTTCAAACGCCGTAACAAGTTTGGCTTCATCACCCGGGGCGAATTGCGCCGCATCGTATTGCACGGGAATTTCCCAACCCTGCCCGGTATAGCGCATGAAGACAGTCAATTTTGATGTTGTCTCAGCCCCTTGCGCGCCGGCGGCGACAAAGGAGCTGGCCTCTGCTTCCAGATCGTTCAGCGCGGCATTCACGGTAGCATGGTCAAACGCGTCTATACGCTGAAAAAGGCCTCGCGTGGCCTCATAACTGAAGGGCGCGCGGAGAAACCCAATCGCTGAGCCAACGCCCGCGCCCGGCGGTACGATCAAACGCTCAAGCCCGAGTTTTTCGCATAGTCTTCCCGCATGAAGCGGTGCGCCCCCGCCAAACGCTACCATAGTGAAATGTTCAATGTCACGGCCGTGCTCCACGGTGTGAACGCGCGCCGCATTGGCCATGTTTTCATCAACCATCTCGGTGACGCCAAAGGCCGCCTCGGATACCGGGAGACCAGTCTTTGTGCTGAGCCCGGCATTGAGCGCCGTCTCTGAAAGTCCTGGATCAAGCGGGATCGCGCCGCCCGCAAATCCTTCAGGATCGAGCCGCCCAAGGATCAAGTTGGCATCGGTCACAGTGGGGTCTTCACCCCCGCGCTGATAACACGCTGGGCCCGGTTCTGACCCCGCAGAGGCTGGGCCCACTTGAATGCGGCCCATAGTATCGATTGAGGCAATGGACCCACCGCCTGCGCCAATCTCCACCATCTCAACGACCGGGGTCGACACGGTCATGCCCGACCCTTTTTTGAAGCGATAGGTGCGGGCAATCTCAAAGCTGTTGGCCGATTTCGAAACACCATCCTCGATCAGACAAATCTTGGCGGTTGTGCCGCCCATGTCAAAGCTGAGCGCTTTGTCGATGCCATGGGCACGAGCATAGCCTGCCGCAAAGATTGCCCCGCCTGCTGGGCCCGACTCCAAAAGGCGCACCGGCTGTTCGATTGCCGTTTCTACGCTGATCAACCCACCGCCCGAATGCAGCATGAAAACCGGTGCCATAACCTCCGATCTCCGCAATTGATCTACCAAACGACCTAGGTAGTCAGCCACTTGCGGCTGCACATAAGCATTTGCGATGACCGTGTTAAACCGCGGCAGCTCTCGCATTTGGGGCGACACAACAGACGACAACGACACGGAAAGATCGGGCATCGCGTCCTGCAATGCCGCACCCATACGGCGCTCATGCTCTGTGTTGGCGTAAGAATGCATGAAGCCCACTGCGACAGCCTCGTACCCACCTGCGTGAACACGTGCCACCAGCTCGTCAATGTTTTCGTCAGAAAGCGCCAGCAACACCTCTCCTGTGGCCGCCACGCGTTCCTTGGCGACCAATCGATCCTGTCTCGGCACCAACGGCACTGGCAAAGTCAGATTGAGATCGTATTGCTCAAACCGATTTTCAGAGCGCATTTCGATCACATCCCGAAACCCGTCAGTGGTGATGAACGCGGTCTTCGCACCGCGCCGTGAAATCAGCGCATTGGTGACAAGCGTTGTGCCATGGATGACCTGTTCTATTGCCCCAGCCGTCACGCCCGCCTGATCACAGGCTTGCACAATACCACGCAGGATTGCCGCTTCTGGCGCGGCATAGTCTGTCAGGACTTTGCAGGTCGAGAGGCCACCAGGATACTCCAGCGCGACATCGGTGAACGTCCCACCAATATCCACACCGACCCGGATACTCATCGTGCCATCTTTCATAAAACAGTGCGCCACACCTGATGGGCTGTAAACGCAAGGTCATAGAACTTCGCTTGCAGGCCGGAGCGGCGCGCACGTGCCATATCCGTCACCGGCAGAGGTAATTGAAGTGGATCCATGCCTGTCAGTAGATCTGCCATGGATTGGCCAAACAACGTACCTGTGGTGATGCCACGCCCATTATAACCAATCGCCGTCCAAAGCCCGTCAGCCAGCGCATGAACCTTAGGTAGGTGATCGTCGGTCATGGCTATCTGCCCATGCCATGCCTCTTCAAACTCCACCGGACCCAAGTCTGGGAAAACCCGCGCGATTTGCTTGCGCGCCCACCGGTGTGTAAGCCCTTGATCCTTGGTTCCGATTACGCGCCCCATCGTACCGATCAAAAGCCTGTCGCGCGCGTCGCGTCGATAGTTGAACATGATCTTGCCTGTGTCCCAAAGCCCTTGCCGACCGGGCAGGATATGCGCAGCCTTTGGCCCCATTGGTGTCGTGGCAAATTGAAGGTAGTGGATCATCGTAAAGATGCTTTTGAGCCCGGGCCAAAGCTCATCGGTGTAGGCATTGGTGCCCAAAACCACGTTCCTTGCGCGCACCAAACCCTGATCTGTGTTCACAATCCATTCGTTGCCATCCTGGTGCAGTTTGGTCACTCGCACGCCGGTGGCGATCTTGGCCCCGGCCCCAAGGGCTGCGCGCGCCAGACCGCGACAATAGCCCATCGGATTGATCGTGCCTGCCCTGTGATCAAGAAGCCCGCCGTAAAAAGCCTTTGATCCGATGATCTCTGCCACCTCGGCACGGGTCAAAAGATCCACCGGCTCACCCAGGCGCTGCCACTCAGCATGGCGTCCTTTAAGGTCTGCAAAGCCAGAGGGCGCGTGGGCTGCATGTATCGTGCCTGTTTTTGTGGCCTCGCATCGTATCTGATGCTTTTCAATGAGCTCAAAAACAGTACGCGGGCCATTGCTAAACCGCTCAAGAAAGCGTGGGCCGTAGGTCTCACCAAGCATTTTGCGTGTCTTGGCAGGGGGCAGCCAAGCGGCAGCATTGACCAGCCCCACATTGCGCCCTGAGCCGCCAAAGCCAATGTGCCGCGCCTCTAGCACCCGCGCAGAAAGCCCTCTTTCAGCACAGTGCAAAGCGGTCGACAAGCCGGTATATCCGCCTCCGACAATGGCCACATCCACATGTTCATCAGGCAAAAACTCCCCATGGTAGTCGCGTTCTTCTGCGGTGGCGTCCCAAAGCGATATTGGTGAAGATCTGTTCATGGAAGCGGGTGAATCACGGTTTTGGCTACGATGAGATCACCTTGCGAGGATTGCAAAATTGCGTCAACATTTTGAAAGCCTGTTTACTGTGTTGGAGCGGGATCAACTTACGCCGTCAAAGGGACGCTGCTTATGCAAAAGTTAAAGAAGTCCGCAGCCCAAATGGTGCAGGACGCACGCAGCAGGATCGAAGAAATCGAAACAAAGGATCTCATGGGTATGGTCGATGATCCCAATGTGGTGATCGTCGACATTCGCGACGTGCGAGAGCGTGAACGGAGCGGATACATCCCTGGCAGTGTCCACGCTCCGCGCGGCATGGTGGAATTTTGGGTCGATCCTGACAGCCCTTACTTCAAGGAGGTGTTTGGACAGGAAGGTAAGAAATACGTCTTCCACTGCGCCAGCGGCTGGCGGTCAGCGCTCACCGTAGCCACGCTTGAGGATATGGGTTTTGAGGCCGCACACCTGCGCGAAGGGTTCTCGACATGGGAAAAACAAGGGGGGCCTGTTGAACGGGTCGAAGATAAGAAAAGCGATTGACCCTGTGTGGTCGTTTACACAACCTTATCAAGGTTTGCCCAAGAAAATCCAGATTTGCGTAGGCTTTTTCTAACCGGAAAATGAACGGCTAGATGCAACGCCCACCATCGATTTCCATGCAAACCCCTGTCACCATGCTGGCCTCATCACTGCACAAGTAAACGGCTGCGTGGCCCATATCTTCGGGCTGGGAAAACCGGCCCAGCGGGATCGTCGAAAGAAACTTTTCTCGCATCTCGGGCGTGTCCTCTCCCATGAAGGATTTCAAAAGAGGTGTTTCACCCGCCACTGGGTTGATCGCGTTGACGCGTAGCCCATGGGGCGCAAGTTCTACAGCCATGGTGCGCGTCGCCGTGATCATCCAACCTTTTGACGCATTATACCAGTTAAGCCTCGGGCGTGGGCTGACACCGGCGGTGGAGGCAACGTTGAGGATCACCCCCGAACCGCGTGCTTTCATTCCGGGCACTATGGTCCGCGCAGCCAGATAAACCGATTTGCAATTGACCGCGAACACCCGGTCAAAATCCGCCTCTGTCACCTCATCAAGCGGTTGCGGCAAATGCGTGACCCCTGCGTTGTTGACCAGGATATCTATGTGGCCAAGCTTTTGCCGCGCCTGCTCTGCCATGGCCGCAACGCTGGCGCCGTCTGACACATCGACGGCGCAGGCAGTAGCATTGATCCGATCCGCCACGTCTTCGGCCGCATCCGAATTGATATCCGCCACCATGACACGCGCGCCTTCTTCGGCAAAGCGGTGCACGATCCCCGCACCAAAGCCGCTGGCACCTCCGGTCACAATGGCGGTTTTGTCTTTCAATCGCATGGGCATGCCTTTCGTGATGTTGTTCCCAGCCTACATTGCTGGGCGCGGAATGGACCAACCCACATCCTTGATACCAGCAAGACGCGCAAAGCGGCCAAGTTCCGCATCAAGTTTGTCAAGCCGCGCGGGTGTCCACTTCACCCCGGGCTCAGGCTAAAACCCTGTCACTCGCAACCAACCTTGGTTTCGATCCGCCTTTGCTTCGCAGCGGCCGACAAACCGATAGCCTTCAAGCAACGGATAGACATAGTAGCCCCAAAGGCGCTTCTCGCGTGGCACAAACATTTCATTGCGGTAGTCAAAGCCAAACTGCCGTTCAAGGCGCGCCCGATCCCGAATGGCCGGGTCAAACGGGTTGAGCAAGCGCAACCGAGTGGATGGCTCTGATGCGCGTTTCAGCCGTTCCTCTATGTCTGGCACGGCAAATGACCGGCGCCAGACACGATCCGCGCCTTCAATCTCAACTTCCACGGGTTTGCGCCGCTGCACCCAGGATTTGGCCTCACCCGCGCTCATGGCCTCCCAAAAACGTTGCACCTCGCCGCATGTGCCCGCCGAGATGAAATCTAACGCTCGGTCACAGAGCCAATCGCGCGCTTCTTCATCGCCTGGCCCATGGCGGAGCTGAGAGGGAAACACGCGCTCCCCCAGATCATAGAACTTCACGAAATTCTTGCGATGGCACGTCGCCAGTTCTCCGGCATACCACATCTGATCAAGCGCTTTTTTGTGCGGCGGTCGGGCCCACATCTCCCGGCTTTCGGCCTTTGTATCAAAGGCATGAGTTGAGAGCGCGCCCTCCTTTTCAATTCGGCGCCGTATGCCGGCAATTTCTGCTTGGCCAAGCCCGGATTGAAACCAATCAGACGCGGCCGCCCTTTGACCCAGACGATCAAATTGCCGCTGCCAATAGGGTAGCACCTCCATGGGGATAAGAGAGGCATCATGGGTGAAATGCTCAAACAGATCGCGGCCTCTCAGGAGCGGCCACAGCATCTTTTCGCGATAATTCTGATTGCGCGACCACAGGATGTGATGATGTGCGCGTGTAACGTTTCGGATCGTGTCAATCTGCACAAAGCCCAGCGACCGGATCATCGTCATGACGTCAAGTTTGCCCACCGGCGTCTGCGACAGGCCATTGGTCCAGAGCCAAAGCCTGCGGGCATCTTTGTTGGAAATTCGTAAAGTTGCGTTCACTGCTGCCCGATCAACAAAAGCCCGTTGCGCAGGTTGGACGCGTCCAGCGTCATGACCGCCTTGTAAAACGTTCGACCGACCTGACAGGCGCTTTTGTTGTCTGCACGCGACAAGTTTTGCATTGCAGCCCGCATACGCACTGAGTTTGGGTCGTTTTCCATCAGCACATCCAAACGCGCATCAATCGCGGCGCCCACGGTTTCCTTGGTCCCCTCTGAAAGCCTGACAGGGCCGCGCGCAGCTCCAAGCTTTGCGGCTTTGAACTCGATCCTGTAAAACTCACGCAGCGCAGCTGTTTCAAGTCTTGCCGCCACACGCGACATAGCATCGGCAAATTTCTTGTCCGAAAAGCGCCCGCGCATGGCCAGCCCGCATTCCCGGATCGGCAGCGCGTTAATCATTGCTTGCTCCACCGAATAGTAATATCGCAGCTCCGCCAGCGTCAGGTGCCCCATACCGCGTGACACTATCGGCCAAATCAGTCCTTGGGCCTCAACTTGAAAACTGGGGTCGGAGTAGGCTGCGATAACTTGATCTGCGATGTGTCCAGCGATGGTGGGATCTTTGTAAAATGATTCCGCCTGTGCGACGGCCAGTTCCAGATTCTGACCCTGGAAGCCGAGGCGCTGCAGATCGCGTCGGATTGGCATGGCACTCGGCAATTCGCCAAGAATGCGGATCATCTCGGCCCGATTGACTTTCACGGCTGCGTTCTGTGCAAAGCTCTTATCGGTAAGAACCAAAGAAAAAAGAACAACGAAAGTCAGGATGAAGCGGCGCAAAGCGATCTCCGATGGGTTACCAATCGTAAGTCTAGGCAATGGGCAGAAGAAAGGCCACGGACCATTTGGCTCAGTTCGATCACCTTTCGCGGAGGTGTTCCGTGGCGTTCTTGCAGCAGACACTGGCAAGCCAAAGAGTGACCTGATATCCAAGCGCTACAGCTAACGTGCCAGGTGTGACAAGATCATGAGCGCCACCGCCAAGAAAACCGCCCCTCTGCCCGATGATATTCTGGCGATGAAGGGGCAAACCCCCATTGTCAGTCTGACTGCTTACACAACGCCGATGGCACGGTTAATGGATGAAGCTTGCGACTTTGTTTTGGTCGGGGATTCTGTGGGCATGGTCTTGCACGGGCTGAACTCAACGCTTGGCGTTACGATCGAAATGATGGTGATGCATGGGCAGGCCGTGGCGCGCGGGCTTAGCACGGCCATGCTGGTGATGGATATGCCATTTGGCTCCTACGAGGAGAGCCCGGAACAGGCCTTTCGCAATGCTGCAACCCTGATGCGTGAGACGGGTGCGGCTGCGGTTAAGCTCGAAGGTGGCACGCATATGGCTGAAACGATTGGGTTTCTGGTGTCACGCGGGATCCCGGTGATGGCGCATATTGGGCTGACACCGCAATCGATCAACACGTTGGGGGGATACAAGGTCCAAGGCCGTGACGATGCGGGCGCAGCACTTTTGGCGGATGCACATGCCGTGGCTGATGCAGGTGCGTTCTCGGTTGTGTTGGAGAAGGTCCCGGCAACCCTGGCCGATAAGATCACCGCCGAGATCACCATTCCCACCATCGGCATTGGCGCAGGTGCCGGCTGCGATGGGCAAATCCTGGTGGTGGACGATATGCTGGGCCTATTTACCGAGTTCAAACCCAAATTTGTGAAACGCTTTGCCAAGCTGGGCGACGAAGCGAAAGCCGCAATCGAAGGCTACGCCACGGACGTGCGCGCACGAAAATTTCCTGCCGCTGAGCATACGTTCGGCGACAAAGCCCCCTCAAAGTGACACGCAGTATGACGCCCCCGCCTATCATTCGCCGACTGGCCGACCTGCGCGCCATGACGGCCGCCTGGCATCGCGCAGAGCAAACCGTGGGCGTTGTTCCAACGATGGGTGCGCTTCATGATGGGCATTTGTCTCTTGTGGCCGCGGCCAAAAAAACTTGCGACCGGGTGATCGTCACGATCTTTGTTAACCCCAAACAATTCAATAATCCCGAGGACCTCGCCAATTACCCCAGGACAGAAGAAGAGGACGCTAGGAAGCTTGCCCGCTTCGAGATTGATGCGCTCTACGTGCCGGATGCCGATCAGATCTACCCAGATGGCTTTTCAACCACCGTATCGGTCGCGGGCCTGACCGATGTGATGGATGGCGTACACCGGCCCGGGCATTTTGACGGTGTCGCGACCGTTGTGACCAAGCTTTTCACCCAAAGCACCGCAACAGATGCGTTTTTTGGCGAAAAGGATTTTCAACAGCTGCAGGTGGTCAAACGTCTGGCCCGCGATCTGGATTTGCCGATAATGGTACATGGTTGCCCAACGATCCGTGACATTGATGGTCTGGCTCTTTCATCGCGCAACCTCCTTTTGTCCGATCGCGCCCGAACGCATGCCTGCCGTCTGCATGAGGAGATGGAGGCACTGGCGGAAGGCCTGCAAAAGGGTGAGCCTTTCAATGCGCTACATACCAAGGCTCTGAATGCGCTCGAAAAGGCCGGGTTCACCAAAGTCGAGTACCTCGAATTGCGCGCGGCCGACGATCTGGCTGAACTCACATCCCCTACGCGAGAGGCGCGCCTTTTCGCAGCTGCCTGGCTGGCAGGTGTACGGTTGATCGACAATATCGCGGTTTAGCGCCCGCAAAACACCCTTGACCGTTTAAGCCGGTGCAATTTGCCGGGCCAGAAACGCCTCAGGGTCATCCACCTCCTGCAATTTCTTGCCCTGAATCCACCAAAACCGGTTGGCGACATTTCGTAGAAAACTGCGATCATGGCTGACCAAAAGGCAGGCCGCCCCATGGGAGATCAATTCATCTTCCAGCGCTTCTTGCCCTTCGATATCAAGGTGATTGGTCGGCTCATCCAGCAGATAAAAATTGGGCCGTGCCAATCGCAACATGAGCATGGCAAGGCGCGCCTTCTGCCCGCCTGAAAGCGCATCGACGGGCGTGTTCTGCATCGCCACCGCAATGCCAGCCCCGGCCAACACGCCGCGTGCGCGTTGATCGCCAATGTCATAGCGCGTTGTGATCAACTGCATCGGAGAATGCCCCGGGGTGAGCTGCGTCAAGTGTTGATCCGACACACCCGGCACAACCGACGGCGCAGCACGCACGGTGCCCTCGCCCTTAAACGCGCGCGCAACCAATTGGATCAGCCGGGTCTTGCCCGTCCCGTTGGCGCCGAGCAAAACAACCCGCTCCCCTCGTGAAATCCATTTCGTCCCTGTACGGTAGAGCACCCGGCCATCTGGGGCGCTCACCTCTACATCCGGAAAGGTCACAAGCGCTTTGGCATGTGTTCCACTGTTGAACAGCTTGATGTCACCGGCACTGCGCTCTTTATGTGCGGGGCGCGCGGCGGCTTCTATGTTGTCCGCGCGTTCCGTGAGCTGCTTGGTTTTGGTCAGCAATAGATCAGACCCGGAATTGATCCCCACGTTCTTTAGTTTCGCCGCTTGTTTGCGAAGCGTTTTGGCCTTGTTGAGATCATTGGCAAAGCGCCGGTCATCGGCTGCATCTGCCTCATCCAACGCGGCGCGTGCCGCGGTGAACGGCACGGGAAACACGCGCGATCGATCCGCCCGCAAAAACAGGGTGCGATTGGTGGTGCCGTCCAGAAACGCACGATCATGGGACGTGACGATCAAGGCCGTATCGCGCGGCAATGCGCCCAGCCACGTCTGCAATTGCCCGATCCTGTACAAATCCAGGTGGTTGGTCGGTTCATCGAGGATCAGTACATCGGGTTCGACCACCCATTCGGCGGCCAACATCGCCATCCTCTGCCAGCCGCCACTTAGCTCTGACAAAGGTTGGTGTTGCAGGTCATAGGGCATCTGCAACTCACCAAAAGCCACATCCACCCGCCAGCTTTCATAGTCTGCCTGCTCGGGCGGCAGGGCGGTGAGCGTCAGAGCGTAGGGCGTCAATGCTCCGGCACTTTCCAGTAGCGTCTGGCGCACATAACCCAAACGCAGACCGCGGGCGCGCGTGATGTCACCATGCGTCGGCTCGCTGTCCCCCGTAAGGCAATTGAGCAAGGTGGATTTTCCCCGACCATTGGCCGCAACAAGGCCAACGCGATCGCCCTTGCCAAGGGTGAGCGTTAGATCGGAAAAAAGTGGCTCACTGAATGTGATCCCAAGGGATTGGATGTGAAGAAGTGTCATGTCTGTCTCAGCGTAAAAGATGTGGCCGCGCGCGCGGCAAAAGGCTGATCAAGACGAAGATGAAGGCGTCAGGTCAGCCCTGCAAACGGATCTGCAGGGCGGCACGGGGACCATGCTGAAGTCGGCGGATGATACGCATGTTCAGCTCGGGCCCTCCTGTTGTGACGGGTCGCTGATGCGGAACAATAGGCCGAGGGGCATCACGATTGCAACTCCTCCACACATTGACTCGCTCAAAGATCAGGTCTACACGGCCTGAAATCTTTGGAAGTTTGAGGCTTCCGGTCCCTTGGGCAAGTGACCCGGGATCGCCCCCCACCAGCGAGTTTCGCCCGTGGGGGCGTTTATGCTTTGAGCCGTTCTGCCTATATTGGCGGGGCATCTGTACAACCGGCAAGGAGGCCGCGCGATGTTTGAAAATCTATCCGAACGTCTCTCTGGCGTCCTTGATCGGCTAACAAAACAGGGCGCGCTGTCCGAGGAAGACGTAAAAACAGCGCTGCGTGAGGTGCGTGTTGCGCTGCTTGAGGCTGACGTATCTTTGCCAGTCGCCCGCGACTTCATAAAAAAGGTTCAGGATCAAGCGACTGGTCAAGCGGTGACCAAATCCGTGACACCGGGCCAGCAGGTTGTGAAAATCGTCCATGACGCATTGGTCGATACGCTGACGGGTGACGAAGACCCCGGTGCGCTTAAGATCGACAATCCGCCTGCCCCCATTTTGATGGTGGGTCTTCAAGGCTCAGGTAAGACGACGACAACCGCGAAACTTGCCAAACGCCTCAAAGAGCGCGAAGGCAAGCGCGTGCTGATGGCGTCCCTCGACGTGAACCGCCCGGCGGCCATGGAACAGCTGCAAATCCTGGGCACGCAAATTGGCGTCGATACGTTGCCAATTGTAAAGGGCGAAGACCCTGTCGCGATTGCCAAGCGCGCGAAAACACAAGCATCTTTAGGCGGTTACGACGTCTACATGCTCGACACCGCGGGCCGTTTGCACATTGATGAGGTCCTGATCCAACAGGCCGCAGACGTGCGCGACGTTGCCAAGCCGCGTGAGACATTGCTGGTGGTCGACGGCCTTACCGGGCAGGACGCGGTGAATGTGGCCACTGAGTTTGACGACAAAATTGGCGTTTCGGGCGTGGTGCTGACCCGGATGGATGGTGACGGGCGCGGCGGTGCGGCGCTTTCGATGCGTGCGATCACCGGCAAGCCGATCCGTTTCGTGGGTCTGGGCGAAAAGATGGACGCCATCGAGACCTTTGAACCCGAGCGCATCGCGGGCCGGATCCTGGGCATGGGCGACATTGTGAGCCTGGTGGAAAAGGCGCAGGAAACGCTGGAGATCGAACAGGCCGAGCGCATGATGAAGCGCTTCCAAAAAGGCCAGTTCAATCTCAACGACATGCGCAGCCAGCTTGAGCAGATGCAAAAGATGGGTGGCATGGAGGGCATGATGTCGATGCTGCCGGGTGCGGCCAAGATGTCCAAACAGATGGAACAGGCGGGCCTTGATGACAGCATCATCAAACGGCAGATCGCGCTCATTCAATCGATGACGAAAAAAGAGCGCGCCAACCCCAAACTGCTGCAGGCCAGCCGCAAAAAGCGCATTGCCAAAGGCGCGGGTCAAGAGGTGAGCGAGCTTAATAAGCTTCTGAAAATGCACAGACAAATGTCAGACATGATGAAGCGCATGGGCAAGATGGGCAAAGGCGGAATGATGAAACAGGCCATGAAAGGCATGTTCGGAAAAGGCGGCCCCAGCCCCGAGGAAATGGCCTCTGGCATGGATCCCAAGGCGCTTGAACAAGCGGCGAAAGCCATGGGTGGCAAGATGCCCGGTGGCCTGCCCGGCTTGGGCGGTGGCGGCCTGCCTCCGGGTCTCTCAGGCTTTGGAAAGAAGAAGTAACATGGCTTCATCTTTCCAAAAATACTCCCGCCGGAGGCCTCTCTCCGCGCCCCGAAAACCCGAGGGTGCAACGGGATAGTCATGCAGATCACCCTGGATATCCCACAGCTCGAAACGGAGCGTCTTATTCTGCGCGGGTACAACCCCGAGCGGGATTTTGACAGGTTGGCCGATTTTTATACGACCGAAGGCAGCCGTTTCTTCCTTGGTCCGGCAGACCGCTATGGCGCGTGGCGTTTGGCCTGTACGTTCATGGGCCACTGGGTTGAGCGCGGCTTTGGGCTGTTTGCCATCGAGGAGAAATCCACCGGAGATTTTTGTGGAATGTCAGGGCCTTGGTCCGCCGAGACATGGCCAGAGCCCGAGCTTGCATACCTCCTGACGGAAGACAAAGCAGGCCGAGGTTATGCCACAGAGGCGGCGCTCTGTGCTCGAGACTACATCTACAAGGATCTGGGTTGGACCACCCTGGCAAGCGCGATTGAGCCTGAAAACAAGGCTTCGATCAAAGTGGCTGAACGGATGGGCGCGACGCTGGACTATGAACACCCTTTGCCCTCGGGTGGCGTGGTTTTCTACTACCGTCATCCTAGCCCTGGGGCGGCGCAATGACGTTGCAGCTTAATATACCCAGGCTGGAGACCGAGCGGCTAATCCTGCGCGGGCCAGAGCATAAAGATTTTGAACCGCTCTGCGCGTTTTTGCTGGATCCTGTGCGCTCGGCGGGCTTCGGAACGGAGAAAAATCGCTCCGCCGCGTGGCGCTGGTTTGCGACCAATATTGGACATTGGGCGCTGCACGGATATGGCTATTTTACCATTGAAATCAAAGACAAGGCTGAACCCGCTGGTATTTCAGGCATCTGGAACCCCGAAGGCTGGCCTGAGCCTGAAGTGGGCTGGGCCGTCTTTGACGGCTATGAGGGCAAAGGCCTTGCCCATGAGGCCGCGACACGGGTGCGGGCTTGGGCCTATGCCAGCCTCGGATTTACCACGCTGACGTCCAATATCGTGCCCGGCAACACGCGCTCTGTGGCTTTGGCAGAGCGCATGGGGGCTTGGTTTGAGCGCAGCTATGAGAACGTGCATATGGGCGCTGAAATGCTCTACCGCCATCCTGGCCCGGAGGCATTACAATGATGGAACATGCGCCCACTGTCACATCTAAGCAGCTGATTTTACGTGGTTATCTTGAAAGCGATTATGAGCGATTTGCAGAATTTGGCACCTCAAAACGCGCCTGTTTTGTCGGCGGTCCAGTAAGCGCAGCAGAGTGTTGGCGTTCCTTCATGGCCGCCATCGGGCATTGGACACTGCGCGGCTATGGGATGTGGGTGATCGAAGATCGGGAAAGCGGTCACGTGGCCGGACGCGTGGGTATAATCTTGAATGATGGTTGGCACGAACCGGAACTGGCCTGGCATATCTACGAGGGGTTCGAAGGCAAGAGCGTGGCTTATCGCGCCGCTCTTTTGGCCAGGGAATATTCTGCCCGCCACTTTGGCTTAAATCGGGTTATGTCCTATATTTCAAAGGAAAATCAACGCTCTATTCGGCTCGCAACGCGCCTGGGTGCCATACATGAAAAAGATGTCGAGATGCGCGGTGCACCGACGCAGATGTGGCGACACCCTTCTGTTTTGGCAGGTGTGGCATGAGCGATAGAGCTTTTCATGAAACCATGTCGGCCGGGGTGTGTGCGAAGATTGCCGCCCGGATGCAAGCATTGATCCCGGTGCTAGAGACGGAGCGTTTGATCCTGCGCGCACCGAAGATCGAGGATTTTGACGCCTATGCCACCATGCTGGAGGGGCAGCGCGGCCGGTTTTACGGCAATCCAAAAGACCGCGGCGAGATTTGGGAAAGCTTCATGCAGTTGGTCGGCACCTGGATTTTGCGCGGTCATGGCGTGTGGGCGGTGACCGGGCGCGAAACGGGCGCTGTGATGGGTTTTGTACAAATTGGGGCAGAACCCGGAGACCAAGAACCCGAGTTGGGGTATCTTGTTGCGCCCGAATTTGAAGGACAGGGCGTTGCGTCAGAGGCGGCACAAGCGGTCAAGGCGCACGCGTTTGGCGCGCTCGGTTTCAAATCTTTGGTGAGTTATGTGGACGAAGAAAACACGCGCTCCATCGCGCTGGCCCAAAGGCTGGGCGCGACGCGGGATGCAGCCGCCGAAGCCGCGTTGCCGGAGGCTGACAAATGCTGCGTCTTTCGGCATGTCGATGGGAGGGTGTCGTGATGGCCATGGCATCGATACCCGTCATTGAAACCCGCCGATTGATTTTGCGCGGGCCGGAGCCGGATGACTATCCGAACTTCAAGGCGACCTTCGCCTCGTATCGGTCGCGCTTCATGGGCGGGCCGCTGAATGCTTACGAGACGTGGATGCTCTATGCCGCTGAAATCGGGCATTGGGATATCAGGGGCTATGGAATGTGGATGATCCACCACAGGGACGATGGCCGCACGCTGGGCATGGCGGGCGGGTGGTTCCCTGCGGCGTGGCCTGAGCGCGAGATTGCGTGGATCATCTGGCCCAAGGAAGCCGGCCAAGGTTACGCGTTGGAAGCGACGCACGCGGTGCGCGGACATCTGTATGACAAGATGGGGTGGACCGAGGCGGTCAGTTACATCGACCCAAAAAATTTGGATTCCATTCGTCTGGCCGAGCGGCTGGGCGCCGTGAAAGATAAGGACGCCGACACGATTGATGGCAGTGATGCCGTTTATCGTCATCCGTCGCCGGAACGGCTGCGAACAGGGCAGCTGCGCGACGGGATTGAGCTGGAAATCAGCCACTATGCGGATCCGCTTTTCAAACCCAAGGGGATGCCTGTTGACTGACAATTCTACACTGCGCGCGGCCGAGGTGCTCAAAGAGCATCGTGAGAGCATTGACCGCCTGGATGCGATCCTCGTCTATACACTGGGAGAGCGGTTCAAGCACACACAGGCCGTGGGCAAGCTCAAGGCCACGCATGACCTTCCCCCGTCCGATCCCGACCGCGAAGCGGCGCAGATCGCGCGCCTAGAAGATTTGGCAAACCGGGCCGACCTGGACCCGGAATTCGCCAAGAAGTTCCTGAACTTCATCATCGCCGAAGTGATCCAACATCACAAAAGGCATCAATCTTAGGGCCAAGGAGGCCCGTCAAAGAACGCCATTCATAAGGAGAAACTCTAATGGCCATGAAAATCCGTCTTGCCCGTGGTGGCAGCAAAAAACGTCCCTTTTACCGCATTGTTGCGGCGGACTCGCGCATGCCGCGCGATGGTCGCTTTATCGAAAAGCTGGGCACCTATAACCCGCTTCTGCCAAAGGACAGCGAAGAGCGTGTGAAAATGAACCTTGAACGGGTCCAGTATTGGATGGATCAAGGCGCGCAGCCGACCGACCGGATCTCTCGTTTTCTTGAGGCCGCAGGGGTGATCGAGAAGAAAGAACGCTCAAACCCGCAGAAGGCGGAGCCAGGCCAGAAAGCCAAGGATCGCGCCGAAGAAAAGGCCGAGAAGGCCAAAGCCGCAGAAGAAGCCGCCGCTGAGCCTGTGGAGGAGGAAGCGCCCGCAGAAGAGGCTGCGGCAGACGAGGCGCCTGCGGAAGACGCACCCGCAGAAGAGGCCGCCACCGAGGAAGAGACCCAGAGCTAAGGCAGAAAGGGCCAACGGGATGGGATCAAAGGCGTGACGCGCTTTTCCCCGGAGTTCCGACAAGAGCTTTCCGAGTTGATGCGATGGCGACGGGATGTGCGTCGCTTTCGCACCGATCCGGTGGATGAAGCTCTTTTGCAGTCCTGCCTTGAAGGATTCAGCTTGGCCCCCTCTGTGGGGCTAAGCGAACCTTGGCGCGTGATCCGGGTGGAAAGCGCTGAGGCCCGCGACGCCGCTTTGGAGAATTACCAGGCGGCCAATGCGGATGCCTTGGCGGGCTATGGTGGCGAGAAGGCCACGATGTATAGCCAATTGAAGCTTTCGGGTATGCAGGACGCGCCGGTGCAATTGGCCGTATTCTGCGCCGAAGAGACGCCCAAGGGCGCGGGCCTCGGGGCGCAGACGATGCCAGAGATGCGGCGCTATTCGGTGGTGAGCGCGATCACGCAATTCTGGCTGGCCGCGCGGGCGCAGGGTATTGGTGTGGGATGGGTGTCGATCCTTGATCCGCAACGCCTTTGCACAGACCTCGACGTGCCCGAGGATTGGGTGCTGGTGGGGTATCTCTGTGTTGGGTGGCCTGAGGAGGATCAGGACACGCCCGAGCTGGAACGTGCGGGCTGGGACAGCCGGGCCGATGATCTGAGCGTGGAGCGCAGGTGATGACAGAGCGGGTCTGTATTGGCGCGATTGCGGGCGCCTTTGGTGTCAAAGGGGAGGTGCGGCTCAAGAGCTTTACTGCTGTGCCAGAAGACCTCGCTGCCTACGGACCTCTTGAGACCGAAACGGGCGACCGCACCTTTGAGGTGACGCTGAGCGGGCAAACCAAGGGGGCACTGGTGGGCCGGCTTACTGGCGTGGCAACAAAAGAGGTGGCGGATCGGCTGCGCGGTGTGCGGCTTTATGTGGATCGTGCCAAGCTGCCGGAGCCGGAGGATGATGAGTATTACTACACAGATCTCATTGGGCTTGAGGTCTTTGACACCGGGGGCGTGGCCCTGGGGCGGGTGAAGGCCGTGCTCAATCACGGGGCGTCTGACCTTTTGGAGGTGGACCGTGTGGATGGCGGGGCGTCTGTTTTGCTGCCATTTACGCAAGAGGCTGTGCCGACCGTGGACCTGTCTTCGGGGCGGATTGTGGCCGATCCACCGGAGGGGGTGTTGTGAGTGACACGCCCAAACACTCTGCGTCAAAATCTCATGGACGAAAATCGATCTCGGCCTCTCTGAAACCCCGCGACCTGATGGATCAGAACCCGCGTTTGGCGGGGGCTTGGGGGGCGCAGGTGATCACGCTTTTTCCCGATGCCTTTCCGGGCGTTTTGGGGGAAAGCCTGACCGGCAAAGCGCTGAAAGATGGAAAATGGACGCTTGTGACGACCGATCTGCGCCGGTTCGGAGAGGGCAAGCACCGCAATGTCGATGACACCCCGGCAGGCGGCGGCGCGGGGATGGTGCTGCGCGCCGATGTGATGGCGCGCGCGATTGAGAGTGCCACCGCAGGCGCATCAGGCAATCGCCCGATCCTGTATCTCAGCCCCCGAGGTAAGCGATTTGATCAGGCGATGGCGCAAGGCCTGACAGATGGGCCGGGTGTTACCCTAATTTGCGGGCGGTTTGAGGGGCTTGATGAGCGCGTGATCGAGCATTTTGGCATCACAGAAGTGTCGATCGGGGATTTCGTACTCTCCGGGGGTGAAATCGCGGCACAGGCACTTTTGGATGCGTGCGTGCGGCTCCTCCCCGGCGTTCTTGGCAATGCAGCCTCCGCGGAGGAGGAAAGTTTCTCATCAGGGCTGTTGGAGCATCCCCACTACACCCGGCCAGCGGAGTGGCAGGGGCGCACAATCCCGGATGTGTTGATGTCAGGCAATCACGGTGAGATCGCCAAGTGGCGGCAGGCGCAATCAGAGGCGCTCACGAAGGCACGGCGTCCTGATCTTTGGGCCAAATGGATCGCCAGCAACAAAGAGCGTGACTAGACCGTGCGGCGGGGTGATGAATGCCGTGTTCTACTTGGCGATTAACAGAGAAAAAGACTTGCGTTGCAGCGCGTTTGCTCCTATTCCCCGCGTGCCTGAGGGTCCCATGGTCGCTTGGGCCTGTGACATATGGCTGAACCCGGTTTCTTCTACATGGGGTGTTTCAGCGCGGTCGGGTCATAATGGGCGCGGCCGAAGACGCAGTGAAAGAACATAGGACGATCTGATCTCTGGCGGGCGCATTGGCGGACCCGGAAGAAGACCAAGAGCTCTGAGATTGCACACACCTTTGCGGATCAACCGCAAGCAATTTAGGAGAATGCGACGATGGATATTATCGCGCAGATCGAGGCGGAACAGATCGCCTCTCTCGGGAAGGACATTCCCGATTTCAAAGCCGGCGACACGGTGCGCGTAGGCTTTAAGGTGACCGAAGGCACGCGCTCCCGCGTTCAGAATTTCGAAGGCGTTTGCATCAGCCGCAAGAACGGCGAAGGCATCGCCGGATCGTTCACCGTTCGTAAGATTTCTTTTGGCGAAGGTGTAGAGCGTATGTTCCCGCTCTATTCCACCAATATCGACAGCATCACTGTCGTGCGGCGTGGCCGGGTGCGCCGGGCAAAGCTTTATTACCTGCGCGCGCGTCGTGGTAAATCCGCGCGGATCGCAGAGGACACCAACTACAAACCTAAATCCGGCGCCAGCGCCTAAGGAGTACGGGACCATGAAAGCAGATATCCATCCCGATTATCACTTCATCGACGTGAAGATGACCGACGGCACCATCGTCAAGATGCGCTCCACCTATGGCGCTGAGGGTGACACCCTGTCTTTGGACATTGACCCTTCTGCACACCCTGCCTGGACCGGCGGCGGCACCCGCCTGACGGATGCAGGTGGCCGCGTGTCGAAGTTTAAGAACAAATATGCGGGTCTTGGGTTCTAGACCCTGTCTTTGAATGTGACCTTGGAAACGCCGCCCCCGCTGGGCGGCGTTTTGCATTGAGGACGAACATTTTTTGACCGCAAGTGTTTGAGGCTTTGTTGAACCAATATGTGTTGTTGTTGATGCCTGGTTTGCGGACTTTGCTGCCGTTCAGTCTTGTAACCCGAGCTGCGCAGTGTCGGGCCGCGGTAGGGCGAACAGGTCGTGGTACAGCAGCGCTTTATCCCGGCAAAATCCGCAAAAGATCCGAGCGACGCGCCTAGATCGACAAAATCGCCGTGCCGTGTGGGCGGCCCGACGATGCGCGGCGGCCTTACGGCCTTAATTCCGCGCCGGGTGGCGAAACAAGGGTCGAAATGGGCTCATAGTTGAATTAACGGCCCGGAAAAGGCTGCGAGGTTACGCTTCTCTCGCACTCAAATTGACCGGTTTCGTGTTTAATGCCGCCGGGTCAGGATCAAGATGCCTGGATTTCTGCTTGATAGCTTTGATTTGGTTTCTAACCGTGCAAAGGACCGCGTGACATTGCGTTTCAGGCTGGATCCCTCATTCTGGAGCCATGAGGGAGGGGCAGCGGGAACATGCCCTGAGCGATGCTGAATTTTGGGACGAAAAATGCTGGCGGATGACGAAGGCTGTTTTCAGCGTCAGGTCGTAGCGGTACTTTGGTGAGGCGGGGTGTAGTCCGCGGATTTTTTATAAGTTGCATCCTCTAAAGGCACAAAAGGATTTTGATTGATGTGGAGCCGGTTGCTGAAACTGACAGTCGCATTTTGCATTTTTGTCGCGGCCGACCGAGCCTATGCGGAAACTGACAGCACCGGGCTTGGGAAACCGCTGGATTATAGCGATGATACGCTCTGGGTTTCCTTGCCAAGCCGAAAAGATGAGGCGGCATACACCTGGCCCGACGGGGTCAGGCAGACGGATTTGGACGTGGCTGTCTTTTTTGTTTATCCCACGACAGATTTGACGGGGCATGTCAGCAACGCAACGCTTGCTCAGGAGCGGGCGGATACAACAGTGAATGTCGACGACATGCAGTCTTTGGCGTCTGCCTTTACCCCATGCTGCAAACTCTATGCGCCATACTATCGTGAAGCCTCAATCGATTCTTTCGTGCCGTCCGATCCCGAAGCGGGGGATGCGGCGATTGAATTTGCATATCGCGATGTGGCAGACGCGTTTGAGAGCTTTTTGGAACGTATCGGAGATGATCAGGACTTTGTCCTTGCGGGGCACAGCCAAGGGACCACGCATTTATATCGCCTTCTGCTCGAACGGGTCATCGGACAGCCGGTCGAACAGAACTTTGTGGTGGGGTATCTGCCAGGGATGCCTATCCCTCAGGACACGCCACTTACGCCTTGCAAGGACGACGGGGAGACTGGCTGCATTCTGGTGTGGAACCTGTTTCTTGACGGTGCATCACCAAGCGAGACGATGAAAGAGATCCCGTTGTTTGTGGATGGCAAGATGAACCGAGATGGCCATGATCCGTTCCTCTGCAACCCGCCAAAGCCAGACACAGCAGACGGATACACCGCCTACGCACGGAAGTTTGGAACGGCTTTGGTTGCAAGCGATGGTGCCTGCACCGATGGGGTTTTGAAGATCGCTCGGCCGAAAGAAGAATGGTTGACTGCGGTTCAGATCGCTCCGGGGTGGCTCCATGTTTATGACATTCCGGTCACCTGGTTTGCCATCGGGCAAGATCTGGAGCGGCGGTATGCGTCATGGGTGGGCGGCCGGTAGATCCTGGACCTGCGACGCGACCATTGCGCGCAAACATGATTGGTTTTCATGCCCACAATGCTGTGACAAGCTCTGGGGCATAGAGCGATGACAGATGGATCGGGGAGCACCTTTTAGGCTGTGCCACCGGCGTGTCGACCGCGTAAAAACAGGGGGATACAGGGTGAACAGACCTGCAAGCGAGACAACGGGCGACAGCAACGCATCGGTAGAAGATCACTATGATTCCCCTGCTTTAAGGTTGGGCCCGGTCTTATTTGATGACCATTTGCATTGGGGCTATTGGGACAAAGACAGTCAGGATGCCACGTTTGGACAAGCGGCCGAACGCATGTGCCAGGAAATGATCGCCAGAACCAGCATTTCCGAGGGCGAGCATTTTGTGGATCTAGGGTGCGGCATTGGCCACCCTGCGATGCGGCTCGCGCAAAGTAAAAATTGCCGCGTCACGGGTGTCACGATCAGTGGTTTTCAACGGTCTACAGCGCAGTGCAAGGCCGAAGAGGCCGGTTTGACCGACCACCTTACTTTTTTGCACAGTGATGCGCGCAAGGTTGATGCGCCGGACGCGTCCTTTGATGGGGGTTGGTTTTTCGAGTCGATTTTTCACATGGGCCATGCCGACGCCCTGAAAGAAGCGGCGCGCTTGTTGAAACCAGGCAGTGAGCTGCTTTTGACGGATCTTCCGGTTCTGGATCACACCACCCCTGAATTCATGGAATTCGTGGATGAACATGTCCACTCTGTCTTTGTGCCTGCGGCCGCCTATGACACGCTGTTGCCTGAGGCCGGGTTTGAGATGCTGCATTACGAAGACATCACCGAAAACGTCATGCCGATGCTGGTGGATAAGTTGGATGAAACCCTGAAGCGGAATGACGATGCTGTGCGCTCTGCGATGGGCGAAGAGGCTGATAAGGCCATTGATAACTGGCTTTATCTATTTGAATATATGTCTGAAAATTTGGGCTACTCGTTCATTCGCGCTCGGAGGCTGTGACATTATTTTGCGTAGCTTTTTCAAAGTGCTTGATGCGATCGTCCCATGAACTCCGCTGACGCCTGGAAAGACATCTCCGAAGCTCTGCGGAAATCGGCATCGCGCCGAACCCATGATCCCCCGCAGCATCCCAAGACCAAGGCAGCAGAGCCAGTGGCGATCATCGGCGTGTCGGGGCGGCTGCCGGGATGCGCGACCGTGCAAGCGTTCTGGGACGCGTTGGATCGCAATGAACCGCTTATCATACGCTGCGACGTGGATTGGATGCAAACGCGCATCGGCTTACCGGAGGGGCGGTCAAAGGAGGATGGGTTTTTTGGCGGCTACATGCCCGACGCGGATAAGTTTGACGCAAGCTTTTTCGATGTAAGCCCCGGCGATGCTGCGGATATGGATCCCCGTCTGCGGCTGCTTTTGATGGAAGTCTATCACGCGTTGAACGACGCAGGGCGGAGCCCGGGTGCGATGGGCGGCTCCAAAACGGGTATGTTTGTTGCAGCCCAAGATGCCGAATACGACGTGGCTTTGCGCGCGCACAACGACGGTGAAACTTACGCGCAGTCCTGCATGTTGGCCAATCAACTGTCTTACGTGTTTGATTTCAACGGTCCCAGTGAGGTGATCGAAGCGCAATGCGCAAGTTCGGCTTTGGCGCTTCACCGTGCTGTGCAATCTCTGCGATCTGGCGAGACGGACTGTTCTATCGTAGCCGGGGTGACATTGCTGCTACGGTCAGAGCCTTTTGAAGTGTTGCAGGCCACAGGGCAGCTTAGCGCCAAGGGCACGGTCGATAGCTTTGGTGCAAACGCAAGTGGTCACATAAGAAGCGAAGGGGCCATCGCACTTGTTTTGAAACCACTATGCGATGCGGTTCGGGACAAGGACCCAATTCACGCGGTGATCCGTGAAACAGCCGTCAATTTCAATGGGCGCGATGGGGCTTCGATTGCCGCGCCGAACCCGAAACGCCATGCGGAGGTGATTGCGGAGTGTTACCGGCGCGCGGCCATCAATCCGGCCCATGTTGGTACGATTGAGGCGCAGGGCATGGGCAATGCGCTCTCCGACCTCGCGGAATGGCAAGCCATCAATCGCGCCTTGATGACGCTTGCACGGGAGCGGGGGCAAGACCTGAAAGATGCCTCCTGCGCGGTAAGCACGCTCAAACCTTTGATTGGCCATATGGAGGCTGCATCGGGGCTGGGCGCGATCCTGAAACTGATCCATAGCTTCAACAGCGATCAGATTTTCCCAATCAGTGGTTGCGACACGCCGCACCCGGATTTGGACACAGCTCACCGACCGGCGATGCTGGCGCAGAACAAGACCCGCTGGAGCAGCTCAGACCACCCTAGATATGGGGCGGTTCACAGCTTCTCCATGGGCGGGGTGAATGCGCATGTGCTTCTGGAAGCTGCACAAAAGCAAAGCAGGGCTCTGCCGCAGAGTGGTGGGGCCGAGGTCATTTTGGTGTCTGCACGATCGAAGAAGAGCCTTGCAAACATGCTTCGCGATCTTCTGGAACACGTAAAAACGCACCCCATCCCTTTGGCCGATCTTGCGTACACTCTGCGCACCGGGCGTGATCATTTCGAGCATCGTTTTGCGGCCGTCGTGTCCACACAAAACGGTCTGATCGACGCGTTGGAGACAGCGCTTTCATCAGACGGCAGCGTGGGTGAGCAACAGATCTTTTTTGGCACGACCCGGCAAACGCATATCGGGGCACCTGCTGAGGCGATGAGCCGGGACGCGTTCGCACGCGCTTGGGTGGACGGGGCTGCCACGGACGCACTCGATACGGATAATCAGGTGGCACGTAAAATCAGATTGCCAGGTTACGCGTTTGATAGAACGCGTCATTGGTTGGGAGCCAAGGCACCTGTGTCTCGTGATGTCGGGACGTTCGTGTTCGATCAAGTGGCTCAGACCTTGGGATGTGATCGCGAAGATGTGGATGGCACCAAGCACATCTTTGATTTTGGGTTTGATTCGCTCTTCGCGATGCGCCTTTTGGGCCGCGTTGCCAAGACCTTTGGAGTGTCGGTGAGTGGGCGGGATCTGATCGACTTTCCGACCTTGAATGCACTGGTTGCGCATTACACGTCACTGCCCGCATCGCAAAAGACCAGAGCCTTGGCACAACCGCAGTCACCAGTGGCTCAAGGGGACTTGCCATTGTCCATCGGACAACAGGGTTTGTGGGCGTTGCAGCAGACACGGCCAGGCATGTCCGCCTTGAACCTGCCGCTGTGCTTTCAGTTTGCAGGCAAAATGCCATTGGATGCTGTGCGCCACGCTTTGGCGCATTGCATTGAGACATTTCCCATCCTGACAAGTCAGTTTGAATTGAGCCCCAACGGGCCCGTGCGGCGCGAAAACCCGAATGTGCCGATCGAGATAGATACGTTCGAGTATCAAGGGCGGCTGGAGAAAGCAGAGATAGAAAGACAGGCAAAGCAGCCCTTCGATCTGGCGGTCGGCCCGCCCATTCGTTTGAGTGTTTGGGAATGCGAGGGTGCGCCCTCTTACCTTTTGATCGTGGTGCATCACATCGTGTTCGATGGCGGCTCATTCGCGCCGTTTTGCAGCGCGTTTTTTGAGGCCTATCAAGCGTACGCTGACGGTGCAGAAGCCCCGGCCAATCGTGCGCCAGATCGGAGCTTTGAGGCGTTTGTGCGCGATGAAATAGCGGGCCCTTCAGCGTCCTCAGAGGCGAAAGCGTTTTGGCTTGATCAGTTGCAAGCGCCCTTGCCTGATCTGCGCTTGGCGCCGGATTTTCCGCGGTCTGCGGCTGAGCCCTTCGTGGGCGCCCATGTCTCTGGGCGGCTTTCCAAGCAAACCGAAAAGGCGCTCACAGCTTTTGCGCGAGACGCGCGGATCCCTCCTTCGGCGGTTATCCTGTCGGCGTTTATGGTTTTGATCCACCGTTTGACCGGCTCGGATGATGTGATCATCGGCATGCCTTTTCACGGTCGCACGGATGAGGCCTACACCGAAACGGTCGGCTATCTGGTCAACATGCTGCCGATACGGCAACAGGGCCTGACCGAACTATGTTTTGATGATCTCGCCCGCGCAGTGCAACTGCGTTTGGCGGAGGCCACAGATCACGCATCCTATCCGTTTGGACAAATGGTCAAGGATCAAGATGCGCCACCTGATCCTGACTGTCCGCCGGTTTTTCAGATCGGTTTTGAATACCAAAATGCATTTGCGCAAGATGCCGTGCCCACTCTGCAAGCGGAGGTCGGGGCGTCTGTAGAATTGTTACAATCCGTCGTTCAGGAAGGGGAGTATGAGCTTGTGCTTGAAATACGCCCCGACGATGACGGCTTTGCCACAACGCTTAAGTTCAACCCGCATTTGTTCGACACAGACCGCATAGAAAAACACTTACACCGGCTTGATCACATTTTGGGACAGGCGTGCAAAACCCCAAAAATGGACGTCGCAGCGATTGACCTCATCCTCGAGGATGAGCGCAAGGTTTTGATGACGCGGTCTTCGACCGGGCAGGACAGCTTACCTGCTGACGTATCACTCCTTGATGTGATCCAGTCCCATGTGACAGCACGTGGAGATCAGATTGCGGTTTCTGGTGACGGACAGTCGTTCACCTATCACGCGATGCAGAAAGCAAGTCACGCGATTGCCGGGCAGTTGGATGAGCTTGGTGTTTGTAAGGGGTCACGGGTCGCCATGCTCCTCACCCGAAATGCGGATGTTGTGCCAGCAATACTAGGTGTTTTGCGGCTTGGCACGTCATTCGTGCCGTTGGATCCAGATCATCCGCAATCACGACTGACACATATTTTGCAGGATTGCGGTGCGGACATCATATTGGCGTCCAAAGACCATCAACGTCTGGCGACGTCACTTGCCAGCCCGGGCCAGAAGGTTGTGATCGCTGATCCAAAGGCGGAGGTGAGGAAGGTTTCCAATCAGGCTCCTGCCCCGCAAGATACGGCCTACATCATCTACACGTCCGGCAGCACGGGCCAGCCGAAGGGCGTAATGGTGTCCCATGGCGCGCTGATCAATCTGTTGACGTCTCTGCAGGCAAGGCTTGGCACAGGCCCACATGTCAGGATGCTGGCGACAACAACTTTTGCGTTCGATATCTCCATTCTGGAGCTGCTTTTACCGATTGTCGCGGGCGGTGAAGTGCGGGTTTTTGGTGGAAGGGACACCAACGCGCTGAAGGCCGACATTGAAGCGCACCAACCCACCATGATGCAAGCCACGCCGTCTGCCTGGGTGTCGCTATTGGCGACCGGATGGGTTCCGAAGGCGGACATCACACTCCTTTGCGGGGGTGAGGCGCTGCCCGAGCCGCTCAGGGCGCGCTTTGCCAAGGCCAAGGCGACCGTTTGGAACATGTATGGGCCCACAGAGACCACGATATGGTCTACCTGCGGACCCATGTCCGTTGAGGGCGATGCGGTTGATATCGGGACGCCTATCGCAAACACGCAGGTCTTCATCCTTGATGAACAACAGCGTCTTCTGCCGCCGGGGGAGCCGGGCGAGCTTTGTATCGCGGGTGCGGGCTTGGCAAAGGGTTATGTCAATCAGCCAGAAAAAACCAATGATGCCTTCGTGGCCAACCCGTTTGAAAAGGGCGCGCGGCTTTATCGAACTGGCGATCTGGCGAGGTGGTCCTCTAATGGGCGTCTGATCCATTTGGGTCGCAAGGACCAGATGATCAAAATTCGAGGGCACCGTGTGGAGCCGGGCGAGATTGAGGCCGTTTTAGAGGCCGTCTCTGGGGTTGGGCAGGTCACGGTTGTGGCCCGCCAGGTCGACCAAGCTTTGCAACTCATTGCCTATGTGACACCCAAACAGGCCGCAACCGTCAACACTAGTGAATTGCGCAGCGCCGTCGAGCAGAGCTTGCCTGACTACATGCACCCTGCCCATGTCGTGTTGATTGAGGATATGCCGCTCACCCCGGCGGGCAAACGTGATCGTAAAGCGCTGTCAGACCGCGCACTGGACCCTGTGGACTGTCGGCAAACGCACAGCGCTGCCTCGCATCTGGAAGACGACATCCATCGCATTTGGTGCTGCGTCCTCAACGTCGCTCGAGTTCCGCGTGATATGGGCTTTTTTGAGGCTGGGGGATGTTCTGTCACCGCAGCCACCGCCGCGTTGCAGATCGCAGACCAGTTTGACGTGGCTTTCACGCCGACGGACCTCTTTCGCACCCCAACCATTGCGGAGATCGCCCGCAAAATTCAACCTGCCGCACCGCATCAAACGCAGATCGACGCACCCCGGGTTCCTGTCCAAGTCCCTGCCCCGAGTACACCGGCCACAGAGAGGACAACACGCGGGGCTTTGGCCATTGTCGGCATGTCGTGTTCACTTCCGGGCGCGCCTGACCTGCGCGCTTTTTGGGACAATCTGCAAAATGGCCATGAGGCCCGTGAAGACATCAGCCGCGAGGCACTGATTTCTGCGGGCGTCGATCCCGACCTCATCGAAGACCCCAACTTCATTCCGGTGCAGTTCTCCTTGCCTGACAAAGACGGATTCGATCCAGAATTTTTCAATATTTCCGCCAAGAACGCGGCCTATATGGATCCGCAATTCCGGCACTTGCTGCAACAGGCGTGGCTTGCTTTTGAAGATGCCGGATATCTGCCAGAGGACATGCCGGATACGGCCGTTTTCACATCCACGAGCAATGGGCACTACAAGACGGCTCTGCACCTGCAGGGCGGTCTTTCACGTGAGGATGCCTATGCCGCTTGGATCCACGGCCAAGACGGCAGCATCCCGACGCAGATTTCTTACAGGCTGGGTTTGACCGGTCCCAGTTTGGCCGTTCACACCAATTGTTCTTCGTCGCTGGTGAGCCTACAAATGGCGCAGCAAATGCTGAGCGACGGAAAGGCGGGTGCAGCCCTTGTTGGTGCGGCCTCCATTTTCGCGGTTCCTGGGCTCGGGCATCATTTCTTGCCGGGCCAAAACCTATCAAGCGATGGGCATTGTCGCAGTTTTGACGCCAAAGCCGACGGCCTTGTGGCCGGCGAAGGGGCGGGCATGATTTTGGTAAAGCGTCTTGAAGACGCAAAGCGCGATGGCGATCATATCTACGCGGTGGTGCAAGGCATTGCTGTCAACAACGACGGGGCGAACAAAGCCGGGTTTTATGCCCCGAGTGTCTCTGGGCAGGCCCGTGTTATCAAAGAGGCTCTGGCAGATGCGCAGATTGAGGGCGCGCAAGTGTCTTACTGTGAGACCCACGGCACTGGCACAGCTCTCGGCGATCCGATTGAGGTGGCCGCGCTGTCTCAGGTCTATGGGCGGGAAACGGCGGCCGGTCTGGGATCGCTGAAACCCAATATCGGTCACCTTGACACCGCCGCGGGGCTTGCGGGATTGATCAAGACGGCGATGATCCTCAAAACCGGTCACATTCCTCCTTCGATCAATTTTGACGCGCTTAATCCAGCGATTGATCTCACCGACAGCAAGTTGCGGATTGTAGATCGCAAACAGGATTGGCAAGAGATTGACACGGCTGACAAGGGGACACGATATGCGTCCGTCAGCGCGTTTGGAATTGGCGGCACGAATGCCCATGCAATCGTGTCAAACCACGATCCTATTCCGAAAGGACCCGACGAAAACGGCCCGCAGATCGTTGTTTTATCTGCGGCCAGTCCAGAGCAATTGCACACGCATGTGGCCCAATTGCACGCCTTCTTGGAAGATTCCGATCACCTGAGGCTGTGTGACATTGCTTTCACGTTGCAGGTCGGTCGCAAAGCGATGGCGTATCGGTATGCCTGCGTCGCGCGCTCCCTTGAGGATTTGCAATCGTCTTTGGCGCAGGCGCTGAAGACAAAGGCCGGGTATTGGGGCCACGCGTCGCCCGATGGGCCTCATATGGATCGCGAAGACAGCGCGGTCTTGCTCGCCCATTGGAACGCATCTCAGAGCTTGGATAAGATCGCGCAACTGTGGGCATCTGGCGCAGATATCGCTTGGCAGTCTTTACCATCCTCTAGCGGGCGGCGGGTCAGTTTGCCCACCTACCCTTTCAAAAAAGAGCGCTTTTGGGTCGACAGTTTGAAACAGCCAAACGGTGGTGCTGAAACCGTTGCTGGCGAAACCAAAGCAGCGGCGCTTTCCATTTTCCAAAAACGATCTGGCCACTTTACGGGGACGACGGGCGTGTTTACCGGCAAGCGCTGTGTCGTTTTGCTTGGGCGTGCGGCAAGGCACGAAGAGGCGTTTGCGGAGGATCCTAATCTTGATGTTGTGACCTATCCGACCAACCTGGGCGGTGCAGACCATGAGAGTTTTGGCCATATTGCGCGCCAAATCCTGGACCTTGTGCAAGGCGTTATCGCGACCGGGCATCCAACGCAGCTGCAAGTGATTGCAGAAAGCTCGGAGGCTTTCGATCAGGGGTATGAGGCGTTCAGCGCATTTTTGGACACGGCACGGCAAGAATGCCCGTCTATGTCGGCGCAATTGGTTCTGGTTGAGAACGAGGAGCCTGCGGAAGTTGTGAAGTTGGCAACCGAACAGGTCACGCTTGCGGGTCCGGTGCTGCGGCGCGTGACGGGCGGGACATGCACAACCGATGCTTGGGAAGAAACAGCCTTTGTGGCGCAAGGCCCGTCGCCCTGGCGGATGCGTGGGGTCTATGTGATCAGCGGCGGGACCGGTGCGCTCGGTCTGCAGATGGCTGAACATATTGCCCGGTCTGCGACTGGCACGCGATTGGTTTTAATGTCGCGGCGTGGACGTGAGGAGGGCATCGTCGATCGCTTGACCGCCCTGCGTCACCTTGCGGAAGTGGAGGTGATATCGTGTGATCTTTGCGATTTTGCGCAAACGCGGCAGGTTGTTGAAGAGGTGATAAAACGCCACGGCGCGCTTCACGGTGTGCTACACTTCGCCGGGGTCACCGCGGATGCGATGCTCGCGAAGAAATCGGTTGAAGCGTTCGACAGTGTCTTGGGCCCGAAGGTCATCGGCGCACAGGCCTTGGACACGGCAACAGCTGGCCAAGACCTCGATGTGTTTGTGCTTGCGTCCTCTTTGGCCAGCGCAAAGGGCAGCGTCGGGCAAGGCGATTACAGCCTTGCAAATGGCTTCCTGAACGCATTCGCGGCGCGGCGCAACACGCAAAAACCGGGTCTGACCTGCAGCATGCTTTGGCCCCTCTGGCAGGACGGCGGCATGTTCCCCAGTTCCCGCGCCCTTGCCGCCATGCAAGCGACAACAGGTCTCTATCCGCTGCCAAGTGATTTGGGCTTCGCCGCGCTGGATCACGCGCTGCGGCACAATCTTGAGCAAGTGGCTGTGCTCTATGGCGACCGCGCAAAGGCCAAAGCGTGGCTGACCGAAGACCGTGCGCTGCCGGGTCAGGGTGTGACAGAGCCGGATGATCTCGAAACCTATCTGTCGCAAGTCATCGCGCCGGTGCTGGGTCGTAGTGAAGATCGGTTTGATCCCGGTGAGCCGCTGCAAAACTACGGGATCGACTCGCTCGCCATCACACAGATCGCGCAAAAACTGACCCCGCTGGTTGGCCCGGAAGCCGCCACACTGCTCTATCGCTATCCAACCGTGAACGACCTGGCACAGCACCTAAGAGATGTCGGTGTGAGCCCGCAAAAACGGATGGCCACCGCGGCAGCCACGCCCTCGGTGCGGTCGCGTGTCACTCAGGAACCAACCGATGATCGCATTGCCATCATTGGCATGAGTGGACGCTATCCTGACGCGGATACCCTGCAGGAGTTTTGGCAAAACCTTGCCGCTGGCCGAGACAGCATCACCGAGGTGCCCCAAGACCGCTGGGCGATTGAGGACGTTTATGAGCCGGACCAAGCCGCCGCCGTGGCCCAAGGCAAAAGCTATTCAAAATGGGGCGGTTTCCTTGAGGGCTTTGCGGATTTCGACCCTCTGTTTTTCAACATCGCGCCTAGAGATGCCTGGGATATGGACCCTCAGGAGCGCCTTGTCCTGCAAGCCGCGTGGCATGCCATGGAGGATGCCGGCATCACGCGACGCCAATTGCGGGAGGTTTATCAACACCGCTTGGGCGTCTTTGCGGGTGTCACGAAGACCGGATTTGATCTGATTGGACAGGCTCAGCGAGATCAAGGGAAGGTGGCGTTCCCACATACGTCCTTTGGGTCCATCGCCAACAGAGTGTCCTACATTCTGGATGCGCACGGACCCAGCATGCCGATAGACACCATGTGTTCCTCCGGCCTGACGGCGATCCATCAGGCCTGCAAGGCGCTTTTGTCGGGGGAGTGTGATCTGGCACTGGCCACCGCCGTGAACCTTTATCTGCACCCGTCAAACTACACCGGGTTAAGCTCAGCCTATATGCTGTCGCCCACCGGACGCTGCCACAGCTTTGGCAGTGCGGCGGATGGGTATGTCCCGGGCGAGGGCGTGGGGGCGTTTCTGCTGAAGCCTTTGGCCAACGCCAAGCGCGACGAAGATCCAGTCCACGCGGTCATCCTTGCCAGTCAGGTGAACCATGGTGGGCGCACAAATGGATACACCGTTCCCAGCCCCAAAGCGCAGGCAAGCCTGATCCGGGCGGGCTTGACGCAAGCGGGTCTGTCCGCAACCGATATCGGCGTGGTTGAGGCCCATGGCACGGGAACCGCACTGGGTGATCCCATTGAGGTTGCCGCGTTGAAGGAAGCCTTTGAGCCCGACCACCCAGACCCTCAAAGCATCGCGCTCAGTTCGGTCAAATCAAACTGCGGACATGCAGAGGCGGCGGCCGGTTTAGCGGGTTTGAGCAAAGCCGTTTTGCAAATTCAAGCGCGCCAGATTGCGCCATCGCTTCATAGCGCTCAGACCAATGGCGGGATCGAATTCGCCAAATCACCTTTTCACGTGCCGCAGCGCCTGTTGGACTGGCCCAGCAAAGAGGGCACGCCGCGCCGCGCGACCGTGTCCTCATTCGGAGCGGGCGGGGCGAATGCGTTCGTGATTGTTGAGGAGGCAGATCCGCCAGAGAAGGCAATCGCGGAAGACCAAGACCGCATCCTGATTTTCCCGGTCTCTGCACGCAATTGGGACGGGCTGCGACGGGTTGCGCGGGCGCTACAGGATCACGTGCAAAACGGATCCGATCGGTTGTGTGATATCGCGTTTACGCTGCAACAGGGCCGTGAGGCGTTGCAGTCGCGCGCCGCAGTGATTGCCAGCACGCGCGAGGCACTGCTCAGAGGGCTTGATGCGCTGTCAAAAGACATGTCTGCGTCCGCGCAAGTGTTGGGCGAAGAGGATGCTGGGGCCGAGGCGCTGGCGCGCGCATGGACCGCAGGGGCCGATGTCCCTTGGCCAGACACGGCAGCAGACACGGCAGCAGACGTGGCAGCAGACACGGCAGGCGAGGCACGTCCTCGTCGCATCCGGCTTCCACATTATCCGTTCGAGAAACAACGCTTCTGGTTTGAACCAGCGCCCATGCGCGCGCAAAGTGATGCGCCGCACATAATTTTGAAGCCAGTTTGGCTGTTGGGTGACCAGGCTGCTGATGACATGGTTGATCGGCCTTTGACTGTGGTTGATGCAAACGCCGACCAGAAACGGCTGATCCTGTCTGAATATCCAAACGCCCTGTTTGAAACGGCTCAAACGATCATGCAATCGGCGCCGCCTGAGGCGGCCAATCTTGTGTGGTTTGCCAATGATGACGATCCTGCCAAGGCGCTGCTCCACCTGGCTCAGTCGTTGATGCGGCACGGCTGCCAAGGGCACAGTCTTGGCCTGACCGTCATCACGCATGGTGCATTTGCGACCGATGTGAACGCTGCCGCTGTGCATGGTTTGGCCGGGTCTCTGGCGCAGGAGGTGCCGCTTTGGGACATTCGCGCGTTAGATCTGGGGGCATCTGACGCGCTTGAACTGACAAAGGCCCTGCGCGTGCGGGGCAAAGCCGGGCAGGTCAGTTTTCTGTATCAAGCAGGCGCTTGGCACACGCGGTGTCTTGTCCCCGGTATATGGGATGTTCCGAAGACGGCACCCTATGCCGAAGGCGGGGTATATGTTGTTATCGGCGGGGCTGGCGGCTTGGGGCAAGCGTGGACGCGCCACGTCCTTGCGCAAACAGATGCAAAGATCATTTGGCTTGGGCGGTCTTCTCAGAAGGGCGATGTTGCGCAAGCCCGGGAGCGTTTTGGACAGGCTGTCGACTATGTCAAAACCGATGCGCGCGACAAGGCGTCATTGAAGCAATCCCTGAACCGCATTCACCAGGAGTACGGTCGCATTGACGGGGTGATCGTGTCCGCCTTAGCGGGGTATGATTGCGCGGTTGCGGACCTGACGGACAGCGTTTTTGACGACGTGATGGCGACGCGGGTGCAGGTGGTGCAAAACCTCTCTGAGTGTTTGAGGGGCAAGCGACCCGGCTTTGTTGTGGCGTTCTCGTCCATGGCGTCCTTTGCAAGACCGGCGGGCATGCCTGCATACGCGGCGGGTTGCGCGGCGGCAGATGCGGCGATGTCTGACTTGGGGCGTGATTTGCGCTGTCAGGCGACGGTGATCAATTGGGGCTACTGGGATATTGGTGGCGGTGCCCGTGTCACGCAAGCGATGAAGGCGCTCGTGGAAAAGCGCGGTGTTGTTCCACTGGAGCCCGCGCACGCGTTCGCTGCTATGGATTGGGCGATCAGCGCCGGGATGCCTCAGGTTGCGATCACGCGCACAACGCGCACCGACGCGATTGAAGCCTATCGCGGTGACATGACTTGGACAGCGCTATCTGCGCCGCGGTTACCACCTCTGCCCGCCATATCACCCAGTCAAAAAGCCCCGACTGCCCTCAGTTTGGCGGATGAGTTGGATGCCTGGTTGGCGCGTTTGACCCATGCCGCGCTTTTCGAGGCGGGTTTTACTAGCGCTCAACCCCAAACAGATGCGCCAGACCAAAACGGAATGCTGTCGAAGTATCGCCCGTGGTGGAATGAAGCGATGCGCATTCTCTGCGCGCAAGGTTGGATGGCGCGCCGGGGCGATGGCAGTTTACAGGTTGCGCGCGCGCCAAGTTCGGATGTTTGGCAAGCATGGCAAAACGCGCAGCAGAAATTCCGCAATGAGCCGGCGACACGCGTTTTGGCGGTGCTGGCCAGCGATTGCCTGCGCCATCTGGGTGCCATCCTGCGCGGCGAAACTTTGGTCACTGATATTTTGTTCCCGGACGGCAAGATGGACAAAATTGAAGGGCTCTACAGCAACAATGCGATCTGTGATTTCTTCAACTCGGTCTTGGCGGATGGCGTGGAAGCGGTGCTGCGCCAGAGGATAGAACAGGATCCAGATGCACGATTGCGCATCCTTGAAATCGGCGCGGGCACAGGTGGGTCAACGTCCATTTTGCTGCCCAGATTGGCGGCGATGTCCACGTCGATTGCGGAATACAGGTACACGGATCTGTCGCGTTCGTTTTTTGACCATGCCCGCAAACGATTTGGTCGCGTACCGTTCTTGGAGTTCAGCCTTTTGGACATTGAGCAAAGCATCGCGCCCCAAGGTCTGATGCCAGGCCGGTATGACGTTGTTTTTGGAACCAATGTTCTGCACGCGACGCGCGATATTCGCAACACGCTGCGCAATGCCAAATCGCTGCTGCGCCCGGGCGGCCTTTTGATGGTCAATGACATCAGCGAGAAATCCGTTCCTGCGTCATTGTTGTTTGGATTGATCGATGGGTGGGCCTTGGCGGAGGACCGTCATGCGAGGATCGAAGGAAGCCCTGGTCTCTTCCCGGACACATGGCAGCAGGTCATGGAGATGGAGGGTTTCACCAATGTCCAACGTCCAGCGCAGGACCATCACAACCTGGGACAATTGATCATTTTGGGTCAGAGCGACGGTGTTGTGTTTGATAGTGCCGTGCCAGAGCCGAGATCGACCCTCGAGGTGGAAAGCAGCCATCCGTCTGAGCAGGCCGCGACAGACGCGGATGCACAGAACCGCGTGACCAAGGGCGCATTAGAGATCGGCGAATTGGAGGATGTGATTGAAGAGGCTCTTGCCGATGCATTGGTCATAGACCGAGCCGATATTGCACATGACATGCCCTTTTCGGATTACGGCTTGGATTCGATCCTGGGCGTTGGATTTATCACGGCGCTGGAACGACAGCTTGGTCTCAAGTTAAACACAACTTTACTGTTTGATCACAGCACGGTGGCGCTGTTGGCGGCCTATCTGAGGTCAGAACACGCAGACGACATTCAATTGCCTAAGACCCATCATGCTCGGTCACGTGCTGTGAATGAGGTCAGTGCAACCACCTCAAGCGCCCCGACCGAAGGCATTGCAATTATTGGGATGTCAGGCCAATTTCCCGGCGCGCGGTCGGTTGATGCGTTTTGGCAGAACATGATCAGCGGCGTTGATCCCGTCAGCGAGCTTCCCAGCAGCTACCTTTCCCCGGATCGCATTTCTGAAACGCCGGCACCTGGCAAATCCTACTGCAAATGGGGTGGCATCCTGCAAAGCCGCTCCGAGTTCGATCCGTTGTTTTTCAACCTCGCCCCGCGTGATGCGCCTTCGATGAACCCACATCAGCGATTGATTTTGCAAGAAGCCTGGCGCGCATTGGAAAACGCCGGGATCAACCCACGGGACTGCGCGGGCACGCAAACCGGCATTTTTGTCGGCTGCGAACCAAGCGGCTATGTCGAAGGGACTTTCGTTGGGGCCTCGGATGCGATTGTCGCCTCTCGGCTGTCTTACTTCCTTGATCTGCGCGGCCCCGCCTTGGTCATCAACACGGGCTGCTCTTCGTCCGCCGTTGCGTTGCACCAGGCATGCGAAGCGCTGCGCCACGGCGAGTGCGAGATGGCGTTGGCGGGCGGTGCCTTTGCTGTCATGGGGCAGGACATTCTGATCGGGCTGGCACAGACCGACATGTTGACCCATTCCGGGCGTTGCCGCAGTTTTGATGCAGAGGCCGATGGCATGGTGATGTCGGAAGCTGTGGGTATGGTTGCGCTCAAACCCCTCGACACGGCGCTTCGTGACGGCGACCCGATACACGGCATCATTCGCGCCTCAGGTATGAACCAAGACGGGGCGAGCAATGGGATCACGGCGCCCAGCGGCACAGCGCAGGCCGATCTGATCCGTGATGTTCATGCCCGGTTTGACATTGACCCGAGCCAGATCAGCTATTTCGAAACCCATGGCACAGGAACAAAACTGGGCGACCCGGTTGAGGCGAATGCCCTGGTTAAAGCCTTCAAGGCGCATGACCTGCCTTGTCATAGCTGCGCGATCGGCAGTTCGAAAAGCCATGTAGGGCACAGCGCTGCTGCCGCGGGCGTCACGGGATTGATTGCTGTCCTGATGTCCATGAAGCATCGCATGCTGCCCGGCCTGCGCCATTTTGAGACGCTCAATCCGCTGATAGACTTCGAGGGTTCGCCGTTTTTCCCCCTGGCAGAGCAGACGGAGTGGTCCGGCGCGGATGATAGCCCATTGATGGCCGCGCTCAATTCTTTTGGTCACAGTGGCACCAATGCGCATCTGGTGATTGAGGCGGCACCCAAGGCGATCGATCCCAATCCTGCGGCAGACACTGAAACCCTTATCGTGCTCTCGGCCAAGGACCTAGAGGGCCTGAACGCGCTGGCGTCAGAATTGGGCGCGGCGCTGGACAAGGAGGCCGCGCTGACCCTGCGGGACGTTGCGCACACCTTGCGCGTTGGGCGGGCCGCATTGGAGACACGCGCGGCCTTCATCACTGCGGATGTGCAAGATCTGCGTGAAAAGCTGCGGGCTCTGTCCATCAGTCAAACCCCCGACACTCTGAGGTGGTGCGCGTTCAACACGGTTCCTGCCAAGTGGACAAAGCAGACGGGCCCAAGACCTGAGGCACCTGCGTCTGACGCCAATATGGACAGTCTGGCTCAGGCCTTCGTATCTGGGGCTGTGATCGATTGGGATCGCTATGATAGCTGTTCGGAAGGTCGCCGGTGCCACCTGCCTGGATACCCATTTGCGCGCAACACTTATTGGCGGAATGAAGCGCCTCTGGCAGCACCCCACCGCCCCTCCCCCAAAACATGTCGGTTCTCCCTGAGCGACCCGATTTTGCGCGATCACGTTGTATCCGGGCGCCCGACATTGCCCGGTGTTGCCTACATTGATCAAGCGCTCACCGCGCTTGGTCTTGACCGTGGTTGCACGCTTGAAAACTTGGTCTGGCCCGTTCCAGTTGTGGCGACCGAAACGGTGGATTTGGACATTGCTCTTCCAAATTCCGCGGGTGACAATTTGCAAATCATGAGCTCTGCGCCCGAGACCAAGGTGCATTTTCAAGCCAGGGTGACCCGCTCAAACGCGACCACTGCAAAGGTGGATTTAGAGGCGATCCGCGCGCGGCTTTCATCCTATGAGATCAGGCCAGAGGCGCTCTACGACCGGTTTGAAAGCGCAGGGATCCGCCACGGCATCACTTTACGCTCTGTCAAAGCACTTTGGGCGCAAAGCGATGACGCGTTGGCCATGCTCGAACAGGCAGGGACACAGGATGCATCGGCCACAGATCCCTGCATTCTGGATGCCGCGTGGCAGATGACCATGGCCATGTCGATGGTGACCGCATCGACGTCTGATGACGCCCAACCCCTTTTGCCATTCTCTATGGAGCAATGTGTGTATCGCAGGCCCCTGGCGGGTCACAGGTTTTGGGTGTGGGCGCGCAAGCGGATGCAGGGGGCGCTGGCCCTCGTAGACATCGACGTGATGGATGAGGCGGGAGAGGCTTTCATGTCGATGACGGGGCTGCATTCACGCCCGCGCGCAGCCCTCACGTCTGACGGGCTCGCGGTGCGGATGGATGACCCGTTTTTGAAAGAGCATTCTGGCATTGTGCCGGTTGCGATGATGCTTGACCATTTGACCTCTGGTGCACCTTTGCCGGTCGCCCTGAGCCAACTGGTTTGGCCGCAATTTTGCAGACCGAATGGCGACACCGCGCTGGATGAAATCGTCCAAGGCGAACAGATCCTTTTGCAAGGGGATGCATCTGACGGAACACGCGCGGTCTTTTGTCAGGCCAATCGAGACCAGACGTCGGTCACAATTCCTGCACCACTCAACTTGCAACAGCTTTCCCAAGCGTTGTCGGACACGCTGTCAGGCGATCAATGTAATGCCATTTTGCAGGGCACCCATGGCCCCTCATTGATGCGCATCACGTCTTTGGCGCAAAACGGTGATCACGCCTTGGCGACCATCGCGGCACCTGCAGAGCGCCGCACCGTGCCATTGATCAACAGTGCGATCCTTGCCGGTGTGATCTGGGTTCAGCAACACCGCACGCGCCCGGGCCTTCCGATGCCTTTTGGCTTGGATCGCTTTGTTCTGCATCAAAGAGAGGACGCCCCAGAACGTGCCTTCGCCTACGCGCGCAAAGCCAAGACGCAATCGACGGTCACCAACGGGGTTGTTCTGGACATTGACCTTGCTGATGGCCACGGACATCTGATTGCAAGTTTGCAGGGTTTGATCCTGAAATGGCCGCCGACGGACAGCGCTGAATTGACCCTGTCCACGCCAACCTGGACGGAAAAGCCGCTGGATGATCTCAAAAGCGTGTCGGAACACCAAGTGACGATTGCCGTTGCGGGGGTGCCATTGGATCACGTTCAGGGAATCGTGCCAAAGGCCACAGTTTTTGAGCTGCCCACCACCTTCGAAGAGGCTTGTGCGACGCTCCTGAGCATGGTGCAAGAAGCCCCCAATCAGCCCTTGATCTTGCTGATTGATGCCGCATCCCCGTTATGTGGTTTGACCGGGTTCATGCGCAGCCTGAGGTTGGAACATCCCGCCTCGCACGCGCAGGCGATCCTTGTGCAGGGCACGCAAGCTGCGGCGCAGATGCGGCACTGGTTGGTCGATGCGGTCACGTCCCCGGGCGCAGACGTTGTTGCCTCTTACGACGAACATGGGTGGCGCCGCATCGCGGACATGACGCCTGTTGAAACGCCCACTGCGCCCTCGGTCTTTGAACGCGGGGATGTAGTATGGGTGACCGGTGGGCTGGGCGGCATAGGGCAGAGTATTGCACGGCACTACGCGGTGGAGCGTGGCATTCGCGTTGTTGTGACAGGGCGCAGCACCCTTCGGTCGCGCGACTGGGACTTTATCGAAGACATTGAAAGCAACGGCGGCAAGATCACCCACATGCAAGGGGATGTCACCGACAGCCTGCATACCGAACGGTTGGTGAAAGACATCCTTTCGCAGGAAGGTCAGCTTGACGGTGTGATCCATGCCGCGGGCGTTCTTGAGGATTGTTATCTCAGAACGCTGAGCGCCGAGGCGCTGCACCGTGTTTTAGCGCCCAAGACCCTCGGCACCAGGGCGTTGGATCTGGCGACACGAGACATCCCTTTGAAGGCGTTTGTCCTGTGTTCTTCCGTGGCAGGAACCCTCGGCAATGCCGGGCAGGCCGCTTATTCAGCTGCGAACGCGTACCAAGACAGCTATGCGACTTGGCGCAGGGCCGAGGAACTCCTTGGGCGGAGAACGGGTCTGAGCCTATCCATCGCCTGGCCGCTTTGGCAGGACGGCGGCATGAAAATGGGTGCGGCCCAAGAAGCGTTGATGCGCACAGGCACTGGCATGCAGCCCATGCCGACGGATGAAGGACTTCGCGCCTTGGATCTGGCGCTCAGCACAGATCGCGCACATGTCATGGTCGCGTATGGCGACGCGAAAGAACTGCGCGATAAGCTTTTGTCGTTCCGCTATCCCACCCGCGATGGGCCGGAGTCTGTCAACACGCCGGCAAAGGCTCCGCGGGTGCCCAGCACGCTTGCACATCGGTTGAAATCATTGGTCTCGAAGGTTCAGCATATCCCTGAGCACAAGGTTCAAATGGAAAAGGATCTGTCGGATTACGGCTTTGATTCCATAAGTTTTACAGAGCTGGCCAATGCGCTGAACGCCGAGTTCGGCCTGACGATTATGCCGACACTGTTCTTTGAAATTCCGGACTTGGCCAGTTTGGCCGATCACCTGATCACGCATCACGACGTTGCTGCCACCGAGGTAGAAACGCCAATGCCAACTGCGCCCATCGCTTCGATCACGCGCGACACCGCCGCGCCTCTTTGTGAGATCGCTGTCGTCGGCATGGCGGCAAAACTGCCGGGCGCGCCTGATGTCGACGCGTTGTGGGACACCATAGATGCGATGGCTGATGTGATCAGCGAGGTGCCGAGCAACCGATGGGATTGGCGCGCGCATGTGGATGAGAACGATCCGGCGTTGCAGGCCGCAAAGTGGGGCGGATTTGTTGAAGATGCGGACTGTTTTGATCACGCGTTTTTTGGGATCTCGCCTGCCGAAGCTGAGGTGCTTGATCCGCAGCTTCGGCTGACGATGGAGACCGCCTGGTCGGCTTTGGAAAACGCGGCCATCGCGCCCACATCTTTGTCAGGTAGTAAAACAGGTGTCTTTGCCGGGGTCGCGACCCGTGACTATGCGGATCTCTTGGCTGAGGCGCGGGCGCAGGAGCAGCTATCCAGCACGGCGGAGCCGTTTTCCTTCCTGATCGCAAACCGTCTGTCGTATTTTTTGAACTTGCGCGGCCCCAGCGAAACGATTGACACGGCGTGTTCGTCCTCGTTGATTGCCATCCACCGGGCGATCGAAAGCCTGCGTATGGGCACGTGCACTCTGGCTTTGGCAGGCGGGGTGCATGTTATGGCGTCACCCCGGATCACCTTGGCCTCTGCGAAAGCGGGTATGCTCAGCCCAACCGGCAGATGCATGACCTTTGATGACAGGGCGAACGGGTATGTGCGCAGTGAGGGCGCCGCCATGCTTGTGCTGAAACCGCTTGATACCGCACAGCGGGACGGAGATCGTATTCTGGGGGTGATCCGGGCCAGCGGTGAAAACCACGGAGGACGCGCATCCGCGCCAACCGCGCCCAATGCTGCCGCTCAGGCGGAGCTGATCACGGATGTTCACCGCAGCTCAGGGATTGATCCGCGCGCATTGGGGTATATCGAAGCCCATGGCACGGGCACCGTTTTGGGCGATCCGGTTGAGATAAATGGATTGAAGGCCGCGTTTGAGGGTTTGGGCGTTCTCTCCGATGACGTCGATATTCCCATCGGGTCTCTCAAAACAAATATTGGCCATACGGAGGCCGCCGCGGGTGCCTCCGCTGTGATCAAGGTCCTTCAGATGTTCAAGCACGGGCGCATCCCCGGGAACCCGCATTTGAAAACACCCAACCCCTACCTCGCTTTGGATAACGCACCTTTCTCTCTTGCGACCATCAGCCGGGATTGGCCGCGGGTCATCGATCAAAAGGGGCATGCCGTCCCGCGTGCGGCGGCGGTCAGCAGCTTTGGTGTTGGTGGATCGAACGCGCATCTCGTGCTCACCGAGCATTTGGATGATGCGCCAATGGCCACCCTCGATGATCGCGAGGCTGTTTTGCTTTTGTCGGCGAAAACGGCATCGGCGCTTCGGCAAAGCGCGTCGAACCTGGCAAGCTTCTTGCGGCGCAACGCATCAAACCTTCGGCTTCGAGATGTTGCGCATACTCTCCGCGTGGGTCGGGCCGTGATGGAGCACCGGCTTGCATGTGTCGCGCGGGATGTGCCGGACGCTTGCGACCTCCTTGACGCGATGGGCAGCGGCCAAACGGTGGCGCGCCTTTATGTCGGAGAGGTTGCAGACAGGTCGGACGATCCACGTGCCACGCGCACGGCCGATCAAGCGCAGGCTGAAGAGTGGATCGCAAATGGAGAGACGGACAAAGTTCTGGCCGCTTGGGTGCGCGGGATGGATCTAGACTGGGCAACCTTGGGGCACGATGCATCGGCCAGGCGCGTTGCTTTGCCAACCTATCCGTTCGCGCGCACACGGCACTGGGTTGACCTGCGGCCTAAAACGCAGCCTGCAGCCACCGCGACCGTTTCCTTTGCCGTGGAACAGTGGGTGGCAACCGCTCGGGAACCTGTCACGACCAAACTGGGAGATCGTAGGCCGGCACTGATACTTGGCACCGATCCATCGACTGCGGTGCCAGGGCATGAGGCCGTCATTGTAAAAGACCTCGGAAAAATCACTCAACAGATCCAAGAAAAAGGCTCTGGGGCCGACATCCTCTTTTGCCTGCAACCCGCAACAGGACATGTCTTGCCCGACTTGCCGCACATCTTGGAGGTCATCCAAGCGTGCGTTTCAGCGCCTGTTGCGCCGCATAGTTTACGATTTGTTGGCTTGGCTGAGGATCCCAAACGCTATGCTGTCCTGGATGCAACGATCGGGTTCGCACGGTCATTGGCCAAGGTGATGCCCAATACCTTTGTGGGCACTAGCTTTGGTGGCGACCTGCCTTGGAAGGATCTTTTGCGCCAAAGCGCGCTCGACACGCTGGCCGATGCAGGAAAAAGCGTGCGCTACCGTATGGGTGAGCGGCGGGTTCTGTCTCAGGCCGCGCTTGATCTGCGAGGCTCGGTGTCGTGCCCTGTTCGGAAAGACGGCGTTTATTGGGTCCTGGGCGGGACGGGTGAGTTGGGCCGCGCCACTTGCAAATACCTGGCGGCGCGAGGTGCGCGCACCCTTTTTGTGTCGTCGCGGCGGGCGATGGACACATCTGTCAAAAATGAGCTTGATCAGTTGACCTGTGAAATCCACCACGTTCAAGCGTCGGTGACGGATGTTGCGTCGCTGAAGGCGGCCTATCAAACCCTGCTGCAAAAACAGGGGCGCCTTGACGGTGTGTTTCATCTTGCCGGTCAGTCTGGCGCTGCGCCCATTGAAATAGCCACTCTGGAAGGCTTTGAGGCGACGCTGTCGGCAAAGCACACCGGAACGGTCGCGTTGCTGGATTTGCTGCACGACCAAGATCTGGACTTTCTGTGCTGCTATTCGTCGTCATCGGCGGTTTACGGCGATATGGGATCGTTGGACTATGCCTTTGCCAATCGGTTCCAAAGCGCGCTTGCGCAGGAATATCCACGGCTATGTGCCATCGAGTGGCCTTTATGGCAGGTTTCAACCCTGCCGGATGCAGATGCCCATCAGCTTTATCTGGCGACCAGCGGCCAAAGTGGCATTTCAGAGCGGGATGCGATGACGGGGTTGGATGGTATCTTGGCGTCAGGGCAATCGCGGGTGTTGGTTGAGACCTCTGCGCAGCGTCCTGACACGGAGGCATCAAAGCCGGTGGCGGCCCAATCTCAGCCATTAGGTGACGGATCAGGTGATTTGAAAGGCGATTTAACGTGGCGGCTACGGTGCGCGGCGGGTCAGCTTCTCAAAATGGCGCCCAAAGACATTCCCTTGGATAAAAACCTGGCTGACCTCGGCTTTGAATCGATCACATTGAACGAATTCGCAAAACTGCTCACTGCGGAGCTGGGCCAAACCGTTCCGCCGTCTGTGTTTTTCAGCCATGCAACCTTGCGCAAACTCTCATTGCATCTTCAAGACACTGGCGCCGTCACCGACCTGCCCACACCCGAACCGGCCATTCAGACACGCTTCGACGTCGATAGCCGGTCTGTCGCGATCATTGGGATGAGCGGCCGGTTCCCCATGGCCCGCGACGTCGATGAGATGTGGGATATCCTCGCGCAGGGCAAAGACGCCGTCACAGAGATCGATCCGGATCGTTTTGATTGGCGAGAGATTTATGAGCCGGGCAAAAGCGTCAGCAAATGGTGCGGCCAGATCCCGGGCCTGGCTGAATTTGATCCGCTCTTCTTTGAGATTTCGCCGTTGGAGGCGGAGAGGATGGATCCGCGTCAGCGTCACCTGCTGCAAGAAGCGTGGCACGCGTTAGAAGATGCCGCACTCGGGCCAGAGCAAGTGCAGACCCAACGCATCGGAAGCTTTGTCGGCGTCGAAGAAGGCAGCGATTATCAAAGGCGCGTTGATCAGATCAGCCTGACCGGGGCGCATAACGGTGTTTTGGCGTCTCGTCTGGCGTATTTCCTGGATTTCAACGGACCTGCCCAGGCGATTAACACGGCCTGTTCATCCGGTTTGGTGGCCGCGCATATGGCCTGTCAGGCGTTGCGCCTGGACGAGTGTGAAATTGCCCTTGCTGCGGGCGTCAATCTGATGGTCGCCCCGGAGGCATATGTTGGCATGAGCCAGGCTGGCATGCTCTCTCCCGATGGCAAGTGTCATGCGTTTGACAAACGCGCCAATGGCATGGTTCCCGGAGAGGCCGTGGCCGTTCTCATTCTGAAATCCCTGCACAAAGCGCTGGCAGATGGCGATCCAATTCATGGTGTCATCAAGGCGAGCGGCACAAATTATGACGGTCGCACGAACGGGATCACCGCGCCCAGTGGCGCGGCGCAGACGGCTTTGCTGACGGACTTATTTGAAAAGGCCAAAGTGGCGGCTCAAGATGTCGACTGGGTGGTATCACACGGCACAGGGACAGAATTGGGCGATATGGTCGAAGCCCACGCGCTCCAGGATGTGTTCCGAGGCGATGTTCCCCAACAAAACACGGCGGTCACATCGACAAAAAGCAACTTTGGCCACACCTTCGCGGCCTCCGGTCTGGTCAGTGTGATCGCCATGCTTCAAGCCATGCGCGCAGAACAGATCCCGCCAAGTCTGCATTGCGCCGAACCCAATGGTCATGTGGATTGGCAAAATGGCCCGATTTTCCTGAATTCCTCTGTGAAAGCCTGGCCAAGACACAAAGAGCGTGCGCGCATTGGCTCTGTCAGTGCGTTTGGCATCAGCGGAACGAACGCGGCGATGGTGATCTCTGATGGTCCTGAGACACGGGTTCCGCCAGCGGAGACAGACGACGCACAACTTATCGCCTTGAGTGCGAAAACCAACGAGAGCCTGATCGCCATGGCCGCGCGGTTACAGGCGCATTTGCAGTCCCAAGCGGCGACTGATCAGGAGCTCGCCGAGATCTCAAAGACGTTGCTCACAGGGCGTCATCATTTCGCGCACCGCTTGGCGTTTGTTGCGAAAAACAAAGACGACGCATCAAGACAACTCGCCCGCTTCGCCGATGGGCTTGGCGTCGCGCATCACGGCATTTGCGACGCTGAGCCCACCGAAAACCTGCAACCCATTCCGACCCAACAGCGCAATGATCTGACCGCTCTGGCCGAGGCATTCTGCAAGGGGACCAATTTGGATTGGACCACGCTTTGGCCCAGCGGCACGCGGCGTGTCAGTTTGCCCGGAACGGTTTTTGCAAAGGAACGGTGCTGGATTGATGTGACGGACCCGGCCGTGGAAACGCCAGAACCCCACACGGAGCCCAGCGCCAGACACGATCCGACAGGCGGTTTGCATATGGTCACCAGAGCGCTGGAGCACACAAACGGGCGCGCTTTGACCAATGTGATCTGGGGCGCGGAGATCGACCCTGCAGATCAGCTATACGTGCGAGACCTTGAGAGCGTTGGATTTGCGTTTTGCCGTGATGAAACGCGGAAAGAAGCTGCGTGGTTGGGCAGCCCTGCTGAGCTCCTGAGCGATCAGCCGGAGACGGTGCGTCTGCCTCGTCTGAGAGCTGGCCTGCGCCCCATGCCGAAGCTCGACGGGATTGAGGATTTCTTCGGCAATCGGGCGAGGTTCATGGGAACCGTCGCTGCGGGCCAAGACGGCCTAAGCGGCGTTTTGGACCGCCTATGGCACGCCGTGAGCCAGCATATTCACCTTGAACATCATCAAAGTGCCTCGCCTGCGTCACTTGGGTATGTCGCGCTTTTGAATGACTTGCCTCACTCTATGACGTTCGCGGGATCGCTGCGGTCTGATGGGACAGATGAATTCGCCGATTATGACATCAGCCTCTATAACGAAGAGGGCCGTACAATCGCAATTTTGAACGATCTGTCCTGCGCGGTTGGATTTGTCTGCAGCGACATAGATCTCGATGAGGTGACGAACTGATGGATTGGGCGGCCCATGGCATATCCGTTTGCATCATTGGGGGCGGCCCCATGGGCATCGGCTTGGGGCGCGAGCTGTCCGAAGGGGGGGTGCCTTACGATCTGTATGAAACGGAAAGTGATCTGGGCGGCGTTTGGAACAGCACCGCAGATAGCGGGCGAACCTATCCGTCACTGCATCTCATCTCTCCGAAATTTAACACGCAGGTGCCGGATTTTCCGATGCCCGATGACTATCCGGTGTATCCAAACCACAAGCTGATGCTGGCCTATATCAGGTCTTACGCGCGTGAGTTTGGGGTCTATGACCATGCGCATTTCAACACCGCCGTGACATGGCTGGAGCCGGACGGCGATGGCTGGTTGGTTGAACTTTCAACAGGGGAAACCAAACGCTATAGTATGGTTGCGGTGTGTAACGGCGCACAGCGTGTTCCGCACTATCCGCAACCGGCCTATCCAGGTCATTTTACCGGTGAGGTGCTGCATACGGCAGATTACAAATCTCCGGGTCAAATTGCAGGTAAGCGCGTTTTGGTGGTCGGTGCGGGCAATTCCGGCTGCGATGTGGCAGTTGACGCGGTGCATCATGCAACCAGCGTCCACCACAGCACGCGGCGCGGTTACCATTACTTTCCCAAGTTCATCGCCGGTCAACCCACGCCGCAATGGATGTTGCAGCTGGGTGCGGAGTTCTCATCAAAAGAAGAGACCACGCAGCACATTCAGGATCTTTTCAAGACGGCAGGATTTGACGGCACGGATTATGGATTGCCCGCACCGGATCACCCGTTGGACGCAGCACATCCGATCATGAATTCGCAGATCCTTTATCACATCGGACACGGTGACATTCAGCCCGTGGGCGACGTTGATCGCTTTGATGAAAAGACCGTGCACTTTCACAATGGCGCACAGGCAGAGATAGACCTCATCCTCTATGCCACCGGATATGACAGGGAGTTTCCTTTCCTTGATCCCGCGATGCTGGAATGGTCGGGTGATATCCCTGATCTCTTCATGCACATCGTGCCACGCAATTTGGACAATCTTTTCTTCTTTGGCTTTGTGAACGCCGCAGCCGGTTTGGGCGATGGGATGCGTCTGCAAGGCCAATTTGTGCGCAGCTACCTCAAGGCGCTTGCCACCGACAGTCTCGGCTATCGAAAGTTTCTGAACGCAAAGCTCGCAGATACGCCTGATTTGGGGCAGGATTACTTTGTCTCATCGCGCCGCCACAGCTGGGAAGTGGATTTTTGGAAATACATTCAAACAGCACGATACTACCGCGAGATGTTGGATGAAACCTGACACGCCCTTTGTTGATCAGGTGGGCGACGTGATCGCCGATTGCCTGAAGATACCGCCGGAACGGTTTGATACCTCAATGGCGCTGTCGCGATTTGGCGTGGATTCGATCATCGTCACCGAAATCATGAAGCGCATGTCCGATCTGTTGGGCACATCGATTGCGCCCACTGTTTTCTTTGAGGCGCGCGATGCAAAGGGCTTGGCTGATCTTTTGCAAGAGCGCTATGGCGGCGCGGCGAAACCCAGTAGTCAGAGCGGTGTTGCCAAAACCCCTGAACCGACCTGGACCCAAGATCGCGGACCGTCTCACCGCAAACGCTCTGCCAAGGCGCAAGCGATGTTGCAGGCCACGCGCGGCGTACCACTACCCCCGCAAAGAGCCGCAAAACCAGGAAAAGCCGCGCCCTCCACCAGCTATGAGCCGATTGCCATTCTGGCCATGGACGGTCTTTTTGCGGACAGCCCGGATTTGGGCAGTTTGCTCTCTCATTTAGAGGCGGGCACAGACTGCATCTCAGAGGTGCCGACCGATCGCTGGAATTGGCGGGACGTTTATGGAGACCCCAAAGACGGCGAGTTCACCAAGGTGAAGTTCGGTGGATTTGCGCCGGATATCGACAAGTTTGATCCGCTCTACTTTGATCTGTCGCCCCGTGAGGCGCAGATGATGGATCCGCAACACCGCCTTTTCATTCAGTCTGCGTATCGCGCGCTGGCGCAGTGCGGGTACGCGGCGGGGTCCCTTGCGGGGCGGAAAGTGGGCATCTTCGCCGCGGTGAACCTTCAGGATTACGCGCATCTGATTGATGCCTCTGGTGCGATAGAGGCGCTGCACCTCACCAGCCTTGGGCATATGTTCTGCCCGAACCGGCTGTCTTTCATGCTGGGTGTCACAGGGCCGAGCCAAGTCATTGATACCGCCTGTTCCAGTTCGTTGATTGCCGTGCACCGCGCGGCCCTGAGCCTGCAACATGAAGGGTGCGAGATGGCGTTGGCTGGCGGTGCCAACCTGATGCTCACGCCGGACATGCATATCATGTATTCCAAGGTCGGCATGATTTGCGAAGATGGGCGCTGCAAGACATTTTCCCGCGATGCCAACGGGTATGTGCGCGGTGACGGCGTGGGAACGGTTCTGCTCAAACGGCTCAGCGCGGCAGAGCGGGATGGTGATCGCATTTTGGCCGTTATCCGAGGGTCTGCTGAAAATCACGGCGGGCAATCCACGTCCCTGACCGCGCCCAATCCGAATGCGCAAGCCCAATTGATTGTCGACGCCCACAGATTGGCCGGAGGACACCCTGAGCGTGTTGGTTTCATAGAATGCCACGGGACGGGAACAGAATTGGGGGACCCGATTGAGGTCAACGGCCTCAAAATGGCGTTCGAGAGATTGCATGAAGATGCGTCCACCGACGTGGCGGCAGACCGGTGTGGCCTTGAGTGTGGCATTGGGTCCATCAAGACAAATATCGGACACGCCGAAACCGCTGCTGGGATTGCCGGGCTTTTCAAAGCGGTTATGTCTGCGCGCACGGGGCAATATTTCCCGACGCTGCACGCCAGCGATCAAAACCCCATGATTGATCTTACGGGGTCCCCGTTTTTCATCACGCATAACCGAGAGCCCTGGCCGCGCCAAACAGCTGAGGGGGCCGAGTTACCGCGACGCGCAGGCGTGAGCTCTTTCGGGGCGGGCGGCTCCAACGCGCATGTGGTGATTGAGGAATACATCACGCCCCAAGATGAGCGCCGGCTGGAAGATAGGCCGGAACTCATCTGTTTGTCTGCCAGAACAGAGGAGCGGTTGGCCGTCGTCATTGAGGACCTGCTGACGCATCTGCACGGCGAGGCAGGGAGCACAGAACGCTTGGCCGATCTTGCCTATACCTTGCAATGCGGGCGTGACCATCTGACCGCTCGTTTGGCTTTTGTCGCAAGAGACGTGCCGCATCTGGTCGAGACCTTGACGGGTATCGTTCAAGGCGCGCCATCTGATCTGGTGGTATTTGGAACCGTGAAGACGCGGCGCAGAGCCGCCGTTACGACCTTACCCGATGCAGACAACCTACAGACATGGGCCGAAGCGTGGGCCACGGGCGAGGTGATGGACCTAGCGCCGCTTTCGAGGGGTCGTGATCTTAGGCGCGTCGCCCTTCCAACTTACCCGTTTGAGCGGCGCAGATGTTGGATCCCCAATGCGCAGGCCACAACGCCAGAAGAGCGCCGAAGCAAAACAAACGGGCCTGTCGGTTTGGCGTTGCAAAAGACCGGTGACGACACGCGCTTTCGTTTGACCTTGACCGGTGCGGAAGCCTGTCTTCGAGATCACAAGGTAAACGGACAGGCCACCTTACCAGGGGCGGCTTACCTAGAAATCGCGCGGGCGGGTTTTGAACAGTTTGATACGTCAATCGGCGCTGACCCTTTGGTTTTGCAGAAGGTGACATGGGTCCAACCGCTGATCGTCGCGGACGATCCGCAAACACTTGAGATTGCTTTTGCAGCCAAGCCCAACGGAACACATGGCTTCAAAATCCTGCATGTCTCAAACGGCAATGCCCTTTTATGTCAGGGGTCTATCACGCGCGCTGTTTCCCAAGTGGATCAAGATGTTGTCGACCTGGAAGCCATACGATACAGTATGGACCGCACAGCGCTGGATCACGACACCGTTTACAAAGAGTTTCGCGCATTTGGTCTGGAGTATGGCCGCAGCCACCAAGGCATTCAAACCCTGCACCGATCCTCCGCCGGTCAGGCATTGGCCAGGATAGATCTTCCCTCGGACCCGAGCTTTGGCATGTCTGCTCTGGTGCCTGGATTGATCGACAGCGCCCTACAAGCTTGCCTTGGATTGGTTCCGCAAGACGGCGACACCGGGGCGGCGTTGCCCTTTGCACTAGAGAGCTTTTCGCAGCGCGCGCCAATCCCCCAAAACTGCTTTGTCTGGTTGCGACGTGCTGGCGAAAGCAAGGTTGATCTGGACATCCTGTCTGATGCGGGCAAGCCGGTTGCGCAGCTGCGAGGGTTCCTCAGCCGGCCCCTTGCCGACCCAAGCCCGACCGACGCGGTTTTGCGCGCAACACCGTCCTGGCACAGCATCGAGACAACCGAAAAAAGTCACCCGGCGCGGGTTCTGGTCAGTGGCGCGTTTGACATTGATGCTCTGTCCCAGGCACTTGATTGCCCAGTCGACCCCGTTGCGACCGGCCATGAAGCCTCGCAAATATACCTTGATACAGCCCTGCAGGTTTTTGACGCGTTCAAGACAGCGCTCACCACAGCAGATCGGGCAGCCTCGCCCTTACAGATCATTGTACCTGCAACCGCTGACCTTGAGGATCATCTTCTGTCGGGTTTGGCGGGGCTTATCGCCTCTGCCAACAAAGAAAGTCAGGTCTTTAAGGCACAGCTGATCGAGATTGCGCCGGAATGCACCGCCCAACAGATCGCGGACGCCTTGCAAGCCGCCGCAGCGCAGCCTGAGCATCACCTCCGTTTGAGCGATGATCGCTTGCACAGCCGTCGATGGGTGACGCAATCAACCGACGCTGTGGAAACGCCTTGGAAGAGCAACGGTGTGTACCTGATCACCGGTGGTCGGGGCGGGATCGCGCGGCATTTGGCAATGCGCATTCATGCCCGCGCACCCTTGGCCAAGATCGTGCTGGGCGTCCGCAATGCCGATGCAGGTGTGCCAGCTGATTTGCGCGGCATCGCGGATGTGCAAGAGCTTGACGTGACCGATCCGGCACATGTGCAAACCGCCGTGCAGGATATTGTCCGCGCCCACGGGCGCCTCAATGCTGTTTTCCACGCAGCAGGCGTTTTGCAAGATCAATTCATTGCGCAGAAACAGCCCTGTGATTTTGCCCAGGTCCTCGCCCCTAAAGTGCAAGGCACACTCAACCTAGACGCCACAACGGCGGATCTGGATCTCGACGCGTTTGTCACCTTTGGATCTGCGTCCAGCATTTGGGGAAGTGCCGGGCAGACGGATTACGCCGCCGCAAATGGGTTTCTTGATGCGTTTGCCGCGCATCGAAACAGCCGTGTCGCGGCGCAAGCCCGATATGGCGCGAGCGTGAATGTGGCCTGGCCGCCCTGGCGAGACGGCGGCATGCAGTTGCAAGATCATGCGCGCGACATGATGCGCAGGTCGACCGGTCTCGGTGTTCTCGACACAGACGCGGCGTTGGACCTTTTGGAAGCCGCGATGATAAGCGCCGCCCCGCAGCAATTGGTCATGGTCGGAGAGGCAAGTCGCCTTCAAGAGTGGCTCAACCCAACGCGTCGCCCCTCTGCGTCTGAGCCGCCCGCACCGCAGGCCAAGACAGACCCGGCCGCGCAGCCCGGTCGCCGCCAAGATGCCGAAGAGCATCTGATGCAACATGTGATGGATCGCATGGGGTTTGCGCGCTCTGATCTGGATCCAGAGGCAGAATGGTCTGATCTGGGGTTTGACTCCATTACGCTGACAGAGTTTTCAAACCACCTAAACGATGCGCTGAAGATTGATATCACGCCGACGGTTTTCTTTGAGTTTGGCACGATTGGCGCGTTGGCCGCGTGGTTGTCACAGGAATATCCGGATCGTTTTGCGGCCCATGAGACCGTTGAAGACGCGTCACCCGCACGGCCAACACCGAACACATCGGAGGCCGACGACGATCCCATCGTGATCGTCGGTATGAGCGGGCGGTTTCCAAAGGCGCGTGACCTAGACCAGTTTTGGCAAAACCTTCTGAACGGCGTTGATGCGGTCTCAGAAATCCCTGCCGATCGCTGGGACTGGCGCGAGATGGAGACAGGCGAGGGCATTGCCAAATGGGGCGCATTCATCGACGGCATAGATCAATTTGACGCCCGTCACTTTGGCATTTCTCGGCGCGAAGCGGTGCAGATGGATCCCGCTCAAAGACTGGCGATGGAGTATGTCTGGCGCGCATTGGAAAACGCAGGCCACGCGCCAGAAAGCCTTGCCGGGAGTGCGACAGCCGTCATCCTTGGCACCGCTCCGAGCGGGTACGGTGATCTCCTCGCCAAGAGCGGTGCCGCCATTGACAGCTATAGTTCAACCGGCGCCGTTGGGTCCGTCGGGCCGAACCGGATCAGCTATCTGCTGGATCTGCATGGCCCGAGTGAACCGGTCGAAACCGCGTGTTCAAGTGCTCTGGTCGCGTTGCATCGCGGGATCACCGCGATCCAGGTCGGGGATTGCGAGCAAGCGATTGTTGGCGGGATCAATTTGATTTTGAGCCCTGAGACACATGTCAGCTTTGCGCGCGCCGGGATGTTGAGCCCCGACGGGCGCAGCAAAACGTTTTCACGAAACGCCAATGGCTATGCCCGTGGTGAGGGCGTTGGCATGGTGTTTATCCGAAAGCTGAGCGCTGCTCTGCGCGATGGGGATACCATTTACGCTTTGATCCGGGGCTCTGCTGAGAACCACGGGGGAAAGGCCAATTCGCTGACGGCGCCGAATCCAAAGGCGCAGGCCAGTCTCGTTGAAACCGCGATACGCCGCGCTAAGGTCGATCCCACGTCGATCAGTTTTATCGAAACCCATGGAACCGGGACGGAACTTGGCGACCCCATTGAGATTGATGGTCTGAAATCCGCCTTCGACCGGCTGTCGGATGGTCCGTTTGAGGCCGCCCCCTATTGCGCCTTGGGCGCGGTGAAAACGAATATAGGGCACCTTGAATTGGCCGCGGGAATTGCTGGCGTCCTTAAGGTTCTTTTGCAAATGAAGGCAAGAACGCTCGCCCCAAACTTGCACGCCCAAGAGGTGAACCCGTATTTGCGTTTGCATGGCAGCCCATTTTACTTGATTGATCAGGCCAAGCCGTGGGAGCCAGCACGGCTGGATGATCAAACCCTCGTCCCCAGACGTGCGGGCGTAAGCTCTTTCGGGTTTGGTGGTGTAAACGCCCATGTCGTTATGGAAGAGTACGCCCCGCCCCTGCGCGCAGAACCATCGTCCGGACCGCAGGTATTCCCAATCTCGGCCCGGACAGACGCCGGGCTGCGCGCAAATGCGCAAGCTTTGTTCGATCATTTCTCTGCTCAGGAAACTGCGCCTCTGGACGTAGATCCCCATGTCCTGACGCGCGCCTTGGCGGATGTGCTGGACGTTCCCGAGAGCGAAGTAGACCTCGACAGCCTGTTTGATGATCTGGGGGTGGACCCGATCCTGCGTCAACACCTGCTTCGGTCGCTGGAAGGTAAGCTCAACCGGGATGTGCCAGCGCGCATTTTGCAACGCGTGCAATCCTTACGGGATGTATGCGATGAACTGGGTCTGCAGGCTGGGCCATCGCCCGCAAACCTGCCTCCGCTTTGCGATATAGCCTTCACCTTGCAGCTTGGGCGCAATGCGATGACGCACCGCGCCGCATTTGTTGCAAGTTCCATTGAAGAGATGCTGGACCGTCTCGAGGCCATTGCCAACGGAACATGTGCAGGTTGCGCGACAGGGCGGGTTGTGCGCGGCGAAAAAACTGACCTTCTAACGCCCAGTCGCGATGATCTTTCAGACGTGGCAGAGGCATGGGCCAAGGGGCAGCCGGTCAATTGGGCAGATCTCCACCAACAGAATGCGCCGCGCCGGATACCGTTGCCGGGCACTCAGTTTCAAACCGAGCGCATTTGGTTTGACGATGCAGGGCAAAACGCTCTCCCTCCCAAAGCTGAAATTCTTCCGATGCCCGCGCTGACTGCGACCTCGGGTGACACGTCGACCTTCGCGCTGAAACTGACGGGCAGTGAACCCTTTTTGCGCGATCACGTTGTTGCGGGTCAGCAAGTTTTACCTGGCGTTGTCTACCTGCAAATTGCACGCTCTGCGGTGCATCAGGCGCTCGGGTTAGCGCACATGGACGCGATCACGCTGAGGGATGTGATGTGGGTGGCCCCCGCCCAGATCAACGCGGCGAAAACCCTTGAAATCAGGGTTCAGACCCACAAAGAGCACGCCAGTTTTACGATCCTGGATGGGGATGCAGAGGCCACGATTTTCTGCAAAGGAAATGCAAGTTTTCAATCAGCGCGTCCTGCGCCACCGCAACGGCCTGCCTGGCCTGAGCTGCAGCGCGCAGACCAGTCAGCCGACTGGGTGACGGCCGATCAGATCTATCCGATCTTCAACCAATCCGGTCTGAACTATGGCCCAAGCCATCAATGCCTTGTCGGACTGAAACCTGATGCGCAACGCGTGGTCGCGCAGCTTCGTCGTGACGACCAAGACACATTTGCTGCGGGCGCAATCGACATGGAGCCGGGTCTTTTCGATGCAGCCCTTCAAGCCTCAATTGGTTTCAGTCTGTCACCGGGCAGCGGCGACGCGGGTCTGATGCTGCCGTTTGCCATCGAAGAGGTGTCTGTCTTTGCGCCTGTGCCACGAAGGGTGTGGGTCACCCTGGATCGCCGCGCGGCGGACACACCCGTGAGAGGCGTTCAAAAGCTCGATATCGATCTGATCGACGAAGACGGCATCGTCGTTGCACGGATCAAAGGGTTTTCCATGCGGACCCTGCCAATGCCAAACCTGGGTGACCACCACGCCGACACACCTGAGGCACCGACGGAAGCCGCGTATTTCAAAGCGCTTCTGGCAAACAGCCTGGACTGTGCCCCCGATGAGATCGATATGGACGAGCCGTTTGAGCATTACGGCATCGATTCTCATATGGTCATGGAGCTGACATCCAAGCTGGAAACCAGGTTTGGCACGTTGCCAAAAACCTTGTTCTTTGAATACGAAACGCTGCGCGACCTCATAGATTACTTTGAGCAAAACCATACAGACGCGATGCGCAACACCCGCGCATCGGACGCCAAAGACATCAAGCATGCGATCGGGGCGCAGCGTCCCGCCCGCTCAGACCATCGCAGAACCGACATCGCGATCATTGGCCTATCGGGTCGGTATCCACAAGCCTATGACATCGCCGCCTTTTGGGAAAATCTTAAGAACGGACGCGATTGCATCACGGAAATCCCCAAAGACCGTTGGGATTGGCAAAAATATTTCACCGAAGATCGGTCGCGTTTGGATGGCCACTATTCCAAATGGGGCGGTTTCATTGATGATGTCGCGGCCTTTGATCCGCTCTTTTTCAACATCTCTCCAAGTGCGGCAGAAGCCATGGACCCTCAGGAGCGTCTGTTTCTGGAGCATGCTTGGATGGCCATGGAAGATGCAGGGTACACGCGGTCAGATTTCCAGGCGCAGAGCCACGGTGACGACGGTGCTCAAATCGGTGTCTATGCGGGCGTCATGTATGGGGAATATCAGCTCTTTGGTGCGGAGCAACCGCCGGGATCCAACACGGCAAGCTACTATGCGGGCATTGCGAACCGTGTCTCTTATGCCTTCAACTTAAACGGGCCATCCATGGCCGTTGACACCATGTGTTCGAGCTCTCTCACGGCGCTTCATCTGGCCTGTGCTGATCTCGCTTTGGGGCGCACTGACATGGCCTTTGCGGGCGGTGTGAACCTGAACTTGCATCCCAACAAATACGGCCTTCTGAGCATGGGGCAGTACATCTCCGGCTCAGGTCGTTGCCAAAGTTTTGGCGTGGACGGGGATGGATACGTGCCCAGCGAAGGCGTTGGTGTTGTCCTGTTGAAGCCTTTGAACAAAGCCATTTCTGATGGCGATCACATCTACGGCGTCATCAAAAGCAGTGCTGTCAATCACGGTGGTCGGACAAATGGCTATTCCGTGCCAAACCCCAAAGCGCAGCAGAGCGTGATCAGCCGCGCCTTGCAAGAGACAGGTCTGGACCCGCGCCAAATCGGATACATTGAGGCGCATGGAACAGGAACCAAGCTTGGCGATCCTATCGAAATCTTGGGTCTGACGCGCGGGTATGGGAATGAGCTTCAAACGCCCTGTTGGATCGGCTCATCCAAGTCAAACATTGGTCACGGAGAGGCCGTGTCGGGGCTGGCCGGTCTGACCAAAGTTTTGCTGCAAATAAAAAGCGGGAAAATCGCCCCATCGTTGCACGCAGAAACACTCAACCCAGACATTGATTTTGACGCCACCCCGTTCACCGTCAACACCCGGTTGAGAGACTGGCCAAAGCCCAAGATCGACGGCCTGGACCGCGCGAGAGCAGCAGGCATTTCATCCTTCGGTGCTGGTGGATCAAACGCGCATATCATCGTCGAAGAGTATGAGGCCGAAACGCACCATGCGGACCAAACGCCTGAACCGCACCTATTGGTTCTGTCTGCGCAAAGCAAAGATCAACTGAGGCAACAGGCGCAAAACCTTTTCAACTGGCTGCAAGAACCGCAGCGTTCCGCGCCGTTGCGGGACATTGCGTTCACGCTTCAGATCGGGCGGGAAGCGATGCCCTATAGGCTGGGTGTGATCGTGTCATCCGCGCAAGACCTCGGGCGTGAGTTGGGTGCCTATCTCGCTGAACGTCCTCATCAGGTTGGGGAAGGTCGCGCAAAGGTGGTCGCGAAACCCGACATCGCCGACCCCGATGCAGGCGACTTGAATGCGGTTCTGGATGGTTGGCTGCGCGGCACTGTTTACGATTTCCGCAAGCTCTACGGGTCCGGGCCGCAACCCCGCCGCGTCAGTTTGCCGACCTATCCCTTCGCGCGAGAGACCTATTGGCCAAGTTTTGCACGGCCGCCAGAAACCGCAGCCCGCATCGCATCAGAGCCATCGCACGATCTATTGATCCTGGAGCCCGAATGGACCTTAGAGCCGCTAAGAGATCAATCGCGCACCACTGTCACAGAGCATCGCGCCGTTTTTCTGGGCCAAGATCCGGCTTTGGAGGGCATTGAGACAGTGTCTCTGGCCACTTCAGGCGAGGACAGCGCGACAGGTTTCGAGGAACACGCGCTCGCCCTGATGGCCGATTTGCAGGCCTGCGCGCGTTCGAAACGGACGGGCGATCTGGTGTACCAATTGGTGATTGATCCCGACAAAGACCCCTCTGAGGCTGCGGCGTTGGCGGGGATGATTGACACGGCCGCGCAAGAGCTGCGCGGCGTGTTTGGTCAAACGATCGAAGTTGATACAGCGCAGCCAGGTCTGGCCGAGCTATTGGTCAAGGAAGGTGCCAGGTCCACTGTCACGCGCATTCGGTATGTCGACGGGCAGAGATCGGTTTTGCGATGGCGTGAGACATGTCCGCCTCTGAACCCAACCCCTGTTTGGCGCGAGGGCGGCACATATCTGATCACCGGCGGTGCGGGTGGCATTGGCAAACACGTGGCCAGGCACATTGCGACATCGCTTTCGTCGGTCAAACTGGTTCTTGTAGGCCGCAGTCAGAGTACGCGCGAACATACGGAATTCTTGGATGAGCTAAGTGCGCTCGGGGCGCATGCCGAATACCACGCGCTCGATCTGGCCGACCAAGGCGCTGTTGAAACCTTCATCAAGACTTTGGTGACGCACCAGCCGCTGCACGGTGTTCTTCACAGTGCGGGCATTCTGTCCGACGGGCTCTTGCGCAGCAAACGACCTGATGACCTAAGACGCGTTTTTGCGCCAAAAGTTGCCGGTTTGGCAAATCTGGATCGCGCCTTGTCCGGTGTGGATCTTGATTTTTTTGCGCTCTTTTCCTCGATCGCCGGTGCGATGGGCAATCCTGGACAAGCTGACTACGCGGCGGCGAACGCCTATCTGGACGCCTTCGCGCAAACCAGAAAATCACGGCACGCGGCCAAGGGGCACACGGTGTCCATCGCTTGGCCTTACTGGGCTGATGGTGGCATGACGCTGGATACAGCCAGTACAGAAAAGATGTTTGAAGCGTCAGGCATCGCACCTCTTTCAACACGATCTGCCCTGCTGGCCTTGGACGGGATCCTGGCGACGTCGCTTACGCATGCTTTGGTGCTAGAAGGTGATGGCGCCAAAATGCGGGCGCTCATTGCGCCTGATGCTGAGGCGTCACCGCGAGCCCGACCAGAGCTGACCCGATCGGAGCCAACCGTCTCAGATCCTGGCGCGCCGAACAAAAGCCTCGAGCGAGAGATTGAAGCGTTCCTCACCGATGAACTTGCGTCGCTGCTGCGTATTTCGCGCGATCGTCTCGAACCTGATGTGCCATTTGTCGACTACGGCGTCGACTCCGTTGCGATCATGGCATTTAGCGAAAAGATTGAAAAAATTTCGGGCCCGCTGCCCGCGACACTCTTCTTTGAATATCCAACTTTGGAAACCGCCGCGCGCGAATTGGCGCAGAGTTTCGGGCCCGCTTTTGCGACGCATTTGGGGGCGAGTGCAAATGCGGCTGACGCCACTCCAGCATCAGTTGCCGGAAAACCGATGGACGCCCCTGAGCGACCTGCCGCAGCACCTGTGCATGCCGCGCCAGTTATGATGCGCGCTGAGAACCCCGCCTCCGACGATATCGCGATCATTGGATTATCGGGGCGTTTTCCTGAGGCCGATACGCTGGATGTGTTTTGGGATAACCTGATCCACGGGCGCAATTGCATCACTGAATTTCCAACCTCCCGTTGGGATCATTTCTCGTCTGAGGATCAGGCTTCGCTCACGGATGCATGCAAATGGGGTGGGTTCCTTTCAGACATTGATTGCTTTGACGCGCAGTTCTTCAACATAACGCCAACTGAGGCCGAACTTCTGGATCCTCAGGAAAGGCTGTTTTTGGAAACCTGTTGGCGCGTGATGGAGCGTGCCGGGTATCTGGGCCCAAACCTTCATGACCGGCTGAATTCAGAAGTTGGCGTTTTTGCAGGCTCCATGTCTCAGCAATACCACGGCGTTCAAACGGATCCGACGCGTGCGGCCTTGAACCTTTTGTCTTCGCCAAGCTCAATCGCAAACCGTGTCTCGTATTTCTTTGATCTTAAGGGGCCAAGTGTGGCGGTGGATACGATGTGTTCCTCGTCTATCGTGGCCATCCACATGGCCTGCGATGCGTTGCGCCGGGGCGATTGTCGCGCAGCGATTGCGGGTGCTGTCAATGTATCCTTGCATCCGCAAAAGTTTGTTGGCCTCTCCGCCGGAGGGTTTTCAGGCACATCCCCCGACAGCACCAGTTTTTCCGACGGGGATGGCTATCTTCCGTCAGAAGCTGTGGGCGCCGTTTTGCTGAAACCCTTGGCGGAGGCACAGGCCGATCACGATCAAATCCTCGCGTTGATCAAATCGACGGCGATCAACCATAGTGGCAAATCGAACGGCTACCGGGTACCGAGCATTGCCGCGCAGATCGACCTTTACACGCGCAATTATGAAAAGTCCGGGATAGACCCCAAGACGATCGGGTATGTTGAGGCCGCCGCCAATGGATCTGCACTTGGTGACAGTATGGAACTTGCTGCGCTGAAACGTGTTTTCGGCAAGCCCGCAAGTGATCAGGACATGTGCGCTTTAGGCTCGGTCAAGGCGAATATCGGTCATGCCGAGGCGGCCTCCGGGATCAGCCAGCTTGCGAAAGTCATTCTGCAGATGCGTGAGGCGTGTTTTGTGCCAACACGCATCAACGGAGAGCTCAACCCGAAGTTGGAATTTGCGGACACGCCGTTCTACCTTCCCGACCGCGTGACCGCCTGGCCCCGGCCCAAGGATCATCCCCGACGCGCCGCCATTCACGCGATTGGCGCAGGGGGCACGAATGCGCATTTGATCCTAGAAGACGCGCCAGAGCGCGTGCGCCCCACGCACGCACCGAGTGGTGAGCAGTGCCTTCTACCCCTGTCGGCGCGCTCACTTGCAGCGTTGCGGCAGATGGCAGGTGACTTGGCCAATCATGTCGCGGCAACCCCCGATCTTGCCTTGGAGGATGTGGCCCATACGCTGCGGTACGGACGCATGGATATGGAGGTCAGAGCCGCTGTGGTGTGTTCTTCTATGGAAGAGCTGTCTGCAGCGCTTTCTGCCTTGGCCGAAGACACAACGCATCACGCACTTCATTACGCCTCAGAGACAACATCCGACATGCGGATGGTGTTCAGCGGAGAAACCGGGCGGCACATGATTGCCACATGCATAGACCAAAAAGACTGGGAAAAGATCGCCCAGATTTGGATTGCTGGGGCGCGTGTGGATTGGTCCGATTTGGCGCAAGACGGCCGCTGTCTTGTGCCCCTTCCAGGGCATCCGTTGCAGCGTTTGCCCTATTGGTTGCCTGAAACAGGGCAACACAGCACGCAGAACGCTGCGGATCCTGCAGGCGATGAGACCGATGCGGGCGGTGATCTAGAAGGTTTTTTCAGACGCTATTTGGCGAAGCTGCTGCGCATAGAGATGGATCAGGTCAATCTCAATCGTGGCGCGCTTGATTTGGGTTTGGACTCTGTCTCGATCTTGCCGATCTGTCAGGAGATTGAAAAACGAACCGGCCAGAGTTTTGGGATCAGAGACACTTTGGCCTACGAGACGCTTGCGCAGCTGATCGCGGATTTGGATGGGCTGTTGCGGCCTCAATCGCCATCCATAGCAGAGGCCGCTGACCCGGTGGACCGGCCTTTGCCATTGACGCAAACGCAGCAGGCTTTGTGGTTGGAAGATCAAAGGACACCGGCCAGCCCCGCTTATACAGTGCCGGTCGCTCTCCGACTGAAAGGACGGCTTGATCTTGAGGCGTTGCAGGCGGCCTGCGATGAAATGCCGAAACGCCATCAGGCTTTGGGCTCCGTCATTCGCACCTACGAAGGTCAACCTAAACGGTTTATCCTGCCAGACACGGGCGTGCCCATGAAGATCCATGATCTGGGCCACCTGTCTGAGGCTGAGGCGACCAAAGAGATGCAGCGCCTTGCCAATGTCGGGTTTGACCTTGCCCAGGGTGCGCTTTGGCGGGTGCATCTGGCCCGCCTTGGGCCTGACCACCACGTTCTGATTGGCCTCGTGCATCACATCAATTTCGATGGCGTGTCTGCATTGAACCTGGCGCGCGATCTGTTGGACGTCTACCAGGCATTCGCCTCGCAGCAATCGCCACGCCCGTCCTCTGCCGCCGCATTCGGTGCCTTTGTGGATTGGCAAGTTGACATGCTGGCCGGTGACACGGGAACTAAGTTGCGCAGCCATTGGCGTGACGCTCTTTTTGACGCGCCACCGCCGACGCGTCTGCCATCGCATATCGCCCCGCTGGTGCCCCCTGACACGCCGCGCGGCACTGTTGAATTCACCATCTCCAAAGCCGATCTACATGACCTGCGCCGTTTAGCCAGTGACGCATGTACAACCCCCGCAAGCGTTTTGTGCACCGCGTATATGGCCACCCTGGCACGGGCGTTTGATCTCAAAGATGTCACCTTGGCTGTTCCGGTGCTGGGTCGGCCGAGCAGCCGCTTTGCGCAGAGCATTGGGTATTTCACCAATGTTGTTCCGCTTCACTGTCGCCTGGCGCATTTGGAAACTGTGCGCTCACAGATCACGCATGTCGCCAACACCCTTGCAATCGCGCTCGACAACTCCGACCTGCCATTGCCCGAGATCTTGGCGCAAGGAAAACAGACAGCGCCGCGGCTGGCCTTCGCCTATCAAAACCTTGCCCCGGCCACGGACGGAGCCATGCCTGATGGTCTTGCGGTGTCTCCGGTCACGGAATTGGCTCAAAATGGCGGGCACGACTTGGCGCTTGAGATTTATCCTCAAGAGGACGGGCTCCGGTGCCGCTTCGATTATGACGCTTGCCTGATCGACATCGATGCGGTGCGCGGTTTGGCCGAAGGTCTGTGTACGATCTTGCGCGGCATGTGCGCCGAGGCGACCAAAGCGTTTGCGGACATCTCCTTTGTGCCTGATGACGTGGAAGGCAGGCTGATGGATGAGTGGGGCAACGGTGGCCCCGCCGCGACCGGGCCTGATCTGATCTCTTCTATTTTTGATCATGCAAAGGCCACACCCGACGCGACTGCTTTGATCGAGAGGTCCAAACAGATCACCTTTTCTGAGCTCAGCGATCAGATCCGCGCGCTCACCGGACAGTTGCAACGCGCTGGCGTCAAACCGGGTGATCATGTTGCCACATGCCTACCAAAGGGCGCTTTATGTGTTGTGTCGATCCTGGCCACCTGGGCTGCGGGGGCAACGCATGTCCCGATCTCAATGGATCTGCCCGGGGAACGTCAACGGATTTTGGCAGACCAAGCCAACGTGACAGCCTGTTTGGTCGATCGCCTGCATTTGGCCTTCGATGACACTGTTGTCGCCCAGATCAAAGTCGATGCAGCGTTTAGCGGTGCGCCTGGTCAAATGGTTGCGCCAGATGCCAACCGGCTGGCATATGTCTTGTTCACATCCGGAACAACAGGCACCCCCAAAGGCGTTGCCGTGTCCCACACCGCGTTGCAACACCACATCCATGGGGTAGCAGAGTTTTATCAGCTCTCTCAGAAGGACGTGGTCCTGAACTTTGCCGATCACAGTTTTGATGCATCCATCGAACAATGGCTGACACCGTTGACGCGTGGGGCCTGTGTGGTTGTGAAAACCGAGGCGCTCTGGTCTGCGCAGGACGCGTGCGATGCCATTCGGAAAAACCGGATCACCTTGGCGGAATTGCCGCCGGCCTTCTTGCACGAAGTTCTTTTGACCTGCGCCAAAACGCAGGATTGGGATGCGTTGGACACGTTGCGCGCAATGATCACGGGTGCAGAGGCGATGCGGCCTGACACCATCGCGTTGTGGCAGGAAAGCCCCCTTTCGTCTCGGAGCTTGTTCAACCTTTACGGGCCAACGGAGACGACAATTGGCTCCACCGCCTATTGTTTGGAGCCGGGCGTGACCCTACCAAGTGCAAGGCTCCCAATCGGGCGGCCTCTGCCGGGCGAAACGGCCTTTGTGGTGGATCAGTACGGCCATCCCGTTCCTGTCGGTGTCCCGGGCTTACTTATTCTGGGCGGTGTGGGTTTGGCCGAGGGCTATGTCAATTCAAAGGCCGCAACTGCGCAAAAGTTCGTGGCGAACCCAGTTGGCGGAACGGATCGGCTGTACCTTACAGGTGACATTGCCCGATGGACGCCGCAGGGGGCTTTGGAATTCCTGGGCCGTGTTGACACTCAAGTCAGCTTGAATGGGCACCGGGTGGAACTTGGCGAAATAGAAAAAGCGCTCAGCGGCATTGATGGCGTGACGCATGCTGCGGTGGTCGCAAGTCAAAACCAGGAACAGACCGAAATTCGGGCGTTTTGCGAAGTCTCCAAACCTGGGATGACGGCCGCATCTCTTCGTCAAAACCTGCAAGATCTTTTGCCGCGATACATGGTTCCTGCGCAGGTTACGATCATCGACAGGCTGCCGCGCACCGCCAGCGGGAAACTTGATACAAATGCGCTGCGCAATGAGCCCAGGCACGCTCAGGACGGGGACACTCCCTTGGGCGGGCAAGACGACCTGACACGTTCGATTTCAGACATCTGGGCGGATATCTTGGGCGTTGACCGCGTGCCCGAACATGCAAACCTGGCCGATTTGGGGATGCAGTCCCTTGGTTTGATACGGTTTGCGGGTGAGCTTTACGACACGCTCGGCATCAGGGTTCAAGTTGCTCAATTGCTGTCCGCGCCAACGGTTGCGGCGCAAACGGCTCTCATTACAAAGGCAACAGAAAGTGGTTTGATATGCCTTAACGAGGGCACGGACCTAACGCCTCTGATTTTGATACCATGTGGCTTGGGCTCTGCGTTGACCTACGCAGAACTGATGGAGCACTTGCCCAAGAACCGGCCGATTTACACGATGGATTACCCCGGGGACGCGGACCGCTCCTTAGAAGAGGTTGCAGGGACTTACACAAAAGATCTGCTGAAACTTGGGCGCCCTGTACACTTGGTCGGATGGTCCGCAGGCGGCGTTCTGGCATGGGAGATTGCGCACCAGCTGTCAGAGCAGTCTGATCGTGTGGCGCAGGTCAGTTTGATAGACAGCTATGCCCCCAGTGTCACGCAAAGGTACTTTGCAGATCAAGACAATACGCTGGCGAAGGGTAACCTTGCGAATTTTGCAACAGAAATGGGGATGACCCTGCCCCACCCTAAAACACACATCACCTTGGAAGATATCGGAGCCGCAACAGGCAAGGATCCGACCGCATTGGCCAGTTTGTTTGACACCTATTGCAGCATGTCCAGCATCGTGGATGCATACGATCCGCCAAAGGCGACCTTCCCGGTGGTTGCGTTTCATGTGAACCATCCTAACGTCGCGGACGCGTTGGACGTTTGGCCCATGGCCGATGGTCAAACCATGAAGCAGGTGGCCGTCGACGGAAACCATCAAACGATGCTGCAAAACCCAAATGCAAAGGCCTTGGCCAAAGCGATCTGGTCCACCGATGTCTGACGCTGCTATTGCCTGCATCGGGATCGGCACGGCCTGTGGATTTGGGTATGGTAAAGAGGCGCTGACCGCTGGTCTGTCGGACGGCCGCAATGTGTTTGGCGTGCTCAAAAGAGACGGAAGAGAGCCCATTGACGGGTTTCCTCTCTTAGGGGTCGAAATGCCTGACCCGCCCAGCATCCTAAGTGCCCGGGATGCGAGGTCCACCGGGTTTAGCGGACAGGTTGCCCTTGCCGTCTTGCAAGAAGCTTGGACAGACGCGGGTTTGGAGGCATACCCGTCGGACAAAATCGGATTGATCGTTGCGGGTAGCAACCTTCAAACGCGTGAACAGTTTTTGCGGCTTCAACAATATTCCGGCTTTGACATTGTCATGGTTCCGCCGCGTGCGGGATATACGTTTTTCGACACAGATATTGCGTCTTTATGCGCAGAGCATTTTGGGATTGAGGGGCTGCAGTACACCGTCGGCGGTGCATCCGCCAGCGGAGCCATGGCGGTGCATCAGGCCGTGCGCGCTGTGCAGTCCGGTCAGGTCGACACGTGCATCGCTTTGGCACCGGTTCAAGATTTGGGAGCGCCCGAATTGTATGCTTTGCGCAACCTGGGCGCTATGGGATCGGATCGGTTTGCAGACACGCCTGAGCAAGCCTGTCGTCCCTTTGATACTCTTAGGGACGGATTTTTGTTTGGAGAAATGGCGGCGGCCCTTGTCTTTGCACGTGTCAAAGGAGAGAGGCGTGGCTATGGCACTGTCGCAGGGTTGGGCTGTGCTTTTGCCGCCAAACGCGGCCCTGAGCCATCCCCGGAAAAGGAAAGAGACGCCATAAACACCGCGTTTGACAGTGCTGGGACAAATGGTGTCGATCTGATTGTCGCTCATGCAACGGCAACGGCGCGCGGCGATGACGTGGAGGCCGGTGTTCTCAAAGACATGGGGCTGAAAGATGCCCTGATCACCGCGCCAAAATCCGCCATCGGGCACGGGATCAGCGCGGCAGGCGCGATGGAAATTGCCATCGGTTTTCTGCAAATGGAGAACGGATGCGCCTACCCCATCCGCAATCTGGAGCATCCAATAGAGCCGGATCTGAACTTTGTGACTGGAACGGTGCACCATGCATCTATTGAGAGCGTTCTCACACTGTCTTTCGGCTTTGGGGGCATAAACTATGCCACTGTTTTAAAACGATGACCCATGACGCGTCTCTTTCAACCCATTGCGAGGGTGCTGTCACGCATGTCGTCCTGACGCGGGAGACGATTACGGACGCTTTGGTCAGACAGTTTCATGCGGAACTGGACGCCGCGGAAGAGCGAAAAAGCGTTGTGATCACCCTGCGCGGGACGCAAGACGCATTTTGCACGGGCGCTGATTTCGACAGTGTCACGCCTGTTGATCCAGAAGACCTCTATCGATTGTGGCAGCGGCTGGCACAGGGGCCGTTTGTCTCCATTTGCCTTGTGGATGGGCGCGCATTGGCGGGTGGCATTGGGTTTGTTGCGGCGTGCGACATGTGCATGGCAACCCGCCGGGCAAGTTTTGCGGTGTCGGAGCTGCTCTTTGGTCTGCACCCTGCCTGCGTTTTGCCGTTTCTTGTGCGTAAGATCGGGGATCACCGGGCCCGGCTGCTCACGCTGACCACGCAAACGGTCGGCGTAGAAAAGGCGCTTGAGATCGGTTTGGTGGATACGGTGTCTGAGAACTTGGATTTGGATCTGGGCCATCACATTCGAAGGATCCAACATCTGGACGCGGACAGAGTGGGGGATTTCAAATCTTATGCCGCAGGTATGACCCAATTTCTGGACTTGGCCAGATCTGAGGCGGTTGCCGAAAACCGCCGTCTGTTCAGTGATCCGCAACTTCTGGCCAACATTGATCGCTACAAGCGCGACATGAAGTTCCCATGGGAAACCTAAAGCGTTTCGCCTTTTACCTGATCTATCAGCGAAAGGCGAAACGCGTGCGATGAAAGAGTGTTGCGCTGCGTTTCGCGATCATCTGTGTCTCAGGTTTATCGCGAAACACTCTAACGCGCGTAGATTGCCCCGGTGATCAGGTAAGAACCGCAATGATCAATCCAAAGCGTCATGTGCCGCTCTTGCCCCGTCGGGCCACGAACCTTGCCCCAAGGGTTTTGCAAGCTGATATCACGTAAATCCACAAAGTCGTCGAGATCGCCCACCAGCGCTTTCACAATCGACTCCTTCAAACTGAACAAGACCATTTCCGGCCTCAGCGGTTGCGGCAGGTCAGGCAGGCGTTTCAACTCATCCTTGTCCGCCACATACATATCCAAGAGATCACTCATCCTGCCGGCATGTGACGGAATGTGCATGAGATCGAGACCGATGCCACGCAGTGTGTCTTTTCCAGCCAGTGCAACGCAACAGCCCCCATCATGAGAGATGCTGCCCAAGGTACCCTTTGGCCAAATTGGATTTCTCAAAGGGCCGATCTCAATCGCTTCGGTGGGATATCCCAGGTTGACTAATGCCCGATGCGCCAGTGCGCGACCGGTTGAAAATTCAGCCTGTCTTTTGGCAACAGCCTGTTCAATCATGGCTTCTTCCTCGGGGCAAAGCTGATGGCGCTCAATGGGGCCTGCTGCAACGCGGACCCCTTGCGGCATTCGCTTGGCGATCAGTGCCTTAAGCTCTCGACAAAAAGCCGTGTTCACGGATGCCCAAGGGACGGTCATGGATCGGCATTCCCACTTTCTCTTTGTGCGGCGCGCATCATTGCAATACGATAAACCCGCGCATGATGTTGATCGTCCGCGACCCGCGCGACACAAGGACTGTTTTACCTGATGCAACTTATTCGTTTGGTAAAATCAGGACCAGATAAAGCGTTATCATCCCTCATTGTCGTCACGATTGTGTCTGGCCTGTCCAGTGCTTTTATGATCGGGCTGATTAACCACGCTGCGGAATTGATCGCTTTTGGCGAACCAACAAGCCTGCGTCTGGTTTTGCTGTATGCGGTCCTGTTTTTGATTTTCGTGAACGCAACCAGCATTGCCTGGCGAAAATCGAACCGCCTGCTTCAAAGCAGGTTGAGTGCGTTACGTTTGCGGATTGCCGGCACCGTACGGCAGGCGCCACTGCGTGGACTTGAACAGTTGGAGCACTCTGAGCTTCTTGTCACGTTAAACCGAGAAACCAATTCTCTGTCGGCCAACATGCCTTTGCTGACAGGCGCGGTTCAAAGCGCCGTTTTGTTGCTGGGTGCGCTGCTTTATATCGCTAGCCTGTCCTTTGTGGCCTTCGTCATCTTCGTCACCGCTGCCCTGATCGGCGGATGGGCCTTTTGGCGGCGGCGCTTGATCATGAACGCCGCTATGGTTGAGGTCTTTCAGTCGGAGGCGGATGTCGTTCGCGGGATGGTCGGATTTACCAAGGGATTTAAGGAAATTCGATTGAACGCGGCCCGCAACATCGCGCTGTTTAACCAGTTCAAGAGTTTCGCTGACGCGCAACAGGCGAATGTAACGAGCGTCGCCTCCACCTGGATCACGCTCATTCAGTTTTCCAGCGCGTTCATTTACGCGATGCTCGGCGCCCTGATTTTTATCGTGCCTGCCTATTACGACGGCTACACGGATATCGTCTATAAAATCGTGGCTGTGTCCGCCTTTTGTCTTGGCCCGCTCGCGTCGATCACGTCTGTCAGTCATTTGTTTGCCAATGCTGAGGTCGGGCTAACCCGTATTGCGGAGATCGAGGAAAAGCTGAACGCGTTAAAGGAGCCGGCGCACGCATATTATGATCCAGAACGCTTTCGCGGTTTGAAGCGGATTGAGGCCCGCGATATCACCTTTGAGTATCGAAACGCGAACGGGGATCTGCAATTCACGTCGGGTCCTTGGGATCTCACGGTGAACGCCTCGGAAATCCTGTTTGTCACGGGCGGGAATGGCAGCGGAAAATCAACCGCGATGAAGGTTCTATGCGGCCTTTACCCCAAGTCTGGCGGTGAGATTAAAGTGGACGGCGAACGCATCACCAACCGCACGCAAAGCTCATACAGTGAGGTTTTCGCGGCGATCTTTTCGGACTTCCATCTTTTCGATCAGATGTTCGGTCTTGATGATATTGATCCCGACACTGTCACCCATTGGCTCAAACGCATGCAGTTGGATGACAAGGTCACGTATAGCAACGGTCGGTTTTCCACGTTGGATATCTCCACGGGCCAGCGAAAACGCCTGGCCATGATCACCGCACTTCTGGAAGATCGGGACGTGTACATTTTTGATGAATGGGCCGCGGATCAAGACAGCCATTTCAGAGATGTTTTCTACAAAGAGCTGTTGCCCGATCTAAAAGCCAAAGGGAAAGCCATCATCGTCGTGTCGCATGATGACCGCTATTGGCATCTTTGCGATCGACGGGTTCATTTCGACATGGGCCGCATTCAGGCACAACAAGCATGACGTTGCTGCGCTTCATTCTAAATGCCCCGCGCCGGGATTTGCGCGCCATGATCCTGCTGAGCCTTTTGTCAGGTATCGCCAACGCAGCTTTGATCGTGGCGATCAATGAGATTGCAGAACGGGCCGTACAAGGCCAGCCCACGACGACACTGGATATTGTTTGGTATCTTGGTGCCTTCTTGCTGTTTTTCTTCGGCAACAAATACGCGTTGCTGCGAGCGACAAAGGTGATCGAAACCCTTTTGCGCGACCTGCGCGTTGATGTGATGGACAGGCTGCGCCGGTCTGAGTTGCCGCAGGTGGATCGCTTGGGGCGCAGCAGCCTTTACACCATGATCTCGGAGCAAACCAACGGCCTGTCCGTGGTTTTTCCACTTTTGATTGATGCGCTGCAGCAAAGCGTTTTGATGATTATGGCACTGATCTATTTGACGTTCTTGCTGCCCTCAGCCCTCATCGTTTTTGCCTGCGCCACCTTTGTCGGCGCGATCATTTATATGACGCTGCAACGTCGCATTGCCACGCAGGTCTCTAAATTGATCAACCGCCAAAGACATTTTGTGGACGGGATGGATCCCTTGATGCAAGGCGCCAAAGAGCTGCGATTGAATGCCAAGCGTGACGATGCGCTGTTCGAGGATATCAAACAGCGGTCGGTTGAGCTGAACAAAACGCTGGTGCGCACGGGCGACAGTTGGACTGAGCTTATGTTGCTGGGGCATGGCGTGACCCACATTGTGATCGGGTTCATCATCTTTTACCTGCCTCAACATGGATCAGGCTTTGGCACGGTCAGCTTTCAGGTGATCCCGGTGTTGCTCTTTAGCCTTGGACCATTGTTGCGGATCGCCACGCAAGCGCCGGTGTTTTTGCAAATTGATGCGGGCCTCGGGGCAATCAAAGCCGTGCAAAGTCAATTGGCGCAAACTGATGCCCTTGGCCCAGAAGACGCGCAGTCTGCGGTAGAGCCTTTTCTAGACTTCAGCAAAATCACGTTGGAAGACATCGGGTACCGCCATGTCACAACAGGTGATGAGCCTGGTTTTGCGATTGGCCCCATCTCGCTGAACATCAAGCGCGGTGAGGTCGTGTTTTTGACCGGGGGCAATGGCAGCGGGAAATCGACTTTGCTGAACGTCATTGCCGGGTTGCTGCAACCCGACGACGGTACAATTGCCCTTGATGACACCAAGATCCAAACGCCAACAGACCGCGCCGGTTACCGTGAGCTATTTTCCAGCGTTTTTGTGGACTACCACCTGTTTGACCGAATGTACGGGCTGGAACACGTGTCTGATGCAGAGGTGAACCAGCTGATCGATGAAATGGGGCTGGGCGGTGTCACACGCTTTGAGAACGGTCGGTTTACAACGCTGAATTTATCGACGGGTCAGAAAAAGAGGCTGGCCCTGATCGTGAGCATCTTGGAGGATCGGCCGATCCTGTTGCTAGATGAATGGTCCGCGGAACAAGATGTGATGTTCCGCGACAGGTTCTACACCTCGATCATCCCTCAACTTGCGACGTCAGGCAAAACGATCATCGCGGTCACGCATGATGAAAAATACTGGTCCGCCGCAGACCGGATCATGAAATTCGACATGGGGCGCATGGTGTCAACGCGCAGCCCCGCAAAGTAAAAAGGCCCCCGAAACCGGGGGCCGTGGGTTTACTGCGAATTAAACCAGATATTATGCGGGTTCTTTATTTGATTTGGCCATGTTGCGCGCGATGTTCTTGCCGCGCTTGAATTGTTGCCGGCCGTAATTGGCCACGTCATCAACAGACAGGTCTTCCAATCCACCGCCATCTTCGAAATGCCGGTTCAACACTTGGCCAACCGCATAGGTCGTTGCGCCCGCAACCGACGTCAGCGTCGCCATTCCGGCCAGCGTACCAACGCCAGGGAGAACTTTCACAATACTGGAAACCGCAACGACACCTGCGCTGTATCCCAAAACGGAGCTGACCAGCGACGTCAAAACATTCTTTGCGATCGCGTCTGAAAATTGCTGACCATGCAGTTCCGCAAGCTTTTGGATCATGCGCATCTGGATCACTGAAATCGCCGCAACGTCAAAGGCGGGCACGGGAACGGTTGCCGCAGCCATTGTTGCCATAACGTGGTTTTTAATGATCCCATCTGCCTTCAGCGTCACAGGCTCACCTAGAGCGACCTCGGCACTTGTGTCTTTGGTATCTTCTGAACTGGCCATCGGAGAGCCCCTTTAAAAATGAAATCGCGCCAAGATATCCCAAGCGCAGCCGTGGGGACCGTAACAGGTCTCGGTTAAAAATCAATGATTCAGAGACAATAACGGCGAAACTGATACATTGTCTCTGTGGCGGAAGTTATTGCCAGTCCAATGAAATTGTCGCAATATACGCTCCATATCCATACACATCAGGGTATTGGCGCCTGCAATGACCTCAGCAGATCAAGGCTTCGACGAACTGGAGAAGGGCGAAGCCATTTGGCAGCGTTGGATACGATCTGGCGTCACTCTTGTGGTTTTGATTGTTTCGGCAATCCTGATCTTTCTTTGGCCACGCATCTTTATTCAGATCAAATCTGGTGAAGCTGGCGTCTTGTACCGCTTCATCAGCGGAACCGAGGTTTCTGCGCTCTATAGCGAAGGGCTGAACATCATTTATCCTTGGAACACGATGCATATCTATGATGTGCGTCTCCAAATCCGCGAGAACAGGTACGACTTGCTGACAAGCGATGGTCTACCTGTCACCATTCTTGTCGCGATCCGGTACCGCGCTGACGTGCGTCTTTTGCCGACGCTGCATGTGAATGTGGGTAAGGATTATGCCGATAAGGTTGTGTTTCCGGAAACTGAGGCTGTGCTCCGCCGTGCCGTTGGCCAGTACACAGCCGAAGAGGTCTACACCAGTGGCCGCGGTTTCCTTGAAACCGTCATCGCAAACAGTTTGATCGAAGGCGAGGAACGATATGTGATCGTTGATGCGGTTCTGGTGCGAGGGGTCATCCTGCCAGAGGCCGTGCGCATCGCGATTGAAGACAAGATGGCGTTGCAAGAGCAAAGCAAAGCATACGAATTCCGCATTGATATTGAGCGCCAAGAAGCGGAACGCAAACGCATCGAAGCCGAAGGCATCCAAGTCTATCAGAATACAATCAGTCAAAGCCTGACCCCTGACTTGCTGCGGTGGCAGGGGATCCGCGCGACCTCCGACCTTGCAGAAAGCGACAATGCAAAGACCGTGGTGATTGGATCAGGCTCCGATGGGCTGCCCATTATTTTGGGTGGGAACAACTAGCATGCGGCGTGTCTTTACGGGCTGTTTAGCAGGCCTCGTGATGGCTGCGCAGTCGGTTTTTGCACAGGACACGGCCGCGACAACACAGGCCCAAGACGGCGACCTGGCCCAGCTCAAGATCATCGCGACCTATTCTGACACCAACGGAGAAGACTCTTTTCTGAAGGGCATCCGCCTCGCCACCAAGCAGGTCAATGAAAATGGCGGTGTGTTGGGCAAATCGCTGATCTTGGAGACTGTTCCTGTCCAGAATGCCGTTGACGAAAGTGCACAAGCCGATGAGGTTGATGCAGCTCTAAGGCTTGCAGAACGGATTTCCGCAGAACCGGATCTGTTCGCAATTGTCGGGCACAGCTCATCGTCTTTCGCCCTGCCCGCCTCATCGGTTTATCAAAACAAGGAGTTGTTGTTTCTGACAACCAATGTCACCGATGGCCCGATCACGAACCTGCAATACGATCTGGTGTTCATGCTGACACCAAACAATCGTGAGCAGGCCGCGAGCATGGCGAAATACGCTTTGAGTGAAAAACTGGACACTTTCATCGTCTTGTCTGACAGATCCGAGTTCGCCCAGAGACTGACATCGCAATTCGAGGAATTTCTGACCGTCAGCGGCGGCACCGTTGAGTACCAGGGCTTGGTTCAAAAAACGAGCCCTGAGACCTCAAAACAGCTGTTGTTTTTGTTGGATAACAACCTTTTTAAAACGGGCGAAATCGACGCCATTTTCATCGGCTCGAGCTCGCAGAACGCGATGTTTGATTTCATCAAGCAAGCCCGCGGCCTGGGTCTAGACATACCCATTTTTGGTCCTGAGGCGCTTTTTAGCGAAGCGGCCATCAAGGAAGTGGGTGCTGAAGCGATGAAAGACGTGATCGCCGTCTCTCTTTATGAGGAGGATGACACCGAAGACGCGGTTTCAGATTTCGTGGCGCAGTTTCAGGATGAATATGGGCACAAACCAGACCAGGAATCTGCCATTGCGTTTGACGCAATTAACTTGCTTGCTTTCGGTGTCAATTCGTCAAAAAGCTTTGATAGCAAGGACTTAGCCAGCTTTTTATCCACGATGCGATATCGCTCCAAGTTTAGTGGCGCAACGGGCACTATCGCTTTTGACCGCTTCGGCAGAATTGTGGATACAAAAATCTACGTCGTGCGGTATGATGGGGATGAATTTCGCACTGTCGCGACACAGGAACTGCCTTTGGACTACGAAACAATAGGCCCGATACAAAACATACAACCCTAAACCTCGGTACCTGAAATCAACAAAACCCAAGAGAGGGCCATATGCTGTTCATATTTAACCCACTGCCGTTGCTGATCTGGCTCGTTCTCGCTTGGATTATCGGCGTGCTCGGAAGCCGCAAGAGGTTCGGGTTTTTGGGAAATTTCCTAATCGCGCTGTTGTTGTCGCCGCTTGTGGGCGTGATCGTTTTGCTGTCGTCGGATGAACGGCGGGTGCGTCGCGGCTAACGTGCCTGAAGAAGAAGGACAGCGATATCCTCAATGGTGTTTGCCTTGGCAAATGTCATCATTGGGACACGGACGTTCAGTCCTTCCATCGACATAGCAAGAACATCAACGCGATCGACTGAGTTCGCGCCCAAATCCGCCAAAACGCTCTCCGCCGTCACACGTTCTGGATCTATGTCCGGCAAAATGTCTCTGACGATGGCGATAACGGTTTGAATGGCATCAGTTTTGTCCATGTGATTTGACCTTGGGTAAGATTGCGGCGTTGTTATAGTGCGACCTGCAGCACACCTAATGCCACGCGAGGACACTGTCACGACATGAAGAAGGTGGGGATCCAAAAGCTGGGGCTTTATGGGGGCAGTGTCGTCGTGGATGTGGCAGAGCTGGCCGCGTATCGCGGCATGGATATGACGCGTTTCGAAAACCTGTTGATCCGTGAGAAATCTGCGGCGCTGCCGTTTGAAGATCCGGTGTCGCTCGCGGTCAATGCGGCGAAACCGATGCTGGACACTCTGAGCCAAGAGGACAGAGACAGCATCGAATTGCTGATCACCTGCACAGAGTCGGGTCTGGATTTTGGCAAATCCCTCAGCACCTATGTTCACGACTACCTTGAGTTGTCAAAAACCTGCCGTTTGTTTGAAATCAAGCAAGCCTGTTACTCTGGCACGGCGGGCTTGCAGATGGCGATCAACTTCATTCTCTCGGGTGTGTCTCCCGGTGCCAAAGCTTTGGTGATCGCCACTGATCTGTCGCGGGTTTTGGTCGATGAGCAAAGCGACGGCCTGACAATGGAATGGGAATACTTTGAGCCCAGCGGCGGTGCAGGCGCTGTGGCACTGTTGATCAGCGATCAGCCGGATGTCTTCCAAGTGGATGTTGGCGCGAACGGATACCACAGCTTTGAGGTGATGGACACATGCCGCCCGATCCCAGACTCTGAGGCTGGCGATGCTGATCTGTCACTGCTGTCTTACCTGGATTGCTGCAATGCAACATTTGACGCCTATTGCGACCGCGTTGAAGGGGTCAGGTATGACAGCAGCTTCGACTATCTGGCGTTTCACACGCCCTTTGGTGGCATGGTCAAGGGCGCGCACCGCTCCATGATGCGCCGCCATGCCAAGGCGTCAATGGACGCGATAGAAGCGGATTTCAAATCACGCGTGTCCCCCGGCCTGCGATTGTGCCAGCGCATCGGGAACATCATGGGAGCAACTGTGCTGGTGTCTTTGACGGGGGCCATTCTAAACGGTCAGTATGACAGGGCCAAACGGATCGGCTGCTTTTCTTACGGGTCCGGCTGCAGCTCAGAGTTTTACAGCGGTGTGGTCACAGCTGACGGGCAACGCATGGTGCAGCAGTCAGGGATCGCAGAGCATTTGGACAGCCGTCACACGTTAACGATGCCAGAGTATGAAGCGCTTTTGGAAGGCTGCCAGGATTTGACCTTTGGCACCCGCAATTATACGGCGTCGTTGGATATGATACCTGCTGTCAAAAGCGCAATTGAGAGACAACGGGCGTCGGGCGGGCCGGAACGGTTGTTTCTGAAACAAATCAAAGACTTTCACAGGCAGTACGAGTACATTTAGAGTCGGCCTGTCTTGCAGCGCAACTCAGCTGCGGTGGCCGTCAAACGATCAAGTTTGTCTGATTGGGGATCAGGTTGAGACATCTCATGTGTTCGGAAATTTCGCTCGCTGACCTCAAAACGCGTGCGCTATGAATTTAAGGGCCACGAAACCCAAAGAATGGAACGATCTGCAACAGATTTTGCAGAAGCTTGAGGCGTTTGATGAAACGCAAGCAGGTCGGGCGGCCGTGTTGGATTGGGCGGTGTCGAATGACGTGACGCCCGCAGAGATGCTGCTGGTCGCGGCTGAGCAAGGGTGGCTGCCCGCAGAAGGCGAGGTTCTGCATGAGGGGGCCACACTCAAAGAGGTTGTTGCATGCCTAAGCCCGCAGGCCTTTCATCTGTGCCGGCTGAGGGAAAGTCACATCCCCTATCTTTTGGAGATCGAAAAGGCCTGTTGGTCTGAGGCGCTGCAAACGCCAATCGAACAGCTGACCAAACGGTTGCGCCAATCCGATCAGGACCATTTTGGCGTTGTGATCGACGACGCCTTGATCGGGGTGATTTATGCGCAGCGCATCCCAGATACGGATGCGCTCACCTCCACAAATATGGATGACGTCGATACGCTCTTTGACGCCAACGGTGAGACCCTTCAGCTTCTTGCGATCAGTGTCCTGCCCGCGTTTCAAGACAGGGGATTGGGCGATCATCTTCTTGATTTTCGTCTGAACCTTGCCGCGCTGACATCCGGCATCTCGTCTGTTGTGGCGGTGACGCTCTGCGCCGAATTTTCCGGCAAGACGCGCAACGACTTGATCGCCTACGTGGATCAAAAAACGCCCATCGGGACGATATCCGATCCCATTTTACGCTTTCATGAACTGCATGGCGCACAGGTCATCGGTTTGGTGAACAACTACCGCGTGCGAGATCAGCGAAACCTGGGATACGGGGTTTTGATCAGGTACGATTTGGCCAAGCGTAAACGCCGCGCCATAGATCGCGGGGAGAAAGCGCGTGTTCGTGTTACTGACATCTCAGACATTGTGACCGCATGCGTCCGAAACAGTCTGGGCGACGCGGCGGACAAATTTGATCTCGACACCGCTTTTCTTGCCCTTGGCCTTGAATCGAGCGGGATCATGGCCTTGGCCGATGCGGTATCAGATGCCTTCGGACAAAAAATATCCGCCGCTCTTTTGTTTCGACACAACTCAGCCCGCAAGCTCATTGAATTTTTGAAAGACACAGCGCCGGTCAAAGCCGGTTCCGCCAACCCTGACCGATCCAAATCCGATGATCCACATATACGCACAGAAGACATCGCCATCATTGGCATGTCGTGCCGTTTGCCGGGCGATATCAACACGCCCGAGGATCTTTGGCAGCTTTTGCACGCGCGAGCAGATGTTATCGGGCAACGCCCTCCGGCCCGCTGGCCCAAGGATTTGAACACAGAAGGCGCAGCCCATCCAGCCGTGAACAAAGGCGGCTTTTTGTCTGACCCGTCCCGTTTTGACGCAGATTTCTTTCGTATTGCCCCGATCGAGGCGGCGGGCATGGATCCGCAACAGCGCATCATGCTCGAACTGTCTTGGCATGCGTTTGAGGATGCGGGCATTGTCCCAACGCGCTTGGCTGGAAGTGACGTCGGCGTTTTCGTGGGCGTCAGCGGCTCTGACTACCAACGCTGCCTCGACGCAGGCCAAACCGAGACCACGCCACATCATGGAACCGGGAATGCAGCGTCAGTGATTGCGAACCGCATATCCTATTTCTACGGGTTCGAAGGACCGAGCGCCGTCATTGATACGGCGTGTTCCAGCTCTCTGGTTGCGCTGCATCACGCTGTTGGATCGTTGCGCAATGGCGAAGCGGAGCTGTGTCTGGTTGGCGGGATAAACCTGATTTTACACCCGAGTTTGAGTGTCACATATGCCAAAGCTGGCATGCTCTCACCCGATGGCCTGTGCAAAACATTTGACGCTGGTGCCAACGGATATGTGCGGAGCGAAGGCGGCATTGCCGTTGTTCTCAAACGTCTGAAAGATGCCGTGCGCGATGGCGATAGCATTGCCGCGGTGATCAAAGGCACCTCCAGCAATCACGCCGGGCAAAGCGATGGCCTCACAGTGCCCAGCCCGGATGCCCAAGGGCGGCTTCTGGCCAAATCTTGGAAAGATGCCGAGATTGGCCCGGACGCGATTTCCTATTTTGAGGCGCATGGGACCGGAACCCCGCTTGGGGATCCTATTGAAATCGAAGGTATAAAGCACGCCATCGCGCTCGCGGGCGGCACGCAGGCGGATTGGCATTGCAGCATCGGGTCTATCAAGTCAAACCTAGGGCATTTGGAAGCTGCAGCAGGCCTCGCAGGCGTTCTCAAAACTGTCCTATCGATGCGCCATGACGAAATTCCAGCCACCTTGAATTTCCACAGCTTGAACCCTGAAATCGAATTGGACGGCAGCGGCCTGTCCATTGCGCAAAACCCCGGTGCCTGGCCCACGCCCTTGCACGGCGCGCGTATGGCGGGTGTCAGCAGTTTTGGATCAGGTGGGTCAAACGCCCATGCCGTGATCGCCGCGCCGCCAAGCCTTGCGAAACCAGAGCACGTTTGCGACGGTCAACCGCATTTGGTCGCGTTGTCCGCAAAAACGCCTGAGCGCCTTTCGGCACTGGCGCAAAGCTATATCACTTGGCTGTCCAGCAAAGGCGCGTCCTGTGATCTATCGCTGTTGAGCCATTGGAGCTTGCACCGGCGCGCCGCTCAAGACACTCGGTTTATCGCCGAGGTCACATCGCGGTCAGGCCTGATCGCCGCGTTGCAAAGCTATGTAGATGACCAAGCGCCACTGCATGTGAGCGATGACAGTGCCAACTATGATGTTGCCCGCGATTGGAGTGCGGGAAAAAACGTGGCTTGGGCGGATTTGGAAAATGCAGGTGCGTATTCTGGGCTTCGGCTGGATTTGCCGCCTTATCCCTTTGCTGAGACCCAGCATTGGGCTTTGCCCGAGGGGCCGGGCACATCGGCAGACAAGGTGCGCGCGCAAGCCCTTGCCCCCAGTTGGAGCCCTGTTAATGCTGCACGCCTCGCGCCACTTGCCGATGACGCCATTCTGGTAGCTGGTCCTTTTGGCGCAGGCCTCGCCACGGCGTTCGGTCTGAAGGGCGCACAGGTTCTGCCACCGACAGAGATGCCAAAGGCGAAACACGTCAAAGCTGTTCGCCAAATTCTTTGGGTTTCAGAGCCGCACAAACCGGCAACCTCTCAGGAGGATCTGATCGCGCTACATCGCTTTGTTCGGGCGTTGGACCAGTCGGACAGTGTCTCACAGCTGACAGTGATCACGTGGAACGGGGCATGCGTAACAGGTCATGATCTCACTTCCGCGGGCGCGGCCTCCATTATGGCCTTCTCAGGATCTCTGTCAGAAGAGCGTCCGGATTGGTCCGTGACGTGTCTGGACTTGGAGCTCTCCACCTTGGAGGCTCCATGTGATCTGTTGCTGCCCAATCCGTTGACCAGCAAGGCCGTGGCATATCGCAATGGCATCTGGCACCGCCAGCAGCTTGTCCCGATTGAGCATTCCGCGCCGCAGACCTCTCACATGCGCGAAGGAGGGGTCTATGTGGTCATTGGTGGTGCCGGGGGGCTTGGGATCGCTTGGACGCGCCACGTTTTGGCGTCAAGCCGCGCGACCATCATTTGGCTTGGGCGCCGCCGCTCTGTCAAAACCAAGATCAAAGCCGCGTCTGTCAATGGTCAGCAGCCGGAATACATCAGGTGCAATGCCAGTCGGCCCGCGCAATTGGCAAAAGCTCTGACAAGCATTCAAGCCAAACACCAACACATTGACGGGATAATCCTGGCCACGCTGGGGCCCGCCGACGCACCGATCCTTGACACAAGCGACGAACACTTCGCCCAAATGTTGGAAGCGAAAGCCGGCGTCGCCCTCGCCACGCTAGACGCTGTCAAACCATTTGATCCCAGTTTTGTTCTTATTTTTTCGTCGATCATGGCCCTGGAAAACCCGGGCGGGTACGGGGGGTACGCGGCAGGTGGCGCATTCATGGATGCGTATGCGCGGATTGCAGACAAAGAGACGCCGTACCCGATCCGCACGATAAATTGGGGGCATTGGGATAAGGGCGCGGCGGCCACCCTGACCGAAGCCACTCAGACCCGCCTGGCGAAACAAGGCGTGCACCCTATCACGATCGCCGATGCCGTGCCGTTTATGGATCACGTGTTAAACGATCCTTTGGTGCAGGTTGCCATTCTGAAATGGAGCGATCTGTCACGCCATCCGTTGGTCGATCTGTCGCGCTGCGTGCGCGCGCCTGAGCGCGCCGCTGCTGCACCGCGATTGCCGGCTTTGCCCGATGGTCTTGCCCAGCGCAGCCGTGACCTGTCCGGACAGGGGGTCTTTGCCTGCCCGGACCTCGAAGACATTTTGATCTGCGCGTTGAAAGACACACTCGAAAGCACGGCCCTCCCTGATAGCGATCAGACACCCGACTATCTGCGCAGATGGCGCGCGGCGACGGACCGTCTTTTGACCGATGTCACTCGCCCGCAATCTGATTGGCGCGCGCGGCTCTCCGCGTTGAAGCAAAATGACAAAATTGCAAGTGCTGTCGCGTTGGCAGAAATCTGTCTTGCGGCTTTGCCGGACATCCTGAGCGGAAAGCGCGCGGCAACGTCTGTGATGTTTCCCGACGCCTCAATGTCTCTGGTTGAACCGGTTTATCGCGATCTGGCCGCATCACAGCTCATGAACGATGTGTTGGCACATACCCTTCGCGACGATCTGAGCCAACGAAACGGCCCCATGCGCGTGCTTGAACTTGGCGCTGGAACAGGCGGGACAACGGCGCAAGTGATACCAGTGTTGGCAGACCTGCCCAACATTGAGCGCTATGAGTATACTGACATTTCTCGTGCCTTCCTGATGCACGGGCAAGACAGCTTTGGCGCGTTGGCCCCTTACCTCACGACATCAATCCTCGACATCACCACCGCCCCTGAGGATCAGGGCTTTGCGCCGCGCAGATTTGACGCCGTTATCGCGACAAACGTCTTGCACGCCACACCGGATATGCACCGGACATTGCGCCACGCGAAAACATTGCTGAAACCGGGCGGGCGTTTGTGGCTGAATGAAATTACGGGTTTTTCGATTTTCGCGCACACCACGTTTGGCCTTCTGAAAGGATGGTGGGCCCCTCGTGACGGGCTGCGCATCCCGGGTAGTCCGTTGGTGTCACTGCAGGGTTGGCGCAGCGCTTTGACGGACGTCGGGTTTTTTGATGTGACGTCCCCGACCGAGACCACCGCCGATCTTGGTCAAGACATCATTGCGGCCACGAGCGATGGATGGGTCAATACCAAAGTCACGACAAAGGCGCGCCAAGAGACACCGAAACCTGCGGACACGCCGCATGACGACAAGCCGGTGGGGCAACTGTTGCGCACAGCCATCGCAGAGGTGTTGCGGCTGGACCCGCAGACTCTGAAGCCCGACGAGCCGCTGAGCAACTATGGGCTCGACTCTATCTTGATCACTCAAATCACGGCGCGGCTGAGACAGGATATTCCGGATCTCGACGCAACGCTTTTGTTTCAGCACCAAACGATTTCTGGTTTGTCGACCTATCTTGCTGAGCAGCACAATGTGTCAAAAGCTGTTGCCGCGGTTCCCATTGAGCGCCCGCAGGAGAGCGGCGACATCGCCATTGTCGGCATGGCGTTTGAGTTTCCCCAAGGCCGCACTGCCCATGAATTTTGGAAGCTCTTATCGCAAGGGACATCGGCGATCACGGAAATCCCAGAAGACCGCTGGCCGCTTGAAACCCACTATGAGCCCGATCCCGATAAAGCCGTAGACGCCTGCAAGAGCTACTGCAAATGGGGCGGTTTTTTAGACGGTGTCACGGAATTTGATCCTCTTTTCTTTGGCATTTCTCCCAAAGAGGCGGGGCTGCTCGACCCGCAAGAACGTCGGTTTTTGCAAATTGCCTGGAACGCACTGGAAAACGCTGGCATCACGCGTGAACACGTTCGCACCAAACTGAACCGGCGGCTGGGCGTCTTCGCGGGCATCACCCGCACGGGCTTTGATATGTTCGGACCTCAGCTTTGGACGCAAGGCAAGGCGCTCCACCCGCACACGTCTTTCAGTTCTGTTGCCAACCGGCTGTCGTTCTTTCTGGACGCGTCCGGGCCAAGCGTGCCCGTCGACACGATGTGTTCGTCATCCCTTACAGCGATCCACCAAGCCTGTGAAAGCTTGCAGCGGGGGGAGTGTGACGCGGCGATTGCGGGCGGCGTGAACATATATACCCACCCGTCCAGTTACGCCGCGTTGAGCGCTATGCGCATGCTGTCACCTGATGGCCTGTGCCGCAGTTTCGGTGCGGGTGCGAATGGCTTTGTGCCGGGCGAGGGCGTCGCGGCCCTGATCCTGCGTCCTCTGAAAGAGGCCCGCGCCAATGGGGATCGCATTCATGCTGTGATCAAATCCACGGCCGTCAATCATGGTGGCCGTACCAATGGGTACACCGTTCCAAGCCCCAGGGCGCAGGCTGACTTGGTGCGGGATGCTATGAACAAGTCTCATCTGCGGCCCGATCAAATCAGCTATGTCGAAGCGCATGGCACAGGCACAGCATTGGGCGACCCTATCGAGATCTCTGGCCTGGCAAATGCAATGGGCGGACATGCCCAACGTGAAACTCCTTGCGCGATTGGATCGGTCAAGACCAACATCGGCCATCTAGAGGCCGCAGCCGGTATTGCCGGCATCATCAAGGTCTTGCTGCAGATGCGGTATCAGCAACTTGTCCCCAGCCTGCATAGCGACGATCCGCATCCAGACATCCCCTTCGCCAAATCAGGCTTCAAGGTTCAACAAGCGCTCGAAGATTGGACATCACCCGACGGCGTTTTACGGGCGGGCGTGTCCTCCTTTGGGGCCGGAGGCGCCAACGCCCACGTTATTTTGGAAAAGCCCCAGGACATACCGACCGTCGCGGAAGAAGACGCTATGCCCCTGGCCTTTCCCATATCGGCGCAGACCCAAAACAGTTTGCGCGCGTACTGCCAAAAGCTGATCGACTATCTCGATTTGGAGGGGGACACCATCAGCACGCGCGACATCGCATTTACGCTGCAAACGGGCCGCGAACCTATGGCGCATCGCGTGGCCATCGTGGCCAACTCGATCACCACGCTTCGGCAGGGATTGAAAGAGTATCTGACGGACACGGGCAAGGGTACGGTTTGGTTCGATGGTGCCCAGCGTATCGGCGCAACCGAGGGGCAAGACGTTCTTCAAGGCATCGCGACCTATTCTGCGTCTGAATTGGCGCAACACTGGGTGGCTGGGACGGTCATTGATTGGCAAGAGCTGTATCCTGCACCTGGATCTGGACGCCCCAAAATCACGGATCTGCCTGGCTACGCATTTGAAACCCAAAAGTACTGGCTTCCGATTGAGCCGGAGCGTCCTGAACCGCCCCTTCAACAATCTGGCAAGCTGCGCCTGACGGGGTTGAACGACACGCGCCCCGTTGAAACACCCAAACCGATCAGGAAAAAAGTTTCGCTCGTCTCGCTGGACCCTCCGGTTCAACCTTCACCTGTCCGCGTTGAGCGCCTCGAAAGTTTGCAGCATGTCGCGCATGTGACACTCCTGCGCGCTGACGGGTCTGTCGCCGAAATGCTTGATCACCTGAGCCAGGCGGCCCAGACCGCGCGCACGGTCATCCTATCAGCCGAAACGCAGCCTTCTATGTCTACGGATGACATCGACGATCTGATTGCGGCCTGTCCTGTTCCTGTCGTGGTGTGCGCGCTGCCAACGAAAAAAGGCATCGCGGCGCGTGATATGACGGATGCGATGTCCCTGGCCGAAAAGATCTTAGGGGCGCCGAGGGCTACGCTTATGGCCTTGAAACAGCACTTGGCGCCGCCCACAAAGGCCGATCAGGACCTGATGGCGCTTCGTGCAAAATGGACGCAGTCTTACGATTGGGGTGCCGCCCCTGCCCCGCCAAGCCCCGGTCGCGATATCCCATTGGCCATAGGTGTGGTGGCCCTGTCCGAGCATCCCAACGGGGTTGTGCAACTCACGCTGACAGAGCGTCATGCCCGCAACACCTTCACCCCCGACTTCGTGGCAGGGGTCTATGACGCGTTTGATCTGATCGACGCGATGCCAGAGTGCAAAGCCGTCGTTCTGACAGGGTTCGATACGTTTTTTGCGTGTGGCGGAACGAAACAGGGGTTGCTGGATATTCAGGCGGGTCGCGCAAAGTTCACCGATGAAATCAGCTATGCCAAACCCCTGCTGTGCAAAGTGCCGGTGATCGCCGCCATGCAAGGCCACGCGATTGGGGCAGGTTGGGTCATGGGACTGAACTCTGACGTGGCGATCTACGCCGAGGAGGCCAGCTATCAAAGCCCCTACATGCATTACGGGTTTTCTCCCGGCGCTGGGGCGACCTGGCTATTTCCAGCGCATTTTGGCATTGCGGCCGCCGCCGACATTCTGTTCACGGCGCGCAAGTTTTCCGGCGAGGATATTCGGTCACTTGCCCCCGGCATTCCTGTCTTCAAGCGCGCAGAGGTCTTGGCCCGCGCCCATGGCCTGGCGCAGCATTTGGCCCGGCAAACGCGTGATGATCTCATAGCCCAGAAAGACGCCTATGCGGCACCATTGCGCGATGGTTTGACCGCCACATATGCGGCGGAGCAAGCCCTGCACGAGGCGCATTTGGTCGCAAACCCAGAGGTGGCCAACCTCATCCGCGACCGGTTTGAGATGTTTGAAAACTCACAGCCGCAGTTTGCGCCCAAGGTCAGCGATGCTTCGATTTTGGAAGACGTGCGAAAAAGCCTTGCGGACGAGCTTGGCATCGACGCCGACCATATCCAAACGAACACTGCCTTCACGGATTTGGGCATGGACTCCATCAATGCGGTCGTTTGGGTTCGCAAGCTGTCAGAGACCTATGGCGTGCGCCTCAGCGCGACCTGCATCTACAGTCATCCCGACATATCATCGCTTGTCGGGTTGATCGCGCAAGAGATGCCCGAACATCTGCCGGATCCTTCGTCTTCGCGCGCGGCCCCTGCTGATACCCTCACCTGGTTGCAGACCTCTTTGGAAGAGGAACTGTCCCTACCCAAAGGTCGGCTCGACACGTCAGCCCAGTTTGTCGATATCGGACTGGATTCGGTGACGGCGGTGACTTGGATCCGAAAGCTCAACACGCAGTTTGGCCTCAAAGAAACCGGCACGCTGGTCTATCGCTACACGACACTTGAACACCTCGCAGAATATGTGGCTCAGACCGCGGGCGACACCATGCCCTCAGACAGCCCGTCACTGGGGGTTGAGCGCGCACCGCGCGTGTCTGAGACCGACATAGCGATCATCGGGATGGCAGGGCGGTTCCCACAGGCCCCCGACATTGACACGTTCTGGGACAATCTCGTCGAAGGGCGTGACTGCGTCCGCGACATTCCCGCTGAGCGTTGGGCGATTGACGACTACTACGATCCTGACCGCAGGGTCGCGGGCAAAACGGTGTGTCGGCGCATGGGGGCTTTGGACGATATAGACAAGTTTGATTCTTTGTTCTTTGGCATCTCCCCGGCTGAGGCCGAATTGATGGATCCCGCGCAACGTCTGTTTCTTGAAACCGCCTGGACCGCGATTGAAGACAGCGCGACCCGTCCAGAGAGCCTTGCAGGCCGGAAATGCGGTGTGTTCGCAGGCTGTGAACCCGGCGATTACGGCGCGCATGCAAAGGGTGGGCCGCATGACGCCTACGCCCTGACGGGTGCGTCTGTTGCGATGTTACCGGCGCGCGTGGCTTATGCGCTTGATCTGCAGGGTCCGTGTCTGTCCATCGACACGGCCTGCTCGGCCTCTTTGGTGGCCATCGCCAATGCGTGCGACAGTCTCGTCTCTGGCGCATCTGATGTGGCTTTGGCGGGCGGGGTGTACCTTCTCACAGGGCCTGACATCCATGTGCAGATGAGCCGTGCCGGAATGCTCTCCCCAGATGGCACGTGCTACAGTTTTGATGCGCGCGCGAACGGTTTTGTTCCGGGCGAAGGTGTCGGTGTTCTGGTTCTGAAACGCCTGGCCGATGCCCAGCGGGATGGTGACGATATTTGCGCAACGATCCGCGGCTGGAGCGTGAACCAGGATGGCAAAACAAACGGGATCACGGCGCCTAATCCCAAGGCACAAACCCGGCTGCAACGCGACGTCTACGACCGCTTTGACATCCATCCCGCGCAAATCTCTCTTGTTGAGGCCCATGGCACAGGCACAAGCCTTGGGGATCCGATCGAGGTTGAGGCCCTCACCGAAAGTTTCGGATCATCTCCTACACGATGTGCGTTGGGCTCGGTCAAAAGCAATATTGGTCACCTCGCCACTGCGGCCGGCGTGGCGGGCACGATCAAAGCCGCGCTTGCGCTTGAACGACAGATCATCCCGCCCACGATCCATTATCAACACCTCAACCCAAACATCTCGCTCGATGAAACACCGTTCTACATTGCCACCGAAGCCACGCCGTGGCCTGCCCAAGGCGGCGATATGGCGGCCGTCAGCTCTTTCGGGTTCAGTGGAACGAATGCACATATTGTTCTGGGACGCGCCACAGAACCAGCATCAAGCTGGCTCAGCGACACGGTTGTGCTTCCTCTTTCGGCCCGATCCATAGGAAGCCTCAAAACCTATGCGCGCGCTGTTCAAAGACTGCTGACGCAAGACACGCGCACGCCCTTTGGCGACATCGCCTATACGTACCAGTGCGGTCGCGCTGAGTTTGCAGAACGTCTGGCCGTTGTTGCGTCCAGCAAAGAGGTGGCAGCAGATGCGTTGACCGCCTTCTTGAATGACGAAACGCATCCAGCCCTCATCACGATGTCCGGTGCCCGCAACAGCGACGGCGAAAGCGACGGGCCCAGAGACGAGTACAGCGCGGCCGCAAACTGGGTCGCAGGTCAAAAGATAACGTGGCCCAAGCACGCGGGCGCGCGGCGGCGGCGAGGCTTGCCCACCCACCCCTTTGAGCGACAGCGGCATTGGATCGAGAAAACGGACATGCAACCGCCCGCCAGCCGTGATCGCCCGGATTTGCGCCGTCAGCTTCGACAGTGGTTCCAGATCCCGATACATGTGATCGGCACGACACCGGAAACCGCCGCGTTCAAATCGTTTTTGCAAGATCTGGGCGCCGCCGAAGGTGGTCCAGGTGCGCCGCACTTTGTCGATGATCCCCAAAGGACCGACGTGACTGTGATTGACCTTGGTAGTGGCGGCGGTGACGCGCCGCGCGTCGCTCCGGTTTTCTATATCCGCTGCGCGCGCCATACGGACCCGCATGTTCCTTACAAACCCGATCTGGTTTTGGAGGTCGACGCGCATCAGACCAACCGGCAACGGTTTCAGAAACTGGTTCTGGCCTGGATGGATTGCCCGGCCATAGACCCTGGTCGCCTGCAAGATCGCGAAAAATCAAAGGCGCAGCATCCTGTGACGATCACCCGGTCCTGGCACAGACAAGATGTCACCACAGGGTCGCACCCGCCACAGTTCACACGGGTCGTCGTTTTGGGATCTGGTGAGAGTGCAGCACAGGTCGCCACCACATTCGCGCGGCTCAATGCGACGGCAATGGTGGAACATGTCCCGACGCCCGACCAGATTGATGTCTCGCGGCGGGGGGACACCTGTTTGTTGGTGGATATGACCCCGCTTGGCTGCGATGGCGTGGACAGGGTCGACCTTTCGCATGCGCATCTAAGCGCGTATCAAAGCCTGATCCAAGGCACACGGGATTTGACGGTAATCCTCCTGACGCAAGACACAGTGCCGTGCACCAAAGCTGCCTCCAGTGTTGGTGGGGCGCATCTCTCAAGCTTGGTAGAATCCCTCTCTGCGGAGTACCCGCATGTCACCGGGCGGTGCATCGACATCGACGCGGCAGGCCAAACCGATCTGCCTCAGCTCTTAACGCAAGAGCTGTCCGCGCCGGTCTCTGACGGTTTGGTTTGCGTTAGAAATGGTGACCGCCATGTCTCAACGCTTGACGCCTCGACCCCGATTAAGACCCTCACCACTCTGGATGTTGATCCCGACGGCCTTTACCTGATCAGCGGTGGAACCCGTGGCGTTGGACTGTCTTTCGCGGCCCATTTGGTGAAACGCGGTGTGCGCCATCTGGCCTTGGCAGGCAAAACGGCTTTGCCACCCCAGAAGGACTGGACCCGCATCGCGCAAGACCCGTCTGCCCCAGACGCGTTACAAGACCGCCTAAAGATGCTCCTTGATCTTGATGCGCAGCTTGAAACACTATCGCTGCACCACGGCGATATCGCAAACAGCCAAGCGGTTGGTGCATGGATACGCGAATTACGAGCCACAGGTCATCCCTTGCGTGGGGTTATCCATGGCGCAGCCGTCTACTCCGACCATAGCCGCCCGGGATTTGCGCAAAAGTCGCTGAGTTCTGTGCAGGAGGTCTGGGATGCCAAAGCCGGCGGGTTGCACGCTTTGCATGGTGCGACCCAAGCTGACCCGTTGCAGTTCTTTGTTGTGCTCACATCCGTCACGGGCCTGATCCCGGATTTTGCGAAAGGGGCGTCAGATTACGCGATGGCCAATAGCTATTGTGATCGGTTCGCTGCGTTCCAGGGCCAAGCGGATCAAGGGCGGACGCGATCCGTCATCCTGTCGGACTGGACCCAAACGGGTGCCTTCACCCGTATTGCGCAGGAATTGCGCGAGAGGGTCGTTGCCAAATTTCAAGACGCGGGCCTGCACATGATGACCACGTCCGAAGGCTGCGCGCTGCTCGAACATGCTTTGGCCGCACCGATGGGGTCTGGTGCATTCCTGGGGCGTGTGGATGCTCAAATCTGGCCTGCTGCGCCCACCTTGTCCGCTCCGTATCAGGATCAGGGCCAGGATCAGGATCCGGTTGAAATGCTTTTCGCCCAATTGGAACGGGATCGCGCATCGGGGCGTGAGGTGCGCATCGACGATGTTCTTGAGCATCTCAGCGAGGCTGACATTGAAGCGCTGCCGCCCGGGCAAATGATGCGGTTGCATGCCATTCTTTTCGGCGTGCCGGATGCAAGCCATACGCCTGATCGGTTCAGCGTGGTTGAGACCCATGTCAAAGACGTGCTCAAACTGTCTGACATTGAGCCAAACACGCCATTGCAGAACTACGGGCTCGACTCGATCTCCGGCATGATCTTGGCCACGCGGCTCGAGAGCGCGTTCGGCCAAGACGTGCCGGCCCGCATTTTAATCGAGCACCCAACACTGGCAAAGCTGAGCGCGTATTTTGCGCAAAGCTCCGATGCGGCATGACCGTTCGTGTCGAAGACCTGCTCGGGCTTTCGCCAAACCGAGTACCGCCCAAAAGGCGTTCCATGCGGTTCAGTTGCCTGTTTTTTTCCGACACGCGAGAGGATGTGTCTGACGCGCAAAAATATGCGTTCATGGGGGAGATCACCCGGTTTGCCGACAAAGCCGGGTTTGAGGGGATATACATCCCAGAGCGGCATTTTCAGGAGTTCGGCTCAATCTTCGCCAACCCCGCCATTGTCGCAGCGCACCTGATCCCGCAGACCGAGCGCATCCGGTTTCGCACGGCCGGTGTGACCCTGCCCTTGCACCACCCGGCAGAGGTTGTCGAATGGTGGGCCATGAACGATGTGCTGTCGGGTGGGCGCGTCGATCTTGGATTTGGATCAGGGTGGTCGAAAGATGCATTCGTGTTTCAGCCCGACACTTTTGACGACAGACGCCAAATTTGCAGTGAACGCATCCGACAGGTGCAAAAGCTCTGGCAGGGCGAAACGCTCAGCTTTCCTGGCCCCGACGGAATAGAATGTCCGGTGACCGTGTTTCCGCGCCCTGTGCAAAAGTCGCTCAACGTGTGGCTGCTGATCACGCAAAACGAAGAGGCGTTCCGGCATGCCGGGCGAGAAGGCTACAATGTCTTCACGATGCTCTACAATTCCAACCTGGAGACGCTATCGCGCAAGATTGACATTTATCGACAAGCCCGCGCAGAGGCCGGGTATGACCCCAACACCGGAACGATCACCCTGACCTTGCACACTCTGGTCCTCGACAACCGTCAAAAGGTGTTGGACGCCATTGAAAAGCCGTTCAAGACATACATCGCGTCTGCTCTGAATGCGCATGTGAATGCAGGTGCCGTAGCAGGGGCGGACGAGACAACATCTGAGGCAGAACGGCAGAAGATGCTGGAGTTCGCATATGAGCGATATGTGCAAACCAGCGCGCTTTTTGGCACACCAGATGATGCCCGCAAGATGGTCGATCGCGCGCTTGACGCGGGGGTCGACGAAATCGCGTGCATCCCTGATTTTGGCGTGCCCTATGATATCGTCCACGCCTCTCTGCCCTATTTGAAAGACCTCGTGGACGACTATTCAGAGGCGGGCATCGCTTCAATGTCAGACAAGGCGAAATAGCCGTTAAAGCCATCAAGGTAGATTGCGGCACGGTGCCCGAATAAGATCATCGCCTGTGTGCGCGTCTTTAGTTGGCCCTCATGGCCCGTTGCCCGCACAGATGTCCCGACAGGGTTTGTCGCATTCCACGACGCTACAGCGTCTTCCGGGGTGTTTGGCACTGCGGGCTCACTGGATCGGGGGGCCACGTCATGGTCCGCTTGGATGCCACGGCACAGTCTGTCCAACACGGTGCCGGGCCCAGTTTCCACAAACTCCCTCACACCAGCGTCAAGCATACAGGTCACAGAGTCTTTCCACAAAACAGAAGACGTCAATTGCTGCGACAAGATCGCGACGACGTCATCGCCGTAGGGCTGCGCATCAACATTTGCGATGACCGGGATGGTCGGTGCGGCGAACTGAAACTCAGACAGAAACTTTGCAAACTCATCCTGAACGCCTGCCATGTAGCGGGAGTGAAAGGCACCGCTCACATTCAAGGGCACATACATCGCGCCCGCGTCTGAAAACACATCACGCGCTTTTTCGATGTCTTCCACCAGGCCTGACAAAATCGTCTGTTTGTCAGAGTTCAAATTCGCAATATCCAGCGTGTCTAACCCGCGTGCGATGAGAAGCTGGCGTATGTCCTCGACCGGCAGGCCCATGACAGCGGCCATCGTTCCCTTGGGGGCTGTGGCCATAAGGGCGCCGCGCTTTTGCACCAGCCGCAGCCCATCTGCGAAATCGAACACACCCGCGAATTCCAAGGCGTTGTATTCGCCCACGCTGTGCCCTGCCAGATAATCGGGGGTGAGCCCCTCATCCTCACGTTTCGCGCGGGCGGTCATGGCGTTGACCACAAAGAGAGCCGGCTGCGTGTATTGGGTCTGCCCCAGATGATTGTCAGGGTCCTCTCCGCACAGTGTCTTGATGGAATACCCAAGGATATCATCTGCGGTTTCGGTCAGATCCCCGAAGCGATCAAACAGACCGTCTCCCATGCCAACGTGCTGTGACCCTTGGCCTGGAAATAAAAATGCTCTCATCACCAACTCCGTATGACAAAGCGCTTTTGCGTGCGTAAACTGTGGAAAGGATTACCGCTTTGTGGCGACAGATCAATGGATGACCTTTTTGCATGACCTAATCCGCCCTCCTGCTGCTCCTGACAAACCGGATCCCGTGATTTGGATGTTTGCGGGCCAGGGTGCGCAGTATTTTCAGATGGGGCGCGACCTGTACCAAGGCCACCCGGTGTTTCGGGATTGGATGGAGCACTTGGATCAGATTGTGGTGGATCAGATTGGGCACAGCGTTCTCGCGGTGCTTTACAGCGACACCGCAAAGATAAGTGAGCCATTCGATCAGCTCTCTGATACGCATCCCGCGTTGTTCATGGTTCAGGTTGCCATGGCCAAAACGCTGGAAGCCGAAGGGTTAGGGCCGCCAGACATTCTGTTTGGCTTCTCCCTTGGCGAATACGTCGCCGCGGCCTTGGCGGGTGCTGCGGATATGTCAGATGTGTTGCGCGATCTTCTGGAGCACGCTTTGATCTATGAAAATCTTGCGCGCCCCGGGGCTATGCTTCTGGTCTTGGACAACGTGGCCAATTTCAACACCGATCCGATCTATGCCGACCCCATTGAATTGGCGGGGGTCAACTTTGAGACGTGTTTTGTTGTTTCGGGTCCAAAACACGCAATTTCGACGCTGGCCCAGAATTTGCAAACGCAAGAGGTGGCGCATCAAGCGCTGCCTTTGCGCTATGCGTTCCACAGTTCTGCGATTGATCACATGGAAACTGCGATACGCCCTGGGATGAAGAGACGGCGATGGATGCGTGGCACGATCCCGGTTGTCGGGTCCGTGGATGCGGCGGCCGAGCCCATAGATTTCGTCAACCGCGATTGGTGGTCGGTGGTCCGCAGACCCATTTTGCTCGGCGAAGGCTTGCGCGCGCTTCATGCAAAATACCCCGAGGCGACCTTTGTCGATCTGGGACCGGCTGGTAACCTGAAAACCGCCGTGCAGCACAACATCAAGTCGCTCAAGCCGTCTCAGAACCACGCGATCGTCACGCCGTTCGGCACTGGTTTGGCCAATCTCACGCGCCTTAAAACCGCGCTCGCCAAGGAGGTGCAATCGTGACACCTCACGCCCTGGGATCACAAGACTTTCGCGATGCGTACGGTTTGAACTACGCCTATGTTGCCGGTGCAATGGTCAAAGGGATCTCGTCAGTGCCCTTGGTGATCCGATTGGCGCGGGCCGGGATGCTGGGGTTTTTTGGCACAGGCGGCGTGCCACTCGACACAACCACAAAGGCGGTCAAGGACATTCAGTCGGCCTTGGCAGAGGGACAAAGTTTCGGCGTCAATGTCCTGGCTGATCATGGCGATCCAAAGCGTGAGATGGCGTTGATCGATCAACTGATTGCTCTGAACGTGCCGGTGATCGAAGCCTCCGCCTTCATGGAGCTTTCGAAGGCCGTCGTAAAATTCCGCCTTCAGGGTGCCAAACGCAGGGGCGACCGGGTTGAGACGCAACGCAACGTTCTCGCCAAGCTTTCCCGGCCCGAGGTTGCCACGCAATTTCTTTCACCCGCGCCCGCGCCCATGGTTCAGGACCTGTTAGAAAACGGCCATATCACACCTGAGGAGGCTGAGGCTGCGCCACTTATCCCCGTTGCCACCGACATCACCGTTGAAGCAGATTCAGGCGGCCACACCGACATGGGCGTCACAAGCACGCTTTTACCGACGATGCTATCCCTCAGGGACCAGATGCGCGCGATGCATGGCTATGACACGCCCGTGCGCATTGGGTTGGCCGGAGGCATCGGCACGCCCGCGGCGGCAGCGGCCGGGTTTGTCATGGGGGCCGACTACGTTGCGACCGGATCGATAAACCAATGCACGCCCGAGGCTGGCAATAGCGACGCGGTCAAAGACGTGTTGCAAACCTGTCGCGTGCAAGACACCGCCTATGCGCCCGCAGGCGACATGTTTGAAATCGGAGCCAAGGTTCAAGTCGTCAAGAAGGGCCTTTTCTTTCCCGCACGCGGCAACAAGCTTCATGAGATCTGGCGCAGCCACCCGGGATTGGAGCACCTGCCCGGTGCTGTCGCCCGCGACATTCAAGACAGGTATTTGGGCCGCAGTTTTGATGCCGTTTTTGAGGAAACATGCGCGCATTATGAGGCCGTGGCCCCTGAGGAAATCACCAAAGCCAAAGCGGATCCAAAGGTCAAAATGGCCCTGATCTTTCGATGGTATTTTGTGCATTCCATGCGCTTGGCTTTGGCGGGCGACACATCACAAAAAGTAAACTGGCAGGTCTATTGCGGGCCGTCGCTCGGCGCTTTCAACAGTTGGGTCGCGGGCTCTGACATCGAAGACTGGCACAACCGTCATGTTGACATGATCGGCGAACGCTTGATGACTGCCACTGCTGAGTATCTGAGCAAACAGCTAGGCCGGTTCGCAACCGCAGTATAGGACAGACTATGACAGGCACGCCCGTGGATTGGTGGGGGCTTTTGAGAGATCCCGTATTTCTGGCTGACCCGCACACGCAACTTGCCGCTCTGCGCGAACAAAATGACATTCACTATGATGCGGAAAGCAATTGCTATTTCGTGCTTGGGCACAGAGCCTTCAGCGATGTCATGCGCAGCCCGTCCATTGGGCGCGACTCGCGAAAGTGGAAAAATGGCTGGTTCTCTGACCCGGATTTTGCGGTCAGGGACCCTGTCGCCCATGAGCTTTTCACCCAGTTCCAGCCGCAAATGATCAACACAGATCCGCCAGATCATGCCAGGATGCGCGGCGTTTATGAGCCTGCCTTTCGCGCTCAGGCCATCGCGGCGTTGGTGGCCTTGATCGAAAGTGAAACTGAAAGTCTTATCGCAGACCTGCCAGAAGACACGCCGTTCAACCTGATAGAGCGTTTTGCGCAGCCTTTGCCCCTCAATGTTTTGTGTCGTTTGTTCGATATCCCGTTGGAGATGGCCAATACCGTCAAAGCCTGGAGCAAAGCCTTGATCCAAGTCGGCGACTTGATGATGACGGATCAGCAAAAACAAGACGGTCTGACCGCTCTCAAGGACTTCAAGGCGTATTTGAAAACACAGTTGGCGCAACGCCGCACGGGGCCATCAGAAACCAGTTTGATGCGCCTTGCCTTGGACGGGTTGGACTCTGGTCAACTTGATGAGGATGAAACACTGACGAACTTGGCGTCAATCTTGATTGCGGGCCATGAAACCACGGTCACTTTGATTGGCAACGGCCTCATGTTGTTTCTTCAACAGCCGGATCAGTTGGCGCGTCTGCGCGCCGACCTTGGGCTTGCCCGACAAGCGGTTGACGAGGTGCTTCGCTTTGAGCCCGGAGGGAACTTTTTACTGCGCATCGCGCTTGAAGATTGCGAAATCTCAGGCACTCAGATCACGCAAGGCGCGCCTGTGATCGGGCTTTTGCGCGCCACCAACCGTGACCCGAACCGGTTTTCTGAACCGCACAATTTCGACATCACGCGCACGGGCAATGCGCATCATACCTTCGGTGGCGGCATCCACTTTTGCCTGGGCGCGCCCTTGGCGAGGTTAGAGGGCCGGATCGCCTTTGAAAAACTCGTCGCCGCGTTTTCATCCATAACGCTGACGGCCGAGCCCAAATGGCTCGACATTGGCACAAATGCCCGCAGCCTGGAGGACCTGATCGTGACCGTCAAACGGGCTTCTGCGCCGCAATCAAGGGGCACGCACCCGTGATCACATCCAGCTCATAGTACCGCCAGAGCGCATCGGTGAGCTCCACGATGTCGATCTTTCCATTGAGATAATGCTCGTGCAGCGCCGTCACCGTGAACAGGAAATGTGGCCGCCAGATTTGATCGCGGGCATCGCGCATGGTCACATTGGCAAATCCCACGTCGTGCAACAGCGCCTCATAGTCTGAAACGCCCTCAAGATGGTTCTCCGAGGATGGAAAGACAGGATACTGCTCCAACCGCGCAGCAGAGGTCATCAGAACATCTGACATCACCAACCATCCACCCGGTTTCAGAACGCGAAAGCTTTCGCGCAAGAAGGCCAGGCGTGTCTCAAAATGAAATGCCGCTTCAATGCATTCTATGGCATCAAAAAACCCATCATCAAAAGCGAGATCCGTTGCGTTCATCACCTGTGCATTGCACCCGGGGACATTTTCCAACGTGCTGGCGATTTGGCGTTCGGAAATATTGATCGCCCAAATATTTTCGGCCCCGAAGTGACCCAGCAAACGTTTTGTAGACGCGCCCATGCCGCAGGCCACATCGAGGATGGTCCCCGTTTTGTCGGGGATCATCGCCAAAAGCTGGTCCTGAAGGGCACATCCGGCAGCGTCAAGCGAGGCCGTGCCATCTTCCCAATAGCCAATGTTGCGAAACTGCGTACCGCCGAGCAGATCCGCCCACATGCCAACCGCGTCGTAGAACACGTGGTCATAGTGATAGTTTATTGCAGCGGCCAGCCGATCCCCGTCTTTGGGCAGCTCCGGCAGCTCAGGCGCCTCACCCGGCTCAGTCTGCGACGTCCAATGCGATGCGATCTTGTCGAGGTCTCGGGGCACAAATCCCATGGAGTCGATCTGGTATCCCACGGTTGCAGCCAGACGATCTTTTAGCCTCTGTCTCTTCGCCGCGTCCAAAACTGTTTCCTTTGCCAGCTATGTTTACTCTCCAAAACAATCGTTTGAATTGAAAACAGTGTCTTTTTTTACGCGCCCAGGCGCGATCTAACGACACGCCGAACTCAAACGCAAGCGCAACTGAGCCCAGGTTTGACATCATGATCCAGCGCTGACGTCACAGTGTGATTGCTTGCAGGATTGACGCGGTGCAGAAAGACGTGATGACTGGGCCCGCGCATAAACGCCAGTTCGGCATCCTGAACCACGCGCATCACCGCAATGGCGCAAATGCAATAATCCGAAGGTTTGCGCTTGGGCGGCTTCACGAAGAGCGTTGTGCATTCTATGGTGCCACCAATCCGGAGTGGGACATCCGGAAGGGCAATCGAGGCTGGACAGGCATGGCGCATATCATCGTCGTGGGAAATGAAAAGGGCGGCGCGGGGAAATCGACCGTGTCGATGCATGTGGCGACGGCCCTGTCGCGCATGGGGCATGTGGTCAGCACGCTGGATCTGGATCTGCGGCAAAAGACACTTGGCACCTATGTGCGCAATCGGAAGCGGTTTCTGGAGAAAGAGGGGCTTGATCTGCCCTCGCCCGAATACCTTGAGCTGCCGGATGTGGACAGTGCGAAGCTGCAGCCCGGAGAGAATATTTATGATCGGCGCTTGTCGGCGGCGGTGGCCAAGCTGGAGCCGGACAGTGATTTCATCCTGATCGATTGCCCCGGGTCGCACACGCGGCTCAGCCAGGTGGCCCATAGCCTTGCGGATACGCTGATCACGCCCTTGAATGACAGTTTCATTGATTTCGACTTGCTCGCCCATGTGGACAGCGAGGGGATGAAGATCCTTGGCCCGTCGGTCTATTCCGAGATGGTCTGGAATGCGCGGCAATTACGGGCGCAGGCGGGGTTGAAACCAATCGACTGGGTCGTGGTGCGCAACCGGCTGGGCGCGCAACAGATGGTGAACAAGGAAAAGATGGCGCGGGTGATGGAAGACCTGTCCAAGCGCATCGGGTTTCGCATCACGTCGGGCTTCAATGAGCGGGTGATTTTTCGGGAGCTGTTTCCGCGGGGTCTGACGCTGCTGGATCTGAAGGATATCGGGGTCAAGCAGCTGAATATCTCAAACGTAGCGGCGCGGCAGGAATTGCGCGATTTGATCGCGGGTCTGAACCTGCCGGGTGTGAGCGTGGATTTCTGACGCATGTCCGCCCCGGACCTGATCCGGGGCCTCATAGTGTCAGGTGAGAGGTCCCGGGTCACGCCCGGGACGGGTTATTTGCAATAGAGATAATTGTTGTCCCGAATGGCCACATCGAAGTGAAAGTGATCTTCGTGATAGCCGTCTGAGCCCGGCCCGAGCACCGTTGCGAACGGCCCGCAGGCGGATTCGTGCAATTTCCGGAGCATGCGGCCCCGGCGGCCCTTGCCCCAGTGATCCTCTACCGAAATCTCGGACCCGTCAGCGAGGGTGAAGGCCGAGATATCAATCGCGCGACCCTTACCATGTTCCGATATGCGCGCGCCGCGTTTGTGATTGCGGGTACGGCAGACGTAATGCGCCGCCACCTGAATTTCCGTCACACCGCCGCCCATGCGCCCGACGATCTGATCCACGTCATTTTGCACCCAGTTGCTAAGCACCTCAGCCGTGCGACATTCCATGACCGAGGCCCGGCTCAGCGCAACACCGCCGACAGAGGTCACCTGCACCGGCTCAGACACACCACAACCGGGCGTGTCGGATGTGACGCGGTCAATCACCTCGCCTTGGATCATGGGGTTGCCGCAGACCGACCCACGGGTGACCACATCGCGATCCTTGCCAATCCCGAGAACGCCACAACCCATTAGGATCATGGGGAAAACCAGCACCAAACAACTCTTGACCTGCATTCAACTGCCTCGCTTTACGCGTCCGAAATCTGGCGCATCGGTATCTTGCCCGGCCTCAATGATACCACGGCGGATCGCGCGTGTGCGCGTGAAATAGTCAAAGAGGTGATCGCCGTCCCCGGTGCGGATCGCACGCTGCAGGGCAAATAGTTCTTCGGTGAAGCGACCCAGGATTTCCAGCGTCGCCTCCTTGTTGGTCAAAAACACGTCGCGCCACATGGTCGGATCACTGGCCGCGATACGCGTAAAATCCCGAAAGCCCGCGGCGGAATACTTGATCACCTCGCTGTCGGTGACGCGGCGCAGGTCATCGGCCACACCAACCATTGTGTAGGCGATGAGATGCGGCGCATGACTGGTCACCGCGCAGACCAGATCATGATGATCGGCATCCTCCATTCGGTTGGTCTGTGCGCCCATATCGTGCCAAAGCGCCTCAAGCCGGGTCACGGCCTCTTCGTCACTGCCAGGCATGGGCACGATGAGAGTGAACTTGCCATCAAACAGCTCTGCAAAACCCGAGGTCGGCCCGGAATGTTCGGTCCCGGCCATAGGGTGGGCCGGGACGAAATGGACATGATCGGGCAGATGCGGGGCCACCGCCTCGATTACCGCGCCTTTGACAGAGCCCACATCCGTGACCGTCGCCCCGGGTGCCAGCGCAGGTGCGATATCGCGGGCCACCGCCTCCATCGCGCCCACGGGCACGCAAAGCACGACCAGATCGGCCCCCGCGACCGCCTCTTGGGCGCTGTCGCAGACCCGGTCACAGAGCCCGATGTCATGCGCGGTGGCGCGGGTCTCAGCCGAGCGGGCATAGCCCGTCACCTCGCCCGCCAGACCGCCGCGTTTCATCGCCCAGAACATCGACGACGCAATCAATCCCAGCCCGATCAAGGCCACACGATCATAGATCTGGGTCATCGCGCGCCCTCTTTGAATTGCCCGACAGCATGGGCCACCCGGCGGCAGGACGGTTCATCACCCACCGTAATGCGCAGACAGTTGGGCAGGTTGTAGCCTGCGACCTTGCGCACCAAGAGACCTTGGGTTTGCAAGTAAGCCTCACAGGCCTCCGCCTCTTCGGGATCGGCAAACCGGGCGAGGATAAAATTGGTATGCGAGGCATCCGCCGGCACGCCCTTTTTCGCCAGGGCCGAGATCAGCCAGGCGCGCAGCCGGTCATTGTCGGCGCGGCATTTTTCCACCCAGGCCTGATCGCGCATCGCGGCCTCGGCGGCGGCGAGCGCGGTGTTGGACAGGTTGAAGGGCCCGCGCACACGGTTGAGCACATCGATCACCTCTTGGCTGCCATAGCCCCAGCCGACGCGCATCCCGCCCAGACCGTAGATCTTGGAGAAGGTACGGGTCATCACGACATTGTGGCGCTGTTCCACCAGTCGCGCCCCGCCATCATAGCCTTCGGCATATTCGACATAGGCACCATCCAGCACCAAAAGGCAGCTGTCGGGCAAACCATCGGCCAGCCGCTCCACCTCGGACAGGGGTGTGATCGTGCCGGTGGGATTGCCCGGATTGGTGAGAAAGACGATCTTGGTCCGGGTGCCTGCGGCTTCAAGGATGGCATCCACATTCACCCGCCGGGCCTGTTCCGGCACGACCACGGGGGTGGCGCCCGCCGCGCGGATCAGCACGGGGTAGAGGGAAAACCCGTGTTCGGTGTAAAGGATTTCATCGCCCGGGCCAGCATAGCACTGACACAGGAAAGTCAGCACCTCATCAGAGCCCACGCCGCATATGATCTGCTCAGGGATCAGCCCATGCACCTCGGCAATGGCCGCGCGCAGGGCCGCGTGATCGGTCGACGGATAGCGGTGGATTTGATGGGCGGAGGCCGCGATGGCCGCTTTGGCCGCATCGGACGCCCCGAACGGGTTTTCATTGGAGCTGAGTTTGACGACATCCCTGACACCGTCGATATGCGACGCGCCGCCCTTGTAGAGCTTGATATCCAGAATGCCCGGCTGAGGCGTAAGTTTTGGTGTTGATGTCGACATGGCCCGTCTCCCTTTGGGTGTTCTACCGAGGGGGTCCCACCTTGGCCAGCGCAAAGAAAAAGGCCGCGGCGGGGTCCCGTCGCGGCCTTCTAACGGATGCGAGAGCTTTAGTTCTGCGCGTAGAATTCGATGACGAGGTTGGGTTCCATCATCACTGGATATGGCACGTCGCCAAGACCCGGTGTACGGACGAAGGTTGCGGTCATTTTCGAATGGTCGGCATCGATGTAATCGGGCACATCACGTTCGGGCAGCTGCGCCGCTTCGAGCACGACGGCCAGCTGCTTGGAGCGATCCCGCACTTCGATCACGTCCCCCTCTTTCACGCGGTAGGAGGGAATGTTGACCTTTTTGCCGTTCACCTTGACATGGCCATGGTTCACGAACTGACGCGCTGCAAACACGGTCGGCACGAATTTTGCGCGGTAGACCACCGCGTCAAGACGACGTTCCAACAGACCAATGAGGTTCTCACCGGTGTCACCCTTCACACGGGCGGCCTCTGCGTAGATGCGCTTGAACTGCTTTTCCGTCAGGTCGCCGTAATAGCCCTTCAGCTTTTGTTTGGCGCGCAGCTGCAGACCGAAGTCGGACATCTTGCCTTTGCGGCGCTGACCGTGTTGGCCGGGGCCGAATTCGCGGCGGTTGACGGGGGATTTCGGACGACCCCAGATGTTTTCACCCATCCGGCGGTCAATTTTGTACTTGGCAGCCGTTCTCTTTGTCATCGACTGATCTCCTTCGTTCAGGTTTCGAAGGGCGTTGTCCTTTCTGCAGATTTTGCTGCAGCGACAGGCATCCCCTTGCGAGGGCCACCAACACCAATGAAGCCGCGCTTATATCCGCCCCAAAGACAGAGTCAACTGCTTCTTCTGGCTGAAAAATCCCCGGGGGTTTGGGGGCTGGCCCCCATCCCTGTCTTTCGGGTTATGCCGCCTCGTGGTTCAGGATCGCGGCCTCAGATGCGCTGAGGTTGCGCCGCGCGAACGCGCCATAGGAATGCGCCTCGCTCTCAAGCTGCGGATGAAGTGCCAGAAGCCGCGCGCGATCGTCATCATCCAAGCTGGCCAGAGCGGCAGAGGCCGGATGGAAGCTTTCGGTTTCCACGCCGTTGGCCCAGACCACCTGATGGCTCGGCAAGAGCAAATGCACATAGGTGACTTCGCGCAATTGGCTGTCCACCGTGATGGTGTCATGGTTCACAAGGTCCTTGGCGGACACCAAAACCTCGGGCGTGTTAAAGAGCGCCTGTGCCACGGGCCCTTGCACCAACATGCGGTGTTCGGGGGACACCAACAGCTCCTGATCGGGCTGTTCTATCCCCAATGACCCTACCCGCATCCGGATCGGGCGCAGGTTGGGCATGGCAAAGAGCCGCGCCCCACTCATCCGGCGGGAGCCTGTCCATTCGATCGGTTGGGCGCCGTTGTCTTTGGTCTGCACTTGATCGCCTTCGCGAAGGTCTTCGACAGCCACCGGCCCCTGGGGCGTCTGGATCATCGTGCCGGGGGTAAAACAAATCACCCCGCCTGCATCTGCATGCGTCAGCCCTTGCACTTGCGGGTTGATTGACAGATGCACCACCCAGAGCGTCACGCCCTTGGGCGGAATCTCATCGACAAACATCAAGAGCGGTGCATCACCGCCTTCAACAGGCACCAGCGTCACTGAATAGGTGCGCAGCCCGTCCGTGACCACGAACCCGCCATCAGGCGCGCCGGTCATGTCATCTTCGAGGTGTTTTAGATCAACCGCTCCGGCTTTCGCCGCACTCACCAACCGTCGCACAAGTTTTGCTGCGCATTTGCGCCGCGTTGCCCCATTGTCCGCCTCTTCCAGGCGCAAAACGTCACTAGGTCCGTCGACGCGCACGGCGTCCCCGGTCCAGCCCCAGGTGATCCCCACGGCCAGTGTATCCATCGGTGCGGCATTGATGCCGTCTAGTTCCGTTTGCGACCAAGAGATGACGAACGCGCCACGATAGCCCGTTCCCATATCCTAAAGTCCTGCCTCAGTTTTTTCTTTTTATGAACGCAAAGTTAACAAAGCCGAATCACCCTGCAAAGCGTTAACTTTTGATATTGCTCAAAATTTCACACGTAGCTGCAAAGACCCCACGACTTGCGCCTCACGCTGGGTGTTGAATTCTTCCGAGAGCCATGTGACGCCGTAGAAAACGGATGTACCGGCCTGGCTGCGCCAATGCACACCTGCACGGGCACGGGTGCGTGTCTCTTCCAACTGCACCGGAGCGCTAGAGGCGATGAAAACAGAGTTCTCCACATAGGCCACATCAGCGCCCAGCAGGAAAGAAACGCCGGAATATGGCGCGTCTTCCACCGCGCTGAGCCGATGGCCGGAGATCGGGTTGCGCACCAAAAGCCCGCTGGAGCCGTAGCGCCCGAAAGTCAGGTCAACGCCAACGCGCGCAAGCGTCTCTGTGCCTGCCCGGACCTCAAAGAAAGGGCGGATCTGAGCGGTGCCTAGGTCAAACCGGCGGCCTGCTTCGAAGGCACCGTTTGCGTGGATGCCATTGCTCAGCTGACCGGCGAGGACCGCAGGCGATGGATCGCGCCCGCCCAGAACGGTGTGCAGCGCCTCTTGCACGTCATCGAGACCCAGCTGAGAGCCGGTGATCACAGCATCGAGGCCCAGCGCGTAATCGATCAGGCCGGGTTGAAAATGGGTGTGAAGACCAAAGCTGAGCGTCTGGCCATAGCGGCGGTCAAAGGGCGCGGGCGTAGCGAGGTTTTCCGGACCCACCACTTCGCCGTTGATGCGCAGCTCCAGAAGCTCACCAAACCGCGCAGGCGCTTGCCCAGTCCAATCGGGGGCAAAGATCCAGCTCGATTCAAAAGACCCGGTGCGCCAGCGATCATGGGTGTCGCCCAGCACATCGTTGGTGATCATCAGGCCAAAGCCCTGCTTTGTGCGCTCTGTGGCCTGCGCGGCACATGTGACAGAAAGGATGGCGAAAATCGCAATCAGGAGGCGTGTCATTCAGGTTTGAACCTTGTGTTTCGCCCCCCGGCGACGGTGTGCGTAACATCCAAGGTCGCGATTTGGCCAGATAAACCGCCCGTTGCGCGCGCGGATGCCCAATAATGCGACCTTGCGGCCACAACGCTAGAGCGCGCGGATCCAGAATTGGAGATCGTGCTTGGTCTCATCGGGTTGGTCGATGTCTTTCCAGGTAAACTGCGCCACCGCGCCCTCCAGGGGCGTGTAGCCGCGCTTGCGCCAGAACGGATCAAGCGGGCGGTAGGTCTGCGGCCTCAATGGGTGATCGGAGGGGCGTGAAACGGCGCAAAAGGCCGAGAACGCAAAGCCCAGCGCGCGGGCGTGGGCCTCTCGCATGTCAAAGAACCGGTGGCCGATCCCCTGCCCTCTGTAGTCTGGCAAAAGCACGCTTTCGGCGCAGTAAAACACATCGCTCATGTCCGGGTGCTGATCAGAAAACGCCGCGCCGAAATCATCGTCATGTTCGGCCATGGGTGCGCCGGTGGAGGCACCTACAAGCCGATCTCTGTCAAAGGCGGCAATCAGAATGGCGCGCGGGTTGTCGCGATAGACCTGAAGGTAGGCCTCTTCATAAGCCATGTCGCCATCATAGAGGTATGGCCAGGTGCGAAAGACAGCGATGCGAAGTCGGGCCACATCTGCAAGAGCGTCCCGCAGCGCCTCCCCTTGCAGGCGTTCGACGCGGATCATGATGCGCTTGGAAAGCCGCGGCCCGGGCCCCAGAGATCCTGCACCTGTCCGATGATCTGATCGCGGGTCTGGCGGTAGGCGGCCAGCTTGGCCTCACGCGTCTCACCTAAACCCGTCGGATCCATGATGGGCCAATAGAGCACATCGAGGTGATAGACCCGCGTGAGTTCAAGTGCGCGGCGTTGGCTCGCGGGGCTGAGCGCGACGATCAGGTCAAATGAGCTGAGATCATCGCCCCATTCTTCCATTTCATCAAAGGTGCGGGCGCGGTGCCGGGCAAGCTCCACCCCGAGTTCCTGACAGACCGAGATGCAGAACCCGTCAATATCGAGATCGCTTTTGACACCTGCCGATTGCACATAGGTGTCCGCCCCGTAGAGCCGTTTCGTGATACCTTCGGCCATGGGAGACCGCACCGCGTTGTGGTCACAACAAAAGAGCACCGATTGGGGAAGCTCTTTGACCATCCCTCAGGCCCCGAAATGCAGAACGCAGATGAGGGTGAAGAGGCGCCGCGCGGTATCATTATCAATATCGGCCTTGCCTTCGAGACGCTCTTCCAGCACGCGGGCGCCTTCGTTGTGGATGCCGCGCCGTGCCATATCGATGGTTTCAATCTGGCTGGGCGGCAGGTTTTTCACCGCGTCGAAATAGCTTTCGCAGATGGACCAGTAATCTTTGACCACCTGACGGAAAGGCGAAAGGGAGAGGTGAAACTCTGCTGCTCTTTCGCCGGCTTCGGTGGTTACGTCAAACACCAGCCGTTTGTCACGGATCGACAGGCCCACCTGATAGGGGCCATCGGGGACGACGCGATCATCGCGTTTGGGCAGGGCGAAGGTGTTTTCCTCAATGAGGTCGAACATGGCCACCTTGCGCTCTTGTTCGATCTCCGGCGTGGGAGGCGGCAGGTTCGCGTCATCGAGTTCGATATGGCAAATACGCGTCATCGGCTTGGGTCCAGCTTGTCATGGGCAAGGGGTAGCGCAGGCAGCGAAGAGGGGCAATCCTGACGTGGCAGCGGCGAGGTGTCTCAATTGCCCTTGTTCAGCCGATCCAGCCTGGCACGCACGCTGAGGCCATGCGCCTCAAGGCTTTCAGATTTGGCCAAACGCTCCGCTGCGGGGCCGATGGCGCCCAAGGCTTCGGGCGTCATTTGCGCCAAGGTGGTGCGTTTAAGGAAATCCATCACGCTAAGACCGGAGGAGAAGCGCGCGGATCGCGCCGTGGGCAACACGTGGTTGGGCCCGCCGACATAATCGCCAATCGCCTCGGGCGTCCACGCGCCAAGGAAAATCGCGCCTGCATGGGTGATTTTTTCAGAAAGCGCGACGGGGTCGGCCACGCACAGCTCCAGATGCTCAGGCGCGATGCGATCAGTGAGCGCGGCCGCCACATCCAGGTCAGGCACCGAAATGATCGCGCCGAAATCGCGCCAGCTGGCCCCGGCGATGGCGCGTCGGTCCAGCGTCTTCAGTCGGGCTTCAATGGCTTTGGCCACGCGCGCGCCGAATTCTGCATCCGTGGTGATCAACAGCGCCTGTGCGCTTTCGTCATGTTCGGCCTGGCTCAGCATATCAAGCGCGATCCAATCGGGATCATTGTCGCCATCGGCCACCACGAGGATCTCGGAGGGCCCTGCGATCATGTCAATGCCCACTTTGCCGAAGACGCGCCGCTTGGCCGCCGCGACAAAGGCGTTGCCAGGCCCGGTGATCTTGTCTACCGGCGCGATGGTCTCAGTACCATAGGCCAGCGCCGCCACGGCCTGCGCCCCGCCGATGCGGTAGATCTCATCAACGCCTGAGAGTTTTGCGGCAAGGAGAACGAGAGGATTGGCCTCCCCATCTGGTGTGGGCACGGTAATGGCCAACCGCGAAACACCCGCGACCTTGGCCGGGATGGCGTTCATCAGAACGGAGGAAGGGTAAGAGGCGAGACCCCCGGGCACATAGAGCCCGGCCGCGCTTACCGGTGTCCAACGCCAGCCAAGGCGCGCGCCTGTGGGCTCTTCCCAGCTTTCATCCGTGGGCATTTGGCGTTCGTGATAGGCGCGAATGCGCTGGGCGGCGAGTTCCAGTGCTGCGCGCTCTTCATCGGAGACCTGCGCGATAAGATTTTCGATCTCTGCCTCGGAAAATCGCAGCGTGTCCTGTGTCAGCTCCAGCCGGTCAAACTTGGCCGTGAGATCCAAAACGGCGGCATCCCCGCGCCTGCGCACATCCTCGATGATCTCGGCCACAACGGCATCCACATCGGGGCTGTCTTCGCGCTTGGCCGTCAGCAGGGCGGCGAATGCGGTTTCAAACCCGGGATCGGTGGCAGTGAGGAATCGCGGCATGTCAGGTCTCTAGAGGCGGTGTTCAGAGGGCCTTATGCCCCATGATCCGGCGCTTTCCCAGATGGTGCGCGGTAGGGTCGCGTCACGTCTTTGAGCGTGACCTCAAGCGCCTCAACCTCAAGCCGGATCGCGCCATCCCCTGCGAGTGTCAAAAGCACCTGCCCGGAGGCATCTTCTCCCGGCTCAAAACCCAGTGACATGAGCGACAAGATCATGTCCTTGTCGCCGCGTTCCACCCCTTGGCTGGCCACGCGCAGAACATTGTCGATAACGAGCACCGATTGCACCCGTTCTGAGCCGTGGCGTTCTCGGCCCTCATCCTCCCACCGAAAGCGATTGACGAGGAGCGCAAAGCGGCGCTCTTTCGGCCGCCAGGACAGCTCAGACATTGGCAGCACGGCATCCTGGACAAGCGAGGAGATCACCTGCAGGTCATCTTGGTCCAGCGCGCCGAGGTTCAGTGGCGCCTCACGCCCGTCTTCAAAACTTGCGTCTTGGTTCATTACACCTGAACCCGTTCGATCTGTGCGCCGATATCACCCAGCTTTTCTTCCACTCGCTCATAGCCGCGATCAAGGTGGTAGACCCGGTTCACCAAGGTTTCACCCTCTGCCGCCAACCCCGCAAGAATGAGAGAGATAGACGCGCGCAAATCCGTAGCCATAACTGGCGCGCCTTTCATTTTCTCAACACCCGTCACGGTGGCGGTGCCGCCTTGAACGTCGATCTGCGCGCCCATGCGCATCAATTCGGGGGCGTGCATGAAGCGGTTTTCGAATATCTTCTCTTCGAGAACGCTTTTGCCTTCGGCGGTGCACATCAGCGCCATCATCTGCGCCTGCAGGTCGGTGGGGAAGCCCGGGAAGGGTTCGGTCATGACATCAACCGCCTTGACCCGTTCATTTCCCCGTGAGACGCGCAGGCCCTTGTCGGTTTCCTCCACGTTGATGCCCGCCTCAACGAGTTTTTCCACGAAGGCCTGCACCAAATCCATGCGTCCGCCCAGGCACGTGACAGCGCCGCCGCAAATGGCCGGGGCCAGCATATAGGTGCCCAACTCAATGCGGTCCGGAACCACAGGGTGCGTGGCGCCATGGAGGCGATCCACCCCCTGAATGGTGATGGTGGTGCTGCCCTCGCCCTCAATCTCGGCACCCATGCGGCGGAGGCAATGGGCCAGATCGACGATCTCAGGTTCGCGCGCGGCGTTTTTGAGAACGGTTGTGCCTTTGGCCAGCGTCGCGGCCATGAGCGCGTTTTCGGTGGCACCCACAGAGACAAACGGGAATTCAAATGTCCCGCCCTTAAGCCCGCCTGGGGCCTTGGCGTGCACATAGCCCTCTTTCAGCTCAAGCTCTGCGCCCATCGCCTCAAGCGCCTTGAGGTGGAGGTCCACTGGCCGCGCGCCAATCGCACAGCCACCCGGCAAAGAGACCACGGCGTGACCTTCGCGGGCAAGCATCGGCCCCAGTACAAGGATGGAGGCGCGCATTTTGCGCACGATGTCATATTCGGCGCGATGATTGGTGATCTGGTTGGAGGACAGCGCCAAGACCTTGCCGTCTTGCATGGCGCTGACCTCGGCGCCCAAACTTTCGAGCAGCGTGCCCATGGTGCGGATATCCGACAGGCGCGGTGCGTTGGTCAGCGTCAGTGGCTCTTCGCTGAGCAACGTGGCCGGCATCAGCGTAAGACAGGCATTTTTAGCACCTGCGATGGGAATATCCCCGTTGAGCGCCCCGTTGCCTTTGACCAAAATCGCGTCCATCTACTCTTATTCCTCGCTCTTATTTTTCTCTTGGGCGCTGTCGCCCTTTGCATCCTGTGACTGTCTTGCCCGTGCTTGTGCCTTGCGTTTGGCCATATTGGCCTTGAGCGCCGCCTTCAAGCGGTCTTCGCGGTCGGGTGTCGCCTGTTTTGCGGATTTGCCTGTCTTTTCGGATGCCATGGTATCTTCTAGCGCAGGGGCTTTTCGCGGTCCAGATATGGCTTGCGCGATGGCCCCGGGTCGTCTAGGACCGCGCCACGGTTTAGCTGCTGTAGCTCAGTGGTAGAGCGCACCCTTGGTAAGGGTGAGGTCGGGAGTTCAATCCTCCCCAGCAGCACCACTAAAGTGGCCTACCGCGCAGGGCGCTACTTGAGGCGGGATGGGTTCGAGGGGTGTCCCGTGACCGTCAATCACCGTGATTTCAGACGACACAAGACACCTGACGTCGGCGGGGTGGGCGTGCTAGCCTTGCAAAACGGGAGACGCGACGGGGGAAGCACATGGCTTGCGTTACTAGAATTGGCGGCTTGGCAGCGGTGTTTGCCGCGATTTTGGCGCAAGTGGCCTCGGCCGATACACGCGCTGACTGTTTAGAGGCGACCGATGCGGATCAACGACGTGCGGCGTGCCAATCCATTTTGGCCGAAGACGGGCTGAGTGACGCGGATCGCGCCACAGCGCAGTACAATCTGGGCAATGCGCTTGCACTCAAAGACGAGTTTGCCGCGGCGGCCGAGGCCTATTCAAAGGCGATCAAGATCAATCCGGCCAACGCTGATTACCTGTTCAACCGCGCCGATGTTCTGGCACGGATGGGGGACACGCAAGGCGCGTTGGCGGATTTGCAGGAGGTGACGCTTCTGTCGCCCAGGGATTCGGAACCTTTGAACAATATGGGCTATCTCTATGCTCAGGCGGGCGACATGGATCGGGCGTACCGCATGTTCACCCGCGCGATTGAGCTGGAGCCCGAAAACCCCAACCCCCATTTCAATCGCGGCCGGGTCCTTAAGGGGGCGGGCCGGATGGAGGAGGCCATCGCGAATTTCAACACCGCGATTGCGCTCAGGCCACAGAGCACATCTTACCTCATGGAGCGCGGGATTGCTTTTGGCCAAAGCGGACAAATGAAGGCGGCGATTGCAGATTTTGATGCCATTATTGCCATCGATCCGAATGCGTCACAGGCCTATATGAACCGCGGCAATGGGCATTCAAACTTGGGCGATTTTGCTCTGGCGCTGGCCGATTATGATCGGGCGCAAGCGCTCGACCCGGATAACCCCAAAATCTATTCCAACCGCGCTTTTACCCTAGAAAAGCTGGGCCGATTTGAGGAGGCGATCGGCATTTACAACGGGCTGGTGATACGGGCCCCTGAGAATCCTCTGTTGTTGCAGGATCGAGGCCGGGTGCATCAGAAGATGGGCAATGCCGACGGCGCGTTGGCCGATTGGTCACAAGCGATCAACCTGGGCGGAGAACTCTCTGTAAAGAATTTTCAGCACCATTTGGTGCGGCAAGGGTTCTTTGCAGGTGAGGTTGATGGACAAATGAGTGATGCGCTGAGTGAAGCGATTGCCAGATGCGCCCGGGAGGCCGGGTGCTTTTGATAGAGTATCGCCGGGCAGCGCCGGGTCAAGTGGACGGGATGCGACAATCCTTGCTAGGTCATCCCGTGCGGGCTTGATGTAAGCTAGAATGCGAAAACAAACAGGGACTAAGGAAAGCTCCATGGCGGATGATACGCAGTTCATTGGCAAGTTGCGTCAGATCGTCGGCAAAGCGCATGTGTTGACAGATGGACGCGCAACGGAGCGGTTTCGTCGTGGGTTTCGGTCTGGCGAGGGGGCTGCTCTCTGCGTGGTGCGGCCGGGAACTCTCTTGGAGTATTGGAAGGTGCTTCAGGCGTGTGTCGCGGATGACAAGATCATCATTATGCAAGCCGCGAACACTGGCCTTACCGAAGGATCGACCCCCAAGGAAGCCTATGGCCGCGACGTTGTGCTGATCAACGCCATGCGCATTGACGGCATACAAACCTTGCAGAACGGGCATCAGATCCTGAGCTTTCCAGGGGCCACGCTTTTTGCGCTGGAAAAACTGCTGCGTCCGCTGGGGCGCACGCCGCATTCCGTGATCGGGTCCAGCAGCATTGGTGCCTCTATTTTGGGCGGCGTGTGCAACAACGCAGGCGGTGCGCTTTGTGAAAGAGGGCCGAGCTACACCGAATTGGCGCTTTTTGCGCAGTTGGATGAACATGGGGAACTGCGGCTGATCAATCATTTGGGGCTGGATCTGGGCAACAGCCCCGAAGAGATCTTCACGCGGCTTGAGGCCGGAGATTACGACAAGATGAGCCCCACGCCAGAGGGGCGCAAAGCATCTGACACCGACTACACCACCGTTTTGCGCGATGTGGATGCGCCGACGCCTGCGCGGTACAACAATGATGACCGTCTTCTTTATGAGGTGGCGGGCTGTGCCGGTAAACTGGCGGTTTTTGCTTTGCGGCTCGACACTTACCCGAAAAACGACCGAGAGAAGGTGTTCTACATCGGTACCAATGATGCGAGCGACCTGACAGAGCTGCGCCGGCGCATCTTGAAAGACTTTGAAACCTTGCCGGTATCTGCCGAATACATGCATCGGGAATGCTTTGATGTGGCCGAGAAATACGGCAAAGACACGCTTGTGATGATCGACAAACTGGGCACGGACAGGTTGCCCATGTTTTTTGCGCTCAAAGGCGCGGTGGATGCGCGATTGAACAAGTTCAAGCTGACACGCGGGTTTACAGACAAGTTCATGCAGTTCGCCGCCCGGCTCTGGCCGCAGCATCTGCCCCAGTTTTTGCGAGACTACCGCGACCGTTTTGAACATCACTTGATCCTGAAAATGCATGACGGTGGGATCGAGGAGGCAGCCAGCCTGTTGCCGGAGCTTTTGAATGGCAAGGACGCCGATTTCATCGAATGCTCAGAACGCGATGGCAAGATTGCAGGCCTCCACCGGTTTGCCGCGGCCGGGGCGGCGGTGCGGTTTGGGCATGTGCATGCGGACAAAGTTGAGGATATTCTGGCCCTCGATCTTGCTTTGCGCCGCGATGACCGGGAGTGGCGAGAGGAATTGCCCAAAGAAATCACCGACAAATTGGTGACAAAGATCTACTACGGTCACCTGATGTGCCACGTGTTCCACCACGATTACATCGTCAAAAAGGGCGAAGACCCCAAAGCGCTGAAGGCGGCGATGCTAAAGCTTCTGGATGAACGCGGCGCGGAATATCCGGCGGAGCACAATGTTGGGCATTTATACAAAGCCAAGCCAAAGCTTGCCGCGCATTACCAGGCCTGCGATCCCACCAATTCATTCAACCCCGGCATTGGCAAGATGTCGCGGGCGAAGCATTACGCGTAAAGGCCCCTGAGCGCGCGCGGCGCGGACTGAAAATTCTTCTCATCTGCAACTGTTACGCACCTCACGCGTTGCTATTTCCCAGCGTGTACTCCAGGTGAAAGCAAAGCCGTGCCCGACCACGAATCCCTAAAAGAAGTGTCGCGCAGTTTGCGGCGCAGTCAGGCCAGCGCCCGGTTCGCCCTTTTGCGGCTGGATCCTGCGAAATTGCTTCTGCTTGGATATCTCAGCTATATCGTGCTGGGCTGGATCCTGCTGAGCCTGCCTTTTAGCCAAGCCGTGCCCATTGGCGCGTTGGACAATCTCTTTATTGCGACCTCTGCGGTCTCCACCACGGGGCTTGTCAGTGTTGATCCCGGCACGAGCTACACGTTTTTTGGGGAGCTGATCATCATCGGTCTCATCCAACTGGGCGGTCTTGGTTATATGACGCTTGGGTCCTTCATTGTCCTGTCGCTGTTCAACGATTTGGGAAAAATGCGCCAAAAGGCAACGCGCGATGTGTTCAACTTGCCCGATACGATCTCAGTCAAAAGCTTTGTAACCTCCGTGGTGGTGTTCACACTCATCTGTGAAAGCATTGGCGCGGCGGCGCTTTATCCGATGTTTGTCGCAGCAGAGGTGCCGCACCCTGGGTGGAGCGCGATCTTTCATGCTATTTCGGCGTTCTGCACGGCAGGTTTCAGCCTCAATTCTTCCAGCTTTGAGGCGTTTCGTGATCACGTGGGCATCAACGTGGTGTTGTCTTTTCTCAGCATCTTGGGCGCCATGGGCTTTCTCATCGTGCTGGACACCTGGCGAACGCTGACAGGGGCGACAAGCCATCTGGGTTTCACCTCCAAGGTCATCACTCGCATCACACTGTCGTTTCTCGTGGTGGGCACGGTGGTGTTCTACGTGATTGAACCCAGCATTCGAGAGCTTGAGCCGACCGAGCGGCTCTTGACGTCGTTCTTTCAGGTGATGACGGCGTCGACCACTGTGGGGTTCAACACGCATCCCATCAGCGCGCTCTCCTCGGCCATACTGATCGTGCTCTTTTTCCTGATGATGATCGGGGCCTCTCCTGCAGGGACCGGCGGAGGCCTGCGCACGACGACCTTTGCGGCCCTGGTGGGGCTCGTGCGATCTACGCTCAAGGGGCGCGACAAGGTACGCTATGTGAAGCGGGAGATCCCGGCGACACGGCTGCAAAACGCTACGGCGTCTTTCAGCTACTACGTCGCCATCGCGATGGTCGCGAGTTTCGTTCTGTTTCTCACGGAAGCCGATGCAGGGTTCGAGGTGGTCATGTTTGAAGTGCTCTCCGCCATGGGCACGGTGGGTCTGAGCATGGGTCTCACAGGTGAGCTGAGCGATTTGGGCAAGATTGCCGTCATCGTTCTGATGACTGCCGGGCGGATCGGCATTTTGACCTTCGGGATTGCCGTGTCCTCGCATGATGAAAGCCGCGAAGAGGAACGCGACAACGAGTTGGTTTTATAGAGACATTCGTTCTCTCACCTAAAGTCATCCGGCGATTTGATGCCTAGGCCCATCAAAACAGGCACTTTCACCCTGCGAGACACCTCTTTATACAGAGCGCGTTGCAGGGGTCGCGATTCAGGCCCTTGCGTGTAGTGTAACGACGGGAACGCGGGCGCTTATGTCAATTCTGGACAATCTTCCGGGGCTATTTTCATCTGACATGGCCATTGATCTCGGCACGGCGAACACGCTGGTCTACGTCAAAGGCAAGGGTGTGATCCTGTCGGAGCCGTCTGTGGTGGCCTATCACGTGAAGGATGGCGTGAAAAAAGTGCTGGCCGTGGGGGAAGATGCCAAGCTGATGCTGGGCCGGACACCGGGCAGCATTGAGGCGATCCGCCCGATGCGCGAAGGCGTGATTGCGGATTTTGACACCGCTGAGGCGATGATCAAGCACTTCATCAAGAAGGTGCATAAGCGATCCACCTTTTCCAAGCCCAAGATCATTGTGTGCGTGCCCCATGGGGCGACGCCCGTGGAAAAACGCGCCATTCGTCAATCGGTGCTGTCTGCAGGTGCGCGGCGCGCAGGCCTTGTGGCCGAACCGATTGCCGCCGCCATTGGCGCGGGCATGCCGATCACCGATCCCACCGGCAACATGGTTGTGGATATTGGCGGCGGGACCACCGAAGTGGCGGTGCTCAGCCTGGGCGACATCGTCTATGCCCGCTCGATCCGGGTGGGGGGCGACCGGATGGATGAGGCGATCATCAACTATCTGCGGCGTCAGTTGAACCTGCTTGTGGGCGAAAGCACGGCAGAGCGGATCAAGACCTCCATCGGCACGGCGCGGATGCCCGATGACGGGCGTGGCACGTCCATGCAGGTGCGCGGGCGTGATTTGCTCAACGGCGTGCCCAAGGAAACCGAGATCACGCAGGCGCAGGTGGCCGAAGCCCTGGCCGAACCGGTGCAGTCGATTTGCGAGGCGGTGATGACCGCGCTTGAGACAACGCCGCCCGATTTGGCCGCAGATATTGTTGACCGGGGTGTCATGCTGACCGGCGGTGGCGCGCTTTTGGGCGATCTGGATCTGGCCTTGCGCGAACAGACCGGGCTGGCCGTATCCATAGCCGATGACAGCCTGAATTGTGTGGCCTTGGGCACCGGCAAAGCGCTAGAGTTTGAAAAACAGCTCCGACACGCGATAGACTACGACAGTTAAACGCCCTTTTGGGGTAGACGGGTAAGCGATTCAACGGGTTAGAGGGGACGCCCTTGGCCAAGGACCGTGCTCAGGACAATGATTATGTGGGCCAGCTGCGCAAGCTGCTTTTGGCCGTGCTGGTCCTGTGCCTCTTGGCCGTGTTTCTGGTCTGGCGCATCGACAGCCCGCGGGTGGAACGGTTCCGCGCCCAGGTGATTGACCGGGTGGTGCCGAATTTCGATTGGGCGATGGCGCCGGTGACGGGGGCGGTGAACATCCTGCGCGATTTCCAAAGCTATCAAAGGATTTATCAGCAAAACCAAGAGCTTCGCCGGGAATTGCAACAGATGAAATCCTGGCGCGAGGCGGCGTTGCAGCTGGAACAGGAAAATGCGCGGCTCTTGGATCTTAACAACGTGCAGCTTGACCCGCGGCTGACCTTTGTCACCGGTGTTGTGCTGGCCGATAGCGGGTCGCCGTTTCGGCAATCGGTGCTGATCAATGTGGGGGCGCGCGACGGGATTGTGGATGGCTGGGCTGCGATGGACGGGCTGGGCCTTGTGGGGCGCATCTCGGGCGTGGGCGAAAATACTGCCCGGGTGGTGCTATTGACCGACAGTTCGAGCCGTATTCCCGTGACAGTGCAGCCCTCCGGTCACCAAGCGCTGGTGGCAGGAGAAAACTCCGGTGCGCCGCTGCTGAGCTTTCTAGAAGATGATGACGGGGTCCGTCCGGGCGACCGGGTGATGACATCGGGCGATGGCGGTGTGTTTCCAGCCGGGCTTTTGGTGGGTCAGGTCACCGAGGATGTGGGCGGGCGGCTGCGGGTGCGGCTGTCTGCCGATTATGAGCGATTGGAGTTTCTACGCGTGCTGCGAAACTGGCCACAAGAACAGATTGTTGATCCGGGCAGTATCGTTGACCCTGATCTGCCTGCCGAAGAGGTGCCCGGGGAAGCAACAGAACAAGGTCTGGAGGAAGACGTCTCTGAAAGCTCTGAGGCTGCAGAAGAGCCTGTTGCAGATACGGAGCCTGCCGATGGCTGAACGGTCTGCCACATATGTTTGGTCGATGCGAGTGATTTACCTCGGGCTGTGCGGGCTGGTGATCTTTGTGCATTTGCTGCCGCTTGAGCCGGTTTCGCGGTTTTGGGTGGCGCCTGACCTTATGATCGCGGTGACATTTGCCTGGGTGCTGCGGCGGCCGGATTACGCGCCGCTGGTGTTGATCGCGGGTGTGTTTCTATTGGCTGATTTCCTGTTCCATCGCCCGCCGGGCCTGTGGGCGGCGCTGGTGCTGATCGGATCACAGACATTGCGGGCGAAGGCGCCTGACCTGCGCGATTTGACCTTTCCAATGGAATGGTTGAGCGTGGCCACCACTCTGATCGCGATCACAATTGGCTATCGGATCATTCTGACGCTTCTTTTGGTGGACACGCCGCCTTTGTCATTGTCATTGATTCAGGTGCTGACAACGCTGGTGGCCTACCCATTGGTGGTGCTGGCTTCTCAGACTATATTCCGCGTGCGCAAGATCGCACCGGGTGAGCTTGACGCAATGAGGAACATCTGATGCGGCGGCCAGGGCGCGACAATGAAGAAAGCTATCGCCGGATCACGCGCCGATCCCTGATCCTGGGCGGCGGCATGATTGGCGTGATCGGAGCGCTTGGCGTTCGGATGCGGCACCTGTCGGTCGAGCAGGCGAATGAATTCCGTCTTTTGGCCGAAGAAAACCGCATCAATGTTCGCCTGATCCCACCTGCGCGCGGCCGCATTTTTGATCGCGAAGGCAGGATCGTTGCCGAAAATGTGCCGAGCTATCGGATCACGGTGGTGCGCGAGGAAATGGGCGATGTGCCCAAAGTGATTGAGCGTCTGGCCGCACTGGTAGAACTTGACCCCGGTGAGTTGGACCGCGCTGTGCGAGATCTAGAGCGGTTGCGTGGCGATACGCCAGTGACAATCGCCGAGCGTGTGACCTGGGAGGAAATTAGCCGCGTGGCCGTCAACGCCCCTGCCCTGCCCGGTGTGACGCCGGAGGTGGGCCTGTCGCGGCATTATCCGATGCGCAACGCCTATGCCCATCTGGTGGGCTATGTGGGCCCGGTGAGTGACCGGGATCTCGAAAAGATCGATGCGCCGGATGCGCTGCTGCTGATCCCGCGGTTTCAGATCGGCAAGATCGGGTTGGAGGCGGAAAATGAGGATGCCCTGCGCGGTGAGGCGGGCACCAAGCGGGTGGAGGTCAATGCCGCCGGGCGCGTGATGCGAGAGCTGGACCGCAAGGAAGGCCAATCCGGCGCGGATATGCAGATCACGGTGGACAGTGAGTTACAGGCCTATGCCCATGCGCGCCTGTCGGGCGAAAGTGCCGCCGCGACGGTTATTGATTGTGAAACGGGTGACATCCTCGCCTGTGTCTCAACCCCGAGCTTTGACCCCAATCTTTTCGTGCGCGGCATTTCCGTGACGGATTACAACGCGCTTTTGAACAATGAATATCGACCCCTGCCGAACAAGGCAGTACAGGGCATTTACCCGCCGGGATCGACCTTCAAGATGGCCACGGCGCTGGCTGCGATGGAAGATGGGCAGCTTGATCTCAATGAAACCGTCTATTGCCCCGGTCACATGGAAATCAGCGACCGGCGCTTTCACTGTTGGAAACGCGGCGGGCATGGCAATGTGGATTTCAACACATCTATTCGCGACAGTTGCGATGTCTATTACTATGAGATGGCGCTGCGCACCGGCATTGAGAAAATCTCGGCCATGGCGACGCGGCTGGGCATAGGGATGCGCTATGATTTGCCACTGACCTCTGTGGCCGCCGGTCTTGCGCCCACCAAAGACTGGAAGATCGTCAATCGCGGGGCGCAGTGGGTGATTGGGGACAGTGTAAACGCCTCGATTGGTCAGGGGTTCGTGCTGGCCTCTCCTTTGCAACTGGCGGTGATGACAGCGCGGATTGCGACCGGCCGGGCGATCCTGCCCAACCTGGTGAAATCGGTGGGCGGGGTGGCCAAGCCCGCGCGGGTGCAGAACAAAACGGCAGGCTCGCTTGAGCTCAATGAAAATCACCTGCGCGCGGTGCGAAAGGCGATGTTTGATGTCTCAAACAACAGGCGCGGCACGGCCTATTCCAGCCGTGTTATTTCAGATGAACACCGGATTGCGGGGAAGACCGGCACCAGCCAGGTGCGCAACATTTCCGCCGCCGAACGCGCCGCTGGCGTGTTTCGCAACGAAGACCTGCCACGTGAACGCCGCGACCACGCGCTGTTCGTGAATTTTGCGCCCTATGACGATCCTAAGGTCGCTGTGGCCGTGATTGTAGAGCATGGCGGCAGCGGATCCAAAGCCGCCGCCCCCATTGCGCGCGACATCACGCTACAGGCGCTTTACAAGGGCGATCCGCCGCTTGAGGCCTATCCCAGCAAGGACCGCGCCGCGATCAAATCCCAACAAGACATGCTGCGCAAACTGCAGGCTGCGACGCTGAGCAATGGAAGAGATCGGGCGTGAGCTATCTCGAATACACCCTGAAGACCACGCCCACAGGCCTACGCAAAGCGCTCTATTTCAACTGGGGTTTGGCACTGTTGCTCACCACTGTGGCCGGCATCGGGTTTTTGATGCTCTACTCGGTGGCGGGCGGCTCCTTCACGCCGTGGGCCGAGCCGCAGATGAAACGCTTCGCGGCGGGTTTTGCCCTGATGTTTTTTGTCGCCATGGTGCCGATCTATTTCTGGCGCAATGTGTCTGCACTGGCCTATATCGTGGCGATTTTGCTGTTGGTCGCGGTGGAGTTTGCGGGCTTTGAAGGCAAAGGCGCGCAGCGGTGGATTGATCTGGGCTTCATGCGGCTGCAGCCCTCGGAGCTTATGAAAATCAGCCTCGTGATGGCGCTGGCGGCCTATTATGATTGGTTGCCCATGTCGCGCGTGTCGCATCCGGTTTGGGTTTTGGTGCCGTCGACATTGATCCTGTTGCCTGTCGGGCTGGTGCTGCGCCAACCAGATCTTGGAACGTCGATCCTCTTGATCGCAGGTGGCGCGATTTTGATGTTTCTGGCGGGCGTGCATTGGATCTATTTTGCGGTGGTCATTGCGGCGGTCGTTGGGTTGGTCGCGGCCGTGTTCCAAAGCCGGGGCACCGATTGGCAGATGCTGGCAGATTATCAGTATCGCCGGATTGACACGTTTCTGGACCCATCGACCGATCCATTGGGGGCGGGCTATCACATCACGCAATCCAAGATCGCGCTTGGCTCTGGCGGGTGGACCGGGCGCGGCTTCATGCAAGGCACGCAATCGCGGCTGAACTTCCTGCCCGAAAAGCACACCGATTTTATCTTCACGACGCTGGCGGAGGAATTCGGCTTCGTCGGTGCGGTGTCACTGTTGGTGCTTTATGGGTTGATCATTTTCTTTTGCATCGTGTCGGCCTTGGGCAACAAGGATCGGTTTGCCTCGCTTCTCACGCTTGGCATCGCAACGACGTTTTTCCTCTTTTTCGCGGTCAACATGTCGATGGTGATGGGGCTGGCGCCTGTTGTGGGTGTGCCGCTGCCTTTGGTCAGTTTTGGCGGATCGGCGATGCTCATTCTGATGATCGGGTTTGGGTTGGTGCAATCGGCCCATATTCACAGGCCGCGCTGACACATGGTGTTGAATGTTCTTTATGCAGGGCGTCCGGCACGGTGGCCGGAATTTCGGCCGCCCCTTGAGGCGGAGTTTGCGCGCGCGGGGCTGACTGTCCACCTATCGCCGGAGATCGCGCCGGAAGAGGTGGATTACATCGTTTTTGCCCCCACCGGGCCGGTTTCAGATTTTACACCCTACACGCGCACCAAAGCGGTGCTGAGCCTGTGGGCGGGGGTGGAAAAGGTCGTGGGCAATGCAACCCTGACCCAACCCTTGTGCCGGATGGTTGATGAGGGGCTGACGCTGGGCATGGCGGAATGGGTCACGGGGCATGTGCTGCGCCATCATCTGGACATCGACAAGGATGTGAACAGAGCGCCAGGGGATTGGGCGGCCGAGATCCCGCCACTTGCGCCAGAACGGCCTGTGACGATCCTGGGTTTGGGCGAGTTGGGGCAAGCTGCAGCTGTGCCTCTCATGAACCTTGGATTTCCTGTGACAGGGTGGAGCCGGAGCGCCAAGGCCATCCCTGGCATGACCTGTTTGCATGGGCAAGGGGGATTGAAAGACGCGCTGAGCACGGCGCAAATTTTGGTGCTTTTGTTGCCCAACACGCCTGCAACGGAAAACACTCTGAATGCGGAGACCCTGGCGATGCTGCCGCGCGGCGCGGTGGTGATCAATCCAGGGAGAGGACCGCTCATCCATGATGAGGATTTGCTGGCCGCTCTGGACAGTGGGCAGATTGGGCATGCGACGCTCGATGTGTTTCGGGTGGAGCCTTTGCCGGAAGAGCATCCGTTTTGGCATCATCCCAAGGTGACCGTGACGCCGCATATTGCAGCCGATACGCGACCGTCAACCGCGGCCAAGGTGATCGTTGAGAATGTGCGTCGCTGTGAGGCGGGCGAGCCGCTGTTGCATTTGGTGGATCGCGGTTTGGGGTATTGATGGTGAGGTGAAACCCCACCCTACATCAGTCGCCGGCGATGAAATGCGTCATCTTCCAACGGCCATCCACCTTGGCAAAGATTGCGCGGTAATCGAGCAGGAAGCGGGCGAAATCGCGGTGGACGAACCCCTTGGTGCCATCGGCCATTTCCAACTCCACAAACTGTGTGCCGGTGACCCAGTTGCGAAAGGTCACAACGTCATAGTTGAGCCGCGTCACCACATTGCCAAAGCGGATCGGACGATCGCGCAAGGCCACGCCTGAACCGGTGATGAACAGCACCTCAAAGGGGTCCATATCGGCGGGCTGTTCGGCAGCGAAAGTGTAGGGGGCCACAAATGTGCCATCGTCCCGAAAAAGCCCGCCCAGACGCAGCACGGTTTCCAGCTCCGCCCAGTTGCGTTCACGCAAGGCAGGAGCCTCATGCTTTTGTTCGGGGGAGAAGTCTTCGGGATCAACCGTGAGGAACGCGCGCAGGGCGTCATGGCCTTGCGCGCCGCCAAAGCTAAGCATGATATCGGGGGCGGCCATGGTGAGGATCGTATCAATGTCACGGGCCACCACGGCGGCGATCAACGCCTCTCGGTAGGCCACAAAACTTTCGTCCTTTTCGGCCTCATCCACCGGTTCCAAGCTGGGCGTTTGCGCCGCAAGGCCGAAGGGGAAGAGAGACAGCAAACAAATCAGCAAGATACGCATATCGTCACTTTAGACGCGGGGGTTTGTCAGGGTCCATACCGGGCGGGTTGATTTGGGTTTGCTGAACGGGCGGCGGTTTGGGCAGGTCAAAGCGCAGACCCACGCGGGCCAGACGCGCCGCGATTTGATTGTCCGCACGAAAAAACGCGACATCCAGCGCGGCGGCCTCAAGCCCAGAAAACTGCAACACTTCTGAGACGGCGCGCGCCAAAGCGGGCTCTGACCCCGGCAGCGCGTCAATGATGCCAAGCATGTGCCCGTCCGCGCCGTTTTCATAAACCACGCTGGCCAGATAGGCGTTTTCTGCCAGCCCTGTGGCGCTGGCCAGACGCGCATCGAGCCCCTTGAGCAAGCTTTCGGGCAAAAGGCCGGGCGGGCCAAATTCGCGCACTTGGGTTTCGACCTCATCGGGGCCTTTGCCAAGGGTTGTTTGAAGCCATTGCACGGCATCTGGCGGCATCAGCATCTCAGAAGGTGCGACGCCGAGATTGATGCCCAGGCCAAAGCCTTCTGGCGCCAAAAGCTCCGCGATGGAACGGCCTGAGAGGGCGGCGTAGGCCGCGCCGGCGCCTGCGAATTCGGCCAGACGCGCTTCGGTGTCGAAGACAAGAACGAAGGAATGCCCTTCGGCCGGAAAGATCTTCGGCTCCACGCTGTCGCCAGCGGTCTCGCGTTCCAGCAGCATGAAAAGCTCCGTGCCCACCAACTGTTGGTAAAACGCCATGCGCGTGGCCTCATCAGAGGCGGTTTCCATCGCCGCGTGGGCCTGATCCAGTGCCGTTTCAGCCATGCATCACCTCGTGGACACGGGCGCGGAGAACGGGCAGAAGCTCCGCCTCAAACCACGGGTTTTTCTTGAGCCACGCCGTATTGCGCCAGGAGGGATGCGGCAAGGGGAAAACCTCTGGCACATGTTCGCGCCATGCTTTGACCGTTTCGGTGACGGAACTGCGTAAACCAAGGTGATATTTATGCGCATAGCCTCCGACCAGCACCCGCAAGCGCACGCTGTGAAGCGCCTCCATCACCTGATCATGCCAGGTTTCACCGCAAAGCTTGGGCGGGGGCAGATCAGAGCCTTTGGCATCATAGCCGGGAAAGCAAAAGGCCATAGGCACAAAGGCCACTCGCGCGGTGTCATAGAATTCATCCCACGACAGCCCCAACCAATCGCGCAGGCGGTCGCCCGAGGGATCATCAAAGGGGCGGCCGGACATGTGGACGCGCATCCCCGGTGCCTGCCCTGCGATGAGCAAGCGCGCACCGGGTTGAAACCACGCGACAGGGCGCGGGGCGTGCTGCGTGTGCGTTTCTGCAAAGCGTGCTTCGCAAAGCCGGCATGTTTTGATTTTGTGTTGTAATCCCATGTGAGGGCTCAGATAAGCCCGACCCCGGCGGCGTCCATGGCGTCTTTTGCCGCTGCCAATGACCCGTCGAAATCAATGCCTCGGCAGAGGTCTTCGCGCACCTCTACGGTATAGCCCAGCTTGGCGGCATCCACGGCGGTGTAGTTCACGCAGAAATCCGTGGCGATGCCCACGCAGGTGAGCCGCGTGATCCCGCGAGTTTGAAGGTAGCCGTGCAGGCCGGTGGGTGTGCTGTGGTCATTTTCGAAAAAGCCGGAATAGCTATCAATTGCGGGGTTGTAGCCTTTGCGCACGATCATATTCGCGGCATCCGCGTTTAGACCGGCATGAAATTCTGCCCCGTGGGAGCCTTGGATACAGTGATCGGGCCAGAGCACTTGGGGGCCGTATGGCATGTCAATCAAGGTCATGGGATCGCGGCCCGGATGGGAGGACGCAAAGGAGGAATGCCCCGCCGGGTGCCAATCCTGGGTCAGCACGACGGCGTCCATTTCGGCCATAAGGGCGTTAATGCCAGGCACGATTTCATCCCCACCTGCAACGGCAAGCGCCCCGCCTGGGCAGAAATCATTCTGCACATCTATGACGATCAATGCGTGCATGGGTTCACTCCCCTATCTGTGCTTTACTTTGGCCATCCTGCAGCATTTTCTTCAGGATCTTGATCTCCATCTTGGCGGATTCGAGCTGTCGCGTCAGCCCCTTGATGAGGGTGGTTTCTTCATCGAGTGCACGATGCGTTTCCGCGTTACCAGAAGCGGCGATGCCGTAGCGCGCGAGGAACGTCTTGATGATCTCACTGACCATGACATCGCTGACATGCACGCGATCAGGTTGCCATACCAGATCGGGGTGGCTGAGCTGTGCGGCCTCATAGCTGGGGAAGTAATCGACGCCCGAGGCCTCCTCAAGAAAGGCCCAAGCGGCCGCGCGAAGTGTGGATTTTGAAGTCATGTTGGCCATTATCACATCATCGGTGGTAAACGTGCGGCCCAATGGCACGGGCGAGACGGTCAGCAGGAGTTTCTGCCCGGCTTTGCTGTGCCGATCAAGAATGGCATTGATCTCGCGCAGGGCGGTCAGACAGTGCGCAAACGACAGAACCTGAAATTCAAACCGATCCGGCGTCGCGCGGATTTGGTGGGGGTTCGGCGTGGCGTTGAAATAAAGCCCTGTTTCGCGATCAAACCAGGCCTCTGTGAGGCCCAAGGTGAGGATCAGAACATCGGCGTCAAAGGCTTGGGCGAAATAGCAATTGATCTCTTCGCGGCGGGCCATCATTTCATCCAAAGACGCATCCCCGGATTTCGCAACGAGGTGAGAATCGTAGTATTGATCGCGCCCTGAGAGAAAGAGAGAGCGTTCATCAAACATCTTCTCTCCGCTGGCGAACTGCAACTCGTGCAGCATGGAAAACGGATTGAATTTGTTGAAGATCCCCGTGGCCCGCGCCCGCGTCACACCAAGATCCCGGATGTTCGCCTGACGGCTGAGCACGGTCATACCATGCGCCTCCAGATGCTCTTCCACATTGCGCGCAAAGCAGGAGCCGATGGCAAAGAAGCTTTCGTCGGGGCCGGACATGAAGCTTTGACGGCCTTCGGGGATGCACAGATGCGTGTCGAGCCTCTCTTGCGCGCTGCCCTCGGCGCCGGTCCAACGGGCCAGGGGATTTTCTTTGGACTGGCGCAAGGCGGTGGTGCAGTCGGGCATGGGGTGCTCCTGTCGTATCGGATGCGCAGGGTAGTCTGACCTGACGGTCACGTCCATGGTGGGAGGCTGTGATCAGTTGGCATTGCCGCGCGGATCGGTCATACCGCGCTCTATGTACACGATTGCCGCGCTCTATCATTTTACCAGGGTTGAGGACCCGTACCTTTTGCAAGGCCCGCTGTTGGCGCTTTGCGAAGACGGGCGGATTTCGGGGACGTTGATCCTGGCCAAGGAAGGCATCAACGGGACAATTGCTGGACCAGAGGCGGGGATCAAAGCGGTGCTTGCCCACATCAAATCGCTGCCGGGGTTTGAAGGCCTGACATGGAAGGAAAGCCATGCCGAGGACCAGCCGTTTCGCCGCCTGAAGGTGCGCGTAAAGCCTGAGATCGTGACGATGGGCCAGCCGCAGGTGGATCCGATTGCCGGGACCGGGCGCTATGTCGCGCCAGAAGATTGGAATGCGCTGATCGAGGCACCGGATGTGGCTGTGATTGATACGCGCAATGATTATGAAGTGGCGATAGGCACGTTCAAAGGCGCAGTGGACCCAAAGACAGCGTCATTCCGCGATTTTCCTGAATGGTGGGCCGCGCATAAGGGTGAATTCGAAGGCAAACGGATCGCGATGTTTTGCACAGGCGGCATCCGCTGTGAGAAGTCAACGAATTACCTGTTGGGCGAAGGCGTGGAGGAGGTCTTTCACCTGCAAGGTGGGATCTTGAAATATCTGGAGGATGTGCCTGAGGAGGAGAGCCTTTGGCAAGGGTCGTGTTTTGTCTTTGACAACCGCGTGTCGGTGGATCACGGATTGGAAGAAGGACAGCACATACTGTGTCACGCCTGTCGGCGGCCCGTGCTGCCCGAAGATACCGAGCGCCCTGAGTTTGAGGACGGTGTGTCCTGTCACCTCTGCGCAGATGAGATCTCAGAGGCGGATAAAGCGCGGTTTCGGGAGCGGCAGAAGCAGATCGCACTGTCTGAGGCGCGGGGCGAACGGCACATCAAGATCGTGCATGAAGAGTGACCTTTAAGCCGCGGCCATGCGCGGCGTGCGGGGCCGGGTGCGGAGCAGGATGATCACCATGATCGTGATGTTCATCGCGTTCCAGGCAATGCCGTTCACAAATGCCATTTGATAGCTGCCCGTGACGTCATAAATCCAGCCGGACATCCATCCGCCCAGCGCCATGCCCATGATCGTGGCCATCAGAACAAAACCAACACGGCGGCCTGCCTCAGCGCTTGGCATGTATTCCCGGACCACGAGGGCATAGCTGGGCACGATGCCGCCCTGCGCCAGCCCAAAGAGCAACGACACAAGATAGAGCGAGGCAAGCCCATCAAAGGGCAGATAGAAAAAGAGCGCGAGACATTGCAGGACAGAGCCAATGAGCAGCGTTTTGACCCCGCCCAGCCTGTCAGCAACCAGCCCGGAAATAAGCCGGGAGACGACCCCACCCAACAGCATGAGCGAAAGCATCTGACCGCCAGCGACTGCGCCGTAGCCAAGATCAATGCAGAGCGCGACGATATGGACCTGCGGCATCGACATGGCCATGCAACAGCCCAACCCCGCAAGACCGAGCAGAACAGCCAGCGCCAGCGGAGAATAGCCCGCGGCCTGCGCACGAGCGTTGGAGATCTCATCGGCGCGGTCTCGGGCCGCTTGGGGCACTTGGCGGCGCAGGACCAGCGCCAAGGGGATAACTACCAAAAGCGTAATAATGGCCAAGAGCATATAGACGGCGCGCCAGCCATCCTCGGCCAAAGTGCCCACAAGCAAAACAGGCCAGATCGCCCCGGCCAGGTAGTTGCCACTGGCCGTGATCGCCACGGCAATGCCACGCCGTTTGAGAAACCATAAAGACACATCGGCGATCAGCGGGCCAAAGCTTGCCGCGGTGCCAAGGCCCACGAAGAACTGGACAAACGTCAGCACCAGAATGGACGGGCTGATTGCCGAGAGCGCCATTCCAGAGGCCACCAGCAGAGCCGCGGCACTCATCGCCTTTGTGATGCCGAAGCGGTCTACAACGCGGCCAAAGACCAAGTTGCCCACAGCAAACCCCACCATCAGGCCGGTATAGGGCAATGACGCATCCGCACGGTTCACGTCGAACTCGGCCTGAATATCCGGCAGCATGAGGATGATCACCCACATGCCCACATTGCCCACGATCGACATGACCAGGGCAATGCAGAGCCGCGACCACGAATAGCGGCTGTCGAGGATATCTGCGTCATTCATGGGACGACCCTAGGCTGGCTTATGCGCGGCCACCAGCACGGAAACGACCCTTCCCCTTCGTGTCTGGCCGGGATATGTCAGATGCCTGAAACAAAGGATCGGCCTTATGACGTCCGATATACGCCCCAAAGACATTGCCCGCGACGTCTTGCGCATTGAGCGGGACGCGCTGAGCCAGATGCATGACGCCCTGCCAGATGGGTTTGATGCGGTGGTGGAGATGCTGTTGGCCGTAGAAGGCCGCGTGATCGTGTCGGGCGTGGGAAAATCAGGGCATATCGCGGCAAAGATTGCTGCCACCATGGCCAGCACGGGCACGCCCGCGCAGTATGTGCACGCAGGTGAGGCCAGCCATGGCGATATGGGAATGCTGACACCCGCAGACGCCGCCATTTTGATTTCCAATTCAGGGGAAACCAGGGAACTGGCGGACATCGTCGGACATACACGGCGGTTTAGCATTCCGATGGTCGCCATCACGGGCAAGCCGGAAAGCTCTCTCGCGCGGCAGGCTGATCATCTTTTGATTTTGCCCGATGCGCCCGAGGCGTGCGCGATTGGCATGGCCCCGACGACCTCGACCACCTGCACCCTGGTGTTGGGTGATGCGCTGGCCGTGGCGATGATGCGGCTGCGGGGCTTTGACAAGGACAGCTATCTTGCCTTTCATCCGGGCGGAACCCTCGGCGCACAGCTGTTGCGCGTGTCGGCGGTGATGCATACCGGGGCAGAACTTCCATTGGTTCATGAAACCACGCCAATGGGCGACACATTGCTGGAGATGACGGCGAAGGGTTTTGGTGTGGCCGCGATTGTTGAAAACGGGCGGCTTACAGGTGTCATCACCGACGGGGATTTGCGGCGCAATATGTCTGACCTGATGACCCGCACCGCCGGAGAGATCGCAACCCGCGACCCGCGTACAATTTCGCCCGACAGTCTGTTGAGTGAGGCCCTTGGTGTCATGAACATGAACGAGCCCAAGGTGAGCACGCTTTTTGCCGTGGATGGGGATGGGTTGTTATGTGGGCTTATAAACATCCACGATGCTTTGCGCGCGGGTGTGGCGTAAAGAAGTGACCATTTTCTTCGAAGAAAATGCGCAGAAAATAAAATTTTCTGACGCAGAATTTTCGAAAATTCTGTGGCGCTGAGACTGTAGGCTATGCGGTTTCCTGGGCCAAAAGCGCCTGTAATCCTGTGCGGTAATCCGGGTAGATCAGCTCCACCCCCAATTCGTCCCTGATCCGCGTGTTATCCACTTTTTTGGATTCCGCGTAAAAACTGCGTGCCATGGGGCTCATCTCTGCATCTTCAAAACGCACCTCCGGCGGCAAAGGCACACCCAAGAGCTCAGCCGCATATCCGATCACGTCTTGCGGTGGGGCGGGATCATTGTCGCACACGTTGTAGGCCGTACTGGGATTGGGCCGCGCGATGGAGGCCGCCAAGACCTGCGCGATATCATCTACATGAATGCGGCTGAAGATTTGGCCGGGTTTGATGATGCGGCGCGCGGTGCCATTGCGGACCTTGGAAAACGGGCCGCGGCCAGGCCCGTAAATGCCAGCAAGACGGAAAATGTGTAAAGGCAGGTCCGGGATGGCGGACCAGGCCGCCTCTGCCTCCACCCGCATTTGACCACGTTTCGTTGCAGGCGTGAGCGCGGCGTTTTCATCGACCCACGCGCCTTGATGATCGCCATAGACACCTGTGGTGGACAAGTAGCCTGCCCATTCCAGCCGTGCGGCAATCGCCGAAATTTCGGAACCAAAGCACGCCAAAATGGGGTCACCTGCCTCGTCGGGCGCCGCAGACATGAGGATGTGCGTCGCCTGATCCAGCGCGTCAGACAGGTCACCATCCGGCCACAGAACGGGTGTTACGCCTTCGGCCTCAAGGGCCGCGCATTTCTCAGCTTTGCGGGTGGTGCCGAAGATCGTCCAGCCCTGGGGCACCAAGAGACGCGCCAAGGCGCGGGCAGAGTATCCATGGCCGAAGGAGATCAGGGTTTTGCTCATGAATTTTCTCTTACGCAAAGTCCCCAAGGGCGTCCACCGCAGTTGATCCCGGTCGCCGCCCATGGCAGGTTGCGCAAAATGAGATCGAGCCGACTGAACAGGCCATGAGCAGAACCACAGACACGCCGGATATGCCCGCCGCCCAAAGCTTTGATGATGCGGGCGCGGCTGTGGATCACCTGATTGCACTTTACGAGGGCGCCACTGATTTTTTGTGCGCACGATTTTCCAATGCGCTCCGCCACGGTGCGCCGGTTGAACGGGTGAGGGCCTTCTACCCTGAGATCCGCATTACCACGACAAGCTTTGCCCAAATCGACAGCCGCTTAAGCTTTGGCCATGTCACGGAGCCCGGCACCTACGCCACAACTGTGACCCGACCTCGGCTGATGAAAGAGTACCTGACCCAGCAAATCGGGCTCATTTTGGAAAACCACCAAGTGCCTGTCACAATCAGGGTGTCGGACACGCCCATTCCCGTCCATTTCGCCGTGGCGGGGCATCCGGGGCTGAGCGTGCCGCAAGAAGGGGCGACGACCTTTGTTTTGCGTGATGTGTTTGATGTGCCGGATTTGTCGACCACCAATGACGACATCATCAATGGGATGCTGGAGCCGAGCGCCGATGGGGTCAGCCCGCTAGCGCCCTTTACCGCACAAAGGGTGGACTATTCCCTGGCGCGGCTGAAGCATTACACGGCCACCGATCCTGAACATTTCCAGAATTATGTCCTATTCACCAATTATCAGTTTTATGTCGCTGAATTTGAGGCTTACGCCCGCAAGATGCTGGCCGATCCGGCTTCGGGTTATGACAGCTTCGTAGGCCCCGGGGATGCTGAGATCACGCAAGGTGATGCGCCATTGGAGAGCCCCGGCAAGCTGCCGCAAATGCCGACATATCATCTCAAACGGCCCGGCCATGCGGGGATCACACTGGTCAATATCGGGGTGGGGCCTTCGAACGCGAAAACCGCGACGGATCATATCGCGGTGTTGCGCCCGCACGCCTGGTTGATGGTGGGCCACTGTGCGGGGCTGCGCAATTCGCAATCCTTGGGGGATTTCGTGTTGGCCCATGCCTATATGCGAGAGGATGGTGTGCTGGATGCGGATCTGCCGCCATGGGTGCCGATCCCGGCGCTGGCAGAGATCCAGATTGCGCTGCAAGAGGCCGTCGCGGAGGTGACGCAGCTGGAGGGCTACGACCTCAAGCGCATCATGCGCACCGGAACTGTGGCCAGTTTTGATGACAGAAATTGGGAGCTGCGCGAACATTCCGGCCCGATCCAGCATCTGTCCTTGGCGCGCGCCATCGCTCTGGATATGGAAAGTGCCACGATCGCGGCCAATGGATTTCGTTTTCGGGTGCCTTATGGGACGCTTTTATGCGTGTCAGACAAGCCATTGCATGGGGAGTTGAAGCTGCCCGGGATGGCCAGCGCCTTTTACACAGAGCAGGTGGCGCGGCATTTGATGATCGGCATTCGCGCGATGGAATCCCTGCGTGGGATGCCGCTGGAACGGATTCACAGCAGAAAGTTGCGCTGTTTTGATGAGACGGCCTTTCTCTAGGCGGCAAAAACGCACCAGAACCTGTGGAAAACCCTTCTTTTTATACACTATGCGTTGTGTTCCGACACGATATACAGTTAAAACTAGGCAAGAGGCCCATATAGTCGGGCAGTTGAAGGAGACCATGAAATGGCAAAACCAATGACAAAAACACAGCTGGTGGCGGCCCTCGCCGATGAGATGGACAGCGACAAGAAAACCGCAGGCGCGGCACTGGACGCGATGATTGGTGTGATCACCCGCGAAGTGTCCGGCGGCGGCGCAGTGACCCTGCCCGGCGTTGGCAAGATCTATTGCCGTGAGCGTCCGGCGCGCATGGTGCGCAATCCCGCCACGGGCGAGCAAATCCAGAAAGAGGCCGACAAGGTGGTCAAGATGACCATTGCAAAGGCCCTCAAGGACAGTGTGAACGACTGATCTTGTAACTCATCCGAGTTTCCGAAAGGGTCGCCCGAGAGGCGGCCCTTTTCTTTTGGGCGGTTGCAGGGAAAGGCGGGGCATGGATTTACGGGCGGTCATGATGGGCTTGGCGTTTGCCTTCATGTGGTCGAGCGCCTTTACATCTGCCCGCGTCATCGTAGAGGCCGCCCCACCGGTTTCGTCGCTGGCTCTGCGCTTCCTGATATCCGGCCTTTTGGGCGTGTTTATTGCCCGCATGCTCGGCCAAAGCTGGCGGCTCACCCCCGCGCAATGGCGGGCGACAATCATCTTTGGCATCTGCCAGAACGCGCTTTATCTGGGCCTCAATTTCGTTGCCATGCAAACGGTCGAGGCTTCGCTTGCTGCGATCATCGCCTCTACCATGCCGCTTCTTGTTGGCCTCGCGCTTTGGATGATTTGGGGCGAACGGATCGGGCCGCTTGGCATAGCCGGCCTTATGGCGGGGGTGATCGGCGTGGCGATTATCATGGGCACACGGCTTCAGGGGGGCGCGGACCTATTTGGTATTGCTCTCTGCGTGATCGGGGTGATTGCGCTGGCCTTCGCGACACTGGCCGTGCGTGGCGCCACATCGGGGGGCAACTTTCTGATGGTGGTGGGGCTGCAGATGCTGGTGGGCTCGGCTGTTCTGGCTGTGGTTGGTGCAGCCACGGAAACGATTGAGGTCACCTGGTCTTGGCAGCTCATTGTGGCCTTTGTTTACACCACACTGGTGCCGGGTCTTTTGGCAACGCTTGTGTGGTTCATGCTGATGGATCGCGTGGGCGCGGTAAAGGCCGCAACGTTTCACTTCCTCAACCCTGTCTTCGGCGTCGCCATCGCGGCCATGATCCTTGGGGAGGCGATGGGATTTTGGGATGTGGTTGGCGTGATCGTGGTCACGCTAGGCATTCTGGCTGTGCAGCTGTCGCGCCAACAGCAGGTCACCAAACCCTGACCTTAAATCCATCCGTAGGGTGGGGTTTCACCCCACCATCACCCGGCAAACATTATCCGATCACGCCGCGCGGCCCGTCACCCACCTGGCCGCGATGCAACAGCAGGTGATCCAAGAGCACACAGGCCACCATTGCCTCACCCACAGGCACAGCGCGGATACCCACACACGGATCATGGCGACCTTTGGTGATGACCTCCGTGGCGGTGCCATCCTTGCGGATCGACTGACGCGGGGTGAGGATCGACGAGGTGGGTTTGACGGCAAAACGCACGATCACATCTTGACCGGTGGAAATGCCACCCAGAATGCCACCTGAATGGTTGGAAGAGTATTCCGGTCCGTTATCGCCCATGAAAATCTCATCGGCATTGGCCGTTCCTGTCAGACGCGCGGCGGCCATGCCCTCACCAATCTCAACGCCCTTGACCGCGTTGATCGACATACACGCCGCGGCGAGATCGGTATCAAGCTTGCCATAGACCGGGGCGCCGAGACCCACGGGGACGCCACGGGCGCAAATCTCAATCTCGGCACCGACGGAGTTCTGGCCCTTGCGGATTGATTGTAGGTAGTCCTCCCAATCGCTCAGCGCATCAGGGTCCGGCATCCAGAAGTCGTTGCCTTCGATGGCGTCCCAGTCAAAGCGCGTGCGATCGATCTCCATCTCGCCCATGCGCGTCATGTAGCCTTTGACCTCCAGCGCAGGGACAAGCTGCGCGAGCGCCGCTCGCGCGATGCCACCGGCGGCCACGCGCGCCGCCGTTTCGCGCGCCGAAGAGCGTCCGCCCCCGCGATAATCCCTGTGGCCGTATTTGAGGTGATAGGTGATATCGGCATGGCCAGGGCGGAACGTCTCAGCAATGTCACCGTAATCGCGCGACCGCTGATCGGTGTTTTCGATCATCAGCTGGATCGAGGTTCCGGTCGTTTGCCCTTCAAACACGCCGGACAGAATGCGCACGGCGTCAGCCTCTTTGCGTTGCGTCGTATGCTTGTTCAGGCCAGGGCGGCGCTTGTCGAGCCACTGTTGAAGAAAGGCTTCATCCACCGGGATACCGGGCGGGCAACCATCCACAGTCGCGCCGAGGGCGGGCCCATGGCTTTCGCCCCAGGTCGTGACGCGAAAAAGATGTCCGAATGTGTTCAGGCTCATCGCCGTCTCCTTTACCCCCAACCCGATTAGCGGCGTCGCGGCGGGGCCTCAAGGGCAATCACGAGGCCGGGGGTGCGCCGGAGTGTCCTGAAAGGCAAACTCGGGCGGCAAATGCAGGAAATCTGTGGAAAAAGAATCAGCGCTGTTGACCGATTCGTTTTGCCTCGCCTATACCTTAGTGCAGTATTCAGTTTGGCATCGGCACAGCCTAAGCCAAACACAGTTGGGGAAACATGAAGGGGACGGATCAGAGCCACGTTTCTTGGCTCAGATCATCGGATCTCAGGAGATTTTGACGCGGCTTTGGGCCCATCCAGGGGCTAGGGCGTGTCATCATGGGTCAACGTGGCAGGAATGATTGAGGGGCCGGGTCAACGGCCCCCTTTCTTTTTTGGAATGCGGTTTTTGGCGTGAGCTTCGCATGATTGAAAAACATGACCCGGGCGGTGAGGCCCGGGTCACATCATGCCCTGTCAGACATCGACGCTTTGAGCGTTTTTGTTAGTGCAGCTTGGTCTCAACTTCAGTGATCGACGCATCGATCAGTTTGTTACCTTGTGCTGCGGTGATTTGTGCGGCGACAACCTCTTTGGCCACGTCAACGGCGACTGAGATCGCCCGATCACGGACCTCTCTGACCGCGCTCGCCTCAGCGGAGGCAATCTGATCCTCCGCGGCCTTGATGCGGCGCGCGATTGACACGTCCAAATCGGCTTTGGCTTGTTCTGCGGCTTCGGAAGCCTCGTCCTTGGCGTGGGCCACAATGCGCGCCGCCTGATCCTGCACTTCTTTCTGTTTGCGCTCAAACCCGGTGAGGAGCGCTTGTGCCTCATCACGGATGGCGCGCGCTTCATCAAGCTCAGATTGGATCCCTTCCGCGCGCTTATCCAAAAGGCCGCCCAAAAGGCCGGGCACTTTGAAATAGAAAAGCACAGCGAAAAAGAGAACAAAGCCGATGGTCACGGCAAAGTCTGTATTGAAGAGCGAAAAGAACGGTTTGTCACCCGCAGCGAGCGCAGGAGTGGCCACGAGGCCCAGGATAAGTGGGATTAGAACTCTCATAGCTTACCCTTTCACCCGAGCGTTGACAGCAGTGGTGATCGCCTTGGCGTCAGCCTTGGCGCCCATGGCGCCGACCAGATCGGAGGCCACTGCCTTGGCGACATCTTTGACGCTTTCCATGGCATTGGCGCGGATTTCTGCGATGGCCGCCTCACCTTCTGCCGCACGGGCGGCAATCTCGGCATCGGCCTTGGCTGTCGCCTTGTCCAACTCAGCTTTGATATCGGCTTTGGTGGCAGCGATGATCGTCTGAGCCTCAGCGCGGGCATCGGCGAGCGCTTTGTGATAGGCCTCTTCAGCTTCAACGGCTTTGGCCTTGAGATCTTCGGCGGCTGCGAGATCATTCGTGATCGTACCTTGCCGTTCGGCCAACACCGCCGCGATGCGTGGTAGCGCGATCTTGGCCAGCACGAGGTAGATAATCACCAGCGTGATCACCAACCAGAAAATCTGATTGCCGAACCATTCCGTGCAAAGCTGGGGCATGCCAACAGCACCACCGAAGCTATCGATGCATTCGCTGATGAAGTCTACTTCTGATGTTGGCTCATCTGCCATGTCATTGGTCTCCCGAGGACACTTTCCGTTTCACGATGGGGAATGACACGCCAGCATTCGGGCCGCCATTCCCCGTCCGTAAGGATCAGGTTCCGCGTGGATTATACCGCGAACATCAACAGAAGCGCCACGAGGAATGAGAAGATCCCCAGCGCTTCGGCAAACGCGATACCGATGAACATGGTCGCTGTCTGTCCAGCTGCCGCCGATGGGTTGCGCAAGGCGCCGGCAAGGTAGTTGCCAACCACGTTCCCCACACCGATGGCCGCGCCACCCATGCCAACACTGGCCAGGCCTGCGCCGATGAACTGGCCCATTTGTGCGATATCACCTTCCATTAGATTATCTCCTTACGATGGAATTTCGGTTGTTCGTTGTTGCGTAGGCCGGGGATCTTCCCGGCATGTCTTTAATGATGCGGATGAAGCGCGTCTTTGAGGTAGACGCAGGTCAGGATTGTGAAAACGTAGGCCTGAATGAAAGATACCAGGACCTCCAATGCGTACATCGCGGTGATGGCCAGGATCGACAGCGGTGTCACGACAAGACCAATACCGGTGGAGAGCAGCACCATTGGGGCAAAGGCGGCGAACACTTTGATCACCGCATGCCCGGCCATCATGTTGCCGGCCAAACGAATAGAGTGGCTCATCGGCCGCACGAAATAGGAAATCACCTCAATCAGCGCGAGAATGGGCCGAAGCGCCAAAGGCGCCGAGCTGACCCAGAAAAGGCTCAGGAAACCAGACCCATTTTTGACAAAGCCAAGGATGGTCACCGCCAGGAACACCATCACGGCCATAACAGCAGTAACCGCGATGTGGCTCGTCGTTGTGAATGACCCCGGGATCAGCCCGAGGAAATTCGAAAACACGATGAACATGAACAGTGTCATGATGTACGGAAAATACGGCAGAGCGTCTTTTCCGGCCACATCTTCGACCATCTTGCGAATGAAGCCATAGGCGAGCTCTGCGATGGATTGGATCCGCGTGGGCACGGTTTTCTTGCCATTTGTACCCAGAACCAGCAGCGCGATAATGCAAAGAATGCTCAGGACCATCCAGAGCGTGACATTTGTCACCGTGAACAGACCGACAGGCCCATCCCCAAAGAGTGGCTTCACGATGAACTGATCCATCGGGTGGAACACCAGTTCTTTGCTGTCGCCGTCACTCGCCATCCTTAGCCCTCACTCTTTGCCCTTGCGGGCTGCGTCGTCTGTCGCTTGCTGCAATTCCTTGGCCGAACGCATCATGGTTTTGATCCCGGCGGCCATGCCCAGCAATGTAAAAATGACAAGGAAGATCGGGATCGTGCCAAAAAGGCTGTCGAGCCCGTATCCTATGCCAAAGCCGATCAAGAGACCGACCACAAGTTCTATCACCATCCGCCAGGCGAGCTGCGCCTGAGAATAATGTTCTTCCATGTGGGGCTTGGGTGCGTCTTTGGCTTTGAGCCGTTCAATCCTGTCTTCAAGCTGCGCAAGGCGCTCTCGATCATCTGGATCTGGCACGGGGTCCCCATCAGAAAACTTGCGTCTTTGCTATGATGCAGCCCGGCACGAGTCAAGTGAGGTTTGGGCGCAGGGCGATTCTGGCTTAACCATTGATTTTAAGAGATTATTTTCGCTCAATGTGGCGCGCCACGCTCTTGATTGCGCGGCCAAAAGGCCGGTCAGGCCGACAGGACCACATTCAACCGATCAGTTGAGTTTACCGGACGCAGCCGCGGCGCCCGCTTTGGCCGTGGCCGACATGCGGGCGGCAATCTCAGCGGCGCATTCGGCATTCTCTTCGGCCAACTTGCCGATCTCTTCGGCCACCACAGCGAAACCACGGCCCGCCTCACCAGCGCGTGCAGCTTCAATCTGGGAATTGATAGACAGCATGCGCAAGGCCCGCACGGACAGCACAATCTTGTTGGCCAGATCAAGAATATCGCGGTTGGAATCCTGCGTATCGACAGCATTCATTCTGATGTCATCGCGCAAGCGGCTCTCTTCGGTTGCATCACAGACCAGGCCTTGCAGATAAACCAGTTCGGCCCCGTCATAGACCGCAGAGCCACGTTCGCGCACGGGCATAATCGTCCCGTCCGGGTGGACCAGGCGATAATCCACATCCCACGCCTCCCCCCGGTCAATCGCGGCGTCAATTCGGGCCACCATGTCATCAAGATCATCAGCGTGACACAGCGATGTGTAGCTCCGTTCGCGATTGTTCATGATTTGAGCCGCGTGATAGCCGGTGATATCGCGAAAGCACCCCGACAGGTAGCGCATGGTATACTCCGCATCATTGTCACAGCGATATGCAAAAGCCTTGGACGCCCGCATGATGCTTTCAAAAATCGCTTTGGTCGATGTATCGTTGTCCATGCCGGTTCCCTTGGTCTAATCGCGCTCTGTCATCTCTCACCCGCGTAAACTTGGCGTTAAAATCGGTTGACCTTGGGCATCCGGGCGCGCTTAAGACTGTTTATGTCCAACCCGCTTGATGCAGTCTTCTCGGCGCTTGCCGACCCCACCCGCCGCGCCATCCTCGTTATGCTTTTGGAAGATGATATGGCAGTAACCGATGTGGCGGAGCCGTTTGAGATGTCGCTGGCGGCGATTTCCAAACATCTGGGCATCCTGTCGCGGGCTGGGCTGATCAGCCAGGAACAGCGCGGGCGGGTTAAATGGTGCAAGCTGGAGCCCGACGCGATGCGCGATGCCAGCATCTGGATGCAAAGCTTTGGCCAATTTGAGGCAATCCATTTGGATGCCTTCGAAAAGTTTCTGGAATCTGAGCTGTCTAATGATTGACGGCGATCTTGAAATTTCCGCCAAAGCCTTGCCGCCGGCCCATGTGGAACGCATGCAAAACGCGCTTGTGCTGCCAATTGAAGCCAAGAAATCCATGACCTGCGGCGTGGTGCGTGCCGATGGGCGGTTTCGCAATATGTCGCGCACCTTGCTGTCGGGGGCGCGTTTGTCAGGGGTGCCGGATTTCAAGGAAGAGCCTTTCGCCGAGGTGCAACAGGGCCGGTGGATGTTTGCAGGCATCGGGCGGCACCATTTCGGACATTTTTTGGTGGAAACCCTGATCCGGCTTTGGGCGGCGGGATACTACCGCGATGAATTGGACGGTCTGGTGGTGATCCCCAACCGCGGCATGGATTTTTCCGCCGCGATTGACCGCCGGTTTGGGCCGTTCTTATCGCTGATCACTGATGGCTTGGCCGTGCATTTGCCGACCCATCCGACCCGCTACGAAACGCTGCTACTGCCCTCGCCCGGGTTTGGGCCGCAAGGCTGGATCTCGGGGACACCGATCTTTCGCCGCGAAATCCGGGCGCGGGTGGCAGCGCGGATCCGACCGCAAGGGACTGACAAGGTTTATATTTCACGCACACAGCTGCAACGGGATGACAAGCTGGTAGATCAGGAAGCCCGTATCGAGGCGGTGATGCGCAAGGCGGGTTATGATGTATTCCACCCCGAACGGCACAGCATCGCAGACCAGCTTTCGCGCTACATGACCGCCAAAACGATTGTCGGGGCGGAAGGCTCGGCTTTTCATCTGGCGCCTTTTGCGATGCCAACCGGCGGGCGCGCGGCCTTGTTTCAGCGGCGCTACTACACCCGGGCGTTCAATGCCTACCCTAGGCAGCTGGAGGCGTTTTGCGAAGCAGAGGTGACCTCACTGCGGCCGTTGGTGCCGCGAAAGGCAAATAGCAAACCCAGCGAGGAAAGCCCCGCGCTTGATTTTGACGCGCTGATGGATGGGTTGTCAGATGCCGGTTTCATCTAGGGGCGGGCATTTTCTTGGAAGAAAATGCGGAGAAAATTCAAATTTTCTTCGCAGAATTTTTCAAAATTCTGTTGGCTCACACATCATCCCAAGATTGCGCACGGTCTTTAAGAAAGGTCAGAAAGGCTTGCACCTTGGTTGTTCGGTGCAGATCCATATGGGTCACCAGCCACAGCGGCGCGGCCCAATCTTCGCGCGGCTCTAGAACCTCAATGAGACCGGGCACCTCCTGCGCTTCAAGCCGGGACATAAAGCCAAGCCCCGCCCCGGCACGAATGGCGCGGCGCTGCGCGTGGACATCACTGCTGCGGAAGGTGATTTGCTCGACCGGCACATTTGCCCGCAGCCACATGGAAAACGGCGCGCGCGATTTCGGATCATCGCCGCTGACAAACCAGTGTTGGCTCAATTCCGCCTCGGATTTGGGAAGCCCGTGGCGCTTGGCATAGGCTTCACTGGCAAACAGCGTGATCTTTTGGCGGTGAAAGCGTTGCACCACATTGTCGGGTTGATCGGGGGGGTTGCCTGCACGCAACGCCACATGCGCCTCACCGTATTCCAGGCGAAACAGGCGATCACCCGTGAGGTAGCGCACGATGATGCCAGGGTGTTCGATCTGAAAATCGGTCAGCACCGGCACAAGAAGATGGCTAAGCGCGCCCAGCGATGTCACCACCAGCTCACCCGACACGTCATTGCCGCGCCCTTTGATCCGGCCAGAAAGCTGACTGAACTGATCGTCGGTGGCCTGCGCCACGCGCAAGAGATCATCACCCGCCTCAGTGGGGGTATAGCCGCGCGCGTGGCGCTGAAAAAGCTTGACGCCCAGCCGCTCTTCCAACGCGTCGATATGGCGGATCACGGTGGCGTGGTGAACGCCCAGCACATCCGCAGCCCCGCTGACAGTACCGACACGGGCCACATGAAACGCGGTGCGCACTTCATCCCAATTGTCCATTTTCGCCTCATGCTTTCTGTGCAAATTCAAACATTATATATTCGCGAGCTAGCGTTGTGTTCTGATTAGCACAAGACCATCTTCGGCCTCAAGATACGTGACATCTCTTTGAACAAGGATACCCAACATGACCCATACCGTACTTCATATTGACAGCTCAGCCCGTATCGATGGCTCTATCAGCCGTGATTTGACCGCAAATATCCTGGGCCGATATCCCGGCGCAGACGTGATCACCCGTGACATTGGCCGCACACCTCTGCCGCAGATCACGGATGAGTGGGTGTCAGCCAGTTTCACGCCCCCAGAAGACCGCTCATCTGCACAAAAAGATGTGCTGGCTGTGTCAGACGCTTTGGTGGATGAATTGATAGCGGCCGACACCATCGTGATCGGTGCACCGATGTACAATTTTTCGGTTCCGGCCGCGCTCAAGGCCTGGATCGACCAAGTGGCCCGCCCAGGGCGGACGTTCAACTACACCGCCGATGGCCCGGTGGGTTTGCTTCACGGCAAGCGCGTGATCGTTGCCATGGCGACCGGCGGCGTTCCGCATGGATCAGACATGGATTTCGCCGCGCCTTACCTGCGCTTTGTGCTGGGTTTTCTCGGGATTACGGATGTCAGCGTTGTGGCGGCCGATGGAGCCAATGCAGATGAGGCCGCTGCCCGGGACAAAGCAAAAGCATCGCTTGATGCGCTTTTTGCGGCCTGACCCCATGACCGGCTGAACGCCGGCGTCTTACGGTTTATCAAGGGGCCGCCCGATCGCGGCCTCTTGCGCTGCAGGCTCCCAGCGGCGCAGGCACCGACCTGTCCCGCTCCCCCGTTTCATCTTGCCAAAAAAATACTCCCGCCGGAGGCATCTTATCTAAAGCGGGTGCCACGAGGCGCGACTGTCATCCTTCGCCCATTCCTCCTCCAGCGCTTCACGCTCCAGCAAACGCAAACGCTGCAGATCCGTGACACGCTCGCCTTGCCCCCGCAGGTGCTGCAGCAAGCGGTGCGAATGCACGATCGTGGGAATAGCGTCCAGCGGCTCCCATGCGTCAAGCTCGGTTACGCGGCGCAGGTTGAACTCAGGCGGCAGGATGTAAAATGGCAGGTCGCTTTCCCATAGCAGATCCTTGAGCGTGATCTGATCCCGGGCCTCACCTGCGGCGTCATAGCGGCGCTTCCACTCTGCAAAAAACGCGGTCATCGTTGCGTCGTTGCGATAGAGCAAGACGCCAGAGTTCATTTGCGGGAACGCGTATGGGGTTGCGGCACTATGGCCTTTCTGGATGAGCTCAGAGCGGCGGCGCACATCATGGGCGATGGCGAGAGGGAAGCGGTGGGTCAGATCAAACAGATCCGCCAGCGGCGCCAGCACCAGCACATCGCAATCCAGAAACAAGACGCGTTCAAACCGCGCTTGGGAAAAACACTCTAGCTTGACGCGCGCGTGGGATGACGGCACGGGGTGAATTTGATCGAAGACAGCGTTGCCTGGGTGATCCATCCTGTCTGTAAATACGTCGACAGGCAGGTCGGGATTGGTGGCGCGCAAACTGTGAGCGGCTTGCTGGGCAAGCTCCAGATACCCCTCACCCGTGGCCACAAAAATCACACCATCGCGAGAGGTGCTGCTCATCAAACAGAAAGCGCCGCTTCTGCGGCAGAGCGGATGGCCGAAATGTTTTCCCCGTAGACAGCGGGCGCACCGACGGAGCCGCCTTTGAACACGGCGGAACCCGCCACCAACACATCCGCGCCCGCCGCGGCCATCAACGGCGCTGTGTCCGGGGTGATGCCCCCGTCAATTTCGATGTGAATGGGCCGATCACCAATCATGGCGCGGAGCCGTTCGACCTTGGCAATCTGCGAATGAATAAATGACTGCCCGCCAAAGCCGGGATTGACTGTCATGACACAGATCAGATCGACCATATCAAGCAGGTAACCCACATCTTCAATCCCCGTCGCAGGGTTGAGCGCAAGGCCCGCCTTGGCCCCCTGCGCGCGGATCGCCTGCAAGGTGCGATGGATATGGGGGCCGGCCTCAAGATGGGCGGTGATCACATCCGCGCCCGCCTCGGCATAGGCCTCAATATAGGGATCAACGGGCGAGATCATCAGATGCACATCCATCACCGTTTGCACATGCGGGCGAAACGCCTTCACGGCGGGCGGGCCAAAGGTGAGGTTGGGCACGAAATGGCCATCCATCACATCCACATGCACCCAATCCGCGCCCTGCGCCTCAATCGCGCGGATCTCAGCGCCGAAATTGGCAAAATCCGCCGATAGAATGGATGGCGCGATTTTGATGGAGCGGTCAAAGGACATGGGCAGCCTCCTGAAATGGTCGCCCATGGCTTTGCGCCCTTGCCCTCCAGAGTCAAGGGATTGGTCAGGGGATTGGTCAGCTGCTGGGTCAGGCAATTGATCCCCCCAAGGCTTTGTGCGACCGTTCAGATGGCACGCATGAGGGAGGACAGCAGGCCGATGGACGGGCTGATGATGCACCGCGATCTTCGGATCATCGATATTCTGACCTATGCGGCAGAGGCCTTTCCCGATCAGGGCATCACGTCCGTGCGCGATGAAGGCGACTTGCATCACATCGCTTACCCTGACGTGCTGACCCGCGTGGCGCAACTGGCCGAGGCGCTGCGGCGGATGGGCGTTGCGGAGGGCGACCGGGTCGCGACCCTGGCCTGGAACGGGCACCGGCATTTTGAACTTTACTACGGTATCTCCGGGATGGGGGCGGTGTGCCACACGATCAACCCGCGCCTGCCCGCGCATCAGATGAGTTACATTTTTGATCATGCGCAGGATGCCGTGCTTTTTTTCGATCTCAGCCTGGTGCCGATTGTCGAAGGCATCGCCTCCACCCTGCCCGAGGGCATTCGCATCGTGGTGATGACGGATGCCGCGCATATGCCGAAGAGCGCGTTGGATCTGATGTGCTACGAAGATCTGCTGGCGGTTGAAGACGGGCGGATTACCTGGCCCGAATTCCCGGAAACCACGGCGGCGGGGCTGTGCTATACCTCTGGCACCACGGGCAACCCCAAAGGCGCGCTCTATTCCCATCGCTCCACCGTGTTGCACGCGCTTTACACCATTGCCGGACATCCTCAGAGCCTGGCGGCGGGCGAAAAGGTTCTGCCGGTTGTGCCGCTCTTTCACGTCAACGCCTGGGGGCTGCCCTATATCGCGCCGCTGGCGGGTATGTCGATGGTCATGCCGGGGCGTCATCTGGACGGGGCGAGCCTGTATGATCTGATGGAGCGCGAAGGCGTTTTCTCCGCCTGGGGCGTGCCAACGGTTTGGGCCGGGCTGCAGACAGAGATTGAAAGGCGCGGTGGCCCGCCTGCCGCGTTCAAGGATCTGGTGGTCGGCGGCTCTGCCGCGCCCCGCAGCATGATTGCGGCTTTTGAACAGATGGGGGTCAGCGTCAATCAAGCCTGGGGCATGACCGAGATGAGCCCCATTGGCACGCGGGGCATTCTGCCAGCGAGACTCAAGGCCGCGCCTTGGGACGAGCGGGTTGACGCCAAGATCGGTGCGGGTCGGCGGCTCTTTGGTGTGGATTTCAAAATCGTGGACGACAACGGCACCGCCCTGCCCCATAACGCCGAAGCCGCAGGCGAGCTCTTCGTGCGCGGCAACGCCGTGATCAACGCCTACTACAAAAATGAGGCCGCCACGAAAGCCGCGTTTGACGCAGAAGGCTGGTTTGGCACAGGCGATGTGGCGACGCTAGGACCGGATGGGCGTCTGATCGTGTGCGACCGGGCCAAGGATCTTGTCAAATCAGGCGGGGAGTGGATCAGCTCGATCGATCTGGAAAACTTTGCCATTGCGCATCCCGGGCTCGCCGCCTGCGCGGTGATCGCGATTGCTCACCCGAAATGGGATGAACGGCCTGTCTTGGTGGCTGTGGCAGCAGGAGAGGACCGCCCGACCTTGCAGGATATGCACAGCTTCATGGCGGAGGCTTTTGCCAAATGGCAGCTGCCCGATGACATTGTCTATGTCGATGCGCTGCCTCTGACGGCCACGGGCAAAGTGTCCAAGCTGACCTTGCGCCAGCAGTTTGCCGATTACGTGCTGCCCGATCTGCGCGGCGAGACCGCATGAGCGATCTGGACCTTCAGAGGTTGGAGGCGTGGGCCAAAGCCCATGTGGCCGATTTTGATGGGCCGGTTCAGGCCAGCAAGATCACCGGCGGGCAATCGAACCCGACCTACCGGATGGACACGCCGCAAGGGTCTTATGTCTTGCGCCGCAAACCGCCCGGTGTGCTGTTGAAATCCGCCCATGCGGTGGAGCGGGAATTTCGCGTGCAACAGGCCCTGGCCAAGAGCGCTGTACCCGTGCCGCGCATGTATGCGCTTTGCGAGGATGATAGCATCATCGGCTCGGCGTTTTACATTATGGAGCGGATCGAGGGCGTGGCCTTTGACCAGCCCTCCTTGCCCGAGTTGGACAAAGGCGCGCGCGGGCAGGTGATGGACGCGATGAACCGGGTTTTGGTGGCCATTCACGAGGTGGATATTGAGGCCGCGGGTCTCAGCGATTACGGCCCGCCGGGGCATTACTGCCAGCGCCAGACCGATCGCTGGACCAAGCAATACCGCGCGACTGAGACCGAGGGTCAGCCGGACATGGAGGCGCTGATCACCTGGCTTCAGGCCAACATGCCCGAAGATGACGGGCAGCGGCGGCTCGTGCATGGGGATTACCGGCTCGACAACCTGCTATATGCGCCCGATGGAAGCGAGATCCGCGCGGTGCTGGATTGGGAGTTGTCGACGATCGGTCATCCTTACGCGGATCTGGCCGGAGTGGTCATGCAATGGGCGATGCCTGAGGGGGCCGAGGGGCGCGGGCTGGCCGGGGTCAATCGCGAGGCGGAAGGGCTGTGGTCAGACGCACAATTCATTGAGGCATATTGCGCGCGGCGCGGGATTGCCGGGATCGAGGATTTCAATTTCTACCTCGCCTTCAGCTTCTTTCGGATGGCGGCGATTTTGCAAGGCGTGAAAAAACGCGCGCTCGACGGCAATGCCGCAGACCCGGACCGCGCGGCGCGGCTTGGGGCCTATGTGCCGCAATTTGCGCAAGCGGGGTTGAAGGCGGCAGAGGCTTAGGTGAACGCGTCGCGCGGGTCTCAAAAAGACGCCCCCTTGACCTTCCAGTGACTGGAACCTTTATATGCCCGTTAGAAAGGGCCCAATCGCCATGACCACGCACCCGATGCGCTTTGAAATTGACGGCATGTCCTGTGCGGGATGCGCAGGCCGGGCGGAGCGCGCGCTTGCGGCGGTGCCCGGCGTGGTGGAGGCGCGGGTGAACTTCGCGGCCCGCTCGGCCTTGGTCGAGGCCCCGGATGTGACCGCTCAAAGCCTGGCCGATGTGCTGACCTCTGCGGGATATCCCGCGCGCATCTCTGAGGCCGCAGGCGCCATCGCACCGCGCGAAGACGAAGAGGCCCGCGCGGCACGGGATCAATTTGTCATTGCCGCCCTGCTGACGCTGCCGGTCTTTGTCTCCGAAATGGGCGGGCATCTTTTCCCGGCGCTGCATCATCTCATTCACCAGAGCCTCGGCCAGACCACCTTCTGGACGCTGCAATATCTGCTGACCACGCTGGTTCTCTGCTGGCCGGGGCGGACGTTTTTCGCGCGTGGGTTTCCCGCCCTGCTGAAAGGCGCGCCGGACATGAATTCGCTGGTGGCCTTGGGCGCGTCGGCCGCGTGGCTTTACTCGAGCGTGGCGCTGTTCTTGCCCGTTTTGCTGCCGGTTGGCACCCGCGCAGTGTACTTTGAGGCGGCCGCGGTGATTGTGACGCTGATCCTTTTGGGGCGGTGGTTGGAGGCCCGTGCGCGCGGCCAGGCGGGCGCGGCGATCCGCGCGCTGATCGGGCTGCAACCGGCGCAGGCGCACATTCGGCAAGGCGATCGGATCAAAACCGTGGATCTTAGCCTGGTGCGGGCCGGTGATATTCTGGTGGTCAAACCGGGTGAGCGCATCCCCGTGGACGGGACAGTGCTGGAGGGCACATCCTTTGTTGATGAAAGCATGCTGACCGGGGAGCCGGTGCCGGTTGAGAAATCCGCGCAAGACGCGCAAGACGCTCTGACCGGTGGCACGCTCAATGGACAAGGCGCGTTGGTGATGGAGGCCACGCGCGTGGGCGGCGACACGATGCTGGCCCGGATCGTAGACATGGTTCAAGAGGCGCAAGGCGCGCGGCTGCCGATCCAATCCCTCGCGGATCGTGTCGTGGCCGTGTTCGTGCCGATTGTCATTGCCATTGCCCTGCTGAGCGTGGCTTTGTGGCTCGTCTTTGGGCCCGCACCGGTGCTGAGTTTTGCGCTGGTGGTGGGGGTGTCGGTGCTGATCATCGCGTGCCCCTGCGCCATGGGTCTGGCGACGCCCACCTCTATCATGGTGGGCACGGGCCGGGCGGCAGAACTGGGCGTCCTGTTTCGCAAGGGTGAGGCGCTGCAGCGGTTGGAAGAGGTGCGCGTCGTGGCCTTTGACAAGACCGGAACATTGACCGAAGGGCGGCCGCGCGTGGCCCAGATCGTGATGGCCAATGGGGCCGACCAAGCGGAGGTGATGCGCCTTGTGGCGAGCGCCGAACAGCGTTCAGAACATCCCATCGCGCAGGCCATTGTGACAGAGTTTGGGGCCACAGAGTTTGCCCCCGTGGAGCATGTCAGAGCCGTGCAGGGCTTCGGTCTGGAGGCGCGCGTGGACGGGCGCGACGTGCTGATCGGCACCGCGCGGTTCATGGCGGAGCGGGGCGTGCCGCTAGCCGCGCTTTCCTCGGCTGCGGACACTATGGCGCAGCACGCGCAAACGCCTGTTTTTGTGGCGCTGGATGGGCATGCTGTGGCGGTTCTGTCGATCACCGATCAGGTGAAATCAACCTCCGGTCAGGCGATTGCCGCGCTCAAGGCCAAAGGGCTGCACATTGCGCTGCTGACCGGGGACACGCGCCGCACTGCTGAGGCCATTGGCACGCAGCTTGGCATCGACACGGTCGAGGCGGAGCTTTTGCCCGGCGATAAACAACACGCGCTGGCCGCATTGCGCGACACATATGGGCCAGTGGCTTTCGTGGGCGACGGCATCAACGATGCCCCCGCCCTGGCGCAGGCGGATGTGGGGATCGCGATGGGCTCTGGCACGGATGTGGCGATTGAGGCGGCGGACGTCGCACTCATGTCCGGGGATCCGCGCGGCGTGGTACGCGCGCTTGCGCTGTCGGGTCACACCATGCGCAACATCCGCCAAAACTTGTTCTGGGCCTTTGCCTATAACGCGGCTTTGATCCCGGTGGCGGCGGGCGTGCTCTATCCCCTGTTTGGCCTGCTGCTGTCGCCGATGCTGGCGGCGGGGGCCATGGCGCTCAGCTCTGTTTTTGTGGTGAGCAATGCGCTGCGGCTGCGCGGGGTGCGGGTATGAACATCGGAGAGATCGCCGACCAGACCGGCCTGCCCGCCAAGACCATCCGCTATTACGAAGAGATCGGCCTGATCCAGCCCGGGCGCGACAGCAACGGCTACCGCGTGTTTGCCCAAAATGATGCTCACAAACTGGCCTTTCTGGGCCGCGCGCGGGCGCTTGGATTTTCCATTGAGGAATGTCGCAAGCTGATGGCGCTTTATGAGGACAAGGCCCGCGCCAGCAGTGATGTGAAGGCCCTGGCCCAAGAGCATCTGGGCGACATAGAGCGCAAGATCCGCCAGTTGGAAGAGATGCGCGAAACGCTGTCGCATCTCGTGGCCTCCTGCGCCGGGGACGACCGCCCCGATTGCCCGATCCTGACCGACCTGGCCCAAGGATAAGCGAGACGCGTCCCCGAAAGGGGAGCGACGAGCGGCCTCTATTTTTCCAGCCCCGCGCGCCATTCGCCCCACCGCATGACCGCATTGGCGCCCAAGGCCGCGATCGGCGCCGGCGGCAGCTTTTGCGGCGCGTCCTGTGCCAGCAGGTGATCCACAATCCAGCTCGGCTCGCCAGAGGCAAGCTCGGCTGCGGCGAGGCCCAGCGTGGTGCCCTTCGCGGTGCCCAGCCCGTTTTGGCAACAGGCCGAGTAAAGCCCCTCATCCACCTCTCCAAAGGCTGCCACGCCATTGCGGCTGAGACACAATCGCCCGCCCCAGCGATACTCCATCCCCACGTCAGACAGCATGGGGAACCGGCGCTGAAACGCGGCATCGTGATCGCGCGCAACAGCACGCAATCGGCGGTCAGGGACATCCATCGACGGGTCACAGGTAAACCGATTGCGCACCACGATCCGGTCCCCGCCCGTCCCGGAAATGCGGCGCACCGTTGTGCCCATGGGATCGGCCGATGTGGCCCCCCACCGGGCATGACCGCCCAGGCGCTTGACTTCCTCCGCGCTCAAGGCCCGCGTCATGGAGGCATAGGTGAACACATGCAAAAGCCGGCCCCGGTAGTGGCCAAAACTGTTGGCATGCCCGTTAACCGCCAGGATCACTTTGGCTGCGGTGACTGTGCCGCCCGGGGTCTGCGCCTGCCACGCGCCGTTGCGGGCAAGCGCCATGACGGGGGTGTTTTCAAAGATGCTCACCCGGTTGGATCGCAGGCCGGATGCCACGCCCCTGACGTAAAGCGCCGGTTGGATCATCGCGGTGCCCGGCGTATAGAGCCCGCTCTGGTAGTAGGACGAACCCGTCACCTCGCGCATCTGGGCGGCATCGAGGAATTCACTGCCCTCTCCCAAGCTCGTCAAATGCGCGGCATAGTCGCGATTGTGCTGGGTGCCCTTGGCCGTTGCGGCGGCGTTGATCTTGCCGGTGCGCGAAAACGCCTCTTCGCTTAGGTCAAACTCCGCGGCCATGTCGGCGGCAAAATCGATCCCGGCGCGGTTGAGCGCGATTTGCGTGCGATCCTGGTCCCATTCTCCGCCATAATCGCTGGAGGACAGATCATGCGGCAGATCGATCATGAAGCCTGAATTGCGCCCCGCTGGCCCCTCACCGATGCGGCGGGCCTCCAACAGGACGATCCGCGCCTCAGGGTGCAATTGCGCCAGCCGACGTGTGGCCGACAGCCCGGCATAACCCGCACCGATCACCAGCCAATCGGCTGTGATATCCTCATCCAGTGCCTGCGGCATGGGGGCCGTGGGCAGGATATCATTCCAGGCCGCCGGGCCGGGATCCTTGGGCAGGCGGGTCACTTTCATGGCAAGCTCAACTGCGCCATGCGCCCGCCATCGATGGTATAGACCTGCCCGGTGACAAAGGAGGCGGCATCACTGGCCAGCCAACAGATGAATTCCGCCACATCCTCTGGCGTGCCTGTCCGGCGCAGCGGATGAATGCCGCCAATCTCGCGCCGGAAGGCGGCGGGATCCGGCATGCTTTCGATGAACTCTTCATTCAAGGCGGTATCAATCCAACCCGGCGCCACCGCATTGCAGCGCACGCCATCGGGCCCGTGATCCACCGCGACCGCGCGCGTGAGGCCGTGCAGCCCCGCCTTGGACGCGCCATAGGCCGGGTGACGGGGGTTGTTGCCCAGCCCCTCGATCGAGCCCACATTGACAATCGCGCCTCGGGCCGCGCGCAGCATCGGCATCGCATATCGCATCAACAGAAACGGCGCGGTCAGATTGACCTGAAGCTGAAGATGCCAATCGGCGATTGTGCTTTCCTCAACCGTGCCTTCGCGCATCACACCCGCACTGTTGATCAAAATGTCGAGCCGCCCGGCCTTGTCCGCGATCTCTTGGATCACGGCCTCAGGCGTTGAAGGATCGGCGAAATCGGCGGTGATATCTTCATGCGCAGACGCCCCGCGCTGTGCCGCGAATACCCGCGCGCCGCCCTCTGCCAACAAACGCGCCGTCGCCGCGCCCATGCCCGAGGATGCGCCGGTGACCAAGGCTATCTTGCCAGCAAAGCGCATCATCCCACGGCCTTTCCACCACTAACCTCAACCAAGGCCCCACACATGTAGCGTGCGGCATCAGACGCCAGAAAAGCGATCACATCAGCGACCTCTTCGGCCTCTGCGATATGACCCAGGGGGACGGTTTTGTTCAGCTCGGCCACAGCGCTGTCCGCATCAAGGCCGCGCATTTCAAACCCGCTGCGCAGCATGGGCGTGTTCACCTCATTGGGGCACACGGCGTTCACGCGAATGCCCTGATGCGCATGATCACGCCCCAGACATTGGGTGAGTGAGGCAATCGCGGCTTTCGACATCACGTAAAGCGGGTGATCGGGGCCGGGGCGCAGACCCCAACAGGAGGACGTGTTCACAATCGCACCGCCGCCCCGCGCGGCCATGATCGGGATCGCGGCACGGCAGATGCGAAACGGGGCTTCGACGTTGACGCCCATCGTCAGGGTGTAGTCTTGATCTGTTGCGCGTGTGATGTCGCCCCGTGTGATCACGCCCGCGTTGTTGCACAAGATATCCAGCCCACCCAAAGCCTCAAACGCCTGGCCTGGCAGCGCGTCACAAAACGCTCCATCGAGGAGGTCGCCATCCAGGTGCGCATCTGCAGATACATGCGCGCTGTCGCGATCAGTGACCGCCACGCGTGCGCCTTCGGCCCGTAAGGCCGCCACCAGCACCGCCCCAATGCCGCCAGCAGCCCCGGTGACCAATGCGCATTTGCCTTCAAACCGCATGAACTACGCTCCAAAAGACGTCACCGGCGCGCCGAAGCGATCCGGATCGATTGTCAGGCCCAGGCCGGGGCCTTGCGGCAGTGCGATATGCCCGTCTTTGATCTCAATCCCGCCGGTGTCGTCATAGTGATCGTCAATGTAAGGCGCGGCGAGCCAGACGCCTTCCATCCGGCGTGGATCAACCGTCGCCCCGATGTGGGTGCAAGCGGCCGCTATGATATCGCCACCCCAACTGTCATCACAGGTATGCGGCAGGTTGCGCGCGGCACAGATATCGCGGAAGGCCGTCATGGGCAGGAGGCCGCCAATGCGCGTGACCTTCATCCCGAACCCATCGACCAATTCGCGCCCAACCGCCTTGATCACGGTGGCCAGATCAACGCTGCTTTCATCCATGTAGATGGCGTGGGTCACCTGCGGTCTGATCTTTTCGAGATCTTCCACGCGGTCGCAGGGCTGTTCCATGACAAAGGGGATATCGGGACATTCCCGACTGACGCGCAGCGCATCGCGGGTGGTCCAGCCGCGATTGCCATCCACAGCCAGCCGCATACGTCCTCGTATATTTTCCCAAACCTTGCGGATCACTGCGATATCCACCTCAACTGGGCGACCGCCAACTTTGACTTGCAACCGCAGATACCCATCGTCTGCTTTTTCTTTGGCAATGCGGGCAATCTCATCCGGGCTGCCGACGCCGGTGGCATAGTAGGACGCAACGCGATCGGTCACGGCACCGCCCAACAGGCTGGCCACGCTGAGACCGCAGGCCTGCCCCATCAGATCGTAGGTGGCAATGTCCAGCGCGGCCTTGGCGTAGTTGTGCCCATTGAGCGCACTATCCATGGCCCGGCGCACCGGGATTGGCGCGATCGGTGTGCCGATCAACGCGGGCGCTAGCTGACCCAAGGCCGCCCGTGCACCACCGGCATGAGCCTCTGCATAGGTCGGCCCAACCGGACAGGTTTCGCCCCAGCCGACCAGCCCAGTGTCACTGACCATACGGACAAGTGTGGTATCGAGCGCATGAACCTCTGCATTGGCCATTGTGTAGGGGCCGTTTTTGACTGGCAGGTCGTGCTTATAGATATGAATCTCTTCGATCTTCATGGATTAGTGATCCTGATTGAGGGCATCGGCGGCAGGAATTTCACGCTCGCGCCGGGCGATGTAATCAAGAAGCGCCTCATTCACGCCGTCATCAAGCTTTGGTTCCTCATAGGCCTTCAACAGGTTTCGCGTGTAGGTCAGCGCGCGCTCATTGACCTCCACCGCGCCTTCGGCGACCCATTGTTCAATGGAGTTATTGTCGAAAAGCTCAGGCATAAAAAACGCGCGTTGAAAGTTTTCCAGCGTATGCGGGTGGCCCAGGTAATGCCCGCCAGGACCCACGTCTGAAACCGCGGCCACCGCCTCATCAAAATCATCCCAGCGGATGCCTTCAGCCATGCGATAAGCCATGGCGCATTGTTCAGCATCCACAACAAACTTGGCCATGGAGCAATGCATCCCGGCCTCGTTCCATCCGGCCGAGTGCCACATGTAATTGGTCCCGGCCATTTGCAGGGCCATCAGCGTTGTCGCGCTTTCATACCCCGATTGAGCGTCAAAGGTCTTGGCCCCGCCCAAGGTGTTCGACGACCGCCAAGGCACGCGGTAGAAGCGCGCCATCTGACCGATCATCATGTTCATCAGGCTGATCTCTGGCGTGCCAGCCATCGGCGCGCCGGATTTCATGGACACGGTTGAGAGGTAATGGCCGTAAATCGCAGGGCAGCCTTTGCGTACGACTTGGGTGTAGGCGAGCGCACTTAGAGCCTCGGCATTGAGCTGTGCCACGGTCGGCGCAACAGACGCAGGCGTATTGGCGCCACCCAGCACGAAAGGTGAGCAGAGCACAGGCTGATTTCGTTTGTTAAAGGCTCGCATCGCACCGAGCATCGTTTCATCCCAGACAAGCGGGCTATTGCCGTTGCAATTGCCGGTGCAGACGGGATGCGTTTCCATAAACTCATCCCCAAACAGGATCGCGCACATATCCATAACATCTTCGGCATTCTTGGGGCTGGTGGTCATGCCCATGAACGTCTTGTCGGAGTGCTTCATCGAAGAATAGGTAATGCGCAGGTGCCGCTGACTGATCGGGTGATCATAGGGTTCGACGATGTGATGTGCCGAACTGTGCATGGCAGGCAGCATGTGGGCGAGCTTGTGGAAATTGGCGAGATCTTCGAGCAGGGGATTTCGGCGTTCGTCATTGAGATCGCGCACGTATGGCGCGCCGGTCATGGGGACAAAGATCGCGTGATCGCGACCGAAGGGCAGGTTATTGGCCGGATTGCGCGCGTGGTACGTAAAGGTCTCAGGGATGGTCGTAATCAGATCCCGCACCAGGCCACGATCAAGGTGCACACGATCACCATCACGGATGTCTGCGCCCGCACGCCTCCAGTCTTCGATGGCAATATCATCGCGAAACACCACGCCGACATTTTCGAGAATATCCATGGAGGCTGCATCCATGCGTTCTACGTCCTCTGTGGCCATAGGCTCGGTGAGAGGCAAGTTGCGCTTCAGCGCGGGCAGCATTGTGACATCCCGCGCCTGACGCACGGCTTTGCGAGCACCGCGGCCACGGCGAGTGGTACCGACAGCTTCTACACTCATCAGCTAGCCTCCATCGATTGCGTAATTTCATTCAATATTTCAGGGATTTGACCGAACACGCCCGTATCGGCGAGGCCGTCCATCATCATCAGGCTCAGCGTGTTGGGGGATGCGAGGCGCGCAGCCTCCTGCCCCAGATCAACGGGGCCGTCTTTGTGCAAATCCGTGAGAAACCCCGCAGCCAGCGGCCCAAGGTAATTGTCCGGTTGGCCGGTTTGATCCGCCAGCCATGCACTTCCCGCGCTGAGCAGGCCCATAGCCCCAACAACCAATGTGCAGGCGGCGTAGTATTTCAGGAAAGTCTCTTCATCGGGCTCCGGTTGGATCGGGTTCTTGGCGCCAAAAAACCGGGTGAGCGCAGCAGGATCGCCCAGGACGGGAAGCGGTGTGTTGCCGCGCTCCATAGAGGCGAAAGGAATGGTCACAGAAATCTCTTCCGCCGGAGCGCAAATTTTTTGCAGCTCTTCCATGCGCACACCGGCCATGACGGAGATCACCTCGAGATCATCGCGCCATGGCAGTGCGCCGCAGACATCTTTCCAGACCGCGGGGCGTAGACAGAGAAAGACAGTATCGGCCTCAGCCACCAGATCATGGTTTTCCGCCACGCGGATCCCCAGACCAGACGCCACCAGTTCCGCAGACACGTCCTCATTTCGGCGAGACACAAGCACCTCATGCCCGTCTCGCGCCACAGCACGGGCCATGTGGCTTGCGATGTGGCCGGTGCCGAGGAAACCGACCTTGCTCATCCCACGTTATCCCCATCGGCGGGGTCGGTCAGATCGACCCAAATGGTTTTGGTTTCCGTGAATTGATCATGGGCGTAGGTGGAGTTGTCACGACCGCCAAACCCGGATTGCTTATACCCGCCGAAGGGTGTGGAGATGTCGCCTTCGCCGTAGCAATTGACTGTGACCGTACCGGCGCGTATGTCCCGCGCTGCGCGGATGGCGCGGCGGAAATTGGCGGTGAATACGGACGCGGCGAGCCCGTATTCGGTGTCATTGGCGATCTCGATGGCTTCATCTTGGCTCGCCACTTCGATCACGCTCAGCACTGGGCCAAAAATTTCTTCCCGTGCGCGGGGGTCATCCTTGCTGACTTCGTAAACCGTCGGCTCGACGAAATTGCCATCGACCTTTCCCCCGGTGAGCGCATCGCCTTTGAGAAAGCTCGTGACCTTGGCGGTGTGCTCTGCATCAATGAGCGCGCCAAGACTAAACTGCGGGTCCAACGGATCGCCGGTTTTCCAATCTCGCATCCGGGCAATCACGCGCTCAAGGAGCGGGGCTTTGACATCTTTATGCACGATCAGGCGGCTACCGGCCGAGCAGTTTTCCCCCATGTTCCAGAACGCCGCGTTGACCACATGCTCGGCCACGTGATCGAGGTTTTCGGCGTCCTCCAACACGACAATGGGATTCTTGCCGCCGCATTCCAGCGTGATCTTCTTCATGTTGCTGTCGGCAGAATAGCGCAGGAAGCGTTTGCCGGTCTCGGTAGAGCCGGTAAAGCTTACCATGTCGACGCCCGGATGCAGGCCCAGCGGTTCACCAACAGATGGGCCATCGCCCGGCAGGACCTGCAGAACCCCACGCGGTACACCGGCCATATGGGCAATCTCGGCGATGCGCAGAGCGGTGAGGCTGGTCTGCTCCGCCGGTTTCACGATCACGGAATTGCCCGCCGCAAGCGCTGGGCCGATTTTCCAGGCAAGCATCAGCAACGGGAAGTTCCAGGGCAGAACGCAGGCCACCACGCCGATGGGTTCGCGCACGATCATCGCCATAGTGTCATCACCAGAGGGCGTGGTTTCACCATAGAGTTTATCAACCAGTTCCCCATGCCACTTGATCGTGTGGATTGTCTCGGGGATGTCGATCTCTTCGCAGTCTTTGATCGGCTTGCCGCTATCAAGGCTTTCCATCACGGCCAATTCATGCCGCCGGCGTGTGATCAGTTTGCAGAGCCGGATCAGCACGTCTTTGCGCTCAGACGGATGGGCGCGGGACCATTCACTCCGATCAAACGCCTCGCGCGCTTTCTGTACGGCGAAATCCACATCCTCTTGGTTCGCCGTGCTGATGGTGGTCAGCACCTCGCCTGTCGCTGGGTTCACTGTCTCCATCAGGGGGCCAGACCCTTTGCGGAACTTACCATCAACAAACGGCGTGGCGGGCAAGTCAATCTCGGCAGCGATCGCACCATATTCTGCGCGTGTCAAAAGCTCTGTCATTGGCCGTCTCCCATGATCGCGGCGATAGAGGTATCGAGCGTGCGGATCACCTCTTCAAATGCGCGTTTGTCGTCTTTGTTGAGCGGTTGCAGGGGCTTGCGTGGTGGCCCGGCAGGAATGCCGCGCATGGTCAACCCGTGCTTGATGCACTGAATGAACTTGCCACCCTGTTCGAGCACGCGCATGAGCGGCATCATCGCCGACATGATGGCGCGGCCTTTGGTGAAATCCCCTTCCAGCACGCAGGTTTTGTAGAGCGCGACATGGGCCTCAGGCGCGAAGTTGGAGCCTGCACAGACCCAGCCGCGCGCGCCCCAGGCGAAAAACTCCAACGCTTGATCGTCCATGCCGCAGAGCAGACCAAGATGGGGATAATCACGGGCAATCATGTGCAGGCGGTTGATGTCGCCCGAGCTTTCCTTGATGCCGCAGAAATTGGGGGACCGGCCGAGGCGATCCAGCGTCTCTTCATCCATGTTGACGCCCATCCGACCGGGATAATTGTAGAGCATCACCGGCATGTTGACGGCCCTGTCGATCGCCAGCGCGTGCAGGGCGATTTCGCGACCCGTGGGAACCGAGTAGGGCGGCGTTGCCACAAGCAACGCATCCGCGCCGATCTCTTTGGCCGCCTTGGCAAATTCAATGCTTTCTTCGGTCCGCAGCGCGCCTGTGCCCATGACCATCGGCACGCGCCCGTCGATCATCTTCTTGATGATCTTGGCCAAGTGGACGCGCTCCTCATGGCTTTGTGCGTAATATTCCCCGGTTGTCCCGGCTGATATGATGCCGTGCACACCGCCTTGGATCAGATGTTCGACCGTGCGCCCCAAGGCGTCTTCGTTGATCGAATGATCTGCGTGAGTGGGCGTGACAATCGGGGTCCAGATCCCGTCAAACTGCATGTTTGCGATCCTTGATATTGCGCACGTCGAAAGGCAGCGGATCCGGAGAGACGAACTGTTCCAACCGGTCGCGCGAGAGGTTCCAGTGATCGATGGTCAGATCGATGATGGCGTCGGCATCTCGCGCCTCTATGGCATCGATCATCTGATCATGGTGATCACTGGCCGTCTGAACGCTTGCTGCGTCCTCCTCGGAGGCCGGGCGATAGAAGGTTTGGCTGAGCCGCGTGTGATCGATCAGCATGCGGTTGAGGCTTGGCAGCAAATAGGGGTTGTGCGCCATGACACCGATCTGATGATGAAAACGGTGGTTTGTGAGCGCAGCCTGTTCGGCGTCTCCGGCCTTGGCTGCCCTGCGAAAGGCGTCTTGGATATCGCGCAAGGCGTGGACTTGATCACTGCGGCGGTTCTCGGCGGCAAGGCGCGCGACATTGGCGTAAATCAGTGGGGCGGTTTGAAAGAACATGCGCATAACGGGCATATCCATTGACGCCACTTTGGGCCCCCGGTTTTGTTCGAGCCGTAGATAGCCTTCCCCGGCCAGCCGCTGAAAAATCTCGCGCATGGGGGTGCGGGAGAGGCCGTATTCAGCGCATAGCGTTGCCTCATCCAGATCGCTGCCCGGTGCGATGTCGAGACGTAAAATACGCATTCGTATGTTTTCTATACAGTCTTTTTTGCGGTCCGTGGGCATGATCGATTCGCGAAGTGAATACAGATTGTATACATCTTTTATCCGAAAAATGCAGATCGCGCCCTGCCCCGTTGCGACATTTTCAGGCGTCTAAGCGGCTGTTGTCTTGGTCTGCGTCGGGTCCATCGCGAAAGGCTGATCATTCATCAGGCTTGGGATGCGCGCTTGTGTTTTGGCCACCTCGTCAAGATCAATTTCAGCCTGCACCACGCCCGGCTGATCGCCGCCATCTGCCAAAACCTCACCCCAAGGGGAGATGATCAAGGAATGGCCGTAGCTTTCGCCGCCACCTTCGATCTGGCCAATGGCGCAGGCAGAGATAACAAAGCGCGTTGTTTCAATCGCACGCGCACGGTTCAAAACGTGCCAATGCGCCTCGCCAGTCTTCCGGGTGAACGCAGCGGGGCAGATCAGCATTTCGGCCCCGTTCTGCGCCAGCCTTCGGAACAGATCGGGAAAGCGCAAATCATAGCAAATGACATGGCCAATGCGCGCGAAAGCCGTGTCATGAATGACCGCACGATTGCCCGGCTCCACAAAGGCGCTCTCTCGATACACTTCTGTTTCGCTCAGCTGAATATCGAACATGTTGATTTTGTCATACCGCCCGCGGATTTGGCCGCTGTTATCCAGCATGATCCCGCGGTTGATGACCTTCTTGCCCGGTCCCGGCACTGCAATGGAGCCCAGATTGACCCAGACCTTGTTGTCTCGCGCCAGAGCCTGCATGCCGGTGAGGAAATCATGGCGCTCTTCGGGCGCGTAAGGCGGCCGGACGGCGGGACCGTCTGTTGTGAGACCGCCGCAATATTCCGGCAGAAACAGCATCTGCGCGCCGTTTGCGATGGCCTCTTGCGCCAAGGGCCGTGCCTCAGCGAGGGCAGCAGCCATATCTGATTGCGGGCGTGTTTGCAGACACGCGACATTGAGAAGACGGGGCATTGCAGCACTTTCGATAGGGTTCGAACAGAGTATAGCAGAGCGCCAAGGCTGCGCAAAACCCGAGAAACTTTACCAAGGAAGATGCCTCCGGCGGGAGTATTTTGGGAAAGATGAAACCGGAGCTCGACGATTATTTCTATTTTTGTCGAAATAAATCTTGCGTGGAGAAAATATTTCGATATTTCTCGAAGCATGAAACAAACACCGATTCCCGATCTTGATCTCACCCTGGCGGCATCCACCTTTGCTGCACTTGGCAGCGAACAACGTCTTGCTGTGCTGCGCGCCCTTGTCCGCGCAGGGCCTGCTGGATTGAGCATCGGTGAATTGGGAGACCGCACCGGGGTGACGGGCTCCACGCTGACCCATCACATGAAAATTCTGAGCCAGGCCGGGCTTGTGACCCAAGAAAAGCGTGGTCGCAGCATCATTTGCGCGGCCGTGGCCTATAACGAATTGCGCACGCTGTCACAGTTTTTGCTGAAGGAATGCTGCGCGGACACAGATGAAGGACACGATCATGACTGACGCTTCCCTCCCTTCGCCACGTGACGCTTGGCGCTGGATCGACAAGGTCTGGCTTGCGGTGGTCGTGATCCCGCTGCTGATTGCCGTGTTCGATCCGCCCCAATTTTGGCCAACGCTGGAGTTTGCGGTCAAAGCGCTGGCGGGAACTGCGCCGTTCATTGCCTTTGCCGTGTTGGCCGTGGCCTACATGAAGGCCACCGGCGCGGAGACACTGCTGGCTCGCGCGTTTGAGGGCAATAAGTTACGAATGATTGTCCTTGCGGCCCTTTTGGGTGGGCTTTCGCCGTTTTGCTCCTGTGAAGTTATTCCATTTATCGCGGCCATGCTGGCGCTTGGCGCGCCGCTGTCGGCTGTGATGGCGTTTTGGCTGGCCTCACCACTCATGGATCCGGCGATGTTTTTGATTACGTCCGGCAACCTGGGGTGGGAGTTTGCCATTGGCAAAACCTTGGCGGCGGTATTTTTGGGGCTCTTTGGCGGCATTGTGACCTTGATGGCCTCAGGCACGGCGCTTTTTGCGGACCCGCTGCGCGAAAAGCCCCAGGTTGGCGGATGCTGCGGCGTAAAAAAGCCCTTTGAGGGCAAGCCTGTCTGGCGTTTCTGGAGCGAACTGCCCCGCCGCGAGGTGTTTCGCGCGACCACGTTGGAAAATGCGGTCTTCCTGCTCAAATGGCTGGCACTTGCCTATGTGATCGAAGCGATGATGCTTGCGTATATCCCGGCCGAGGTCATCGCGACGGTGCTAGGCGGTGACGGGGTGGGCACGATTATCTTGGGTGCGCTTGTTGGGGCTCCGGCCTATCTCAACGGCTATGCCGCTGTTCCGCTGGTCGACGCGCTTTTGGCACAAGGCATGAGCAACGGAGCCGCAATGAGCTTTATGATCGCGGGCGGTGTGAGCTCCATTCCAGCGGCAATTGCTGTGTGGGCTTTGGTCAAACCGCGGGTTTTCGGGGCCTATCTGGGCCTCGCTATAACCGGTGCGGTTTTGGCAGGGGTTGCCTGGCAAGTGGTGGCTTAGCGGCTCACTGCGCGCGAAATCCCTGCCATCCCTCACCCAAGCGTTCCTGTGAAGCGCTTTTTCTGAGGGCTAGGAGCATAAAATTGCCATGATTTGTTGAAAAACTCCGGTAAAATCGGACATAATGGCCGAAAATCATGGGGCAGAAAGCCTTCATAAAGCCCTAAGCGCTAAAGACTTGGGCATGTGAGCAGATCCGGAGCCTTCGAATGCTCGAGTTCGAAAACGTCAGCAAGTCCTTTTGGACGGGCTCTCACCGCAAGGTGATACTGGACCGCGTGTCCTTTCGTGTAGAGCTCGGGCGATCTATGGGCATTCTGGCACCCAATGGCACAGGCAAGACAACATTGATCAAAATGATGGCGGGGCTGGAAAAACCGGATGAAGGCGAAATTCGCCGCTCTTGCCGGATCAGCTTTCCGCTGGGGTTCATGGGCGGGGTGCTGACCCGTGTGTCGGCCATGGAAAACTCTCGCTACATCGCAAAGCTTTACGGGCTTGACCCGGATTATGTCGAAAGCTTCTGCCGCTGGCTTTGCGGGCTGGGGGAATATTTCGATCAGCCTATGGGCACCTATTCCTCCGGTATGCGCGCGCGATTTAGTTTCGCGCTGATGCTTGCACTTGATTTCGATATGTACCTGATCGACGAAGGCATGCCCGGATCCACCGATGTGGAGTTCAACCGCAAGGCGGGCGACATCCTTAAGGAACGGCTGAGCAGCACCACCATCATTATTGTGTCACACCAACCTGCAACGCTGGAAAAGTTTGCCAGCTCTGCAGGGGTGTTGATGGGCGGTAAATTGTATATGTTTGACACCTTGGAAGAGGCAAAGCAGCTTTATGACTACGAAACCCAAGGCTAGAAAATTCCGGATCCGCCGGACAACGCCGACGCCCTCTGAGGCGTCTGCGCGGGTTGATGACGCGCTAGAGAACCATGCGCGCCAATCAAACACTCCTGCAGAAACCGGCACCACAGCGGCCAACAGCGCGCGTCCAATGTCTGCACCTCCGCCAAGATCGGAGGCGACATCTGAGGCGTCGCGACCTGATCGCCCTAGCGGCTCTGACAGCCCTCAACCCATTGCACGCAGCGGTCAAATATCGAGCGCGGCGGAGGTCAGCGCCTCAACCGATATTGATGACATCCGCAAGGAAGGGCTCACCGGCCGCCAGTTACGCATGGCGCGGCGTCTGGCACAGAAACACGGGCTGGCGCCCACTTCTGATTTTGATGCCGTGCGGCTTCTGCGCGCCAAAGGTGTAGACCCTTTCCAGCGCTCCAATTTCTTGGAACTGGTGCAGCCGGGTGAGCCGACGACGCCCGGCGAGACGCAAGTGCAGCTACCGCAGACCGTCGCGGTGCCACAAATTCAGTTGCCTGCCACCGAAACCATGTCCCCGGCGGAGCGTCGGGCGCAAGAAATCATGGGCATTCAGCGCGACATCGGCCGGCGTCGCCGCCGCAAGCTGATGTTGCTTTTGTCGCGATTGGCGGCCTTTGTGCTGCTGCCGACGTTGATCGTGGGCTATTATTTTTATGTCGTGGCCACGCCGATGTACTCCACAAAGTCCGAATTCTTGATCCTGACAGCAGATGGGCTTGGCACATCGCCGTCGGCGGGCCTTTTTTCTGGCACCGCGTTTGCAACGGGTCAGGATTCGATTGCCACGCAAAGCTATCTGGAAAGCAAGGATGCAATGCTGCGCCTCAATGAGGATGTGGGGTTCATGGATCACTTTAGTGCGCCCAATATCGATCCGATCCAGCGCCTTGATCCGGATGCCACCAATGAGGAAGCTTACAAGGTTTATCGGAAATACGTGAAACTGGGCTACGATCCCACAGAGGGTGTGATCCGGATGGAGCTGTCGACGGCCGATCCTGCTGTGAGCCAGCGCTTTTCCGAGACGTTGATCGAATACGCCGAAGAGCGAGTAGATCAATTAAGCCAGGAAAAGCGATTTGACGGGCTTGCCACGGCGGAGGCCAGCCTGGAAGACGCCAAGAACGAGCGTCGCGCCGCGCAGCAGCGTTTGGTCGAGTTGCAAGAAGGGTCAATCCTGGATCCGGAAGGTGAGATCGCCAACATCCGAACATTGATCTCCAATGTCGAGTTGCAGCTTCAGGAAAAACAGCTGGCATTGAACACGCAGCTCAACAACGCCCGGCCCAACGCCGCCCGCGTTGAGGCGCTGCGCAGTGAAATCGAAGTGCTTGATCGCGAGCTGACCAAGCAAAATGCCCGATTGACCGAGGCGACGGAGGGGACGACGTCTTTGGCATCGCAGGCTGCGGAAATTCAGATGGCGCAAGCGGATCTTATGACCGCCGATCTGGTGCTGCAATCGGCGCTTGAGACCAAGCGACAGACCGAGATTGAGGCCAACAAACAGGTCCGCTATCTCACCGTCAGTGTGAACCCGATTGCGTCTGAAGATCCCTCCTATCCGCGCAAGTTTGAAAACACCTTGCTTGCGTTTTTGATCTTCGGAGGTATCTACCTGATGATATCGCTCACCGCGTCCATCCTCAGGGAACAGGTTTCGTCGTAATCATGAAGCAGGTTGCGTTTTCCGGTCTGACCGTTGCCAACGATCAGCCGCTCATGCTGATTGCGGGCCCGTGCCAATTGGAAAGTGCGGATCATGCCCAGATGATCGCCGGGGCGATGAAAGAGGCCTGCGATGCCGCGGGTGCTCAATACGTGTTCAAAGGTTCTTTTGACAAGGCAAACCGCACATCGATCAACGCCAAACCCGCACTTGGACTTGAGGCCGGGTTGAAAGTGCTGCAATCGGTAAAGGCTGCGATCGGGGTGCCTGTGCTGACAGACGTTCATGAAAAAGAGCAATGCGCGCCTGTGGCGGAGGTCTGTGATGTGCTGCAGATCCCGGCTTTTCTGTCGCGTCAGACAGCGCTTTTGCTTGCGGCGGGGGAAACGGGCGCTGTGGTCAATGTAAAGAAAGGCCAATTCCTTGCCCCCTGGGACATGCCGAATGTCGCCGCCAAGATTGAAAGCACCGGCAACAGCAAGATTTTCCTGACCGAACGCGGCGCCAGCTTTGGCTACAATCGGCTTGTTGTGGATATGCAGGCCCTGCCGGAGATGGCCAAGACCGGCTATCCAGTGGTGATGGATGCGACCCATGCCGTGGCCCAACCCGGCGGTCTCGGAGGCGCGTCTGGCGGGCAGCGGGAATTTGCGCCGGTGCTAGCGCGTGCGGCCGTGGCCACAGGCATAGCAGGTGTCTTTACAGAGACCCATCAGGACCCAGACAATGCCCCATGCGACGGCCCGAATATGATCCGACTGGAGCACATGGCAGGACTGATTGACACCTTGATGGAATTTGACAGGCTGGCCAAGGCCAGGCCGATCACGCTGTAACCCAAACGAAGGAAAGCGCCCGTGACGAAACCCCTAGCAGACGTTACCCCGAACACATGGTCTTTCCTCCGCGACGCGATGATCAAGCCCACCGGCTTTCGCGAATATGACGCGCGGTGGAAATACCCCGATGAGATCAACCTGCCTGGCATGACGGCGCTTGGGCTGGGGCTTGGCACGCAGATGCACAAGCGCGGGATTGAGCCGGTGATCGCGGTGGGCAATGATTATCGCGACTATTCGCTGGCCATCAAAAACGCGCTGATTATTGGGCTGATGCAGGCAGGAATCCGGGTGAAAGATATCGGCCCCGCGCTTTCGCCCATGGCGTATTTTTCACAGTTTCATCTGGATGTCCCTGCGGTGGCGATGGTCACGGCGAGCCACAATCCAAATGGCTGGACCGGGGTCAAAATGGGTTTCGATCGCCCGTTGACCCATGGACCTGATGAGATGGGCGAGCTGCGCGATATCGTCCTGGCGGGCCAGGGAGAGGCCCGGCCCGGTGGCGCCTATGAGTTCGTCGATGGGGTGCGGGATGCCTACCTTGACGATCTGGTGGGGGATTTCAAAATGTCGCGACCGCTCAAGGTGGTTTGCGCCACGGGCAATGGGACCGCCGCCCATTTTGCCCCCATGCTCTTTGAGCGGATCGGGGTTGAGATCGTGCCCTCCCACACGGAGCTTGATTACACATTCCCCCACTACAACCCCAACCCCGAGGCGATGGAAATGCTGCATGATATGGCCGCCTCGGTGAAAGCCTCTGGCGCGGATCTGGCGCTTGGCTTTGATGGCGATGGCGACCGTTGCGGCGTGGTGGATGACGAAGGCGAAGAGATTTTTGCCGACAAAGTGGGTGTGATCATGGCGCGCGATCTGTCCGGGATTTACCCCAATTCCACCTTCGTGGCGGATGTGAAATCGACCGGGCTATTCGCCTCCGATCCGGTGCTCAAGGCCAATGGCGTGACGGCGGATTATTGGAAGACCGGGCACAGCCATATGAAACGGCGCGTCAAAGAGATCGGCGCGTTGGCGGGGTTTGAGAAATCCGGGCACTACTTCCTCGCCGAACCTGTGGGGCGCGGGTATGACTGCGGGATGCGCGTGGCGGTTGAGATCTGCAAACTGATGGATCGCAACCCGGACAAATCCATGTCTGACCTGCGCAAGGCACTGCCCAAAACCTATTCCACGCCCACCATGTCGCCCTATTGCGCGGACACCACCAAATATGAGGTGCTTGAGAGGTTGGTGGCCAAGCTGGTCGCACATCATGAGGCGGGCAAACCGCTGGCGGGGCGTGCGATCAAAGAGGTGGTGACCGTGAATGGCGCGCGGGTCATCCTCGAAAATGGCAGTTGGGGATTGGTGCGCGCGAGTTCCAACACGCCGAACCTGGTGGTCGTCTGCGAAAGCTCAGAGAGCGACGCGGAGATGCGGGCGATTTTTGCCGATATTGACGCGGTGATCCGGACAGAGCCCGAGGTGGGCGAGTACGATCAGACGATTTGAGAATATTTTGCGATGGGGTGCGGCCTTTCTGCTCAGCACCGCCCCGGCGCTGGCGCAAGAGCCGGATCTGATCATTGAGGTGGGCGGGGATCTCTACCTCCATGGCGGCGTGGTGGAGGTATTTGCCGTGCCTTCCGACGATGATGACGGGTCTCAGCAGACCCTGACGCTCACCGATCGCTATGCGCGCGTTGAGCTGAGATACGACCCTCAGGGGACGTATCTTTATCGCTTCAAGGCGGCTCAGGACGTGCCGCGCAACCCGAGCCTGGATGGGTTTGCCACCGCGGAGATGACCATTGGTTCGCGCCGGTGGGATGGCCCGAACGGGCCTTTGGATGTGGATTATCGCGCGGTTCGGGTGCCGCCCATGGCCGAGCATAGCGGCGTGAGTGAGGCCGCACGCGCAACGGCGGCCTGGGGTACGGTAGAGCGCTATGATGACCCGCCCCCTGCCAATGTTTGGGGCGCCCGCGCGTTAACAGACGTCTTTGAGCCGCGCGGTGAGAAACGGCATGTAAGGGTGATTTGTGAAGAGGCGGGGCGCGTGCGGGTCTGCAAGCCAGACCCCGAGGACGCGCTGTTGATGGAGGTGCTGTGGTGGCGCGCCATTGCAGAAGGGCGGCTGGAACGGATGCGGCATGACGCTTTGAAGGCCTGCTATGACAGCGGTGGCCTTTTCGGACGACCGGATTTTTGTGTGCCGGTACGTGGTCGTGGATGGCCGGAATACGCGCCCGAGTGATCTGTCAATCAACAGTGCCCGGCGTGATACGATAAACCACCTGTCCCGGGCTTGACCCGGGACCTCACCGAGCGGACACAAGAGGCCCCGGATCAAGTCCGGGGCGGGTGGTCCTGACCGTTAGGTGAGCGCGTCCATTTTACCCGCCAGCTTTGCGTCAAGATCGCTTAACCCATCCACATCATGCGTGGTCAGGGTCACATCCACGGTTTTATACACATTGGACCATTCCGGGTGATGATTGAGCTTCTCCGCCCAGATTGCGGCCCGGCTCATGAACCCCCACGCCTCGACAAAGTTCTTGAAGACAAAGGTCTTGTGGATCGCGTCGCGCCCGTCGACCTCTGCCCAACCGGTGGCTTTCAGCTCTGCCAGAGCGGCATCCCGCGCAGCCCCTGTCAATTTCTCACTCATTCCTGTTCCTCTCTCGTTTCGCGGCGGAAAGGGCCGTAGCTCGTCAACACTTCGATGTCCTGCTCCACGGCTTCGCGCTCTGCCTGTAGGTACTTGCCAATCGCGTCTGCAAATCCGGGGTCGCCCACCCAATGCAACGAATGGGTTTCTGTCGGCATATACCCACGGGCGAGTTTGTGTTCGCCCTGCGCCCCGGCCTCAACGCGGGCCAGCCCATGCTCAATGGCGAAATCCATCGCGCGGTAGTAACAGAGCTCAAAATGCAAGAAAGGGTGATGCTCGCTACAGCCCCAATAGCGGCCGTAAAGCGTCTCCCGTCCTATCAGGTTCATCGCCCCCGCAATCGGCCGACCGTCGCGCAGAGCCAAGACCAACAGGATATCGTTGCGCAAAACCTCATGGGCAATGTCGAAAAACCGGCGTGTCAGGTAAGGCATACCCCATTTGCGCGCGCCCGTATCCTGATAGAAACGCCAGATGTAATCCCAATGCTCAGGTTCGATCTGATCACCTGTGAGCATCTTAATCTCACCGCCAAAGCCGTTGGCATCGCGACGCTCACGGCGGATCGATTTGCGCTTGCGAGAGCTGAGCGAGGCCAGAAAGCCATCAAAATCAGCATAGCCGTCATTGACCCAATGATACTGCTGTGAGGCGCGCGGCATCAGCCCAATCTCCTCACCCGATTGCGCCTCCGCCTCTGTACAAAATGTCACATGCAGCGAAGACATTTTGCTCCGCGCAGCAATCTCCACCGCGCCTTGAGCCAAGGCCGATAGGCCCGCCTCCTCAAAACCCGGGCGCGTTAGAAATCTGCGGCCCGTCGCAGGGGTGAAGGGCACGGCAATTTGCAGCTTGGGATAGTATCGCCCACCTGCCCGCTCATAGGCGTGGGCCCAGTTGTGATCAAAGATGTACTCACCCTGGCTGTGCGATTTGGCGTAGAGCGGCGCACAGGCAATCACTGTCCCTGCAAGTTCGGCAGCGAGATACTGCGGGTGCCAGCCGGTGCCAGCGCCCACTGATCCGCTGTCCTCCAGCGATTTAAGGAACCGGTATGTCGTGAACGGATCGAACGGCCGACCTCCTTCGGCCACTTCCGCGCAGGCACACGCATCCCAATCGGCCTGACCGATCTCACTGATCTTTTCATATGCGGTCAGGGTGACTGTCTGGCCGTCCATGAATCCTGCCTTGGTTGGGTGTGTGTCATAACTTGTGGCAGGTGGGCTTCAGTTCAAGCGAGGTAGCGCTCAAATGTGATGTTGTCGGAAAGCTGCCTCGCATCGTGCTCTTCGGCCCTTGATCGGATGGTCCAGCACAGAATTGGCGTGCCTTCTGCGCGCAGCGCTTGCACGCGATGACGGGACAAATCCGAGGCATGATGCGAAATGAAAGAACAACCTGCATGATCAAAGTCAGGGATGTCGCGCAAGTGATTTTGGACCGTTGCTGGAAGCTCGGGCCAATGCTCTGCCTCATAACGGCAGGTGACAAGGCCGCGCGGGTGACCCGGCAGCAATTTGGCCAATGTTGCCACCATATTCGGGTTAAAGGACATGACCGCCGCAGGACCGTCGTAGGAGGTCAGGGCCTGAGCCACCGCATCTTCTAACGCGCCGTCGGTTTCGCCCATTTCACCATGCTGGTCTTTCAATTCGATCAGCAATGGCACGCGACCGGCCACAAGGCTCAAAACCTCGGCGAATGACGGCACCCCTTCATCACCGCCGGTGAGTTTGATTTCAGCAAGGTCAGAGGCGGTTTGAGACCGGACTTGTCCGATCACGCCTGTCAGGCGCTCCAGATCATAGTCGTGAAAGACCATGGCCTGATCATCGCGGCTCAGCTGCAGGTCTATCTCAATCCCGTAGTCACCCGCAATCGCGGCCGCAATCGCTGCGCGGGAGTTTTCAGGCCGGCCAGCCGCCACGTCATGCAGTGCTCGATGCGCGATCGGACGGGTCAAGAAGCTTTCGGGCAATGCGATCATTCGATCTCAAAAATACCTTCGATTTCCACCGCGACCCCGAAGGGCAGCGAGGCGGCGGATACCGCCGAGCGGGAGTGTTTGCCGACCTCGCCCAATGCGTCGCCCAGAAAATCAGACGCGCCGTTGACCACAGCAGGCTGCTCACCGTAATCGGCAGTGGAATTGACAAAACCCGTCAGCTTGACCACCCGCTTCAAACGATCCAAGTCCCCGCCGCAGGCCGCTTTGACCTGCGCCAATAAATTGATTGCGCAGGCTTTGGCAGCCTCTGCACCCGCAGCTGTTTCCATGTCAGCGCCCAGTTTGCCCACCATCAAAGTGTCGCCCAGTTTGGGCAACTGACCTGATACATAAAGCGTGGTGCCCACTTGTACGTAAGGTACGTAATTGGCCGCGGGCATGGGTGCCTCAGGCAAAGTGACCCCCATCTCGGCAAGTTTTGTTTCGAATGTTCCCATGGGTATTCTCCGGCAAGTGCTTTGCGCGCACGCTATCGGCTTTGCGCGCCGGGGAAAATCGCAAAAAGTGCCGAATGAGAGGGCATCAAACACAACACTTGTTACAATTGTCAGACAGCTTCCCGCCCAAGACTTGCAAAACCGGCATAAATTGGCCTATGCGACGCGGGTCTGACGACTGTAAATTCCTGTTTTATCGGGTAAAGGTCTGGGCAAACGAGTTTGATTGTTTATCTGGACCCTGAACCCGCAACGGCGACCCACGTTTTGAAATTGTCCACATCTCTGAAATTGGCGCAAACGCGCATTTTTCGCGCGACACTTTTGTCATTGATCGTGGCGAGCGTGGCGGCCTGCTCCACTCCGCCTGCCGACCATCCGCCGGGGGAGCCTTGGGACCCTTATGAAAAAACCAACCGCAAGGTGCACAGCTTCAACAAGGGCGTGGATCGCGCGATCCTGCGGCCCGTGGCCAACACGTATAGCGGCATCATGGGCGATGAGGTTGAGGATGCGATAAGCCAGTTTTCCGACAACCTTTCGATGCCCGGCGCCGTTGTAAACAACGTGCTTCAGGGCAATATGAAAGGCGCGACGGAAGACACCTACAGGTTTGTTGTCAACACCACGCTGGGGCTTTTCGGCTTCATCGATGTGGCCACCGATCTTAACATGCCCGAAGCGACTGAGGCCGATTTTGGCGAAACGCTCGCGGTTTGGGGTGTGCCCGAAGGCGCCTATGTGGAGCGGCCCATTTTTGGCCCATCAACGCAGCGAGACAGCTTTGGCAACCTGGTGGACCTGTTTCTTAATCCGTTGGATTACTGGATCCGCGATCCGGAGGAGTATTGGACGGCAGGTGCATCTGTCTCTGGCACGCTGACACAGCGCTCACGCTTTGGCTCTACAATCGACGGTGTTTTGTACGACAGTGCCGACAGCTATGCGCAGGCCCGTTCACTTTATCTTCAAAATCGCAGGTTCGAGGTGGGCAGCACAGGATCTGACGCCTATCTTGATCCTTACGATGATCCGTATTTGGATTTAGAGTAAACATCATGACCTATGAAAAACATATCCCAAGCCGCCGGACCTTTCTGAGCGGCGTAATGAGTTTCGGCCTTTTGAGCGGCCTTGCCCCCAGCGCCGGCTGGGCGCTGAATGAGGCCAATTCTATGGCACTCGTGGACAAGGTGGTCACCGAAATCAATGCGGTGATCGCCTCCGGGAAATCCGAAGCCGCCATGATCCGCGACTTTGAACGCATCTTTTCGCGCTATGCTGATGTGTCCATCATCGCCCGCTCAGCTCTTGGAGCGGACAGCCGCCGCGCCACAAACGCACAATTGCGCGCCTTTACCACCGCATTTCAGGGCTATGTGGCGCGCAAATACGGCAAACGGTTTCGTGAATTCATCGGCGGCAAGATCGAGGTCACTGGCGTGCGTCCAGTCAAATCCTGGCACGAGGTGGAAGCGACCGTTCGCCTTCGCGGTCAATCCCCGTTTGAAGTCCTGTTTTTGGTTTCTGACAAATCAGGCCGAAACCTCTTTTTCGACATGATGATCGAAGGGGTCAGTATGCGGCTTGCCGAAAGAACGGAGATCGGCGCGATGCTTGATGCCAACAATGGCGACATCGACAAGCTGATCAGTGCGGTGCAACGGGCCGGCTAGGGCAGGCATTTTCTTCGAAGAAAATGCGCAAAAAATAGAATTTTCTGGTGCAGAATTTTGGAAAATTCTGGCGCGCGGATCAGGCTGTGCGCTGGCGCTCCAACTCATTGCGCAAAACTTCTGCCTCGTGGCGTGCTTCGCGCAGGCCGTCCATGGTTGCAGAGAGTTCCGCCTCTGTTTGATTGAGCTGATTGGTCAGCTCTGCTTCGCGCTGTTGCAGATAGGTAATAGCCTGATCGCGGGTTTCTTCGGCCTCATGGAGCTCTTGCGCCATGCGCTCCAGCTCCCCCACATCAGAGCCTGCGACGCGAATGAAGCGATGTACCAGCCAATTGGCAAACCAGCCCAGGCAAAACGCCACAAAAAGGATCACCGCTGTGGCAAAGATAAATTCAGTTCTGTTCATCCGCGCTCTCGTTGTCCCCGGCGGCTGTATCGACGTCGACAGTGCCTTCATCGGCATCTTCGGCCGCAGTTTCAAGCTCTGATTGCGTTTCTTCACCCTCTCCGATGTCGTTACCCTCGCCCTCATGCAGAACCTTGAACTCGATCCGGCGGTTGGCCTCGCGGCCTTCTTCGGTATCATTGTCCGCAATGGGTTCGCTTTCGCCATATCCCACGGCGGTGATGGAGCCTGTCAGCACGCGGCGCACACGCAGCTCATTTAGAACAGCCTGCGCGCGGGATTGGCTGAGTTGTTGGTTCATAACTTCGCGACCCTGACTATCGGTGTGTCCACCGATCTCCATCGTGAGAGCGCCGCATTCGCGCAGGATCTCTGCGATGTCATCCATGATCTGCTTGGCGGCCACATCAAGCCGCGCTGAGCCAGGTTCAAAACTGATCTTGCGGGTGTCCTTGACGGTGTTGATCAGAGCTTCGCATTCTTGCGGCGTGGGGATCGACGCCACCGGATCAAGCTCTTCTTCGTAGCGGACGTTGATATCGTAAATCGCGCCTTCGCCGAGCTTATCAGACAGCAGGGCCGCGATAGATGTGTTGGCATTTGCCTGCCCCGTTGCGCCCCGCACGGACAGGGTATCCGGTGTGATGCTGACAATGCCGTTGGACAAATGTGACAGCGCGTCCAACCCGGTGATCACCCGATACGTCCAGTTGTCGGGCAGCCCGTCGTCAATGCGCGCCCGCATATCGACACCATCAGTGGAAAATCGGGCCTTGGCGAATGTATCAACCATGGTTTTGTCCGCATCAGAGGCCACCCGACCGCTGAGTTGCAAAAGGCCCTCGGGCGATAAGGTCGCTGTAAACTCAAGCGCTTCGATGTCTGAGGCGTCTGTTGTTTCAGGCAGTACGGCGGTCAATGAAAAAAGATCAGGAAGATCTCTTTCAAGCGCGCCGATGACGTTGTCAAAGAGCGCTTGTTCGGTGCCTTCCATGGCCAGGATGGAGACATCCCCATCGGAAAATGTCACGGTCGCCTGACCCAGCTCCTGCACCGCGGCCATGGTCCGCGTGACCGCCTCAGACCAGCGGGGGGTAGGCACGCCAAGGCCAATCAGGCACGTGGTCGGGCGTGTCATGCCGAGGCTGCGCGCGGCCGATAAAATGCGGTTGCGGGCAAATTCCGTATCGGCAGAGCAGGCATCAAAGCGTGGGCCCTCCTCATCGATCACAAAGCGCAATGTAAAGGGCGTGATGACCGGACGCGGCGCAGAAATGTCGAGCGCAAGCGCCATGTTGTCGGGGGTCAATCGGGCCAGCTGGGATTCAATCGAGAGCTTTTCATTTTGGCTACCAACGATTGCCTTGACTGCGATCCGGTCTGCATCCAGCGAAATTTTGGTGCGGTCCAGAAAGCGCAGCGCGCGCAATGCGTAGGTTGTTGTATCATTCCAGCGATCCGGCGCCGGGTGGTCGGCCGCTTCCAGAAAATCTGCAACGGGCTCATCGGCGCGGAGATCGAGAAGGCCATCCACGAACGCGTCACGATCCATGGAGGCCGGCACCAACCCTATCAAGGAAATGCCGCTCTCATTACGCAGAATTTCCAACGAAAATCTGGGCGCGGCAATGTTCTGACGCTCTTCAACCAACATCTGGTCAATCACGCGTGTCGCCTCGACCACCGATCCAGCCACCGAGAGCGCCCGAAAGCGCGCAGCCTCAGACGGCGCTGTGCCGGACAGGTAGACCTGCAACCCATCCGTGTCCACTTCGCTCCAGACTAGGCCGGCATCATCAAGAGAATTGAGCACAGACGATTTAGAAGAGCTTTCGATCACAGCGACGGAAAACCGCGCGCTGACAAGGCAGATGATCGCGGCCGCGACGAACACACCGAATATGGCAAAGAAAGACGAAAGACGCATACGGACCGCGCGTTATGTTTACCCGTTCAGCCGTTTTAGAACCGGGCGCGGCGGAGTGCAATCACAGGAACAGGGCAACGGCGAAAAATGGCAAAGGCAGTAGGCCGGCATCGCGATTGGAGCGAAAGAGCGTGATGAGCTTGTTGTTATCATCCGGATCAAACTGCGCCAGCTGCCACTGGAGATGCCAGCCATAGGCCCAGGTGCCACACAGCGCCACCAGCACAGCATAGGGGCCCAATTCATTTGCGGCGCCGACCACCGCAAGGATCACAGCCAGACCTTGCAGACAGACGGTGATGACCAAAAAACGCCGCAACCACATGGGCGTGCGCGTTCCAAAGAGCCGCGCGGTGGATTTTACACCGATGAGCGCGTCATCTTCGGCGTCCTGATGGGCGTAAATCGTGTCGTAAAAAAGCGTCCAGGCGATGCCGGCAAGGTAGAGCGCGACCGCGGGCCAGCCGAGGCTGCCTGTATGCGCGGTCCAGGCCAGAAGCGCGCCCCAATTGAATGCGATCCCAAGAAAAACCTGCGGCCACCACGTGAAGCGCTTGGCAAATGGGTAAATGCAGACAGGCAGCAGAGACAAAATACCCAGCGTGATGGCGGCAGGATGAAATGTGAGGAGGATACCAAAAGCGATGAGCGCCTGGAGGACAAGCCAGACAAGCGCGGCTTTGACCGTGACCTGGCCCGACGGGATCGGACGAGACGCGGTGCGCGCAACGGAGCCGTCAATATGGCGGTCGGTGATGTCGTTCCATGTGCAACCCGCCCCGCGCATGAGAAACGCGCCCAGCGCACAGCCTACGAAGATCCAGAGATCATGCAGGCCGGCCTGCCCATCATGGATCATCGCGAGCGCGAGACCCCACCAGCAGGGGAGCAGCAAAAGCCACGTGCCAATCGGGCGATCAGCCCGGGATAGGCGCAGATAGGGGCGCGCGCCCGGTGGGGCAAAGCGATCAACCCAGTTGCCCGCAACCGCGTCTGCAACAGCACCTTTCTGAGGCTCTGGTGTCTGATTGGTCACGGCCATATATCATTGCCTCATGAAAACATCGCGTGTCAGGTTGTATGTAGAGCATGACCTCGGGCAAGGGCAATCTGTGCCTGTGTCGCGGGAGCAGGCGCATTATCTCTTTGGGGTCATGCGGCTGGAGCGTGGGGACAGCCTGCTTGTTTTTGATGGCAAGCACGGCGAGTGGCGCGCCGAGATCGTGGAAACAGGCAAACGCGGCGGGGTTTTGCGCGCCATGGAACAGACCGGTGCGCAACGCAATCCGCCTGACCTTTGGCTTCTCTTTGCGCCCATCAAGAAAGCGCGCACGGATTTCATCGTGGAAAAAGCCGCTGAGATGGGCGCGGCGCGGATCATGCCGGTGCAAACAGATTTCACCAATTCTGACCGGATCCGTCAGGACAGGCTACAGGCCCATGCGATTGAGGCCGCAGAACAATGCGGCGGGACTTTCGTGCCCGAAGTGACGGGCCTGGTGCGGCTTGCTCGGGTTTTGGAGGGGTGGCCTGCGACGCGGCATCTGATGTTTTGTGATGAAGGCTTAGCGGGGCGCTCGTCCGCCCTTGCGGGCGGTCTCGCTGGGCCTTGGGCCATTCTGATCGGCCCGGAAGGCGGGTTTTCGGAACCGGAGCGGGGGCGCCTCGCTGCGCTCAGCGCGGCCCATGGTGTCAGCCTCGGGCCACGCATTTTGCGCGCAGACACCGCCGCGGTCGCGGCGATGACGATGTGGCAACAAATCTATGGGGATTGGGCGTGAGCTTTGTGCGGCCGGAGGCGCGCGCCGCGCTCTGGCGTTGGCGAGAAGCGCTTGCGGCCGCGAGCGTGTTTGTCTTTGGAGTGTGGTGGGCCATTTCAGGGGCTGCGCTGACGCGCGGGCTTGGGGTGGTGGTGGCGCTCGCTGCGCTCGCGTTTTTTGCAGCAGGGGTTCAGCGCGGCCGCTTTCGCGGCCCAGCGGGCGGTGTGGGCGTGCTGCGCGTCGACGAAGGCCAGATCGCCTATTTCGGCCCGCTCAGCGGGGGAATTGTAGCGTTGAGCGAGCTCAGCCAGCTGGCGTATGACGCAACCGGCAAGCCAGCCCATTGGGTTTTGCGCCAGATCGGGCAGGAGGATCTTTGTATTCCCGTAGATGCAGAAGGGGCCGACGCTTTGTTTGACGTGTTTACATCTTTGCCAGGTCTAAGAACTGAGAACATCCTGCGCGTGCAGAATATGCCGGGCAACACAATCACCGTTATTTGGCGTCGTAAGGGCAATCTCAGTCGGGCCTTGCCCCGCCAACTTTAGCGTTGACGCGGTGCACCTGGCCGGGTTTGGCCTTCTGTCGAAGTCTTTCTTTTCGGGCGCCAAGGATCGGGACCGCCGCGGGCTGCGGCGCTCGTGGCGGCCAAGACGGGAAAAACGGCCAGGCCCAAAGCCGTTGCAACCGCCGCACGACGGGTCAATTTGAGGTTGGGTTTCATGTCTTTTCCTTCTCCGAATGAGCACCTTGCAGTCGAGATAAGGATATGATTTCGCGATTGCTCATCCGGTCTGAACACCTCTGCGCGATGGGCGCGTGATCGAAAAATCCAATAGCAGGGCTTGCATTGACACTGGGAGGTTTTGCGGCCAACCCTGATCCCTACGGCCTGCCGCCAAGAAAGGACCCATGCCCATGTCAATCCCTCAGTCCGGCGGCGGACCCATCTCATCGCGAGATCAACTGGCGGAGTACCTTGAGACCGGTTGCAAGCCCAAGAAAGATTGGCGCATTGGCACTGAGCATGAGAAGTTTGGCTACTGCAAAGACACGCTCAAGCCGCTGCCCTATGACGGGCAAAGATCAATCAAGGCGCTGCTCGAAGGGCTGCGCGATGGTCAAGGCTGGGCCCCTTTGGAGGAAGCGGGCAACCTGATCGGGTTGGAGAAAGACGGCGCGAATGTGAGCCTGGAACCCGGGGGCCAATTTGAGCTGTCGGGGGCACCGCTGGAAACCATTCATGAGACCTGTGACGAGGTGAACGCGCATCTGGCCGATGTAAAAGCGATTTCCGATCAGGTTGGTGTCGGGTTTATCGGGCTTGGGGCCGCGCCGGAATGGACCCATGAGCAGATGCCGATGATGCCCAAGGGGCGTTACAAACTCATGACCGATTACATGGATCGCGTGGGCACCATGGGCAAATCCATGATGTATCGGACCTGTACGGTGCAGGTGAATTTGGATTTTTCATCCGAGGCGGACATGGTCAAGAAACTGCGCGTGGCCTTGGCGTTGCAGCCCGTGGCCACCGCGCTTTTCGCCAATTCCCCATTCTTTGAGGGAAACCCCAACGGGCACAAATCCTGGCGCAGCCGGGTGTGGCGGGATTTGGACGCAGATCGCACAGGCATGCTGCCTTTTGTATTCGAAGACGGTTTTGGCTTTGAACACTGGGTGGATTATGCGCTCGATGTGCCGATGTATTTTGTCTATCGCGATGGCACTTACATCGATGCGCTTGGGCAATCCTTCCGCGATTTTCTCAACGGTGATTTGCCTGCCCTGCCGGGGGAGACGCCGACCCTGTCAGATTGGGCCGATCACCTGACCACGATTTTTCCGGAAGCGCGGATCAAGAAATTCATGGAAATGCGCGGCGCGGATGGGGGCCCGTGGCGTAGGCTCTGTGCCTTGCCGGCGTTTTGGGTCGGTTTGATGTATGATCAGGGCGCACTCGATGCGGCGTGGGACCTGGCCAAGAGTTGGGACGCCGAGACGCGCGAGGCCTTGCGCGTGGGCGCAAGTGAGGCCGCATTGGAAGCGCGTGTGGGCGACATTCACATGCATGATCTGGCCCGCGAGGTGTTGGCAATTTCTGAGGCTGGTCTCAAGGCCCGGGCGCGGCCTGGAGCGGGCGGGCTTATCCCCGATGAGACACATTTCCTGAACGCCTTGATGGAAAGCGTGGAGAGCGGGCAAGTGCCTGCGGATGAGTTGCTGGCCAAGTACCATGGCGACTGGGGCGGAGATCTGAGCCGGATTTATGCGGATTACAGCTACTGAACACGGTGGGGTGTAGATGAAGAGATTCATAGGCACCTACCACAAGACCGGCACCGTCTTGATCGACGGCATCGCGTTAAAGCTCATCGCAGGAGACGTGATCAAGACATGGCGCAGTGAAAGTGATGAGGAACCCGAAACCTGGGATCTTTGCACAGCGCCTCACGCACACAAGCACTATGAGGAAATGGCCGAAGACCGCCCAGATCGCAGATATGTCGTGGTCGTGCGGGATCCCCGCGATGTGATCGTCAGCGGGGCATACTATCACATGACATCCAATGAGGCGTGGCTGCATGAACCACGCCCGCACTTGAACGGAGACACCTATCACGACAGGATCAATGCCGAGATTGATATGCAAGCGCGATTTGGCTTTGAATTGAAACATGCAGGCGGCTCAACGATCAGATCGATGGAGGCGTTGCCCGAGGAGAAGAAAAACGTGCTGCGGCTGCACTTTGAGGATCTTGTCACGGATGAGAGCCTTTTGCCCTTTTCGCAAATGTTTGATTTTCTTGAACTTCCGTCAGAAATGAAAGACACATGGATGAAAATTTGCTGGCAAGTTTCGCTGTTCGGTGGCACGGCCAATAAGCGGTCCAAACATGTCAGAAGCGGCCAACCTGGTCAGTGGAAGACGGAGCTTTCGCACGAGGTTCTATCGCTCTACGAGACCCACTTGGGTGCCCCCCATCGCACGCTTGGCTACCCGGATGATGGATGGATGCCCAGCGCAGGGCGTGGATGACGCCACCTAGGGTTTTCCAATCTTCGGTTCTGTCCCGGCCCGCAACCTTTGCACATTGGGCCAGTGACGCCAGTATATGAGGCCGGTGAGCACGATGGACAGAATGAACATGCGCGGCTCTCCCAGCGCGAACACCCAAAGGATGGAAAGGGCCGCGGCAAAGAGCGCGCCCAACGACGATGTGCGGGTAATGGCCACTGCGACGAACCAGGTTATCCCGCACGCGAGCCCCACCGGCCAGGCCAGTGCGAAGAGAATGCCAAAGAATGTGGCCACACCCTTACCGCCTTTGAACCCCAGCCACAGCGGGAAACAGTGACCCAAAAACGCCATGAGACCCGCCAGCTGTGCCGCGTCTTCGCCGGAAATGAGGCGCGCCAGTATCACGGCAACCGCGCCCTTGAGTGCGTCCAAAAGCAACGTAGCAGCTGCCGCCCCTTTGTTGCCGGTGCGCAGGACGTTTGTGGCCCCGATATTGCCTGAGCCAATCTCACGCAGATTTCCCAGGCCCAACCGCTCTGACAGGATAAGACCGAAAGGAATTGATCCCAAACCATAGCCGATCACGGCCCAAAGGATCATCAGCAGGAAAGGCGTTTCAAACGGGGGCATTGGCGGCCTCATACACTACGCGTCCGCCCACCACGGTGGCCATCACCTTGCCGCACATTTCATGACCGTCAAAGGGGGTATTTTTGGATTTTGACTGCAAGGTCGAGCGATCAAGCGTAAAGGACGCGTTTGGATCAAACAGCACAAGATCAGCAGGCGCGCCTTTGGTGAGGCGACCGCCTGGTAGCCCGAGCCGTTTGGCGGGGTTGAACGACATGGCGCGGAACAGCTCTGGCAGTGTGAGATCCCCAGAGTGGAAAAGGCCAAGAGCCGCGGGCAAAAGGGTTTCGAGCGCGACGGCACCGCTGGCGGCTTCCTCAAACGGCAGGCGTTTGCTTTCCTCATCCTGGGGCGTGTGCATGGAGGAGATAAGATCAATCGTGCCGTCACGCAGTGCGGCAATAACCGCCTGACGATCCTCCTCAGCGCGCAAAGGCGGTTTGACTTTGAAAAACGTTCGGTAATCGTCCACATCCGCATCATTCAGCGTCAGATGGTGGATGGATGTGCCGGCTGTGATGTCAAACCCATTGTCGCGGGCACGCTGCAAGCTGGGAAGCGCGCGAGCGGTGGTGATCTGATCTGCATGGTAGCGCACGCCGGTCATCTCAACGAGTGCGATATCGCGATCAAGGCCCATGCGTTCGGCCATGGGCGAGACTGCTGGAAGCCCTTTGAGCGAGGCCAATGGCCCGCTTGTCGCAGCCGCGCCGGAAGAAAGGACGGGCTCTTGTGGATGGGAGATGACGAGTGCGCCCAAGGACCGCGCGTAAGTTAATGCCCGGGCGAGGACCTTCGTATCGGTGACGACATGGTCACAATCTGTAAAAGCCACCGCGCCTGCATCCATGAGAAAGCCAAGCTCGGTCATCTCGCGGCCAGCGCGGCCTTTGGTCAGCGCGGCCATGGGCAAAACGCGCACCGGCGCGGCCTCATTGGCGCGGCGGGCCACAAACTCCAGCACTTCTGGCGTGTCGATTGCGGGATCCGTATCAGGCCGGGTGATCATAGTGGTGACACCACCGGCGGCGGCGGCCAGACCTGCGGAGCGATAGCTTTCCTTGTGGCGCTCTCCGGGTTCGCAGACTTTCACGCCGATATCTGTGATGCCCGGGGCCAGGCAATACCCTTTGCAATCGCGCCGCTCGTCCGCGCCATCCGGCGCAGACTCGCTTCCCGTGGCGGCAATGTTGCCATTTTGGACCAAAAGCCAGCCTAGGGTGTCTTGGCCGGTTTCGGGATCGATGAGGCGCGCGTTCTCAAACAGGGTTTTCATGACGCCAAACTCTCCTGAATGCCGCGCATCATGCGGTAGACCCTTGCGCCGTCTTTGATCCGTTCAAAGCCTACCGCGACTTTGTATTGCCCGTTCTTGCGCTTCCGCATTTCATGGTTGAAATGGATCGTCGCGGGGTCACTGCCGTCATAGTCCAGCACGGTGTCGCGCGTGATGGGATAGCTTTTGAGGCTACGGCCGCGGAACGGCATATCAGTCGCGATAAACGCGCGGCGATCGGTCAGTGTGTACCAGCTGTGCTTCCGGCGCCAGGAACTGCCAAAAAGAGAGCCAAACGCGACGCCCAGACCCACAAAGAAGTGCAAAAGGCCGAACATCCAGAAAAACCCACCTGCCATTGACGCCATGATCATCCAGAACAATGCAAAACCCGCAAAGAACAGACCGAACACAAAACCGGTGAGTTTGCTCAGGCGCAGTTTGACCTTGGCATCCGGGCGACCTTGCCAGAGAATTTTCTCACCTTTGTCGAGGATACCCTCCCAACCGCTCATATCACTCATGAAGCGATCCAGACGAACATGATGGTAAAGGCAAACACGAAAAGCAGGGCGTACATCGCAATGCGGCCTGACATGGCCTTGTCGGAGGGCGGTTTGCGCGTTTTCCCCCCCGTTGGCGTGCCTTTGGCGCTGTCGTAGCTGGGCATTGGTGCGGGCGCGGACATCTTGGGTTCGTGCAAAGTGGCGACGAGACGCGCCTCACCGTCTGCTGGCAATGTTACGGCTGCGCCACCAAACGCACCGGACCGCAGAATTGCCACATGACCTTTAAGGTCATCAAGGGTCTTGGACAGCGCGCTGACTTCATCCTCTGCAACGCCATACGCTTCCATCAGAAATGCGGAAAAGCCCATCTCACGCACAGCACTGAGATCAACGATCTGCACATCTTCGGGTTTGAGACTGTCCACACCCAGCGCGTCGGCCAGCCGATCCACGGTTTCAAAATGCTGCAACTCCATCGAAACGCCGTAACCAAGCGTGAAAACGCGCACGCGCCCGTGTTCGCCCGCGCTCACCTCAAGGCTCATGCCATCACCTCACGCGGGGCAGCGCGGCGGGTGCGCACCAGCAGATCCATCGCCGCCATGCGCACGGCAACACCCATTTCGACCTGATCCTGAATAACAGACCGATTGATGTCATCGGCCAGCTCACCATCAATTTCAACGCCGCGATTCATCGGACCCGGGTGCATGACAATGGCGTCATCCTTCGCGTGCGAAAGCTTGTCAGAATCAAGCCCAAAGCGGTGATAGTATTCACGCTCAGACGGGATAAAGCCGCCATCCATGCGCTCTTTTTGAAGCCGCAGCATCATCACCACATCGGCGTCCTGCAGCCCCTGTTTCATATCCTCAAACACCTCTGCGCCGAGGGTGTCCATCCCGGACGGCATAAGGGTTGAAGGACCGATGAGGCGGATGCGATTGTTCATTTTGGACAGCAAATGCAGGTTGGAGCGCGCCACGCGGGAATGGGCAATATCGCCGCAAATGGCCACCGTTAGGCCCGAAATCCGCCCTTTCACACGCCGGATCGTCAACGCATCGAGAAGCGCTTGTGTCGGGTGTTCGTGCCGCCCGTCACCGGCATTCAGAACCGCGCAATTAACCTTTTGCGCCAAAAGATCGACCGCGCCGGAGTGGGGATGGCGCACCACCAGAATGTCCGGTTGCATGGCGTTGAGGGTCAGCGCGGTATCAATGAGCGTCTCGCCCTTGCGGATCGAACTGGCCTGCATCGCAATGTTCATCACATCTGCGCCGAGCCGCTTGCCGGCCAATTCGAAACTGGCCTGCGTGCGGGTGGAATTTTCAAAGAACATGTTGATCTGCGTAAGGCCCGCCAGTGCTTCGCCGTGTTTCATGGCGGAACGGTTGAGCTTCACATACTGATCGGCCAGATCGAGAATGGTAGAAATATCAGCGGGGGCGAGGGGTTCTATCCCCAGTAGATGGGATTGTGAAAAGCTCATCCGCCGCTCCGACCTGAGGTTTTGGCGCTTATAGAAAGCGAGGCCATTGGGGGCAAGCCATGATGGGGGCCAGCCCCCAACGTCGAAACCTTAGGTTTCGACGCCTCCCCCGAGGTATTTGGAACAAGAAAGAAGCAAAGTCGGCGGAAAAGCGAACTTTTACCTCTGCGCGGAGCGAATTAGATTTGAAAAATGGAATCGGACTTGGATCACGCCACCGCGCTGGCGCTACTGGAATGGCAGATGGAGTTGGGCGCGGATGAGGCCATCGGGGATGCGCCGATCAACCGCTATGACCTGGCGGCCAAAGCTGCGCCCATTAAGGCCATGCAGATGGCTAAGGCCCCTGCCCCCGCTGTTGACGCCATTGAAGAGGCTAAGGCGGCTGCGGGCAGAGCGAAGGATCTTGACACGCTCAAGGCGGCACTGGGCGCGTTTGAGCATTGCGAGCTGCGCAAAGGGGCGCGCAATCTTGTGTTCGCGGATGGTCAGCCCGAGGCACGGGTGATGATCATCGGCGAGGCACCGGGCCGTGATGAGGACAGGGTTGGCAAACCCTTTGTGGGCCGCGCGGGGCAATTGTTGAACCTGATGTTTGAGGCCATTGGGCTCAAGAGAGACAGTGCCGAGGCGAACGCGGCCTTTTACATCACCAACGTCCTGCCGTGGAGACCGCCGCAGAACCGGGACCCAAAGCCCGATGAGATCGCCATGATGCTACCCTTTGTGCAGCGGCATGTGGATTTGGTGAACCCCGATGTCGTGGTTTTGATGGGCAATATCAGCTGTCAGGCCGGGTTGGGCAAACGCGGGATCACGCGGCTGCGAGGCACCTGGGCGGAGGCCTATAGCAAGCCCGCTCTGCCGATGTTTCACCCTGCCTATCTTTTGCGCAACCCGCAAGCGAAACGAGAGGCCTGGGCGGATTTGCTGACACTGAATGCGAGGTTGAGCGGCTGATGAAGGTGCTGGCATTTTCTGATCTGCATTTGTCAAAGGCCCGCGCAGCGGCACTGGTGGAGGCGAGCCTTGATGCTGACCTTGTGATCGGAGCAGGCGATTTCTGTAACATGCGAGAAAGGCTGACGGAGGCGATGGGCTTGGTCGCGGGGATCGAGGCACCATTTGTTGTGGTGCCCGGCAATTGCGAAAGTGCAGAGGAATTGCGCGCGGCGGCAAAACCCGGAATGATCGTGCTTCATGGAGAGGCCGCCGATGTAGACGGCGTAGCGCTCTTCGGGCTCGGTTATGGAGTACCGGTGACGCCCTTCGGCGCCTGGAGTTGCGACCTGACCGAAGAAGACGCTGCCGAGATGCTATCGCCCTGTGAGAACGCCGATATCATGGTGTTTCACTCCCCCCCTAAAGGTATCGCAGATGTGACATCGACGGGTCTTTCTGTCGGGTCAACGGCCATCCGCGACGCGATCGCTCGCGTGCAGCCTAAGCTGGCGCTGTGTGGGCATATCCATGATGCCTGGGGCGAACGGGGCCGGATCGATGCAACAGAGGTTGTCAACCTCGGGCCTGACGTGAACTGGTTTGAAATAGAGCCGAAAAAGTAAGAAAAGGCCAAATCTATGTCCAGAATAGACGAAAGCATCGATTTCATCCCGGTTCGTATCGCAGTTTTGGCTGTAAGTGACACGCGCAGTCTTGCGGAAGACCGATCCGGCAACGTGTTGGTGGAGCGTTTGGAGGCAGCCGGTCACAGCCTGGCCGCGCGCAAAATCCTGCCAGATGAGCGCACGCAAATTGCCGACCAGTTGCGCGCTTGGATTGCCGATGACGCGATCGACGTGGTGATCTCCACAGGCGGCACCGGGCTCACCGGGCGCGATGTTACGGTGGAGGCCCATCGCGATGTCTACGAGAAGGAAATCGACGCCTTTGGCACCGTGTTCACCATGGTGTCTATGCAAAAGATCGGCACCAGTGCTGTGCAATCGCGCGCCACGGCGGGCGTGGCCGGGGGCACATATCTTTTCGCACTGCCTGGTAGCCCTGGGGCTTGCAAGGATGCCTGGGATGACATTCTCGTCAGGCAACTCGATTTTCGGCACAAGCCCTGCAACTTTGTGGAAATCATGCCAAGGCTCGATGATCATCTGCGACGGAAGTAGCCAATTGGCACGTTAAACCCTGCAAAGAGTTGATTTGCCGGGGTTTTACCTCCATCTGATAGGGATCAGAAAACCTGACATGAAAGGGTGTCACCCTCTATGCGCTTTCTGAGGCAAAGCCTGAGCGGATTGTTTATGCTGGCCCTGTCACTGGGCCTGCTTGCCTATGCGGGCAACGGCGTGGTGACAGCCGTGAAAGAGCGCGCGGCAGAGGAGCGTGAGACGCCAGACCGACAGGAACGGGAATTCGTGGCGTCCATGGTCACGGCAGAGGCGCGCACCATCACGCCAATCCTGACGGCCTATGGCGAGGTTCAAAGCCGCAGGATGTTGGAATTACGGGCGAAATCTTCTGGCACGTTGATGGAACTGTCGGAGACTTTTGAGAATGGTGGCGTTGTTTCAGCCGGTGATCTCTTGGCCGTGGTGGACCCAAGCGGTGCCGAATTTGCTCTGAGCCGAGCGGAAAGCGAATTGACCGACGCCAAGGCCGAAGAGCGCGAGGCAGAGCGTGCTTTGGCCTTGGCGCAAGATGAAAGCGCGGCTTCAGCAGACCAGGCAGCACTGCGGGAAAAGGCCTTTCAGCGCCAGCTTGACCTGGAGACGCGCGGCGTGGGTACCGCTGCAGCGGTTGAAACGGCCGAGTTGGCCGCCAGTCAGGCCCGTCAAGCGGTGATCATCGCGCGCAAGGCCGAGGCGGCCGCTGAGGCGAGATTGGATCAGGCGATCACCCGGATCATGCGGGCGCAGATTGCCTTTGATGAAGCAACCCGCAACCTTGCCGATACGCGAATTTATGCAAAATTCCCGGGCACGCTCAGTGACGTCACGGTGGTGGAAGGCGGGCTTGTCTCTCTCAATGAGCGGCTTGGCATGATTGTTGACGGCAATGCGTTGGAAGTGTCCTTTCGCGTGTCCACAGCGCAGTTTAGCCGGCTGACCGATGCGAATGGGCGCTTGATGACCGCCCCTGTCACGGTGATCTTATCGACCTTTGGACAAGATTTTGAATACACCGGCCGGATCAGCCGCGACGGCGCCGCCGTGGGCACAGGGCAAATCGGGCGATTGATCTTTGCGACACTGGATGATGCCCCTGCCCTAAAACCTGGTGATTTCGTCACCGTTCAGATTGAGGAGCCACCGCTGAGCCATGTGGTGCGACTGCCAGCCTCGGCGATTGGCAGCACCGGTGATGTTTTGATCCTAGGCGAGGGCAGCCGCTTGCAACCGATGCCCGTGAGCCTTTTGCGGCGGCAGGGCGATGATGTTCTGGTGCGCGCAGACGGGCTTGATGGGGCGCAGGTGCTCACGGATCGCACCCCGCTTTTGGGCGCAGGGGTGAAGGTTAGGCCGTTTCTGGTGGAGCCTGAGGATCTCAATATCACGTCGTCAGAGCTGATGGAGATTTCACAGGAACGCCGCGAAACGCTCATTGCCTTTGTGCGCACAGGTCTGGATGCGAGTGAGGAGATTAAAACGCGCCTTTTGGGTCAGCTGCAAGAAGCAATGGTACCCGCAGAGCTGGTTGAACAGCTCGAACGTCGGATCGGCGGCTAAAGGATGGTGCGCGCCACCCCAGCGAGCGCCTCGCGTTTGATTTCCTATTTCACGCGGCATCGCACGGCGGCAAATCTGCTGTTGGTTGTAATGCTGGTGCTTGGGGCAATTTCAATCCCAAACCTGCGCGCCCAGTTTTTGCCGCAGGTCGTGGTGAACTCGATTACGGTTGGGACCACATGGGAGGGCGCAAGCGCAGAGGATATCGATGACGCGGTTGTGCAAATCCTCAATCCAGCGCTGCTGACCGTTGATGGCGTTCAAAAATCGTTTTCCACGGCAATTGAAGGCCGGTCTTATGTCTGGTTGGAGTTTGAACCCGGCTGGGACATGAGCCGTGCAGCAGAGGATGTTTTATCCACCGTCAACGCGATCAGTACGCTGCCTGAAGACGCCGATGAGCCCGTGGTGACGCGCGATGTCTGGCGCGACAAAGTCACCGACGTGGTGATATCGGGGCCGGTCAGTCCGGAACAATTGGCCAACCTGGCGGATGAGCTGGTGCTACGGCTGTTTGATAAGGGCGTCACACGCACAAGCATTCAGGGTGTGGCGTCCCCCCTCACGCTCGTGGAGGTGCCATCGGTCAACTTATTGGCGCATGACCTCACGATGGCGGACATCGCAATGGCGGTAAATGCGCAGGTCGAGGCCAGCCCGGCGGGGGATCTTGAAGGCTCCAACCTGCGCATTCGAACCGGCACACGCGACCGGGATGCGGCCTCAATCGAGGACATCGTTTTGCGATCCAATCAGGATGGTACCAACCTGACTGTGGGTGATGTAGCGGTTGTAAAAGTCGAAAGCGTTGCGCGTGAGCAGCAGTTTTTCATCGGCGATGAACCCACGATGATGGTCCGGGTGGATCGGTCTGCGGCGGGTGACGCGCTTGAGGTGCAGGCGGAGGTGGAAGACACCATTGCCGATATGCTCTCAACCGCGCCGGAGGGGATCCGGATTGAGATGGCGCGGACACGGTCGGCGGTGATTTCAGATCGTTTGAACTTGCTGGTGGACAATGGCCTTGTGGGGCTCGGGCTGGTGCTGCTTTTGCTCTTCCTCTTTCTCAATGCGCGCACGGCGTTTTGGGTGGCGGCGGGCATCCCTGTGGCGATCATGGGCGCGATTGCCGCGATGTATTTGCTGGGGCTGACGATCAACATGATCTCGCTCTTTGCGCTCATCATCACACTCGGGATCATCGTGGATGACGCGATTGTGGTGGGCGAACATGCCGATGCCCGCGCGCGCAAATTGCGAGAGTTTCCCAAAGAGGCCGCCGAACGCGCCGCGCACCGGATGGCCCTGCCCGTGTTTTGCGCGGCCCTAACCACGATGATCGCGTTCTTTGGCCTTGTGTTTATCCAAGGCGAGTTTGGCGATTTCATCTCTGACATCCCCTGGACGGTGGTTGCTGTTCTGATCGCTTCTCTGATCGAGTGCTTTTTCATCTTGCCCAATCACATGGCCCATGCGATTGCGAAATCGGCCAAGGAACGCTGGTATGACTTGCCCAGCAAATACGTGAACCGCGGTTTTACCCGGCTGCGTGACGCCTTTTTCCGCCCGATGATGCGGTGGGTCATCGCCTTCCGCTATCCTGTGCTCGCGGCGATCATTGCGTTGCTGATCGGACAGATCACGATGCTCATTTCGCGCGATGTCTCCTGGCGGTTTTTCAACGCGCCTGAGATCAGCCATGTCAATGGCAGTTTTTCAATGGTCTCAGGAACGGAACGCGAGGCAACCAACGCAATGATGCGTGAAATACAGCGCGCGACCGAGGTTGTGGCAGCCCGCTACGAAGAGGAATACGGACGCAACCCCATAATCCTGGCCATCGCGGAATCTGGCAGCAGCGGGAGTGGCCAAGGTCGGGTCAGTGTGAAATCCCCTGACGAATTGGGCGGGATTTCCATTGAGCTGATTGATGCTGATGCACGGCCCTACAGCAGTACACGCTTCGCCCGCGATCTGGAAGACGAAGTGCAGCGCCATGGCAAGGTTGAAACGCTCAGCTTCCGCAGTGTGTTTGGCGGGCCTGGGGAAGACAGCCTTGAGATTGAGCTTTACGGTGCCTCCTCCGAGGTGCTCAAGAAAGCGTCTGAAGCTGTGCAGGCGGAATTGACACGCTTTGAGGATGTAACCGGAGTTCAAGATAACCTCTCTTATGACAAAGAAGAATTGGTTCTCACGCTGACGCCACAGGGCCAAGCGCTTGGCTTTAGCATTGATGAGCTGGGCCGCGTTTTGCGCCACAGACTAACCGGTATTGAGGCCGCAACCTATCCTGACGGGCGGCGCAGCGCGGCCATTCGGGTCGAGCTACCAAAAAGCGAGGCCACCGCCGATTTCATTGAGCGCACGCAGCTTCGCGCACCCTCTGGGGCCTACGTCCCACTTGCCGACATTGTGCAGGTCGAGCGCCGCACAGGCTTTGCCACGGTGCGGCGCGAAAACGGCGCGCGGGTGGTGGACATCAGCGGGCAGATTGACACCGGAGATTCTGATCGTGCCATTGAGATCATTGAGACGATCGAAGACAAAATCTTGCCGCAGATTGCCGCGACCTATCAGGTGGAAACGCGGGTGACGGGCCTTGTGCTGCAGGAACGGGAATTCCTGCGGGATGCGCAATTCAGTTGGATCCTGACCATTATCGGGATTTACACCGTGCTGGCCTGGGTCTTTGCCAGTTGGACACGACCGGCGGTGGTGATGGCCGTCATTCCCTTTGGTCTAACCGGCGCGATTTACGGGCATTATCTTTGGGATGTTCCCATGTCATTGTTTACCATCATCGGGTTGTTGGGTGTCACCGGCATCATCATCAACGACTCTATCGTTCTGGTTTCCACGATTGACGAACACGCCAAAGAGCGCGGCATTTATCAGGCCATTGTCGAAGGTGCGGCGGACCGGCTGAGGCCGGTGATCCTGACGACATTGACGACCGTTTTGGGCCTGACGCCGCTTCTTTTTGAAGGCAGTCAGGCGGCGGAGTTTCTCAAACCCTCGGTGATCACGCTCGTCTATGGCTTGGGCTTTGGCATGGTGCTCGTTCTCATACTGGTGTCTGCTTTGGTGGCCATTCAGCATGATCTGAGCCGCAGGCGGCACGCGCTGCGCCGTGCGCTTCGAACACGGGCAAGCACGGTGCGCTGGCCCGTCATGGTTGGCTTTGGCGCGGTGATTGTCTGGTTGGGCGCCACTTTGGGCGCGACGGCGGTGATGGGGGGCATGCCCGTGTGGCTTTATCAGATCGCAGGCCCCATGGCCGATTGGTCTCCCATGGTGGCGGCACTGGCGCTTTACATGGTGGGGGTGACGGTAATTGTGATTGCCAGCGCAGCACTCGTATTCATTGCGCATGGCCGCGCTCAGCCGGCAGGACAGCCCTGAATATCGACAGCCTCACCGCCGGCCAGAACCGTCACGCGAATGCCAGAACGATCCAACGCAAAAGATCGGCCTTCCACGTGATGCAGACTGGTTTCGGCCACGAGCCGCGCGCCGCTGCGTGTTGTTTTGGGTTTGGCGACCCAGACGCGCGGATCGCTGATCTCAATGATTGCGGTCTCGTTGCTGCCAAGGCGCGGCATATCAATCTCGGCCCGCAGGCCAAGGCCATCCTGGCGTGCTGAGACACGGCAGGCTACGCGCCGCACGCCCGCCTCGGAAGCGGAATAGGGCTGGTTTGCGAGGGATGCCGCAATGCGCGGATCCCGCTGCGCGGCATCACGGGGCAATTGAGCGCTGACACGAAGCTCCGCGGGAATGCACACCTCTCGGCACACACCGATTTCCACCGTTCCCTTCAGCACCACGTCCCGGCCGGGGCGCGCCGGTGTGAGCCGCATGGGCAAAACCAACTGTTTGGAATAGCCGACCGTGTACATACCGTGATCGACGGTGATGCGCGGTGTGGGCCAGATCATCTCAACGCCCGCGACATTCTTGGACCGACGCCAGTCAAAGCGGGGCGGTATGCCCACATCGCCAGGAGAGCGCCAATAGGTTTTCCACCCATCGGCCATCTCCACATGCAGCGCCGCCATATGTGTGCCGTCTGCGGATCGCCAACCTGGCAGCACCTGCACTTTGACAATGTCACTCAGCGTTTGCGCGGCAACAGGGGTGGCAACCGGCGCCGAAAGGCAAAGCGCGCTGAGCAATATGGCAAGGGTTTTGCGTAACATGACCTCTATGTGCGTGATTCACCGAACAATGCCAACTCACATTCCATCGACATTTTCGCGAGAATTCCCGCCCATGCCGGTGCCAGTCGCTTGCACATGCGCACAACAGGCCCCATCATCAAAGTATCTCAGCGAAGGGGCCGACAGTGCAGGAAATGGATCTCAACGGCAAGGTTTTGATCGCCATGCCCGAAATGGGGGATCCGCGCTTTTCCATGAGCGTGATTTTCATGTGCGCCTATTCGCCCGAAGGTGCGATGGGGCTAATCATCAACAAACCCACGGATGAGCTGCGCCTGACTAACCTTTTGGAGCAGTTGGAGATCACCACCACAAAAGAAGCCCGCGACCTGCCAGTGCATTTTGGCGGCCCCGTGGAGCATGGCCGCGGGTTTGTCCTGCACAATTACGGCTATCATTCCTCACTCTCGACGCTGGATGTGAATGATGATTTCGCGATGACGGCGACGCTTGATATTTTGGAGGATCTCGCAAACGGACGCGGGCCGGATCACGCGATCATAACGCTGGGCTATGCTGGCTGGGGCCCCGGCCAACTGGAAAGCGAGATTGCGCAGAATGCCTGGCTGATCTGTGATGCGGATGCTGATCTTGTCTTTGGCACCGGCGATGATGGCAAATGGAATGCAGCGCTTGCCAAACTGGGAGTGAGCGCTCTGACCCTTTCGGCAGATGCCGGTCGCGCCTGAGACACGCCGCGCGAGAATTTTTCCAATCCGTTGACGTCAGGGCACGATGCCCTTACGCCTAGCCGGACCACAGACCATGGGGACGGATGAATGGCGGGCAAAACAAAAGCGGCAAAACCGGCAAAAGATGCAGCACCGAAAAAGGGAGAGGCGGCGCCGGACAAGGCAGAAGCCGCAGCACAAGCAGAACAGAAAAACAAAGTCGATTATTCGGTGTCCAACGGGATGGCGGCGCGTTTGAGCAACATGGGTGCCGCGCTGGCGTTTACGTCCTATCAGTCGAACCTGCTTTACATGGTGGGGGTCAAACCTCAGGGCGGGATCAACATCCATCAAACGGCCATCCCACGCCCGATGGGTATTGTCCATGACGGACAGCACGGGCTGACACTGGTCGCCGGGCCGCAGATCCTGGAGTTTCAGAACGTCCTGAACCCCGAAGAGAAGATCAACAACCTCTTCGATGCGGGCTTCGCCCCGAGGCGCGCTCATATCACTGGGGCGCTGGATGCCCATGATCTGGGTGTGCAAAAGGATGGTCGCCCGATTTTCGTGAACACGCGGTTCAACTGTCTCGCACGGCCGCATCATCGTCACAGCTTTGAAGAGGTCTGGCGCCCGCCCTTTATCTCGGCGCTGGTGGATGAGGATCGTTGCCACCTCAACGGGTTGGCGATGCAGGATGGCGAGCCGAAGTATGTCAGCGCTGTGAGCCGGTCAGATACGATCGACGGGTGGCGTGATCGCCGCGCCGATGGCGGGATCATCATGGAAGTCGCCACGGGCGAGGTCGTGTGCGAAGGCCTGTCGATGCCGCACAGCCCGCGTATCATCAACGGCAAGCTTTGGGTGCTGAATTCTGGCTCGGGTGAGCTTGGGGAAGTGGTCTTTGACAAAAAGGGCAAAGGCAAATTTGAGCCGCGCGTCTTCTGTCCCGGTTTTGTCCGGGGTCTGACCATCGTGGGCAAATTCGCCTTCGTTGGCCTCTCAAAGCCCCGATACAAGCGGTTTGAGGGGCTCGCACTTGACCAAAAACTGAAAGATGCCGACAGCGAACCATGGTGCGGCGTGCAGGTGATTGACCTCGAAAAAGGATCCTGTGTGGATTGGCTCCGGATCGACGGCGCGATTGCAGAACTCTATGATCTTACACTTATTTCGGGATTTCGTTGCCCAATGGCCATTGCCCCGGGAACAAGCGATGCGGCGACCCTCATCACGCTTGACAAGCCCGCTGACGCGCCGTCAAACAATGCGTAGGTTTCAATTTTCGTACCGATAGCTTAATTTTTTGGCATAACAAGAAAGCATCGGTCTCATTGGGGAGTACGAGCCGATGCGCACGTCCACACGTAAAATCCGTAAAATTGCGTCTATTGCCGAGCAGGATGCGACCCCGCATTACCTGACGCTTCGCGGTGGTCGCATGACAAAGGTGGCGGGCGTCGCGGCAAGTTTCGCGCCTACGCTTGGTTCACTGGGCGCCGGTGTTTCGGCCATCGCACTAGGTGCGGCGCTGATGCTGGGCGGTGAAGCACAGGCGCAGTCCAACGTTGAAGCGACCCTCGTAAATACAGCAGATCCGGGCGGGAACGATATTCCGATTCAGCTGTTCGCACCGGTGGGTGATTTTAGCCTCACCGCTTCGACGGCCCCAGGGTTTGGGATCAATACGTCGAACACGAGCAGCCCGGCGATCTCGCTCTATTCCTTCTCTGGCGACTACGGCGACGTCAATTTGATTGACGAAAACAATTCCAACATCCTGGGCGGCCCTGTCGGCATTTATGGGCGCACAGATGGCGAGGGGAGTATCTCGATCTCTGTGTCTGGCATCGTGGCCGGCACCGAAGCTGGTGTTCTCGTCACGACGGGCGAAGGGGCAGGTGAACTTGAAGAAGCATGGGAAGAAGACTTTGCTGAGCCGTTCATCCTTATTGGCGGTGAACCAACGGGCGATCTTTACGTGTCTGTTCAGAATGCTGATGGCACAGCGCAAGCCGCTGGCTACTTTGCGGGCATTTCGGGCTACCAGAGTGGCTCTGGTTCGCTGATGATCAAGGCTGACAACGCCACGGCCAACAGCGGGAATGGCGTGAACGCGGAAAACACAACCGGTGGTGGGATTGAGATTTCAGTCATCAACGCGTCCGGCCAAAATAATGGTATCTTTGCAAGAAATAGCTATCGCGAAGATGGGCCGGACCATGGCGGCGGGTTCGACCTTAATTTCCTGACCACCCCGAGCGAGGCCGCACCAAACTCAATCACCATTTCTGCATCCGGTGACGTGACCAGCAGCGACGGCTACGGCATCTACGCACGCAACCAAACCTACGGGGACGTCACAATCGATGCAACCAATGAAGCCGGCGATGCGAGTGTTTACGGACAATACGCGGGTATCTACGCCCAAAACACAGGGCCTGGCAGCGTGGTTGTGTCGACCAACGATGTCAGTGCGTATAACGGGGCCGCTATCCGCGTGCGCAATGGATACCGTAATTACGTCAGCATCGGCAGCGCGTTTACAATTTCTTCTGCGAATTCGGAGCCGCAATTCAACGGCATCCCGATCTCATTCGGTGAGGTGACAGTCACGGCAACGGGCAACACAACCAGCGAGTATGGCGACGGTATCGACGTCACCAACTACGCCCCGGGTGATGTGACAATCGACGCGACCAATGAAACCGGCACCGCCGAAGTGCGCTCTGACGACACAGGCATTAGGGCGGCCAACTATGCTGGCGGCGACGTTTATGTCAGTGCCAACAATGTCTATGCCCAAGAAGGTGATGCGATCCGTGCAAGCAATTCGCCCGGGTACTACTATTATGGTCCGCGCGTCCTGACCGTCTCTGTTTCAGAGGGCGGAAAATATGGCCCAACTGCGTATTCCGGGCCCAGCGGTGACATTACTGTGCGGACAACCGGAAACATCGTCAGCGAAGACAATGACGGTATTGATGTCGATAACTCCATTCTGGGCGATATCATTATCGATGCGAGCAACGAGGATGGCACAGGCCAAGTCACCGGCTCTGACAACGGGATGGAAGTGGATAGCCGCCGCGGCGGGAATATCACCATTACCGGCAACAATGTGACCGGCGGGTTTGGCAACGGTATTGAAGCCGATCTCCAAAACTACAGCTACTACGGCCCTTGCTATTTCTGCATTCGACCAGCTGCGGCCAGCTCAGCGGAATCTGCTGGACCGTCGATTTATGACACTGACTCCGGTGACATAGACATCACGGTCAGCGGCCTTGTCAGCGGCGGATTTGCCGAACCGGGCGAGTATGAGGAAGGCGAAAAGCGACGCATCCGTGAACGCGGATACGGCAGTGGCATCGACGCCCGAAACAGAACAGGCGGATCCATTTTCATCACATCAGAAAATGAAGACGGCACAGCACAGGTTGAGGGGCGTTATTTCGGCATCTCTGCGCGCAACTATGCCTCCGGTTATCGGTATTCTATGTATGCAGTCAGGCGCGTTGAAACCGAATACACGGCCCAAACGCCTATGGTGATTGATATTCACGCGCAGAATGTATCTGGCGACTACAGCTCCGGCATTTTCGCCATGAACTCGTCTTATCAAGGTCCAAGAATCATTCGGTTTCACCCCTCCGAAAGCGGCGCATCAGAAACAGGCGGCATTTTCATCGAGGTGACTGGTACCGTGACAGGTGGTTTGGAACTGCCTGAGCGGAATGACGGCTATATGGGCGGCCCGGGCCGCTACTTGGAGATGCGCGAAGGGCCAAGCCTTTTGTACGGCGGGGCCGCCAACGGCATCACGGCCATCCAGATTGGCCCGGGCATCATTGATATCGATGCCACCAACCAAGACGGCACTGTCGAGGTAACAGGCAACGAAAACGGTATAATTGCGCGCAATTCAGGCGGCAACATCACGATTGACGTGGACAACGCCACCGGCCTTTACGGTGCGGGTGTCACGGCGCAGACCTCTGGTGTCTACTACCGCCGTTACATTGGACCACGCGGCCCGTCCGCGACGTTGGAAATCACAGCGGAATACGAACCTACAAAACTTCCATATTTTGACAATGACATCACGATATCTTCCTCGGGTGCGATCAATGGCGGCACAGAGCTGACATCGGATTTGCAGCGGCCGCTCTATAGCCCGATCTCTCTCTTCTCGGGTCCGGACGGGATCACCGCGGTCAACCTGACCCAAGGCGACGTGACGATCACTTCTGACAACGAGGATGGCACCGCGGAAGCGAATGGTCATCGCAGCGGTATCTTTGCCGTCAATGCAAATGCCGGTGATGTGACAATCACAGCCAACGATGCCGAAGGCCGCTACTTCCACGGCATCTTTGCTGCAACGGGCCCATTCTATGGCTATTATTACGGCGGTCGTGTTCGTCCGCCCTACTATGACAGCCCAGCGCTCTCGACCGAGGCGGAATATGATGGGCCAAAGATCCATGAAGGCAGCATCACAATCACTGCAACTGGCACAGTTACAGGCGGTCAATATGCCGGTCGTATGGAATTCGAGGGCTACGACGGACCTCCCTATGTGACGTCCGCGGCACTGAGCACGGACGCAGAGCCGCCCATGAACTTGACCAACAATCAAGCCCTGCAATATGGCGGCGCAGGCGTCTTTGTCACCCATGCACTCAACGGCGATGTGGACATCACCGTGGCGAATGAAGACGGCACAGCCAGCGCAAGCGGACCACTTTACGGCATTGCTGCGACCAATATTTATGGTGGCTCTGTCTTCGTGACGGTCGACAACGCAGCAGGTGACGAAGGCGCCGGTGTTGCCGTTTACAATGATGAGGACGGTGGTGAAGTCTCTGTCACGACGAATGGCGACGTGACAGGCGGCACCTACGGCATCTGGACGGTCAATGAGGGCGAAGGAGACACGACGGTCTCTGTCGGCGGCGTTGTTGAAGGCGAAGATGACACCGGCATCAAGGTCATCGCCAAGGATGGCGCACTTGCAACCATCACATTGCGCGACGGTGCGGATGTGTCCGGTGGTGAAACCGCGATCTACAACAATGGCAGCGATAGCGAAACCACGCTTGAGGCCGGATCTAAGCTTTCTGGCGACAGCGAGTTTGGCGATGGCAACGATAACCTTACAATTGAGGGTGATGCGGACATCTCCGATGTTACGCTGCTTGATGGTGACGGCAGTGAAGAGCCGGTTACAGAAGGCGAGCCTGAGGTTGCCGCCTTGGCCGCAGAGGAGGCAGGTGAACAGTTTTTCGACATCCTGACCTTCAACGGCTTCACCGGAACAGTTGAGGCGACCACTGCCCTTGAGAACTGGGAAGAAGGTGTGTTCAAGGGCGGCGATACTACGTTGGACCTCGCAGAACTGAACATTCCCGAAGTCACCCTTCTGGAAGACGCAGAAGTGAGCCTGACCAATCCTGATTTCACGCTCAACGGTGATCTGGCCGTCCAAAGCGGCACGTTCAATGCCGGTGTTGGCGGCATGGGCGATGTCATGGTGATGGGAACCGTCAACAACGAAGGGCTGATCTCTCTCGCAAATGGCAACCCCGGCGACAAACTGACCATCTCCGGTCACTTTACCGGTGGCGGCGATTTGGCTTTTGACGTCGATTTTGCCGGCAACACCAACGATATGATAGCCGTAGGTGGCAACACGACCGGCCCGATGGATGTCGATATCAATGCGATTGGCACGGCAACCGAGGCCAATGAGTACACTCTCATCACGGTCGATGGGGCAAGCTCGGATGGCGACTTTGCCCTTGCCAATCCGAACAGCGTGAACAGCGACGGGGATGACGCTATTGCCAATGGCGCATTCCTCTACACGCTGGATCGCCGGGCGGCTGCAGGAAGCTTCGTCCTGACGCCATTCGACAGCACGGGCGCTACTCAGTTCAACCCGTCTGTGGCTGTGTTTGAAACCGTGCCGACGATCTTCACCGATCTGGCAGGCCTCGATGACTTCCTGAGCCGCTTCCAAGGCCAGGGTGGCGCAAGCAACCCCGGTGGCGTAAGTCAGGCGCTTTTGGACTTCTCAACAACGAACGACAACACGTTCTACGCCCGCATCACAGGCCAGCAAAGCGATCGTGATCTCACGAACATCTTGCGGACCAATGTGGACACAACCTCGACCGAACTGTCGATGGGCTTTGATGTACCGATGTATGAGGGCGGCTCTGGCACCCTGTTTGGTGGGTTCAACTTTGCCTATCTGAACTCTGACAGCACGATCACATCTTTTGCCGGCCTTGGCTCGGTCGAAAACGAAGTGTTCGGCTACACGTTCAGCGCTTTCTACCTGACCGATGCCGGTTTCTACGTCGATGGCCGGTACCGCTTCAGCTTCTTTGACAGCAACATCATTGTGGCCAGCGGTTTGGGCGCACTGGGGCTTGTCACCGAAGGCACGGCAAACTCCGCCTCGCTGGAAGTTGGTAAGCTGATTGGTCTGTCCAACGGTCTGACGCTGATCCCACAGCTTCAGGTTCAGCATGTCGATGTCAGCAGCAACCCACTGGTTGATCCTCTGACAGGCACAGCGGTGGGCGTGATCACCGATGGCGAAACCACAACTGGCCGCGTCGGCCTTTGGGTTGAGCGCGCCTCGGCCCGCAATACGATCTTTGGCTCTGTCAACATCTTCCACGACTTTGACGGCACAACGACCACAAACTTCGCGGGCATTCCATTCTCCTCCAAGCGTGAGGATACCCGTCTGGAACTGGGTGTCGGTGGCGAAGTGGCCGTGGGCGCCAACAGCACCGTATTCGGCCGCGTCTTTGCCGCGGGTGGCCTGGGTGACTGGACCGCGGATGAAACCTACACAGCAACGGCCGGGTTCCGCCTGAACTTCTGATCTGGGCGACACCGGAACCTTGGAAAAGAGCGCCTCGGCGCTCTTTTTCTTTGCCCGGACGGCAAATGAAACACCCGGTCATCATCCATGTGATCAAGGCAATAGTTTTGCGTTTTAAGGGGTTTTGGTAGCGGAGGAGGGACTTGAACCCCCGACACGCGGATTATGATTCCGCTGCTCTAACCAACTGAGCTACTCCGCCAGACCGTGGCGCTAGATACGAATGAGCGCGCCATGCGTCAAGCGCATTTTGCCACTCTGCACCTGTCAGAGGACCGCTTCAATAGCGCGACGGATGTCGCGAGAGTTGGGCGCCGTTGTCGATCGCCATGTTCCCGCCACCTGGCCATCCGGCGCGATCAGCACCTTGTTGAAATTCCAATTTGGTGCCCAGCCCACAGAACGTCTGAGCCAAGCATAGAAAGGATGCGCATTTGCGCCTTTGACAGATGTGATCGTGGACATCGGCATGGTCAGGTTGAAATTGACCTCACAGAATTCTTTGACGTCCTCATTGCTGGCCAGTTCTTGGCGAAAATCACCTGAGGGCACTGCCAAAACAACCAGGCCCTGCGATTGGTATCGTTCATAAAGCGCCTGCAGCGCATCATACTGGGGCGTGAATCCGCAGCGCGAGGCGGTATTGACCACCAAGACAGGGCGGCCCTTCCAATCGGAGAAGGACATCGTGCCGCCGTCGATGGAGGGAAACGTCCAATTTTGCGGCGACGCATCCGCGCGTGAGCCGGCAGACCCTAACAGAACAGCCATCATGGCCGTCAGAAAACAGCGGCGATGCAGCATATGAGCACTCCTTCCTTGGGTGACCAGATACTCTGAGAAATAGGCAGGCAAATCGGTTTGACCAGACCGGCCTTGCCCCGGCGCCGATAGTACCGCAGGCTGCTGCCCATGACAGATACGCTTCTTGATGATTTGCGCGCCCAGATTGGCGCAGATTATGTCTTAACGGGCGACAGCGCCGCGCCCTTTTCGCAAGATTGGACAGGGCAGGTGCGCTGGACCCCGCGCGCGGTTCTGCGCCCGGCTGATACCGCTCAGGTGGCGGCACTTGTGCGGCTGGCCAATCAAACCCAAACACCGGTTGTGCCGGTTTCCGGCAATACGGGGCTGGCCAAGGGGACCTCCGCCGAGGACGCGCTTATGCTGTCACTTGATCGGTTGAACAGTATCCGGGAGGTCAATCCGGGCCGCCGCACGGCAACGGTCGAGGCAGGTGTCATCCTGTCTACCCTGCATGAGGCGGCTGACACCCAAGATTTGATCTTTCCGCTGACCTTTGGCGCGCGCGGCTCTGCCATGATCGGTGGGGCGCTTTCGACCAATGCGGGCGGATCAAACGTGGTGCGCTATGGCAGCACGCGCGGGCTTTGCCTCGGGATCGAGGCGGTGATGCCAACAGGCGAGGTGATGAACCTGATGAGCGCGCTGCACAAGGACAATTCGGGCTATGATCTGCGCGATTTGCTGATCGGGGCGGAAGGCACGCTCGGGGTGATCACGGCCGCGGTTGTAAAGCTCTTTCCCAAGCCCCGAGCCTATGCCACAGCGATGGTGGCTGCCCCAAGCTTGAACGCCGCGTTGGATTTGCTTTACCACCTGCAGGCGGAAACAGGTGGTGCGGTCGAAGCTTTTGAATACATGCCGGGCGCCTATATCGACGCGCATCTGGCGCGCTTTCCAGCGGCGCGCGCGCCCTTTGACCAGCGTTATGATGTCAACATTCTGGTGGAGATTGGCGCCCTTGCAGATCGGGACGCCGTGGCCGGAGAGGATGGCGAAGTGCCCATTGTCGCGCATCTGGAGACCGCGTTGGCGCATCTGTTTGAGACCGGGGCCGTGCTGGATGCCGTGGTGGCCAAATCTGACGCTCAGCGCACAGAAATGTGGGCGCGGCGGGAGGCAGCGGCGGAAGTATCTCGGCTGCACTCTCCGATCGTAGATAATGACATTGCGGTGCCAACGGACAAAGTGCAAACGCTGGTCGAACGCCTGCATGCACGCACAAAGGCGCTGGACCCGGAGGCCGGCATTCTCAATGTCGGGCATCTGGGGGACGGCAATCTGCATTTTGCGGCTTGGCCCTCCACGCATGACACAGACGTGCATCGTGAGATCGGTCTTGCCGTCGAAGAGGAGACCATGGCCTTGGGCGGGTCTTTTTCCGCAGAACACGGGATCGGCTTGTCGAAAAGGCCAGCCATGGCACGTTACAAGGATCCGGTGGCGATGGCAGTGATGCGGCAAATCAAGCAAGCACTTGATCCCAACGGGATTATGAACCCCGGGAAAGTCCTGCCCGAGGTGTAAGCCAGGGTGGGCATTTTCTTCGAAGAAAATGCACCAGAAAATTGGAATTTTCTGGTGCAGAATTTTCGAAAATTCTGCGGCGTCCGACGATTAAGATCGCCAATCGAAGAAGCCCAGACCCGCCTGATCCAACAGGTTCTGCGCCATCTCTGCGCCCAGCTTGGCACCGTCCTCGACGGGCGCTTGCGCGTCGTCCTTGAGGCTTTCACTGCCATCTGGGCGCAAGATCTCTCCGCGCAGGCGTAGTGTGCCGTCTTCAACCTCTGCCAAACCCGCAATCGGCGTTTCGCAAGACCCGTCAAGCGCGGCCAAAAACGCCCTTTCAGCGGCCAGCCGTTCACCGGTGCCATGATGATGGATTGCGGCCAGCATATCTGCCACGCGCGCGTCGCCTTCGCGCCGTTCGATCCCAATGGCACCCTGGGCCACCGCGGGCAGCATCTCTTCGGGTTCAATGGCCGCGCGTGCCACCTGCGACTGGCCCAGCCGGTTCAGCCCCGCCATCGCTAGAAAGGTGCAGGCCGCCACGCCGTCATCAAGCTTTTTGAGCCGGGTTTGCACATTGCCCCGGAATTCCACCACGGTGAGATGAGGATAGGCCACCAAAACCTGCGCCTTGCGGCGCAGCGATGAGGTGCCGACCTCTGCACCTTCTGGCAGCTCTGAGAGACCGCCTACATTGGGCGACACAAAGGCATCGCGCACATCCTCACGCGGCAGATACGTATCGAGGACCAGCCCGCTGGGCTGTGCCACGGGCATGTCCTTCATCGAATGCACCGCGATGTCGATCTCTCCCGACAGCATGGCATCCTCTATTTCGCGGGTGAAAAGGCCTTTGCCGCCGATCTCCTTCAGCGGTCGGTCGAGAACGCGGTCGCCTGTGGTCTTGATGACGTGGATTTCAAACGCCTCTTGCGGCAGGTCAAAAGCCTTTGCCAGACGATCGCGGGTTTCATGGGCCTGTGCCAGAGCGAGAGGCGAGCCTCGCGTGCCAATCCGCAACGGGCGCGAAGGATCGGGTAACTTCGTATTCATAACCATGGTTTAGCGGTGTAAACTTTTCCTGACAAGCGTGGAGTACTTGACAAACTGACGTTCGCTTGTGACGAGAGTGCGGAACGGAGATCCAGATGACCGAAAAGAAGACGATCCTCAAGGCGCTTGCCGGTGAGACACAAAGCGTGCCGCCCATTTGGATGATGCGGCAAGCGGGGCGATATCTGCCAGAATACCGTGCCACGCGAGCTGAGGCCGGGGATTTTCTTTCGCTTTGCTACAACAGCGACCTGGCCACGGAGGTAACGCTGCAACCCATTCGCCGCTATGGGTTTGATGCCGCCATTCTGTTTGCCGACATTTTGCTTTTGCCGCAGGCTTTGGGCGCGGATCTGTGGTTTGTCACCGGCGAAGGGCCGCGGCTGTCGACCGTTACAGAGCAGGGTGATTTTGACAAACTGAAGCCCGCCTCAGACATTCATGACACTCTCGCACCGATTTATCAGACCGTCCGCAATCTTGCCCGTGAGCTGCCGTCAGAAACAACGTTGATCGGTTTTGCGGGCGCGCCCTGGACAGTGGCCACCTACATGATCGCAGGGCGTGGCACACCGGATCAGGCGCCGGCCCATGCGCTCAAGGCCGAAAACCGAGACCTCTTTGAGCAAGTGATGGAGCGGCTCACGGAAGGCACGATTGATTACCTGTCGATGCAGATTGAAGCCGGGGCCGAGGTGGTCAAGCTGTTTGACAGCTGGGCGGGATCGCTCAAAGGCGTGGATTTTGACCGTTATGCGACGGCACCGGCAAGGCGGATTATCTCTGAGTTGAAAGCGCGCCACCCGGATGTGCCTGTCATCGCTTTCCCGCGGGAGGCGGGTGAGGGGTATATTGGGTTTCATCAGGCCACCGGCGCGGATTGTGTGGCGCTAGACGATTCCGTCACGCCGGAATGGGGCGCGGAACATGTGCAACCCGGGGGCTGTGTGCAAGGCAACCTGGCCTCATCGCATATGGTGACGGGTGGGGATGATCTGGTGCGGGAGACCCGCCGGATCGTTGAGGCGTTCAAAGCCGGGCCGCATATTTTCAATCTTGGCCACGGGATCACGCCGGATGCAGACCCTGATAATGTCCACGCGATGATAGACGCCGTACGCGGCGGTTAAATCAAGCAGCGCATTGTTGAAAAGATTGCCGACGAAGTCTTTTCAACACTTTGTTTTTTCCAGAAGGACGTGTCGGATTCCGTCTAGTTCTCTGGCAAACTATGTCGCATCTGGGCGCGTTTGTGGCGCTCTATGCCCGCACACTGGCAGGATCAGGGAGGCCTGCCATGAACACCCATTTTCGCGACAGCCGCAAGATTGACCCAACGAAAGGGGCGGTTACGGGCGACAATACCCCCAATAATCAGAACCGTGTGGAGATTGGGCCAACACAGCTGGCCTTTAGAGAATGGGCGGAGGCGGGGCTGCAGCTTCCGGATTTGCAGGCGATGCGGAGCTACCGGTGGGAGCGTCTGACGCAATTCATTCAGGATCGCGATTATGCCGGGCTGTTGGTGTTTGATCCGCTCAACATCCGCTACGCCACCGACAGCACGAATATGCAGCTGTGGAACACGCATAACCCGTTTCGGGCGCTGCTTGTTTGCGCGGATGGCTACATGGTGATGTGGGATTACAAGAATTCGCCTTTCCTGAGCGAATTCAACCCACTGGTGCGAGAACAGCGCTCGGGCGCTGATCTTTTTTACTTTGATCGTGGCGATAAGGTGGATGTGGCGGCGGATGTCTTTGCCAATGAGGTGCGGATACTCTTAGAAGAGCATGCCCCCGGGCTCAAACGTCTGGCCGTCGACAAGATCATGTTGCACGGGCTGCGCGCACTTGAGGCGCAGGGTTTTGAGGTGATGGAAGGTGAAGAACTCACCGAGAAATGTCGCGCCGTGAAAGGACCGGATGAAATCCGCGCCATGCGCTGTGCCAGCCATGCCTGTGAGACAGCCGTCTTTGAGATGGAGCGCTTTGCCCGGGAAGCCGTGCCACAGGGCAACACCAGCGAAGACGACATCTGGGCCATCCTGCACGCCGAGAATATCCGCAGAGGCGGCGAATGGATTGAGACACGGCTTCTGACCAGTGGGCCGCGCACCAACCCCTGGTTTCAGGAATGTGGCGGGCGGATCGTGCAGAACAATGAAATCGTGGCCTTCGATACCGATCTGGTGGGCAGCTACGGTATCTGTGTGGATATTTCCCGCACGTGGTGGATTGGCGATGAAAAGCCACGTCCGGACATGATCTATGCCATGCAGCACGGGATAGAGCATATCCAGACCAACATGGAGATGCTGAAGCCTGGTGTCATGATCCCGGAGCTTTCGGCCAACACACACACCCTCGATCCGATTTATCAGAAGGGCAAATACGGCTGCTTGATGCACGGGGTTGGCCTATGTGATGAATGGCCGCTGGTGGCTTATCCTGATCATGCCGTTGAGGGGGCCTATGACTACCCATTGGTTCCCGGTATGGTGCTGTGTGTTGAGGTGTTGGTCAGCCCGGAAGGCGGGGACTTCTCTATCAAGTTGGAAGATCAGGTTTTGATCACCGAAGACGGACATGAGAACCTCACCACATATCCGTTCGACCCTGCGCTGACAGGACGTTAATTGAGCAGCCGGATTTGCGCGCTCACCTTGCAGGCAAATCCCTCTGTCACACCTTAAGGTGCAGCGCTTACGCGGTTTCGACCCAAATGTTTTGAATCGTAGAGCGCGGAATCGGCGCGGTCTATGACCTCTTCGATTTGTATGGTTTGATCGAGGACAGCGACACCAAAACTGGCCGTGATCGGAAGGGACTGACCTTCATGGGAAATTGGATCTCGGCCCAGCCTCTTGCGCAGCCGTTCGGCCACGGCAAGCCCGTCTTCAAGGCTGGTGTCTGGCAAAAAAATCATGAATTCTTCACCGCCAAAACGCGCAGCGAGATCATCCGCACGACAAAATGACAAGAAAATTTGCGCGACTTTTTTGAGGACCAAATCGCCTGTTGCATGCCCATACTGATCATTGAACCTTTTGAAATGATCGATGTCGGCCATGATCAGCACACCGGGATGTTGCGTCATTTCTTTGACTTGCTCGACAAATGCATGTCGATTCAGTAAGCCCGTCAGTCCGTCATGCTTTGCGGCATGTTTGACATCGACACTCAGCCGATGGATTTCATACATCCGCAGCCCCATGAAGTACGAAACGGGGGCCGCGAGAATGAAAGAAATCAGCATACCTGGCCAACGGATTTGCACGGCGATATCGGGTTCTATCAGCAGGTATTGCAGGCCTAGAGTGCCGATCATGACCAGCGTTGTCAGCGTGACCGAAAAAGCCCTAACATCCCAAATCGTTCGCAACCGAATGGTCATCCCGCAAACTCCTTTTCCCGGTTGCAGGGCTAGCAGAGGGCCCTTAACGAATGGCAAGCGCCGACGGGTCAATCGGTTTGAATTTTTTCTTAATTGTTCTCTTCCGGGGCACCAGATTCTGGTGTGACGCGGGCCAACAGGCCAAAGTGATCACTGCCCAGCAGAGGACGGGCTTCAACATAGCCACCACCCGGAGCAAACACGTGATCAATCGAAATTGGCACACGGCCGATAAAAAAAGTTGTCCGGGCAGGCTCCGCGTGCCGCGTGTTTGAGGCGCGCGCAATCCGAAAAAGCGCGCTGGACCATGGCACCATGTTGAAATCTCCACCGATCAGAAGAGGGTGATCCAACGCTTCGAGATCGGCCAAAAGCCGCCGCAACTGGTTCGGCTGTTGGCCCGGAAAAGGCCAGGACAAATGCAACGCGGCCACGTAATGACGGCCCTGAGGCAGATCGACCAAGATCCGCGCCATCCCATATCTGCGCTCACAATGTTCAACCCCCGCCGCCACAGGCGCGCGGCGGCTCAGCACGGCAATACCGCTTCGATCGGTATAGCGGCATAAAAACTGATGGGGATAGGCCTCAGACAGCATATCGAGCAATGCCTCATTGGCGAGGGATACTTCTTGAAGGGTCACGAAATCCGAGGACATCGAAAGGATATCCTCGGCCAAACCGGGCAGGTCGCTATTCGCATGGAACATGTTCTTTTGGTAAATGGTGATCGGCCCGGGCGCGCCCAAGGGCAATTTGTGCCAAAGCATGGTCCCGGCCCCGGCCACGGCCACCACAACCAGAAACAGACGCGCGTTGCGGCGCGAAGTCAGCGCCATGGCAAGAAACACGAGGAGCAGGCACAAACCCACGCGGAATACCGCCAGACTGTCGCCAATCCCGTGTAGCGCGCCCATGAAACTGAGCCCAATCGCCACCAACGTGACCGCGATGAACCCCCAAATCACTTGCATGTCACATCTCTCACCTTGCCGTGACAATCACGTCACATGACTGGTGCCGCGTTGCACTGTTCCCTACCTTCGATCACGAGAAAGGGAAAGGAGCACGCCCATGCCCACAGAACGCATCACCTTCACTGGCCATAGCGGTGATGAGCTGGCGGCGCGGCTGGACCTTCCGGATGGGCCGGTTCTGGCCACTGCTCTTTTCGCCCATTGCTTTACCTGCTCCAAGGATATTCCGGCCGCGCGGCGGATCTCAGCGCGACTGGCAGGTGCAGGTATTGCCGTGATGCGCTTTGATTTTACCGGCCTTGGTCATTCGGGCGGCGAATTTGAAAATACCACGTTCCGCACAAACATTGCGGATCTTCTGGAGGCTGCGAACGCGCTGAATGCGCGCGGGATGGGGCCGCAAATGCTGATCGGCCACTCACTGGGCGGTGCGGCTGTTCTGGGGGCTGCCCGCCAAATTGAAAGCGTGGGCGCGGTGGTCACCATTGGGGCACCCTTTGATCCCGGGCACGTGACCCACAATTTTAACGGCGCTTTGGCTACGATAGAGGCCGACGGCGTATCCGAAGTGATGCTGGGAGGACGGCCTATCCGCATCGGGAAGAATTTTGTAGAAAACGTGAAAGCAGAGCGACTGGAAGGCGAAATCGCCAATCTCAAGCGGGCGCTGCTGGTTCTGCACGCCCCAAGGGACACGACCGTGGGGATTGAGAATGCCAGCGAGATCTTTCGGACCGCCAAGCATCCCAAGTCCTTCATCACGCTGGACAAGGCCGATCACCTTGTTTCTGACCCCAAAGATGCCGAATACGCCGCGGAGCTGATCGCAACATGGGCCACGCGCTATCTTGATTTGCGTCCCCCCGCCCCGCCGCCGGGTGCGCCGGAAGGCATTGTGCGCGTGCGGGAGGCCGATTCGAACGGTTTCCTTCAAGATGTGAACGCCGGGCCCAAACATCACGTTCTGGCCGATGAGCCAGTGGCCTATGGCGGCACCGATCAAGGTTTGTCGCCCTACGGTTTCCTGTCTGCTGGGTTGGGATCGTGCACCTCAATGACCATTCGAATGTATGCACGGCGTAAGGGCTGGCCGCTGGCGCATGTTCAGGTTGATGTGAGCCACGATAAAGTCCATGCGCAAGACGCAGGGCAACAAACCGGGGCCAAAGCTGACACGTTCCGCCGCCGCATCAAATTAGAGGGCGACCTAAACGAGGAACAGCGCCAACGCCTGTTGGAGGTGGCCGATCGCTGCCCCGTGCACAAGACGCTTGAAAGCAGTGCTGTGATTGAGACACAGCTTGTCTGACTTGTAAGCGCCGCGCAAATCCGCTTTTACACGCCTCGAATGGAATGAGGCGCGCGTGACCCTGACCCCTATACAGTTTGCGAGGCTTGCATGAGCGCAGGGCTTATCCTGGCGGCGGCTATGGTACTGGACGGTGCTCTGGGAGAGCCGAAATGGCTGTGGGATCGCCTGCCGCATCCGGCCGTCATGATGGGCCGCGCGGTTGGATATCTCGACAGGACGCTCAACACAGGGCCAGGACAGCGCACCAAGGGTGTTTTGGCACTGATTGTTCTGGTGCTGGGTGCGGGGGCGATTGGCGGTGCGCTGGCACAGCTTGGCTGGATTATTGAGGTGAGCATTGCGGCGATCCTTCTGGCGCAGAAATCGCTCGTCCAGCATGTGCGCGCGGTGGCCGATGCGTTGCGTCTGTCCGTGCATGACGGGCGCTTGAGCGTCGCCATGATCGTTGGGCGGGACACCTCAGGCATGGATGGGCCTGCCGTGTCCCGCGCCGCCATCGAATCAGCGGCTGAAAACTTCTCTGATGGGGTGATCGCCCCGGCGTTTTGGTTCTTGGTAGGCGGACTGCCGGGTATGATGATTTACAAAATCACCAACACAGCCGACAGCATGGTGGGCTACCGCACGCCGCGCCATGAGGCATTTGGCTGGGCCTCTGCGCGGTTTGACGATCTGCTCAATTGGATCCCTGCGCGGCTGACAGCCTTTGGCATCGCCCTGCTTTACGGGCAGGTGGCGCGGCTACCCGACATTGCCGAAAGCGCGCGTCAGCACCGCTCCCCCAATGCGGGTTGGCCGGAGGCGGCGGTGGCCCTTGTGCTCAACGTGGCGCTTTCGGGGCCGCGCTCCTATGAAGGGGAGATGCGCGCGTTTCCTTTCGTGAACCCAGCCGGCACGCGCGACATCGGACCTGAGGAGATCGACGCCTCGGTCCGGCTGCTTTGGACGGTCTGGGCCGCAGCGCTTGCCCTATGCGTGCTTGTGGGGCTGACACTCGCCTGAAAAGTGACTGATTAACCTGTTTTCACACCTCGGTTTGACGATTACACTCAGGCCCAAGCAACAGGTTAAAGAGGCTCCCATGAAGCTATTTTCCACCACCATCACCGCTCTTATTTTCTCAGCGACCTCCCTTGTGGCCCAGCAATGCGGCGGGAATTTTTCCGGGTTTGTGAATGACATGAAGGCCGAGGCCGTCTCTCGCGGGCACAATCAACAAACGGTGAATAATTTCTTCGCCTCAGTGCGTCAGGATGGGGCGGTTCTGCGCGCGGACCGGGGCCAGGGGTTCTTCCAAAAACCTTTTACTGAATTCGCCCGTCAACTGATCTCAGCCAATCGCCTCAACACCGGGATCGCCAAAGGTCGGCAGTTTTCCAACGTGTTCAACCAGGTCGAAAGCCAGTATGGCGTGAGCCGCGGCGTATTGTTGGCTTTTTGGGCATTTGAGACCGATTTCGGCGGATTTCAGGGTGATTTCAACACGCTGAACGCGCTCGTGACGCTCAGCCATGATTGTCGCCGTCCGGCGCTTTTCCGGCCGCAGGTCTTTGCTGCGCTTAAGCTCTATGAGCAAGGCGAATTTGATCCGCAGCGCACCACTGGCGCCTGGGCGGGTGAGATCGGCATGGTACAGATGCTGCCGCAGGATATCCTCGACAACGGCGTGGATGGCGATGGCGATGGCAAGGTGGATCTGAAACGCTCTGCGCCTGATGCGTTGCTCTCGGGCGGGAAGATGCTGCAACATCTGGGCTGGCGTGCGGGGGAGCCATGGCTTCAAGAGGTGGTGCTTCCCGCCAATCTGGATTGGTCCAAAACAGGGCTACGCACGCAAATGACCGGGCCGCAATGGGCCGCAATGGGCGTGCAGGCACGGCAAGGGCAATTGGCAAACCTGCCCGCAAGCATCATTATCCCGCAAGGGCGCAAAGGGCCCGCGTTTATCGCCTATCCGAATTTCCGGGTGTATTTCGAATGGAACCAATCCTTTACCTATGTGCTGACGGCGGCGTATTTCGCCAATCGGCTGGAGGGTGGACCCGTGTTCAATGCGGGCAACCCGGAGCCGGGGCTTGGCAGCGGTCAGATGAAGGCGCTGCAACAAAAACTGGCGGCACGGGGGTACAACGTGGGCAAGATTGACGGGATCCTCGGGGCCGGCACACGCGCGGCTGTGCAGGATGTGCAAAAGCAATTGGGCATGCCCGCGGATGCATGGCCCACGGCGGCGCTTTTGAACCGGCTTTGATTGGGGGCCAGCCCCCAAGCCCCCGGGATATTTGTAAAAAGAAAGAAGCCCGGGCGTGAGCGACGAAGCATTGGAGATTTTTCTCGTCGTTCAACCGGGTCTGGAGGAGATACTCGCTGGCGAGGCACGGGAGGCGGGGTTTGAAGGCGTTGAGCCCGTGGCAGGCGGCGTGCGTGTTGCAGGCGGGTGGTCCGAGGTGTGGCGCGCAAACTTAACGCTGCGCGGGGCGGGACGGGTCTTGGTGCGGATCGCGACGTTTCGAGCGATGCACCTGGCCCAGCTCGACAAGCGGGCGCGCAAAGTGAATTGGGGCGCGGTGTTGCGGCCAGATAGAGCCGTGCGGGTGGACGCCAGTTGTCGTGGCTCAAGGATTTATCACAACAAAGCCGCCGGGCAGCGCGTGGCGCGGGCCATCACCGAAGACCTGGGCGCGCCGATTGAGGCCAAGGCCGACCTTCGCGTGATGGTTCGCATTGAGGATGATCTCTGCACGATCAGCCTCGACAGCTCTGGCGCACCATTGCATCAGCGCGGTTTGAAACAAGCCGTAAGCAAGGCGCCGATGCGCGAAACGCTGGCCGCTCTTTTCCTGCGGCAATGCGGGTATCGACCGGGTGAGGTGTTGGTAGACCCGATGTGCGGATCCGGGACATTTGTTCTGGAAGCCGCCGAGAGGACAGCGGGCTTACTGCCTGGGCGGGAACGGCGGTTCGCGTTTGAACACTTGGCCAGTTTTGATCCAGATCTGTGGGCGAAAATGAAACAAGACGCATCAGCGACGCGCGGTTGCGTGGGATATGGCAGTGATCGGGATCAAGGTGCTGTGCAAAAAGCGTCGGCCAATGCGGAACGGGCCGGTCTCGCGGAGCTTTGCCAATTCAAAACCCAACCGATCAGTGAGGCACGGCCCCCCGACACGCCGCCCGGTTTGATCATGGTCAACCCGCCATACGGCACCCGGATCGGCAACAAGAAACTGCTTTACGGGCTTTACGCCGCTTTGGGAGAGACGGCGCGCAGGCATTTTTCGGGGTGGCGTATGGGCCTTGTCACCTCTGATGCCGGGCTGGCGCGGGCCACAGGACTGCCCTTCGATCCGGCTGGTCCGTATATCGATCATGGCGGAGTCAAAATCCGGCTTTATCAGACCGGACCACTTTAGCCTTGTTTCACAAGTTTATCACAAGGCTGTAATCGCTGTGATCCAGCGTCCCTGCTGGTCAAATCCCATGAAAACAGGCCATTTCATCGAAGAACCTTGCGGCTGGGCCATCCTGCACCGCAGCTTTGAAACACTCTCAGCAAGTTTGGTCGCGCGCGCTCACGGCGGATTTATTCGGTTTGACCTTTGCCCCCATGGATCCACGCCAGCGTGCGTCTTACTTGACCACAAATTTAAACGCGCGACCAAGTGGACAGGTTTATGCGGCAAGCTGCAGAGCTTCGAAAAATCACTGCCTATCACACGCCGCCCCGGATGCAGGGCGCGCTTTGGGGCGTTTTTGCCGCTTGGGCGGCAGTGCTCATTTACGCGGCCGCCAATCCGATTGTTGTCAGTCTCGTTGATCTCGGGTCTGCTGTGCCCGTGTCTGAGGGCCGCAATGCGCTCAGTTATTCCAATCTCTACATTCTAGGCACGCTCATTTCCGTCGTGCCACTGGCCTACATTTTCCGCCACGACCTTCGACCTGCGCGCGCTGCACGGTTGCAGCGCAAAGATTGGGGTCTTCTCACCTTATCTGCGTTCTTGTCCTCGGCTCTGACGCCGGCCTTGTTCTTTGTGGCGCTTGCCAACACGAGCGTGAGTAACGTGGCCCTGATCAGCCGGATTGAGCCACCGCTCTTTTTGTTGGGCGCGCTTTTCCTATTGGGAGAGAGGTTTGAAGCGCGCATCTTGATCGCGGCCCTGTTGGCCCTGACCGGCGCAATTTTGATCATTTCCGCACAGGACGCAGGGGCCATGGCAGGCTTTGGTTTGGGTGAAGCGGCGGCGGTTGCGGCAACGCTATCCTATGTGGCCTCCACCTTGGTGTCGCGGGCCGGGTTGAAGCGGGTGCCGCTTGGCCTGTTCTCTGTCTACCGGGCTGTGGCAGGAGCCGCCATTTACGTGGCGGGGGCGTGCATTCTTTTTGGACCCGCTGTTTTTCAGGATCTGTTGGCGCCGATCCTGTGGCAATGGGTTTGGGTTTATGCCGGCATCGTTTTGGTGCTTGGTCAGCTGGTCTGGGCGATGGCGCTGAAGACCGCAAAAACCGGGACGATTTCCCTGGCCGCATCGTTTGCGCCTTTGGCCAGCGTGTTGATCGCAATGGTTTTCTTGGGCGAAGATCCGGGCCCCGGCCTTGTGCCCGGTGCCGCGCTCATGCTGTTTTCGATTGCGTGGGCTCAAGGGGTGTTTGATCGTGATCCGCTCAAGGGCGCGCCGCTCCGCGTTACCGTCAAGCGACCATCGCCTCGGCCTTCTTGAGATCAACCGAGACCAACTGAGACACGCCCTGTTCGCCCATGGTGACGCCGAAAAGCCGATCCATGCGGCTCATGGTGACAGCATGGTGCGTGATGATCAAAAAGCGCGTCTCTGTGCGGCGGCACATTTCGTCAAGAAGATCACAAAAACGGCCGACATTGGCATCATCGAGGGGCGCGTCAACCTCATCCAGCACGCAAATGGGAGCTGGGTTGGCCAAGAAAACCGCGAAAATCAGCGCCAGGGCGGTGAGCGTCTGTTCACCGCCTGACAGAAGAGACAGCGTCGCGAGTTTCTTGCCTGGCGGCTGACACATAATCTCAAGGCCTGCCTCGAGCGGATCGTCACTTTCGACCATAACGAGGTTGGCATCGCCGCCACCGAAGAGATGCTTGAAAAGCATATTGAAGTTGGAATTCACCTGTTCAAACGCGGTCAATAGGCGTTCGCGGCCTTCGCGATTGAGGGATGCAATGCCATTGCGCAGCGTGCGAATAGCCTCTTCAAGATCTTCCTTTTCGGCGACGAGCGCGTCGTGCTCTTCTTGAACCTCGCGTGCGTCTTCTTCGGCACGCAGGTTGACAGCGCCGAGCGCGTCGCGTTGGCGCTTCAGGCGGTTGACATCGGCCTCAACAGCATCTGCAGCGGGCATGTTGTCAGGATCCGCTTCAAGCCGGTTGAGCAACGCCTCAGGCGTGGTGTCCTGTTCCTCTGATATACGGTCACGTGCGAGGCCTTGGGTTTCGCGCGCAGCTTCTGCGCGGGCTTCGCTGGCGGCCCGCATTTCACGAGCCTCAGAGGCAACGCGCTCGGCGTCACGCTCGGCGGTGACCGCCTCGCGCAGCGCGCCTTCGGCCTGCGTCAGGGCATCTATGGCCTCGGCCTTGCGGGCCTCCGCGGTTTTGATCTGCGCTGTGAGGTCCGCGCGCTGATCAGCGATCTGACCAGGCTTTGCGCGAGCGGCTTCCAGCTCTGTCTCAGATTGGGTTTTGCGATCCAGCAGCTCGGCGCTGCGCGCCTCCGCCGTTTCCAGCCGCGCGCGCCAGCTTTTGATTTCCTGGACGATCTCAGTCGCTCGTCGCTGACGCGCCTCGCCTTCGCGGCGCAGCTCATCATGGGTGGAGCGTTTCGTCATCATGGTCAGACGCGCGGCCTCGACCGTCATTTTTACATCTTCGACGCGGGCGCGGGCCGCATCGAGATCTTCGAGACCTTGCAGGCCCTTTTCCGCCTCTGCGAGAGACTGGCGCGCGGCCATGGCCTCTTCTTCGTGGCGGGTGACTGCGAGGCCCAGCGCCTCAAGGCGAGACCCTGCCAGATTTCGATCGGCCTCGGCGCGGGAGAGCGCGCGATTGGCATCATTGACTGCCGTGTCCGCCGCACGGCGCGCATCGCGGGCCTGTTGGTCAGCCTCAACCAATTCTTTGAGACGTGCACGCAGCGTATCATGGGCCTGCGCGGCCCCTTCGGCGCGGGCCGTGGCATGGCTCAATTGTTGCTTGAGTTCCTCCAACCGGTTGAGCTGTTGCAGGCGCAGCGCGGCGGCAGACGGGGCGTCCTCGGCCCAGGCGCGAAACCCATCCCAGCGCCAGAGATCGCCTTCGAGGCTGACCAATCGCTGCCCAGGTTGCAACACGGCCTGCAGAGTGGCGCCCTGCTCTGCATCAACCACGCCAATCTGAGCAAGACGGCGCGTCAGCACATCTGGTGCTTTGACATATTCAGCGAGAGGTGTGGCACCTTCGGGTAGAGCTTGCGCCTTGGCGTAATCGGGCAACGCCGTCCAACCGGAGGGGCCATCGGCCTCCACCTGTGGTGCGCGCAGATCATCGTCAAGAGCCGCACCCAGCGCATTTTCATAGCCTTGCGCCACGCTCAAAGCATCCAGAATCTGCCCACCTTCTGCCGTGTCGCGCTCCACCAAGCGGGCGAGGGCTGTAACCTCGGCGGACAGCGCACTGACCTCCCCTTCGGCAGACGAACGCTCTGCACGGGCATCGGCCTCACGCGCCTGCGCATTTGCGCGGGCTTCATCGGCCATGGCCAGTGTTTCTTCTGCAGACAGCGCCGTTTTAACGGCCGTAGCCTCAGCCTTTTGTGCGGCGTCAAAGGCGTCGCTCGCCGTGCTAACAACGGTTTCGGCGGCAGCGGCGGCATCGCGCGCGCGTGCGGCTTCACTTTCGCTTTTCTGCAGGGTCTTTTGGCTGTCCTCCACCAGACGCTGCGCGGATTGATGGCGCGCGGCAAGCCGTGCCACATCTTCGGTCAGTTGGCTCAATTCGGTTTCGCGCTGTTGAAGAACGGAAGCGGCATCCTTGGCCTCGGTTTCGGCCAGGGTCATCGCCTCTGCATGCCCGTCTTCTGCCGCTGCCAGGTCTTCGGCTTCAGCCTCCAACCGTGAGATCGTCTCGCCTGCGTCGCGGTTGAGATTGGCCTCACGATCAATATCGAGGCCGAGCTGCTCAATACGGCTGTCCAGTGTCTCTATGCGCGCGCGCGCGCTGTCTTCTTGTTCGGCCAAGGTATCAAACGCAACTTGCAAACGCTGAAGGAGTGCGGCTGCAATCGCGTCTTCTTCGCGCAGCGGCGGCAGCGCGCCCTCATGTTCTGCGCGTTGCTCTGCTGTCTGACGCGCGGCAGCTTCGGCCTGGGCGGTGGCAGTGGTCCGCGCGCGCAAATCCTCTTCCGCGCGCAGCTGGGCATCTTCTGCTTCTTTCCAGCGCTGGTAGAGCAGCATACCTTCGGCTTGCCGCAATTCTTCACCGATCTGGCGATAGCGGGCGGCCTGCTTGGCCTGCCGAGCCAGTTGCGCCAAGTGTGCGGCCAATTGTTCGATGACGTCATCGACGCGGGTCAGGTTGGTTTCTGCCCCATTGAGCTTGAGCTCAGCCTCATGTCGGCGTTGATAAAGCCCGGAAATGCCCGCCGCCTCTTCGAGAATGCGCCGGCGCGCTTTGGGCTTGGCGTTGATCAATTCGGAAATCTGACCCTGACGGACAAGGGCGGGTGAATGCGCGCCGGTGGAGGCATCGGCAAAGAGCATCTGCACGTCGCGGGCGCGCACATCTTTGCCATTCACTTTATAAGCAGATCCCACATCACGGGTGATCCGACGGACGATCTCAAGGTGATCGGCATCATTGAACGCCGCCGGCGCCAGACGATCAGCGTTGTCGATATGCACTGAGACCTCGGCAAAGCCCCGTGCCGGCCGGGTGGCGGCTCCGGCAAAAATTACATCTTCCATCCCGGAGCCGCGCATCGAGGTAGGACGGTTTTCACCCATGACCCAGCGCAGAGCCTCAAGCAGGTTGGATTTGCCGCAGCCGTTTGGGCCAACCACGCCGGTCAAACCGTTCTGGATGAACAGGTCCGTCGGGTCGACGAAGCTTTTGAAGCCGGTCAGTCTGAGCTTTGAGAACTGCACGTGTTCCTCTGGCGGCCGGTGATTCCGATCTTGGGAGTGCATGAGAGAGGCGCGGGCGAAGGGAGTCAATGCCTAACCCCACGATGTGCCAGCCTTGGAGCGGTTATCCACAACATATTGCGAAACTGCCGGTGTGATGGACAACAGTGCCCTCGAATACAATCCGCGCCGGGCTTGATCCGGGGCCTCCGGTTTGGCGCCCGAGGCAAGAGGTGCGCAGTCAGGCCCGGATCAGGTCATCTTGATCACTCATGGCCACCTAGGTTGTGCCGCCAACCCATCGAAACACATCACCATCCGCTTCAACCCTCCCAAGGGCGGGAAGCACAAAGTGAAAGCCAATCACGGTCAGCTTGCGGGCTACGCAAGCCTCAAGCAAGGTCCGACGCGACATCTCGGCCATCTCACCATCCCAATCAAACTTGAAATGCCAGCCCGGGTTCTGACACTGAGCTGTAGAATGCATTGCATCGCCGGTGATCAGAGCCTCATGGTCGCCGCTGCTTAGCATCACCGAGACATGCCCAGGTGTGTGCCCTGGCGTTTCCATCAGTGAGATCTCATGACCTAGACGGTAGCTCGCGTCGATCATCTCAGCCTGACCGGCTTCGATAACAGGAGCGATGTTTTCATCATAGCTGGCAATTCCGCGACCGCGCATGGCTGCCTCATCTTTTGCAGGCATCAGATACCGAGCATTCGGAAACGTCGGCACCCAAGCACCATCGACGCGCCGTGTGTTCCAACCAGTATGATCCGAGTGCAGATGGGTTGTCAGCACGTAATCCACTTCCTCTGGCGCAACCCCGGCTGCCGCCAATTCCATTGGCAATTGCGTGTCCGTGAGTTGGTGCCAGAACGGCAAAAAGTTACTTGTTTTGCCATTGCCCAAGCCGGTATCGATCAAAACCACGTGGTCAGACGTCTTCAACAAGTATGCTTGCACCGGCAGGATAAGGCGGCCCGTTTGGGCATCCACGCTGCCAGGTGCCAACCCTTCGATGATCTGGGCCACGTCACCGGGCGCATTGGGAAACAGCTCAGCCGGGGTCAAGAAAAGCCCATGCCAATCCATCAGGCGCCAAATCTCAATCTCTCCCACACGGGTCAACATGGCTTTGGTCCTTCTCATGAGATGTACGCGCACAGCCTGAACCATCGGCCTTGCTTTTGCCAAGTGTTCATTGCGCTGGATGCGCCGCAGGCAAGCAAGCGCAGGTCGGAATCCAACTTGACGCTTCAACGGCCCAACTTCATACACGGTGTTGCAAGGTTCCCAACGGTCGAAAACCGCCAGGGACGAAATGGGAATGACGTGACAGCGGACCCAAACCGGGCGCCCAATCGTCAGCCGCCCCCGCGACTGTGAGCGGAGAGCCCCCTGCCACATGCCACTGGGTGCACAATACGCGCGGCCCCGGGAAGGCGGCAGATGAGGCGACGACCCGCAAGCCAGGAGACCAGCCCTGCACCTATGAACCCGCCTCGGGTGAGAGGCGCAAGAGGAGTGACAAGATGGTCGATAACGCCCATATCAAAGCGGCGCGCGAAGCTTTCGCGCCTGCGTGCGGCTGAGGGTTCCATGCCGAAAACGCTGACCTTCTTGATCATAGGACTGTTCTTTGGAACCGGGCTTGGGTTCCTCTTTGCGGCGACCGGATCGAGCCAGATGCACGAGCATGCGATGGGCCCGACCGACAGCGCAGTCCATGATCATGCGGCCCATGACCACGCCGCGATGGGCCATGATCACAGCGCGCTGACCGAGGTTACCGGCCCTGCCCCGTCGATCACTTTGGTGTTTCATCCTGATGGCAAACAAAGCCGCAATCTTGAGATGCAGGTTGAGAATTTCACGTTTGACCCAATCGCCGTGAATGGCCCGCATATCGAAGGCCGCGGGCACGCCCATGTCTACATCAACGATATCAAGATGGGCCGCGCCTACGGGCCTTGGATGCACCTTGAGGCGTTGCCCATAGGAACCCACGATGTACGGGTGACACTGAACGCCAATGATCATTCTCAACTCGCCGTGGATGGCCAGCCCATTGAGGCGGTTGCCACGCTCGTCATCGAATAAGGAGGGCAACCCATGCCTGCAAAAATCCCCGCAACAGTTGTCACCGGGTTTCTCGGTGCCGGGAAAACAACGCTGATCCGACACATGCTGGAGAACGCGAACGGCAAACGCATCGCGTTGATCATCAATGAATTTGGGGATTTGGGCGTCGACGGCGGTATTCTGAAGGGCTGCGGCATCGAGGGCTGCGCCGAAGAAGACGTCATGGAGCTTTCCAATGGCTGCATTTGCTGCACAGTCGCGGACGATTTCGTGCCGACGATGGAACAACTGCTTAACCGTCCCAACGCACCAGACCACATCGTCATTGAAACCTCTGGTCTGGCCTTGCCTCAACCGCTGATCCGTGCGTTCAACTGGCCCGAGATCTCCACGCGTGTGACAGTAGACGGTGTCGTAACCGTGGTCGATGGCAAGGCCGTCTCGGAAGGTCGTTTTGCCCATGACGTGGCCGCCGTAGATGCCCAGCGCGCGCAAGACGAAAACCTTGATCATGACACGCCGCTGTCAGAGCTCTTTGAAGATCAGGTGGCTTGCGCCGATATGATCGTCGTGAACAAGGCCGACCTACTGGGAGAGGCAGAGACAAGCGCGCTTGTGGGCAGGTTGACGGAAGATGCCCGCGATGGCGTGAATGTTGTGCGCGCCACGATGGGCGCGCTTCCGCTTGAGGTCCTTTTGGGACAAGGCATCGGGTCAGAGTCTGACATGGACGCGCGCCAAGAAGTCCATCACCACCACGACCACGACCACGACCACGACCACCATCATCACGGTCATGATCATGATCACAACCATCATCATGATCACGATCACGACGCGTTTGAAAGCTTTGTTGTAACCCTAGGGGAAGTGGTCGACCCCAACGCGTTTTCCGAAAAGGTCGCGCAGGTTATCCGAACGCATGACATCCTGCGCCTGAAAGGCTTTGTCGCGGTCGAAGGCCGCCCTATGCGCATGACGCTACAGGCTGTTGGGCCGAGAGTTGACACCTACTATGATCGCTCCTTCGGAGAGGAGCCGCGCGAAACGCGCCTGGTTGTGATCGGGCAGACGGGCCTCAGGCGATCAGAGATCGAGGCCGCGCTTGCATGACCCTTACCATCGCGCAGGAATCCCCTCTCACCGAGGACGCAACGCGGCTTCTCAATGGCAGCGAGGCCGCATTGCGCGAGGTCTATGAGATGACCGAATGCTCCAGCTACAACGCCGCGCAATTGGATGTAGGTTCGGTGCGCTTCCTGGTTGCACGGCTGGATGGTCACCCTGTTGGTTGCGTCGCCCTTCGCACAGAAGACGGATACAGCGAGATAAAGCGCCTTTACACGGATCCAGCCGTGCGCGGCCAAGGTATGGCCAAAGCCCTCGTCGCAGATTTGGAGACGTCCGCCCGAGCGGAGGGATGCTCACGCATCCTGCTGGAGACCGGGTCAAAGCTCAAAGCCGATGTCTCGCTTTATGATGCCATTGGCTACACGCGGCGTGGCTCCTATGGGGATTATCAGCAAGGCGATATGACGGTGTTCATGGAAAAGGTGCTCTGAGAGATGCTGATCGTCGAAGAGGCCGATCCGCGCGCGCCCGGCCCGCGCGCCCTCTTGGAAGCAAGCCATGCCCTGATGCAGGAGACGTTCCCGCCTGAAGACAACTATTTTCTCAACATCGATGAACTTTGCGCGTCGGGTGTGGTGTTCTTTGCCGCACGCGACAGGGGCACCACGCTGGGCACGGGCGCGCTTGCGATCAAGCAAGACTATGCCGAGGTCAAATCCATGTTCACAGCGCCCGAAGCCCGAGGCCGAGGCGTTGCAGCCGCCATTCTTCGCGCCCTCGATGATGCCGCGCGCGCGCGCAACGTGTCCGTGCTCAAACTTGAAACAGGCGACCTGCTCAAATCCGCGGTTCGGCTATACGAACGCGCGGGTTTCACCCGGTGTGCCATTTTTGGGGACTACGCTCCCAATGCCTCCTCCGTCTACATGGAAAAGCCTCTGACATGACGCGTGCCCTCCTGTTTCATCTTTCCCAAAATACTCCCGCCGGAGGCATTGGCACCTGCCAAGGCCACAGGGTGACGACCTAATGCACCTTCTCGCCGCCACCCCGGGCCGTGTTGACGATGGCAAAGAACCGGTCGATCTGGGTCAAACACCTGCTGACATCGCGTTCCTTTCAGCCGCTGACACAGAGCTCGCCGCGCTCAGCGAGGCGCGGGCAGAGCTGAACGGCGCACCGAGCCTGCGGCTGGCCAATTTGACCCAGCTCGGACATCCGATGTCGGTGGATCTGCATCTGGACACTTGCGCGACGCAGTGCCGGTTGGTGGTCGCGCGCGTCTTGGGAGGTGTGGGCTATTGGACATACGGCTGCGAGCAATATGCGGCGCGATGCCATGAGGCCAGTGTGCCACTGGCCCTGTTGCCCGGAGATGACAAACCTGATGCTGATCTGCGCGCGCTATCAACAGTTTCAGATGCCGACTACGACGCGCTTTGGGCCTACCTGGTCGAAGGGGGTCCGGATAACGCCACAAATTTTCTCACCTATGCACGCGCCATGCTTGGCGAAGGCGAGCCGCCTCCAGCGGCAAGCCCGCTCCTTCGCGCGGGTGTCTATTGGCCGGGTGCAGGCATCGCCGATCTAGCCGCCGCTCAGGCCGGTTGGAGCCGAGCAAACCCGGTTGTTCCGATCATCTTTTATCGCGCACTGGTCCAGGGCGCGGGCCTTAACCCCATCAACAGCCTGGCCCGCGCCCTCCTGCGCCAGGGGTTGAACACGCTGCCGGTGTTCGTGGCCTCGCTCAAGGATCCGGTCTCGGTCGCCACCCTGACACAGCTTTTCACAGCCGCCCCGCCCAGCGTGATCCTCAACGCAACCTCCTTTGCCGTGGGCTCGCCTCATACGGGCGATGCCAACCCTGACAACCCTCTGACCTTGCCCGAGGCCAACGGCGCGCCTGTGTTTCAGGTTGTTCTGGCCGGCAGCTCGGAAGAGGCTTGGGCCGAGGGTCTGACCGGTCTGTCCGCGCGCGATATCGCCATGAACGTGGCCTTGCCCGAGGTCGACGGGCGCGTCCTGTCCCGCGCTGTCAGTTTCAAAGGCGAGGCGTTCTTTGACGAGGCCACCCAATGCCCCATCGCCACCTATCGCGCCCGAGGCGACCGTATCGAGTTTGTGGCCGAGCTTGCCGCCAATTGGGCCAGGTTGCGCGCCACCAAGGAAGCCGACCGCAAAACCGCGCTTATCCTCGCCAATTACCCCAACAAGGACGGGCGCTTGGCCAATGGTGTCGGGCTCGACACGCCTGCGGGCACAGTGCATGTGCTGACCGCGATGGCGCAGGCCGGGTACCGTGTCACCGACCCACCAAAGGATGGCGATGCGCTGATGCAGGCGATCCTGCAAGGTCCCACCAATTGGCTCACCGATCGCACGCAAAAGGAGGGCGGGGAAACCCTGTCTCTGGCCGAGTACATGAAGGTTTTCCAGGCTCTGCCGTGGGAGCTCAAAGACCAGGTCACCACCCGGTGGGGCGCCCCCGAAGATGATCCGTTCTTCGTGCCAGACTTGTCGCCTTCCGGGGCAGCCGGCCAAGGCGGTTTCAAGCTTTCGATCCTGCGCTACGGCAACACGGTCGTCGGCGTGCAGCCCGCGCGCGGCTATAACATTGATCCCACAGATAGCTACCACGCCCCCGACCTTGTCCCGCCGCACAACTACCTGGCGTTCTACGCCTGGATGCGGCACCGTTTCGAGGCCGACGCGATCGTGCATATGGGCAAACATGGCAATCTCGAATGGCTGCCCGGCAAGGCGCTGGCGCTGAGCCAGACCTGCTGGCCCGAGGCGATCCTGGGCCCGATGCCCCATGTCTACCCGTTCATCGTCAACGACCCCGGCGAAGGCACACAAGCCAAACGCCGCGCACAGGCCGTGATCATCGACCACCTGACCCCCCCTTTGACCCGAGCGGAAACCTATGGACCCTTGCGCGATCTTGAGGCGCTGGTAGATGAATACTACGAGGCAGCAGGCGTCGATCCCCGCCGGATTGACCATTTGCGTCGCGAAATCCTGTCCCTCACCGCCACCACGGGACTGGACCGCGATATCGGGCTCAAAGGGGACGATGAAGACCGCGACCTGGCCAAGCTTGACGCCTATCTCTGCGAGTTGAAAGAGGCGCAGATCCGCGACGGTCTGCATGTCTTTGGTGTCTCGCCTCAGGGCGATCAACTGCGCGATCTCACCATTGCCATGGCCCGTATCCCGCGCGGCGACGGCACAGGCGGTGACGCTTCCCTCATCCGCGCCTTGGCAGATGACCTCAACCTGGAATTTGACCCGCTCGATTGCGATATGTCCGCCCCCTGGACCGGGCCGCGCCCTGCCCAACTCACGGATCTGATGGACACGCCCTGGCGCAGCACGGGCGACACGGTTGAACGGCTCGAAACCTTCGCTCAACGCCTTTGGGATGGCGGGTGGGGCGATGCGGGCCTTGGTCCGCGAGCGTCAGACGTCATCCAGACCTTGAAAACCCGGATTGATCCAGCCATCCGGAGCTGTGGCCCGAATGAAATCCATGGTTTTCTCACCGCTCTGAATGGACAGTTCGTGCCGCCTGGACCATCAGGCGCACCCACGCGTGGGCGGCTTGATGTGCTGCCCACCGGACGCAATTTCTTTTCCGTCGACAGCCGCGCCGTCCCGACGCCCACAGCCTGGGCCTTGGGGTGGAAATCGGCCAATCTGCTGATTGAAAAACATCTGCAAACCCATGGCGACTGGCCTCGCACCATGCTGCTCACGGCCTGGGGCACCGCCAATATGCGCACCGGCGGCGATGACATTGCCCAAGCCCTAGCCCTAATGGGCGTCAAACCGAAATGGGACAGCGCGAACCGCCGTGTCACGGGTTTTGAAATCCTGCCTCAAGGCGTGTTGGGCCGTCCGCGTGTCGATGTCACGCTGCGCATCTCCGGCTTTTTCCGCGATGCCTTCCCACAGTTGATCTCGCTTTTCGACAGTGCCGCACAAGCTGTCATGGCGCTGGAGGAACCAGACGATCTGAACCCGGCGGCCGCCCGTGCCAAAACCGAAGGTGCGGGCCCGCGTATCTATGGCTCAAAACCCGGCGCTTACGGGGCGGGATTGCAAGCCATGATCGATGAACGCCTGTGGAGAAGTAAGGCCGACCTCGCAGAGGCCTATCTGACCTGGGGCAGCTATGCCTATGGGGCGCGGGAGGCGGGCACCGCCGACCGTGCGGGTTTTGAAACCCGGCTGAGCCAGACCGAGGCCATTGTCCAAAATCAGGACAATCGCGAACACGACATCCTCGACAGCGATGATTATTACCAATTCGAAGGCGGAGCTGCTGCTGCCGTGGCCACGCTTCAGGGCGAAACGCGGCCGATTTATCACAATGATCATTCTCGGCCCGAACGCCCGGTGATCCGGACCTTGGATGACGAAATTGCCCGCGTTGTCCGATCTCGCGTGGTGAACCCCAAGTGGATCGACGGGGTCAAGCGCCACGGCTATAAAGGCGCGTTCGAGATGGCCGCAACCGTGGACTATCTCTTCGCCTTTGCGGCCACCACGGGCGCGGTTCAGGATCATCACTTTGACATGGTCGAAGCCGCGTATTTGGAAGACGACGCCACCCGGCAGTTCATCGAAGACCACAACGCGCCCGCGCTCCATGAGATTGCGGAACGCCTGCAAGAGGCGATCGATCGTGATCTTTGGGTGCCGCGGTCCAATTCCGCGCGGGCCCGGATCGAGGCGTTGGTGCGATGATCAAAGCTACGCACGAACGGGCCACGCAAGGCATGAGTATATTTTGAAAGATGAAACCGGGGGACGCCCGACTTGGGTGATGACAGAGGAGAGACACAATGAGTGATGACGCAGACCGCCACGCGGAGAAGATGGCCAAGAAGAAGGCCGCGCGCGATAAGATCATGGCCACCAAGACCGACAAGAAAGGTCTGATCATGATCCACACCGGCAAGGGCAAGGGCAAATCCTCTGCCGCGTTTGGCATGATCTTTCGCCACATCGCCCATGATATGAAATGCGCAGTGGTGCAGTTTATCAAAGGCGGCATGTCAACGGGCGAGCGGGATCTGATCACCGGCAAATTTGCCGACATCTGCGCATTCCATACGATGGGCGAAGGGTTCACCTGGGAAACCCAGGACAAAGAACGCGATATCGAGATGGCACAAGCCGCCTGGGCCAAGGCCAAGGAGCTTATTCGCGACCCGAGCAATCACATGGTGCTCCTCGATGAGATCAACATCGCGCTGCGCTACGACTATATCGACGTTGCCGAGGTGGTGGAATTCTTGCAAACGGAGAAGCCCGAGATGACCCATGTCGTGCTGACCGGTCGCAACGCCAAAGACGAGCTGATCGAGATCGCCGATCTGGTCACAGAAATGGAACTGGTCAAGCATCCATTCCGCTCAGGGATCAAAGCGCAAATTGGCGTGGAGTTTTAGGCGAAGACACGCCATGCATAAACGCCACTGAGCACCAGACCAAAGACAATCACCGCCCCGCGCAAAAGGCGCGGATTGGCGTATTGAGCGAGGCGCCCGCCAAGGTAGCCGCCCACTGTGCTGCCAGCCATCATGGCAAACGCATGCGGCCAGGCGATAAGACCGCCCAGACCGAACACCAAAATGGACAGGATCGAAAAACTGGTGGCCAGCACGTTTTTTATCGCATTGGCAAGTGGGAACGAGCTGTAGCCCAAGATTTGCGCCACAGCGAGCAGGATGATCCCCAGCCCCGCACCGAAATACCCACCATAGATCGAGGCCAGGAACAAACCGGCAAAGACCACGACCCCCGTCCGTGTTCCGCCCGCCAGCGCCAAAAGCTTGGCACGCACGGCATCACCAAACGCAAATAAGAGCGTGGCCATCAGGATCAAAGCCGGGATCAGCCGCTCGAAAACGCCGGGATCTGAGTGCAGCAGCAACACCGATCCAACGATCGCGCCAAAACCAGAGATCACAGCCAAGGGCAGCAGCGCGCGGCCCACGTGCCTAAGCTCACGCGTGTAGGCGGGCAAGGCCGCCGCATTGGAGGGCAACAGTGCGAGAAAATTCGTGGCGTTGGCCACCATTGGAGGCAATCCAACAGCCATCAGCGCCGGAAAGGTAAAAAGCGTCGCGCCCCCTGCCACGGCATTCCAAACCCCACCAAGCACGCCGATCCCCACCAAAAGAGCCGTGTCGTAAACTGTCATCTCTGCCTCCATTTGCTTGCCCAAAGGCTAGAGAGCGCGTACCATTTGAAAAAACGAATAAATTTGATTGACGCTATGAAGAAATCCGAACGCACCCCTCTCAGCAGTGAGCTGCTCCGCAGCTTCTTGGTGATTGCTCAAACTGGAAATCTGACCCAGGCCGCAGCCCGTTTGGGCAGAACTCAATCGGCGATCAGTGTGCAGTTGCGCAATCTAGAAGAGAGCCTTGGCGCGGCGCTTTTTCAGAGATCCGTCAAAGGCATGACACTGACCCACGCAGGAGAGCGGCTTTTGCCAAAGGCGGAGGCAGCGGTTGCGCAATTACAAGACATGCGCCGGTTGTTTGAGACACCGCTGAGAGGGCAATTGCGGATCGGAATTCCCGACGATTACGAAGGGCGCATTCTGACAGATGCGCTGGCGCTTTTTGCGCGCACACACCCTGAGGTTGACGTGACAGCGGTGTCAGGATGCACCGTGAGCTATCCAGATGATATCCGCGCGGGTCGGCTGGACATGGCTGTTTGCTCCGGCCAAGCACCTGTGGGTACCGTGCTGATGTCCAGCGAGCCAATTGTTTGGGCCACCGGCCGTGCAATGCGACTTTGCCCCGAAACGCCGGTGCCACTGGCCATGCTCAATCGGACATGTTGGTGGAAGGCCATTCCCACCGATGCCTTGCGGCAAGCTCATCGAGACTACCGCGTGACCTTTCAAACCGAAAGCTTCGGAAGCTTGCTTTCCGCGCTCAGCTCAGATTTTGCCGTGGGCGTTTTGCCAGCCTCTTGCGTGGGCGACGATATGCAGGTCTTGGGCCCGCGGCATGGCCTGCCTCCCCTGCCTTTGATCCATCGATCAATTCTGTTTGCGGAGGATGCGAAAACAGGCAAGAAACATGCCGCCAGCGAAGGAGCACCGTCTGACGTCACGCAAGCCATGGCGGACGCACTGCGCGCAAATTTGCCCGCGCCCTAACAATTTTTTCGACCGCGGAAATGTGTGGGGTCGAAAAAATCAATTGTCAGACAATTAAAGTCATGAGACCATACATTCACAAGGCCGAATAAGTAACGGCCTAAGTCGCGCTACGCGAGGGAGGAAAAAATCATGAATTTAAGACCTGATCCAACATTTTATCCCACAGCCACTATGGCGATGGAAGCCCCGGCCGAGACGCTCGCCTTTACTCTGATGCTCAGCCCGGATGGCTCACAACCCGATGGGCTGGCGGTTGTGGATGTCGATCCCAAGTCCAAAACCTTTGGCGAAATCCTGCATCAAGTGATTATGCCCAACAAAGGTGATGAGTTTCACCACTTTGGCTGGAACGCCTGCTCGGCATCGCTGTCGCCTCTGTCGGGCCACGCCTTTCTGGAGCGTCGGTATCTGATCATTCCAGGCATCCGGTCATCGCGCATCTACGTGATCGATGTGAAAGAACCGCTCAAGGCCAAGATCCACAAGATCATCGAGCCCGAAGAGCTTTTTGCCAAAACCGGCTATTCCCGCCCGCACACCATCCATTGCGGCCCCGAAGGCATCTATGTGTCCACCCTGGGAGGCGGTGGCGAAGATGGCACCGATGGCCCGCCCGGTATCTTCATCATGGATTGCGAGACCTTTGACATCCTGGGCCGGTATGAGATGGACCGGGGCAAGCAGGAAAAGCACTACGATTTCTGGTGGAACTTGCCGCGCGATTACATGGTCAGCTCTGAATGGGGCCTGCCGCCACAATTCGAAAACGGCGTGGTGGCCGAAGACCTGCTCAGCAACAAATACGGCCATGTGATCCACTTCTGGAACCTGCGCGAGCGCAAGAACGTGCAGACGATTGATCTGGGCGAAAACCATCAGATGGCGCTGGAAATCCGACCTGCCCATGACCCGGCCAAGGATTACGGCTTTGTCGGTGTGGTGGTGGACACGACCAACCTGCAAGGGTCGATCTTCACTTGGTGGCAGAAAGAAGATGGGACATTTGACGCCAAGAAGGTCATCACAATCGATCCGCGTCCGGAGAAGCCGGAAAACCTGCCGCCACTCCTGCAAGGGTTTGAGGCCGTGCCACCCCTGGTGACGGATATCGACCTCAGCCTTGATGACAAATACCTCTACGTGGCCTGCTGGGGCCTGGGCGAGATGCATCAATATGATGTGTCTGACCCGTTCAACCCGGTGCTGGCCGGCAAGGTAGAGCTGGGCGGCATTGCCCGCGGGGCAAATCACCCCAACGGTAAGCCCTTTGTCTACGGGCCGCAGATGGTTGAGATCAGCCGCGATGGCAAGCGCGTCTACTGGACCAACTCGCTTTATTCGACTTGGGATGATCAGTTCTATCCTGACGATGAAGGCGGGCAGATGGTCATGGCCCATGTGGGCGAAAACGGCGGGTTGGAGCTGGACAAGGACTTCTACGTCGAGTTCCCGGATGGCTATCGCAGTCACCAGATCCGGCTTGAAGGTGGCGACTGTTCGACTGACAGTTTCTGTTACCCCAACGTGTAACCGATGGATGAGGCAAGCCTGACGGCCCTTTGGTGGGCCGTCATTGCATCCGGTATATACCACGGGATCAACCCCGGCATGGGGTGGCCTCTTGGTGTGTCCGCCGCCTTGATGGAACGCTCCCAAACCAGCCTTTACCGTGCGTTGGGGCTTTTGGGCGGTGGGCACCTTCTGGCGATGACGGCGATCCTTTTGCCGTTCACTCTGATGTTCACTTTGGTGGAGTATCAGCGCCAGATCCAAACCGGCGCGGCCATTTTGGTCATCGGGATGGGAACATACCTTCTGATCAATCGCCGCCATCCGCGCATGTTGGCGCGGGTCAAGCCACACCGCTTGGCGCTGTGGTCCTTTCTGGCGGCCATGGCGCATGGCGCGGGGCTGATGTTGGTGCCAATCTATTTGGGCATCTGCAACTATGCGGGTCTTGATGCTGGGCATCAGGCCGCGTTTGAGCTCATGGGATCGAACACGTCCGTGGCCTTTGGCGTGGCGGCCGCGCACACGCTGGCGATGATGGCCTCCGGCGGGCTGATCGCGGTGGGCGTCTATCATTGGTTGGGGCTCAAATTTCTGCAACGGGGCTGGTTCAATCTTGATCTTGTCTGGGCATTGAGCTTGATCCTAGTGGGTGTGCTTTCGCTATTTACGCTACACTGACGTCAGCCCGACGCTTGCATCTTCATCTTTCCAAAAATACTCATGGCGCAGGTTTCCCCCAAAGGACAGACCATGCCCAAACACCGCCTGCTCACCGAATTCGGCATCGGCACCTCACTGCGTCGCGAAGACTATACCGAAGCTGGGCGCCGCGCCTTGAAAGACGCGCTCTGGCGCAACTCGATCAATCTGGCAGAGCTTTTCGGCTGCCCCAAAGAAGCGATGATCATTGAAGCCGAAATCGCCGTGCAAGCGCCCGATCAGGTGAAGTGTGACGATCTCAAATCGGTTTTTCCCTATGGTCAGATCACCATCACGGCCACCCATGGCGGTCTCAATGTGCCCCGCCCGGTCGGCCCGCCCACGGTGATCGCCAACGCAGCCATTTCCGTCAGCCTGAACCTGGAGAAACGCGATGACTGACCAGCGCTTTATTCTCGAAATAGGTATGGGCAACGACCTGCACGGGATGGATTACCAAAAGGCCGCCACCCGCGCGATCGAAAGCGCTTTGCGCCGCTCCACCCTGCCGATATTTGAGGCCACCGGCATCCATCACACCCAGATGCGCGTGGCGGTCACCGTAGGCGTGCAAGATCCCGAAGCGTTGGATTGCGCCGCTTTGGCAAAGGGCTTGCCGCGTGGACAAGCCACCGTCACCGCCGTCAAGGGTGGACAGAATGTCACCAACTCTGAAACGGGTGAAACGCTTGTCATTGCAACAGTCGCGGTTGAGGCATTTTTGCCCAGCCAGGCAGATCGGTGGATGCCGGTCGGCTGACATAGTGGTCGCAGCTGACACTTTTCCGTCGCGAAAAGATTGGTCATTTTATCTGACCGGTTTAACTTGCCGCGTATGCCGTTTCAGAAAGTGACGCCAGAAAAGCTATCCTCCGCAGTCACCCGCCAGGTCGAGAAATTGATCTTGCGCGGAATCCTGCGTCCTGGAGAGCGTTTGCCGTCGGAACGCGAATTGGCCGACCGGTTGGGGGTGTCGCGCCCATCTTTGCGCGAAGCGGTGGCGGAGTTGCAAGACAAGGGCCTTTTGACTTCTCGCGCAGGTGCCGGGATTTTCGTTGCGGATGTTCTGGGAGGGGCCTTTTCCGAGGCTCTGGTTCAGCTTTTTGCCAGTCACGAAGAAGCCGTTTTCGATTACCTTTCGTTCCGGCGTGATCTTGAAAGCCTCGCGGCCGAACGCGCGGCTCAAATGGCATCTGACACGGATTTGGCGGTTGTGGCCGAAATCTTTGCCAAAATGGAAGCCGCCCACGCCAAAACCAACCCCGCAGAAGAAGCGCAGTTGGATGCGGAATTTCACATGGCCATCCTGGAGGCCAGTCACAATGTGATTATGCTGCACATGATGCGATCCATGTTTCAACTTTTGCGCGAAGGCGTGTTTTACAACCGCCAGATCATGTTCAAACAGCGCACCACGCGGCAGTCCCTTCTCGATCAGCACCGGGCCATCCATGAGGCGCTTAAGGCCCGCGAGCCCGAAAGCGCCAGGCGCGCGGTGGTGGCGCATCTGGATTTCGTGACGTCTTGCTTGCGCCAACAACAAACGGCCGATCGTAACGAAGCCATCGCGCGGCAGCGGCTGGAACACGAACAGTCGCGCTGAGTTAAACGCAAGCTCGCGCGTTCGTCGAGGCGAACACCCGACAGCCTGACAATTTCGAGGAATCAACGCTTTATTTGAGTGGCACCCTATGCTATTTCTCCCTCATAAATATAAACAGCCAGTCGAAAAATCGGCGGCATGAGGCAGAAACGAGCAGGTTCATGAGAACCAGGACAGGACAACTGGCCCGCCGGGCCATCGTTGCGTTTGCGATCGTGTGGATGATCGTGATCGTACCTTTATCGGCAATGGCGGCCCCGTATGCGGCGCTTGTGATGGATGCCCGATCGGGTGAAGTTTTGCACGCGCGCAATGCTGACACGAGGCTCCATCCGGCATCACTGACCAAGATGATGACCCTCTATGTGGTGTTTGAGGCCGTTGAGAATGGAGAGATTGGGCTCGACACGCCCGTCAAGATCTCCAAATTCGCGGCGAGCGAGCCCCCTAGCAAGTTGGGCCTGCGCGCAGGGCAAACGATCAAGCTGCGCTATCTCATTCGCGCGGCGGCGGTGAAATCGGCCAATGATGCCTCCACAGCGCTGGCAGAAGCAATCGAGGGCTCTGAGGCACGTTTTGCACGCCGTATGAATCGCACGGCCAAGGCGCTCGGCATGACGCGCACACATTTCAAAAACGCCCATGGTCTGACCGAAAGTGGCCACTTGTCGACCGCCCGCGACATGACGATCCTGGGGCGGCATCTGTTCTATGACTACCCGGAATACTACAACCTTTTTTCCCGCATCACCGCCGATGCAGGGGTGCGCACGGTGAACCATACAAATAGAAAGCTGCTGCAATCCTATCGTGGCGCGGACGGGATCAAGACGGGCTACACGCGCGCGGCCGGGTTCAACCTGACCGCCAGTGCAGAACGGGGCGGGGAACGCATCATTACAACCGTCTTTGGTGGCCGCTCTACCGCGTCGCGCAACGCCAAGGTAGCAGAGCTTCTTGATCTGGGCTTTCGGCGCGCACCCAGCCGTGTTGCGCTCTCAAGACCATCAAAACCGCCCTATTTGGGCCGCGCCAACGAAGACGAGGTGCCCGGCGGATACGGCAAGAAGGTCCGGCTTGTTGCTGCCGCAGCTGTCAAACGCAGCCTGCGGCCCAAGGCGCGCCCGTCGGTTGAGCCTGCCGCTGATGCGGAACTTTTGATCGCCGAAGTGGATGGCTCGGAAACGGGTGATTTGGCAGAAAAGATTGCAGCGGCGATTGCTGACAATGTTGAGCCCGATATCGTGGCCAACCCGGAACCTGAGCCTGTGGTTCTGGCTGAAGCGCTGCTGACAGACATCCGCGCGCGCACCAACAGCAACGTAACGCCTCAGGCACGACCGGCCGCTCTGGTCGAAGCGTATGCTGCGCGCGAGCCACAGGCCGGTGATCCGGCCAGTGATCCTGTGCAAACGGTGGTGGAGCGGGTCTCCACCTCGGGCGGGCGGCATTGGGGTATTACAGTGGGCCGCTACCCAAGCCAGTACAAGGCCCGGCAAGTCCTGCTACAGGTGGCATTGAATGAAATGACAACACTGGATGGCAGCCTGAGAAAGGTTTTGCGCCGCCCCACCGGGTTTGACGCAAATTTCATGGGTATGACGCGGGAAAGCGCAGAGCTTGCATGTCGCCGGTTGCAGGCCAAACAGATCACCTGTTTCATGATTGAACCGACCGCAAGCTGAGGGCCCGCTGGCATCGCGTCGCCATTCATGGCACAGCGGCAAATGATGTCTGATACCTACGCCCCGCCACAGGATCCTTTGCAAATCCTGCATGATGACCACGAACTGCTTGTGGTCGCCAAACCTGCGGGTTTGTTATCCGTGCCGGGCAAAGGCGCGCATCTGGCCGATTGTCTGCTCAGCCGGGTTCAGGATGTCTTTCCAACAGCGCTTTTGGTGCATCGTTTGGATCGTGACACATCTGGCGTTATGGTTTTTGCGCTCACGCCCCATGCACAGCGCCATCTGGGCCTGCAGTTTGAGAAACGGCAGGTCAAGAAGACTTATGTGGCGCGTGTCGCCGGGCGGCTATCACCAAAGACGGGAGAAGTGGATCTCCCTCTCATCGTAGACTGGCCAAACCGCCCCAAGCAGATGGTATGCCATGAAACAGGTAAGCCTGCGCAGACCGCGTGGCGCGTGCTGAAATCCAGCGATACCGAAAGCCGCGTGCGCCTGATGCCCAAAACGGGCCGAAGTCATCAATTGCGCGTCCATATGCAGGCGATCGGGCATCCTATTTTGGGCGATCCGTTTTATGCTGAGGGAGCGGCGCGGGATCACGAACGCCTCATGCTGCACTCGGAGGAACTGCGCCTAAGGCATCCTGACGGTGCCGCGGGGATGACCTTTCGACAAAAGGCGCCGTTTTAACCGACAGCGCCCGCATAAAATTCGAATTTTATGCGCATTTTCTTCCAAGAAAATGTCTCCCCCGAAAACGCTCAGTGATTTTTGAGAAGATGCGCTTCCATCGCGGCCAATCCCTCATCCAGACCCTTGCGCCCGTACCCAAGCCGGAACCGATCTGCCGGCGTCGCCCCGAGCTCTGATGCGTAAATCGTACTTGGCAAAAGCAAGACGCCTGCCTCTTCGACCAGTTTTTGGCAAAATGCCTCCACGCCATCCGCGCCAAGATAGCGTGGAAACGCCATGCAGGATCCATCTGGCCTTGACCAATCAAAGAGGTCGGGGAAGCGGGCAAAAAACGCGTCCCATTTGGGAAGGTTTTCATCAATCAGTGCCGTGCTGCGCGCAAGAACAGCATCGCGCGCTTTCAATGCGATGATCGCCAATCGTTCACTCGGACCGGAGTTGCAGATCGACAAATAGTGCTTCAGCCGTTCCATTTTCGACAGAACCTCGCGGTCCTGACAGGCAATCCACCCGATCCGAAGTCCAGGCAAACCGTAGCTTTTAGACATCACACCCAGCGACAAACCGCGTTCATAAACATCCGCAATGAAGGGTAGATGTTCGGCATCGCTCGGACCCAAACCATTGAAAATCTCATCATGCAGGATCCAGATCCCGTGCTTACGGCAAAGCGCGATCAATGCATCATAGCGATCCCGCGGAAGGATGGCCCCCGTTGGATTATGCGGGAAGTTGATAGTGAGAAGACGCGTGTTGGGCCGGATCGCGCGTGCCACCCTGTCAATGTCCAACGACCACCCATCATCGGGATCAAGCGGCACGCCGGTTGCCTCGCAAATCGCCAAGGGCAGGCTTTCGTGGGACTGGTAGTTGGGGGTGACCACGATGGCATGGCTGCTTTGATCCAACAGCACAGTGTTGGCCGCGAAAATGCCTTCGCTGGCGCCCGCGAAACACAAGATGTTGGGCGCAGTCTGGGTGGCATAGGTGGCGGCAATCACGTCGCGCAGATCCGGCGCGCCAAAGGTTTCCGTGTAGCCCAGCCACATGTTTTCATATGCCGCGCGATCTTCTGCGGTGGCATAAGACAAAAGATCAGGCAACGACATGCTTTCTGCATCAGAGGCAGTCATGTGATAGCGCGCGGAAAACTCCCATTTCGCGAAGTGAGTCTCAAGGCGAAAATCAGGAAGTGCGGGCATGGCATGTCTCGTCACAGGGGCTGCTCCTCGCTACCGCGCGTCGCGCCTGTTGTGAACCCTTTCGCAGACACATTCGATCCGCTACTCATTTGTGACGCAACAAAGGACCCCGCATGAGACCTGTCCGTCTATTGTCCGGCATTCTGACCGTTGGGGCCTGGACATTGCTCAGCCGGATCCTCGGTTTTGCCCGCGATGTCCTGATCGCCGGGCTTATCGGGCCGGGCATGGTGATGGATGCGTTTGTTGCCGCTTTTCGCCTGCCCAACATGTTCCGTCGGTTTTTTGCCGAAGGGGCATTCAATGCAGCTTTTGTTCCGATGTTTTCCAAACGCATCGAGGCCGAAGACAGCCCGGAGGCTTTTGCCAGCTTGGCCTTAAGCGGTCTGAGCCTTTTGCTGCTCCTTCTGACCGGGCTTGCAATGGTTTTCATGCCGGCCCTGGTCTATGCCACAGCCGAGGGATTCTGGGGGGATCCACGCTTTGACATTACGGTCGAATATGGCCGCATCGTGTTTCCCTACATTCTGTTCATTTCCCTCGCCGCGTTGTTTTCCGGTGTGCTGAATGCCACAGGCCGCTTTGCCGCTGCAGCCGCCGCTCCGGTTTTGCTCAACGTGATGTTGGTGGTTGCCATGCTGTTGGCTTGGCAACTGGGCGGCAAGGTTGTGCTCGCCTTGGTCTGGACCATTCCATTTGCCGGTGCCGCGCAGCTGGCACTTGTGTGGATCGCGGCAGGCAAAGCTGGTCTGAGGATCCGCCCGGTTCGCCCTCGTTGGACGCCGGAAATCGCCCAATTGGTGCGCATCGCGATCCCGGCCGCGTTGGCAGGGGGTGTCGTCCAGATCAACCTTCTGGTCGGGCAGCTTGTGGCCTCAAACTTTGACAGTGCGATCAGCTGGCTCTACGCGGCTGACCGGCTGTATCAGCTGCCTCTGGGTGTGGTTGGGATTGCCGTAGGGATCGTCCTTTTGCCGGATCTGTCGCGCCGGTTGCAAGCCGCAGATGACGCGGGCGCAAAAGAGGCATTTTCGCGTGCCAGTGAAATCTCACTGGCGCTGACCATCCCGTGCGCCGTGGCGCTGATGGTGATCCCCTTGCCGATCGTGTCCGTTCTGTTTGAACGCGGTGCTTTTGACACCGATGACACAGCCGCCACAGCTCTGGCCGTCACTATTTACGGCCTCGGCCTCCCCGCTTTCGTACTTCAAAAAATCCTGCAACCCCTGTTTTTCGCCCGCGAAGATACCAGAAGCCCGTTTCGCTATGCCGTCGTGGCCATGGTCATCAATGCCGTCCTAGCGGTGGGTCTCGCAGGCTTCATCGGATGGATCGCATCGGCAATCGCCACCACAGCGGCCGCGTGGGCGATGGTCTGGCTACTGGCGCGCGGAGCCCGACCAATGGGAGATGTGGCCCGGTTTGATGCACGTTTGCGCCGCCGCATGTGGCGTGTTTGCTGGGCGTCTGCTGTCATGGGGGTCGTGCTTTGGATGCTGTCTGCATTTGCCACGCCGGTTTTTGGCTTGCCCGGATGGCGGTGGCTGGCTCTCTTTGGGCTGATCGCGGGGGGAAGTGCCACATACCTAGCCGCGGGCCAGCTGTTGGGGGCTTTCAGACTGTCTGAGTTCCGAGCCGCCCTGCGCCGCACCAGCGAGACATAACCGTAAGGCAGCGATGACCGCTCAATCGCGGCGGAGTTTGTCTTTAAGGCGGATAATCGCGCCCGGCAACAAGATAAACGACAGACCAAAACCAGCGACAAAGCCCGCAATATCTGCCACCCAATCCTGTCCAGCCCCAAAGAGCAAACCAAAGACGAGCTGAATACCGACCAACAAGCCAATCAACGTGAAGGCCTGCGCCTGCTGTGCACCAATCTCGCCCAGCCGCAACCAGAGAAGACAGGTGAAACCGCCAATCAGCCCATAAACCCCTGGGAAGGCACCGATCAAACCAGGCCCGTCGGGTATGACAATCGCATAGACAAGCGCGCCGAAAATGCACGACCCAAAAAACAGGATCAAAAGCGCCACCTGGCCCATCCTCTCGCCCACAAACTTGCCCATTGCCAGGGTCATGACGGCCGCAAAGATGAACTGCGTGAAGTTGCCGTGCAGGAACGGGTAGGTGACAAACCGGATCATCAGATCCCCCCGCAGAGTTCCTGTCTCGATCATCCAGCCGACTGCACGCGACGAGAACCCGAAGTTCTGAATGGCGTTGAGCCGCCAACCGACGGCGTCTGGACCCCCGACAATACCGCGCGCACCCAACGTGAACGCACCCTCGACAAGCGCCATCACCAAAACCAGGATCATCACCACGGCGGGCAATGGATTGACCGGGCTTTCGTTCAGACCGTCAGAGTGAAAAGACATGGGGCGGCGCTCCTTGACGCGGGATGCGGCCAGACGTAAGCGAGGTGACCGGTAATTTCCAGCTTGGAGCGCTGCGTCATGAGTGACGGCCAATTCACACCTCGCGTTTTTTCAGGAATCCAGCCCTCGGGCGGTCTCACGCTTGGCAATTATCTGGGCGCGATGAAGCGATTTGTGGACATGCAGGAAGACGCCTATGAGACGATCTATTGCATGGTCGATCTGCATGCGATCACCGTGTGGCAGGACCCAGGTAAACTCCGCCATGCGACACGGGAGCTTTGCGCCGGGTTCATTGCGGCGGGCCTCGATCCGCAGAAGTCCATTCTTTTCAACCAAAGCCAGGTGGCCGAGCATGCGCAGCTGGGCTGGATCTTCAACTGCGTCGCGCGCATGGGCTGGATGAAACGGATGACGCAGTTCAAAGATAAGGCAGGCAAGAACGCAGAGAACGCCTCTCTGGGGCTTTTTGGCTATCCGGCGCTGATGGCGGCTGACATCTTGCTCTATCACACGACCCATGTGCCGGTGGGTGAGGATCAGAAACAACATCTTGAACTGACGCGCGATATCGCGATCAAGTTCAACAATGATTTTGGCGTGGATTTCTTCCCTGTGACGGAACCGGTGATCGAAGGCGCGGCCACGCGGGTGATGAGCTTGCGTGACGGCACCAAGAAAATGTCAAAATCCGATCCCTCGGATATGTCGCGCATCAACCTGACGGATGATGCCGATGCCATTGCCAAGAAAATCCGCAAGGCCAAGACCGATCCAGAGCCCTTGCCCTCAGAGTTCAAAGGGCTTGAGGATCGCGCGGAGGCGCGCAACCTAGTTAACATCTATGCGGCTTTGGCAGATCAACCTGTCGATACGGTTATGTCAGAGTTCGGCGGTCAACAGTTTGGTCAGTTTAAGCCAGCGTTGGCCGATTTGGCCGTGGATAAGCTTGCGCCGATTTCAGGAGAGATGTCCCGCCTGATGCAAGACCCAGGCGAGATTGATCGCATCCTGGCCAGCGGCGCAGACCGGGCCCGCGCGATCGCGCACCCGATCCTGCAAAAGACCTATGAGATTGTGGGGATGGTCGGCGCCAAACCCTGAGTGGGTGCATTTTCTTCGAAGAAAATGCGCAGAAAATTGGAATTTTCTTCGGCAGAATTTTCCAAAATTCTGCGGCGCGCCAGCCTAGATCAGACGCACCTGCGTCCCAACTTCGACCATCCCGAAGAGCTCGGCCACCATCTCATTGTAAAGGCCGATGCACCCGTCCGACGAACGCCGCCCGATCTTGCGCGTGTCATGGGTCCCGTGGATGCGGTAATACTGCCAGCTGAGATGCATCGCATGCGTGCCCATGGGATTGTCCGGGCCGGGTGGCACCACGGCAGGAAGGCTGGGGTCACGTTCACGCATGGAGGGCGTCGGCACCCACTTGGGGCCTTCCACTTTCTTAGTGATGCGGGTGTAGCCCAATTTGGTCAGTTCGGGGCTGCGCGGAACAGACGTGGGGTAGAGCCGATAGCTTTCGCCATCACCTGACCAGAAATGCAATGCGCGGGAATTGGTGTCCGCCACAATCGCGCCTTTTCCCAGCGTCTCAAAATGATCCTGCCATTTGAGCTTTTTGAAGCCCGACAGATTGCGTCGCACAAACTCTTGCTGCTCGGTATCTTCTGGCGCAATGCCTTGTGCGATCGCCGGCGCTGCCAAAATCGATGCGCCCCCGGCGAGAACCCCGCGACGGGTGATGAGCTTGCCCATAAACTGCCTCCGTTGAAACCTAGTGTTGTGATAGGGCACATAACGATTTCCAGGGGGTTTTGCGGATTTGGACCGGTAAACTCTTTGTGTGTGCCTGCCGTCGGAAGGGGTGCGTGTCTTGATCCACACGCATGCCATCTCGCTCTGTGCAGCTGCGCACAAATTCCGCTCATTTCTACCGTATTGCGCGTGAACTCTGTGGTGTCTACCTCCTACATCTAAACAAAGGAGAACCGCCATGACACCCGCCCATCCCGCAACATCTATTGGACATGTGCACCTCAAAGTCGCCGACCTTGATCGCGCGATCGCGTTTTACTCCGGCGTTCTTGGCTTTGAGGTTCAGGCGCGGCTCCCCTCCGGAGCGGCCTTTTTGGGCGCGGGGGGCTATCACCATCATATCGGGCTCAACACCTGGGAGTCGAAAGATGGAACGCCGGCCCCGCGCGGACACACCGGACTTTATCACACGGCCTTTCTTTACCCCGATCGCAATCAGCTCGCCGATGCCCTGCGCCGTGTCACGCAAGCGGGCTATGCGATCGAAGGCTCCGCCGATCATGGCGTGAGCGAGGCGGTCTATCTCTCTGACCCAGATGGCAACGGTGTAGAGCTGTACCGTGACCGACCCGAAGACGAATGGCCGCGCGACGCGGCTGGCAACATCACCATGTCAAACGCCCCCCTAGATCTCGAACAGCTTTTGTCAGAAGCGCCCTGATCCCCCTCTGGACGCCCCATGGTAATCGACCTACCCTCGGATTATGGCAGTGGAGGTCAGTCATGCCCACAGGGATCAATGTAAGAACGTATTTTCATGGCACGTGGTACGAGGGCGATATCGCTGTCATGAATGCCGCTGACCATGGCATGTGGCTGGGCAGCAATGTGTTTGACGGCGCACGCTTTTTTGACGGGGTGACACCGGATCTTGATAAACACTGCGCGCGGGTGAACGCATCAGCTGAGGCGCTGATGGTGACACCGACGATCAGCACAGAAGACATGGTTGAAATTGTTCTGGAAGGGTTGAAAGCTTACCCGAACGATGCCGCCGTTTACGTACGACCGATGTATTGGGCCATTGATGGCGGGCATTCCGCCATTGTGCCGAAAGAAGGCGGTGACACTGGATTTGCGATCAGCCTGGAAGAAGTGCCAATGGCCACGCCGGATGCCTCCTCGACCCTCACGCGAACACAGTTTCGGCGCCCTGTGATGGAGGATGCCGTTGTCAACGCCAAGGCGGCATGTCTTTATCCCAACAACGCCCGCATGCTGGCGGAAGCCAAACGCAAGGGGTTTGCAAATGCCTTAGTGGCCGACGCGCTTGGAAACGTGGCCGAAGCGGCAACGGCCAATGCCTTTGCTGTCAAGGACGGAGAGGTTTTCACGCCAGCGCCCAACGGGACATTCCTTGCTGGGATCACGCGCGCGCGTCACATTGAAAATATGCGCGCCGATGGGATCACAGTGCATGAAAAAACGATGTCTTTCGATGATTTCCATGCCGCCGATGAGGTTTTCCTGTCGGGCAATATGATGAAAGTCACGCCAATCACGGCTTTTGACGACACCAACTACCAGATCGGTCCGGTCACACGGCGGGTACGCGAAATGTATTGGGACTGGGCGCTTTCGGGTGCTTAGGGAAAAACAGGAATTGGAATATGATCGCACAGTTCAGCAATGACACAGCTCTTCTTTTGATTGATGTGCAAAAGGGCGTGAATGTCGTGGATCATTGGGGCGGGCCCACGGGCCGGATGAACAACCCAGATTGCCATGATAACCTGGTGGCACTTTTAAGTGGATTTCGGACCGCCGGACGCCAAGTCGTGTTCAGCCAACATGACAGCATTGAACCCGACAGCCCTTTGAAGCTGTCTTTGGAAACAGGTCAGCAACTGCTTGGGCTTGAAATTGAATCTGGCGATGTAGCTGTTCAGAAAAACGTCAATTCCGCGTTCTTGGGAACGTCTTTGGAAATTGATCTTCGTCGGTTGTCCATTCAACGGCTGGTCGTGGCGGGATATTTCACGAACTTTTGTGTTGAGACATCCGTGCGCATGGCGGGCAATATGGGTTTTGACGTCTACCTCGCCCAAGATGCTTGCGCGACGTGTAACCGGGTGGACCTTCAAGGCACGGATCATGACCCAGAGCTTGTGCACGACCTTTCTGTCGCCAATATGCATGGGGAGTTTTGCACGGCTTTGACCACGAAAGAGGCCCTAGCGCTGCTCTCGTCGGCATCGTCTACTCTCAGCCGGGCACAAGGCAATGAAGCCACCAGCCTGAAACCGGAATTGCGCACGGCCTAGGTGGTATCGTTTTTGATGCTCAGCCCTGTTTGCGTTGTGAACACCTGATCTGCATAGGCCCATGAACCGCTTTTCACTTCATTTATGCGGGCAGATGTATTTTCGAACATCTTGCCGCCGGCAGCCTCTCCAAAAGCTTTGATCACAGCACGCAAAATGCGCGCTTTTTCGTCTTCATCAAAAACACCCTCAAGCACATTTATCTCTATTTGGGGCACTTGGAGCCTCCTGTCGCAGTCTGCAAATTGCCTAAATTGCTTTGCCCCCAATGCTGAGCGCAAAGCAGAGATGTTCAGAATGAGCCCCCTAGGCCCATTAGGAGCAACACGCTACTCCACAGTGACTGTGATCTGTTCAGACATCACAGGCGGGTCGTGGGGAATGTGGTATTGATCACCCAAAACCATCTGGAGCGTATACGTTCCTGGGGGCAAATCGAACACGGTCTCTGTTTGACCGCCGCCGAAATGCCGATGATTTTCGTCATTGTATAGGCCGTCTTCGCTCATTTCAGCATCGTTGGGACCCTCTCCAAAGGGGGCCCGGTTTACCAGAACATGGTGATGCCCTGTTTTGTCAAAGTCCGCGCCAGCGGGTGCAACACCCATCCCGGAAAGCCCAAACTTCACTTTGAATGGCGTCGAAACAGTCGCGCCGTCTTCAAGGTTGATAAAGTAAACCTCGGCACCTTCTGGCGCAGGCGTTTCCCCTGCAAATGCAAACCCGGTCATGGCTGCACATGCCGCCAATGTCAAAAATGTGTTTTTCATATTCTCCTCCAATGTTGGTACAACAGCGCCGGTTGGGCGGTGCTATGTAGCGAACACATAAAGAACTGGGTCTATTCGGGTGTTTGGCAAAAAAGATGCAGAAAGATCAGTAAGAGAAGGCCTGCCAACTTGCTTTCCCAGGCTTTGGCGTTTCTGCGCGTCTCTCACCGGCCGCGCGGATCAGGCAGACGATCTTGCGCAAATGACGTGCCTGAGAGCCATCGAAAAAACCCATCAGTTTCAGCCAGGCACACATCTGGATCGTTGGCTCTTTGTCATAGCGCGGCGGATCTGGCTCAATGAACTGCGCAGCGCTGCCATCCGCAAAACCGGGTCTTTGTCGGATCAACCGGATATGATGGACAAAAAACCCGAAGCGGAAACGAATATTTTTGCCCGTGAGGTGTTTGCCAAGATGAACGCTCTGCCAGAGGCGCAAAGGGTCGCAGCCCTTTTGGTCTTTGTGGAAGGCTATAAGTACAGCGAAACGGCAGAAATCCTCGAAATCCCGATTGGCACGGTAATGAGCCGTGTGGCGGCAGCGAGACGAACATTAACTGATCAAGTGACACTGCCCGCTGACAGGCACGCAATGGTGGACAAGAAAGCATGAAGACGCGCGCATTTTCAGATGAAGACCTGGCGCTTTACCTGGATGGGGAAGCATCTGAAACCTTGATCCAGGAGATCGAGGCGGCGCGTCTCAAAGACACCAAACTGTCTTCCGAACTGGATAGGATGCGTGTCGCGCAGGCGGCGTTTGTTGCCGATCAAGATTCGTTTTTGGCCGCCGCGCCGCCTATGCCAGGCCTGCCGGCACCTGCGCGCTCTGCTGTGCCATGGGCCCCGGCGCTTGGTGGCATGGTCGCGGGTCTTGTCATTGCTGCCGGCCTGGCGTGGCCTTTTCTCAGCAAGGATGACCCCGATTGGCGCGATGTGGTCGCCAATTATCAATCCCTCTATGTCACAGAAACACTTGCGGGCGCGGTTGAGCCGCAAAGCGCCTTGGATGCCAAGCTGGTGGAGTTGTCAGGCGTTCTTGGCATTGATCTCACAGCGCTGCCCGATATTGACGGTCTGGATTACCGCCGTGCCCAACAGCTTGGGTATGAAGGTGCACCATTGGCGCAGTTGACGTTTCTGACCCATGATGGCGGCCCTGTGGCGCTCTGCATCCTGCGCACAAGTGGGCCAGATAGCGAAAACATTCAGGCTGACACGCTTTCAGGCTTGTCCGCCTTCAGCTGGGTCGACAATGGCTTTGGTGTCCTGCTGATCGGCCCTCAAGGTGACGCAACACTGCCCGAAGCTGCGACCATGTTCAGGGCAGCACTAAGGGATGCAGCGGCCTAGCGCTCTTTGTTTCGTCGCCACCAACGATCCCAAGGAAAACCCTGATATTGTCAGCCACCTGCCCCGGTTTTGCCTGAATGTGGCGACATAGCTGGCCCTCGACAACGAATGAAAGAGGGTATCGAGTATGGATCGCCTTACCGAAATGGAGGCTTTTGCCACGGTCGTGGACCAGGGCGGGTTCACGGATGCAGCGCGCAAGATGGGAATTTCCAAATCTGCTGTGTCCAAACACGTGTCATCGCTGGAGGCACGTCTTGGTGCGAGACTGCTGAACCGCACAACACGCCGCGTGAGCCCGACGGAAATTGGTCTGGCCTATTATGACCGCGCCCTACGCGTCCTGAATGATGCGGGCGAGGCAGATGCACTGGTAAGCTCCATGCAATCCGATCCCTCTGGCCTTTTGCGCATTTCGGTTGCCACGGATTTTGGCGTGAACCATCTCAGCCCGGTTTTGGGTGAGTTCCTCGATGAATTCCCCGATATCACCGTGAATATGGTGCTCAACAACCGCTATGTTGAACTGATCTCCGAAGGGTTTGATATGGCAGTGCGCATTGGGGAGCTGGAAGACAGCACCCTGCGCGCCCGCAAACTGACCGAGACCACAAAACGCATGATCGCGAGCCCGGCCTATCTGCAAAAATTCGGCCGCCCGGCAAAAATTGACGATCTCAATGAACACAAGCTCCTGCACTATTCCAGCCAGTCCAATGGCTCGGTCTGGAAACTGACCGCACCTTCGGGCGAAAAACGTCAGGTGCGAACCGCAGGCGGTTTGTCGGTAAATGACGGGCAGTCGTTGCTGAATGCAGCAATTTCAGGGCTCGGCATCGCCTATCTTCCTAGTTTTCTTTATGCGAGTGCGATGAAGGACGGTTTGATCGAGGATGTGATCCCCGATCTGCCGCAAGAAACGCAAGGTATTTACGCCGTTTATCCTCCGGGTCGCTTCACGCAGCCCAAGGTGCGCGCCTTCATCGATTTTTTGGTCAACGCCTTTGCTGAAAAAGGCCCCACCAATTGGTGATGACCATTTAATAGGTTTCCGTCCGCCAGACTTGGCCACCTTCCCCGGCAACGCATTGCGTGTTGTCGGGGTTTTTCTGTGTTTGTCCCGGAACGCACTTGCATTCCATGCGTTCCATGTCTCGAATAGCGAGGCATCACCCAGGAAGGACCTCGACCATGGCAAACCCCAAGCTTCTGACAATCTCTGGCTCTTTGCGGAAAGGATCTTACAACCGTCAACTCCTGGCTGTCGCGGTTGAAGCGTTTGGGCCGGCGGATGTAACCGAGGCCGATTTGAACCTGCCGCTTTACGACGGAGATCTGGAAGAGGCAGAAGGTGTGCCGGACAGCGTCACCAAATTGGCCGAACAGGTGAAGGGCGCAGATGCGATCCTGATCGCGTCACCGGAATACAACAAAGGTATTCCAGGCGTTCTGAAAAACGCATTTGACTGGATCAGCCGCGTGCCGGGTGGCGCATTCAAAGGCAAACCATGCGTTGTGATGTCGGCCGCAGCGGGCCGGTCTGGCGGGGAATGTGCCAATTACATGGTGGTGAGCTGTCTTTTGGCGCTGCACCCTCGTTTGTTGCCCGGTCCGATGGTGCTTGTCGCAGGGGCGCATAATGAGTTTGATGAAAACGGGAAACTGTCGAACAAGCTTTATCTTGATGGGATCAAAGAGCGGATGACGGCATTGAGAGAGGCGGCCAGCTAAACCTCCAGAAACGCGCGCCCCGGACTTGATCCGGGGCCTCGCAATCCAGAACCACAAGGTCTCGGATCAAGTTCGGGACGAGTGACACACGCGTCATCACTCGTTTGAGGTCCGGTTCGATATCTCAATCAGATTGCCGTCAGGATCGCGCAGATAGATCGAGATCAAGGGCCCTGTGGCACCGGTACGTGGAACCGGGCCCTCTTCAACTTGTACGTTCTGCTCCGTAAAATGCGCCTGCCACTTCGGCAACGGATCATTTGACAAAAAACACAAATCTGCACTACCGGGCACGGGCGTCCTTGCTTTGGGGTCAAACTCTGCCCCCTGCTGATGCAGATTGATATTTTGCGTGCCAAACATCAGCGCAACGCGATCCGTCCCGTCCGCGGCGTGAAACCGTTCGGATGACATACCCAACACACGCTCATAAAAGGCGCAGGTAACTGACACATCGGCGACCGTCAGGACCAGGTGATCAAGCGCGGACAGCTTTGGCATTCGGTTACTGCACGGCCGTCAGCTTAAGTGTCCCGCTTACCAATTCTTCCGAGAAGGGAACGGGCAACGGATCTTTGCCAAGACGCGCACGATAGACAGGTAAGCTTTCGGCGACGCGCATCACGTAATTGCGGGTCTCTCGGAACGGGATGTGTTCGATCCAATCCACCATATCCATGCCTGGTTTGCGTGGGTCACCATAAGTTTCCATCCAGCGCAAAGGCCGCCCCGGCCCCGCATTATAGCCTGCTGAGACCATGATGACGTTGCCATCAAACCGCTTCACCAGTTGCGCCAGGTATTCCGAGCCCAGTGTCGTGTTGTAGCGCCAATCGCTGAGTACCTTGGCCCGGCTGTGCGCCAAGCCCAGATCCCGCGCTACATCGCGCGCCGTCCCGGGCATGAGCTGCATCAGACCCTCGGCGCCTGCGCCACTTTTCACGCCGAAATCAAACTCGCTTTCGCGTCGCGCAATGGCAAGCGCCAGTTCCTTTTCGACTGGCAAATCCATCTCTGCCATAGGGTGCAGAGCATAGTAAGGCCCGGCCACCGTCAGACCGCGCTTCGCCGCAGCTTTGCCCACCATCACTTGCAAATGTGGGCTTTCAAGATCTTCCAAAGCAGCGCCGAGCAAGGCCAAATCGCCCTCGTCCAGCACAGCTGCCAGTGTCACGAAATACCGCTCAGCCTGGCTGATCCTGCCCAGGTTTAAAAGCAAAACACCTGCTTGAAACACATCTGTCCCGGCAAAATCCGCCGTGCGCCAATCGCCCTCGGGCCGGACACCACTCAGACTTTCCAGCGGTGAAATCCCGGCCTTCTCTGCAGCCAGAAGTCCGTAAAAACTGGTTTGATACTGTCCGCCAAACGCATATGAGATTTTTGCGGCTTCGGGATCACCCATTGCATCTTGCGCGCGTCCAATCCAGTAACCGGCACGACCAAGAGAGATCGGCGACGCCACCGCCGCCCGGAACCTTTGAAAATGATCGAGCGCCAATTCGGGCTGTTCGAGATAGCGCAGAGCAATGTAGCCCGACAACCATTCCAAATCGGAATAGGCGGATCCTTCGACCATCTGATGGGAAGACGCGATGCGATAGGCCAGATCAGGCTCACCCGCCCGCATCTTGTTGCGCGCCAAGGCCCGCCGCCAACCTGACCAACGCGCCGGTTCACCCAAACCACCTTCGATCGCACTTTGGCGCAGCAAGATCTCGATCGCAGCCGCATCCCGATCCGCACGGATATGCTGGTTGTAGCGCGCGTAAGAAAGGCCGGGATCAACGCGCGCGCCTTCGGACAGTTCTTCATCGCTAAAGCGTTCGCCCTGTTCCACGCGTTGGCGTAGTTCGGCCCGCCCGCGTGTTGTCTCATCCACCAAAGGCAGCATCAGCGCCACATCCCGCAGGCCCCGCCAAAGCGCCATTTGTAGCCGAGCCTCGTGATGATCGCTGAGCAGCTCTGAAAAACTGCCCATAAACGCATTGTGCTCTGCCGTTGTGAGATCAAGCGTACGCCAAGCAAGCACCAACGTGGCCTTCGCCTCGCCATCTAAATCCCGACTGGCCTGCGCGGCGGCCAAGCTTAGAGCACCAACACCCGATTGCGGGGTATAGTCAGCATAGAACGCCAAAACCTGATCTGTGCTCGCACCTGTCATAAGCTCTTCATTGCGCCGACGCAGCTGATCCAAGCCCGGCCACACCGGCTGCGCGTTCAAAAAGGCCAGCAGTTCTGACGGGGTGCCTCGCCCAGCGTAAAGGCGCATGTATTCAATGACCGCCTGAGCCGCGCTGCCATCGCGCGCAGCGATCTCGGAGGCATCGCTCCAACGTCCGGTTGACGCCGCTTGCAAAGCCAATCCGAGCGATGACGGCGGACGTACAGTGTTTTCCTGTGCCGAAACAGACGGCGCAGCGGCGAAAACAACAAGGGCGAGAAGACAAGCGCGCAGAATCATGGGCAAAACGGGCTCTTGCGGTGGTTGGGTTCTGGCTAATCGTAGAAGCGTGGGCCCGCCGCGTCCACTCACAACCTTGGCACGCGGGCGGTTTGGCGCTACACGGGCGCACGGCTTAACCCTTGGGTCCGGTTTGCCGGGCTTGATTGCAACTCGAATAAAGGAGCGTGTCATGTTCAAAGGATCTTTTCCTGCCCTGGTCACGCCGTTCAAGAACGGCGAGCTGGATCTGGATACGCTCGAAAAACTGGTAGACTGGCATGTTTCTGAAGGCTCTCACGGGCTGGTTCCCGTGGGCACCACCGGAGAAAGTCCGACTCTAAGCCATGATGAGCATGATTTGGTGGTGGAAACCGTGGTTAACGCTGCTGCTGGCCGCGTTCCGGTGATTGCAGGGGCGGGATCCAACAACACGGCTGAGTCCGTGCGCTTGGCGCAGCACGCGCAAAGGGCGGGGGCGGATGCTATCTTGGTGGTGACGCCCTACTACAATAAGCCCACACAGGCCGGACTTATCGCGCATTTCACTGCGGTGCACGATTGCTGTGATCTTCCGATCATCATCTACAACATTCCCGGCCGCTCGGTCGTGGATATGTCACCTGCGACGATGGGTGAGCTGGCCAAACTGCCGCGCATTGCGGGCGTGAAGGATGCTACGGGTGATCTGGCACGGGTCAGCCATCAGCGCATGAGTTGTGGCAAGGACTTCATTCAGCTGTCCGGTGAAGATGCCACGGCACACGGATTCAACGCCCAGGGGGGCGTCGGCTGCATCTCAGTCACGGCCAACGTGGCACCCAAGATGCTCAGCCAAATGCAAGAGGCGACGCTCGCCAATGACTACGCGACCGCGCTTGAGATCCAGGATCGGCTGATGCCGCTGCACAAGGCGATCTTCACAGAGCCAGGGACGATGGGGGCAAAATACGCGCTCTCGCGACTTGGGCTTTGCCGTGAGGACGTCCGCTCTCCGCTGACACCACTCACCGATGGCACCCGCGCGATGTTGGATGACGCCATGCGCTTTGCCGGTCTCATCAACTGACGCAACGATGGCCGGAACTGACCTTGCCCGCCGCCTGAAACACAAGGCGCGCGCTCTGCTGGGCCTACGGCAGGGACACGCCGCGCCGGTGATGCCCCTGGAACCGATGGCCCCTGACAAGGTGATCGAAAAGACACGATTGATTTTGCTAAAGAATAAGACGTGGCGCTATTTGCGCTATCTTCATTTTCGCGAGGCTTTGCAATACGTAGAGAGCGAGGTTTCCTCGGTTTGCATTTGTGGCGCGGGACATGGCTATGCCGAATTGGCGCTGGCGGCTGAGTTTCCGCACATCCATTTCACGCTCACCGATATCGTGAACAAAGAGCACGGCTACCCCAACTATCACGCAACCATGGACATGGCGTGGAAATGGGGCGTCGACAACATTAGCTTCTCGGTCTGGAACGTGCTGGAGCCGACCCATCGGCGGTTTGACCTAGTCGCATCGACAGAGATGCTCGAACATATCGAGGACGCTCAGACGGCGGCAAAACACATGCGCGCGGCGGCGGAGAAATTCGTCTACTGCCTTGTGCCATTCGCCGATGCGGCGACCAACGCAAATGAGCAAAAACGCAAAGGCGCATGGGAACGTCATGAGCATTTTGTGTGCGGCTATGACGCCGATGAAATGCGGGCGATGTTTCCCAATCCCGTCTTACTGACCGGCACCTATTGGGCCGACACTGGGCTGGCCTTTCGGATGAAGCTCAATGAGCTTTCGCCGGAAGAGATAGAAGCGCAATTTCAAACGCTGCAACATGAAGCAGAGGCCGATCTCTCCGCTAAAATCCCCCAGCGCAGCAAAGAAGCGCAGGGGATCAAGATCCTGTCGCGGGTGTAATTGCACCCCCGTTCTGCCTCACATATTCACCTCTGCGTCGAAAAGCTCCTGCATCAAGCGCTGCCCTTCTTTGTGTTTGATCTGCTCCAGCTCTGCATCAATCAGAGTGAAGTCAGCCTGCGGCACCAACACGCTGTCTGGCTCATACAGCGCGCCCAAAAACTCAATACGCATAGTTGTTGGTGGGTGTGAGCTATCCACCCGCCGCTTTTCTTCTGCGGCCAGTTTGAAGTATCGCCGTCGCATGTCTTGATCTTGTGTGGCCAGCGTTTTGGCCATGTGATCAAAAATCCGGCCATTTTGCTCAGACCGGTAGGGGTAGAGATCCCGCACCGCGCGATAGGCAGGTTCAGCACGGGTAGTGACTTCTAGGAGATCAATCACCGCCTGCCGCCCAGCCACCTGAACCGCCAAAGCATCGGCACGGTACTCGGCCCGCTGACTTTCGTAAAAGACAAATCGCATGAGAAGTCCGTGTAGCTGCTCTATCACGAACATCCCAATGAGCTGCATCCCAGGCGCACCCGCCCGGTGACCGATTGCAATTTCAAAAGACGTCACTTCGTCAATGTAAAACGTGTCATGCCAGTTCAGCAGAACTTCTTGGGCATCCCGATAGAGACCGCTGCGCAACGGATCATTGTTGACCTTGTGCGCCATCTCATGCGCCAACAAAGCAACCCGTTGAGGACCCGTCAACGCCGTCCAAAACGGCAGGCCAATCCCAAGGATCCAGTCATGGGGGTGGCGAAATTCGGTCATGTAGGCATTGCAATCGCGATCAATATGCACGCCGTCGGGCGGCGGTGTTCCGATACGCTGCGCAATCTCGTCTAGCAGGGCAAAGAGCTGGGGCAGGTCAGACCTGCGATAGGTTTTCGCCGTGTTCTTGATCCGTTTGGGGCGCAGGAAGTAGCCAAAAAGGATCAGGATGAGGCCCAAAACCGTCGGGCCCCATTCGAAAAAAGAAATGGCAATGATGAAAACGCCAAGACCCATGATCAAATAGGCGGTCGCGACAAAAGCGGCCGCGATCACGTATCCCAAAGCCGCCCGTAAGGTCAGGCGCGGTGCGACATTACCGGTCTCCCGCAAAGCCTGCGCCAAAAGCGCATCAGCATGGCGCGCCTGCCATTTGTCGATGAGATTTCGCATCCGTGTCTGTCCCGAAGGCATTGTGCCTTTGAGACAGCTTCACGCAACCCAAGGGGGAGGAACAAGTGTTTTTTGCGGGTCAGATCGCCCTAGCCGATCTTATCCTGGGTTTTGGTCTCAAAGTCCTCTGGCCCGTGTCGTTCGCGCAGCTGTTCGTGAGGCTCGCCCGAGGTACGGTTGACCATGCGCCCGCGCTTCGTGGCTGGTCGGGCGTCAATCTTTTCGGCCCAGGCGATCACGTTTTCATATTCATGCGCGCTTAGAAACGTGGCCGCATCTCCGTATTGACGGCCCAGAACCGTACCACCATACCAAGGCCAGATTGCCATGTCCGCGATGGAATACTCATCGCCCGCCACGAAGGCGCGATCAGCGAGGCGGCGATCCAGAACATCCAGCTGCCGCTTCGTCTCCATGGCATAGCGGTTGATCGGGTACTCAAACTTCTCGGGTGCGTAGGTGTAGAAATGGCCAAAGCCACCGCCTAGGAACGGCGCGCTGCCCATCTGCCACATCAACCAATTCAGGACCTCTGTCCGCGCTGGGCCAGAGGCGGGCAGGAAAGCACCAAATTTCTCGGCCAGGTGGATCATGATTGATCCGCTTTCAAACACATTCAGCGGCGCGTCACCGGTGTAGTCCACCATCGCAGGGATCTTGGAATTGGGGTTCACCTCGGTAAATCCACTGCCGAACTGATCGCCATCGCCTATCTTGATCAGCCAGGCGTCATATTCCGCGTCATGACCGGCCTCTAGCAGCTCTTCAAAGAGCATCGTGACCTTTACGCCGTTGGGGGTACCCATTGAGTAAAGCTGAAATTTATGCTCCCCACGCGGCAGCGGCGCATCATGGGTGGCCCCGGCAATCGGACGGTTGGTTGAGGCAAACGTGCCGCCGCTCTCTTTGTCCCAAGTCCAGACTTTGGGGGGTGTGTAGGTACCGTCAGCCATGATGCGCTCCTTGTTGAGTGGTTTACGCCGATAGATAACCCCACCAGCTTGACACGCAAGGTGCGCAGCTGCACAGCGCCCTCTGCAGCTCTACCATGCTCCTCGCATCTTCGGCCTAATCCGGAGCGGGTTATTCCAAAGATTTTTGGCCTTTATCAGGAGACCACGGCGCTCCGAAGGCTGTCACCTTCATGATGCTCAGTAGCGCACCGGCCTATCGGGCCACGGCGGCGGTTGTTTCCAACTGACTTTTGCCGTTGAACTCTTGTGGTATTTTGGGCGAAAGGCCGCTCTTTTTCGATTGTACTGGCAGGTCGGCTTTGATTTTCGGATCGATGCCGGAATGTTTATGAAGCGCGTGGGAGGAAAGAATATGCGTTTCGCTATCGGTGTTGCACTCCTCGTATTTGCACTTTCTGGATGTAAATCTGAGACGGAAAGCAACGGCGAAAACGCTGCTGACCTCTGCGGCGCGGCGAGCCTGCAGGATCGCGTTGGACAGCCTGTATCAGAGTTTGACTTTGACGCAGACGCACGGGTTATCCCGCCTGATATGGCCGTGACACAAGATTTCCGGCCCGAACGGCTGAATGTGGAGTTGGATGGCGATGGCATCATCACCCGCATCGCCTGCGGCTAACCCTGCGACAGCATAGGACTCGACTCAATGCCCGGGTCATTCTAATTAGAACAAAATAAGAACACTTACTGATCACTTTCTGCCCGGTGATTTTATGTCTGCACGCCGCATCCTGTCGGTCTGGTTCCCGCGTCTGGGGGCCGAACGCCTGCTCAGACGCGACCCCCCAACCGGGGACGCGCCGTTTGCCGTGGTGCGCGAGACCGGGCAGATGCAAGTGATCTCATCAGTGTCTGAGGCCGCGCAGACGGCAGGCGTGCATGTGGGCCAGCCCCTACGCGATGCCCATGCGATGTGCGGACACTTGGTAACACGGCTGCAAAACCCGCAAGCCGAAGAGGCTTTCTTGCGTTCTCTGACCCGCTGGGCCGGGCGCTTTTCACCTTGGATCGCGTCAGAGGCACCCGACGCCCTGCTGATGGATATCAGCGGCTGCGCCCATCTTTTCGGAGGCGAGGCCGCATTGGTGCAGGAGATGGTGACCGCGGCGGCCAATCTCGGCCTCACCGCGCGTTGCGGGCTCGCGGACACGGTGGGCGCGGCCTGGGCATTGGCGCGCTTTGCCGGCGTGACAGCGAGCAGCACGCGCTCAGGCGATGCCATCGATCAAGAGGCGCGCGCCACCCGCTCCCGCGCAGCCAAAAGGCGGCATTGGGAACGCGGCGGCGCGGCCCCTGCGCTGATGACGGGCAGCGCGACCGATCTGCCCTGCATCGCCGCACCGGGCAAAGCCTACACAGCGCTTTCTCCTCTGCCCGTGGCGGCCTTGCGCCTTGAGCCGGAGATGGTGGCCGATCTGGGCCGCGTGGGCCTGCGCACGGTGGGCGATCTTTTGGGTCAACCTCGCGCGCCACTCGCTCGGCGCTATGGCAAGGGGCTGATCCTACGGCTCGATCAGGCGATTGGCGCAGCGGCTGAGCCTGTCTCCCCTGCCGCGCCTGCGCCGCGTTTTGCGACCCGCCTTACCCTACCCGAGCCCATCGGTTTGCGCGACGATGTAGAGGCCGGGATCGACCGACTGGTGGCGCGGCTCTGTCAGAGGCTTGCAGACAAATCCCGCGGCGCCCGACGCGTACGGTTTGAGGCCTGGCGCGTCGATCACACCATGCAGTGGATCGAAGTGGGTCTGGCCCGCGCCACCGATCGGCCTGACCGGATTACACCGCTGCTACTGCACCGGCTGGAGGAGATCGACGCAGGTTTTGGGATTGAGATGCTGCGCCTGGATGCGGTTCAGACCGAGGCGCTCAATGCCGGCCACGCCACCGGCCATATGGAGGCAGCCAACGCCGCTCGCGCCCGCTATGAACAGCAAACAGCGGTTGAAGATCTGGTGGCGCGGATCGGCGGGCGGCTGGGCCTTGATGCCATCACCCGCCGCCACCCGGTCGATACGCACATCCCCGAAAAAACCGCCAAGGTGCTGGCCGCTGCCTGGTCAGAACCGGCAGAGCATTGGCCTGCTCCGCCAACCCCGCGCCCACTGCTGCTATGGGCCCCCGAGCCTGTTCATGCCCCCGAAACCCCACGCCTATCTGCCCAGTTCCGTTGGCGCGGGCGCACCCATCATCTGGCCGAGGCGCGCGGGCCGGAACGCATCGCGCCCGAATGGTGGCTTGATGAGCCCGACTGGCGCACCGGCGTGCGCGATTATTGGCAGGTGATCACGGCAGAGGGCGAGCGGCTCTGGCTTTTTTACGCCCATGGCGCGGCCAAAAGCGCAGGTTGGTTCTGTCATGGGCGCTTTGCCTGACGCGGTGTGCGTCGCCTAACCCGCCTGCCGCTGCCGCCAGAGCGTGAAGAGACCCGCCATCACAATCAGCCCGGCCCCAAACGCCACATTGATCCGGATCGTCTCACCAAACACGGCCACACCCAAAGCTGCGGCAAAGACCAGCTGAAAATAGGCAAAGGGCTGCACCGCGCTCACCTCGGCCAACTCGTAGCATTTGATCAGCGTGAAATGCCCCAAAGCGCCGGTGACGCACAAAAGACCCATCCACGCCCAGTTGCCTGCGCTCATCGGCTCCCAAAACCAGATGCCCACGCAACTCATCACAACGGCACCCACAACACCCGTCCAAAAAAAGCTGGTGGCCGCGCTATCAAACCCGCCCGCGTAGCGCGTCAAAAGCCCGTAGACGGCGAACATCAACGCCCCCAGCAAAGGGACCACCGCCGCGGGATTGAACACGCCTGAGCCCGGCTGCAAAATGATGACCACGCCGACGAACCCCACGGAAATCGCCGCCCATCGCCGCCAGCCCACATATTCGCCCAATACCGGGCCAGACAGGGCCGCGGCCAACAGAGGATAGGCGGAAAACACCACGTGGCTCTCAACCAATCCCAGAAGCGTGAAGCCAAAAATCATCACGCAAATCTGGCTGACGAGGAGCACACCGCGCAGAAGCTGGATCCACGGAACTTTGCTAGACGCAGCGGTCCGCAGCCCCTCGCCCAAGCGACTGGCCAGGAAAATCACGAAGGCCGCAAAGAACCAAAACCGGATCATGACGACCATGAACACGTTGTATTCGCGCGCCAAATGGCTGGAGATGCCATCCTGCATGGCGAACACAAACGTGGTGAAGATCATCAACCAAATGCCCGCCCGCGTGTTCTGCTCCGCCATCAGCTGGCCTTCCACGCACGTGTCATGTGCCGTTTGCGTCCAAACCCCGGCGCGCGTTCCACCTCAAAACCCGCCGCTTGCAAGCCCCTGCGCACGTCCCCCGCCGCGCTATACGTCGCCGCCGTACCGCCCGGCGCGGTATGATCGTGCACAGCCTGCATCAATTCTGCGCCCCAAAGCTGAGGGTTCTTGGCTGGCGAAAATCCATCGAGAAACCATGCATCCGCCAATCCATCCCAACCACTCAGTGTATCCCGGGCATCACCTTCGATCAGTCGAAACTGAAGATCAGGCAGATCAATCTCGGGCAGTTTCGTCCAATAAGGTGACAGTTCCTTTGCTAGCGCGCGCAATGCAGGGAAAGCGGTTTGCGCGCGGATCATGTCGTCGGCCGTCATCGGAAACGCCTCAAAGCTGGTGAAGCAAAACCGCCCTCTCTGACCGGTCTCTCGCCAAAGCGCCAGAGCAGCGAGCAGGTTCAGCCCGGTGCCAAATCCAAGCTCGGCAATGTGAAATCCATCGCGAAAACGCGCGGGCAAGTCATTGCCCGCCAAGAACACATGCCGCGTTTCGGCCAAACCATCATCAAGGCTAAAATACGGATCATCAAAGCGCCGCGACACCGGCACGCGGTCCTCGCGCCAGTCGAGTTCAGCTTTTGCATCAGACATGTGTCCCTCGGGTTAACCTCGACGCAGAACGCGGCGTGGGATAAGCACGCGCGACACTGCAAGGAGGCGGATGGAATGGCAAGCGCTGAGGTCACGGTTCTGGGGGCGGGGATTTTCGGTCTCTCGATCGCCTGGGCCTGTCAGCAGCGTGGCGCGCGCGTGCGTGTGATCGATCCCGGCGGGCCGGGTGCGGGATCCTCGGGCGGGATCGTCGGCGCGCTTGCCCCGCATGTGCCGGAAAACTGGAACGACAAGAAGGCGTTTCAGCTCGACAGCCTGTTGATGGCCGAAGCCTTTTGGCGGGAGGTGGAGGATGCGTCAGGCCTTTCCGTCGGCCATGCCCGAACTGGGCGCGTGCAACCCATTCTTGATGAGCGCGGCCTTTCTCTGGCGAAGGATCGCACTTTGGGTGCGGCCACGCTCTGGCAAAGCCATGCGATTTGGGATGTCACAGATAAACCGCCTGGTCCGATCACCCCGCCCTCGCCCACAGGTTGGTACATTTTCGACACCCTATCGGCACGGCTGCATCCCCGACGCGCTTGTGACAGCCTAGCAGCCGCGTTGCGCGCACGGGGGGGAGAGCTGATGACGGACGGCAAAGCACGGGGTCATGTGATCCACGCCACGGGGGCCGCCGGATTGGTCGCCCTGTCCAATGACATGTCGCGTAGCGTTGGCAACGGGGTAAAAGGTCAGGCCGCACTTTTGGATTTTGACGCCAGGAATGCCCCTCAGCTCTTTGTCGACGGATTGCACATTGTGCCCCATGCTGATGGTACTACTGCGATCGGATCCACATCTGAGCGCGATTACACCGCGCCGGACAGCACCGATGCGCAGCTTGATGCCCTGATTGAAAAAGCCCGGGCCGCTCTGCCCGAGTTGCGGAATGCAAATGTGATCGAGCGCTGGGCCGGTTTGCGCCCGCGCGCACGCTCTCGTGCGCCAATGCTTGGCGTGCACCCACTGTACGCAGGCGAGTTCATTGCCAATGGCGGCTTCAAGATTGGGTTCGGCATGGCCCCGAAAGTAGCGCAGGTTATGGCGGATTTGGTCCTAGACGGGCGCGATCGCATCCCCGAGGGCTTCAAACCAGATGCAAGCCTTTGAACGCATGCGGCAAAGCATTCTTTTAAAGACTTCGCACCCGTGAACTTTAAAGACGCGCCTCAATCCGATTGAGCACAGCCGGAACGCGCAGCCCGTTCTCCGTCTCATACGCTCGAAACTGCTCTTCCACGCCCGCAGCAATCGCGGCAGCGTCGTCATCCGTGCCCTCCAGATCCGAAAAGATCCGCGATGCGGGGCCCAAAACGAGGGAAAACTGTCCCATCCATTGCGCAGAGCCCGGTGGCGTAAGATCCATTGTGACAGGCGTGATCGTCACATCCTTCAGCCCAGCCTTGGCAAACACACCTCTCGTGTAGTCCCGATCCGCCAAACCCATCGGGCCGGGCGCATGCGGAGGAGTCGGGTCAACCCGGCCCAAAACATCCATCGCCACGGCACTGGGCAGCGAAAACCAAGGGTTCTCTTTCGCACTCGACCACGTCATGAAAACCATGCGGCCCCCAGGCTTCACCGCCCGCGCGATATTGGCAAACGCGGCCGACGGGTCAGCAAAGAACATAACCCCAAAACGTGAGATGACCGCGTCAAACGCGGCCTCACCAAAGTCGTGCACTTGCGCGTCGGCACAGGTGAAATTCACGTTCTCAGCACCATGTTGTGACCGCGCTTTGACCAGCATTTGATCGGCGATATCAGCACCCGTCACATGCCCGCTAGGGCCAACAATTTCGCCCGCATGATGCGTGCTCAGACCCGTGCCACAGCCGATGTCCAACACCCGCTCACCCGGCTGCAGCGCAGCGATGTCCAACAAATGATCCAGCACAGGTGCCAATGTGGCATCCATTATCGCATCATTTTCCGACCACGTAACGCCCCCTCGCTTGGACCAGAACTCCTCTTGTTCGTGGTTGGGGCTGGTCACCTGATCAATCCTCCACCAAGCCGACCATCTGACACAAAAGCTCATAAATGATCGACACCCCCAAGAACGCGGTGCCACCGCTTTCATCAAAGGGCGGGGAGACTTCAACCATATCTGCACCCACGATATTCACGCCCTTCAGCTCTCGGACCACCTGCAGCGCTTGAAACGCGTTTGGTCCGCCCACCTCTGGTGTGCCGGTGCCGGGCGCGAAGGTGGGGTCGACGAAATCAATGTCGTAGCTGATATAGGTGTCACCCGCGCCTGCAATCTCGCGGGCCTCTGCCATCACATCTTCAACGCCACGGGCAAAGAACTCTTCGATCAGGATAAGGCGGATACCCTCGGCTGCGGCGAAATCGCGATCTTCGGTGTCATACATCGTCCCGCGCAAGCCGATCTGCACGACGCGCTTGGGATCAAGGAGCCCCTCCTCCACCGCGCGTCGGAAAGGCGTGCCGTGGGTGTACATCATACCACCGAAATAGGAATGAAAGAGGTCGGTGTGACTGTCAAAATGGATCATACCCAACGGGCCATTCTTGGCGACCGAGCGCAGCACCGGCAGGGATGTCAGATGATCCCCGCCCGCTGTCAGCGGCATGATCCCCGCCGCGACCACCTCATCGTAAAAGGACGTGATCCGCGCCATGCTGTCTTCGATATCCGCCGGGTTCGGGCCCACATCCCCCAGATCGGCACAACGCGCGGCCTCAAACGGGCGCACGCCCGACACCGCGTGTTGCGCCCGCATCATGGTCGAGGCATCGCGTAACTGTCGCGGCCCGTGGCGCGGGCCGGGGCGGTTGGTGGTGCCACTGTCCCAGGGCACACCGATGAGGCCAATTTGAACGTCTTCAAACCGCTCATGACCGAGCGGGATATGCGGCAGCCGCATGAAGGTCGGCACGCCCGCAAAGCGCGGCAGTTCAAAACCAGAGACCGGGTGGAAAAACGTGTCACTCATGAGAAGTTCTCCAATCGTTTGCGGGATGTTACCGGACCGTCGCCTTGTGCCTCTATGCGGGCCAGTGCGGCATCCAGTGGCTCATAAGCGGTGGCCATGTGAAAGGCGTTGGCGTGAATGAGTGTTTGCTCGTCCGCCATCCAGGCAACATGCCCCTCCCAAAAAAGTAGATCACCACGCTGCAAGGGCGCATCTTCTGGCAGGGGTGAACCCAGCTCCTCCTCCTGCATATCCGCATCGCCAGGACAGGCAACCCCACAGGCAAGGCACGCCATCTGCACAAGGCCCGAACAGTCCGTCCCGAAACTGGAATTGCCACCCCAAAGATAGGGAGTGCCAAGCAACCTCTTTGCCACGTCGATGGGGTCTGTTTCGGGTTCCGAAACAGGCTTCAGATGCGCGGTTGGTACAAAAAGACCGCTGCCTGTTTCAGAATAACGGTCATTCGCCTCGCCCGTCACGGAAATCATTGAGCCAAAGCTCAGAGTGACCCGCTCATGCGTCTTGAAATCGGGCTCTGGGTAAAGATGCGTGGCCCGGGCGCTGACCCGATGGGTGCGTTTGGGCATCTCGCCCAAATCGCGCGCGGGCAAATAGCCGACATAGCCATCGCGCACAGCCTCTACAAAGGCCCAGCCCTCATGCGTTTCATAGACCAACACGGCCTCGCCCAAGCAAAGCTGCCTGTCTCGCGCGCCATCTGGAGCGCGCAAAAGATCAACCAACGGTTTGTTGATCATCGCAGGTTTGCCTTCAACAAAGGCAGGCGCATCGACAGAGCCGCGCAGGCGCTCTGCAGCGACGCGTTGGTTCGCTGGACTGCGGCGGGGATCGCTCACAGGTCCAGAACCTTTGGCAACGCCTCAAGCAGCGCGCGCGCGCCCATGCCGACACCGCCTTTCGGCCGCCCCGGTTGGTTAGAGGCCGACCAGCAATAGATGTCGAAATGGGCGTAAGGCGTGCCCCCGACAAAGCGGCGCAGGAAGAGCGCTGCTGTGATCGCACCGGCAAAAACCCCTTTCGGCGCATTGTCGAGATCGGCAATACCGGGTTCGATCATCGTCTCATAAGGCTCATGAAACGGCAGCCGCCATACCGGATCGGCCACGCGGTCTGAGGCATCCTCCAATGCGCGCGCAACGCTTGTGTCATCGCAGAAAAATGGCGCAAGATCCGCCCCCACTGCGACCCGCGCCGCGCCAGTGAGCGTGGCCATGGAGATCATCAAATCAGGCTCTTCCTCGGCCCCAAGGGACAATGCATCGGCCAGCACCAACCGCCCTTCGGCGTCAGTATTGTTGATCTCAACCGTCTTGCCGTTGCGCGCGGTTAAAATGTCACCGGGGCGGTAAGCATTGCCCGCAACCGAGTTCTCCACCGCCGGGACCAGCACGCGCAATTGCACAGGCAGCTTGAGCGCCATGATCATATGCGCCAGTCCCAGCACTGTCGCCGCGCCGCCCATATCCTTTTTCATCAACCCCATGGAACCGCCGGGCTTGAGGTTTAACCCACCCGTGTCAAAACACACGCCCTTGCCCACAAGCGTGAGCCTCGGGCCGGACGCGCCCCATCGCATATCAATCAAACGAGGCGGCTGTTCTGCGGCGCGCCCGACCGTGTGGATCATCGGGAAGTTCTTTTCCAAAAGCGCTTCACCCTGGATCACATCAATCTGCGCGCCGTGGGTCTGGGCGAGGTCTGCGGCCGCGTCTTCCAAATCCGCCGGGCCCATATCGAAGGTCGGTGTGTTTATCAAATCGCGGGTCAGAAACTCACCTGCTGCAATCGCTTCCAATCGTTGGGCATCCACTGCAGGAGGTGCGACAAGCTGCGCCTTGGGACCAGATTGTTCGCGGTAGCGCGAAAACGCGTAGCTCGACAAAAGCCATCCCAAGGCCTCTGTGCTTTGCAAATCCGCGTCCAGACCTTCCAAGCGATAGGTGCCCTCTGGCAAGGATGACGCCACTGAGGCCAAGTGAAACCGGCCACGCGCGCGGCTTGCTTTGGTGCCGTGACCTGCCACCACAGCCTCAAGCACCCCATCCTCCGCCGGTATCAGAACTGACGACCCGAGCCCGCCGGTAAACCCGGACGCACGGACCCAATTGGCCGCGCGATCAGGCTGATCTTGCAGGAAGGTCTCAAGCGCGTCTTGCTCGACCACGTGTATGGGCGTTGCAGTGGAGAGTTCGGACGAAAATTTCGGGGACATATGCGGGCCTTCATCTAACACGTCCCATCAGCCTACGCTGTGGCGCGCGGCTCGCAAGCCCTGTCTTTTCTTAATGGAGGTAAAAGCAAGCGAAATCGCCAGGGCATGGCTGTCAGGCGCGACTGCTAAATATCCTGCATATCCCAAACTTCGGTCAGAGAGCTTTCCCCGACCCGCATCAAACGGGCAATTGTCGCGGCCAAGGCAACAGGATCAGACATTTCAACGCAGGTTTTCACATCTCGCGCCACATGTGCCAAAATTGTGATGCCGAGCTGATCTGCAATAGCGCCCAAACCGCGCGCATTTTTACGCAGATCATCCCAATCTCCGGCGCGATAGCTTTTTTCAATGTGTGACAGGCGCGCGGCCATCTCTTCCAACGCACGACAGACCACGTCTTCTGCCGCATGCTGACCCAGCTGCACGTAAAGATCGTTAAGCCGATCACTGTCCAACGTGACACGCTCACGCTGTTGCAACGATGTTAAGAGTTCCACATCTCACCCCGAATTTCCGCACCCCCCGGTGCTGGTTTGCACCATGCCCCGCGTAGGTTTTTAAAATGTTGCAGCAAGAGCGAAATGTCTTTCGCATTCTATGCAACTTATCGCGATCCAAAGGGTTTGGCGGGCGCATTCAGCACAGCAAAGCGCTTGCAAACCGGGCAGATCAACGCGATTCAACGGCTAGCATCTGCATTTTCTCTTTTCTTCTGTGCTCGGCTCCCCGATAAGGCCGCACGTTTCTTTGGGGCGCGAAACCGATGTCAGAAATTTTTGCACTGGCCGCTGACAACCTGATGTCACCCATCGTTCTGAGCTTTGCGCTCGGTCTGGGAGCGTCACTTGCCCGGTCTGACCTGACTTTCCCGGAGGCCGCGGCAAAAGCGATATCGCTCTACTTGCTCTTTGCGATTGGCTTTAAGGGGGGTGTGAGCGTCGCCGATCACGGGGTCGATGCAACACTGGGATTGTCCTTGCTGGCAGGGATTGTATTGTCGGCCCTGATCCCTTTTGTCGCCTTTTTCCTGCTCAGGGTGTTGTCGGGCATGGACCGGTTGAACGCGGCCGCTGTGGCGGGCCATTACGGCTCGATCTCAATTGTAACATTTGTTGCGGCAACGTCTGTTTTGGAGGGCCGGGGCATTCCCTCAGAGGGGTATATGGTGGCCGTAGCGGCCGCCATGGAGGCTCCTGCGATCTTATCTGCGCTATGGCTTGTCACACGCGGAGAAAAAGGCGGGCGCATGGATAGTCAGCTTTGGCGGGAGATCCTGCTCAACGGGTCGATTGTTTTGCTCGTCGGTGCCTTTTTGATTGGCTGCATCACAGGCAAAGAAGGCCTTGCAGAAATTGACAGTTTCATAGTCGCCCCTTTCAAGGGTGTGTTGTGCCTATTTTTGTTGGACATGGGCCTTGTTGCGGGGCGCGGTATGCGACGAGGGCGCGATGCGCTCGGCCTTGGAAGCCTCGCTTTTGGAATAGTGATGCCTGTGATTGGCAGCTTGCTGGGCCTTGGCGCAGGCCTTGGGCTTGGTTTGTCCACTGGTGGCACACTGTTACTGATGGTGCTGTCGGCGTCGGCCAGCTACATCGCCGTACCAGCCGCCATGCGCGTGGCCCTGCCCGAGGCGAACCCGTCAATTTACCTGACGCTATCGCTTGGCGTAACCTTTCCGTTCAACTTGACCATTGGCATTCCGCTTTATTTGACAATCGCGCAAGCTGCGACAGGAGGCTGACATGCAAACCCATGACGCAAAACGTGTGGAGATTACCATCGAAAGGGCGATGCAGTCTCGTCTGACACGGGCTTTGCAAGAGGCCGGTGTGACCGGGTATACCATATTGCCGGTCTATGGCGGCTCGGGTCGGTCAGGTGAATGGGAACGATCGGGGGATGTGACCCGGGGATCTGGTATGGTGCAGGTGGTGTGCATGATCCGGGCAGAAAAGCTTGACGATCTACTGGATGCCGCATTTGCCGTGGTGGAAAAACAAATTGGTGTCGTCTCGGTTGTAGATTGCCAGGTGCTGCGCGCAGAACGTTTTTAGGTGCTCAATTAACCCTTCCCTAACCATGAGCGTGTTTGATGCTGTCTATGGAATGGGTCGATGTAAAACTGCAAACGGAATTGGCGGATGCCGCGCGGCGGCTTGCACGCGAACGAGATGTAACCGTCAGCCAATTGTTGCGCGATCTCGTCACGCGAGAGATTGAAATGACACGTAAGATCAAGTCCGCGCAGTTGTCTGAAGAACATTTGATCGAGGGCTTGAAATCACGGCTGCTGCCGGATTTCCTAAACGCGACAACTTGGCCTGACCTTAAGGCGCGTTTGCGGCAAAGGGGTTTCTGCCTTGTGGCGTCCGGGGGCGGTTTGGCGCTTCATGATCGAGACAGTGGCAGACGCATCTGCAAAGCATCGCAACTTGGCTTTGGCTACAGTAAACTTATGAAAAAGATTGGCACGCCATTTCCTGGCCATCCACACGCATGGCTGGCAAAGCGCGCCCTGCCTGGCGATCACGTCCCAGAAGCACCCACAAAAAAATCGCCGGAGAAAGATTTCACCGACGATTTTGATGTCATTGAGCCTTTTTAGGTCGCGTCAGGCCGGCTCCAACCCTTTCTTAAGAACCCGGTTGCCCAGCGTCTCTGCGATCTGCACCGCGTTGAGGGCGGCCCCTTTGCGCAGATTATCGGACACGCACCAGAGGTTCAGACCGTTCTCGATCGTGCTGTCCTGCCGTATACGGCTGATGAAAGTTGCATAATCGCCCACACATTCGATGGGCGTCACGTAGCCACCGGCCTCACGTTTGTCGATCACCATGATGCCCGGCGCCTCACGCAGAATATCGCGGGCCTCATCTTCATCGAGGAATTCTTCGAACTCGATGTTCACGGCCTCTGAATGCCCCACAAAAACCGGCACCCGCACGCATGTCGCGGTGACCTTGATCGACTTGTCCACGATCTTTTTCGTCTCCGCCACCATCTTCCACTCTTCTTTGGTGGAGCCGTCCTCCATGAAGGTATCAATGTGCGGGATAACGTTGAACGCAATCTGCTTTTGGAACTTCTTGGGTTCCACCTCAGTGGTCGGGTTATAGATGGCTTTGGTTTGATCCCATAGTTCATCCATCCCGTCTTTGCCCGCGCCGGAAACGGATTGATACGTCGACACGACCACACGCTTGATCTTCGCGCGATCATGCAGGGGCTTGAGCGCGACCACCATCTGCGCAGTTGAACAATTCGGGTTGGCGATGATGTTTTTCTTGGCGTAGCCTTCGACCGCTTCCGGGTTCACCTCTGGCACCACCAGCGGCACATCCGGGTCGTAGCGATAGAGCGAGGAATTATCGATCACGACACAACCGGCGGCCGCAGCCTTGGGCGCGTATTGCTTCGTGGCCTCCGACCCAATCGCAAACAGCGCAATATCCCAACCTGTGAAGTCAAATGTGTCGATATCTTTCGTCGTCAGTGTTGTCTCACCAAAGGTCACTTCCGTGCCCAGCGACCGGCGCGAGGCCAGAGCGGCAAGCTCATCCACAGGAAACTGGCGCTCAGCCAAAATGTTCAGCATTTCGCGGCCCACATTGCCCGTGGCACCGGCGACGACGACTCTATATCCCATTTTAGATTCTCCGATGTTGGGATGTTCCCGGGGGCCTCATACTCCCAACACATGCTGGGGGAAAGGGCTAACTCAGGACGTGGCGTCGCGGCTGAAAAGGTAAATCACACACCCTACCAAAAGCGCGACACCAAACATGCCAAAGAGCGCGGCATAGGCAGCGCTTGGGCCAGAGCTTGTCAGAACAGAGGCATGAAGCTGACCGGACGCAAATTGCAAAAGCCCCACACCCCCAATGCCAAAGAGGTTCATCAGCGTCACGCCCCGCCCCGCCAGAGCCGGTGGAAAGAACGCGCGCGCATGAGCGATCATCACCGGGAACGTGGCCCCTAAGAAGCCCAGCGCGGCACAGAGCGCGACCGCAAGCATCACGCCGCTCTCAATCGCAAGCGCCAGCCCGATGATCGCCGCCGCGCATAAAAGATTGCCTGAAAGAACCACCCATTTGCGCGTGCAAAACAACCGATCAAGCGGGCCATAGAAAAACGTGCCCAGGATCATCGCCACGCCCATGGCCAAAGTCGCCTGCCCGACCTGAGCCGTCGTAAGCCCGTGAATATCGATCAGATAGGGGCCCATCCACAAACCGCGAATGGCAGCGGCAGGCGCGTAGGCCACGATCATCAAAGGAAAGATCGCCCAAAGCGCCGGCATACGCAGCAAGCTCAGAAGTGAGCCGCCGTCGGCTTGCGATACGCGCTCAGGATCTCGAACAGAGACGAAAATGCCAGCGGCGACGGCCACCGAAATCACCGCAAGACCAACAAGGCTTGCACGCCAACCCAGCGCTTCGGCCGCTAGGGCCATTGGATAGGACGCCACAAGGTTGCCCACAGACCCGACCCCCAGCATCAGCGCCGCCAGCGTGGCGAACTTAGCCGGGGGAAACTCTCGCGCAAAAATGAAGTATGACGCCATGAGCACAGGCGAACACCCCACACCGATCAGCATCATCGCAAGAATGACATGCATGGGCTGCGTGGCCACCGCGAACAAAAGCGCGCCTCCGCCGCCCCCCAGCAGCAACAAAACTGAGGCGGTGCGCCGCGGCCCGATCCGATCCAGCGCCCATCCCACCGGAACCTGCATCGCCGCAAATGTCAGAAACCAGAGGCCCGAGGCGAAGGCCAGATCGTTCGCCGTGGTGCCTAAATCACGTTCCAGAACATCCGTAAGCACGGCCAGAAATGCCCGGAAAAACTGACTGAGGACGTAACCCACACACAGGATGATCAGACCGAGGCGCATGTGAGCCTTAAATCCGATGCCGTGTCCACGTCCTGCAATGTGTCGACTATAGCGATGCGCGCATCGGGCAGCCCGGCCATGGTATCGGATAGCGCATGCTTCGTGGACCAGCGCACATTCTGAAAAAGCGTATTCGAGACCCGGCCTGCGCGTTTCAAACCAACCAGCCAATAGCCGCCATCAGGTGCAGGACCAAAGACCGCATCATGATCCCCCAGGGTCTTGAACGCACGGGCGACATGCGCCTGCCGAACGCCAGGAATGTCACCGCCGATGATGCAAACCGGGCCGGGTGGCAGCCCGCGCATCACGCGCCCCATGCGCGCGCCCAGATCGCCGCGGCCCTGCGGCACACGCACCAAATGCTCAGGCCAGCGGCGGTACGTGAGGCCATCCCGATCAGGGGCCACAGCCAAAACGGTTTGCCAGCGCGGATCTTCCAAGCGGCGCAAAAGGCGCGTCACTTGATGGCGAAACCACCATGCCGAGCGGGTCATCCCAATCTCGTGACCCAACCGGGTTTTCACTTGCCCCGCACGCGGCACTTTCAGCATTACGACAAGCTTGGCGCGGCTCACAAAGCGCGCTCCATCATGCGATGCGGGATATCTGCATCCAGAAACTCCGGCCCGAAGGCTACGAACCCGAGGTTTTCGTAAAATCCCAGGGCATGGGTTTGTGCGCCCAGAACCGCGCGGGTGACCTCCGGCATCGTTCTCAAATGCTCCAAACATCCCTTCATCAGCGCCTGACCAAGACCTGTCCCACGTTGATCTTTGAGCACACAAACCCGACCGATCTTACCCGAATGCCCGTCGATCAAGATGCGCGCACACCCCACTGGCCTGTCTTTTTGGCGGGCCAAGATGTGATGCGCGACATCGTCCTTGCCATCCCGCTCATCGGCCTCGGATACGTTCTGCTCCTCCATGAACACAATGCGGCGCAGCTCGAGGCACGCAGCCAGATCATCGGTGAGGCCGATTTCCAATGTCACGCAAAAAAATCCTGCAAAATCCGGCGGTAGATTGCTTTGAGCGTGTGCACCTGCGCGACCTCCACCCGTTCATCCACCTGATGCATCGTTTGACCTACAAGGCCGAACTCCACCACCGGGCAGTGATCTTTGACAAAGCGCGCGTCCGACGTGCCGCCTGATGTGGAAAGCTCAGGCACGACCCCGGTTTCGGCCTCAACCGCTTTTGCCACAAGATCGGACAGTGGCCCTGGTGGGGTCAAAAAGCTTTCGCCAGATATCTTCACCTGCATATCCGCGCCCACATCAAACTCCGATGCGACACGGTCCAACTCGCCTTGCAACCAGCTGGTAAGCGCGACGCCGCTATGTTGATCGTTGAACCGTATATTCACAGTCGCACGACAGCTCGCCGGGATAACATTCGTGGTGTCATTGCCTGTCTCCACGCTCACAACAGCGAGGGTCGAAGGATCAAAATGGTCAGTTCCATCATCTAACACATGGGTCGATAGACGATCGACCAGACGCGCCATGGCGGGCAGCGGATTTTTGGCGCGGTGAGGATAGGCAGAATGCCCTTGCACACCCTTGAGGGTGATCCAGGCCGACATTGATCCGCGCCGTCCGATCTTCATCATTTCACCCATGCGGGTGGGGCATGTGGGCTCGCCCACCAAACAGGCGTCCATCGCCTCACCTTGCGACGCCATCCAATCTAGGATCGCGGCCGTACCGTCAATCGCGTCGCCCTCTTCATCGCCGGTGATTGCGAGTATGACGGCACCGTTCTTTGGCGGTGTCTCTGTTACGAAATCCACCGCCGCCGCCGCGAAGGCTGCTACGCCAGATTTCATATCCGTGGCCCCGCGCCCCCATATCATGTCATCGCGTATCACTGCCGAAAACGGCCCCACGCTCCAGGCGGTTTCATCGCCAACGGGCACCACATCGGTATGTCCGTTAAAGCCAAAAGTCCGCTCGGAGGTCTTGGCGCCCCAGCGCGCAAACAGGTTGCAAACGTCACCGCGGTCCACCCGCGTACAGTCAAACCCCGCCTCGCTCAGCACGCGCTCCAAGAGCACCAACGCGCCACCCTCCTCGGGCGTCACGGAAGGGCACCGAACAAGATCGGCTGTCAACGAAATGGGATCCAGTTTTTCCGGCATGAGACGCACCTCAGGTTCAGGCCGCCACACCCCTACACGATAAATCTCGCGCGGTGAATAAGTCTTAACAAGCGCGCCGGATTCTGGTAACCATTTCAACAATAACAGACCCGAGGCAGGGCATTCACGGCCAAAACGGCCGACAATCGAGCGGGTATTCAGGCACCCAAATGATCGGCATATGCCGGCGCGATTGCGTCTTGACCTCGGCATGACACGAGGTGGGCAGATATGGTTGCGGGCGTCGAGGTGCCAATTGATACCTCTGCAAATGCGGAGGCAATGGCCGAAGCGATCTTCGGGGACAGCGTTCAGGTGGTCAGCGCGACCTACACGGGCGACCCGGACAGCTCTGGCATTTATGACGATACAAACAATGACGCCCCTGGCGTTGTTCCTGGCCCGACGGGTGTGATCCTCTCAACAGGGGATACGAGCGCGTTTACCAACAACAATGCCAGCCAATCCAATCTGAACACCGGCACGACAACGGGTTCCAGCGGGCCCAACAACGTCCAAGATTTCAACGATGCGGCCGGCGCAAGCACATTTGACGCATCCTTTCTGGACGTGACGTTCATCCCCGATGGCGATGTGATGACAATGCAATTTGTCTTCGCGTCAGAAGAATACCCTGAATTCACCAACTCGCAGTTCCAGGACTTTGTCGGCGTATGGGTCAATGATCAATTTGTCGACCTGGCGGTGGGCGATGGTGACGTTGACCCCGGCAACCTTAACAGCAACGACAATGCCAACCTTTTTCAGGACAACACCGCCGATCAGCTGAACACCGAGATGGACGGTGTGACGATAACGCTGACCCTGAAGATGAACGTGAACGCGGGCGTGGAAAACACCATCCGCATCGGCATCGCAGACGTGGCCGATAACAATTACGACTCCACCTTGCTGATTGCCGGAGACAGCATTCAGACCGATTTGATCGCAAATGACGACGATCTCACCATGGCGCCCGATGCCATCAAGACCTTTGACATACTTGGCAATGACGACAACGCCACCGGCGGCACTCTGTTCATCACTCATATCAACGGTCAATCCGTCACCGTTGGCGTACCGATTACACTCCCATCCGGGCAGGATGTGACAGTCAACTCAGACGGAACCATCACGGTTGAAAGCGACAGCGACGAAGAGACGGTCAATTTCACCTATCAAGTCGAAAGCACAACAGGCGAAAGCGATGTGGCGTTCATTACGCTCAACTCGGTGCCTTGTTTTGTGGCTGAAACCCTGATCCTCACCGATCAAGGGGAGCGCCCGGTTGAAGAGCTTCAGGTCGGTGATCTGGTCGTCACCAAAGATCGCGGCCCGCAACCAATTCGCTGGATAGGACACCGTCAGGTTGCGGCAATAGGGGCATTCGCGCCTGTCTTTATCAAGGCCGGCACGTTTGGTGCACATACTGATCTGGCCGTCTCACCTTTGCACCGGATCTTGATCAAGGATGTGCTGGCCGAACTGCTCTTTGGCGAGCCGGAGGTATTGGTCGCGGCCAAGGATCTGATCAACGATCGCACAGTTCGGCAGGTCGAGGGCGGGTATGTTGATTACTTCCATATGCTTTTTGATCAGCACGAGGTGATCACGTCTGCCGGGTTGGAAACCGAAAGCTTCATGCCAGGACCCCAGATTGCCCATTCCTTTGAGGCCGAAATGCTTGAGGAAATCCAAACCATTTTTCCTGAGTTGCGGCCGGAGACCGGCGAAGGCTACAGTGCCTCGGCGCGCCCGTCGCTCAAACGCTACGAGGCACAGCTTTTGTCCCGGAAATGGGCGGCCTGAATGGGTTGGATCGGAGCCTGCACGCGCCACACCGGATGGTTTAATCAACCCACCCCGGATCACTTGGCGCAAGACCCTACCAACCCTCTGGTAGAGCTCTTGCCGCGTGGCACATTGATGATCGAGGCCCGCGTGACGCCTGAGAACCGGCCGCAGACCCTGCTTGCCTTTGACCGCTGCTTTCCCTGGCCAGGGCGCTTTTCACTGCAGGTTTTGCCCGGAGGCAGCGTTGTCTTGATCGAAGCTCAGGGGCAAGACACGATGAGCGCGGTTTTGCCCTGCCCTTATGTGGATCGAACGGATTTCGTGCGGCTATCGTATAGCTGGGATGCACCGCAGGGCTGTGCGCGCCTGGCCATTGAGAGGGCAGAGCCTGACAGCCTGCACATGGTGCATCTTGAGGCAGCACGGCCGATGATCTTGACGGACATGCGTGATCTGATGACCCGCCCTCATCTTCATGAAATCGACGCCGATGTTATGCAAATCGGCCTCTCTGATCGGGTTGAGCCGGTGGGCCCACGCCCAGGGCTGATGCCGCAAACTCCGATCATGACAGATAAGGGCGAAAGGTTTATCCACACCCTGAAACGGGGGGATTTGGTCATGACCGATGCAGGTGATCTGGTGCCCGTGCTACATGTGATCCGTGACAAGATGCCGGCGCAGGGCGCGTTTCGTCCGGTCTGCCTGCGTGGAGGATACTTCGGGCTAACCCGGGATCTTGTCGTCTCTGCGGATCAGCGGATCATTCTCAAAGGCTCAGATGTGGAATACATGTTTGGTCACGAAGCCGTCGCGATTCCCGCCCGGCACCTGATCAATGACATCTCAGCACGCCATCACGATGGGCCTGACAAGCTATCTCTCTATCAGCTGGTGCTGCCCAATCATGAGGCCATAATCGCATCGGGATGTCCTGTGGACAGCCTCTATATTGGTCGTATCAGACGCCGAAGTGAAAAACTCTCGGCCAGCGTGTTCGCCGACATTGATCGATCCCTCTTGCCAGAGCATGCAAAACCGGTTTGGCCTGTTTTGAAGCCGTTCGAAGCCATCACACTGGCCAGCGCAAGAGCCGCTTAAGCCGCCCATCACCCAACGCGAAACATCTAGTCTTCGAAAAACGGCGTCACCTGCGCTACGATCACTGCGTTTTCATCCAGCGCTCGCTGCATAAGCTCGCGCTCCTCGTCAGAGATGTCATGCCCTTCGGCCTGACGTTCCTGCAGTGTCCCATAACCTGACACGTCCAACGGCGCTGTATCGGCCTGCTTGAGAATGGCCACGGTCTCGCGCACGGCCTCTGCCTCATCCACGCCACTGGCGTACACCATCAGCGCGGCCCCCGTTGCCCCATCAGGCAAACCATCGCCCTCCTTGCGGCCGATCTCAACCAGCAAGGTATAGACCTCTTGGGTGCGCTTTGGCTTGGTCATTGCCCTTAGTCGCGCAGAAGCTCGTTAATGCCCGTCTTTGACCGGGTCTTTTCATCGACACGCTTCACGATAACGGCGCAGTAGAGCGAAATGTTGTTCTTGGTGGGCATCGACCCGGCCACAACCACCGAGTAGGGCGGCACCTCGCCATAGGTCACATCACCGGTTTCGCGATCCACAATCTTCGTGGATTTTCCGATGAACACGCCCATGCCCAACACAGACCCTTCGCGCACAATGCAACCCTCCACGACCTCAGAGCGTGCCCCGATAAAGCAATTGTCCTCAATGATGGTCGGGCCCGCTTGCATCGGCTCCAACACACCCCCAATACCGACACCGCCCGAGAGATGCACGTTTTTGCCGATTTGCGCGCAGGAGCCAACGGTGGCCCAAGTATCGACCATCGTGCCCTCGTCCACATAAGCGCCTAGATTTACAAAGGACGGCATCAGCACCACACCCGGCGCGATGAACGCTGATTTGCGCACCACGCAGTTTGGCACCGCGCGGAATCCGGCTGCCTTCCATTGGTTATCCCCCCAGCCTTTGAACTTGCTGTCAACTTTGTCCCACCATCCCGCGCCTTGCGGCCCGCCATCCTGATGTTCCATGTCCTTGATGCGGAAGCCCAACAAAACCGCTTTCTTGGCCCATTGATTTACATGCCAATCGCCGCTGTCCAGCTTCTCCGCGACACGCAAAGACCCGCTATCGAGCGCGTTTAGTGTGTCCTCAATGGCTTCGCGCGTCTCACCTGTGGTTCCAGGTGTGATGTCATCGCGCGCGTCCCACGCGGCCTCAATGGCGGTTTCAAGCTGTGCGTTCGACATGTCTCGTCTCCGGGTGTCTCGAAAGTGCTCCGGCTATACGGTGTCGCGCGAGGGCGTGCAATCCAAGAGATTTCAGACCTCCAGCGGGAGTATTTTTGGCAAAGTGAAGCCGGGACCAGCCTCTAGTCAAAGCTGGCCAAACCGGGTACCGCTTGGACGCTGATAAGATGAAAGGCGCGCCCTATGAAAGACGACCGCAGCAGCCCGTTTCCCGATGCGCAGGCGGACCGCACCACTGCAGAGCAGGTGCCAGATACAGCCCAAACCCGCGCGCCGGCCTATCGCCTGGCTTTTGCTGATGATGAGTTTCTATGTCGCGAAGATTTGCGCCCGGTGCGGCTACAGTTGGAGCTTTTGAAGCCCGAAATCATCATGCAAGAACGCGGCATTGAAAGCACGGTCGTCTTGTTTGGGGGCGCGCGCATTCCTGAGCCCTCCAAGAAGAGCAGCGCGCGGACGAAAACGCTGGCTGATCTGTCGAAATACTATGACGAAGCGCGCAAATTCGCCGAACTGGTGACGAAGAAATCCATGGAAAGCTACGGCCGCGAATATGTGGTTGTCACCGGCGGTGGCCCTGGTGTGATGGAGGCTGGTAACCGTGGGGCTGCAGATGCGGGCGGGTCATCCATCGGGCTCAACATCGTGCTGCCACATGAGCAGGCACCCAATGAGTATGTAACGCCCTCGCTTTGCTTTAACTTTCACTATTTCGCAATTCGCAAGATGCATTTCCTGATGCGTGCCAAGGCGATCACATGTTTCCCCGGCGGCTTCGGCACGTTGGATGAGCTTTTTGAATCTCTTACTCTGATCCAAACCGACCGCATGGCACGGGTGCCTTTTCTTTTGTTTGGAGAAGAGTTCTGGCGCAGCATTATCAATTGGGACGCGCTGTCCGAGGCAGGCACGATTTCGGCTGGAGATCTCGACCTGTTCCAGTTCGTCGAAACCGCCGATGAGGCGATGAAGATCCTTGATGGCTGGGACAGCTCTGGAGGCTGAAATAGACACGCCGTTTGATCGATCTACCCCGTTCGATCGAGCTGGAAGCGGTTTGGGACGGTCACGACAATCGAGACGCGATCCACCAGATATTGCCGCACGGGTCTTTGACCCCCGCCATTCTGTGCCCGTGCGGGCGAATATTGGGCTCCATGATTGCCTCCGCCCCGGCATCAAGCGCGTGGTCGAAGACAGCATCAGCGTCGCCCACAAGGATGTGCATTTGTGAAACCTGCGCGGCGTATGCATCTGTGCTTTGATTGAGCATGATCACTGTGTCGCCGATGCGCAGGCGGGCGTGTTGCAACACGCCACTTTCGTATCGGTTGATTTTGATCAGTTCTGCGTCAAAAACCCTCTGGGCGAACGTGATCAGCGCGTCGGGATCATCCACCGTGAAATAGGGCGTCACCGTTCCATAGTCATCGGAATGCGCCGTTACCGACATGGCTCATGCGCCCTCAAACTCACAAACCGTATGCACATCCATGCCCATGGCCTCAAGCTTTCTGCGCCCGCCCAGTTCCGGCAAATCCACGATGAAGGCGCAGCTGACAATCTCACCCCCAAGCTGTTCGATCAGCTTTATCCCCGCCTCTGCAGTCCCGCCTGTGGCCAGCAAATCATCGACCAAAAGGATCTTTTCTCCCGGGGCAATCGCATCGTCATGCAGCTCCATCTCCGCGCTGCCATATTCCAAGTCATAAGCCTGGCTGATCACTTTGCCGGGCAGTTTGCCCGCCTTACGCACTGGTACAAACCCCACCGAGAGCTGATGCGCCACGGCACCGCCAAGAATGAAACCACGCGCCTCAAGCCCAACCACCTTGTCAATCCGGGCGCCGGCATACGGGTGTAGCAATTGGTCAATGGCCATTCGAAAACCACGCGGGTCTGCAAAGAGCGTGGTGACATCGCGGAACATGATCCCCTCATGGGGAAAATTCGGGATGGTGCGGATATAGTGCTGAACAGTGGTTGTCGCTGGCATTGAGGCCTCTGCGCTGGTGATTTCACCCAAACGGGTTTGGCCGATCTGTGGCTGCGACGCAAGTGTTGCGCCATTCAAGGGTCAAACGTGCCTCGGTCAGCCTTTGGACTGGCCGGCCATATTGACCCTCGACAAGACTTGAATTGTATATACCTTGTATCGACACTTTCGAGGATGAAAGGCCACTCCTTGAGCAAACTGTCCGCCCCAAAGAAGAAATCAGGGAAGAAAAACAGTCAGCTGATCTTGCGCATGGACAAGGAGGAGCGCGACATCTTTGTGCGGCTCTGCAAAGAATTAGACACGTCTGCGGCGCGCGAAATCCGAGGATTCATCCGCGACTTCGTCAAGAAGAACGGGTGACCTCTACGGTTGTCGACGCACAAAGGCCGTCATGATCCCCATACCGATCAGGGCGACCCCGCCCCCACGGCTAAACCAGCCGATTACGCTTGGCAGTTTGATTGTTTGCCGCAGCCGATCTGCGAGCAGCGCATAGGCCAGAGCATTCGCTGCGGCAATGCTCACAAAAGTCGCCACAAGGATTGCGAATTGCGGCAGTATCGGCTGATCCACCACGACAAATTGGGGTACAAAGGCGATAAAAAACGCGACGGATTTCGGGTTGAGCGCGGTCACAGCCGCTGCGTGCCATAACACGCCGCCGCCCGTCACAGTCTTGGCAGCGCCCATCGCATCAAGACCTTGTGACGGCGGACTCTGCAGAAGTTTCACACCGAGATATACAAGGTAGGCCGCCCCCGCCCATTTGAGCACAGTAAAGAGCGTAGCAGAGGCCAGAACAAGCGCGCCCAGCCCAGCCAAGGACAGACTCATCGCCACAAGATCCCCCACGGCGACCCCTGTCGCAGATGCCACGGCCACGCGTTTGCCTTGGCTCAGAGCATAGCTCAGCACCAACAAAACCGTAGGGCCAGGGATCAAAACCAATGCGGTGGAAGCGGCGGCGAATGTCAGCCAAAGGTCAAAGGACATTGGAAAATCTGATCTCCGTATCTCAATCACGCAGCGCGCGCGATTGCTGTGCCTGGGACGCTACCTGTTGAGAATGCGCCCGGCAACCGCGTCAAGCTTGGCCACCAGCGCCGCGTCGCGCAGATCGGGCGCGGTCAGGATCGCGTAGTCCAAGGCGCGATCGCAGCCATATGGGCATAGATCCCGCTCCGGCCCCAAAAGCGCGGGCAAACCGGCCACCATATCCCGCGCTTTGGCGGCATTGCCGGTCAGCGTGGCGATGATCTGGGTCACGTCCACTTCGCCGTGATCGGGGTGCCAACTGTCATAGTCCGTGACCATGGCAACGGAGGCGTAACAAAGCTCTGCCTCGCGGGCGAGCTTGGCCTCGGGCATATTGGTCATGCCGACGACGTCACAGCCCCACACCTCTCGGTAGAGTTTTGACTCCGCGAGGGCGGAAAACTGCGGGCCTTCCATGGCGAGATAGGTGCCACCTTGATGCACGGTGACGCTCGCCGCTTCGGCGGCTCGCTTGCACGCGTCACTCAGACGGGGGCATGTGGGATGTGCGACGCTGACATGGGCCACGCAACCGGGGCCGAAAAAGCTTTTGTCACGGGCAAAGGTTCGGTCGATGAACTGGTCAATGATGACAAAATCACCGGGCGCCATCTCTTCGCGGAAAGACCCGCAGGCAGAGACGGAAATCACATCCGTCACACCAATCCGTTTCAACGCGTCTATGTTGGCACGATAGGGCACTGAGGTTGGCGAATGCACATGCCCCCGCCCGTGCCGGGGCAGAAACGCGATCTCAACACCGTCCAGGTTGCCGGTGAGGATATGATCGGACGGGGCGCCCCACGGGCTTTCAACCGCGATCCACTCCGCGCTCGTCAGTCCGTCAATATCATAGACACCAGAGCCCCCGATCACGCCGATCTTCGTCTTTGCCATGCTCCGCCTCACGCTCGCTGATAAGCGAGATTGTTACGCAAGGCATAGCAAGATGAAAGTCAAAAACCAGTTAGGAGAGGCCAGGGATGGTGATGAGATCACGCTCGCGCAAGAGGGAGCTGATCACGCGGCCCTTTTCGGTGCTCCGAACGTCATAGCCATGACCGCGCAGACGATGCTGCCATTCACGGTCTGACACGGCCAATCCCCGCTCGCGCATCACAAGGTTGCGCAGCTGTTCCATATCTTTCAGTTCCATCGTTTCGTTCCCAATTACAATGTTACCCTGAGTATTTGGATATTCACGGGCTGTGGCGACAATTGTGCCGAAATTGGGCAAGCAAGAGGTTCTTTTGAGACAGGTTGTCAGAACTGTAATTGGTACGGTCTGGGCAAACCGGCCTTATCAAAGCGCTACAGACCCGCGCGCGCTTCGATCTCTCGCCGAGGTTTGCGTTCCCGCTCCGTCGCTGACTTTAGCTGTCCGCACGCGGCCATGATGTCTTCCCCGCGCGGCGTGCGGATGGGGCTGGCGTACCCGGCTTTGTAGATGATGTCGGCAAACCGCTCGATCCGTTCCCAATCAGAGCGTTCATGCGGCGCGCCCGGCCATTCGTTGAACGGGATGAGGTTGATCTTGGCCGGGATGCCCTTGATCAGTTGCACCAAACGGCGGGCATCCTCATCGCTGTCATTCACATCCTTGAGCATCACGTATTCAAAGGTGATCCGCTCAGAATTGGACGCTTTGGGATAGGCGCGCAGGGCATCGAGCAGCGTCTCAATGTTCCATTTGCGATTGATCGGCACCAGATGATCGCGCACCTCATCGGTGGTGGCATGAAAGCTGACCGCGAGCATGCAACCGATCTCTTCGGCCGTCTTTGCGATCTCAGGCACCACGCCAGAGGTCGACAGCGTGATCCGGCGACGGCTCAGGCTGATCCCCTCCCCGTCCATGGCAATCTGCATCGCGTCCCGCACATTGTCGAAATTGTAAAGCGGCTCACCCATGCCCATCAGAACAATGTTGCTCAGCAAGCGGGGCCGTTCGCCCGAGCCTTCGCCAGGCTTCGGCCATTCGCCCAAATCATCGCGCGCCATCATGATCTGGCCCACGATCTCACCCGCTGTGAGGTTGCGTACCAGTTTCTGCGTGCCGGTGTGACAGAAAGAACAGGTCAGGGTGCAACCCACCTGGCTTGAAATGCACAGCGTGCCCCGATCGGTTTCGGGGATATACACCACCTCCACCTCATGCCCGCCTGCGATCCGCGCCAGATACTTGCGCGTCCCATCAGCGGAAACCTGGCGCGTCACCATCTCCGGCACCGCAATCACGAAATTCTCTGCCAACTCAGCGCGGTAGGCTTTGCTGAGGTTGGTCATGAGCGCGAAATCCCGCACGCCCCATTGATAGATCCACTGCCAGATTTGGCTCGCCCGCATCTTGGCCTGCTTTTCCGGCGTGCCATGGGCGATCAGCGCCTCACGCAGCGCAGGCCGGGTGAGACCCACAAGGTTCACAGGCCCCTCCGGCAATTTCCGGGGGATCGTCAAAAGGTCCTGCGTGATCGGGGCGGGTTTTGTCATATCGGCTGGTCATGTGTCTCGCTAGATGCATGCACATATAGGAGTTCGGCGCAAAAACCAAAGCATTCCTTTGTAGGCTTAGAGGCCATAGACCTTTTTGACGCAATCCTGCCCTGCTGCGTTCGCGACCACGCGCGCCACATTCGGAAAGTCTGAGACCATTGGGTGCCCACCTGCGGGGTCAAGCCATGTGCTCAACATATAAAGATGGACATCGGCGGCCGTAAATCGGTTGCCAATCATCCAAGTGTTGTCACCAATTTGATCGTCGACCACCTGCCATACCTCGCGAAGCCGCTGTACCCCACGGGCCATCGCGCCTGCACATCCAGCTGCGTCCTCGGCAAAACGCTCGGCATAGTAATACTGTTGAAACGCCGTTTGAACCGTGTTGGAAAAATAGACAAGCGTCTGCAGAAACAGCGCGCGATCGGGATCATCGGGCGCGGGGCCAAGGCAGGCATTTGGATAGAGATCGGTGAGAAAAATCGTAATCGCGGCCGCCTCATACATCGCGCGCCCATCCCAGGCGAGCACAGGCACCCAACCGTTGGGGTTGAGTGCCAAGTGGTCAGCGTGACGTGGCGCGTCCTTGGCGATGGATGTATCAACCAGCTCATATTCTGCACCGATCTGCTCCAATAAAACCCTCACGCCCATGGCGGCGCTGTCATCGGCGTAAAACAATTTGTAAATCATGCGCTACCCCAATTACGCGGTGCGCCCATCGCCGCGACATCAGAATAGCGCGGACAGCTCACCAGATGATCATTGACCATACCAACGGCTTGCATAAACGCGTAAACAATCGTGGGTCCGCAGAACTTGAACCCTCGTTTCTTCAGATCTTTTGAGATCAACTTTGACAATTCCGTCTGAGCGGGCACGTCTGCAAGCGTTTTCCAGCTGTTCTGTATCGGTGCACCGCCCACATAGTCCCACAGGTTACGGTCAAACCCCTGTTCGGCCTCGATCACCTGCCATGCTCGGGCATTGCCGATCGTCGCTTCAATTTTGCCCCGATGCCGGATGATTCCCGGATCCGCAAGGCACCGCTCCACTTCCGCCTCACCCCAGTTTGCCACCACGTTTGGGTCAAAATTCGCAAAAGCAGCGCGAAAGTTATCTCGCTTTTTAAGGATCGTGATCCAGCTCAAGCCAGCCTGAAATCCATCCAGGATGAGCTTTTCCCACAGCGCGCGGCTATCATATTCAGGCACGCCCCACTCTGTGTCGTGGTATTCCACATAGATTGGCTCAAGACCGACCCAGCCACATCGCTCACCCATGTCAGCCTCCCGGATTGCTTCAATTTTACGTTTGAGAATTCTTTAACGTCCACCCGTCACGGTGTGAAGCCAGAGCAGCTCAGTACAGAAATTGGAGACCGCAATGGCGCGCACGAAGGCGGATTGGGCCGACGTTCCAGCAGGGCATGACAGCCCTTTGAACTATGCCGTGACCTCCCGCGACAAGGGCACCATTGGCATGGTCGAAGACGCACTTTCTGATGGGCGGGTGATGCTGGCCTATCAAGCGATCGTACCCTCACGCAACACCAGCAACCCCGCCTTTTACGAGGGGCTCATTCGTATATTGGACGAATCCAAACGTATTTTGCCCGCCAAAGACTTTATCGACGCGGTTGAGGCCTCAGAAACGGGGCGTAAGATTGATTGCATGGCGCTGAAGCGAGGCTTGATTGAGATGCGCAAGCACCAGGATTTGCGTCTTTCGATCAATATGTCAGCGCGGTCGATCGGCTACGGGCGCTGGAGCTATATCCTGGAAAAAGGCATCAGAGAGGATCCGACAATTGCGGAACGTCTCATTCTTGAAATCACCGAAAGCTCGGCCATCCTGGTGCCAGAGCTGGTGGTCAATTTCATGAATAAACTGCAAAAGAAGGGGATCAGCTTCGCACTTGATGACTTCGGCTCTGGCTACACGTCCTTCAAGTACCTCAAGGATTTCTACTTCGACATTCTCAAGATCGACGGGCAGTTCATCCGAGGCATCGCAGGTGATCCTGACAATCAGATTATCGCGCGCACGATGGCCACGTTGGCCCGCGATTTTGATATGGTGTCCGTTGCCGAAAATGTAGAAACACCGGAAGATGCGTTCTTTCTGCAGCAGATGGGCATGGATTGCCTGCAGGGATACTTTTACGGTGCACCGACTGTCAGACCGGTTTGGTCGGAAAAAGGCGATCGTAAGGAAACTGCCTGACCTCTATGAAACGACTCGTTGCCCGTCCATGCGGCTTGCGGTATGACCCCGAGAAACCACGGGGGTCGCGTCAGCCTTTGAACCCGTTCAATTGAATTGACCACTGATGCCAGCGCGTCCTCCCGCACGCATGTAATCCCGAGGAGGACACCACCATGACCAATGTTGTAATCGCATCTGCTGCCCGTACGGCCGTTGGCTCTTTTAGCGGCGCTTTTGCAGGGACGCCGGCCCATGATCTTGGCGCGTCTGTGTTGGAGGCCGTGGTGGAGCGCGCAGGCGTAGACAAAGCAGAGGTGTCCGAGACGATCATGGGTCAGGTCCTTACCGCGGCTCAAGGGCAAAACCCGGCCCGTCAGGCCCATGTCAACGCCGGTCTTCCCATCGAGAGTGCGGCTTGGGGCATCAATCAGGTCTGCGGCTCCGGTCTTCGCGCGGTCGCCCTTGGTGCGCAGCATATTCAGCTTGGCGATGCCTCCATCGTTGCCGCAGGCGGGCAAGAAAACATGTCGCTGTCGACCCATGCGGCCCATCTTCGCGCGGGCCACAAAATGGGCGATGTGAAATACATAGATACCATGATCCGCGACGGACTGTGGGATGCGTTCAACGGCTATCACATGGGGCAAACAGCAGAAAACGTGGCCGATCAATGGCAGATCACCCGCGAGATGCAGGATGAATTTGCCGTGGCCAGTCAAAACAAGGCCGAGGCCGCGCAGAATGCGGGCAAATTTGCCGATGAGATTACACCCTTTACCGTCAAAACCCGCAAAGGCGACATCGTGGTCGACCAGGATGAATACATCCGCCACGGCGCGACGATGGAAGCGATGCAAAAGCTGCGCCCGGCCTTCACAAAGGACGGCTCCGTCACGGCAGCCAATGCATCGGGCATCAATGACGGCGCCGCCGCCACGCTGCTCATGAGTGCCGAAGAGGCCGAAAAACGCGGGATAGAGCCGCTGGCCCGCATTGCTAGCTATGCAACCGCAGGTCTTGACCCGTCAATCATGGGCGTGGGCCCGATCCACGCGAGCCGCAAAGCACTGGAAAAGGCGGGCTGGTCCGTGGGCGATCTGGACCTGGTGGAGGCCAATGAGGCCTTCGCGGCCCAGGCTTGCGCAGTCAACAAAGACATGGGCTGGGACCCGGAGATTGTGAACGTGAACGGCGGCGCGATCGCAATCGGTCACCCGATTGGCGCGTCCGGCTGCCGTGTGCTCAACACGCTTCTGTTTGAGATGAAGCGGCGTGACGCCAAGAAAGGCCTCGCCACCCTCTGCATCGGCGGCGGTATGGGCGTCGCAATGTGCGTGGAACGCTAAAACCAGATGCGAGGGGATTTCACGCCCTCGCGCTCCCCCGAGAGTAATTCTGGAAAGATGAAGCCAAGGGACAATGAAGTTTAAGGAGAATATTGAATGGCACGTGTAGCACTGGTCACCGGCGGAAGCCGCGGCATTGGCGAAGCAATCTCAAAAGCGCTGAAGGCAGACGGGTACGAGGTCGCCGCGACCTATGCCGGCAATGATGAAAAGGCCGCGGCCTTTACCGCTGACACCGGCATCAAAACCTACAAGTGGAATGTGGCGGATTATGAAGCGTCGAAAGCCGGACTGGCGCAGGTTGAGGCCGACCTTGGTCCAATTGATGTGGTCGTGGCAAATGCGGGCATCACGCGCGACGCGCCGTTTCACAAGATGACGCCAGAACAGTGGCACGAAGTGATCGACACGAACCTCACCGGCGTGTTCAACACCGTGCACCCGATCTGGCCCGGCATGCGGGACCGCAAGTTCGGCCGGATTATCGTGATCTCCTCAATCAATGGTCAGAAGGGGCAGTTTGCACAAGCAAACTACGCCGCGACCAAAGCGGGCGACCTGGGCATCGTAAAATCCTTGGCTCAAGAGGGCGCTCGTGCAGGCATTACAGCCAACGCCATTTGCCCCGGCTATATCGCGACAGAAATGGTCATGGCGGTGCCTGAAAAGGTCCGCGAATCGATCATCGGCATGATCCCTGCTGGCCGTCTGGGTGAACCGGAAGAGATCGCGCGCTGCGTGACATTCCTGGCATCTGACGACGCAGGCTTCATCAACGGGTCAACGATCTCAGCCAACGGCGCGCAATTCTTCGTCTGATCTATTCAAGAAAGAATCAAAAAGGCCGCGCTGTGACGCGGCCTTTTTCATGTGCGGGCGCCGAACTGGGAAGAACGGAGCCCGCTTTGCACCTATTGACTTGCAACGATCAACGGGAGCGTGTCTTGCCCGTGACCCAGCGGAAAAAGTGGGTCATGGCCTCGGCGCGGGCTTCATGAGCGGCGCGATAGGCGTCACGGGTACGGATGTTGGTGGGGGTCTCGATCATGGCGTTTCCTTTCTGATCGTGAATTTCTTATCTGATAGCAATATGGCTTTGGAAAATCGGCCTTACAAACGAGACTTTCTTCCAATTCACGTAAGTGCTACTTAACTGAACATGCCAGAACGCCTGCCCCCTCTCACCGCTTTACGCGCCTTTGACGCTGCTGCGCGGCACATGTCGTTTCAAAAAGCCGCGGCAGAACTTAATGTAACGCCCGCCGCGCTTTCTTTTCAGATCAAATCGCTTGAGGAACATTTGGGCGCGCCGCTTTTTCATCGCCTCAATCGTGCGGTAGAACTCACGGAAGCAGGTCGAGCGTTGGCCCCAGGGGCACGAGACGGGTTCGAAGCGCTCGGGGCGGCATGGCGGCAGGCGTCTCGGATCAATGATCAATCCTCTCTGACCGTCACGGCAGGGCCCGCCTTCACCGCCACATGGCTCGCCCCACGCCTGTTCAGCTTTGCCCAAGCCCATCCTGAGATTGAGCTACGCCTTAGCGCCACATTCGGCATTGTTGATCTCACCCGGTCAGAGGTGGATGTAGCGATCCGGTTTGGCTACGGCCCCGACCCGCAGGAACTCTATTCAGAGCGGTTTCTTGACGATTGGGTCACGCCTGTCATGTCGCCGGAGATGGCGGCCGAATTTCCGGGTTATGACGGGCTACAGAAGATCCCGCTTATTCACGCCAAAGACATCACCTTTCTTGACCCACCCGCTGATTGGCCGGCATGGTTTCGCGCCGTAGGCCTGCCCGAGCGAGACTGGACAGGACAGCAATACTCTCAGGCCGACCATGCGATTGATGCCGCCTTGTCTGGCGCAGGGGCTGTTATGGCGCGGATCAGTTTTGCCGGGCGTTTTATTCGTGATGGGCGGCTTGTTGCTCCGTTTAGGCCCGCCCTCGACACGGTTGCGCATTACAGATTTGTCTGCGTGAAAGGTGCAGAGACACTGCCCAATATCTGCGCGTTTCGGGAATGGTTGCTGGAGCAGGTCGCGATCACGGCAAGCCATGATGAAGATCACGATATCTTGGACCCACGCGATTTACCCGATTGAGGAGCGGATCCGATCCGCCCCTCGCTTTCTCAAAAGAGAACTTCTTGAGCGCTTGGCGGGTTGAGCGCCCGCGCTGAAAATTTAGGCCTTTTGTCAGGCGTGGACCGAAAGGCGTTTGATCTCTTCTTTTACTCGGAGTTTCTGTTTCTTGAGTTCGGCGATTTCGAAATCTGTCGATCCGAGCGCGCGTTGCGCTTCTTCGACTTTGCTCGCGAGGGTTTGATGTTTTCTGTGCAATTCCTCTAGGTGTGAACCCAAGCTCATTGGCAATCTCCTCTTTCTAGCCACTCCATGTTTAACTTCCGGAGTGCATCACAAAGTTTGCAAAAAGTCACGCCGCACCCGCAGCAGGTAGCGCAAACAAAGCTTCGGAATTTATCCAAAAGCCTATCAAAATGGCAAGGAAGCGCCGTGGCGCAGCACTGCGGTGGTTGCGCAGGTGTAGTTTCCCTGATCCCCATCATGTGCCTCGCCGCCGTGCAACACCCAAGCCGCGTGCAGCCGAAAATCAGCGCGCCCTCCTTTGCGACCTCGGATCAAAACCATACGCGAGCGTTTGTTTTCGCGTGGGGCAAGCGGCAACACTTCAAGGCTTCCAAGCCGTTTGTCAAACTCGGATAACAGCTCAGGCAAACGCTCCATCCGGTGTATGAACGTCACGGACCCGCCGGGCACAACCCTTTTGGCCGCTTGCTTGATCCACTCTGCCAAAGGCTGACATTCACCTAAAGCCAACTCTTTGTCATGCGTTGCTGCCGGCGTGCTTTTACGTCGGTCGAAATAGGGCGGGTTGGCGATCACATGATCAAACTGGCGCGCTTTCAGTTTCTCCGGCATTTGGGCCAAGTCGCCTGTCAGAACGTCAAAATCGATGTGGTTCGCCGCGCCGTTGCGTCGGGCGAGATCTGCATAGTCACTTTGCACCTCAAGCCCAGTCAAAAGAACCCCCGGCACCCGCCGCCCGATGCACAGTGCGGCAGCACCCACGCCGCATCCCAAGTCCAAAATGCTATCGCCCGCTTGGGCGTCCACACTTGCTGCCAAGAGCACCGGATCGACACCTGCGCGATATCCGCGCCGGGGCTGTAGCAAGCTCAGAGCACCGCCCAGGAAATCATCCTGCGTCAGATCAGCGCTCTGTTGCGGCTCAAGGCTGTTCATCCACCTCGATCCCGTTGTCGGTCAAGGTGACGACAGCATCTTCATAGTCAGCGTCTGCGACCATGATTCTGCGGGGAAAAATCCCGATGCCGCCTTCCAGAACGCTCATATTTACGTCCAACTCGAAGCACTCTATACCCTCGCCATTTAGCAAGGCCTTGGCAAAGGCGATTGACGCCATGTCGGTTGTTCGCAAAAGCTGTTTCATGGCCTAAGTGGTAGAAAGAAGAGAGCGGCTTGTCGAGCCGTTGAAGCGGGGCGTAATGGTGTTGGATCACGCTGCAACAAAACCTCATGAGGAACTGGCGCGCCATCTGGCGGAGCGGTTGGATGCTGTTAACGTGCTGATCCGAGAGCGGATGGCGTCAGAACACGCGCCGCGCATTCCTGAAGTTACCGCGCATTTGGTCGAAGCAGGTGGCAAACGCCTGCGGCCCATGTTGACGCTCGCATCGGCCGATCTGTGCAGCTATTCAGGCGGCTATGATGTTTATCTGGCCGCCACGGTAGAATTTATCCATACCGCCACGCTGTTGCATGATGACGTGGTTGATGAAAGCCAACAACGGCGCGGGCGACCGACTGCGAACCTGCTGTGGGACAATAAATCAAGCGTTCTGGTGGGCGATTACCTGTTTGCCCGCGCATTTCAATTGATGGTGGAAACGGGCTCTTTACGCGTCCTCGACATCCTCTCGAACGCCGCGGCTACGATTGCTGAGGGCGAGGTGCTGCAGCTGAGTGCGGCCCGGAACCTGGCCACGGATGAGGCGGTGTACCTACAGGTCGTGCGTGGTAAGACGGCGGCGCTTTTTTCCGCCGCAACTGAGGTTGGCGGTGTGATCGCCGATCAACCCGAAGAAAAAATCCAAGCGCTTTTTGACTACGGAGATGCGCTTGGCATTGCCTTTCAAATTGCGGATGATTTGCTTGACTATCAGGGCGATAGCGCAGCCACCGGGAAGAATGTGGGCGATGATTTTCGCGAACGCAAACTGACACTGCCTGTGATCAAAGCGGTGGCTGGTGCCAGCGCCAAAGAGCGTGCTTTCTGGGAGCGAACGATCGAAAAGGGCAAGCAACAAGACGGCGATCTTGAAGAAGCCTTAGAAATATTGGCGCGCCACGATGCACTGGAACGCACGCGCGCTGATGCGATGGCTTGGACAGAGAAATCCAAAGCTGCCATGGCAAATCTGCCAGAACACGATGTGCGACGTATGTTGCTGGATTTGTCGGATTATGTCGTTGCGCGCTTGACGTGACCATGATGCGGACAGAATTTTGGAAAATTCTGCGCCAGAAAACTTAAATTTTCTGATGCATTTTCTTTCAAAGAAAATGCCACCAGCGTCGGCGACAAAGTTTTTGAAAAACTTTGTTGGGATAGATCAAAGCAGGTGAAACCTGTTCAATGATATTGCGGCGCGTTCAGCCACGTTGCCGCAACCCACCAGGCAGGATGGCTTTCGCGCAGGCGCCCCGCAGCAGACCGCGCGGTTTCTTCATCGTTGTAGATGCCGAAACATGTTCCGCCGGAACCGGACATGCGCGTCAACAGACAGCCAGGTGTCTTTTCCAAGGTCTCAAAGACCTGCCGGATCACTGGTTCTTTCTCAATCGCCGGTTCCTGAAGATCGTTGCGCATGTGCTTTAACCACTGCGCAAATTCAGCTGGCGTTTCGAAATGCGGTAAGCGGTCTGGCATGGGGCGATTGACCTTGTGCACCAATCGCTTGAACACCTCCGCCGTCAGAACCGGTAGCCGAGGGTTCACCAGCACGGCATGTAACGCCGGCAGATCATGAAGAGGGGACACAATGTCACCAATACCTGTGACCCGTGCCGGCTCTGATTGCAGGCATAGCGGGACGTCGGCGCCTAGTTCGATCCCATCGCCCGGCACTGGCTTGCCAGAAAAGCCAGACAGAATTCGCAAGGTCGCCGCAGCGTCGCCAGGACCACCGCCCAGCCCAGCGGCGTTGGGAATATTTTTTTCCAGAACAAAATCTGCTTTCATCCGCATCAACTGCGCGGCGCGTATCACAAGATTTGTTTGATCTTCGGGCACCCCATCAGCCATGGGCCCCTTGAGCGTCAGGTTGTAATTTCCAGGCATTGTAATGGTCATTCTGTCGCCGATATCGGCAAACATCGCGAGGCTGTCCACAGTATGGTAGCCATCATCGCGTTGACCTGTGACGTGAAGAGTGAGTGTGACCTTTGCCGGAACAAAGGTCTCAACCACCGTCATCCACGGCCTCCTCCACAACCCTCAAAGGCGCTGCACCTTCTTCTTCAAGAACGTCGTAGAGCCCGATCTCAAGCTTACGCCGGATCCGATCAGGTTCGATATCAGGTGACGGGTTTTCAGAGTCTACAAATGATAAAGCACGGCGCCATTGAAATTCCGCCTCGGTATAGCGGCCCACAGCCCAGAGGACATCGCCGAGATGATCATTCACCACCGGATCGATTGGCATCAGCTCCGCGGCCCGTTCCATATGAACAATCGCCTCATCGTAGCGACCGAGCCGATAGAGCACCCAACCCAGACTGTCGACAATGTAGCCGCTGTTGGGTTCTGCGGCCACGGCGCGCTCAATCAACTCCAGAGCTTCATCCAGTTTGATACGCTTTTCGACCAAAGAATAGCCCAGGTAATTCATAACTTGCGGATGGCCCGGGTTGATCTCGAGCGCCTTGCGAAATCCCGCCTCTGCCTCAGGCCAGCGGCCCAAACGCTCCAGGCTGATGGCACGCGCATAATGCACGAACCACTGTTCTTGATCCAATTGCGCATAGATCTCAAGCGCACGATCATAGGCCGTCACCGCGTCGTCAAAGCGCTCCAATTGCCGTGAAAGATCGCCCACCGACACATGCACCAAAGGCAGTTCTGGATGAGTGCGTGCCAGTTGTTCAAGCACTTCGACTGAGGCATCCAGTTTATCGGCGCGTCGCAAGCTTTCGGCGCGCCCCATCTCCGCTGCGGCGTACGCCGGATGATCACGCGGCACTGACTTGTAAACGGCTGTCGCAAGCTCATACCGCTCCAAGGTTTCCAGCAATTCAGCCGTCATCATGACGGCATCAATGTGATTTGGGTTCAGGTACTCGGCTGTGCGCGCGTAAAGCAGCGCATAATCTGCAGATGTTTCCGTCAAGAGCGCGCGGCCCAAGGTGTAGAACACCTCTGCAATTCCATGTTCGGAAGATCCGATCAGACTGAAAGGCGCTGTCTCACCGGCGGCGATTTTGTCACGCAGACCTTTCACTTCTGGGTCCATGGCGCCACCGAACGACTCATCCAGAAGCGTCAAAGCCGCGTCATTACGTTCCAGCTGGCTCAGCGCTTCGGCATGAGCAATCGTGCCGCGACGCGTGCGTTGCACCGGCCCATCGCTTTCACCGGAAAAAATGCCCACCGCCGCCTCAAAATCCCCCACAGAGGCCAACGCCAACGCCTTGTGATAAATGGCAAAACTGCGCAAGCCCGGGCTTTCCGCAACGGTATCGAACTCGGCTAAGGCCGTGCGCACATCGCCATTGCTCAGATGCGCCCAAGCCAGGATCAGCCCGTCTGCTAAATCGCCAATGCCGCGATCATCCTGCATCCGCGCGATCACCTCGGTGACACGACCTTCTTTCACGTCATCTGCCACCAAAGCCATGTGGGCGATATGGCTGAGCAACCCGTCTTGTTCGATTTTGCGGGCCACCGGGATGGCAAGATCCACCCGGCCCAACGACATCTGCGCGATGACGGCGCTTTCCATGATAGCGGGGTTTGAAGGATCTTCTGTCAAGGCGCGGGTGAAATACTGAGCCGCAGCCTCATAATCATAGTCGAATGTCGCTTGACGGGCGGCAAGATAAGAGCCGATGGACTCCTCAGAATGAGCTGGGTCAGGCAATACTTGGGCCAGTCCCAACATGAGCGCGATCATGGGAAAAGATTTGCGGGTCAAGGAGAGAAGCCTCTGATTGATTGCTGCACGATGATAAACCTAGCCCTGCCGACCCCCTAAAGCAATGCGGGGCAGCCCTTTGGCCGCCCCGGACAATCACAAATGTGCCAAGTCACATGTTGGGGTAGTTCGGTCCATCGCCACCTTGCGGCGTCACCCAAGTGATATTCTGGCTTGGATCCTTGATATCGCAGGTCTTGCAGTGGACGCAGTTTTGAAAGTTCACCACAAACTGTGGCCCTTCTTCCTTTTGCACCACTTCGTAAACACCCGCAGGGCAATAGCGCTGCGCAGGTTCCGCGTATTTCGGTAGGTTATCCAGGATCGGCGTCATGGGGTTGCTCAGCTGCAGATGCGCAGGCTGGCTTTCTTCATGGTTGGTCATGGAAAAGCTTACATTTGTCAGGCGGTCAAAGCTCAACTTGCCATCCGGCTTGGGATACTCGATCGGCTTATGGAAACTGACGGATTCCGTTGCCTCTGCATCGGTTTTGCCGTGCTTGAGCGTTCCCATGAGCGAAAAGCCGAATGTGTTTGTCCACATGTCGATCGCGCCTAAGCCAAGGCTCGCTAGCATGCCATATTTGGACCAAAGTGGCTTCACATTGCGCACTTTCTTGAGATCTTGGCCGATATCGCCGGTGCGCACCTCATCCTCATAGGATGTCAGTTCATCGGCGGAGCGGCCGCTCTCAATGGCCTCATGGGCCGCCTCAGCCGCAGCAATACCCGAAAGCATTGCGTTATGGTTGCCCTTGATGCGCGGCACGTTGACCATACCCACCGAACATCCCAATAGCGCCACACCAGGAGCGACCATCTTCGGCATAGACTGATACCCGCCTTCCGAGATTGCCCGCGCCCCATAGGCCACGCGCTTACCCCCGGCGAGCAGCTCTTTCATCATTGGGTGATGCTTGAACCGTTGAAATTCCATGTATGGGAAGAGGTGCGGATTTTTGTAATTCAGGTGAACGACAAAACCCACGTAGACCTGATTGTTTTCAAGATGATACACAAAGGATCCACCCCCCGCATTGCCGCCCAAAGGCCATCCCATCGTGTGGGTCACGGTGCCTTGTTTGTGCTTTGAGGGATCAATCTCCCAGATCTCTTTCATGCCGACGCCGTATTTCTGCGGCTCCTTGCCGGCGGCGAGATCATATTTCGCGATCACTTCTTTCGACAGGCTGCCACGGACCCCTTCGGACAGGAACACATACTTGCCATGCAGCTCCATCCCCGGCTCATAGGCTGGCCCCGGTGTGCCATCTGGGTTCTTACCAAACTCACCAGCGACCACGCCTTTTACTTCGCCGTTTTCGCCGTAAACGATTTCCGAACAAGCCATGCCAGGGAAAATTTCGACGCCCAATTCTTCGGCCTGCTCTGCCATCCAACGGCATACGTTGCCCATCGAAACAATGTAATTGCCGTGGTTGTTCATCAAAGGCGGCATCGGCCAATTGGGCAAGCGGATTTGGCCTGCCGGCCCAAGCATGTAAAAATTGTCCTCATGAACCTCGGTATTGAGCGGCGCGCCTTTTTCCTTCCAGTCCGGAATAAGTTTGTTCAAGCCGCAAGGATCCAGCACCGCGCCCGACAGGATATGCGCACCAACTTCGGAGCCCTTCTCAAGCACAACCACCTCGCGAGAGGGATCAAGTTGCTTGAGACGAATAGCAGCAGAAAGACCCGCGGGACCCGCGCCCACGACAACAACGTCGTACTCCATCGCTTCGCGTTCTATCTCGGACATGTCTCTTCCTCTCAATTCCGGCGGCCCAACCAGTTGGCTTGGTGGCTCAAGGATTTAGCGATAATATTTGTTATGGGGGTGATCCCAAATTCTTCAATCGAAACCCGGCGTAATTCGGAGTGAAAACGCCAAATGCGACGCTTTTGAGACCTTATGACGCCCCATTGCACTTTCCCCTCGCCTTCACCACTTGCAAAGCATTCCCGCATCGGGGCAATCTGAAGGGACAGGGAACCGACCCTGAAATTCTGGCTCGAGCGGCACAACAAATACCAAAAAGGCGTCCAGATGGAAAAAATACCAATGACCCGAGGTGGATACGACGCGCTGGAGGTTGAACTCAAGCACCTCAAATCAGAAGAGCGCCCCGCCATAATCAAGGCCATCGCAGAGGCCCGAGAGCATGGCGATCTTAGCGAAAACGCCGAGTATCACTCCGCCAAAGAAAAACAGTCTTTTATTGAAGGACGGATAAAGGAGTTGGAGGGCGCGATCAGCCTTGCCGACGTGATTGACCCCAGCAAATTGTCGGGCCCGATCAAGTTCGGCGCGACGGTGACACTGGTCGATGAAGACACCGATGAGGAAAAGACCTACCAGATTGTAGGTGAGTATGAGGCCAGCATCGAAAAGGGTTTACTCAACATCAAATCGCCCATCGCCCGCGCTTTGATCGGCAAAGAAGAGGGCGATAGCGTAGAAGTGCGCACTCCCGGTGGCGAAAAATCCTACGAAGTGATAAAAATCGCCTACACCTGAGCAGGGTCCCACATGGCAGATAAAAAGAAAGCCCCCCCAACATCTTTGGGGATATACGATAAGGCGCGCAAAGACCGGATTACGGCCATTGAAATGGTTGCCATCAGTCTGTCGATCTTATGGCTGGCAATGTGCGCGGTTTTCTTCCTAGTGCTGGGGACCGGTGATCTCGATGAAGACGGCACGATCAGCTTCATGATGATCATGCTGACGATCTTTTTGCCGGTCGCCATGATCTGGGTTGCCGCGACGGCCGCGCGGGCCTCGAAGGTGATGCGGGAAGAAAGCCAGCGGTTGCAGGTCGCCATTGATGCGATACGCCATGCCTATGTGACGCAAAATCAGGGTCGTCATGCTGTGGCAGAGCCTTCGGTTACAAAAAAGCTCGAAGAAATTGCAACGGCCCAGCGCAAAACAGAACTGGCGCTTTCCAACTTTGCAGTGCGCGCCGCGGCAGAGCCGCCGCCGCAAGCGGTGGAGCCTGCACCTGTGCCCGAACCCGATGATCAGGTCGCGCTGCCTCTTGGCACACCAGCCGAGGAGTTACGCCCACCGCTTGATACTGGCGATTTCATCCGTGCGCTGAACTTTCCTGAAACGGCGGAAGACAAGGATGGGTTTGCCGCCCTGCGCCGCGCGCTGAAGGATCGCCAAGCCGCGCAACTGATCCAGGCCTCGCAAGATATCCTAACGCTCATGTCCCATGACGGCATTTACATGGATGATCTACGCCCTGATCTCGCGCGACCAGAGGTATGGCGGCGGTTTGCCGCTGGTGAACGCGGTCGCTCTGTTGCGGTGTTGGGTGGTATTCGCGACCGGTCGTCGCTGGCGCTGTCAGCTGCAAGGATGAAAAGTGATCCCATCTTCCGCGACGCGGCGCATCATTTTCTGAGGCTCTTTGACAAGATGATGGCTGATTTCGCTGACAAGGCGACGGATGCCCAACTGACAGAGCTGTCGAACACCCGTACCTCGCGCGCTTTTATGCTGCTTGGGCGGGTCACGGGGACATTTGATTAGGACGGATTTTGAAATGACACAGCTTTCAGGACGGTGTTTCTGCGGTGCAGTCCGCTGGACCGCGGCACCCAACATTCTCTGGGCTGCAATTTGCCATTGCGAAGATTGCCGTCGCGATGCCTCTTCCGACCATGTCAGCTGGTTTGGCGTTGAACGAAAACACGTCACCTGGTCTGGCCCACGCCAAACCTACCAATCGTCAAGCAAGGTCACACGCAGCTTCTGCGCAAAGTGCGGCGCGCCAATGTCTTTTGAATCTGACGTCTTTCCCGAAGAAACCCATCTTTATGCCGCAACGCTCGACACGCCTGACGCCTACAAGCCCAGCGCCCATATTTTTTTGGTCAGAGCGTTTGCCATGGGTGGATGCGGACGATGATCTTCCGAGGCATGAAAAAGGCCTGCAAAACGCCGCAGCCGAAGGGAAGACACTGCTCTAGACACGGGCGGTGATCCTTCTGGTCCTGAGGGAAAGATAGCAGACCGTTGCCTCCTCGAACTGTTCCGGGCATCATGAACCTCCGGAATTGGAGGACACCCATGCGGAAATTTCTCGTTGTGCTGGATGACAGCCGCGAATGCCTCAATGCCATGCGCTTTGCCGCAATGCGGGCCAAGAACACGGGTGCTGGCGTGGAAGTTCTTGCCGTGATTCCGCCCGATGAGTTCAATCACTGGGTCGGTGTTGGCAATATCATGCGCGAAGAGGCACGAGAGCGCATTCAGGTTCATTTTGAAGTTTACGCCAAGTGGATGCGTGACCGCCAAGGCATTGAGCCCGAACTGGTCATTCGAGAGGGTGAACCATTCAAGGAAATCATAGCGCAGGTGCAAGACGATCCGGAGGTTGGTGTTCTTGTTCTCGGTGCGGCCACCGACAAGAAAGGCCCAGGACCTCTGGTGACGATGATTTCCAAGAACTCCGGCGCCCTTTCCGTGCCGATTACAATCGTGCCGGGTGATCTTTCCAAAGAACGGCTGGAAGCAATCACGTGAACCAGCCGGCGCGATTTCTCTTGATTTATCGCCAAGCCCCGGCAAGGCTGAGCCAATGAGCTTTCAAAGCCCCACTCAATTTCCTGGCGCGCAGCCCGCCCAGGTCACCTTCCACCGCACAGAACTGTCGGTCATTCTCTCGCTATACGGGCGCATGGTCGCCGCAGGGGAATGGCGGGACTACGGTATCTCGCATCTGCGCGACGTGGCTGTTTTCTCCGTTTTCCGACGCACAGCCGAAAACCCCCTCTACCGCATTGAAAAACGCCCCAAACTGCGCGGCAAACAAGGACAATATGCCGTGATCGGCATGGATGGACAGATTTTGAAGCGCGGGAGTGACCTCAAAACGGTGCTGCGGGTGCTTGAACGCAAGCTGATCCGAGCCGTAGAGTGACCTCATTCGCGGTTTGACACGGCGCCATCGTCCATTTTAGAACTGTTCCAAGTATTGAATAATGCGCTACGCCCGCGCATATCTAAGCTATTCAACGGAAAGCGCACGCCCATGTTCATTCAAACCGAATCCACGCCTAACCCAGCGACCTTGAAATTCCTGCCCGGCCTGACCGTGTTGGATGCGGGCACGGCTGATTTTCCCTCTGCTGAGGCCGCTGAGAAGTCCCCGCTTGCCAAGCGTGTGTTTGGAGTGGACGGGGTCACGGGCGTGTTTTTTGGCCTCGATTTCGTGACTGTGACCAAAGCCGAAAGCGCCGACTGGGATCATATCAAACCCGCCATCCTCGGCGCAATCATGGAGCATTTTCAGTCAGGCCAGCCTGTGATGACTGGTGATGACGCAAGCGGTGGGCACGCAGAGCACGACAATGAGGAAGACGCCATTGTTGTGGGCCAGATCAAAGAACTGCTAGACACTCGCGTGCGCCCTGCCGTGGCACAAGATGGCGGCGATATCACGTTCCACGGATTTGACCGCGGCGTAGTGTACCTGCACATGCAAGGTGCATGCGCCGGATGCCCCTCCTCCACGATCACTTTGAAAATGGGGATTGAAAACTTGCTACGCCACTACATCCCCGAAGTGACCGAGGTGCGCCCGGTTGGGGTCTGAATCTCTCACGCTTGGGTTCGACACATCGGCCGCGCATTGCGCGGCCGCTTTGCTGTCTGGCACAACGGTTCTTACGGCGACGTCCGAAGAGATGGCCCGCGGGCAGGCGGAACGCCTCATGCCCATGATCGAAGAGCTGCTCACCACCCATGGGGTCGGCTGGTCTGATCTTTCTCGCATAGGCGTGGGCGTAGGCCCCGGCAACTTCTCCGGCATTCGGATTTCGGTGTCCGCCGCGCGCGGACTGGCCCTGTCGCTTGGCATCCCGGCGGTTGGCGTTTCCACATTTGAGGCCACGGCCCTCACGGCGCCAGAGGATCGAACCTTGGCAGTCACCGCTCCGCAAAATCGGGTCTATGTTTCTCCGGTCGGTCAGGACCCGTATCTGACAGAGCGCTCCGAGAGCATGTCGCTGGCTTTCCCACCGGGTGGCGCAGAGCTCACAACCAATATTGCCCGCATTGCCGCGGCGGCGAAGGCACCTTTCACCCGACCGGCACCGCTCTACATCCGCGCCGCGGATGCCGCGCCGCCGCGCGAAGCGCCCCCAGTGATCCTTGACGATGAACACTGACGACCTCGCGCGCCGACACGCGCGCGCCTTTCAAAACGACATGCGCCCGTGGTCCGCCGAAGAGTTTACCTCTCTGCTGACCTCTGCTCAGGTGCGTCTTATCCAAACCGATCACGCTTTCGCACTTGTCCGAACCGTTGCCGACGAAGCGGAAGTTCTGACGTTAGCCACAGATCCCGATCATCGGCGACAGGGCCTCGCGCGCGCGCTTCTGCAGTCTGTCGAAGAGAATGCGCGCACCGCCGGAGCCGCAACGCTCTTTCTCGAAGTTTCCGAAAACAACGCACCGGCCCGCGCGCTCTACCTCGCCGCCGGATACCAAGAAACCGCCCGCCGTCGCGCCTATTACCAAACCCAATCCGGTCATCGATCTGACGCTTTGATCCTCAGAAAATCCCTATGATCAAAAACGCTTCTTTCTTTTCAAAAGTATCCCGGGGGGTCCCGGGGGCAGCGCCCCCCAAATCATAGTGCATTTGGGCTTGTCCCAAATTCCGCCAATTAACAGGCGCTCAGATATTGACGCTTCGGCCCGACTGCGCCCTAATACGACGCAATCAAATTGCCTGCCTAAACCCCTGGGAGATATCTATGACGCTGCACAAAACCCTCATGACAGCCACGGCGGCCTTCGCGCTTTCTTTGGGTGCCGCATTTGCAGACCCTGCTTTGATCTTTGATCTTGGTGGCAAGTTTGACAAGTCCTTCAACGAAAGCGCGCATAATGGCGCGCAACGCTGGGCTGAGGAAACCGGCGGCAGCTACAATGAGGTTGAGTTGCAGTCTGAGGCCCAGCGCGAACAGGCGCTGCGTCGCTTTGCCGAATCCGGTGCGAATCCAGTGATCACCATGGGCTTTGCCATGGCCGATGCGCTTGGCACCGTGGCCCCGGATTACCCGGATACGAAATTCGTGGCTGTGGATGTCACATGGCTCGAATCTCCCAACATCCGCCAGATTGGTTTTGCGGAACATGAAGGCTCCTATCTCGTGGGTATGCTGGCCGCGATGGCATCCGAGTCTGGCACAATCGGGTTTGTTGGCGGTATGGATATCCCGCTGATCCGTCATTTTGGCTGCGGCTATGCGCAAGGTGCAAAAGCCGTGAACCCTGATGTGCAAATCGTGGCCAACATGACCGGCACAACCCCTGCCGCCTGGAACGATCCGGTTAAAGGATCTGAAATTACCAAGGCGCAAATCAGCCAGGGTGCTGATGTCATCTATGCGGCTGCGGGCGGTACCGGCGTGGGCGTTCTGCAAACCGCCGCTGATGAAGGGATCCTTTCTATTGGCGTGGACAGCAATCAAAACTACCTGCACTCCGGGCAGGTTCTTACCTCCATGCTCAAGCGGGTGGATGTCGCCGTCTATGAGGCGATGAAGGCAGGCGATGCGGTCGAAACCGGCGTCTTCACCATGGGCCTCTCTGATGAAGGCGTGGGCTACGCGCTGGATGAACACAACGCGTCTCTCATCACCGATGACATGCAAGCTATGGTCGATGAAGCACGCCAAAAGATCATCGATGGTGAGATCGAGGTAACAGCCTATTACACCAATGACAGCTGCCCGGTTCTTGATTTCTAAACCGACCTGCGGACGCGAAAACAGTTGGAAGGCTGCCGGCATATTTGGCCTTCCAACCCGCACAGGGGGCGACGATGAGCGACGGGATCAAACAACTGTTTCTGGCATGGGGCGATACGGATGAAGACGCCCGTGCCGCAACGCTCACAAACGCCATTGCACCGCAATTCTATTATGCAGATCCAAACGCGCCTGAGCCCATCACCGACATGAATGCGTTCTTGGCCTATGTTGGCATGTACACCCAATACGCCCCCGGCGCGACCGCGCGCGTGGCGCATTTGACAGAGTGCAAGGGCCATCACCGCGCGACGGTGACTTTCGAAATGGCCGATGGCACACAGCAGTTCGGCCAGTATTTCATCGATCTAGATCAGGATGGTCTGATCACGCGCATGATCGGGTTCGCCGGGCTCGGGGCGCCCGAGTGACAGCGCCCGCCATCGAACTGAAGGGCATCTCCAAAGCCTTCGGCGCGGTGCAGGCCAACAAAAGCATATCCATCCGCGTTGCCCCCGCCACAATCCATGGCATCGTGGGCGAAAACGGTGCCGGAAAATCCACGCTGATGAGCATCCTGTATGGCTTTTACGCCGCCGACAGCGGAGAGATTTGGATCAACGGGCGCCAAACCTCGATCCCCGACAGCCAGGCAGCCATTTCTGCTGGCATCGGCATGGTGTTCCAACACTTCAAACTGGTGGAAAACTTTACCGTTCTGGAAAACATCATTCTGGGGGCGGAAGAGGGCGGCCTCTTGCGCCCCAGCCTTGCCAAAGCGCGCAAAGTGCTTGCTGATCTCGCGCAGGAATACGAGTTGAATGTCGACCCTGACGCCAAGATCGAAGAAATCGGCGTGGGCATGCAGCAACGCGTTGAAATCCTCAAAGCGCTCTATCGCCAGGCCGATATCCTGATCCTGGATGAACCCACAGGTGTCCTGACACCTGCTGAGGCCGATCAGCTTTTCCGCATTCTTGCCCGGCTCCGAGACGAGGGCAAAACCATCATCCTCATCACACATAAACTGCGCGAGATCATGGAGATCACCGATGAGGTCAGCGTTATGCGCCGGGGTGAGATGGTGGCCACCGTTGAAACCGCCCAGACCAGCCCAGAGGAATTGGCCGAACTGATGGTTGGGCGCAAAGTCCTCCTGCGTGTCGATAAGGCACCTGCACACCCCAAAGAAACCGTGCTGAACCTAGAGGATTTGCGCGTGGTGGATGGCTTGGGTGTTGAACGCCTGCGCGGTGTCTCCCTCTCGATCAAGGCAGGCGAAATTCTCGGCATCGCAGGCGTGGCAGGCAATGGCCAATCGGAACTTCTCGAAGTTTTGGGCGGTGTGCGCGCCGCCACAGGTCAGCTCACCGTCAACAATCACAATCTGGCGCTCTCAGGCCCCGGATCAGACGGGCGCGCGCGGCGTATGGCAGGTGTGGCCCACGTTCCCGAGGATCGCCAGCGCGACGGGCTGATCATGGACTACACCGCGTGGGAAAACATGATTTTCGGCTACCATGGCGATCAAGGTCGGATCATGAAAAACGCCGTCATCGAAAACAGTTGCCAGGCCAGCATGGACCGTTTCGACGTCCGCCCGCCGAACGCCCGGCTGGCAGCCAAGAACTTCTCAGGTGGCAATCAACAAAAGATCGTCCTCGCTCGAGAGATCGAGCGCAACCCCGATGTGCTGCTCATCGGCCAACCCACCCGCGGGGTCGATATCGGCGCGATTGAGTTTATCCATAAACAGATCATCGCCCTGCGCGATGCGGGCAAGGCGATCCTCTTGGTCTCTGTCGAACTCGACGAAATCATGGCGCTCTCTGACCGCATCGCGGTGATGTTTGACGGTCAGATCATGGGTGAACGCCTCCCTTCTGAGACGGATGAGACGGAGCTGGGCCTCATGATGGCCGGAATTTCCGAGGGGCGGAAGGTGGCCCATGGATAAAATGCCCGCCTGGGCCGACGCGATCCTCGTGCCCCTCCTTTCTATCTTGCTGGCTGCGATCCTGTCTGCATTGGTGATCCTCGCCATCGGTGAAGACCCAATTGAGGCCGTGAAGCTGATGGTCACCGGGGCGCTCGGCTCCAGCTACGGCTGGGGGTTTACGCTCTACTACGCCACCAACTTCCTCTTTACTGGTCTCGCCTTCGCCGTCGCGTCCCACGCGGGTCTCTTCAACATCGGCTCCGAAGGCCAAGCCATGATCGGCGGTCTGGGCGTCGCCATCATCTGTCTTTTCATCCCATGGCCCCACTGGGCGCTCGCCCTGCCTGCGGCGATCCTCGGCGCGGCTGCTTTCGGCGCGCTCTGGGCGCTAACACCGGGCTGGCTACAGGCCAAGCGCGGCAGCCACATCGTGATCACCACCATCATGTTTAACTTCATTGCCGCGGCTGTTCTGAACTACGTGCTGGTCAACATCCTGCGGCCCGAAGGCTCCATGGACCCGGCCACCGCGAAATTCCCCGAAGGCGCGCACCTGCCCACCCTGCACGAAATGCTCGCGCCCATTGGGATCAATTTCTCCAAAGCCGCCCCCGCCAATGTCAGCCTTTTTGTGGCACTCTTGGCCTGTGTCGGCGTCTGGGTTCTGATCTGGCGCACAAAGCTTGGTTATGAAATCCGGGCCCTCGGCCACTCCGAGAGCGCATCGCGTTACGCGGGCATCCCTCCTGTCAAAATCGTCGTTGTCGCCATGCTGATCTCTGGGGGCTTGGCCGGTTGCATGGCGATCAACAACGTAATGGGTGAAGCAGAACGCCTCGTCCTCAACGCCACAGAAGGCGCAGGTTTCATCGGCATCGCCGTGGCCCTCATGGGCCGCAATCATCCTGTGGGGATCTTTCTCGCCGCGATCCTTTTTGGCTTTCTCTACCAAGGCGGGGCAGAGCTTGCACTTTGGACATCGATTCCCCGTGAACTCATCCTGGTGATCCAAGCGCTGGTGATCCTCTTCACCGGGGCGCTCGACAACATGGTGCGCATGCCGCTTGAGCGGGTTTTCCTGGCGCTGCGGCGAAGAGATGCCTCATGAGCGATCTGCCCCTCTACTTGCCCGGCATCCTGACCGCATATTCCATTCTTTTGGTGGGCGCGTCCTCCCCCGGTCCAGCGGTCGCCATGCTGCTTGGCATCTCGACCACCCAAGGCCGCACGCAATCGCTGATTGCCTCGCTCGGCATTGCAACAGGGTCTATGACCATCAACGTTCTCACCATGCTAGGCATCGGCCTTTTGCTCTCTGAGGCCGCCTGGGCCATGACCGCTCTTCGGATCATCGGCGCGTCCTATCTCATCTGGCTGGCCTGGTCCGCTTTCCGCAAGGCCATTGACCCGCCTTCCGTACAAGTGGCCCAGGTCACTCCCAAGTCGGCATCCGTCTTGTTCTGGCAAGGCTATCTGTTGCAAGTCACCAACCCCAAGGCCATCGCGTTCTGGCTCGCCATCGCCTCCGTGGGCGCGGTGATCGGCGCTGGTCCGACCATCGTCACGCTGTTTATCATAGGCGCATTCTTGATCTCCTTTGCGGCCCACGGCGCATGGTCCATCATGCTATCCACGCGCCCTTTCCGCGCCGCTTATGCCCGCGCCCGCCGCTGGATCGAAGCCGCTCTGGGAGCGTTCTTTGTCGTTGCGGCCTACAAAATTGCAATGGATCGGTAGACTATGGATTTTCTAACCGCGCTGCAGATCCTCGATTCCACAATCCGACTGGCCACGCCCCTCTTGCTCGCATGCCTTGCGGGTCTCTTTAGCGAACGCGCGGGCATCTTTGACATCGGCCTTGAGGGCAAAATGCTCTTTGCAGCGTTCTTCTCGGCTGCGGTCGCATTCACCACAGGCTCGGCCTGGTTGGGCCTCTTGGCGGGCATCGCGGCGTCCATGTCACTGGCCGCCCTGCATGGCATCGCCTCTATCACTTTCCGCGGAGACCAACTGATCTCTGGCGTGGCCATTAACTTCCTTGCGGCGGGGCTCTCTGTCCTCATCGCGCAAAGTTGGTTCTCCCAAGGCGGTCGCACCCCGTCCCTTACAAACGGCGCTCGGTTTGAGCCCATTACACTGCCTTTGGCAGACGCGCTCAGCGGCGTTCCACTCCTCGGCCCGGTTTACGCCGAGATTATCTCGGGTCACACGATACTCGTCTACCTCGCCATCCTCTGCGTACCGGCCACCTGGTGGATCCTCTTTCGCACGCGCTTTGGCTTGCGCGTGCGCGCGGTGGGTGAAAACCCCGCCGCTGTTGACACAGCCGGCGTGTCGGTCATCGGCCTGCGCTTTGCGGCCGTCGCCATCTGCGGCATTCTCTGCGGCGTTGCCGGCGCATATCTTGCAACGGCATTGCAAGCGGGCTTTGTCAAAGACATGACAGCCGGTCGAGGTTTTATCGCGCTCGCCGCGTTGATCTTCGCCAAATGGCGCCCTTGGCACGCGCTCTACACAACGCTGCTCTTTGGCTTTCTCCAGGCCATCGCTCTCAGGTACCAAAATATCGAACTCGGCGGGCTTACCGTCCCGGTGCAGCTAATGGACGCTCTGCCTTACATTCTGACAGTGATCATTCTGGCGGGTTTTGTCGGCAAAGCCATACCTCCGAGGTCAGGCGGCATACCCTATGTGAAGGAGCGTTGAACGCGGCCAAAGCCTCCGGCGGGGATATTTGTGAAAAGAAAAAAGCATCTCACTGCGGCTTCTTTCTTTTCGAAAACATCCAAGTCCCGACTGCGCCACACGCGCAAACTCACGGCACTGTAAGACCAGTTAACAACTCGTGATAAGACCTGATGCACTGATATCCAGCTGTCGTCTTGCGCACTAGCAAGGCCAAAGCTAAGGGAGGTCATGCAAATCTACCTTCCCATCGCCGAGGTGTCCGTAAACGCCTTCTTGCTCTTGGGACTAGGCGGGATCGTCGGCATCCTGTCGGGTATGTTTGGTGTGGGCGGCGGATTTTTGATGACGCCCCTTTTGTTTTTCATAGGGATCCCGCCAGCTGTCGCTGTGGCAACCGAGGCCAATCAGATCGTCGCGTCCTCTTTTTCCGGCGTGCTGGCCCATGTCCGGCGAAAAACGGTCGATTTCCGAATGGGCACCGTTTTACTGGTGGGTGGTCTGATTGGGGCCGCGCTTGGCGTTGTGGTGTTCAACTACCTTAAGTCTCTGGGGCAGGTCGATCTTTTGGTGCGGCTCTGCTACGTGGTATTCCTCGGCATCATCGGCGCGATGATGTTTGTCGAGAGTTTGCGCGCGATCCGCAAGTCCCGCGCCGGAGGACCACCCTCCAAGCGCAGGAAACACAATTGGATCCACAAGCTGCCCTTCAAGATGCGCTTTCGCACTTCGGGCCTTTACATCTCGGTTATCCCGCCCGTGCTGGTGGGTGTCGCCGTCGGTATTTTGGCGGCAATCATGGGCGTGGGTGGTGGTTTCATCATGGTACCCGCAATGATCTATCTGCTCGGCATGCCCACCAAGGTCGTGGTCGGGACGTCGCTTTTCCAAATCATATTCGTCACGGCCTTCACCACGCTTTTGCATGCCACCACTAACTTCACGGTGGATATCGCCTTGGCCGTTCTGCTCCTGATCGGTGGCGTGATTGGGGCGCAGGTCGGAACAGCGCTTGGCACCAAACTCAAGGCTGAACAACTGCGCATTCTGCTCGCGATGTTGGTGCTGGCGGTCTGCATCAAGCTGGCGCTTGATCTTCTCATCATGCCGTCCGAGCTCTACACGCTCGGCCCTGTCGGGGGCCACTGATGCTGCGCGCCCTCCTTTGTTTTCTGATCCTTGCCCTTCCTGCCAGAGCTGAAGAGGTTGTGCTCGGCCTCAGCCAGGATGAGGTCGCCATCACCGCCACATTTGACGGCTCACAAATCCTCGTATTCGGCGCCGTCAAACGTGAAAGCCCGATCCCGCCGGGGCCGCCCTTGCAGGTTATCGTCGCGGTATCCGGACCTTCGGAGCCTGTGCTTGTCCGACGTAAGGAGCGCCGCTTTGGCATTTGGGTCAACACCGATAGCGTGCTCGTCGACAGCGCACCCAGCTTCTACAAAGTGGCGACCACAGCTCCTTTCGACGAGGTGATGACGGATGTGCAAGATCTACAGTACCGCGTATCAATAAACCGGGCGATCCAATCGGTGGGCGCAACCTTCAGCACGACTACGGTTAAGGACTTCTCCGACGCAGTCATCCGCATTCGCGAGACCAACGGCCTTTATCGGGTGGTCGAAAACGCGGTGAAACTTGACCAGCAAACACTGTTCAGAACAGCCATCGATATGCCCGCGAATGTGACAGAAGGCGATTACTCCATCCGCATCTTTCTTACCCGCGAAGGTCAGGTTGTATCGCTTTACGAGACACAAATTGATGTGAAAAAAGTTGGGCTTGAACGGTGGCTCTACAATCTATCCCGAGAGATGCCACTCATTTACGGGTTGATGTCACTGGCCATCGCCATTGCCGCCGGCTGGGGCGCGGCGGCCGCGTTTCGAGTTGTGCGCTTGCGCTAACCAACTCTAATTGTCGGGGCTATCTGCCCGTGCTACGTCACCCAACATGAGCCAGTTGCCCACCAAAGCCCAAATCCTTAAATGGATTTCTGACAACCCCACGCAAACATCCAAACGTGACATCTCTCGCGCGTTTGGCATCAAGGGGGCCGCGAAGATTGACCTCAAACGCATGCTCAAAGAGCTTGAGGAAGACGGTCATCTGACCCGGCGCAAGAAAACCTATCGCGACCCAGATAAGCTTCCGCCCGTGTCGGTGTTGCGTGTGGCTGAGCAAACGCGCGACGGTGATCTTATGGCGCGTCCGATGGAGTGGCAGGGCGACGGCGAAGAGCCTGTCGTTATAATCGTGCATCGCGCATCTGACCCTGCTTTGGGCGCGGGAGACCGCATCCTTGCGCGGCTGCAAGAGGTCGAGGGCGAGACATATCACTATGAGGCACGCCTCATTCGCCGCATCGGAACCAACCCGCGCAAGATCATGGGTATTTTTCGCAAACGAGCGGAAGGCGGTCGGATAAAACCGATCGACAAGGGCGACACCAAAGAATGGACTGTGCCTATGGGCGCGACCCACGGAGCACAGGATGGCGAACTGGTAGAAGCTGAGCAATCCGGTCCCAAAGATAGAATGGGCCTTCCGCGGGCCCGCGTGATTGACCGACTGGGCGATCCGATGGCGCCCAAAGCTGTCTCGCTCATCGCAATTCACCAGCATGGCATTCCCGATGATTTTCCTGATGAGGTGATCTTTGAAGCCGACGCCATGTCACCTGCGGGTCTCGCCGACCGTGAAGATCTTCGCGACCTGCCGCTCATAACCATCGATCCGTCTGATGCGCGCGATCACGATGATGCGGTCTATGCCCATCGGGATGATGATCCAAAGAACCCGGGCGGATATGTCATCTGGGTCGCTATCGCGGACGTCGCTCATTACGTGACACCAGGTTCCGCACTGGATGCCGAAGCCCGCAAGCGCGGCAACTCCAGTTATTTTCCAGATCGCGTTGTTCCGATGCTGCCAGACCGTCTTTCGGGCGATCTCTGCAGCTTGCACGAAGGTGTGGAGCGCGCGTGTCTCGCTGTCCGGATGCAGATCGACGCCCATGGTGAAAAGATCGGCCACCGGTTTGTGCGCGGTCTGATGCGCTCGCCTGCTTCTCTCAACTATCAGGAGGTGCAGGCGGCCATGGATGGGACGCCAAATGAAGCCACAGACCCCCTTTTGGAAACTGTGATCCGCCCGCTCTATGCGGCCTATCACGCGTTGAAGAACGCCCGTGCCAATCGCCAACCGCTCGATCTTGATCTGCCCGAACGCAAGGTGGTGCTGTCTGAGGAAGGCAAAGTGCAGTCGGTCAATTTCGCCGACCGTTTGGACGCGCATAAGCTCATTGAGGAATGTATGATCCTCGCCAATGTTGCCGCTGCGGAAACTCTTATTGCCAAGAAGACGCCTCTCCTCTTCCGCGTCCACGAGGAGCCACCGCCCGAAAAGCTTGAAACGCTGCGCGACGTGGCCGAAGGCGCAGGGCTAACGCTCGCCAAGGGCCAAGTCCTCAAGACTGCGCATATCAATCAATTGCTCCACGCCGCCTCGGTCACAGATCACTCTGACGTCATCAACATGTCCACCCTGCGCGCCATGACGCAGGCCTATTACGCGCCGGCGAATTTCGGCCATTTCGGGCTGGCGTTGCGCGCCTATGCGCATTTCACCTCGCCCATCCGCCGCTATGCTGACCTGATCGTGCACCGCGCGCTGATCACGGCCCATGGTTGGGGCGAAGACGGTCTGACGCCAGCGGACACAGAACGCCTCGAAAGCACGGCCGAACATATTAGCGAAACCGAACGCCGCTCCATGGTTGCTGAGCGAGACACCACAGATCGCTACCTCGCGGCCTTCTTGTCTGAGCGCGTTGGTGAAGAGTTTACAGGGCGTGTGAGCGGTATTGCCAAGTTCGGCGCGTTTGTCCGGTTGGATGGCACCGGCGCCGATGGGCTTTTGCCGGTGCGGTCCATCGGGCGTGAGTTTTTCCATTTTGACCGCGATACGGGCACGCTCACGGGCTCAGATACGGGCACTGTGATCGGGCTTGGCACGCGCGTAAATGTTCGCCTGACCGAAGCCGCCCCAGTGACTGGCGGGCTGGAGCTTGATCTGGTGGATATTGACGGCAAGACCCTTCCCAAAGGCCCGTCGCGCGGGCGCGGAAAACCACCGAAGCGCAATTTCGTCAAATCGAAGAAAAAGGCCGAAAAAACAAAGCGGAAGGTCAAACGCTCCCGGCGTTAGATCACGCGGCGATAACGCCTGTTACATCATCCGCCGCAAAATCTTGGCTCTCTTGATCAGCTGATGGCGCAGAACAAGGCCGATATGCGCAACCATCGCCGCCAACAAAACCCAAGCCGACACAATATGTGCCCATTTGGCAATGTCACGCAGACCTGTATCCTTGGTCAGCGGGCGTGGCATCTCCCACATACCGAACAAGTTCACGCCATAATTCCCCCACATGACATAAAGCCATCCAGTAATCGGCATAATCAGCATGGCTGTGTAAAACCATTGCTCGTTGCGGTGGATGAACTTCTGCTCGCGTCGCGAAAGGGATGGTGCCCAGGGCGGCAACGATCCCACTTGACGATTGATGATCCTGCCAATCGCAACCGCCAACGCCACCAAACCAAGAGATTTGTGCCAATCGTAATAGGTGTTGGTGCCGATCCCTGCGAAACTGGCGTTGAACCCGATATAGGTCATGATGTGCCCGCCGAGATATTGCAGTGAAAACAAGAGCACGATCATCCAATGAAAACATTTGGTCAGGGTGCCGTACCCTGATGCGGAATTTGTCAGTGCCATAACTTGGTGCCTTTTAATTCATCCACATCATGCAAGATCGCACATGCCCAAACAATTGGATTTGCAGAAATTTTACTTGGGAGCCGTCTAGTACTTCATCACGCTGATGACAGAAACTGTCAGAGCGTCCATACATAAAAAGCTATGACCCGCACCACACGTCTTTTTCAGCTTATGCAAGCCCTGCGTACTGCTCCGCCACCGGCGACCGCCGCACAATTGGCCGATGCACTCGACGTGACACCCCGCACGATCTACCGCGATATAGAGGCTCTGCGTGGCCTTGGGGCGGTCATCGATGGCGCGTCAGGCTTTGGCTACACACTCATCGAAGACGCAGCTTTGCCCCCGCTCAGCTTTGAGGAAGATGAAATCGAAGCTTTGGTTTTAGGCCTAAGAGAGGTGCAACAGGTGGGCGATCCGGTCTTGGCCCAAGCTGCGCAAAACGCGCTGACCAAACTGCGTGCCCGCTTACCCGCGCGCCAGGCTCACCGGCTCGAACACGCGGTTCTAACCGCCTTCCGTTACGGCGAAACCATGCCTGAGCCCGGGATAGATGTTGAAGTTTTACGCCGCGCCACATGGGAAGAACGCACAATTCATTTTGCCTACACAGATGTCGAGGGTCGCCAGACAGAACGCGATGTCAACCCGCTCACAATCGTCTTCATGCAGGCCAGTCACAATCTTCTGGCCTGGTGCCATCTGCGCCAAGATTTTCGCGCTTTTCGCCTTGATAGGATGCGCAAACTTAGGGAAACAGGTGCGTCTTTCCGCCCTCGCCGCGTGCCAATGTTGCGGGATTACCTGATGAAAATGAGGGCGGAACTGGAAAAGTACCACAGCGCCTGAAGGCTGTTTTCCGCGTCTCACATCGTGCTGACTTCCCGTTCCGCCCGCTTGGCATTAGGATGCGAGCAAAGAGCACTTTAAAAAAGGCCGGGATATGAGCAGAATTTGGATTGCCGCAACTCTTTCAGGTCTCATGGCCACCCAAGGCATGGCCGAGGCTTTGGACAGTTCTTTGCGACCACAAGCCCGCCCTGGCGCTCAAGTCATTCAAGTGGCCCAGGCCACAACCCTGCCCACGATCACGCGCCTGCGCCCGCAAATCCGACCCGAAGACCTGAGCTCGGACACTGTCGAGACTGAAGTTCTGCCCGTCGCATCGAACCCGCCAGAGTTTGACCGTTGGATTCGAAGTTTCCGTGGTCGCGCACTTGCTCAAGGCATCAGCCCGCAGGTTTTTGATCGCGCATTCCGCAACGCTCGTTACAATCCGGAGGTTATCTCCAAAGATCGCAATCAGGCGGAGTTCAAATCCCAGATCTGGGATTATCTCGACAACGCTGTTGCCCCTCCTCGAGTGAGCGAAGGTCAGGCCGCGCTGCGCAAGCACCGACGCGTTCTCGAACGCATCGAGGCAACCTACGGTGTTGAGGCGGAGGTGGTCGTCGCGGTTTGGGGGCTTGAAAGCCGCTATGGCACGCGCATGGGCGATTATCCCATGATTGATGCCATGGCGACGTTGGCCTTTGATGGCCGCAGGGGAAAGTTTTTTGAAAGCCAACTCATTGCAGCGCTCAAAATCCTGCAATCGGGCGACGTAAATGTTGGCAAATTCACCGGCTCTTGGGCCGGGGCCATGGGTCACACACAGTTTATTCCCACCTCATATTTGGCTTACGCCGTTGATTTCACCGGGGATGGCAAACGCGATATTTGGACCAAGAACAAACCTGACGATGCACTCGCCTCCACCGCCGCCTATCTCAAACGCTTCGGTTGGCGCAAAGGACAGCCCTGGGGCGTTGAGGTGCGCCTGCCACGCGGGTTCAACGCCGCCAATGCCAGCCGGTCGATTAAACGCACGCCCTCCCAATGGGCACAGCTTGGTGTGACGGATATGCGCGGTCGTCCTGTTCCGGATTTTGGCCAGGCCTCGATCCTGCTGCCTGCTGGCACACAAGGCGCGGCTTTTATGATCTTCAACAATTTCGCCGTGATTGAGAAGTACAACAAAGCCGATGCCTATGTGATTGGCGTGGGCCATCTTTCTGACCGCATCACTGGCGGCCCCGCGATTCAAACACCTTGGCCTCGGGGCTATGCGCCCTTGACCTTTGAGCAAAAGCAGGAGCTGCAAAGGCGGTTGAAGCGCAAAGGCTTCGGGATCGAGAAAATCGACGGTCTGATCGGCCCCAATACCCGCCGCGCGATCCGAGAGTTTCAGCAATCGGTCGGCATGAGCCCGGATGGCTTTGCTTCCCAGGACGTGCTGCGCCGGATCAAACAGCGCTGATGGCCAATCAATGCCGGGGCCTGAGCCGACGCGTTAGCCATCTTGCTATGGCGTGTCTCACAAACATGAAGTGCAATGCGAGAAGCCGTTGCTTTTCACGCCCAGCCTCACAAGCTGTTGGCTTTTGAAGCAACCATATGGATGATTAAACAATCCTCTAGAGCGATTTCAACGGGCTCACCCGGGCACAACCCTCTTTGCCCGCCACATGGTATCGCAGCCCCGCACATTTCGGCGAAGAGCTGCGAGAAACTAGATCTATCTGTGCCGCGCCGAAACCATTTTTAGCCTCGCAGCCACCGTAGTTTTCAAGTCACTGGTCAACCGATCCTCATCGTTCGGGATCGGGACCAAAGCTTGCGTGCCTTTTACATTACATGCCGTCATCGTGGTCCCATCCTATGCTCTATAACAGGGGGCAAACTGACCAAACGTCTGATCACCTGCCCGTACCACCAATGGTTTATGATTTGACGGGTCATTTGCGCGGCACAGGCCCGATGCGCGACGAGGCCGGGCTTTCGCGCGAGGATTCTCCCTGCAAGCGGCGGCAGTGTTTCGTCGATCTCAATCCCAAAGAGGCTGCCTTGCAAACGCTCTCTGAGTACAAAACCACCTTGGCTACGAATGGGCCGTTCACATACCTGCGCGGTAGCCACAGCTAACCAATGAGCGCAACTGCAACTGGCGCAAGACAATTTGCGATGCCGCCTCTGAGATTGGCGATGGAGTGAGAGAAGGCGCGCAATCTTGCTCACTGGACGGCTCTGCTTACGGCCGGCTGCTCGGTTTGACGGAAGATGATCTTGTGCATGGTCAGCGGTTTGTAACGATCGTGACTTCTGTTTCCGTTGCCCAAGATGCTGATTTTGTGCGTGCTGTACGTTTGAAAGCGGGGGCTCATTCAAGAGAAATACGAAGTGTTCTTTCTCCAGGATCATGTGCGGGAGCACTTGGGCGATGCGCATTTGGATGCGAAACGAGGCAGCCGCAGCAGCCGTTGAGCCGAAAGAAGCGGCCAGCCGTCGCACGATGTCAAAGGGTAGCGCAAACAATCTTCCACCCCCTTGCCGAAGCCTCTAACACTACCCCCGAAAACGGCCGCGCAAGGACAGGCGATGACCCGCCCCAAACCAGTTGTATTGTGTATTCTCGATGGCTGGGGCCTCTCGGACCGGACAGAAGCCAACGCCCCGGAATTGGCAAACACGCCGCATTTCGACCAACTTATGAAAGACTGCCCGAATGCGACCTTGATCACCCATGGCAAGGATGTGGGCCTTCCTGAGGGTCAAATGGGAAATTCTGAGGTGGGTCACATCAATATTGGCGCAGGCCGGGTGGTAGAGATGGACCTCCGCCGCATTGACGCCGCCATTGAAACCGGTGCGTTTGCAACACTGCCTGGTGTCGTCCGATTTATCAACGCGCTTAAAGACAGCGGCGGTGTGGCGCATCTTTTGGGCATCCTGTCGGACGGCGGCGTGCATTCTCACATCGCGCATATGATCGCCACGGCCAAGATGCTTACGGATCAAGGTCTTACCGTCGCTATCCACGCCTTCACCGATGGTCGCGATGTGGCACCCGTCTCCGCCAAATCCTACCTCGAAGCGCTCGATCGCGCCCTGCCAGACAACGCCTTCATCGCCACCGTCTCGGGGCGTTATTACGCCATGGACCGCGACAACAATTGGGAACGCGTCGAACTGGCTTATCAGGCACTGTGCAACGCTAAGGGCTACACCGCCCCGACCGCGGCCGCCGGGATCACTGATGCCTATGACAAAGGCCGCACAGATGAGTTCGTCAAACCCCGCGTCTTGGGCGATTACCAGGGCATGCAGGACGGCGATGGCATCCTCTGCCTCAATTTCCGCGCAGACCGCGCGCGCGCGATCATGGCCTCCTTTGCCGATCCCGATTTCGACAGGTTTGAAACCGACAATCGGCCCGAATTTGCCATCGTCAGCGGCTTTACGGAGTATTCCGACAATCACAGCACATACATGGATTGCATCTTCCCTGATGAACGCCCGCACAACACGCTCAGCGAATGGGTAGGATCAAAGGGTCTCCGCCAATTCCACACCGCCGAAACTGAGAAATACCCGCATGTGACGTTCTTTCTCAACGGCGGCAAGGAAGAGCCGGAACCGGGCGAAATGCGCCACATGTCCCCCTCCCCCAAAGTGGCGACGTACGATCTACAACCTGAAATGTCTGCGGTTAGCGTCACTGATCAGGTCGTTGGGGCGATTGATGCGGGCTATGACCTCATTGTCGTCAACTACGCCAACCCCGATATGGTGGGCCACACAGGTGATTTGGGCGCGGCCATTGCCGCTTGCGAAGCCGTCGACCAAGGCTTGGGCCGCGTCCTCTCCGCGCTCGACGCGGCAGGCGGCGCGATGATCGTCGCCGCAGATCACGGCAATTGCGAAGTGATGTTCGACCCGCACACTGGCGCGCCGCATACGGCTCACACGCTCAACCCGGTGCCGGTCATCTTGATCAACGGTCCAAAAGGGGCAAAGCTCCGCGCAGGGCGACTGGCGGACCTTGCCCCAACAGTGTTACACCTCATGTCCTTGGATGCACCGCCTGAAATGACTGGGAAGAGCCTCATCACATGATCCTGCGCGCCGCCTGTCTGTCGCTTGCCCTGACCGGGGCCGCATTCGCGCAAGACACCGATCCAGCCTCGGCCGCCCGCGCCGCCGCAGACCGGCTGACGCAGGCGGGGCAACTTCTGGATCAAGCAGATGGCGCGCGCGACCGTGTGCGCGCTTTGACAGAGACTATCCGCGCTTTCGAGGACGGCCTTGAAGCCATGCGCGACGGGATGCGCCGGGCGTCCATTCGCGAAGACGTGCTGGCCCGCGATCTTGCCGCTCGCGAAACAGAAATCTCTCAGCTTCTGGGCGTGTTGCAAAGCATCGGGTCAAATCCTTCGCCTGTTTTGCTTTTGCACCCGTCGGGGCCCGTAGGCACAGCGCGCTCCGGCATGATACTCGCCGATGTCACCCCCGCGCTTGAAGCGGAGGCCAATGAACTGCGTGAGGCCTTGCGCGAAATATCCGTCCTCCGCGCACTGCAACTCAGCGCAGCCAACAAGCTGGAGGAGGGTCTTCAGGGCGTGCAATCTGCCCGGTCCGAGCTCAGCCAGGCCGTTGCCGACCGCACCGATCTGCCGCGCCGCTTCACGGAAGATCCGGTTAAAACCGCGCTCCTCATCGCCTCGACTGAAACACTCGAAGGGTTCGCAAGTGGCCTCAGCGAGATCGCTGTCAATGAGGTCACGACAACGCTCCCTGGTATCCGCGATCGCAAAGGCCAGCTGCCGCTGCCTGTTGCCGGCATTATTCTGCGCCGCGCAGGAGATGCAGATGCGGCGGGGATTGCCCGACCCGGCATCGTCATGGCCACCCGCCCGCGCGCTCTTGTCACCACACCCGCGCCAGCCACGATCCGATATCGCGGCCCCTTGTTGGATTACGGGAACGTGATCATTCTGGAACCTGAGGCCGGTATTTTGCTTGTGATCGCAGGGCTCGATGTGGTCTATGGAGAGGCGGGAGAGGTGCTGCCCGGTGGCAGCCCGGTGGGCCTTATGGCGGGACCGGATACAGGAGATGACGGGCTTGTGCCCCGCAGTGAAGAGGGCGCAGGTGTTGCAAACTCCGAGTCGCTCTACATAGAAATACGAGAACAGAATGAGCCGGTTGATCCGGCGCACTGGTTCAAGACGGATAGAGGATGATTTGAGGTATGAAAAAGTTTCTGATGGCTGCCGTGGCCGGCACTCTGACAAGCGTTGTTGTAACAACCCAGGTGGCCGCGCCGCTTCTAGCGCAAGAGGCTGAGAAAAGCACGAACGTCTATGAGCAGCTGGATCTGTTTGGTGATATTTTTGAGCGCATCCGGTCGCAGTATGTTGAAGAAGTCGACGAAGGTGATCTGATTGATGCCGCCATCAACGGTATGCTCACCTCGCTTGATCCGCACTCAAGCTACCTTTCCCCCGATGATGCCGCCGACATGCGCGTGCAAACACGGGGCGAGTTTGGCGGTCTTGGGATCGAGGTCACGCAGGAAGAAGGTTTTGTGCAGGTCGTGACCCCGATGGATGGAACACCGGCGGATGAAGCGGGTGTGGAAGCGGGCGACTTTATCACTCATGTTGACGGTGAAAGCGTTTTGGGCCTTACGCTTAATGAGGCGGTCGATATGATGCGTGGCCCCGTGGGATCCGAAATCGTGATCACAGTTGTTCGCGAAGGTGAGGCGGAGCCGTTTGACATCTCGATAATCCGCGACACGATCAAACTGACGGCGGTTCGGGCACGAACTGAACGCGATGCTGTTGTACTGCGCGTCACTACCTTTAACGATCAAACGTATCGCAACCTCGAAAATGGTCTAAACGAGCAGATCGAGGAAGCCGGTGGGCGCGACGAAGTTTCCGGTATCGTACTGGACCTGCGCAACAACCCCGGTGGATTACTCAATCAGGCGATCAAGGTGTCGGATGCGTTCCTTGATAAAGGTGAGATCGTAAGCACCCGTGGCCGCGACCCGCAGGATGGCGAACGGTTCAACGCCACTGATGGGGACCTGGCCGAAGGTCTGCCCATTGTGGTTCTGATCAATGGCGGTTCCGCCAGCGCGTCCGAGATTGTGGCCGGTGCGTTGCAAGACCACCGCCGCGCCATCGTCGTGGGCACAAAAAGCTTCGGAAAGGGTTCAGTTCAAACGGTGATGCCGTTGCGGGGCGATGGTGCTATGCGCCTGACCACCGCCCGGTATTACACACCGTCCGGGCGCTCCATTCAAGCTTTGGGCGTGTCGCCTGATATCTTCGTGGAACAGCCCCGCTCGGGCGCCACAGAGGAAGAAGAGGATGACGGTCGCCCCGGCCGATCTGAGGCCGATCTGCGCGGCAGCCTCGACAATGACAGCCTCAGCGAAGAAGAGCTGCGCGTGATCGAAGAAGACCTCAAGCGCGCCGAGGAAGTGGCCGAACTGCGCGAAGAGGATTATCAGCTGGCCTATGCCATCGATATCCTCAAGGGCCTCAATGCTCTGAACGGGGAGTAACGCATTCCCGAACCAGCGGCCGCGACACACCATCGCGGCCGTTTTTTGTTTGGGTCTGCCCTGATCCAGGCCATCAAGCAAACCAATCTGGTTTGAGCCCATTTCGACCCTTGTTTTGACACCCGGCGCGGAATCAAGGCCCCATGGGGCCGCCGCGCATCGTCGGGCCGCACCCACGGCACGGCGATTTGGCTACACTGGGCGCACAGCTCAGATGTTTCGCGGATTTGGCCGGGATAAAGCTCTGCTGTTCAAAGCACAGATCGCCATACCGCGGCCCAACACTGCGCGGCTCGGGTCGCAAGAGTGAATGGCAGCAAAGTGCACATACCAGACGACCAAGCCGCCTACCAAAAACCCCACCTAAGCCCGATGATACGGCGTTCCCGCTAAAATCGTTGCCGCACGGTAAAGCTGCTCGCTCAGCATCACGCGGGCCAGCATATGCGGCCAGACCATTTTGCCAAATGACAGCACCATATCGGCCCCGGCGCGAAACGCCGGATCCAACCCATCCGCCCCGCCAATGACAAAGGCCGCATCACCGCGACCCTCATCGCGCCAACGGGCGAGCATATTGGCAAAATCAACGGAACTGAGCGTCTTGCCGCGTTCATCCATCACGATCCGCACCGCGCCATCGGGCAGAGCTTTTTCAAGCAGCGCGGCCTCATCAGCCATCCCGCTCGCCTTTCGCTCATCCACCTCATGCAAAGCGCATGGTCCGAGCGCAAGCGCACGGCCTGTCCGGTCAAACCGGGACACATAGTCATAAATGAGAGAGCGCTCCGGCCCAGCCTTCAATCGACCGACCGCGCAAATGTGCACCCGCATCGCTTAGGTGGCGGCGGCCTTCGGGCTCGGCATCCACATCTTTTCAAGCTGATAGAACTCTCGCACCTCTGGGCGGAAGACATGAACGATCACATCGCCCGTGTCTAAAAGCACCCAATCCCCGGTCTCTTTGCCCTCAACTTTCGTAGCCACGCCCAGCTCTGTCTTCAATCGCTCGGCAAGCTTTTCAGACAGCGCTGTCACCTGGCGCGTCGATCGGCCAGAGCAAATCACCATGTAATCGCCAATTGCCGTTTTCCCGCGCAGGTCGATCTGCACGATATCTTCGGCCTTGTCATCTGAGAGGGAAGAAAGAATGCGCGTCAGCTGTTCCTCGCTTGAGGCGCTTGTGGGCACTGCCATGGGTGCGCCACCCTTAGCAGTAGTGTCTGCGGTCATGGCCGCATCAGCCGTAAAAGACAGAACCGTTGCTCCTTTGTGCGTTACGCACCGTCTCACCCCGGTGCTAGGCATGGTTCAAAAGTAACAAGCGATAGGTGACATTTCAATGAATCCTGTGGGCACCGGTGACGCAGTGGCCTTTTTGCGCCACTTTGGCATTACACAGGTTTCGTTTCGAGCGCTTCCTCATCGGTCAGCATTCGCACCTCTCGCTGCGGGAATGGGATGGAAATGCCATTCTCTTGGAACGCATCCCACAGCGCCAGATAGACGTTGCCGCGAATGTTGGTGAGGCCCCCGGTCGGGTCTTTGATCCAAAAACGCAGAATGTAATCCACCGAACTGTCCCCAAAACCTACGATATGGCACACGGGCGCTTTCAACGACAGGACACGATCCACACTGGATGCGGCGGCAATCGCAATTCGTCGCACCTCATGAGGGTCATCGCCATAGGCCGTGCCGAAATAGATATCGAGGCGGACAAAATCGTTGGAATGCGACCAGTTCACCACCTGCCCTGTGATCAGGTCCTCATTGGGGATCAGGTATTCCTTGCCATCCCGTGTGGTGATTGAGACATAGCGCGCGCCCAGCGAGTTAATCCAACCAAAGGTCTCACCCAGGGAAATGACGTCACCGGGTTTGATCGACTTATCCAGCAGAATGATCACGCCTGACACGAGGTTCGACACCACTTTCTGCAGACCAAACCCCAAGCCCACGCCGATTGCACCCGACAGCACCGCCAAACCGGTCAGATCAATTCCAACTGCATTAAGCCCGATAAAGAACGCCGCGCCATAGAGCAGCAGTTGCAGGATCTTGATCGCCAAAACCTGCATCGAGGGTGAAATATCATCATTGCGGCGGATCTGGGTTGCCGTAACAGTCGATAGAAACCGCGCGCCGTAAAGCAATACGAGCAGCGCAGCGATGGCTTGCAGCACGATCCAAACGGACAGACGTATCCCACCAAACTCTACGGCGGCATTGTCCAGAAGTGTCTGCGCCTCTTCCGTTACGCCCAGAATGCTCAGCGTGACCCAGGCCCAGCCGACATACCGCACCAGTGAACGCACGATCCCGTTTGAGATAAACCGCGTGACAATTGCGATTAAGAGCCACGCCAGCGTGAGCTGCGCCACAATACCGATCAGGTATGATCGGCTGGGCCAAGTCATTTCCTGCATCGCCCAATAGACCGGCCAGATCAGCAAAACGAAGAAAATCAGTTGCAACCGTTTATGCAGGACAAGCAGCACACGAAGACGCCATTTAGGCCACCCTTCGCGCGTCCGCATCCATTCTAGTATGGCCGGCCCCAAAAGCCTGCGCAGGAGGAAAGCAGCAATCACAATGCTCGCGACAATGCCCACTTGATAGGCGTTCCAAGGGCGTAAAAGGTTCAATGCGAACCCTTGCACCAGATCCCAAAGACCAAAGGCCAGATCTTGCGCTTGCTCGGTGACATCAACCGCGCTCGTTTCTCCGGCGCTCTCACTCGCGCCGTCTGCCGCAGCCTCAATATCCTCTTCCATAACTCAAATTGGCACGGTGCGGATCAGCGGGCAAGACAAGTCTGGACAAGCGCTTACAGTGGCTTACGCTTGCACAGACGTTCGGAGGCATTCATGACCACAGCACTTATCACGCATGACGATTTTCTGGACCATGTGACCCCACCCGGTCACCCTGAACGCGTGGCTCGTCTGGAGCATTTACTGCCTGCGTTAAAGGGGAAGGCCCTTTTGCGCGCAGAAGCCCCCGACTGCACGGATGAAGACATCCTTCTGTGTCATCCGTCGAGCTACATTGAGAGGATTGCAAGCGTGTCTCCCTCTGAGGGCACTGTTCAGATCGATGCAGATACCTACATGTCGCCCGGCTCCTACATTGCTGCGCGCCGTGCTGTGGGTGGCGCGGTAAAGGCCGTAGACATGGTCATGGACGGCACCGCGGAAAACGCATTCGTCGCCTGCCGTCCGCCGGGGCACCACGCCGAAACTTCCACCCCAATGGGTTTTTGTTTCTTCGGAAATGTCGCCATCGCTGCGAAACACGCGCTGGAACGTCACGGCCTTTCCCGCGTGGCGCTGGTGGACTTTGACGTCCACCACGGGAACGGCACGCAGGATCTTTTGCAATCTGAGGCGCGAACGCTCTTTGTCTCTTCTCATCAGATGCCACTCTGGCCTGGCAGTGGGGCTGCGAGTGAAACGGGCGATCACAACAATATCCTCAACATCCCGCTGGCCCCCGGCACCGGAACGGAAGGGTTCCGCAGCACCTATGACGGCATGGTTTTCCCAGCGTTGGAGGACTTCAAACCGGACCTACTCATCATTTCCGCGGGCTTTGATGCTCATGAAGCCGATCCGCTGGCCAATCTGAATTTCACCGATGCCGATTTCGAATGGGTCACAGACAAGCTTTGCGCCATTGCCAAAACCCATAGCCGCGGCCGCGTCGTGTCCTGTCTGGAGGGTGGCTACGATCTCGGCGCACTTTCCCGTGCCGGCGCGCTGCATGTTGAAGCTTTGATCCGCGCGGGCACCTGAAAAACACCCGCCCCGGACTTGATCCGGGGCCTCATCCTGCAGATCCAAGTGGTTCCGGATTGAGGTCTGGGACGTGTTTTTCCAAATGGCACGCGCGCGAGAAAGGGCTCAACTTCGCCCAAAGGCCAGCTTCACGCCCAACGCAATCAAAACTCCGCCTCCAACGCGTTGCATCCAGCGCGCCGCCTTGTCCGGCCCGCGCATCCAGCCCGCGACCCGATCGGCAAGCAGCACGCACAGCACATCCGCACTGGAAAAAACGATATTCACGACGGTGCCCAAGATCAAAAACTGAAGCCAGATCGGAAATGCCGCCGCCGGATCGGTGAATTGCGGCAGAAACGCCAGGTAAAACAGGGCTGTTTTGGGTTCAGCATCTCCACCGCTGCACTTTGCCAAAACGCTCGGCGCGCGGGTTTGCCCTGCGACAGGTCCTGAGGTTCATCCGACTGCAACATCAATAGGCGCACGCCCAGCCAAATCAAATAGACCGCGCCCAAAAGCTTTAGCACCATATACAGCACCGGCACGGCCTCAAACAAAATTGCAAGGCCGAACGCTGCTGCAAAAACATGGAGATAGCCCCCAACGTGCAAACCAAATGCCGCCTGCCAGCCATCACGTCGCCCACCGGCTAGCGTCCGCGCTGCCGTGTAAAGCAAGGCGGGTCCTGGCATATAGCCAAAGATCAGCGTGGCCATAAAGAAGGCAATCAACAGCTCCATCCCCGGCATCACAAAACCTCCATTACCCAAATCTCACAGATAAATTGCGGCTCTGTCGTCGGCATCATCTGAAACGGCGCGCCCTTTTGGACAACGCGCAGTTTCCCTGCCATTTCCAGCTCTTGCTGAATCGCACCGTAGCCGTTTTCCTCCCACGTGCCTGTTACAACCGCAAAAACAATTTTTCCTCCTCGTCGCACCAGCCGCACGTATTCGCGCAACGCCGCTGACGGCACTTGTGTTGTCGTACCACAGGTCACCAGCGCATCGGCCATGTTGTCCGGCAGGTCTGTTTTCTGGCTCAGATCACATTGATGCAGGGCGTCATAGATCCCCTTCCCGCGCGCGACATCGAGCATCGCGGTGGAAAAATCAAGCGCTGTGAGGTTCTCAAACCCCTCATCCTTCAACGCCGCGCCAACAAGCCCCGTGCCCGCACCGGCATCCACCACATGCCCGTGGTGGTCCAGCACCTCAGCGGCAACTTTGGTCAGCTCAGACGGCGCGATATAGTCATCAATCGACCCCACATCGCCATCATACATCTGCGCCCAAACGTCATAGCGCCGCCGCATTTCTTCATTGGTGGGCGCCCGAATCACCCAATCAACGCGCGCGGCCTGAGTCTTGGGCAGTTCTTCACTCATGCGCCCAATCCATGAGAGCGGTTATACCCGTTCACAGCAGGCGGCATCCAACCGCCCAGCGCGCCTTCCTGAGGTGCGAACACCTCCACCAGCAATGGGTGACACGCGGCCACATCGCTGGAATGCTCTGATGAACAATCCCCGCCAGGACAGGCAGACAAGCCACCCAGCACATCAATCTCGGCAAAGAATTCAAGGTAATCGCCTGGCCGCACGGGGCTCGCCTTCATAAAGTACTGACCTGTGTCACGCGTGAAACCTGTGCACATAAAAACATTTAGCACATCGTGCACCAAGGGCTCGGCTTCCTCTACCGATAAGCCCGCCTCCCGCGCCAAGGCCCTGAGCAGGTTGGAGTGACAGCAATTGTGGTAGTGCGTCCCTTGCAAAAGATACCCGGTATAGGGATCACATCGCGTGCCGATCACGTCATGCACTGAACCGCCGAATTCATCGATTCCGTACCACTCCAGAGTGTCTTCCACGATCGTCGCCATCGGACGCATATACGGAAAGGAGGACCACATCCGCTCTCCCGTCGTGATATGTGTGCCGTGCAACGCGCGGGTTTTGCCAGAGTAAAACCGCTCCTTTAAGTCATGAGCGTGCCAGAGGTTGAGATCACCAACCTGCGGTCCCTCGACACTGGTGATCCGAAAAAACTGTCCGGCTTCAACCCGGAAACACTCAGCATCCCGTGGAGCGACCAAGGTTTCGCTGATCTTCTTCGCGCCTGCACGAGCCGCCTGGTAAAGCGCCATGTCCGGAACGGGCAGTGTCTCATTTGGATAGCAAATCACCGGTTTGACCGACCGGCGCATGTCAGCATCTTTTGGGGCATCATAGGGCATGGGATCTCGCGCTCCTTAGGTTCGCACCCGCTCAGCATGGTGGTTTGAAACGCGGTGTAAAGACCTGCCAAGCTGCGCCGGCGGCGCTACGACATCTTTAATTCGGCAATCAGTTTGGCAATCCGCGCCTTCCGCGTCTCTTCCCGCTTCGCGCTCGTGATCCCGTGAAGCAATCCGCGCTGTTTGCCAGGCGTCAGCATTGACCATTGATCCGCCACGCCAGCCTGTCGAAAAGCCAGCCGTGCATCTTTGGGAACCTCAACCTTACTAGGGTCAGACTTGCGCATCCGGACATCAATGCGCTCACCTGGTTCGATCCCGGCCTCTGCCAAGACAGTCTTACCCGTGTAGACAAAGACTTGATCAATCACCGGCGCTTTAGTGAGCGCCATGTTGAACGGTACGTCATTGAGTTCCACATCCACGCGCCTGGCACCTTGCGCCTCAAGGGTTTGATGCACGTCGTTCGGAAGAGGTAAAACAGTGTACAAGGTTTTGCCCCATTCCATAGGGACTATAAGACCATCAAATTCGATCCATTCGCTCATGCGAAACGGTTAAACGGCCCGTTCCACCATCATCTTTTTGATCTCGGCAATCGCCTTCGCGGGGTTCAAGCCCTTGGGGCAGGTCTTCGCGCAGTTCATGATGGTGTGGCAGCGGTAAAGCTTGAACGGATCTTCAAGATCATCAAGCCGCTCCTTCTGCGCTTGATCGCGGCTATCAATGATCCAGCGATACGCATGCAAGAGCGCGGCTGGCCCAAGGTACTTGTCACCATTCCACCAATAGCTTGGGCAAGAGGTGGAACATGATGCGCACATGACGCACTCATAAAGCCCATCAAGCTTCTCACGATCCTCAATCGACTGACGCCACTCTTTCTCGGGCCGGTTCGTTTTGGTCTCCAACCACGGCATAATGGAGGCATGCTGCGCATAGAAATGTGTGAGATCAGGAATCAAATCCTTGACCACCGGCATATGCGGCAGCGGATAAATTTTAACCGTGCCATTGGGCGTCTCATCAATGCCGTGGATACAGGCCAGCGTATTGATGCCGCCAATATTCATAGCGCAAGATCCACAAATCCCCTCGCGACAGGAGCGTCGGAACGTGAGCGTCGGATCAATCTCATTTTTAATCTTGAGCAGCGCATCGAGGACCATCGGACCGCAGGTGTTGAGATCCACATAGTAGGTGTCAATGCGTGGGTTTTGCCCATCATCAGGGTTCCAGCGATAAATCTGGAATTTGCGCACGTTATTGGCCCCTTTGGGCTTAGGCCAAGTTTTACCCCGCGTGATCCGGGAATTTTTAGGAAGGGCCAATTGGACCATTTCACTCTCCTAGGCGCTTTTGTGCGGATCGATGTACGATCATTTCATAATATAGGGCGCCGCGACTGACATTTCACTTTACGAACCATCGCTTCTTGGGAAATCACCTGCTTCAGTTTGGCGTTAAGGCTACGATCCTGTGCGACAAGTTTTCATACTATAGATAATCGTGGGGCGTCTTGCATTGGTTTCGATCGGTCGAATGGTCGCATCCTTTTCGGCAGACCTCAAATTCCAAAATTGATCACGCCATTTCGCGACAGGCATGTCAAAGCTTCCGGCCGGGTGCTTATCTTCACGACCGTTTCGACTGTGCTCGATGAGATGCCTGTCACCGCTGCGCTGCCAAGTTGAATGATTTCGCCGGCAGAGGCCGCATCGATGATACAATCGGTCACCGGGGCGGGGTTCGCGCCGGGAAACCTTTCGGTGACGACGCTGTTCACAACGCTTTTGGCATTGTCGCGCGCAACCGTGTCTGCCGCTCCGCACCCTGACAATGCTAACACTCCGACAGCCATTAATGGGCGCATCAGAATGTGCGTTCTTTCGGTGCAATCTTCTTCAACTCGATCCCACCGTCATCTTCTGGCGTGAGCGGCGCCTCAATGATCGGGCGGTAGGTCATAGTCACATCCGCGCCGTCGACTTTGGCCACAGAATGCACGCGCCAGTTTTCATCATCCCGCGTTGTATAGTCCTCATGGGCATGCGCACCCCGGCTCTCGTGCCGGGCCTCCGCGCCATAGATCGTGGCGAGCGCATTGGGCATCAGGTTGGCAAGCTCCAGTGTCTCCATCAGGTCCGAGTTCCAGTAGAGGCTGCGATCGGTGACCTTGATATCGTCCAGCTTGCGCGCGATGACATCCATCTTCTCGACACCTTCGGCCATTGTCTTCGACGTGCGGAAGACGGCGGCATCGGCCTGCATCGTCTTTTGCATCTCAAGGCGCAAGTCCGCTGTGGGCACCGCGCCGTCCGCATGGCGGAATGCGTCAAACCGGCCAAAGATTTTATCGACCTCGCCCGTGTTCGTCGCAGGCCGCGCTGCATCGCGGTCGACCACGGCACCGGCCCGGATGGCCGACGCGCGGCCAAACACCACAAGATCAATCAGGGAGTTCGATCCAAGCCGGTTCGCCCCATGCACAGAAGCACAACCCGCCTCACCCACAGCCATGAGGCCGGGCACGATACGGTTTGGATCATCCGCAGTTGGGCTGATCACCTCGCCCCAATAGTTCGTCGGGATACCGCCCATGTTGTAATGCACCGTCGGCAGCACTGGGATTGGCTCTTTGGTCACATCCACGCCCGCAAAGATGCGAGCGCTTTCCGAAATTCCTGGCAGGCGCAATTGAAGGGCCTCTGGTGGCAGGTGGCTGAGGTTGAGGTGAATGTGATCCCCTTCCGCACCCACACCGCGGCCTTCGCGAATTTCCATGGTCATTGACCGGCTCACATAATCACGCGGCGCGAGGTCTTTGTAGTTGGGCGCATAGCGTTCCATAAACCGCTCGCCTTCGGAATTGGTGAGATACCCACCTTCCCCACGCGCGCCCTCGGTGATCAAACAGCCTGAGCCGTAGATGCCGGTTGGGTGAAACTGCACAAACTCCATATCCTGCAGGTGAAGCCCAGCGCGCGCCACCATGCCACCGCCATCGCCGGTACATGTATGCGCCGAGGTAGCCGAAAAATAGGCACGGCCATAGCCACCTGTGGCCAGGACGACCATTTTGGAATTGAAGACGTGCATCGTGCCGTCATCGAGCTTCCAGCAGACCACGCCGGTACAGATGCCATCATCGCTCATGATCAGATCAATGGCGAAAAATTCGATATAAAACTCGGCGTTGTTTTTCAGGCTCTGACCATAAAGCGTGTGCAAAATCGCATGTCCGGTGCGGTCGGCCGCAGCGCATGTCCGCTGCACAGGAGGGCCTTCGCCATATTCTGTGGTGTGCCCGCCAAATGGCCGCTGGTAGATCTTGCCCTCTTCCGTACGGCTAAACGGCACGCCGTAATGCTCCAGCTCGTAAACCGCCTTAGGTGCCTCCCGCGCCAAGTACTCCATCGCGTCCGTGTCACCCAGCCAATCTGAGCCCTTAACGGTGTCATACATGTGCCATTGCCAGCTATCAGGGCCCATGTTGCCCAGCGATGCCGCAATACCGCCCTGCGCAGCCACCGTGTGCGACCGGGTCGGGAACACCTTGGTAATGCATGCAGTCTTTAGGCCCTGCTCGGCCATGCCAAGGGTGGCGCGCAAACCTGCACCGCCCGCACCCACAACCACAACATCATAATCATGTGTTTCGTATTCGTAAGCTGCCATATGTATTTCTCTCCGATGCGCCGGGGCCCGTTACCCTCAGATCGCGATCTTGATGATTGCATAAAGACCAATGAGCATCGCGGCGTAGCTCAAACAGGTCATGACAAGGATTGAAATTTTCCGCGCTGTGCCATGTACATAGTCCTCCAAAAGGACCTGAACACCGTCACTGAAATGCTTGAAGCCCACGATGAAGGTGAGCGCCACCACGACCGCCGGAAAAGGCTTGGCGAAAAAGGCGATGACCTCATCATGGGGGCGCCCGATCATCGGGCCCACGATGAAGATGAAGAGCGGCATTAAAATCAAAAGCGCGATCGAGCTTACCTTCATCAGCAATGCATGATGTACCGCCTCGCTCAACGATCCGTGTGTGAAAGCGTATTTGAGTTTGGAAATCATACTGCTGCCCTCACACCAGAAAAACCGTGACCAGCGTCAACAGGAATGATCCACCTACGCACGCCCAGCCCAGCTTTTCCGCTGTTGGAATGTCCAACATCAGGGCATTATCCCAGATCAAATGCCGTACCCCAGCAAGCAAATGGTACCAAAGCGCCCAGACAGAGCCGATGAGGATCAGATCTCCGAGAAAGCTGGTCAGGACCCAATCCGCAACCGCAAAATACTCCGGCGATATTGCGGCTGCTAAAAACCACCAAACCATGAGCAGGCTTGCAATCAGCAATGCGTTGCCCGTGATCCGCGTCAGGATCGACGTCATAGAGGTCAGCTGTGGGCGATAGATTGTCAGATGTGGCGACAGCGGGCGATTGCCGCGATTCACATCAGCCATGTCTGTTCCTCCGAATGGGCTGGACGCATGTAACACCAAGGTACGGTTTCAATTGCGTCACTGGCAAAGATCGTGAAGCCTTTTTAACCGCTAAAATGATGCTGCACACCCTCAATACGTGGATACGTGGTCGCAGGAGGGATTTCTGGGAATTAAACATGTGATTTGTGATCACGCTTAATTTTCTGTGATCACATAGGAGCTTCGGCTTGCGGCAACCTGCGGAAAGAAATGGGTTTTGACACCTCTCGAAGCAGTTTAAGCCGCATGCGTTGGGGATACTCATCAAAACTGTTGGCAGTGATCACGAACGCACCAAACCCTAAAATGACATTCTCTTCGAAGTATTCAGTGATCATCGGTTCCGCCCCTTCGATCACCAGCGCATTGACTGTAATCCCATCAGCCTCCATCTGCGGGCGCAGGTCTCTTGGTGAAATCCCTTCATTTGAAGACCCGTCGCCGGAGATATCCACAACTCGGCGCGCGCAAGATGGAACGTCGGCAAACTGCGCCTGAGAAAACTCCAACGCCTCGCCTATGGCCGTGGAATAGTTTCGCCATTTGCGGGTCACACCCTCAATCCGCGTGGCCAGTTTCTCCAAGTCTTCAAAGCTTCTCACGTGTGTCCAAGGGACGGACACAGCTTGACGCGTTGTACCTGTCCATTGCACGACCGTGATCGCTGCCTCGCCAACGACCAAAGCTTCGGACACAGACGGATCGCGCAAACCTTGGGCCAGACCGTCCATCTGAATTCGGAATTCCGTGTTGTCGACAGAGCCTGAAACGTCCACCGCCAACACCAAAGCAATGTCGCAAGCCAGGGCAGGCATGCCAATCAGAAGACTGCAAATGGACAACACGGCTTGGCGCATAATCCCACGCTAGCAGTAGAACGCAGCGCGCTCCATCACCTTCGCGTTAAGTCTTCCATTGGCCGCCATGCTTCCTGAACGGTCCACGCCTCAGGATCGAAAATCAGTGCATGCCCGCCATTGCCAGCTTGGTCAAACTCACGACTTATGGGTTCACGCGCGAGATCACAGTAAAGCAGCGTCCCGACCCCACCATGCCCCACGAAGATAAGATCAATATCTGGCGCGGCTGCAGCCTCTCGCCGAACTGCCATACAAATGCGGCTCTGCGCAGTGCGTGCCATTTCCCAACCACGAATGCTTTGGTCCGGATGTGCAAAAAACGCGTCCGCGGTGCGCTCAAATTCGTCTTTGGGCAAGAAGCCCGTGGCACTGCGATCATTTTCATGCATGTCAGGACAGACTTTAATCGCTCGGCCGCTTTGTCCGGCTAAGATCCAACCGGTCTCAAGCGCTTTGCGTTCCGCGCTTGTCACAATCTGAATTTGTGAGATATCGCCCAATTTATTTGCCAGACACCGCGCGCGACGTATGCCGGTTTCACTCAGGCCCCAATCCGTCACCGCGACATCGGCATCTATGTTTACTTCCGGGTGCGTCAGATAAATGGCGCGCGGCCTTGCCATGGTCATTTCGGAATGAGGACCCAATGATCCAGATCGAGCATCACATGGGGCAGATATTTCCCGTCTTCACCTTTTAGATCAAACGGCGCGCCGCCCTTTGTCGCCACCAACCGCAGCCGCAAAGCCCCGACACCTGGCGCGTCCGTCTCAGCTTTGTCCAGAACCTCCGACCACGCTTTGATCGTGTCCCCTGCGTAGCAGGGGTTGGCGTGCGTGCCACCGTTCAGACCGACGACAATTTGCGCGTTGGCCAGCCCATTGAATGACAATGCCCGCGCCATTGAGATCACATGCCCCCCGTAAATCAACCGCCTCCCATCTGGCCGTGACCCCACGTCGAAATGCACCTTCGCCGTGTTCTGCCAAAGACGCGTGGCCATCATGTGCTCGGCTTCCTCAACGGTTACACCATCCACATGGTCAATCGTCTCACCAATTTCATAGTCGCCCCACCGATGCGGCTCGCCCGCCAGCGTGAAATCGTAGTTGGTGAAATCAAGCCCCTTTGGCACCACCAAGTCACTGGCCTCCACCGCAGGCTTCAACTCCGGGATCATGGTCTCCGGCGCGGCACTCTCCAAATCGCGTTTGCGAACCATCGCCCAGCGCACATAATCCAGCACAATCTCGTCATGCTGGTTCATGCCCCGCGTCCGTACCCAGACGACGCCAGATTTCTCATTGGAGTTCTGCTTGAGCCCGATCACCTCTGAGGTCGACCGGATCGTATCACCGGGCCAAACAGGCTTCAGCCACCGCCCCTCGGCATAGCCCAGATTGGCCAGCGCATTCAGAGAGACATCGGGCACTGTCTTTCCAAACACCACATGAAAGGCCGCTATGTCATCAAGCGGGGCTGCAGACAAACCGCAGCTTTGCGCAAACGCATCCGAGGAATAAATCGCATGTCTTGCTGGGTAAAGCGCGTGGTACAGCGCCCGCTCCCCACCTGACACGGTGCGGGGCACCGCGTGATGGATCGTCTCGCCCACCGTGTAGTCTTCAAAGAAACGCCCTGAATTGGTCTTGGCTTTGTTTGTCGGGGCCATCACTGCTCTCCCAGCTTCACATCGGGGGAGTATTCCCCGTCTACCTCTTTCACCACGGCCTGCCCGCAGCGCATAACTCCGTTGGCCTGGTCAAAGGCATAGGTGGGCGAGCCATGCAGCTCCCACCCCTTGTTCAACGCATCCGTAACCTTGTGACAGAAAGCCGACGTGTCATCCGCGCTCAGAAATCGATAAAGCTTCATTACTCCGCCGCCATTTGCGCAATTGCATCGACTTTGGCCAGCGTCCGCTTGGCGGCCACCACGTGCAGGTTCTCGACAATCTGTCCATCGACCACTGCTACCCCCTGACCAGAGGCCTGGCTCTCTTCAAACGCCGCAATCTGACGCCGCGCCAGATCGATCTCGGATTCCGAGGGCGCAAAGGCCGTGTTGGTCACCTCAATCTGCATAGGATGAATAAGCGTCTTGCCGTCAAAGCCAAGATCCCGGCCTTGTTCACATTCAGCTTTCAACCCGTCCCCATCACGGAACCGGTTGTAAACGCCGTCAATCGCCACAACACCGCGCGCTGCCCTCGCGGCCATTACAATGCGCTGCAAGGCTGTCATCAATGGCAAACGATCCGGGCGATAGCGACACCCCAAATCCTTGGTCAAGTCATTGGTGCCTGTCACCAACCCCGTCACCCGATGATGCGCGGCAATCTCTGGCGCGCGAAAGACACAAGTGGGCGTTTCCATCATCACCCAGATCGGCATGTTGGGATCGAGAAGATCGGCCAGCGCATCCACATCCGTGGGGTTGTTCACCTTGGGCAGCAAAAAGATATCTGCGCCCGCATCACGCAGCACGCGCACATCCTCAAAGCCCCATTGCGAGGTCAGCGCATTGATCCGGACAATCTTGGCCCGCTTGCCATAACCATCCTGCTGCAGCGCCTGTTTCAAAGTCTCCCGCGCGTCCGCCTTGGCCTCAGGCGCAACAGCGTCCTCAAGGTCAAAAATAATGGCGTCCGTCTGCAGCGTGCGCGCTTTCTCCAAAGCACGGTCTTTGGAGCCAGGGATATAAAGGACAGAGCGATAAGGGCGCGTTGCGAGATCCATTTGGCAGGCCTTCTTGTAATTTTCGTGCGCACGCATGGCATCTTTTGTCAGAAAAGTTCAAGCAAATTCGTGCCGCAGTGCAGAATTGGCCGGTTTCGCCACAGACGCGCACTTTGCGTTAACCTTCTCTTGGTATCCAAAACCCACCTTCAAAGCTCAATGGACAGGGACCCAATCCTTGAAAGGGGTTTCAAAATGAGCATGAAATTGATGATCTTGTCTGCGATCACTCTGGGGCTCGCCACCCCTGGGATCGCGGCAGCAAATTGCGCGCCGCGTGATGTCGTGGTGGAGCGTCTGGCCGAACGCTATGGTGAGTCGCGCCAGTCCGTGGGCCTTGGCTCGAATAATGCCGTGGTTGAAGTGTTTGCCTCATCTGAGACGGGCACTTGGACAATTACGGTTACATCGGTGAATGGGTTGACCTGTTTGGTCGCCAGCGGACAGTCTTTTGAGACACTGAATGAGGCTGCTCCAGCCGCCGGAAGCGATGCCTGAAAACAACAAACTTGCGCCGGAAAGAGTAAGCGTTCTGGCGCAAGATTCGCACGTTGTGTCAGCCAATTTGGAAGCTTCCAGACGTCTATTGCCTGAGGCAAAAGCTCCGGTAGCGTAAACATGCCGCGCTATGGGCCCATGCGCCGCCAAAGAGAAAATGTTGATTTTACAAAATAATTTCTTTCCAAACCGTGTTGTGCTGGTTTGAACATGCCCGCCTGCTGCGTTGCAGCACACTTGCACGGTCCGGTCTTTGGGACTAGCCATTTGCTGAATGAAGCAATCGGAGCTAACTCATGGCCAGACCAAAAATCGCCCTCATCGGCGCCGGACAAATCGGGGGCACGCTTGCCCATCTTGCAGCGCTGAAGGAATTGGGGGATGTGGTCATGTTCGACATCGCCGAGGGGATTCCACAGGGCAAAGCGCTGGATATCGCGCAATCTGGCCCTTCTGAAGGTTTCGATGCCGACTTAATGGGCACACAGGACTATTCCGACATTGCCGGTGCCGCCGTTTGTATTGTCACTGCCGGTGTCGCTCGCAAACCGGGCATGAGCCGCGATGATTTGCTGGGCATCAACCTCAAGGTCATGAAATCCGTGGGCGAAGGCATCGCTGCAAATGCGCCCGACGCGTTTGTGATCTGCATCACCAACCCGCTTGATGCGATGGTTTGGGCACTGCAAAAATTTTCGGGCCTGCCTGCGAATAAGGTCTGCGGAATGGCCGGAGTGCTTGACAGCGCACGCTTCCGCCATTTCCTCGCTGATGAGTTTGACGTCTCGATGAAAGACGTCACCGCCTTCGTTTTGGGTGGCCACGGTGACACAATGGTGCCCTCTGTGCGTTACTCCACTGTTGCGGGCATCCCTCTGCCGGATTTGGTGGATATGGGCTGGACGACCCAGGAAAAAATGGACGAGATCGTGCAGCGCACCCGCGATGGCGGTGCTGAGATCGTGGGCCTTCTGAAAACAGGTTCCGCCTACTACGCCCCAGCCACTTCTGCTATCGAAATGGCTGAAGCGTATCTTAAAGATCAAAAACGCGTTCTGCCTTGTGCGGCCTATTGCAAGGGCGATTTAGGCGTCAAAGACATGTATGTCGGTGTGCCGACTGTGATCGGCGCGGGCGGGATTGAGCGGATTGTAAACATCAAGCTTAACGCCGAAGAACAGGAAATGTTCGACACATCCGTCAAGGCCGTCAAAGGGTTGGTCGACGCCTGTAAAGAAATCGATGGTTCTCTGGCTTAGTCCACATTACAAACTGCGGCTGTCCCGGGCCTGACCCGGGACAGAGTAGGATATGATCCCAACAAGCTCCGGATCGCGCGCGGGGCAGGGTACCCTTAAATCAAGCTCAAGAACGTAAAAGAATCACCCGATAAGGTGATCTGTTCATTCTTGATTTACCATGTTTGCGAAATTTGTGATCACACGTTTCTTTCGTGTGATCACAAATGATCAAAAATACTCTGAATTGATCACAATCGGCGAAATTCCCTTTTCAAATGGGGCATTTCGGCGTGTGATGCGGTCAATCAATGTCAAACGGGACAGATCTATGAATATCCATGAATACCAGGCCAAAGCGCTGCTGCGGTCCTACGGTGCCCCTGTGTCCGACGGTCGCGTCGTGTTGAAAGCAGAAGAAGCCAAGACTGCGGCAGGTGCGCTAGATGGCCCGCTCTGGGTTGTGAAGGCGCAAATTCACGCAGGCGGGCGCGGGAAAGGCACGTTCAAAGAAGCGGGTGCAGGTGAGGCGGGCGGCGTTCGTCTGGCCAAATCCGCAGGCGAGGCTGCCGATGAAGCCAAAAAAATGTTGGGCCGTACGCTTGTGACCAAACAGACGGGTGCGTCGGGCAAGCAGGTCAACCGCATCTACATCGAAGACGGCTCCGGCATCGAAAAAGAGATGTACTTGGCCTTGCTCGTGGATCGCGGGTCGTCACGTATCAGCTTTGTCTGCTCGACCGAAGGCGGAATGGACATCGAAGAGGTTGCCGCCTCCACGCCAGAAAAGATCCTCAGCTTTTCTGTGGATCCTGCAACAGGCTATCAGCCGTTCCACGGGCGTCGAATTGCTTTCATGCTCGAATTGGAAGGCAAGCAGGTCAAACAATGTGTCTCCCTCATGGGCACGCTCTACAAAATGTTTCTCGAAAAGGACATGGAGATGCTCGAGATCAACCCCCTCATCGTCACTGACGCGGGCGATCTGAAATGTCTCGATGCCAAAATGGGGTTCGACTCCAACGCGGTCTATCGCCACGCCGACATAACGGAACTACGCGACACGACCGAGGAAGACCCCAAAGAACTGGAAGCCTCCAAATACGATCTCAATTACATCGCTTTGGACGGTGAAATCGGCTGCATGGTCAACGGCGCAGGCCTTGCCATGGCCACGATGGACATCATCAAACTCTTTGGCGCAGAACCCGCCAACTTCCTCGACGTGGGCGGCGGCGCGACAAAGGATAAGGTCACGGAAGCCTTCAAGATCATCACGTCCGACCCGCAGGTCAAAGGCATCCTTGTGAACATCTTCGGCGGCATCATGCGCTGCGATGTGATTGCCGAGGGCGTCGTCGCCGCAGTGAAAGAAGTGGGGCTGAAGGTTCCATTGGTGGTCCGCCTTGAAGGCACCAACGTCGAAGAAGGAAAAAAGATCATCAACGAAAGCGATGTCGATGTGATCGCCGCCGATGACCTAAAAGACGGCGCGGAAAAGATCGTGAAGGCGGTCAAGGGCTGATGCGCGGCATCCTTCTGACGGCGACCGCTTTGGCCTGCGCACCGGCCGTGGTGTCTGCCGGCCCGTTCGATTTGCCCGCTGATACTGTTGGTCTGATCGGCGACGCCTGCGTGACAACATCGCTCGACTGGCCCGTGCTATTCACCTACGCGCAAGAGCTGGCCACCGCCCGAAACCTGCCGCAGGTGATGGCCAATGATGAGGCCGCCATGTTTGGCAATCCGGCCGGCGCGCACGTGATGTTCGCCCGCACGATCGACAGCCTCGCCTGCCGGATCATGATCCCCGAGGACGTGGGCACTGAGGCTTTCTACCAGGATCTGATCACCGGCATGGATTGGAAGATCAAAGCGGTCTACCCGGACGCGCGCTCCTCTGAGCAGAACAAACCCTCACCCCATGAGGCCGCGCATCAATGGGTCTTCAACGTCCCCGCCGAGCGCCACTTCGCCGTCTCCCTTGATTGGGCCCGCGAAGACGGCGTGTCGATCAACGTCGGCTACAGCCAGATTTATGAGTAAGCCCCACCGGGCAAACAACAAGAGAGCCAGATGGCAGTTCGGACCCACAAAATCGCCAGTGACCTGCAGCAAACCCATCTCGATGTTGCAGTGCGTCTACTGGCCCAGAAAGAGTGCCGGTGATGACACGGTCGTCTTCAGTCATCATGAAGCACTCGGGCCTTGCTGTGCTTTTGGCAGCTGGTCTGTGTGCCTGCTCCACCTCCGCGCCCAGCGCGGACCGGCTCGAACTGGCCACTATCTGGCCGGGCAACGAGATCCCTATAAGCACGCCGAGAGAGCTCGTGCTGAGCTTCAATGAATTTTGCGTCAAAACCGAAGGCCCCGCTGCCCAGGAAACCGCCCTGCGCAATGCAGGCTATGTGCCTACCAACACCGCACGCGGTGAGGCGCGGCAGGTCTTCCTCATAGACAATCGCGCCCCTGCCATTGGGATAAGCGACGACATGTGTATCGCCCGGGCCACCGCCCGCACCGGGCAATCGAACGCCGTAGGCCGCTATGTTGCGGATGCATTTCCTGAGGCCACGCCGATGAACCCGCGCGACCTCGCCGTCGACATTGAGCAAGCCTGGCGCGTCACTGGTGGCATCCTCGCCACCGCGCGCAACCGGTGGTCCGGCAACCGCTCAAGCTACTCCATCATCCTTTTCCAACCGAAGGGAGAGGCCTGAGCTCATGGATCCATCATGCCAACACCAACCACGCAAAATATCGACGTGACACAAACCCTGCATATCCACCAAAGCTGGCCCAAGCTGGCCGGTTTTGCTGCGTTCTTCGGCGTCCTGACCCTGCTATGCGCCGTGTCGCTTATGGTGACGGCTGAATCCTCGGTGGGTATGACCGGCTTCATGTGGATCCTGCTCTTGGGCAGCCCTGTCTTTGCGGCCAGCGCTCTTTATTTCGCCGCACGCAGCACCAAAGGACGCGCCCAGATCATCACGCTCTCGCCCGAAGGCTACCGCGACGCGTCCGCCTATGACACAACCATCCCCTGGCCTGAGATCACCCGCATCAAGGCCACCACCGGGCGCGGCGCGCATTTGCGTCTTTGGCTCTCGGATCAAATGGCAGAACAGCTCGCCCTCACCGGACCGCGCCGCATGATGCATCTTATGCTCAAAGCCAGCGCCAAGCCGGTCCTCACAACCAACGCAAATACTCTTGAAATGGGGCTGGAGCGTCTGCGCCACCTGGCAACCACATACGCCGCCGCCTATGGCGGCCTTCGAAACGAACACTAAGAGAAAGACAGGAAAATCATGGCTGTACTCGTCGACAAAGACACTAAAGTCATCTGCCAGGGTCTCACCGGCTCCCAAGGCACATTCCATTCCGAACAGGCCATCGCCTACGGCACCCAAATGGTAGGGGGTGTTACGCCAGGCAAAGGTGGGCAGACGCACCTGGACCTGCCGGTTTACAACTCTGTTCATGAAGCAATGCATGAAACAGGCGCCAATGCCTCAGTGATCTATGTACCTCCGCCCTTTGCTGCGGATTCGATCCTCGAAGCGATCGACGCGAACATGCCCCTCGTGGTGTGCATCACCGAGGGCATCCCAGTGCTGGATATGATGCGCGTCAAACGCGCGTTGGAGGATAGCACATCCGTCCTCATCGGCCCCAACTGCCCCGGCATCATCACGCCCGACGCCTGCAAGATCGGCATCATGCCCGGCCACATCCACAAACGCGGCTCCTGTGGCGTCGTCTCCCGCTCCGGCACGCTGACCTATGAAGCGGTGAAACAGACCACCGATGTGGGCCTGGGGCAAAGCACCTGCGTCGGCATCGGCGGCGACCCGATCAAAGGCACCGAACACATCGACGTTCTGGAATGGTTCCTCGCCGATGATGAAACAGAATCCATCATCATGATCGGCGAAATCGGCGGCTCTGCCGAAGAAGAAGCCGCGCAGTTCCTCAAAGACGAGGCCAAAAAAGGCCGCTCGAAACCCTGCGCCGGTTTCATTGCGGGCCGCACAGCCCCCCCGGGCCGCCGCATGGGCCACGCCGGCGCCATCGTCGCAGGCGGCAAAGGCGGTGCCGATGACAAAATCGAAGCCATGCGCTCTGCTGGCATCGTCGTGTCTGAAAGCCCCGCAGGCCTTGGCGAGGCTGTGATGGAGGCCATCGGCTAACTCCATGGAGCGTAACGCCTCCATATCACCCGTAGGCCGGGGTTCACACCGGCATTCGGCATGGCGGGGAGATCCCCGCCCTACGGCTTTTCACGCCCAATAAGGGAGACGAAACATGACCGACCAATCCCCCAATGACCAGTTCCACGCCTCTTCTTTCATGCAAGGGCACAATGCCGAGTATCTGGAGCAGCTTTATGCGCGCTACGCCAATGACCCGAACGCGGTCGATGAAGCATGGCAGGCCTTCTTTGCGGGCCTCGGCGATGGTGAGGTAGAGGTCAAGCGTGAGGCCGCTGGCCCCTCCTGGGCGCGCGCCGATTGGCCGCCGCAGCCAGATGATGACCTGACTGGCGCGCTCACGGGCGAATACCCCGTCGAGGTCGAACAAAAGCAAGTCGCTCAGAAAATCAAAGCCAAGGCCGAGGAAAAAGGCGTTGAGGTTTCCGATGAGGCTGTCAAACGCGCGGTTCTGGATTCTGTCCGCGCGCTCATGCTCATCCGCGCCTACCGCATCCGGGGGCATCTCGCCGCCGATCTTGATCCGCTGGGCCTGCGCGAAATGCCACACCGGCCAGAGCTGGACCCGAAATCCTACGGCTTCACCGAGGCCGATATGGACCGGCCCATTTTCATCGACAACGTGCTGGGCCTGCAAGTCGCCTCGATCCGCGAAATCATCGACATCGTCAAACGCACCTATTGCGGCACTTTCGCGCTGCAATACATGCATATCTCTGACCCCGAACAATCCGGTTGGCTCAAGGAACGGATCGAAGGCTACGACAAAGAAATCAGCTTCACCCGTGAGGGCCGCAAGGCGATCCTGAACAAGCTTGTTGAGGCAGAAGGGTTCGAAAAATATCTCCACGTCAAATACATGGGCACCAAGCGGTTCGGGCTGGATGGCGGTGAAAGCCTGATCCCCGCCATGGAGCAGGTTATCAAGCGCGGCGGGCAGTTGGGCGTGCGCGAAATCATCGTCGGCATGCCCCACCGCGGGCGTCTGTCTGTGCTCGCCAATGTGATGGCCAAACCCTACCGCGCGATTTTCAACGAATTTCAAGGCGGCAGCTTCAAACCCGAAGACGTGGATGGCTCAGGCGATGTGAAATACCATCTCGGCGCATCCTCCGACCGTGAGTTCGATGGCAACTCCGTGCACCTGTCACTGACAGCCAACCCGTCTCACCTTGAGGCGGTAAACCCTGTCGTTCTGGGTAAGGTGCGCGCCAAACAGGACCAGTTCAATGATGCCGAACGCTCCTCTGTGCTGGGGATCCTTCTTCACGGCGATGCGGCCTTTGCCGGGCAAGGCATCGTGGCCGAAGGTTTCGGCCTCTCCGGCCTCAAAGGGCACAAAACCGGCGGCACGATGCACATCGTCGTCAATAACCAGATCGGTTTCACCACCGCGCCGCATTTCTCGCGCTCCTCGCCTTATCCCACCGATATCGCACTGATGGTCGAGGCCCCGATCTTTCACGTAAACGGCGACGATCCAGAGGCCGTGGTCCACGCCGCTCGCGTGGCGACTGAATTCCGCCAGAAGTTCAAAAAAGACGTCGTGATCGACATCATCTGCTACCGCCGGTTTGGTCACAACGAAGGCGATGAGCCGATGTTCACCAACCCGATCATGTACAAGACGATCAAAAAGCAAAAGACGACGCTTGCGCTTTATACGGAACGTCTCGTCGCTGATGGCCTCATCCCCGAAGGCGAGATTGAAGATATGAAGGCTGCCTTCCAGTCTCACCTCGCCGATGAGTTTGAAGCAGGCAAGGAATATCGCCCAAACAAAGCCGACTGGTTGGACGGCAAATGGTCCCACCTTGACCGCAAGGATGAGGATTACCAGCGCGGCGAAACTGCCATCCCAGAAGAGACATTTAATGAGATCGGCCGCGCGCTGTCATCTGCACCAGATGGCTACCCGCTTCACAAGACCGTCTCGCGGTTTCTGGAAGCGAAATCGAAGATGTTCGACAGCGGCGAAGGCTTCGATTGGGCGACGGGCGAGGCTTTGGCGTTTGGCTCGCTTCTGACAGAAGGCTACCCTGTGCGCCTCTCCGGTCAAGACTGTACCCGTGGTACCTTCTCGCAACGCCACTCGGGGCTGATCAATCAAGACACGGAAGAACGCTACTATCCCTTGAATAATATCCGGCCGGGTCAGGCACAGTATGAAGTCATCGACTCAATGCTGTCGGAATACGCGGTGCTCGGGTTCGAATACGGGTACTCCTTGGCTGAGCCAAACGCGCTCACACTGTGGGAAGCCCAGTTTGGCGATTTCGCCAACGGCGCGCAGATCATGTTCGACCAGTTCATAAGCTCTGGAGAGAGCAAATGGCTCCGCATGAGCGGATTGGTCTGCCTACTGCCCCACGGTTTCGAAGGCCAAGGCCCCGAACACAGTTCAGCCCGCCTTGAACGTTTCCTGCAAATGTGCGGGCAGGACAACTGGATCGTGGCCAACTGCACCACGCCTGCCAATTACTTCCACATCCTGCGTCGACAGCTGCACCGGACATTCCGCAAGCCGCTCATCCTGATGACGCCGAAATCGCTCCTGCGGCACAAGCTTTGCGTGTCAAAGATGCAAGATTTCACGACCGGGTCCAGCTTTCACCGCGTGCTTTGGGACGATGCTCAGTATGGCAATTCCGAGACCAAACTGGTGGCGGATGACAAGATCAAACGCGTCGTACTTTGCTCCGGTAAAGTTTATTTCGACCTTCTGGAAGAGCGCGACAAGCGCGGGCAAAAGGATGTCTACCTGTTGCGTGTCGAACAGTTTTATCCCTTTCCTGCCATCTCTATGGTCAAGGAATTGCAGCGCTTCCCCAATGCAGATGTCGTCTGGTGCCAGGAAGAACCGAAGAACCAGGGCGCCTGGAGCTTCATCGAGCCCAATATTGAGTGGGTCCTCACCCGCATCAAAGCCAAACAAACGCGTCCCGTTTATGCGGGTCGCCCGGCCTCTGCCTCGCCCGCCACGGGCCTGGCCTCAGCCCACAAAGCCCAACAGGCCGCTCTTGTTGACGCGGCTCTGACCATGGAAGGAAAGTAAGCCATGAGCACCGAAGTCCGCGTCCCAACTTTGGGCGAGTCTGTCACGGAAGCGACCGTCGCCACCTGGTTCAAAGCACCGGGCGATCCGGTCGCCGCCGATGAAATGCTCTGCGAACTCGAAACCGATAAGGTCACAGTGGAGGTGCCCGCCCCTGTCGCTGGCACGATGGGCGAGATCGTGGCCGCTGAAGGCGAAACTGTGGGCGTTGACGCTTTGCTTGCGACCATCTCAGAAGGCGCCGCAAGTGAGGCGCCTGCGGCGGCGAGCGACGCGCCGCCTGCACAAAACGCCACCGAAAGCATGGATGTGATGGTGCCGACCTTGGGCGAGTCCGTCACGGAGGCGACTGTCTCTACCTGGTTCAAAGCCGAAGGCGACACGGTGGAAGCCGATGAAATGCTATGCGAACTTGAAACCGACAAGGTCTCAGTTGAGGTTCCTGCGCCCGCGTCCGGCACCCTGACCAAAATCATCGCCAAAGAAGGGGATACAGTTCAAGCCGCCGGCAAACTTGCTGAACTGAGCTCCGGTGGCGGCACAGCGGCACCCACCAAGGCAGCCGCAAAAGACACTGCCCCCGCCCCTGCCGCCGACAGCAGCGGCAAAGACATCGAACACGCGCCTGCGGCGCAGAAAGCCATGGCCGAAAAAGGCCTTTCGCCCGACCAGGTCACCGGCACAGGCCGCGACGGGCGCATTATGAAAGACGATGTCGCCAAAGCCGCCGCCGCTGCGTCACAGGCACCGGCCCCTGCGCCTGCCCCAATGCCCACATCTCAGGTGCGCGCGCCTGTGGCCGCAGAAGATGAGGCACGCGAAGAGCGCGTGAAGATGACCCGCTTGCGCCAAACCATCGCGCGCCGCCTCAAAGACAGCCAAAACACCGCCGCCATGCTGACCACCTACAATGAGGTCGACATGACCGAGGTGATGGCGCTCCGAAACCAGTACAAAGACGAGTTCGTCAAAAAGCACGGCATCAAACTGGGCTTCATGTCCTTCTTCACGAAGGCCTGCTGTCATGCTTTGAAGGAAGTGCCCGAGGTCAACGCCGAAATCGACGGCACGGATATCGTCTACAAAAACTTCGTCCACATGGGCATCGCCGCAGGCACACCCACCGGCCTCGTCGTGCCCGTGATCCGCGACGCCGACGCGATGTCATTCGCCGAAATCGAAGCCCAAATCGCCGAAAAAGGCGCCCGCGCCCGTGATGGCAAGCTCAGCATGGCCGAAATGCAAGGCGGCACCTTCACCATCTCCAACGGCGGCGTCTACGGCTCGCTGATGAGCTCGCCGATTTTGAACCCGCCACAATCGGGCATCCTCGGCATGCACAAAATCCAAGAGCGCCCCATGGTCGTAAACGGCGAAATCGTCGCGCGGCCCATGATGTACCTGGCGCTCAGCTACGACCACCGCATCGTCGATGGCAAGGGTGCTGTGACGTTCCTCGTCCGGGTAAAAGACGCGCTGGAGGATCCACGCCGGTTGCTGATGGATTTGTAAAATAAGCGCCGGGGTATAACCCCGGCCTACGTAGGGCGGGGTTCACCCCGCCATTTATGGAGCGCAACATGCCAACAAGCATGGCTGAATTGTCAGAATTGGAACACAGTCTCTGGGAAACCGCCACCCGTTATGACTTTTCCAAGATGGAAGCAATTTTAGCATCTGACATGCTCGAATTTGGAAGATCAGGTCGTCGTTATAGCCGCGCAGAGCTAATGCCTGAACCGGACCAACAACAAACGATAAATGCAAGGCTTCATGACCTCGAGTGTCGCACCATCACGCACAATGTAGCGCTTGTCACATACGTTTGCGAACTCGACAGGAACGGTGAAAGAGAGTGGAGCAATCGTGCCTCTCTCTGGAGTCGAACGTCTGAACACTGGCAACTCCGCTTTCATCAAGGCGCACAGGCCGAGGCGCTGAAATGACCCCCGCCTACGCCCAAGCCGTCGCCGCCCGCCGCGCCTTCCGCCTGCCCGGCTACCCAACGCTCGCCGAAACGGGCTATGATGGCGAGTACGTCTCCCCCATCCAACTTACCTCCGGCAACCTCGATGGCCCGCTGCTCATGTCGAAGGACTGGCTCGATGTCCCCTCGGCCCGCAAACACCGTGCGGAGCTTTCCCGTACCGGCTACCTTGCCAACAACCCGTTCAATCAGGTGATCGACCGGGTCTTGAAACTCGTGGGCCTCACCCGTTCGGACATCTACATCACGCCCATTTTTCACCTGCTCACGCCCAAGCGATCCTCCACCATCCCCGCCGCCCACGCCCGCGCCAGCTTTGACGCGGTGGGCCGCCATGAGCTTATGGGGCGACGCCCCGTCGCCCTTGGCACCGACAGCGCGCGGGTCCTCAGGCACTTCGATATCCCGCACGTTGAGGCGCCCCATCCTTCTGCGCGGATCGGGTCTTTCGACCACCGCGCCGAACGCATCGCAGAGGCGATCCAAGCATGACACCCGAACTTACTGCCCTCACGCTCGCGGCCCTCCTGCAAATTGTTCAATTTGTTCTTATGTCCGTCCCCGCCAACATCGAACTGGGCCCGGGCAAGACCATGTCGCCCCGCGACCGCTCTCGCATGGGCGGCTCTCTCGAGGATCAGGTGTCGGACAAAACAGCGCGCCTCATTCGCGCGCTCAACAACCATTTCGAAGGCCTCATCCTTTTTACCATCGCCTGTGTTGTCGTCACCCTCTCAGAGACCTCTAACCAGATCACCGCCACCTGCGCTTACGCATACCTCGCCGCCCGCGTCCTTTATATCCCCGCGTACTATTTCGGCTGGCGCCCTTGGCGCTCGCTCATATGGATGATCGGTTTCGGGGCCACCACCCTCATGCTGGTGGCAGCACTCCTATGACCACCCAAAGCGTCTTTCCCCTCAAGGATATTCAGGAGCTTTGGAACGCGTGCTCTCATTTCACCCATCGAAACGCTGCGCTGCGATACTTACGTGTTAAAGACATCGAAAAACCAAGGAAACGAACCCAATGGCAAGCTATGACGTGATCGTAATCGGCTCCGGCCCCGGCGGCTATGTCGCCGCCATCCGCTGCGCCCAACTTGGCCTGAAAACCGCTTGTGTCGAGGGCCGCGAAACTTTGGGCGGCACATGCCTCAACGTAGGCTGCATCCCCTCAAAGGCGTTGCTGCACGCCACCCACATGTTGCATGAGGCCGAGCACAATTTCGCAACTATGGGCCTTAAAGGCAAAACACCTTCGGTCGACTGGAAACAGATGCTCACCTACAAAGCTGATACAATCGGGCAAAACACCAAAGGCATCGAATTTCTTTTCAAAAAGAACAAGATAGACTGGCTCAAAGGATGGGGCTCCATTCCTGAGCCGGGCAAAGTCAAAGTGGGTGACGACGTCCATGAGGCCAAGAACATCATCGTTGCCAGCGGATCAGAGGCCACCAGCCTGCCTGGTGTTGAAGTGGACGAAAAGATCGTTGTCACCTCCACCGGCGCATTGGAGCTTTCCAAGATCCCGAAGAAAATGGTGGTGATCGGCGCAGGTGTGATCGGGCTGGAATTGGGCTCTGTCTATGCGCGTTTGGGCTCTGACGTGACGGTTGTTGAATTCCTAGATGCCATCACCCCCGGCATGGACGCCGAGGTACAAAAAACCTTCCAGAAAATGCTCAAGAAACAAGGGCTGAATTTCATCATGGGCGCGGCGGTGCAATCCGTGGACGCGACCAAGACGAAGGCCAAGGTGAACTACAAACTGCGCAAAGATGACAGCGACCATCAGCTTGATACCGATATCGTCCTCGTTTCCACGGGTCGCAAACCTTACACCGACGGCCTTGGTCTTGAGGCGCTCGGAGTGGCCATGACAGACCGCGGCCAAATCAAAACGGACGATCAATGGCGCACGAATGTACCCGGAATTTTCGCCATTGGTGACGCGATCGAAGGCCCGATGCTGGCCCACAAAGCCGAGGACGAAGGAATGGCGGCGGCAGAGGTCATCGCGGGCAAACATGGTCACGTGAATTACGGCGTCATCCCCGGTGTGATTTACACGCATCCCGAAGTGGCCTGCGTTGGCAAAACCGAGGAAGAGCTAAACGCGCAAGGTGTCGCCTACAAAGCAGGAAAATTCTCCTTTATGGGCAATGGCCGCGCCAAGGCTGTGTTCGCCGGAGACGGGTTTGTCAAACTGCTGGCTGATGCGAATACGGATCGGATCTTGGGCGCGCATATTATCGGCCCAATGGCGGGCGACCTTATCCACGAGATTTGTGTCGCGATGGAATTTGGCGCCTCAGCAGAGGATATGGCACTGACCTGTCACGCGCACCCGACCTTCTCTGAGGCCGTGCGCGAAGCCGCCTTGGCCTGCGGTGATGGTCCGATCCACAGTTAAGAAAGACTGACCGAAGGTCGGACGAGCGCACATAGAAAAGCCGGTGAGGTTGGGGCCCCCACCGGCAGAGCTCTCGCGCGCGGGTCAAGTAAGGACGGGATGGCGCGTTTGCCCAGGGCCCGTGGTTTTTTGGCGAAGCCGCAAGCCCTGAATTAAGAACGCAAGAGCCGCAAAGTTCCGTCGCGAAAACTTGAAAAAATTACCAAAGCGTTTTGGCGGCTCTCGGCGCCCAACCCGCATCATAGCCCGCCCCGCCTTCCTCGCCTTGCGTTTGCTCCGCCAAAATCTCGCCCACCGTGGGCAAACCCTCTGTGTCATCGCGTGACCAAAGCCCGGCCCGCATCGGGGCGCGCGCGCATTGCGTGTAAATCTCGCCAATTCGGATCACGATCACCGTGGCAGGCTGTCGGCCCTCTTTGTCAAAGCGCGCGCGCAGATCCGCATCCCGCGTCAGGCGCGCAACGCCATTCACCCGGACGACCGTATTGGAGCCTGCCACCATGAACATCAAAGACACGCGCCCGTCACTGACTATGTTGCGCAGACTGTCGAGGCGATTGTTGCCGCGCCAGTCCGGCATCGCCAACGTCTGCGCGTCGAGTTCCATCACAACGGGTCCATCATCCCCTCGGGGGCTGCCATCGGTTCCGGCGTCGCCGACCGTTGTCAAAACGCAAAAACGTGAGGTCATGATCCATTTGCGGTAAAGCGGCGTAAGCTGCGGCGCTACCTTTCGGACCGCTGCGGATGCAGGTGTGCCATAGAGCCCTTCAAGCTCATTGATGTTTTGAATCCACTCCATGCCTCTAGTATCCTGCTTCTGCGATCAACTTATCCGACGCCCCTTCCACCTCTCGCTCCAACCGGGCCATGAACGTATCCCTGTCCAGCCCAGGCGCTATCGGAGGCAGAAACTCAATCACAGCCAGCCCTGGCCGCCGCATGATCCCCTTGCGCGGCCAAAACACGCCCACATTGGTCGCCACCGGCACACAGGGTTGTCCAAGCTCTTCATAGAGAACGCCGGTCCCCACTTTGTAGGGCGCTTTCACGCCCGGGGCGATCCTCGTGCCTTGCGGATAGATGATCAATTGCCCTGGATGCGCGGCACCTCTTTCCACATCCTCTACCATCTTCCTGATGGCCACAGATCGTTTGCCTCGATCCACGGGAACACAGCCCAGTTTAAGAGCATATTGCCCGATGATAGGCGTGTAGAGGATCTCACGTTTCATGATGTATTTGCCCGCTGGAATGCAGGTGAAGATCGTGAAGATATCCATGAAAGATTGGTGCTTGGCTGCGATCATGACTTCGTCAACCGGCGGCGTGCCGCGGATTTCATAGCGCAATCCAACCATCCAACGCGCGCACCAAAGCGTGTAATGAGACCAGCTTTTGCACGCCGTGATCGCGCCTTTTCGGCTTACCAAAGCCCATGGCAGGAACGCCAAGCCAAATACGGGCATCGCTGCGTAAATGTTGACTACAAATGCGAAAGATCTGATCCACTGAAGCGCGTTTCTCATGCCACGCCCCGCATTATGCCATATCCCGCAACGTGCGACGCGCGGCCAAGCGGGTTGCAACAAATGCAACAAGGCCCGCAATCAGCGGGATGAACAGCGGCAAAATCCAGTGCCACCCTTGAAAACCTAATCCGGTGAGAAAGCCACCGCTGGGTTGCGCTGAGGGCAAAAGCAGTATGCCCCCGAGGCCCAGAACAGCGCCCAGCACTGCCCCGAGAATGGCGCGCAGGGTGAAGCGCCTTTCAAATGCTTGTGCAATGTACGTGTCCCGCGCGCCCACCAAGCGCAGCACGCTGATGACCTGCGCGTTGGCCGAAAGCGCGGCATTGGCGGCCAAAGTGATCATTGCCGCAGTTGCAGCAGTGATCAGCACCATAGAGATCCATCCCAAACCGCGCAGCCGATCTGCCGCCTGCACAAGAGGTCTGCGCCAACGGGTGTGATCATCCAAAACAGCGCCCGGCGCCTCCGCAGCCAGTCGCAAACGCAGGCCGGCTGCGTCAAATCCCTCAGCCGTCTCCACCACATCAATCAACCGCGGAATAGGGAGCGCGTCCACCGGGACATCTGGCCCGAACCATGGCTCAAGAAGCGCCTGTTGCTCTTCATTTGTCATCGCACGCGCCGAGGCCACCCCACGCGTCGTGTTCAGAATGTTCAGGACCGCTTCGGTTTGTTCAGCCAGTTGCCCGGCAGGGGCGGATATGCGGATGGTCGAGCTCAACGCCAGCTCTGAGCCCCACCGATCTGCAAGCCGCCCCGCCGCAAGCGACAAGGCCAAAGCAAACACAGCCAAAAACGCCATAGCCGCTGCACTGAACCACGTAAGCGTTGCCGTGAACCCAGTAGGTGGGACCACGCGATCCGCCTGCGCATCCCCTATGGCAAACTCCATCAGATCCGACAAAACCGCCATCACAGATCCGCCCCAGCCAGTTGGACACGCCCGTTGGAAATCCGCAGCACGCGGGCTTGAACCTGTGTTTTCGCCGATCGTATCAACGCCAGATCATGGGTTGCGATCATGATCGTTTTACCCATGCGGTTGAGCTCCAACAGAAGCTGTAAGAGCCGCTGGGACATCTCCCAATCAATGTTGCCGGTGGGTTCATCGGCCAACACAACATCCGGCGACATGATGACCGCCCGGGCAAGGGCGGCGCGCTGCCGCTCACCGCCCGACAATTCCGGTGGCATGGCTTTGGCCCGGTGATGCAGCCCGACCCAATGGGTCAATTCCCTAAGGTTGGCGGCTTCAGCCAACAGATCATAGCCCGCCACCATAAGCGGAAGGGCAATGTTGTCAGACACTGTGAGGTGATCAAGGAATTGGCAATCCTGATGGACAACACCCACACGGCGGCGGGTGAATGCAATGTCGTCACGATCCATCGTCATAACGTCTTTTTCAAAGAGTTGGATTTGGCCAGCCGTGGGGAACAACGCCCCGTAACACAGTTTGAGCAACGTGGTCTTGCCTGACCCAGAAGGCCCAGTCAAAAAATGAAAGGACCCGGGCTGCAGCTTCAGTGATACCTCACTGAGCAGTTCCCCTCCACCGTAGTTATAGGCCACATTGTCGAGCTCGATCACCGTACGACCCTTCACATCCCCGTTTGCTTCATGCCCGAAGGGTGCGCGCAGCGCAATCAAACAGTGCAATGCATAGGTGCAACGTCACAGTTCCCAATTGAAATATCCGGCTGGGCCCAAATTTCTTTGCCGATGCCGCATTTAGCGTTACACCTTAGCGTACTAAGGGCTGTGAACGGCCCGGGCAGTGAACACGCACGAAACGACAGGTGGCAAAATGAGGCTGACTTGCCCCAATTGCGCAGCGCAATATGAGGTGCCAGATGAGGTAATACCGCCAAATGGCCGGGATGTGCAGTGTTCGGCCTGCGGCGACACGTGGTTTCAACATCACCCGGATCATCCAGATTACAAACCCGCCTTTGACCCGGACGCTCCTGAGTACGATGACGTCAGTGATGCGCAAATCGACGACATGGGAGATGAACCAGAGGTCGAGCCGGAAGAGTTTGAAGACGCCGAAACGCCTGAGGCATCGGCCCCACCCAGACGCGAATTGGCAGAAGACGTGGCCAGTGTCCTGCGGGAAGAGGCGGATCGTGAGGTCCGCGCCCGAGAAGCAGAGATGTCAGGCGGTCTCGAAACACAGCCTGATCTCGGCCTCTCGGGATCTGATGGTGCCGATCAACGTACCCAACAAGCCAAAGATCGTATGGCCCGTCTGCGCGGCTTTGAGGATGTCGTGGAAGAACCTGTGTCGGATCTGGTGCAAAAACCGGATCCAGACGTTGAGATGAGTGCAGAGATCAGCGGAAAGGACAGCGCACAGGCTCCTGAGATTGATCTTGGCACACGCGCCAACCTTTTGCCCGAAGTTGAAGACGTCGATCAGCGCATTGAAGCGCAGAGCGATGGCGCGGCAGAGGCCGCATCTGCCCGTGATGGGAGCAGAGTGGCCACACAAAAGGAGGGCCGAAACGGCTTTGGGCGCGGCCTGCGCCTGTCGATCGCGCTTTTCGTGATCGCTGCTGCTCTATACATTTTCGCGCCGACGCTGGCTCAGACAGTTCCAGCGCTGACCGAACCGCTTGTTGGCTATACCCAAATCATTGATCAGGGCCGCGCCTCGCTGCAGACGTTGATAGGGCAGTAGCACCAACGGCACGCGGCTTAAAACCGATCTAACAGCCGTTCAAAGTAGTTTCGTTCCAGTTCGGACCGCTCAGCGTCGCCAGATTTTCGGCGGATTTCGTCAACAAGTTCGAGGGCACGACGATACACGTCTCCGTCTGGAATGCTCCCGCGATCATCACCCACTTGTGCGCTACCATTGCGATCTCGGCCAAGCGGATCCTGGCTTTCTTCGCCGCTGAACTGACCGCGCGCCTGGCCTTGGCCATTCTGCTGGTTCTGCTGATTTTCAGCCATCGCTTCGCCCAACTCTCGCATCCCGTCGCGTAGGGCCTCCATCGCCTCAGCCTGTCGATCAATCGCCTCAGCCAAATCATCTTGTCTCAGCGCCTCTTCGGCACCGCGCATGGCTTGCTCGGCGTCTTCTAGGGATTGCCGCGCCGCGTCGCCCCCCTCAGACCCGGCTCCGGGCAGGTTCTGACGCTGGCGCTCCAACTCCTGTCGCAGCGCTTCTTGCCGATCAGCTAGGCTCTCTTGGGTCGAGCGGCCCTCTGCGCTTTGATTGCCTTGGCTTTCACTTTGCTGGTTGCCCTGGCCAGATCCCTGACCGTCATGCTGTTCGCCCCGGCCCTGATCCCCGCTGCGGCCTTCATTGCTGTCCGTGTTGCCGGCCTGGGCATCTGGATTGAACTGTTCCTGCAAGTCGCGGAAGGCTTGGTCCGACAGGCCCTGTTGGTCGCGCAGCGTCTCGGCCAGCCCTTCCATCGCTTCCTGGCCCGGATTGTTGTTCTGCTGGCCGCGCTGTCCTTCAGCCATCCGCAGGTTTTCCATCATTTCCTGGAATTCCTGCAGCGCCTGTTCTGCTTCAGCAAACCGGCCTTGCTCCATCAACTCCTGGATCCGATCCATCATGTCCTGGATATCTTGCTGGTCCAGTGAGGTCATGTTGTCGGGCATTTCGCCCCGTTCACCGTTCTGTTCATCCTCACGCTGCGCCTGCTGCGTTCTTTGCCGCAAGTAATCCTGCGTGGCATCACGGAGCTCTTGCATCAGTCGCGCGATCTCTTCCTCGCTTGCACCGTTGCGCATCGCCTCGCTAAGCCGTTCCTGCGCCTCTTGCATCCGAGCCAGGGCATCGCCAATGTCGCCGTCTTCAAGGATGATCGCCAGTTCCCAAAGGGCCTCAGCCGTTTCATCGCGCGCCTCTGGCGTGAACGTGCCAAGGCTCATCTTGGTTTCCATCCCGCGCAGGATCACGCGAAGGCGTAAGTAAGAGCCTTCGGACCGGAACAACCCGTCTTCCGGCTCGTGAGACACGGCGCGCAACACTTGTGTTACCCGCTTGGCATTCTCGCGCGACCACAGAAGATCACGCCGCTGTTCGATGATAGAAGCTGCAAGCGGATCAAAGAACCGCCGCGCAGGCAGGTCCATCGCCCGTGGAATGCTCTGCCCGATCTGGCCGCTGGCATCCTCCACTTCCAACTCAAGATTGACCGGCAGATGCGCCCAGGGATGCTGTGACAGGTTTTCGATAAGCGTTTCAACAAAATCCGCCCGATTGCCCGCGATCGGCATTGGCAATTCAAGGCGGATATCCTCGCGCGGTTCTGGTTCCGTTGCCAAACCATAGCGCCGATCCAGCCGCGATATATCAAGGCTGAAAATTGCTTTGCCGCTTTCTACTCCGTAGTCATCGACCGCTTGAAACGGCTGGCTCATCTGACCATCGAATGTTGTTGTGACACCCTCATCCAGCAAGGCGACCGCTGGCGCCTCATCGGGAACGGCAATCACTGTCCATTCGCGCCCGCCCGGCCCATCAATCCGCAAAGTGCCATCTGCAGTGACCTCAAACTCCTGCTCTGGGTCCGTTGCCGCGCCAACATCATCTGTGCGGCCCGACACTGTCTCAGCTACCGACAACGCACCAACCTCGCCATAAAGGCGCAACGTGATCCGGCTGCCCTCTGGCACTCGGATCTCATCGTGTTGGTCGTTGAGGTAAAGACTTGGCAGTGCCGTGTAGATTGGCGGTTCAATCCAACCTTCCCAAGCCGGCCCGGTCGCGGTTGGCGCCGCAGTATTTGGGCCAAGCTGTGACACTGAAGCGACCTGTGACACGGATCCAAAAAGCAACGCCACAACCAAACCCAAAAGCGCGACATACCGCAACCCAAACGGATCACGGTCCGAAAGGCGCAGATCAGGCTGCACCGGTTCAGCACGCTTTGCCCGATCCGCCATGCGATTGAGATGCGCCGTCCACAATTGTTCTGATGCTTGATCGCCGGTACCTATGGCTTGGTTGTCTGCCAGCGCAGCCAGCGGCCTGCCTTGCATTGTGGCGTCCAATCGCTCAAGCGCTTCGTCCCGCTTGGGCCAGCGAAAGCGCCACACGCCCAAAACGAGGAACGCAATCAAAGCCACACCGGTGGCCACAAAGGCGATCCATGCCGCCTCTACCGGCAGCATGTCTTGCAAACCGAGCATCATGGCACCGCTCGTGGCGGCCACAACACTCCAAAGCGGCCAGAAAGCTTGCACCAAACGCTCTGCAATCAATCCCGCCCAAGTCAGCCTCAAAGGCCGCTTCAGGCGCGTCAGCATGGTCTGCAGGTTTGGCGCGTTTTGCATATGTCCTATCCGGTCAGGTTTGCGAACTGACCCTACCGTTCAATGTATCGGCGGACAGACGCATTACAACCATTCAGGGATGGTATCGCGATTTATAATCTCGTCAAAGGTCGGACGTGCCCTGATGACAGCGAATTGATGCTGATTGACAAGAATTTCCGGCACCAAAGGCCGCGTATTGTACTCGCTGGCCATCACCGCGCCGTAAGCACCCGCACTTCGAAACGCGACAAGATCTCCATCGCTTAGGGGCGGCATCATGCGTTGTTTGGCGAAAGTGTCACCGCTTTCACAGACAGGCCCAACAACATCATAGGGTTGCTGCTCCACGCCCGGCGCGGGCTCCACGATGGGCACAATGTCATGATGCGCGTCATACATGGCCGGGCGAATAAGGTCATTCATGGCCCCGTCGAGGATCAGAAAATCGCGGCCTTCACCTGATTTCACATAAATCACACGGCTGACCAAAATACCCGCATTGCCCGCGATCAAGCGACCCGGCTCAATCTCCACCTCGCAGCCCAAATGGCCCACCGTCTCCTTGATCAGCTTGCCGAAATCTGTGGGTAACGGTGGTGCTTCGTTGCTGGTGGTATAGGGAATGCCCAAACCCCCACCCAGATCAAGACGACGGATATCATGGCCTTCTGCGCGCAGCATCTCTGTGAGATCCGCCACCTTTTGATAGGCCAGTCGGAACGGCTCCAGATCGGTCAGCTGAGACCCGATATGCACATCAATTCCGATCACCTCCAGCCCGGGCAGGCGGGCCGCCATGCCATAGACCTCCTTGGCGCGGGAAATCGGAATGCCAAACTTATTCTCGGATTTGCCGGTGGCGATCTTGGCATGGGTCTTGGCGTCCACATCCGGGTTGACCCGCACGGTGATCGGCGCGCTCACGCCCAGCGATGTCGTCACCTCGCTTAGTGCCACCATCTCCGGCTCGCTTTCGACGTTGAACTGCCGCACGCCGCCTTCGAGCGCGATGCGCATCTCCTCGCGGGTTTTGCCAACACCTGCGAAAACAATCTTCTCACCCGGCACCCCGGCGGCGCGCGCCCGCAAGTATTCCCCCGCTGAGACCACATCCATCCCCGCACCCAGCTCGGCCAGCGTTTTCAAAATCGCCTGATTGCTCGCCGCCTTCATGGCATAACAGACTAGGTGGTCCAGGCCCTCCAGCGCATCATCGAAAAGTTTGAAATGCCGGATCAGTGTAGCCGTGGAATAGCAATAAAACGGCGTGCCCACCTCGGCTGCAATCTCGGCCACCGGCACATCCTCGGCATGCAACACGCCATCACGATACAAAAAATGATCCATGCCTATCTACCCGGGCGCCCCGGTTTCATCTTGCCAAAAATACTCAAAATTCTGAGCGTTCAGCCGCGATAACCCATGCGCAGGAAGATATAAAGTGGCAAGCCGCAGCTGACCCCGATGCAGAAGGTCGCGGGGATCGCGATCAGGCCGATCCAATGCTTGCGTTTCACCACCTCATAGATCACCCAAACGGTCAGCGCCACAGCGGCGACGGTCAGATCCCAAACCAAACCACTGGTCGCGGCATTGACGTGCCAAGCGTCGACCATCGCCATGATGTCATATCCATTCTCGTTAAACCACGCGATGAAGTAGGACATCGGATGCACCGTGCCCCAAATCGCAAGGCCGAGGAAAACGTATCTCAAAGGCCGAGACCCACGCCCAAACGGACCGGTCCGGATTTAACGCCAACACCTGTGCGCACCTTCACACCGTTTGTGCCAACGCCAATACCTGCGTTCATGGTCGGTTGAACAGGCTCCCCATCCGCGCCACAGGCGGTGAGGGCAAAAAGAGCCAGAATGGCAATGATACGCGTCATAACAATAACTCCTTCCAACTGGATATCTGTTCTTTTACCCGAATGGGCGCCGTGCCGCCATAGCTGAGGCGAGAGGCCACAGAGTTGTGCACGCCCAGCACGTCGAAAATGCCTTCGGTGATACCCGCTTCAACGCTTTGCATTTGTGCAAGGCTCAGGTCGGGCAAATCGCATCCCTGCTCTTCGGCCATGGCCACCAAGCGCCCGGTGACGTGATGGGCGTCGCGGAACGGCATACCCAGCACCCGCACCAACCAATCCGCGAGGTCAGTCGCGGTTGAAAACCCGGTGCCCGCCGCGGCCTCTAAGGCCTCGCGATTGGGTGTCAAATCCCTGATCATCCCTTCCATAGCGGCCATGGCGAGCATCCAGTTGTCAGCGGCATCAAACACCTGTTCCTTGTCTTCCTGCATGTCCTTGGAATAGGTGAGCGGTAGGCCCTTCATCACCGTCATCAGCGCCACATTGGCCCCGAAAATACGTCCGATCTTGGCGCGGATCAGTTCCGCCGCGTCGGGGTTTTTCTTCTGCGGCATGATCGAGGATCCGGTCGAAAACCGATCCGACATGGCGACAAAACGGAATTGCGCCGATGACCAGATCACCAGCTCTTCGGCCAAACGGCTCAGATGCATAGCTGAGATGCTGGCGACATTCAAAAACTCCAGCGCGAAATCCCGGTCGCTTACACCATCCAAAGAATTGCCGCAGGGCCGATCAAAACCCAACGCCTCAGCTGTCATGTGCCGATCGATCGGAAAGGACGTGCCCGCGAGGGCGGCCGTGCCAAGCGGGCATTCATTCATCCGCTTGCGCGCATCGCGAACGCGGCTCAGATCGCGGCCGAACATTTCCACGTAGGCCATCATGTGATGGCCCCAGGTCACCGGTTGCGCGACCTGCAAATGCGTAAACCCCGGCATGACCCAATCCGCGCCCGCCTCTGCCTGAGCGAGACACGAACGCAAGAGAGTGACGAGCGCCCCGTCGGCGGCATCCAATTGATCTCGCACCCAGAGGCGAAAATCGGTGGCCACCTGATCATTTCGGCTGCGCCCCGTGTGCAGCCGCCCGGCAGGTTCTCCGATGATCTCTTTAAGACGCGCCTCCACATTCATGTGGATGTCTTCCAATGCGGTGGAAAATTCAAACTTTCCCGCCTCGATCTCTGACAAGACCGTGAGCAGCCCTTCCCGGATCGCGTCCGCGTCCTTATCACTGATAATGCCTGTCGCGGCGAGCATCGCCGCATGGGCCCTGGAGCCGGCAATGTCCTGCGCCGCCATCCGCTGGTCGAAGCCGATGGATGCATTAATTGCTTCCATAATGGCATCCGGCCCGCTGGCAAAGCGGCCACCCCACATCTGGTTTGAGGTCTTGTTGTCCATGTCAAAGCCCTTCGGAGGAAGCATGAAAACCCTGGTTCGAATTGTCCTTTATACGGCGCTCGTCTTTGGTGCAAACGCCAGCTTGGCCGATGTGGACGCCGCGAAGGCGCTGCGCACAGGCGACATGAAGAAGCTGGTTTTTCATGAGGACCCCCAAGACGTATCCGCTACCGCGTTTGAGACCGCCGATGGCAGCTCTGGCTCTTTGGCTGATTACGATGGAAAAATCGTGGTGCTGAACTTCTGGGCCACATGGTGCGCGCCCTGCCGCCACGAAATGCCCATGCTATCAGAGCTTCAGACCGAACTTGGCGGCGAAAGTTTTGAAGTGGTCACCATCGCCACAGGCCGTAACCCGCCGCAGGCGATGAAAGCGTTCTTTGCCGAGATCGGTGTCGACAATTTGCCGCTCCACCGTGACCCGCGTTCAAAAATCGCGCGTGAGATGGGCGTGTTGGGTTTGCCGGTTACAATGGTGCTCGATCAAAACGGGCAAGAGATCGCGCGTCTGGTGGGTGATGCAGATTGGAGCTCGGATGCGGCCAAAGATATTATGCGCACTCTGATTGGTCCCGATACCTCCGGATAAAAACCGCCGCGGTTTGAAATCTCGAGGGCATTGGCGTATTTTTTGAGACGATACGTCTCAAAAAATATAAGATGAGTTTGACCAAACCCTTTTTTCCCTTCAGTATCAACTGACAAGGGAGGAAAGATGGAGCCAATTGCATTCACTACGGAAATGGCCGTCGTGGTCGCGACTTTGTGCTTTACCATTTTCCTGTTTGTGTCCGAGATCATTCGCGTTGATTTGGCCGCCATCGTGGTGCTCGTACTGATCGGCATTCTGTCCTACGTGCCGGGCCTCGAAACTGTGGCAGACGTCACGCATCTCTTCGATGGGTTTGCATCTAATGCTGTTATCTCGATCATCGCGGTGATGATTGTCGGGGCGGGCCTCGACAAAACCGGGCTGATGAACAAGGTGGCCGCCACGATCTTGAAATACGGCGGCTCAACGGAGGCTCGGGTTCTACCAATTGTGTCTGGCACCGTGGGCTTCATCTCAAGCTTTCTGCAGAACGTCGGCGCCGCCGCCCTCTTCATCCCAGTGGTAAGCCGCATCTCCGCGCGTACAGGCATTCCTCTGGCACGCCTTCTCATGCCCATGGGATTTTGCGCCATTCTCGGCGGCACAATGACAATGGTCGGATCCTCGCCACTGATCTTGCTCAATGATTTGATCATGTCCGCGAACGAAGGCCTGCCTCAGGCCCAACAGATGGAACCCTTTAGCCTCTTTTCCGTGACGCCGATTGGCGTGGCCCTGGTGATCACGGGCATCGCTTACTTCATGATTTTCGGAAAACTCGTTCTGCCCGGAAAGGGTGAGAAAGTGGATGCCTCAGCGGGCCAGGGCACGTCTGACTATCTCAACCGCGTCTACGGGCTTACAGCGGATGTCTATGAGGTGGATGTGCCAGTAAACACGCCACTGGTGGGGCAGCAGCTCGCCGATATCAATCTCAACAATCACATCTACATCATCTCCACCTATTATCGCGGCAAGGTGTCCATGGTGCAGATCCTCACCGCTGAGATTGCCGCGCCCTGCCGCTTGGCTATCATTGGTGACAAGGCGGAGGTGAAGAAATTCTGCGAAGAAAACGGCCTTTTCATGCGCACCAAGCTGGATGTCTTCGCCGAAGAATTTGCCCCCACAAATGCGGGCATCGCCGAGGTTGTGATCCCGCCTGATAGCCATGTGATCGGCCAATGCCCGCGGGATTTGCAGCTGCGCAAGCAAACCGGGCTGTCGCTTCTGGCCATCCACCGTGGGGAGGACACGCTCAGCCATGTGGAAACGGACGATCACGTGCCCACCCCCATCGGTTTGGAAAAGCTACACGCAGGCGACATGCTGGTCGCGCACACGCGGTGGGACAATCTCACCCGATTGAAACGCAACCGGGACTACGTGGTTGTGACCTCGGATTTCCCTCAGGAGGAACTGCGCCCGCACAAGGTCGCCCATGCGGTGTTTTTCTTTCTTGTCGCGCTGTCGATGATCCTCTTCACCGATATCCGGCTGTCACTTTGCCTGCTCACCGGGGCGGTGGGCATGATGCTGACCAAAGTGCTCTCCATTGATGAAGCCTACCGAGCCGTGGGGTGGAATACGGTCTTTCTTTTGGCCAGTCTCATTCCGCTCGGCCAGGCCGTGCAAAACACCGGCACCGCTGCCTGGATCGCACAGCAAATCCTCATCGCCCTCAATGGGTGGCCCATTTGGTCCTTGCAGGCGGGCATTGCGATCCTTGCCACCGGGTTCTCACTGGTCATGTCCAATGTTGGCGCGACGGTGCTTTTGGTACCGCTGGCGGTTTCCATTGCGGTCGCAGCGGGGGCCAACCCGGCTGTGTTTGCATTGACCGTGGCAATCTCCACCTCCAACTCCTTCATCATTCCGACCCACCAGGTGAACGCCCTCATTATGGGCCCCGCAGGCTATAAGGTGACGGATTTCATTCGCACCGGCGGGATCATGACCGTGCTCTTCCTCGTTGTCTCCCTGGTCATGCTGAACGTGATATTCTAAGGCTGAGCCGTCACGCCAAGAGGCCCGCCCATGCTAGACGATACTGACGACATTCACCCGCTATTTGCCGGGGCGCCCAAAACCACCTCATTTCGCAAACTGCGCAAACGGATCGTGCGCAACTGCCGAGAGGCGATAGAACAGTTCGGCATGGTTGAGCCCGGCGCGCGGTGGCTTGTCTGCCTGTCAGGCGGCAAGGACAGCTATACCCTTTTGGCGATCCTGCATGAGCTCAAGTGGCGCGGGCTTTTGCCGGTGGATTTGTTGGCGTGCAATCTGGATCAGGGGCAGCCGGGCTTTCCCGCCACGGTGCTGCCAGAGTTTCTGGAAAAGATGGGAGTGCCACACCGGATTGAGTTTCAGGACACGTATTCTGTTGTGGTGGACAAGGTCCCGCAGGGCCGCACCTATTGCGCTTTATGTTCTCGCCTAAGACGCGGAAACCTCTACCGCATCGCTCGTGAAGAGGAGTGCTCAGCTGTCGTGCTGGGCCACCATCTCGACGACATCCTAGAGACATTTTTCATGAACCTATTTCACGGCGGGCGGCTGGCCACGATGCCGCCTAAGCTGGTCAATGAAGAGGGCGATCTCTTTGTCTATCGCCCTCTTGCGCTGACGGCTGAGGCGGATTGTGAGGCGTTTGCCAAGGCCATGAACTACCCGATTATCCCCTGCGATCTGTGCGGATCACAGGACGGGCTGCAACGTCAACAGGTCAAACGCATCCTTGACGGGTGGGAGGCGAACTCCCCCGGTCGTCGCCAAGTCATGTTCCGCGCTTTGATGAATGCCCGGCCATCTCACCTGCTTGATCCCGAGCTGTTCGACTTTGCCGGTTTGACGCGTGAATCGGTAAAATTTGAAACAAATTTCGATGGCGCTCCGAAGCTGCGTTAAACGCTTCTTCAATCGCCGCTGCGTAGCGTGCGCCTGCACATTTGGGGCAGGATTTTGCGCAGCATACGACACAGAATACTCCTGGCGCGGCATAGAATAGCCGATGTTCTGACAGGGCCTTTGGCTTTGGCTCTTTTGCCGATCTCCTTGATGGCCTGGAATGCGCTTGGCGCGCAAATCGGTCTGCTTATCGCACTGATCACTGTCCCGACGCTCGCCGTTCTTGCCGCCCTGGCAGACCGCCATTTTCGCCGCAACATGGCTGTGGCCAAGGTCAGCCGGATTGAAAATGCCGGTGAGTCCTTCGAAATTGCCCTTCGGGCGGCGCTTTACCGTGGGCGGCTGAGGCGGAGCTCTGTTTTGTGCATCATTGTTGAGTTGGGAACGCCAAGAACCCAACTGGATGCCATGTCACAGGCGGAAAGAACTTATCAGAATGCTGTCTTTATCGGCTCTTTCCTGCGTCGCAGGGACCAAGTGTTCGTGCTCGGACCGGAGAAGTTTGGTATGGTTCTGAACGCGGGCCGTCTTGTCACCGCAGACGAAGCACTCACCCTGGCGAAGCGCCTCAAAAAGGACATGAAAGATACATCGATCCGCAGCCGGTCAACAGGTTTGCCCGATGCGTTGGTCGGGGTCAGTGTCTCACCCAAAGATACGGTCGTGGTGGCGCGCGATTTGATCAGGGCAGCCGGCAAGGCGCTCAGATCCGCCCGCGCCTCATACACCGCAGATGTTCAACTGCAGGCCCCATACACAACCAAAGACGATCAGCGCACCGGCATTTTGCGGCGTGACATCGGGCTTGCCCTGGAAGGGCATGAATTTCGCGGCTGGTTTCAGCCACAAATTTGCACGGTCTCAGGGCGCGTCACCGGGTTTGAGACACTCGCAAGATGGGAGCACCCGTCAGAGGGTGTCGTTCCTCCGTCGAAGTTCCTTCCGATCTTGCAACGCCGTGGCATGATGCCCCTGTTGCAGGAACGTATGTTGAGCGAAGCTCTGACCGGCTTTGAAACCTGGAGCAAACTCACCGACGATCCGCCAGCGGTCGGGTTGAACGTGGCGCCCGAAGATTTGCTTGATCCGACCCTGCCCGATCGGATCATTTGGGAGCTGGACCGACGCAAAATTGATCCCCGGCACCTAACGATTGAGATACTGGAAACAGTGGTGGCGCAATCTCCAGACGATGTGACAGCGCTAAATATTCAACGACTGTCCGAAATTGGCTGCGGCATCGATCTCGATGATTTTGGAGCAGGACATGCATCCATTTCTTCCTTGCGGCAATTCAAGCTCAACCGTCTCAAGATTGATCGCAGCTTTATTCAAGGCATTGATAGCAATCCCGATCAGGAAAACATGGTCTCAGCGATCTTGATTATGGCGCAACATCTTGGTCTCGACACTGTTGCGGAAGGCATTGAAAATCAGGATGAACAATCCGTGTTGGCGCGTCTTGGCTGCGGCCATTTGCAAGGGTTCGGCATCGCACGCCCAATGCCTCTGGACGAGGTGGTCAAGTGGCTAGAACTCAAAACGCCGAAGGCGGAGTTGGCGCAGCAGGAACATAGCCGCGCCAGCTGACGCGAGACGCTTGATGACACAACCGGGTTCAAAACGTCGCCGGAACGCTTATCTCGAACAGGAATTTATGCGGTTCAAGGCGCGGTAAACCCAAGCGCATCACAGTCAAACCTGCGAAACGGTGCCTGCCAAATGGCCCGATTCCCCTTGACCTTTGGCCTTGTGATCTGTTGAACCCAGCGAACACGTTGAACAGAAGAGATGCCCTTTGATGGACGATCAAAACAAAAACCTCATTCTGGCCACCGCGCTCAGCTTTATGGTGATTTTGGTCTGGTTCTTGGTCTTCCCGCCGCCTGAAGTGACTGAAAGCACACAGCAGACATCTGAAACAACCGCCGTTGTCGATGACCAGGGAGACATTGCCCTCGCGCCGTCCTCATCCGATCCAGCAGCCTCCACGGACACAGCCACTACGGCGACCGAGCCCGAAGAAGAAGACGCGCCGCGCGTGACGATCGATACCCCGACGCTAGAAGGCTCCATTTCGCTCAAAGGAGGGCGGATTGATGAGCTGCGTCTCAAAGGGTATCGCGAAACGCTCGATGCTGGCTCCCCCATTGTGACGCTGCTCTCTCCGGTGGGCGACAGTGATCCCTATTACGCGCTTTTCGGTTGGGCCCCCGGTTCTGGCCTGACGCCCGATCAAGTGCCCGGTGCCAACACGCGATGGGACGTGGCCAGCGGGACAACACTCGCCCCTGGATCCCCCATTACATTGACATGGGACAACGGCGCAGGGCTGATGTTTACGCGTGAAATGGCTATTGATGACAAGCTGATGTTCACGATCACACAAACGGTCGAAAACACCGGTTCTGCCACCCACACATTGGCGTCCTACGGTATTCTTGCGCGCCACGGCCTGCCGGATGACTTGAAGAATTTCTTCATCCTGCATGAAGGCGCAATCCAAAAGATCGACGGCGTTCGCGAATATGTAAAATATGACAAGCTTGAGCCCGCGGGACAGCATGAAACCTTCACCGCTGAGGAGGCCGGCTGGACCGGGTTCACCGATCACTATTGGATGACGACGCTGATCCCGGGGAACGGCCCTGGCCTTAAGGTAAGCACGTTTCAAGATCCGAGCCGCGGCATTTATCAAACAACGGCGCAGCAAGCGACACAATCTGTCGCGCCGGGTGAAACCACCTCGGCCTCAATCCGGCTGTTTGCCGGTGCCAAGGAATGGGCCACGATCCGCGGTTATCAAAATGACGAAGAAAACCCAGTGCCGGAGTTCATCGACTCGATCGATTGGGGCTGGTTCTTCTTTCTGACAAAGCCGATCTTTGCGGTGCTGCACTACATCAATGTTGTGATCGGAAATATGGGCTGGGCGATCATCGCGCTGACCCTGCTGATCAAGATCGTCCTGCTGCCGCTGGCCTACAAATCCTACGTCTCTATGGCAAAGATGAAAGAACTTCAGCCAGAGATGGAAAAGATCAAAGAGCAAACCGGCGATGATCGCCAAAAACTGCAAAAGGAGATGATGGCGCTCTACAAGAAGGAAAAGGTGAACCCCGCCGCAGGCTGTTTGCCGATCTTGCTGCAGATCCCGATATTTTTCTCGCTCTATAAAGTGATCTTCGTGACTATCGAATTGCGCCACGCGCCCTGGATCGGCTGGATCAAGGACCTCTCCGCGCCAGATCCCTCTTCAATTTATAACTTTTGGGGCGTATTCCCGTGGTCAGCGCCCGAGCCCGGCACAATCCTCGCGCTGATCTTCATTGGTATCTTGCCACTTTGCCTGGGCGTGTCGATGTGGCTGCAGCAAAAGCTCAACCCCGCCCCGACGGACCCGACGCAACAGATGATCTTTGCCTGGATGCCATGGGTCTTCATGTTTATGCTGGGAAGCTTTGCCAGCGGGCTTGTGATCTATTGGATCGCCAACAACGTGATCACCTTCGTGCAGCAATACATCATCATGCGCAGCCAAGGCTACAAACCGGACGTGTTCGGTAACATCCGGGAAAGTTTCAAGAAAAAGCCCAAGGTTGAGCCCCCCGCCGGAGAAAAGTAATGGCCACAATCCGCGCGCTCTGGCGGCATCCGATCAAAGCGCACGGGCGAGAGGCGCTATCCCATGTTGCGCTGACAGAGGGCCAAACCATGCCTTGGGACAGGCAATGGGCCGTGGCGCATGAGCTCTCGGACGCGGATGGATCTTCCTGGGCGCATTGTCGCAAATTTACCCGTGCCTCCGCTGTCCCTTCCGTGCAAGGGATCAGCGCCAAGTTAGATGAGACAAGCGGATGCCTGACGCTCAGCCATCCCGAATTAGCAGACCTAACGTTTCACCCGGACCAAGAGCAAGACGAGTTTCTCACCTGGGTGCGAGGGATAATGCCAGCGAAAAAACCGCAATCTGTGCGCTTGGTCCGTAGCCAAACACAAGGCATGACCGACACAAACTATCCATCTGTAAGCTTTATCAATCTGGCCTCTCACGCGGCCGTGGCGGAGCGGACCAGCCCGGACCTCTCTGCGCTGCGGTGGCGCTGTAATGTGCATCTTGATGGGCTTGACGCTTGGAGAGAGTTTGACTGGGTCGGCAAGACCATCCGTGCAGGCTCTGCGGAATTGCGCATTGAAGAGCCCATTGAACGATGCGAGGTGCCAGCGGCCAATCCGGCGACAGGCATCGCGGACTCCAATATTCTTGCAGCCCTCATGCAAGGTTTCGGACATGTGAATTTTGGTATTTCCGCCGTGGTGATCACGTCAGGCACGCTTGCCCTTGGCGATACGGTTGAACCGCTCTGATGGCCCTGCCTTTCCCACTGTCAGAAGAACCCGACGCGCACACACTTGAGGTTGGGCGAAAGCTTTTTGCCGGCGAGGTGGATTTTGTCAAAGGTGTCGTGGCGATGGCTGGCCTGCCACCTGCGGACCGGCCCGAGATATGCTTTGCAGGCCGGTCAAATGTGGGAAAATCTTCTCTTATCAACGCGTTGACGGGCCGCAAAGCTCTTGCTCGCGCCTCAAACACGCCGGGCCGAACGCAGGAGATCAACTATTTCGCGCTGACCGATAGCCATTACCTCGTGGATTTGCCGGGCTACGGCTACGCCAATGCGCCGCTGGCCAAAGTTCAGGCGTGGCAGGCGCTTTTGAAGCAGTATCTTTCAGGCCGCGCGACGTTGCGCCGGGCTTTTGTCCTGATTGATGCGCGCCATGGGATCAAACCCGTGGACGAAGAGATCATGGCGCTTCTCGACAGCGCTGCGGTGACCTTTCAGTGCGTGCTGACCAAAGCCGACAAAATCAAAACCAAGGATGAGCCGCGCGTGCTCGCCCAAGTCCGAGAGCGCTTGGCGGCGCATCCGGCGGCCTTTCCAGAGCTGATTTTGACCTCAAGCGAAAAGGGTGATGGCCTGCCAATATTGCGCGCCACCATTGCCACGATTGCCTGACGCAGCCTGGATTTTCCGAGTACTGAGAACCGTCAGATGACACGCGTCCCTTGCAGCAACGGCAATATCAGCGCATAAGCGCGCTTCAACACCGACCGGCAAGTAAAAGACGAACGCCATGCAAAACGATTGGGCCTCCACGGCGAAAACGCTGAGCGAAGCACTGCCGAATATGCAGCGCTATGACGGGGCAACCGTCGTTGTGAAGCTCGGCGGGCATGCCATGGGAAGCGTCGAAGCAATGAACGACTTCGCGCGCGATATCGTGTTGCTACGGCAGGTCGGCGTGAACCCCGTGATCGTTCACGGCGGCGGCCCGATGATCAATGAAATGCTGCAACGCCTTGATATTAAGTCTGAATTTCTGGATGGAAAGCGCATCACTGATGCCGAGACCATGGATGTTGTCGAGATGGTTCTCTCCGGCCGCATCAACAAAAGCATCGTGCACGCGATCAACCGCCAGGGTGGTAAAGCGGTTGGTCTGTCGGGAAAAGACGCAGGCCTGATCTATTGCACGCCCGCAAATCCGGCGCTTGGGCTTGTGGGTGTGCCCAGTCAGGTTGACCCGTCCATCCTGCACACGCTGTTTCGCGACCATGCTATCCCGGTGATTGCCCCGCTTGGCGCTGGCCATGAAGGCGAAACCTTTAACATCAATGGGGATGACGCGGCAGGCGCCATTGCCCGGGCGCTGCAGGCCGATCGGCTTTTGCTGCTCACGGATGTGGAAGGCGTGAAGGGCGAAGATGGCCGTATCTTGGCGAATATTTCTGCGGGTGAAATCAGGGATTTAACGGCCTCTGGCGTGATCGCGGGCGGGATGATCCCCAAGACCCAGACCGCCCTTGATGCATTGGCCTCTGGGGTTAAGGCCGTGGTTATCATCGATGGCCGTGCGCCGAATGCGGTTCTTCTGGAGCTTTTCACCGATCAGGGTGCGGGTACGATGATCCGCGCCAAATGAGGCCAAACGCTTGCGCGGGTGGTGAATTCGCGTAAGGTCGGGGCTTCAAGCCGCAAAAGGTATGGCTGATGTCTGCCGCTCGTTTATCCTTTGAAGACATAGAGTTACGCGCAAGTCGCGCACAGCTCAGCGTGATGGGTTGCGTGCGAGATGAGCTGCCCGATGGGATCAAAACGCTGTTCCTGTTTGGCCCACTGGAGCCAGGCTTTTGGCAGATGTTTTCTGCGGCACCTGAGTATCTTGATGGCAAAGAGGATCCGATGGATCGGTGGTCCTCTCGGGTGATCGGGCGCTTGGCAGAAGATCTGGGGGGTGAGGCGTTTTTTCCATTTGGTGCGCCGCCGTATCAACCGTTTTTCAAGTGGGCGCAGTTGAGTGGTCGGGCGCATGGATCGCCGGTGGGATTGTTGGTGCATGATGCAGCGGGACTGATGATTTCTTATAGAGGCGCGATTGGATTTTCTTACGCAATATCAACGCCTAAGCCTGGTGCGCACCCGTGTCATGTTTGCGTGGAACAGCCATGTCTGACCGCCTGTCCGGTGGGCGCTTTGACAGGCGATGTGTATGACGTGGAGGGCTGCAAGGAGGATCTTGACCGGCCTGAGAACGATTGCATGGCACGAGGGTGTGCTGTGCGGCGCGCCTGCCCGATCAGCCAGCGATATGCCCGGCAAGAGGCGCAATCGGCGTTTCACATGAGGGCATTTCGGTGAAACGACTGATCCTGATGCGGCACGCAAAATCGGCTTGGGATGACCCTCTTTTGGAGGATCACGCGCGGCCTTTGAACGGGCGTGGGAGGGTTTCGGCGCGGGTCGTCGGTGATTGGCTCCGAGCAAGGAAATACATTCCAGATCAAACTCTTAGCTCATCGGCAACGCGCACGAGGGAGACCTTTTCCAGGCTTGGCTTTGTCTGCGATGCGCAGTTTTTGGATAAACTTTACCATGCCGGGCCGGACATCATGCTGGACGTGCTCCGCGGGGCCAAGGGCAACAGCGTTCTCATGCTGGGCCACAATCCCGGCATCGCCTGGTTTGCGCAGAACATTGTTCAGGTGGCACCACCGCACTCCCGGTTTTACGACTATCCAACTTGTGCCACTCTGGTGGTAGAGTTTGATGTGGACGATTGGCGCGAGATTGGAACGGGAAGCGGCAAAGCCGTTGATTTCGTCATTCCGCGCGAATTGACCGGATAGAGGCGTCTTACCCCAAGATGGGGTGACTTCGAGACGCGCAAAACCCAACTTGTACAGATTTTCACGGAGGCCAGAATGGCAAACATGCCCAACAGGAAACTAGGGAATTTGACCGTCTCGGCGCTCGGACTGGGCTGCATGGGCATGAGCGAATTTTACGGGGCGACCGAGGATCGCACATCCCTCAAGGTGCTGGCAGCGGCACGGGAACTGGGCGTAGAGTTTTTCGACACGGCGGACACCTATGGGATAGGCCACAATGAAGAGCTGATCGGGCGCTTCATCGCGGCACAGGGCAAGGATTTCAAGCTGGCCACGAAGTTTGGAATTGTGAGGAAGCCCGGAGAGTACGCGCGGACAATCAACAATGACCCAGCCTATGTGCGGGAGGCGTGCGAGGCATCGCTCACGCGGCTGGGCGTGGAACAGATTGATCTTTATTACATACACCGTATTCAGGAGGGCCGCCCGATTGAGGAACCGATGGAGGCGCTGTCCCGTCTGGTGGAGGAGGGCAAGATCGCGCATATCGGGTTGTGTGAAGTATCACCCGAGATTTTGAAGCGGGCCTGTGATGTGCACCCTGTGAGCGCGCTACAGTCAGAATATTCGCTGTGGACACGGGGGCCGGAGGATGGCGTACTGGCGGCCTGTCGGGAGTTGGGCGTGGGGTTTGTACCCTATTCACCGTTGGGGCGCGGGTTTTTGACCGGAGCAGTGACGACGCTGGACGGAATGGATGAAAAGGATTTCCGACGGGCCAATCCGAGGTTTTCGGAAGAGAACATGCCGGCAAACCTGAAGCTGGTGGCGCGTGTGCGCGAGATGGCGGAGGAGAAAGGCTGCACAGCGGCACAGTTGGCCCTGGCATGGGTGTTGGCGCAAGGCGACGATATCGTGCCGATCCCGGGGACGAAGCGTGCGACATATCTGGAGCAAAATGTGGGCGCGATGGATGTGGTGCTGTCGGCTGAGGATTTGGCGCGGCTCGATGAGATTATGCCAGCGGGTGCGGCGGCCGGGGATCGGTATCACGCGGAAGGGATGAAGGGGGTGCACTCTTGACGGGGTGCGACGTCTTTTAAAGACTGCGCGCAGGCTCGGTTGAGAGAAGCGCGCCACCGGCATCGGGGATTGAGCCGCGCACGGTAACTTCCTTGACGACATCGGGACTGCGCTTGCCGCGAGATCTGCGCCAGGCCTGAAAATCAAGACCGTCGAGAGCGGCGAAGGTTGCAAGACCGCGGCGGGCCGGTTGATGGATCGTGGCGCCGGTGTTGATGGGCGCGATTTCAGCGCGGTCCCACACTGGGGTGAGCAGTTTTTCCGTATCGTAAACCTGCCACTCGCTATCGTAGCCACGGGAAAGCCGGGCCTTGAGGTTGCCCGCGCCAGTTTTGCGGTCAGGCCAGAAAAAAACGCGGGTGTTGAGCATGGCAAACCAATCCTGCGGCGTGAGCCTGTCGTCGAGGACGGGTGCGAGTTTCGTGAAAGAGAGCGGACGATTGTCAGTGATCCAGATGGGGGTGCCGTCTGGCAGGGTCATCTTCAGCGCGGTTGGACGGGGTGTTTCGGGGAGCGGTTCCCCTGCCCGGTCAGCCGCGTCTTGCGCCGTCAGGAGGCCGTGGCGCGCGATGCCCACATGCGCATCGGCCATCGCGAGGCGATAGAGGCGCGGGTGCATTTCCGCGAAGAGCTTCGGCGTCATGGGGTGAGGATGATTGCGAAAGGGTAAATCCGGCGCTTTGGGGTGGTGGGGTGGAACCCCACCCTACGGCGCCGGATTTGGATTTGATTTTAGTGGCCGAGGATTTGGCTGAGGAACAGTTTTGTGCGCTCGGATTTGGGGTTGTTGAAGAACTCTTCGGGTTCGTTCTGTTCCACGATCTGGCCCTGGTCCATGAAGATCACGCGGTTGGCGACCTGACGGGCAAAGCCCATTTCATGGGTCACGCAGAGCATGGTCATGCCTTCTTCGGCAAGCTCCACCATCGTGTCGAGCACTTCCTTGATCATCTCGGGGTCAAGGGCCGAGGTAGGTTCGTCAAAGAGCATGATGCGCGGGCGCATGCACAAGGACCGCGCGATCGCCACACGCTGCTGCTGACCCCCAGAGAGCTGACCGGGGTATTTGTCGGCCTGCTCCGGGATTTTCACCTTTGCGAGGAAATGCATCGCGGTTTCCTCGGCTTCCTTTTTGGGCGTCTTACGGACCCAGATCGGGGCGAGGGTGCAATTCTCAAGGATCGTGAGATGCGGGAAGAGGTTGAAGTGCTGAAAGCACATGCCGACCTCGGACCGGATCGTATCAATGTTTTTGATGTCAGAGCTCAGATGCGTACCGTCGACGACGATCTTGCCTTGCTGATGCTCTTCGAGTGCGTTGATGCAGCGGATGAGAGTGGATTTGCCCGAACCGGACGGCCCCGCGATCACGATCCGCTCGCCGCGATAGACGGTGAGGTCGATGTCGCGCAGAACGTGGAACGTGCCGTACCACTTGTTCATGTTTTCGATCTGGATGGCGACCTCGTCAGAGACCTGCATTTGTGCGCCGTCTGCCATGGTGAAGTCCTTTCTTAGCGGTGATCGGTGGCCAGCTCACGCTCAAGCCACTGTGAATACTGGGAAATGCCGTAGCAGACGATGAAGAAGACCATGGCAGCGAAGAGGTAGACCTCCCAATAGATGCTGATCCAGTCGGTCGACTGCTGAATGGGGCCACGGATCATACCGACGATGTCGAACATAGAGATCACCGACACCAGCGTGGTGTCCTTGAAGAGGCCCACGGCGACGTTCACGATCCCCGGGATGGAGATCTTGAGCGCTTGCGGCAGGATGATGAGGCGCGTGGCCTGGGTGTAGTTGAGGCCGAGGCTGTCGGCCGCCTCATACTGACCCTTGGGCAGGGCGGCGAGGCCACCGCGGATCACCTCGGCGATATAGGCCGAGGAGAACATGGTGATCATGATGATCACCCGCAGGATCAGGTCAAAGTTGGACTGCGGCGGCATGAAGTAGGCCAGCATCACGTTGGCCACGAAGAGCAGCGTGATGAGCGGCACGCCCCGGACAAACTCGATAAACACTACGCAGACGCCTTTGATCAGCGGCATATTGGATTGCCGGCCGAGGGCGAGGACGATGCCCAGCGGGATCGAGAGCGACACGCAGACCGTGCCGAGGATCATGCAGAGCATGTAGCCGCCCATATCGCGCGACGGCACCGCCTGAAGCTCAAGCGGGATGACCGAGTTCAGTGCGCCGGAAATCGGACCGAGCAGGAAGGCCAGCATCACGTAGATGGCGAAAAGCGCGGTGACGACTGTGACAAGCCCGCCGCCTTCTGCGTCGTCATAGATCGCATAGCCCACGAAGATGCCCATCGGGATGAAGAAGATGAACATGAAGATGGATGCGGCCTTGAACACAAGCCCGGCGATGGTGGTGCCGATGGAACCTGTGCCGACGGAATTGGAGATGAACCAAAGCTCTTTCGCGCCGAGAAACAGCAAATAGGCCAATCCGGCGGCGGCAGCGAGGCCCACGAGGGCCGCGAGTGCCGTGCGCAGTTTGACATCAAGGCTTTCGACCGCGCGGAAGATGAAGATCGTGGCGAGGATCGCCGCCAAGATCGTGAGTGGCACCCAAAGTGAGCCACCCCACACCAGCCAGAAGCCGATGAACGGGTAGAGCGCGGTAAAAATCAGGCCCTTGCGCGGGATGTATTTGTAAAAGAGCGCAGGCGCGGCGGCCACGAGAAGTAGCACGAAGGCCAGGGTGGGCCGCCAGTATTCGGTGGCGGGGTATTTGAAGCCGAAGAGCAGGTGATCCCAACGATCAACCAGCACGGCGAAACAGGCGCCTGTGGATTTGCCCGCCGCCGTGAGGATATCACGGCATTCGCGGATCGAGCCCGCATCCCAGACCCCGTTGTAGAACCACGGGAAGGCGAAGGTGACAAACCGCGCGATAAAATAGATCGCAAGGATCGTCATGATGGTGTTGAACCAGCCGTTAAAGAGGTTTTGCCGCATCCACTTGATCAGCCCTGTCTCCGAGGCCGGAGGGGGCAGCTCGGGGAGCGTGTCGTGGCGAACGAAAGCTTCTGTCTTGGGAGCCATGGATCAGCGCTCCTTCAATTTCATGCGGTTGTTGAAGACGTTCATCACGGCCGAGATCAGCAAAGACACGGTGAGATAGAACAGCATCAGGAGCAGGATCGTCTCAATCGCGCGACCCGTCTGCAGGAGCGTGATGCCGCCCAATGTACCGGTCACATCCATGTAGCCCACTGCGATGGCGAGCGAGGAGTTTTTGGTGATGTTGAGATACTGCGAAATGAGCGGCGGGATGATCACCCGCAGGGCTTGCGGCAGGATCACGAGGCTCATGATCAGGTTGGGGCGCAGGCCGAGGGAGGCGGCGGCCTCTGTCTGACCTTTGGAGATGGCCATGATGCCCGCGCGCACGTTTTCGGCGATGAAGGCGCCGGTGTAGATCGCCAAAGCAAACCACAGTGCGATGAGCGAGCCGCGGATCTGCATCCCTCCTTGGAAGTTAAACCCTTTGAGGGCCGGGATGTCCCAAGTGAGCCCCAAAAACGTGAGCACAGCGGCGAGCGGCACCAGCCATATGGCGAGGTTGATGTACCAAGTGGTCGGGCGATTGCCCGTCTCCTCCTGTGTTTTGGCCGCCCATGTGTTGACGCGTCCGGCCACGAACCATGACAGCAAAAGCGCCGCGATAATCACGAGCCAATCAAGGCCGGTGCTGGTCACCGGCAGCTCTTCGGTAGAGCCGAAACTATTGGTGAATTGCGGTGCGGGGGCAAAGATGCCGCGATTGGTGACGGCGACCGTGTCAAATCCGATCATCGACGCGGTGGGTGTATCCCCTCGGAATTCGCGCGGCCCGGGCAGGGCGTTGATCATGATGGAGAAAATGATCAGGATCCAGATGAGCACCGGCACGTTGCGGAAAATCTCAACGTAAAAGCTCATCAGTTTGGACACGATCCAGTTGTTCGACAGGCGCAACACGCCTGCGATCACCCCAAAGAGCGTGGCGGTGATACAGGCTAAAAAGGCCACGATCAGCGTGTTCAACAGGCCCACGATGGCCGCGCGGCCATGGGTGGATTGTGAGGTGTATTCAATGGGCCGTTGGTTGATATCGTATCCTGCCGGCTCCCCAAGGAACGCGTAGGAGATGTTTAAACCGGCCTCAGCCAGGTTGCGCACGAGGTTGCCGCCCACGAACGCCATAAAGGCAATGATGGCCACAAGTGCGATGAATTGGAATGTCAGCGATCGGTAGCGCGTGTCATTGAGCAGCATACCAAGCTTAAACGAACTTGACTGCGTCCCTACTGTAGGGTCCGTGATCGTCGCCATATGGGCGCCCCCTGTCAACGTTGGTCGTTTGTTAAGGCTCTATTAGTGCACTCTTTGCGGTGCTGAGCCAAGTTTTTTGCTGGAAAGATGCATCCAGATGGAAAAAGGGCGCGGAAAATCCGCGCCCTTTTCAAAATTGTGCTTAACGGAACGGCGGTGAGTAGATCAAGCCGCCTTCGTAGTACTGAGCGTTCAGACCACGGGCCAGACCGATCGGTGTGGATTCACCGATGTTGCGGTCAAAGATCTCACCGTAGTTGCCTTCGACGCCGAGGGCGCGCTTGGCCCATTCAGCATCAAGGCCGAGCATCGCGCCGAGGTCACCTTCAGTGCCGAGCAGACGGTTGATCTCAGGGTTGTTGGACCCACCGGCCATTTCCTCAAGGTTGGCAGAGTTCACGCCCAGCTCTTCGGCTGTGATCAGTGCGTTCAGCGTCCAGCGGACAATGTCAGCCCATTCGTTGTCACCGTGGCGCACCAGCGGGCCGAGCGGCTCTTTGGAGACCACCTCAGGCAGGATCACGTGATCTGCGGGGGTTTCGAAGTTGGCACGCTGAGCGGCCAGAGCGGACCGGTCTGTTGTGTAGACGTCGCATGCGCCGGCGTTGTACTGTTGCACGGCTTCGGCGCCGGTTTCCACGGGCACGGGCTCATAGCTGATGTTGTTGGAGCGGAAGAAATCCGCCAGGTTCAGCTCAGTTGTTGTGCCGGTCTGAATGCAGACGGTTGCACCGTCCAGTTCAGTCGCGGAGCCTACACCCAGATCCGCAGGCACCATGAAGCCCTGACCATCATAGTAGTTCACGCCGGTGAATTCGAACTTCAGGTCAACGTCACGGGAGAACGTCCATGTGGTGTTACGCGCCAGCATGTCGATCTCACCAGAGGCGAGCGCGGTGAAGCGTGTTTTACCCGTTGTCGGCACGAATTCCACGGCGTTGCTGTCGCTCAGCACAGCAGCGGCGACCGCGCGGCACACCGCCACGTCAAAGCCCTGCCACACGCCGTTTGCGTCCGGCTCAGCAAAGCCAGGCACACCCGTGGTCACGCCACAGTTCAGTTTGCCGCGCGCTTTGACGTCGTCAAGCGTGCCCGCAGCGGCGGCGCCAGCCGTCAGTGCAGTCGCGAGACCGGCAGCAGACAGTGCGCCCAGAATTACGGATTTTTTCATGATTACCTCTTCCTGATTGGACGCCTCTTATTGAGGCGATTAGGCGGCCCCGGGCGGAGCCAAGTTGCTGTCTTCAGGGTTTCCCCAGCAGTAACACCGGGCACAATGGAAAGATTCACCCCATAGTTCAAGACCGGATCGCTAAAAATTAGGGCGAATCTAGGGGGTTTTCCACAACCCCGCCCAAAAAGTCGAAACTAAGCTTGAGCATTCACAAGAATGGCGAATCTTTTGGCAGCGATAAATTGGTCGCGTTTGGCGGCGGCCATGGCTGTCGCTTCTTCGTCTTTGCCCCATTGCTCTTCTTGCCAAAGCTCATCGATGCGGGAGGTCAGCCACAGGTCTTCTACCTTGCCGTGGTCACGCAGGGCCGCGAAACCGATGATCAGCGATCCGGACAGACCAACGAGATCATGAAAGGCGGTCAAGGTGAAGGCATCCAGGGCGTGCACCTCTTGTGACAGGCGCGCAAGATGATCGGGGTTTTGCGGGCGCGGCATGAGGCCCACAGTCGGCGTCAGGCGCGCGCCAAACGTGTCATCAGCCCAATCCAGCAGCGGATCCCAGGCCGCCGCTTGCCGGGCGACAAGGCCTTCGGGGCTCTCGGCCCGGTAGCAGAGCAGATCGCTATCCCCGTAGGCAGCGAGCAGATCGGCCACTTCGGTATGTTGCTGTGCGACCTTGTCGATGGCGGCGTTCACCGCGCGCGTCACTGGCATAGTGTTGGGGTTGACCTCATCCTCCTGAGCGTCCCATTCCTCCGAGACAGCGCGGGCCAGAGCGAGGGTTGGCATGACCAGCGCGCGTTTGGCGGGGGTTTTGACAGGGCGGTCATCGAGCGTGACGGTAAAGCCACCTTCTGCCTCGGTCGGCCTGGCTGCCTTCCAAAAGCGTTTCGATTTCCACGTGCTCATGCGGTGATGCCCCAATGGGCCGCAAGACACGCCTCAAGATCACGCATATCATCAAGAACGGCCACCGCATCGATCAAAGCGGACGGCGGATGATAGCCCCATGAGACACCAATAAAGGCAATGCCTGCGGCACGGGCCATCTGCATATCAAAGGTGGTATCCCCGATCATGACAGCGTTTTGCGCCGCAACGCCCGTGTCAGACAGCGCGGCGTGCAGCATGGAAGGGTGCGGTTTGGACGGGTGGTGATCGCTGACTTGCTGGGTCACGAACAGCGCTTGCAACGCGTGCCCTTCGAGCAGTTTGTCCAAGCCGCGCCGGGATTTCCCGGTGGCCACGCCGAGCAGCGTCTCAGGCTGAGCGTGCAGCGCATCGAGCGTGGCCCGGACATGGGGGTAAAGCGGAGAGCTTTGCGCCGCACCGACCTTGGCGCGCAGTTCGACATAGGCGTCTTTGTACCAATCGACCATTTGGGACTGCGTTGCGGAATCCAGACCGGGGGCGAGTTTCGGGATTGCAATCTCAAGGGACAAACCAACAATCCCAAGGATGTCTGCGCGCGACGGGGCGGGGTGCCCGGCTTTGCCGAAGGCCGCAGACATGGCAGCGATGATATCGGCCTGACTGTCGACGAGCGTGCCGTCTACGTCGAAAATCACAAGTCGCAGGTCGGTCATTGCATATCCTCGAAAGGATCGTCCGGCGCCTCTTTGGGGCGCCACTGAAAAGTCTCCCATGTGCGGGACATGTGATCAGGCAAGGGGGCTGTGAGATGCACGCGCGCGCCGGTGACAGGGTGGTCAAAGGACAAAGAGCGCGCGTGCAAGTGCAGCTTGCGGCTGATCTCCCCGCCCAGTTGCGCGCCCCAGCCATCACCGAGATTTTCCTGCCCAGAGCCGCCATATTTGCCGTCGCCCACAATCGGGTGGCCCAGCTCGGCCATATGCGCGCGCAACTGATGGGTGCGGCCGGTGATGGGCACAAGCGCGGTCCAGGCGGTGCGGGTGCCTGCGGCCTCAATCACGGCGAAATCGGTGGTGGCGTGTTTTGCGCCGGGGGTGCGATCCACCTCACCTGGGTGCAGGCAGAGCATCTTTTCGCCCTCGCCGCCTTTGCCGTGGCCGGGGGCCTTGACCAAACCAAACTTGACAGTGCCGATGCGCGGACTGGGCACTCCGGCCAGCGCGGCCCAGTAAATCTTGCGCGTGGTGCGGTGACGGAACGCGGCGGTGAGGGCACGGGCCATAGGCGCTGTGCGGGCCATGAGCAGGACGCCGGATGTATCTTTGTCCAGGCGATGCACAAGCCGGGGGGTACTGTCCAAGCCGAAGCGCAGCGCCTCACTAAGACCATCCACATGACGGTGCTGTTTGGAGCCGCCTTGCACCGGAAGACCCGGAGGCTTGTTCAGCGCGATGATGTGATCGTCACGGTAGATCACACAGGCCTGGATCATGGCCGCATCCTGATCGGTAATTTTTGGCATTTGCGGCGGTTTTGACGCTGAGGTCTGACCCGGATCGGGCAGCGGCGGCACGCGCACGGATTGGCCTGCTTCGAGCCGGGTTGAGGCCTTCACCCGACCACCATCAACGCGCAGCTCACCTTTGCGGCACATTTTTTCGATGCGGCCCTGGCCCAGATGCGGAAACAGCCGGCGAAGCCAGCGGTCGAGCCGCTGATCGGCATCCTCGGCCGCGACCTGCAAGGTTTGAACACCCGTCATTGCGTGAGGGCTCTGGTCACAAGAATGCCCGCCACGAGGGCCGCGATCGAGATCAGCACAGAGGCTGCCACGTAAACCACAGCAACGCCGGTTTGGCCGCGCTCATAGAGTGTGAAAGCATCCAGGGAAAACGCCGAGAATGTCGTAAAGCCGCCCAACAGGCCCGTCATGAGAAAGGGGGCAGCTTTCATCCCACCCTTTTGCGCCAGCACGACGACGAGCACGCCCATCAGGAATGAGCCGACAACATTGACCGTCAGGGTCGCCCAAGGAAAGCCAGGCCCCATCAGCCGCATAGCGCCCACGGATGTGAGATATCGGGCCGAGGCCCCGATTGCGCCGCCAAGGGCCACCTGAAGCAGGGTGCTGAGCATGTGGGGGATGTCGCGCGGGTGGGCTGCCTTGTCAAGCTGAGGCGGAACGGCTGCGACCAAAGCTGTTTGCGGCGAATGTGTTAGGCGTCACCCAGTTCCCAATACACAAATGTCGCGTGTTTGGACGCGTTTTTCACCCTGGCGCGCCACACTTTTTTACCGATTGCGCCGATTGCAACGGCCACGTCGCCGGCGCCGTCGTTGTCATGGCCAGCCAGCATCGCCTCTTGCTCCAGAGGTTGTCCGGCAAAGGCCGCGACCACTGACACCGTGTTGCCTTTGTTGCGTATCTGCGCCTCAAGCTCCGCAATATCCGCGTTTTGCAAGAGTGCATTTGTCGCAAAAACCAGCTCACCCGTGGGGCTATGCACGGAAAAGGTCTGCTCAGCATGGGCGGCAATCATTGTGGCGATATCATCGTAGTCCCGGAGCGCTTGCGACAGCGACAGGATCTGATTGCCTTGAAAGGTGGAGGCCAAGAGTTTTTCTGTCTGACAGCAGGCCAGTTCGAGCGCCAATTGATCAAACTCAGACCACCGATCGGCCTTGCGCGACACGGCGCAGATGGCGCCGATGGCCTTGCCCTGTCGGTCTTTGATCGGCCGCGCCATGGTCGCCACGCTGGTCCGCCAGGACAGGCCATCGCGGTCAGGTTGCTCTATTTCATCCGCATTAATTGGCCCTGGGTTTTGTAGAAAAGGTGTGTTGTTGGCCATTGTCGACGAGCACAGCTCATCCACCAGCCCGCTCAGCGACGCCTCGGCGTCAAACCCTTCAGGGCCAGCAAACCCGAAGGGCACCAACTGATCGGTATTGGCGAGTTTTATAAAGACGTGACTGTCCGCCACACGCTGACAAAAGCCATGGGCAATTTTATCGGCTTTCGCGACCAAATCCATTTCTGTGTCGAGCGGTGCATCCGTTGCCATGGTCTATACCTTTATTCCTCAGTCAGAGAAGTGCCAGATCAAGATCTCTTCATTTTACCAACGCTGGACCTTCTTTGCGGTACGGCGCGTCCTGCGACATTAAATGATGGGTTTCACTGGTTCACAGGCCGAAATTGGTCAATACATCACTCTCGGAATGGTTGTTTTGGTTCCAAGACCGGATGCGATGTATGTTAAAAAGGACCGGATCCATGTGAATCAATGGGGTGATTGACGAAAACTCATGAGCAAAATCGATGTATTATCACTGGATGGAAAGCTTTTGAGGACGTTTCTGACGGTCTTTGAGGAGAAGTCCGTGACGAGGGCGGCGCAGCGGCTTGATTTGAGTCAGTCGGCTGTCAGTCACAGCCTGGACAAGCTCCGGAAGTGCATCGGTGATCCCTTGTTTATCCGCAAAGGGCGTAACATTGCTGCAACACCCATGGCGGCGACGATCGCGCCCAAAGTGTCGGAAATTCTTGGGTCTATCGAAAGCCTGGCCTTGCAAGGCGACTATGTTCCGGATGATGACAATTCGACCTTCACCATCGCCACCAATGTCACGGAGCTTCTGCCGCTTTTGACCGAGGTGCACCGCGATCTGAGATCTCGTAAAGAGAGCATTTCGCTGGGGTTTGTCGAGCTTGGCCCGCGTAGCAATGCCCTGTCGTTTCTCGAATCTGGTGTGGCTGATGTTGCGATCACCGTGGCCATGGGGCGGTATCCTTTGGAATTGGCTGTTGAGCGGTTTTTTCAGGACGAGATCGTGTGTTTCTTTGATGGCGCGCGGCGTGATGCGCCGACAACCCTCCAGGATTACTGCGCCGCGCGCCACGCTGTCGTGGATTTGGGCGGGAAAAATCACAGCCTTGTCGATACCGCCTTGGGTGTGACCGGCAACAGCAGGCAGATTTTTCTGCGCGCCTCCAATGTCTACGCGTTGGCCAATCTGGCACGCGGATCGGATTTGATCATGACCTTGCCGCGGCGCTTGGCCAAAACTGCGTTCAAAGGGTTTGCCATGTCACCGCCGCCCTTCACGATGCCGCTGGTTTCCTACGATCTTGTGTATCACCGGCGCGTGGAATCCACAGCACGCCACCAATGGTTCATGGATACCTTGCGCAGCGCCTGCGAAAACCTGCCGCATGATCTGACTTACTGATCGAAACGGCTCTGCCTTGATCTGAACGACGACATACCTCCTTGATTTGCTCTGTTGATTTTTAGTCGTGAGGGCTACACACGCCACCCAAGATCAGGGAGACGCGATCATGACCAATCAAGAGCCTGCACATGGGCCATTTCTGCGCCGCCTGTTTGACCGCGCGGTCGAGGTGGCCGATCCGATGCAGAGCTTGGCCGCGTATCTGCCGCAAAAGCCGGAAGGCCGTTTGGTGGTGATCGGGGCGGGCAAGGCGAGCGCGCGAATGGCCGAGGCGGTGGAGGCGGTTTATGGGCCCTGCGAGGGGCTGGTGATCACGCGGTATGGCTACGCGCGGCCCTGCGCGGGGATCGAGATTGTGGAAGCCGCCCATCCGGTGCCTGATGAGGCGGGGATGGTGGCCACGCGGCGGATGCTCGATCTGGTGGAGGGATTGGGCGAGAATGACATGGTGCTGGCGCTGATCTCTGGCGGGGCATCGGCGCTGTTGGTGCAGCCTGCGGGGGATATTACGCTGGCGCAAAAGCAAGAGGTCAACCAGGCGCTGCTGGCCTCGGGCGCGCCCATTGGAAAGATGAACGTGGTGCGCAAGCACCTGAGCCGCGCAAAGGGCGGGCAACTGGCGGCGGCGGCGCACCCGGCGCGGATGCTGGCGCTGATGATCTCGGACGTGCCGGGCGATGATCCGGCGATGATCGGGTCAGGCCCAACGGTGGGCGATGCCAGCACACAAGATGACGTGCGCGACATCCTTGAGCGGCACGGGATCGATGTGCCTGCTTCGGTGCGTGATGTGCTGCGCGGTGATCGCCGTGTTGTTCTGCCCAATGATGCACGGCTTTCAACGGTTGAGAACGTGATCTATGCCGCGCCGTCGCAATCGCTTGAAGCCGCCGCTGAGATGGCGCGGGCGGAGGGGTTTGATGCGCGTATTCTGGGCGATGCGTTGGAAGGCGAGGCACGGGATGTGGCTTTGGTGCATGCGCAAACCGCCATGGCCGTGCAGGCATCACTGGCCTCGGATGCCGTGCCGGTGTTGCTGTTATCGGGCGGAGAGCTGACCGTGACGCGGCGCGGGGACGGGGTTGGTGGACCCAATGCAGAATATGCACTGGCCTTGGCGATTGCGCTCAATGGAGCGGAGGGGATATGTGCGATTGCCTGTGACACCGACGGGGTGGATGGGGCCGCAGAGGTCGCCGGGGCCGTGATCGGGCCGGACACATTGGTCGGGGGCGAGAGCGCGCAGACTGCACTGGAGCGCAATGATGCCCATGGGTTCTTTGAGCGCAATGGTGGGCAAGTTGTGACTGGACCCACGCTGACGAATGTGAATGACTTTCGGGCGATATTGATCGAACCGAGAGGGTGATATGCAACGACGCGGGGTTGTGATCGGGCTGGCCATGATGCCCGCAATGGCGCTGGCCGAGGACATGACCGGGCCTGTGGATGTGCAAATGACAGCGCCACAGATTGAGGCGCTGCTGAGCGGCAACACGATCCGGGGCACGTGGAACGGCGATCCTTACACGCAGTTTTTCGATGCCAACGGGCTGACCGTGTACTTTCCCGAAGGCGGTCGGCCGGATCAGGGGAAATGGCGCGTGAATGGCGAAACCGATCAGTATGAAAGCTGGTGGGAGCGCAGCAATTGGTCAGGCTACACCATCATGATGACCAATGGCGGCTTCGCCTGGGTCTCCCGCGGGGAGTTGCAGCCCTTTGAGGTCTTTGAGGGCAAGCAAGTCACCTGGTGATGGCGCCTCTTCAGCCCTGACGGGCTGTCTCGGCGGCTGCTGGTCGCCGCGCTGCGCGCGGAAGAGGGTGGCCGCGCTGTGCGCGGGGATGAAGGGGGCGCGCCTTCGGCGCGGCTTAGCTGCGCAACGCGGGCAAGCCCACGCCTGTGGCCTCAAACCCGCCATCGACGGCGAGGGTCTGACCTGTGACGTAACTGGCAGCCGGACTGCACAGGAAGGTGATGACGGACGCGATCTCATCCTCGGTGCCGTAACGGTTGAGCGGGATGGCATCGTGATAGGCGGCGATGATCTCAGGCGTGTGGACGGCCATGGCAAGTTTCGTGCGCACCGGGCCGGGGCAGACGGCATTGGCGCGGATGCCCAGCTCCCCCAGCTCCACCGCCTGTTGTTGGGTCAGTGCGATGACACCCGCCTTGGAGGTGCCATAGGCCACACGCAGCGTAGAGGCGCGCAGCCCGGAGATCGACGCGATGTTGACGATGGCGCCTTGCGTGGCGGCCAGCGCCCGAGTGAAGGCCTGGGACATCAGGAACACACCGTCAAGATTGGTGTCCATCACGGTGCGCCACCGGGCAAAATCCGTCTCAGCGATGGGGCCGAAATCAGCCACGCCTGCGTTGTTGATCAGCGCGTCGATGCGGGTATGGGCGGCGGCAAGCGCGCTCACCTGATCCTTGTGCGAGACATCCACGACCACGCTGAGCGCATCCTCAAGGGGGGCGGCGGCCTCCTCCAAGGCGTCAGCATCGCGATCGACCATGATCACGCGCCACCCCTGCGCCAGAAACTGCTTGGTGGTGGCCAGGCCGATGCCGCGGGCCGCGCCGGTGACAAGAGCGGTTTTCATGGGAATGCTCCTTTGCAGATGTCGCCCGGTTCAGCGGGTGAAATTGGGATCGAGCGCGGCGTTGTGGGCCAGCACGTCCTGCAAAAACCGTGTACCATGGCGCAACCGGTTGGCCACATCGCGCGCGTCAAGCTGCATCTTCGCCCAAACCTGGGCCTGAGGCAGATCGCCCTTTGGATCAAGCTGCATATCAAGGCCCTGGGGCCAGAACCCGCCGGATCGATGAAGCGCGGCAATGTAGGCCATGGAGCCCGGCATCCACCGCGCAGGATCGCGCCAGTCGGCCCGGAAATGCAAGGTTGTTGGAACCTGATCACAAATCAGGAACTCGCTTCCGGGAAAGGCATCAAACATTCGTTTCCAAAGATCCCAATCGCCGGTGTGCTCAACGTCTTCGGGCCAATGCCCTGCTGTGTCCAGCGCAGACCGGCGATGCACGATTGTGCTGGCAGGCAGGATATTGGCATCTTGCAGGAAGCTGCGGCGCGCTTGGGGGTGATGCAGGTTCACATAGCAGGGCATCACCACGCCTTCGTCATCGATCCAGAGCGGGCGGGAATAGGCGAATTGCCTCGTGTCACTTTGAAACCGCGTGTGCATGCGGCTGAGATGATCGGGCAGGTAGAGATTGTCGTGCCCCAGAAAGGCGACGAGTTCCCCGGTTGTCTGGGACAAGGCGATATTGCGATTGGCGTAGCCGAACCCGGGCGCCTTGGGCAGATCAAACCACAGCACGCGCGGGTCATTGAACCCTGCCATCAGCTCCGCCGTTTCCGAGCTGCAGCCATCGCCCACGACGGCCAGTTCGAAATCCTCAAAATCCTGGGCCAGCACGGACTGGATCGCAAAGGTCAGGACTTCGGGCCGGTTATGCGTGGGCAGGAGAACCGTGAAGCGCGGACGGCTCACCATCCTTTGGCATCTCCGAAATCATGCGGGATGAGATCAGTATCGAGCGGCAATCGGTATTTGTCAGGGTTGGCGTGATCATACGCTTTCGTCGGCATGTTCACGAGGAGGACATCCTCTGTCCCCGGATTGTGATCGGCGTGCCAAACGAAAGCCGGAATGCGCAGGCACGCGCGGTTTTTGTCAGACAGCGTGACGCGGAAGAGTTGACCATAGGTGCTGGCCTCCGGGCGCACGTCATACATCAGCACTTCCATATCGCCGGACATGATGAAGTACCGATCATCATGGAGCTTATGCAGCGCCCAACCTTTGACCACGCCGGGGCGCAGGGTCACGCCGTAGACGTGCACAATGGGCTCATCGCCCCAATGCCGGTTTGACCCCATCTCAAAAAGGGATCCGCGGGCATCCGTCAGAATGTTGGACGGTCTGAGCCAGCTGCCATCGGGCAGTGTGGCTTTTTCCTTTCCGCTCGCATCGGTGGTCTGTTCATCTTTGGCGGCGGCCTCAAGCGTGATGGCGAGCAGGTCTTTGGGCGGGTGTTCGACATTCATGACCGTAATCCGATTTTTTGCACACCTTTAAGCGTATCGAAGCGTGGTGTCGGCGTCATCACCAAATCGCTCTCTTCAACCGCCTGTCGCATCGCCAAAATCATGCGGGATCAGATCGGTGTTTATGGGCAGGCGATACTTGTCCGGATTGGCATGATCGTACTCCTCAGTCGGCATGTTGACGACGAACGCATCTTTGACACCCACATTGTGATCAGCATGCCAGACATATCGCGGAATGGTCAGCGTCATGCGACTTTTCTCACTGAGCGTGACGCGGAAAAGCTGACCATAGGTGCTGCTGTCAGAACGGACGTCAAAGAGGAAAACCTCCATATCGCCATAGACCAGAAAATACCGGTCATCGTGGCGTTTGTGCAGGCCCCAGCCTTTGACCACGCCGGGCCGCAGGGTGAAGCCGAAGATGTCTTTCAAAGGGGCATCCGGCGTGCGGCTGTTGCGGCCCATCTCAAAAAGAGAGCCGCGCGCATCGGTGAGCACATTGGCGGGCACCAGCGAGGCACCATCCGGCAGCATGCGCTTTTCTTCACCGGAGGCCGACACCGTAACCGCATCTTTTTGCGCGGCCGGCAGTGTCAGGGTCAGCAGGTCTTGCGGGGGTGTGTCATCTGCCATGCTGTGCCTTTCAACAGGGACATGCGTACCAAAAAACCGGTCGGTCATCCAGTGGCGAAAGGAAAATGCCGGAGGAGTCCTCCGGCATTTTGATGTGTTGCGTCGGCTACATGACCGGGCGCGTAAGCCTTAATTGGCTGCGATCATGTCTGCCATTTTAACGATGACTTCTGCCTGTTTGATCGAGGCGATATCGACAAGGCGGCCTTTGTAGGTTGTCGCCCCTTCACCGCGCGCCTTGGCATCTTCCATCGCTTGGAGGATCTCGCGGGCCTCTGTGACAGCCTCTTCCGAGGGGGTGAAGATTTCATTGGCGAGCGCGATTTGCTTGGGGTGGATGGCCCATTTGCCGACCATGCCGAGGGTGGCGGAGCGCAGCGCCTGCGCGCGGAAACCATCATCGTCGGAGAAATCCCCGAACGGGCCGTCAACGGGCAGCAATCCGTGCGTGCGGCAGGCGGCCACGATGGCGGCCTGCGCCCAGTGCCAGGGATCGGACCAGTATTTTTCACCCTCGCGGTGCATGTAGTAGTTTTCCTGCGTGCCACCGATGCCGGTGGTGGCCATGCCCATGGAGGCCGCGAAATCCGCCGCACCGAGGCTAAGCGCCTGCATACGAGGGCTGGCGGCGGCAATCTCTTCCACATGGGAGATGCCGGCGGAGGTCTCAATGATGGCCTCAAAGCTGATCGGTTTGGTGCGGGCTTTGGCGGCCTCGATAGAGGTCACGAGCGCGTCAACGGCATAGATGTCAGAGGCGTTGCCTGCTTTGGGGATCATGATCTGGTCAAGACGGTCACCGGCCTGTTCGAGCAGGTCAACCACGTCTTTGTACCAGAACGGGCTGTCGAGGCCATTGATGCGCACAGAGAGGTATTTGTTGCCCCAATCCACGTCATTAATCGCCTCAATGGTGTTCTTGCGGGCGATATCTTTGTCGGTGGGGGCAACGCTGTCTTCGAGATCAATGTTGATCACATCGGCGGCCGAGGTGGCCATTTTTTCGAAAAGCTTGGTGTTGGAGCCCGGGCCGAAAAGCTGGCAGCGATTGGGACGTGCGGGGGCGGGAGGTTGCAGTTTGAAACTCATGGATGTGGCCTTTCGTTGGGAAGGTCAAAAACGCGTTGGCGCATCGGGTAGGGGAATGCGCCCGAGGCTGCAAGGTGGAAGTGGGCAGGTCAGCTGCGACGGCGCATGTGCAGCGAGGCAGAATTTTTCAAAATTCTGCGTGAGAAAATTGGAATTTTCTCCGCATTTTCTTCAAAGAAAATGCACTATCTAAAGAAGCGGAATTTGCGGAAAACGACGAGGGGTCGAAGAATCTTCCGAAAATGCGCGCCGCGCCGGGATATCCTGTCGTCTAAGCCGCCAGGGATGGCGCAAATTCAAGATAACTTGGCATATGTTTTCGTTACTTTCGCACAATGTGATTCTTCTGCTGTCGCAGCCCCTACTATCCGGAGATCTGATATGATCGAGACCCCTTATCTGCTGTTTTTGGGCGATGCGCCTGACATGTTGGCCGCAAAGGTGGCGATTGGCATTCGCGACTGGCGCCCTGAGCACGCACTGGGGCAAATCCGGCTCCCAGGCTGTGGCGCGGATCTGGGCATCCAGGATATGACTCTGGCAGAAGCCAAAGAGGCGGGTGCCCGTACGCTTGTAATTGGGGTCGCGAACCGGGGCGGTGTCATCTCTCCGGCGTGGAAAGAGGTGCTGATTGAGGCCCTGGAGATGGGCTATGACCTGGCCAGTGGCTTGCACAATCTTTTGCGCGATGAGGGTGATCTGGTGGCCGCGGCGCAAACCCATGGCTGCACGCTGCATGATGTGCGGGTGCCGACGGTGGCCTATCCGATCGCCAATGGCAAAAAACGAACCGGCAAGCGCTGTTTGGCGGTGGGCACGGATTGTTCTGTCGGCAAGATGTACACCGCGATGGCGATGGAAGCGGAGATGCGGGGGCGCGGCATGAAGGCCACCTTCCGCGCCACGGGTCAGACCGGGATTTTGGTGACAGGCGGAGGTGTACCGCTTGATGCCGTGATTGCGGATTTCATGGCAGGCTCTGTGGAGTACCTGACGCCCGACAATGATGCCGATCATTGGGATTTAATCGAAGGTCAGGGCTCGCTCTTTCACGTGTCTTATTCAGGGGTGACCATGGCGCTGGTCCATGGCGGGCAACCCGATGCGTTGATCCTATGCCATGAGCCGACGCGCGAGCACATGCGGGGTTTGCCAGAGTACCAGCAGCCGAGCCTGGTGCAACTGCGCGACACGGCTTTGCCACTGGCACGCGTGGGGAACCCAGCCTGTGAGGTCGTGGGCGTGTCTGTGAACACCCAACATATGTCTGAGGGCGATGCGAAAGCGTATCTGGCAGAGGTTGAAGCCGAGTTGGGCCTGCCCACGACGGATCCCTATCGCTTTGGCTCGGGCAAATTGGTGGATGCACTTGCCAATATTTAACTTTCTTGCCTCCGGCGGGGATATTTTTGAAAAGAAAGAAGCCATGTCGGAGCGCGTAGGGTCAGGGGCTTGAAGAATGGATCTGGGTTCTGTGCAAATCTCAGTGACGCCTGATACATTCAAGCTGGCGCAGGTGTTTACCATTTCGCGCGGGTCCCGGACGGAGGCCAAAGTGCTGACCGTTCGGGCCAGTCATGGCGGCATGACCGGGTGGGGGGAGTGTGTGCCTTATGCCCGCTATGGTGAAACGCTGGAAAGTGTGACAGCGCAGATTGAAACCCTGCCAAAGGATGTGACGCGGGAGGGGCTTTATGAGGTGCTCAAGCCGGGGGCGGCGCGGAATGCTGTGGATTGTGCCCTGTGGGATTTGGAGGCCAAGCGGGCTGGCAAGCGGGTTTGGGAGCTTGCCGGGCTGAGTGCGCCGGGACCGGAGATCACGGCCTATACCTTGTCGTTGGATGAGCCTTCGAAAATGCAGGCGGAGGCGGCGAAACACGCGCATCGCCCGCTGCTGAAGATCAAGCTTGGCACCGCGGATGACATGCCACGCCTTGAGGCGGTGCGCGCGGGTGCGCCGAGGGCGCGGATCATTGTCGATGCCAATGAAGGCTGGAGCGCGGAGATTTACGCCGATCTCGCGCCGCATCTGGTGCGGCTTGGCGTGGCGTTGGTGGAGCAACCAGTGCCCGCGGGTGAGGATGACGCGCTGCTCGGGATGGAGCGGCCACTGCCGGTTTGTGCCGATGAGAGCTGTCATGATCGGGCGAGCTTGCCCAAGCTCAAGGGCAAGTATGATGTGGTGAATATCAAGCTCGATAAAACTGGCGGGTTGACGGAGGCGCTGGCCCTGCGCGATGCGGCCCGGACTGAGGGCTATGACGTGATGGTGGGCTGCATGATCGGGTCGAGCCTCGCCATGGCGCCGGCCACGCTGGTGGCGCAGGGTGCGGCAGTGACGGACCTTGATGGGCCGCTGCTTCTGGGCGAAGACCGGGAGACACCTTTGAAATTCGATGACGCCGGGGTGCACCCACCCGCGGCAGAGCTATGGGGATGACGACGATGCGCACTGTGTTTTTGAACGGAGAGTACCTAGACGAGACGCAAGCGAAGGTGTCGATCTTTGATCGGTCGTTCCTGATGGCCGATGGCGTCTATGAGGTAACGAGCGTTCTGGGCGGCAAGCTGATTGATTTCGAAGGGCATCGCGTGCGGTTGGAGCGGTCTTTGAAAGAACTGGATATGCAGAAGCCCGAGTGGTTTGACGACCTGCTGGAGATCCACCGCGAGCTGGTGCGCGTGAATGAGATCGAGGATGGGCTTGTTTATTTGCAAGTGTCCCGAGGGGCGGCGGACAGGGATTTCATGTATCCCGATCCTGAAGAGGTTAGGCCCACCCTGGTGCTCTTTACGCAAGCCAAGCCCGGTCTGGCCAACAGCCCTGCGGCGGCGAAGGGGATGAAGGTTATTTCCATTGAAGACATCCGCTGGGGTCGCCGCGATATCAAGACCGTGCAGCTGCTTTATCCGTCGATGGGCAAGATGATGGCCAAGAAAGCCGGCTGCGATGATGCGTGGATGATCCAGGATGGATTTGTGACCGAGGGGACATCGAACAACGCCTATATCGTGAAAGGCAACAAGATCATCACGCGGCAGTTGAGCAATGATATCCTGCATGGGATCACGCGGGCGGCGGTGTTGCGCTTTGCGCGCGAGGCGCAGATGGAGGTGGAGGAACGCTCTTTCACCATTGATGAGGCGAAAGAAGCCGATGAGGCGTTCATCACCTCGGCCAGTGCGTTTGTAATGCCTGTGGTGGAGATTGACGGTGTGGCGCTTGGTGATGGCACGCCGGGGTCCGTGGCCAAGCGGATGCGTGAGATTTATCTTGATGAGAGCCTGAAGAAGGCAGTGTGAGCAATGCCGGATGCGCCGGTTGTGATTGAAACTGACCGGTTGATCCTTCGTCCGCATGACCTTTCAGATTTTGAGGATGTGCATGCGCTTTGGTCTGATCCGGAGGTTGTGTGTCACATCTATGATCGTCCGCAGACGGCGGCCGAGGCGTGGTCTCGGCTGTTGCGGTACCGAGGACATTGGGCGCTTTTGGGCTATGGCTATTGGGCGGTTGTTGAGCGCGCCACAGGGCGGTTCATGGGCGAACTGGGCTTTGCCAATTATCTGCGCGAGATTGAACCGGACATGGACGGACGGCCCGAGGCCGGCTGGGTGATGGCGCGTCATGCCCATGGGCGTGGGGTGGCGTATGAGGCAATGCAAGCAGCGCTTGGTTGGTGTGATGCGCATCTGGACGCGCGCGGGACTTGGGCGATGATCACACCGTCGAACCACAGCTCATTGCGGCTTGCCCAAAAGCTCGGATTTGCGCGGACGCTGGATGCACAATTCAATGGCAAACCGCGCCATATTTATGAGCGAGCCCGCAGCTGACACGATGAAAAACAAGGGACTGGCATCGTCTGTCTGAGGCGGCAGAACTGTCTTTGCCGCACCACATGCCATGATGTGTCAGCAGAGGCCCAAATGCCGTTTTGCAGACCAGAAAGTGAACGCCCCAGATTGCGATATGTGATACGGGCCGATGCATGATAGATCGCCCTGCTCCGTCTGACTGGACCACCCGCATACCGGTGTCGCTGGCGGCTTTGGGCGTGCTGGTGTCGTCTTTTGGGTTTGGGCTTGTCCCTTACTTCAGTCGAGGCCTGACAGAGAGCGGGCTTGCGCCGCATGGGGTGGCGTTTTACCGGTATACATTGGCGGCGGTGTTCCTGCTTCCGTTTGTCATCCGCTGTCGGCGGCACCGCACGGTAATTCTTTGGGGCATGCTGGCCGGGGCGACCATGGGGATGGGGTGGATCGGGTATGTGACGGCGTTAAAAAGCGCGCCTGCCTCAACCGTGGGGGTGCTTTATATGACCTATCCGGTGTTCACGATGCTGATTGCTTGGATCCTGTTTGCGGATCCGCCCACGCGGCGGGCGCTTTTGGCATCAAGCCTCATATTTCTGGCTGCGGTGATTGCGGGCGCGCCGGGTGCGGTGAAGGCGGATCAGATCCCTGCGCTCGTGATGTCGCTGGGCGCGCCACTTGGCTTTGGTCTGGCGATTTGCGTGTTGGTGCACAGGTTGTCCCGGATTGAGCCGCTGGCGCGGATCGGGGCGGTGTCTTTGGGCGCTGTGCTGGGTCTGGCACCCCTGATGGTGACGTCAGACCCTGCCGACGTGATCCCACGGGACGGGGATGTCTGGTTCATGATTGCGGGGATTGCCCTTTTGACCGCGCTTGTGCCGCAGCTGATTTACACCGTGTGCAGCCCGATCATAGGCACATCACGGTCAGCTGTGTTTGGCGCGGTGGAATTGCCGACGATGTTTGCCGTGGCCGTGATCGCGTTCGGGGAACCTTTGACCTGGCCGCAGGTGATTGGGTGCGCGTTGATCCTGTCGGCGATCTTGCTGGTGCAAAGCCGGACCACGCGAAACGTGACCACCAACATCACCAAGCCGACATCCTAGGCAAGATACCTAAACTGGTGCGCGCGGGACGGCGTTCACGAAACTCCAGATGCGGTCGGCCACGACCTTGGCACTCAGATCACTGTTGTCGATCCGCAGGTGGTGCGGACCTTGGATCTCACCTGCGACCGAGTTGAGACGGTGTTCCTCATGGGCGCGGATCATATTGGCCTCTGAACAGGCAAGATCGCGTTTGGATGGTTTGTGTGCCAGGCGGTTTTCTGTCGCGTTGCGGCGGAGGCGAAGATCCAGCGGTGCCTCAAGTTCGATCCAGTAGATATCCGCGCCGCGGGCTGCGAAAGGCGCGACGACGGATTGCATGTAGGTGTGCTCGCCCGGGTCCTCAAAGGCCCAGACGAAGGTGAGGATGTAGCCCGGGGCACTGCTGGAGGCGAACGCCTCAAACATCTCTTCGCGGATGCGTTTGACCAATTGGCGGCCTTCTGGCGCGCTGTAGCTGAAGAAGGGCGTGACCAGTTCTATTGGCTGGTGGTTGTGAAAGAGCTTGAGATCGGACAGCTTTTCCAACTCTTGTCCGACGGTCATTTTGCCTACTGCATGAGGGCCAAAGAGGATTACGAGTTTCATAGCCTCACCCGCCTCGGACACCGATCCGGGGCCTCCGCGAACATCAGGCCGAGATCCCGGATCGGGGTCCGGGACGGGGGTTTCCGAGGAACGTGTTCAGCCGCTTTTGTCGCCCACATTCTTGGCAAAACTCTCTTGGAAGGCGGCCTGCTGCGCGCCGCTGGCCTCAGTTTGATAATTGGCTTTCCAGTCGTCCATGGTCATCCCGTAGAAAATTTCGCGCGCTTCCATCTTATCCATCTCGATGCCACGGTCATTGGCGGCCTCTTGGTACCAGCGGCTCAGGCAGTTGCGGCAGAATCCGGTGAGGTTCATCATGTCGATGTTTTGCACATCCGTGCGCTCTTCCATCAGGTGCTGGCGCAAACGGCGGAAGGCGGCGGCCTCAAGCTCTAGGCGGGTTTGATCGTCCATGGTGGCTCTCCCTTTATTTCTTAAAATGAGACTTAGGGGGAGTGGGTTCAAGGCAAAGCAAATTCCCATCCATAATACGCATGCCCAGCGCGTCGGCCGAATGGCAAAGGGGCGCTGTTTTTTGCGCCCCTTGTGGTCTTGTTTTGCGGAAGCTCTTGGTTACTCGCGCATCAACTCCGGGTTTTCGGCCAGCACCTTGGCCTCACGGAACCTCAGAGACGGGCGCACATGTTCGGAATAGCTGCCCAAGTTGTCGCGCAGCTCTGGGAAGAGGGTCAGGATCTCTTCGCGCGTTTCTTCGGCAAAGCTGCCGAGGCCCACATGACCGGGGTGGAAGCTTTCCGAAGGGATGCCTTCCGCATAAACAAGCTCATGACGGTCAAACATCATGTGTAAATACTCCACGGTGCCACCTTCCAGTGCGAAGACCGTTTCGTCATTGATAAGGGCCTTTGCGGGCACCAGCGCCTCTTTTTGGTCAAACATCAGTTCCACATGCCAGCCGCGCACTAGCATCCGGTGCTGGGGCGAGACGCGCAGATCGCGCTCATTGCCCATCACACCCTTGCGAATTACCACAGGCGCGAACGCGCCGGTTGCGGGCACAGTCGTTGACCCGATCCAGCGCAAGACTTTGAAGCCGTGATCCATGGTGATCACTTCGTCACCGACCTTGAGCTCTTCGATCGGGACGGACCCCCGGCGCGTGGCAATCTGCGTGCCACGCACGAAACAGGCGACATTGGTGTTGTCAAAGGTCAGGTCCATGCCCGTGACGGACCCGCCCGCGCCATCCTGCAAGGTGAGGTTCACATCGCCGATCTGATCGGAGAAATCGGTACCGTTGATCACACCATCGATCACGCCATCCTCAGCATCCGCGCGCAGCATGCCCAGCGCATTGCCGAAATCATTGGTGGGATCGCCATCGGCGTTGTTCACGGCATCGAGCGTGGTGTCATTGTAGAAGGCAGAGAGATCAACGAAATCATTGTTGGTCTGATCATCATCGTCGATGGGGCCGGTGTCATCGGCGCCAAAATCGGTGATCGTATCCGCGCCGTCACCTGCCACCTCGATAAAGGTGTCATTGCCGGTGCCGCCCGAGATCAGATCATCGGCCACGCCCGCATTGATCGTGTCATCGCCCGCACCGGCGCGGATCGTATCCACATCGCGTTCCAGGCCCACGGCGGTTTGATCAATATTGTCCTGAGCATCGACCATGTCGCCTTCGGGATCGTCATCATAGACACTGTCGATCAGGTCATCGCCTGCGGTGCCTTCGACAATCCCGTCGAGGATCTTGACCGGGCCGTTGGTGGCGAGCGTGTCCCCGTTGGAGAAGTTGACGACCACCTGCACATCGAGGGTCTGCGCCTCATCATCCACTGTTGGGTAGCCGGTGACATCGACATCGGTGATGGTGAAACCGGTGGGGTTCACCACGACGCGCGGGTCATCGACATCAATGGTCTCGAGCACGACGCCATCCACCACGATGTCAAAGCTTTCGACATCAGGCAGAGGTGGCGGGGTGTTGACCAGCTCTTCGAGGTCTTCCTCATCAAGGATGATGCGGGCGGTGTCGTCACTGTCGATCGTGGCGAGCGCGGCAGGCAAGGTGTTGGGGCCAAAGCCCACGCCAAAGATCGTCGGGTCAAAATTGTTTTCGAGCGTGTTGAGCGGGGTTTGGAAATCCTGAGTGGAGGGCACGGGCCGTCCATCAGAGTAGAAGTAGACGATGTTGGTGTCATCCGCGGACGCCCCATTGGCCTCAAGCGCGTTGTTCACCTCTGTCAGGGCGCGGTCATAACGGGTTGTCCCGCCAGAGACCAAGCCGTTGGCATAGGCATTGAGATCGTCGGCATTGTCCAGCGTCGTGGTAAAGCTGTTTACGGTGTTGGAGTAGTCCACAATCGTGACGTTGATCGATTCCGGCGGGAAACCGGCGTCGAGCAGCGTGTCAAGCTGGGTTTGAAGCGCGAAGACCTGCGCCTCCAGGAAGGTATCGGAATTGCCGTCGCCATCGTAGTCGATCCCGGTGTCGTTGCCCGAAGAGCCCGACCGGTCAATCGCGAAGGTCACATTGATCGTTGGCGCGACCCCGGATTGGGACAGCTGAATATCGGCTGTAAAGTCATCATCCGCCACTTTGGGCAGCGTCAAATCAATCTGCGCATCAAGCCCGTCGAAAGTACCGTCGTTTGAAAAGGTCTGTTCGCTCATCTCACTCACCCACTCACTCGCGCGCCGCTGCACATCACGATCATTGCCGACCGTACCCCACGGCCCTGCGCGATTAATGAAGTGTTAACAGAAAAGCGACCGGCTTATCAAACAATGTATTCCGCATATTGAAACAGACTGGCTTAACGGCCGCGTTCGGGCGACAGATCGCTAAAATTGACAACACTTTGTCATATTTGTGGTGAATGCCGCGCAATAGGTGCGTGATCAGGGAGCGCCTTGCGCGGATCGATGCTCAGCGGGCCGGATCACACACCGCCGTCTAGCGCTGCCAGTTCGAGAATTGGGGCAAGGCGGGCCGCCCAAGCCTTTTGATCACCGGGCTGGCGGATCAGATCATTGCGCAGTTCAATCAGGACATTGGCGCGACCATGCGCAATGGCGTGCCGATCAATTGCATCCCCGTGGAGCGCGCCGCCATAGGGCTCATTTTCTCCGATGCAAAGATCCGGCTCTGCCCGCAGACGCGTGATCAGCGGACGGGAAAGGCGATCATCACTGGCATAGAGAATGCCCACTTGCCACGGACGAGGCGGACGCCCGCGAAACTGCGGTGTGAAGCTGTGAACGGAGAGAATGACTGTTTCTTCCTGCCGCGCAGCAAGCCGCGTCAGCGCCTCATGATAAGGGCGGTAGCACGCCTCAAGACGCCGTTCGCGTTCGGCCTCATCGGCATGTCGGTTGCCGGGAATAATCGTGCCGTCATAAAGCTTCATCAGAAGCGTTGGATCGTCTTCCCCCCGGTTGGGATCAATCACCAGCCGAGAGAAATTGGCAAAAATCGCAGGCGCATTGAGATGCACCGCCAGAGCAGATGCCAGACCTTGGGCGCCGATATCATAGGCAATGTGACGGGCCATATCCGCCGCATCCACGCCCAGACATCCCCCGTTGACAAAAGGCGGCACCGTGTTTGTGGCGTGATCACAGGTGATGAGCCATCGCGACGGGCGATCCTCGCCTTCGATGCGAAACGGTGCGTATGTCATTGAAGCGTCATATCCTTTTGGATGATCTATGACAGTTGCGCGGAGAAGGGAATTGCGTAATAAGCAAACCGCTACTCCGTTAGCGTTAACGCGCCCCACATATTTTTCCGGTTGAACACCGGTCATAGATTCTAAGAGGACTGCGCGCCCCATGAGACGCCACCGTAATGTGAAAATTGTCGCGACCCTTGGACCGGCATCGGAAACCTATGACACGATCCGCGCCCTGCATGAGGCGGGGGCGGATGTGTTTCGCCTGAACATGAGCCATGGTGAGCACGGCGCGATCCGCGAAAAGCACAAGATCATTCGCCAGATTGAGGCCGATCTGGACAGCCCGATTGCCATTCTTGCGGATTTGCAGGGGCCGAAGCTGCGCGTGGGGGCCTTTGCCGGCGGTGAAGAAGAGCTCAAGATCGGGCAGATGTTCCGCCTCGATCTCAACCCCAAGGAGGGGGATGTGACGCGCGTGTGCCTGCCGCACCCGGAGATTTTTGAGGCGCTGACGCCCGGATCAAACCTGTTGGTCAACGACGGCAAGATCCGGTTGCGCGTCATTGAGTGCGGCCCGGATTTTGCCGAAACCGAGGTGACCGTGGGCGGGACGATCTCTGACCGCAAGGGCGTGAATGTGCCCGACGTGGTGCTGCCGCTGGCCGCGCTATCGGAGAAGGATCGCAAGGATCTGGAATTTGTCTGTGAGCTGGGCGTGGATTGGCTGGCGCTCTCTTTCGTGCAGCGTGCCGCAGACGTGGAAGAGGCGCGCGCCTTGGTGAAGGGGCGTGCGGCGATCCTGTCGAAGATCGAAAAGCCATCAGCCGTGGAATGGTTTGACAGCATTCTTGAGGCCTCTGACGGGATCATGGTGGCGCGGGGCGATCTGGGCGTTGAATTGCCGGTGCAGAATGTGCCGCCCATTCAGAAACGCCTTGTTCGCAAATGCCGGGCGAAGGCCAAGCCCGTGATCGTGGCCACACAGATGCTGGAATCCATGATCGAAAGCCCGATGCCCACGCGCGCCGAAGTCTCAGATGTGGCGGCGGCGATCTATGAGGGCAGCGACGCGGTGATGCTGAGCGCAGAGTCAGCGGCGGGCAGCTATCCCATTGAGGCGGTGACCACGATGGACAATGTCGCCCGTGAAGTGGAAAGCGATCCGACCTACACGCAGATTATCGAATCCAGCCGTGTGGTGGCGCGAAACTCCATCGCCGATGGCATTGTGGCCGCGGCACGAGAGATTGCGGAAGCCACGGATATTCGGGCCATCTGCTGTTTCACGCAATCGGGGACAACCGCGCTTTTGACCGCGCGAGAGCGTCCGCGCGTGCCCATTATTGCCATGACCAACCTGCGCGGCACCGCAAGACGCCTGGCGCTGAGCTGGGGTGTGGATTGCGTGATGACCGACACGCTGGACCGGTTCAAGATGGCCGTTCTGGCCGCCGCGCGGGCGGCACGGCAGCACGGCTATGCCGAGGCTCTGGATCAGATCGTGGTGACGGCGGGTGTGCCGTTCAACGTGCCGGGGACAACGAACATCCTGCGCGTCGCACCCTGTCAGGAGAGTTTGATTTACTCCACTGATCCGGGCTAAGACGGCAAGGTCATGAGCCAAGTTGACCCTGATATTCTGATCGTCCTTGGGGTGTTTTTGCTGGTGCTGTCGGTGCCATCGCTAATCTCCGCCGCGATTGACCGCCGCCCGCCGCGCGTGGCCGCGCTGACGGCGATCCTCGCAGGCGGTATTCTGGTCTACACCATTCAGAGCAATCCAGGCGAGTATAGCGTCAGGGATGTGCCAGACGTGTTCATCCGGGTGGCGGCGAAGATCATTTGAAGCGCAGGCTGTTGGTTCAACAAGACAACGTTTTGAGGCGAACGGCAGCAATGAGTCCGTTTCGACCCCTGTTTTGACACCCGGCGCGGAATCAAGGCCCCATGGGGCCGCCGCGCATCGTCGGGCCGCACCCACGGCACGGCGATTTGGCTGCACTGGGCGCACTGCTCAGATGTTTCGCGGATGTGGCCGGGATAAAGCTCTGCTGTTCAAAGCACAGATCGCCATACTGCGGCCCAACGATGCGCGGCTCGGGTCGCAAGACTGAACGGCAGCAAAGTCCCGCTTTGGTGTCATTCAGTTCAAATGGAAAAGACGCGTCCATTGTCTTGAACACCAACAGAGGAAATGGTTGTCGGTGGAACGCGGACTTGTCGGTTTCGTTGCAACCGCAGCACTGATCCTGGCGCATCGATAGCTTTGGCACGTTCCGTAAAGGCGCTCGAGACCGGTGGTTGTTCCGGTGTTTTCTCTTGCCATGCTCCTGATGCAGGCCTATACGGCGCTTTCACCCGCGGGACCGGCCAAAGTGGCATGCCGAGTCGCGCGGTCTACCGCCTTTAGGCACATTTGTGATGAGGAGCCGGAAATGCCCAAGATGAAGACCAAGTCGAGCTGCAAAAAGCGGTTCAAAGTGACAGCCAGTGGCAAGATCAAGACCGCGCAAGCGGGCAAGCGCCACGGCATGATCAAACGCACCAACAAGTTTATCCGCAACGCACGTGGCACCACTGTGATGAGCGAGGCTGACGCCAAGATCATCAAGCCCATGATGCCCTATTCGCGCTAAGGAGAAGCTGAGATGTCACGCGTTAAAGGTGGGACCGTTACCCACGCCCGTCACAAGAAAGTCACCAACGCCGCGAAGGGCTATTACGGCCGTCGCAAGAACACCTTCAAGGTCGCCAAGCAGGCGGTGGACAAAGCCAATCAATACGCCACCCGGGACCGCAAGGCGCGCAAGCGGAGTTTCCGCGCATTGTGGATCCAGCGGATCAACGCGGCTGTGCGCAGCCATGATGAGGCGCTGACCTATTCACGTTTTGTCAACGGGCTGAGCCTTGCTGGGATCGAAGTGGATCGCAAGGTGCTGGCCGATCTGGCCGTGCATGAGCCCGCAGCCTTCGGGGCCATCGTTGAGCAGGCCAAGAGCGCGCTCGCGAAGTAAAGCCAAGACACGTTTGCATGAACCGCCGATCGGACGCCCCGATCGGCGGTTTTTTTGTGGCTTGGCACATGGAGTTCATGAAAACCTGACTGCCTTGAAATGGTCACACTGATTGCCAAATTTTTGACGACCTGTTGCGTACATTACTCAGGCTGAAACACGAAACAGGAGCCAGACCATGGCGGATAAACAGCAACCTGTATTGAGTGAAAAAGCCTTGCGGATTTTGGCCGCGCATGACCGGGAAGTGCAGACCAAACGGCCCCGCCACACGTAATTTTACGTTGGATTTGCGAGGTTGAGGCGTAATCGCAGTTTAAGAGTTACAGTAAGGGCGCACCCGCAAGGGGCGCCCTTTTTTCATGTGTTTCATTGCTCGCCAAAATTCGGTGCGCTAGGGTTTGACTATGGATCACAAAGCCTTCGCAGCCTCACTTTCACAAGATCAGCTTTCCGCTCTGAATGAGACGGCGGATGGCCCGGGCCTTTGGCATCTTGCAGGTCACATGGCGTTGATCTTTGGGTTTGCGGTTTGGATCGCGCAAGCCTGGCCCCTATGGCAAATGGCCCTTGTTGCCCAGGGTGTTTGCATTTGTTTCCTGTTCACGTTGGAGCATGAAGCGACCCATAAAACCCCGTTTCGCACCGAATGGCTGAATGAATGGGTTGGGCGGTTTTGCGGCGTGATGATCTTGGTGCCGTTTACCTGGTTTCGGTATTTTCACCTTGCGCATCACCGGTTCACCAATATCCCCGGCAAGGATCCTGAGCTTGAGGCTGGTGCGAAACCGGAGACATGGGCGGGCTACATCCGGTTTATCAGCGGTTTGCCTTTTTGGTGGGCCATGGCGCGACAAACGGTCGGCAATGCGTTGGGCCGTGATCCTGGGCGCTACATTCCAAGACATGCCAAACGGCGCGTGGTGTTGGAGGCGCGTTGGATGTTGGCGATCTATGCCGTGCTTGGGGCGAGTTTTGTGGTGACGCCGCTTCTGTTTTGGGTATGGCTGTTGCCGTGTTTGCTGGGGCAGCCGTTTTTACGGCTCTACCTGTTGGCAGAACATGGGCGCTGTGCGTTTGTGGCGAATATGTTTGAGAACACGCGCACCACCTATACCAACCGCGTGGTTCGATTTTTGGCATGGAATATGCCGTATCATGTGGAGCATCATTCGCTGCCCCAGGTGCCGTTTCACAAGCTGCCAGAGTTGCATGGGCGGATGGCAGGGCATCACAAGGTGCTGTCGAACGGCTATGGGGCGTTCACGGCGGAGTTTGTCAGCGATTTGAAGTGAACGCCGCGCTTTGTGCATCAAATCCGCTATCTCTCTGAGCGGCATCCTGCGATGGCCAATCCGCTTTGGGGTCGGGACAGTTTGACAAAGCGCGGCGGGCTGTGTGCGCTATTTTTTGAAAACGGACCTTCGACCGCGGGTCTCCAAAATCTTGCGTGACGTCCTGATCTTGCCGTTTACGGAGATGACGGTGGTGGGCGGCACGTCTGTCTGCAGCTTTTCAAGCACCACGATGGAATCGTAAAACCGCACGGCATTCAGCTCTCGCGCGATTTCATCAAAGGGAAAAATCTCATCCTGATCGGTGTACCAAGAGTGCATCTTGTCCACGAGGCGCTTGGCATATTCGATAAAGCTTGCCTCCTCGCGAAAGCCCCCGCCGAAGCCCGGCCAATAACTGGTATGCGTGTCCTCCACCAAGTAAACGCCCCGGTCGGAAAGATGCGGCCAGAGATGTTCAAAGCTGGTGATTTGCTGGTGCATCATGTGGCCGCCATCATCGATCACTACATCAAAGGGCCCGTGCTTTTCGGCGAGTTCCGCAAGAAACACAGGGTCTGCTTGATCGCCAATCTCGACATGGGTGCCGGGCTCTGCGTAATCGCGGCACGTCGGGTCAATGTCGACAAAGCTCAGCCGTGCCTGCTTGCCGAAATACCCTGCCCACATCGGGATCGAGCCACCGTGAAAGACACCGATTTCCAGAAACGAGATATCGCGCCCGCGGAATCGGCTCAACTCGCGTTCATAGATAGAAAAATAGTGCCGCCATTTGGTCACTGCGCGATGATCGGTGCGTTTGAGATAATCTGAAAAGTAACCCATGCGTGCCTCGTCTGTGTGTGATGCACTAGAGATCATCGGCGCGGTTCTTGCAATCAATGCCACGCGCGGATAGCAGAACGCGTGACAGTTTTAGGAAAACCGACATGGATGATCTGCGCGACAAGTATCTTGCTTTAATCGGCGAGGCCGGGGATGAGGCCGCGCTGGAAGATTTGCGCGTGCAGGCCGTGGGCAAGAAGGGTGAGATCAGCCTGCAGATGCGCTCGCTCGGAAGCATGACCCCCGAAGAGCGGCAGGTCGCAGGGCCAAAGCTCAATGCGCTGAAGGATGAGATCAACGCGGCGCTCTCCGCCAAGAAGGCGGCGTTGGCGGATGCCGCTTTGGACGCGCGGTTGAAGACGGAATGGCTGGATGTGACGCTGCCCTCGCGCGCAGGGCGGCAAGGCTCGATCCATCCGATCAGCCAGGTGACTGAAGAAGTGACAGCGATTTTTGCCGATATGGGGTTTGCCGTCGCCGAAGGGCCGCAGATTGAAAGCGACTGGTACAATTTCGATGCGCTGAACATTCCAAGTCATCACCCGGCTCGGGCGGAAATGGACACGTTTTACACGCACCGTGCCGAGGGCGACAACCGCCCGCCCCATGTGTTGCGCACGCATACAAGCCCGGTGCAAATCCGGTCGTTGCAGGCCAATGGCGCGCCTATTCGCATCATCGCGCCGGGCCGTGTATACCGCGCGGATTATGACCAGACGCACACGCCAATGTTTCATCAGATCGAGGGGCTGGCGATTGATCGCGATATATCAATGGCGAACCTGAAATGGTGTCTGGAAGAGTTCGCGGCGGCGTTTTTCGAGGTGGATCAAATTGAGGTTCGGTTCCGCGCCTCCCATTTCCCTTTTACCGAGCCGTCGGCGGAGATTGATTTCCGCTGTTCCTGGGAAGGGGGCACGCTCAAGCTGGGCGAGGGGGATGACTGGCTGGAGGCGGGTGGCTCTGGCATGGTGCATCCCAAGGTGCTTGAGGCGGCGGGCGTCGATCCCAATGAATGGCAGGGGTTTGCCTTTGGTCTCGGCATCGACCGGTTGGCGATGCTGAAATACGGCATCCCGGATTTGCGCGCGTTTTTTGACAGCGATTTGCGGTGGCTCAAGCATTACGGGTTTACGCCCCTTGACGTGCCCACGCTGCATGGCGGATTATCGCAGTAGGGACACGGGAAAGATGTAAGCCGGGGTTAACCCCGGCCTACGGCGTGTGATAAGGACCGTGGATTATGGCGCTTCAACAATTGATTTACGCGTCGGAGCCGTTTGGCTTTGATGACGCGATGCTGGCGGGGATCCTGCTGGATGCGCGACGGTGCAACAGCCGCGATGGGATCACTGGTGCGCTGATCGTGCGGGGGGATCTTTACATTCAACTGCTGGAAGGGCCGAAGAAGAAGGTCGATGAATGCTATGCCCGGATCCGGCAGGATGATCGTCATGCCAATACAAGGACGCTGATGAAGCGCACGATCAAGACGCGGCTTTTCCCCGATTGGGCGATGAAGGATGACCCCGCCCAAAGCTGGGTTTGGTCCATGAGCGACGTGCGCGATGGGGCTGTGGATCGGGCGACCGAGGATGAGGCGCTGGGCTTTTTCACGCGGTTGGCGGCTGACAGCGTGGCGGCGTTTCCGCCCAAGGGTGTCGCGCAGTAATCTCGCGCGGTCGTGACGTGACTTGGGGCGGCAGGCGGTTAGGTTTGCGGCACATCTTACCTGATCGAAGGCCCGCCTCATGTTGCGACTTGTGCTGATCCTATGCCTGATGCCCGTTTTCGCCGCGGCTGCGGAGCAACGCGAGCTGTGCCATGGTCAAACCCCCTGCATCGTAGGCGACCGGTCCTATCACGTGGCCGAGCCTGAGGGGTGGGATGGCGTCTCCCCGCTGCCGGTGCTCATGCATTTTCACGGCTGGAAGCGGCAGGGCACGCTGATCGTGCGCCATGACCGGATTGTCAGCGCCACCTCCAAGCGCGGGGTGCTGTTGGTCGCACCCAATGGGCGGAACAGAACCTGGGATTTCTGGGCGTCTGATTCCCCCGATATTCCGTTTGCGCGCAGGGTGCTGGAGGACGTGAAAGCGCGTTATCCGGTGGATGAAACGCGGATTTTTATCTCCGGCTATAGCTGGGGGTCAAACATGGCGTGGCGGTTTGTGTGCCATGACGGGGGTGATGTTGCTGTGCTTTTGGGCATTTCCGGGACGCTCATTGCCAACAAAACGTGTGAAACAGCCCCCGGTGAGGTGCGGCAGGTGTATGGGCTGACCGATACTGTGCTGCCGTTCCCGTTTGGGCCGGATGGTGACACGGGCCATGCGGTGCGGATGTGGCGGGATCATTTGGGCTGTCAGACAGGTGAAGGCCAAGGGGAATGGCGGATCACTGAGCTGGATTTGTTTACCAAGACGGCGTGGGAGGAATGTGGCGCAGGGCGCGTGACGCTGGACACGCACCCCAGAGGGCATTTCATTCCAAGAGGCTGGATCGCGCGGCAGTTGGATGAGGTGATGGGGTTGGAGCTGAGCTATCCCTGACGTGCCGTGCTGCAGAAAATTGGAATTTTCTGCGCATTTTCTTCGAAGAAAATGGGGCGTTGACTTAAGCCTCTGCGGCAATGACCCTACGTAGAACGCCAGAGGAGACCGCTATGGACGATCATTCCGCAGACAGCTTCACCCTGCATGCGCGCCGCGACGGAGGGGGCACGCCGACCCTGAACGCGTGGGGCGCGAATTCCGATTATGGCACGTTGCGGTCTGTGCTGCTGGGGCCAATTGAGAACTACCGCTGGTTGCAGACCTCGTCCGTGTCCAAAAAGACGCTGCGGCGGGGGGTACGGTTTGATCCAGCCGTCGCCGCCAAACAGCATGCGGAAATGGTCAGCGCCTATCAAAGCGCGGGCGTGGAGGTGCATACCCACAGCGCTGACCCGCACTTGCCCTATCAGGTCTATGCGCGTGACAGCTCCATCATGACGCCCTTTGGCGCGATCATCACCCATATGGCGCAGTGGTGGCGGCGGGGGGAGAATTTTCGCGCGATCGAGACCTATCAATCCCTCGGCATCCCGATCTACGATTTTGTCACCGCGGGGACCTTTGAGGGGGGCGATTTCAACGTCATTGAGCCCGGTTGTGTGCTGATCGGGTGGGAAGGGTATGAAGGGCGTTCCCAGGAAGAAGGCGCGCGCCAGATTGCGGGTTGGATGGAGGCGGAAGGCTGGGAAGTGAAACTGGCCGATATTGACCCGTTCTATGTGCATATCGACCTGATGGTGGTGATGCTGGCGCCGAAACTGGCGGCTGTGTGCACCGATTGCACGGATCCTGAGATTGTGGATTGGCTTAGGGCAAAGAACATCGAGATTGTCGAAGTGCCGTTTCAGGACACGATCGCGCTGGGTTGCAACGTGGTGGCGTTGGGGGAGGATCGGGTTCTACTGCCCGAGGGCTCCAAGGTGCTGAAAGAGAAGCTCAAGGCGCTGGGTTTCACCGTTTACGACCCTGATCTGTCTATGATCACCCAAGGCGGGGGCGGGGTGCATTGCATGTGTCAGAGCCTCATTCGCGACCCGGTCTAAGCGCAAGCCCTGCGCGCTGGCGCACAGATGTTTGAACGGGTCACCCTTGGAACTCGGCTCAAGCGGGTTATCTAGCGCGTTAAGCAGAGACTAACCCACATTGGTGACATGAAGAAAATCCTGGCGATAACGCAATGGGTCGTGAAAGAGGCATTTTGGCTTGCTGTGGCGGGCGGGCTGATCTTTGGCGGCTGGTATGGCTTCCAGTATCTGGGGGAAAACCGCGACGTGGCCGAGGCCGCGCCAGTGGAACGGCCTGTCGCGCTGGTGGAAACGGTGGCTTTGGAGCCACTTGATGGCGCGTTGCCTATTCGGGGCGAGGGGTTTGTGCGGCCATTGCGCCAGGTGTCGCTTTCATCTCAGGTGGGCGGGCGCGTGACCTTTGTGCATCCTGCGATCCATGACCGGACGCGGTTTGAAATGGGCGAGGTTCTGGTGCGGTTGGATGACCGTGCGGCAGCGGCGGCCTTGGAACAAGCGGAGGCCAACATAGCCGCGACGCAGGCGCGAATTGCACAGAACAAGAAAGATGTTGAGCGGGTGGCCCAACTGGTGGAGCGCGGGGCGAGCACGCGCACGCAGTTGGATGAGCTGCGTAGCATCGGCGATGAATTGGCCGCAAACCTCAGCGGATTTCAGGCCGCGAGACTGGCCGCGGAAATTGCCCAGCAGGATCGCACAGTTGTTGCCCCGTTTGACGGTGCGGTGCTCAACGAAAGCGTTGAGGTGGGTGATGTTGTGGGTGTGGGTCAGGCTTTGGCCGAGATTTTCACCGAAGGCGAGCTTGAGATCGATGTGCCTGTTCGGCAAGCCGATGCGGCCCTGATCCCTGGACTTTTTGAGGGCACAAAGGCGCGGGCGAGCATAGATGTGCCCTTTGCGGGCTACGTTTTTCGCTGGCAGGGTTATGTCGCCCGGGTGCAGCCGGAAGTGGATGCGATGACGCGCACTCTGACGGTCACTGTGCGGCTGGACGATTTGGAAGATGTCGAAGGACGCAGCCTGTCTGGCCAACAAATTGCCTCCGGCGCGCCGCCCGCGTTGATCAACGCCTATGCGCAAGTGGTGATCCGGGGGGCCAACACCGATGACGCGTATCGCATTCCGTCTACGGCCCTGCGCGGGGGCGAAACCGTGTGGTTGTATGACAGTGGCACGCTCAGCATGGCTGCGGCGGAGGCGATCCACGTTGATGGCGAAGACACTTACATTTCGGCCAGCGCCCTGCCCGTAGGCAGCCGCATCATCACTTCGCAATTGCTGGCACCCGTTGATGGGATGGCCGTGCGCAATGTGAGTGATCGCCGCCAAGCTGATCTGGTAGAATAGGCGATGAACGGTGCGATCAAATGGGTTACGGAGCACGCGGTTGCCGCAATGCTTTCCATGATATTGGTCGTCACCTTGGGCGGTCTCACCTTGCTCAGCATTCCACAGAAAACCTTTCCTGAATTTACCCTCGACACCGTATCAATTTCGGTGGTTTTCCCTGGCGCTGCGCCAGAGGAGATTGAAGAGAGCATCGTACAGCCGATTGAGGATGCGCTCTCGGACGTGGAGGGGATTGATGATTTGACCGCCTCTATCTCAGAGGGGCGTGGCGGGGTGTCTATTACGTTCTTGCGAGGGGAGGATGTACAGGCGAAGCTGAATGAAATCCAAACGGAGATCGACGGGATCGACGTGTTTCCCGAGGATGCCGAGGATCCTGTGGTGGTGGAAGCCTCCAACACCTCACGCGTCTTGCAGCTTGCTGTGCATGGCAACACCAGCGAGCGCGTCCTGACCGAAGAGGCCGAGCGTCTGCGCGATGAGATTGCTTTGCTTGGTTCGGTTTCCTTTGTCGAGGTTGGTAATCGGCGCGACTACGAAGTGACAGTTGAAGTTAATCGCGACACCCTACGCGCCTTTGACATGACAATAGCCGAGATCGCCTCAGCCATTCAGCAGAACTCTATCGAACTGCCGGGCGGCGCGATTGAAACGAATACCGTGAGCATTCCGATTCGCACTGTGGGGCGGAACTTCAACCAGGCGGATTTTGAGCGGATCATCGTGCGGTCCAGCCCCGAGGGGGGCCGCGTTTACCTGCGCGATGTGGCAACAGTCACGGACGGGTTTGAGGATTCTGACTTCACTGCAAGCTTTAACGGCGAACCGGCGGTGGCGGTGAATGTATTCCGCGTGGGCAATGAACAGGCGCTGGATATCGTGGCAGAGGTGCAGGCCTATCTGCAAGATGAATTCCGCCCCAGCCTACAGGATGGGATTTCCGTTACCGTTTGGCAGAATGACGCGCGGGAGTTGCAAAGCCGGATTGATCTGCTGACAAAGAATGCGGTTCTGGGGCTGGCTCTGGTGATCATCTGTCTGGCGCTCTTTCTGGATTTCCGGCTGGCGGCTTGGTCTGCGGCGGGGATTGGTGTGTCGTTTGCTGGTGCGCTCGCCGTGATGGGTGCGGCTGGCATGTCGATCAACATGATCTCGCTTTTTGGGTTTATTCTCGCCATCGGGATCATCGTGGATAATGCGATTGTGGTGTCGGAAAACATCTACACCAACAACGAAAAAGGCATGACCCCGCTGGAGGCCGCCGTCAAAGGCACGCAGAGGATCGCCGTGCCGGTGGTGTTTTCCACGATCACGACGCTTGTGGCCTTCTGGCCCTTGCTGCAATTGCCGGGTGTGCTGGGCAAGTTTCTCTCAGATATTCCGCTGGTGGTGATGATCGTGCTGTCGCTGTCGCTGTTGCAAGCGCTGTTTATTCTGCCGCGAAACCTATCGACGCTGGATGTCTCAGACAGCTACAAGCCAAACCTTGTGCTGCGCGCGTTGCGGGCGGTGCGGGGCGTGATTGATGCCGGATTGCAATGGTTCATCCGGGTGCCGCTTGATGCGATGCTGCGGTTTACCACCAGCCGTGTATTGGTGCCGATTGGCGCGATGGTGGGTGCGATGATCCTGACGGTTGGCCTGCTGGCCCATGGCTATGTGAAATTCAACTTTTTCCCCTCGATTGACGGCAATTTTGTCACCGCCAGCATCGAGATGAATGACGGCACCACCTTTGAGATGACCCGCGATGTGGCCGAACAGGTGCGCCTGGCCTCTCAGCGCGCGGCAGCGACAATTGAAGCGCGCGCATCAAATGCGGAAGAATCCGTTATCCAAGGCACGAATGTGATCGTTGGGCGCGGTTCGGTGGATGCGGGTCCGGGCATGGATCGGGCTGTGTTCAGTCCGACAATCGCCAATGTAGAGGTCGAAGTCACTCAAGCAGAGCTGCGCGATTGGCCCACCCGGGAATTTGAAGCGGCGTGGCTTGACGCGATTGGCGATATTCCGGGTGTCAAAAGCCTGACCGTATCTGCCGAACTCGTGGGTGCGGGAGATCCGATTGCGGTGGAGCTGTCGCTGCCCGACGGGGAGGATATCACCCCTGCCGTCAACAGTTTGCGCGAAGGTCTGCGGGGAATACCGGGCGTGTTTTCCATCCGCGACGACAATTCATCTGGTCGCACAGAATACAGGCTGGCGCTAAGAGATGAGGCGCGGGTTTATGGGGTGTCTATCCAGGATCTGGCGACACAAACGCGCGCGGCGTTTTTCGGGGTGGAGGCGACATCTTTTCAGCGCGGGGCAGATAACATCGAGGTTTGGGTGCGATTTCCCCAAGACCAGCGTGACAGCCTTTATGACCTGCTCGATTTTGTGATCACCACGCCCAGCGGTGAAACGATCCCGCTGGCAAATGTTGCTCGGATTGAGGAAGGGCTGGCGCCCACCACGATCGAACGGCGCAACGGCCGCAAGATCACCACTGTGACGGCAGATGTGGACACTGCCGTGATCACCGCGCAGGAGGCCAACAACATCATCGCGACTGACCTTTTGCCACCCTTGCGCGAGGCAAATCCCGGGCTCATCGTGGATTTTGGCGGGGAGCAGCGCGAACAAGGCGATGCAGCGGGCGCGCTCGGGCAGGCGGTGGGCATTGCCCTTTTTGCGATCTTTGCGCTGTTGGCCTTGGTCTTTAGATCTTATGTGCAGCCCGTGGTCGTTATGATTGCGATCCCGCTCGGCTTGATCGGGGCAGTTGTCGGACATTTGATTGTTGGAATACCGCTGACCCTTTTGTCCATTTTTGGCATCATCGGCCTTTCGGGGGTAATCATCAACAACTCACTTGTGATGGTGGACTTGTACAATGAGCATCTCAAGAACGGGATGGAGCTGCGCGAGGCGGTCATCCGTGGCACTAAGGAACGGTTTCGGCCGATCCTGCTCACTGCGCTGACCACGTTTTTGGGTGTGTTCCCGTTGATCATGGAAACCTCGCTGCAGGCGCAATTCCTTATTCCATTGGCTGTCTCCATCGGGTTTGGCGTTCTTTTCGGCACGGTGATCGTGATCCTGAGTGTTCCGGCGATTTTCATTTTCCAAGCGCGCATTACCGGCGCCGTAGCGCGGATCATGGGTGGCGGAGCTGAACCGGTTTCGGCAACGCCCAAAACGCAGGCAGTTGAGCGCCCGGCGCATCAGGACATTGCCAAAGTCGCCGCGGAGTAACACCTCCGTCGCGGCAAGGGTTGCATACTCAAGAATACCGTGCTTTGGGCGTGCAAGGCGCTAGGTGGCGCAATCAAACACACATAAGCAGAGGTCTTGCATGACCAAGATTATGATGGCTGCACTGGCGGCCGGACCAAATTTCTCGTCTTTGCGCACGGATGGCAGCTTTGACCTGAGCCGCATTCGCATTGAGCTCTTGGCCGGGCTGACGGTGGCGCTGGCCCTTGTGCCGGAGGCGGTGGCCTTTGCTTTTGTCGCCGGTGTGCACCCTCTGGTTGGTCTTTATGCGGCGTTTATCGTTGGCTTGATCACGGCACTGATCGGCGGGCGACCCGGGATGATTTCGGGCGCGACAGGCGCTTTGGCCGTGGTGATGGTGTCCCTCGTGGCGGTGCATGGGGTGGAATACCTCTTTGCCACGGTGGTTTTGATGGGTCTCATTCAAATCGCGGCGGGCATTTTCCGGCTTGGCAAGTTCATCCGTCTGGTGCCGCATCCGGTGATGCTTGGCTTTGTGAACGGGCTGGCGATTGTGATTTTCCTCGCGCAGCTCAGCCAATTTCAAGTGCCTGGCACGGCGGAGCATGCAGGCCACGGGATGGCGAATGGCGAATGGCTTTCAGGCACGCCGATGGTGATGATGCTGGCCTTGGTGGCCGCCACGATGGCGATCATCTGGGTGATGCCCAAGATCACGACGGCCATTCCCGCGCCTTTGGCAGGTATCGGGATTGTGGCTTTGGCGGTGATCGCCTTTGGGATTGATGTGCCGCGCGTGGGCGATATGGCCTCAATCGATGGCGGGCTGCCGGGGTTTCACATCCCAATGGTGCCGCTGAATTTAGAAACCCTTGAGATCATCTTGCCATACGCGTTGATCCTGGCCGCGATTGGCCTGATTGAAAGCTTGCTGACACTCAATCTGGTGGGGGATATCACCGGGCAGCGGGGCGGGTCGTCCAAGGAATGCATTGCCCAGGGCACGGCCAATACGGTAACAGGATTTTTCGGCGGCATGGGCGGCTGCGCAATGATCGGGCAATCTATGATCAACGTGAAATCAGGCGGGCGCACGCGGCTTTCGGGCATTTCGGCAGCGCTTTTCTTGCTGCTGTTTATTCTTGTTGCGGCCCCCCTTATCGAGCAAATTCCGCTGGCCGCGCTGGTGGGTGTGATGTTCATGGTGGTGATCGGGACGTTTGCCTGGAACAGTTTCAAGATCATGCGGAAGGTGCCGCTGACCGATGCGATTGTGATCGTGCTGGTGACGGTGGTGACCGTGTTTTTTGATCTCGCCACCGCTGTGGTTGTGGGTGTGATCGTCTCCGCGCTGGCCTATGCTTGGAACAATGCCTCCCGCATTTCGGCCAAGCGTCATGACACACCGGAGGGCGCGCGCGTCTATCAGGTGCAGGGGCCGCTATTCTTCGGCTCAAGCGAAGGGTTTGTGGAATTGTTTGACCCGGCGCAAGACCCATCCTCAGTGATCGTGGACTTTGCCGAAAGCCGGGTGGTGGATCAATCCGCCCTCAACGCGATTGAGATGGTGGCCGCGAAATATGAGGCTGCGGGCAAGCGGCTGCAACTGCGGCATCTGAGCCGGGATTGCCATCAATTGCTGACCAAGGCCGGGCAGTTGATGGTCGATAGTGATGATGACCCGGACTATCAGATCGCGGTGGATTACGCCGTGCGGACCGGGGTTTTGGGCGCCGGTCATTGAGGCACCTGCCCCGGACGTGATCGGGGCCTCAGATCTCGAGGTCCGATCCTCAGCCAAGAGGCCCCGGATCAGGTCCGGGGCGGGTTCTCCCTGACAGCTCGGTCGCGAATGGCTCTTTCACTTCGCGTGGGCCTTGCTACGCTCACGGTCAGACATGAGGAGTGATGACCGTAGGAGTGATGACCGTGCGCAAGGGGCTCTTGGCCGCATGTTTGATGATACTATGCGCAGGCATGGCATGGGGCCACGCCGCAGAGCAGGGGTTTGTCCTGCTGCTGCCCACGGACATCTACATTAGTGCAGGCGTGGCGAGCGTCGCCCTTACCATCTTACTGATCGCACTTTTACCCGCGCGGACGGCGGAATTGATCTTTGCCGCGAGGCCTGTTTTGCCGCGGTATCCGGCGCTTTTGCGGCATGGTATCAGCCTTTTGGCGACGATCGTGCTTGCCTTTGCGGTGTGGCGCGGATTCACCGGGCCGCGTGATCCGCTGTCGAACCCCATGCCGCTGATGATCTGGACATTTTTCTGGATTGGGCTCGTGTCGTTGCAGGGCCTTGTTGGCAATCACTGGCGCTATAGCAATCCGTGGACGGGGATCGCAGCATTGCTTGCCCGGATCACCGCAACCCGCGCGCCGTTTCGCTATCCCAGATCCTTCGGGACGTGGCCTGCCGTCATCCTGTTTTTGGCGTTTGCGGCGTTTTTGCTGGCCGATCCAGCGCCGTCGGATCCGGCACGTCTGGCCGCCTTTGCCGGGCTTTACTGGTACGTGGCCTTTCTGGGCCTCGTCCTCTTTGGGCCGGCATGGTTGGTACGGGCGGAGGCGTTCACCGTGATGATGCGCGCCTATGGCCGGATGGGGCTGTTCGGGCCGCGCGGGCGGCGCATGGGCCTTGGGCTTTGGGGATGGCAGGCCTTGCGCGGGCGGATGCCGCCGCTGTCGCTTGCAGTGTTTATTCTGGTCTTGCTGGGCACTGGCAGTTTTGATGGGCTGAATGAGACGTTCTTTTGGCTCGATCTTTTAGGGATCAACCCGCTGGAATTTCCGGGTCGGTCGGCCGTGATCGGGCAGACGCTCGTTGGGCTGATCCTGACCAATGCCGCGTTGATTGCAGTCTTTGCGGCTTGTTTGTGGGTGGGGGAGCGGATCGCCGGCTCCGGGAGAACGCTCAACCATGCGTTTTGCCTCTTTGCGCCGTCCATTCTGCCCATCGCGCTGGCCTATCACATCGCGCATTATCTGACATCCTTCATGGTGGATGGTCAGTACCTGCTGAAAATGCTGAACGATCCGATGGGGCGCGGGGCGGACATGTTGGGGTTTGGTGAGTTCTACGTCACCACCGGGTTTTTCAACACGCCCGGCACGGTGAAGGCGATATGGCTGACGCAGGCCGGTGCCGTGGTTGTCGGGCATGTGGTGGCGATTTTGCTGGCCCATGCCTTGGCCATGCGCGATCAAATGAGCACGCGGCGGGCCGTGTTGGGCCAAGCCCCGTTGGCGGCCTTCATGGTGGCCTACACGTTTTTCGGGCTATGGTTGCTGGCCTCACCCAGAGGGTTGTAGGCGCCGCGCTCTGTCAGGATAAAAGCCCTTTGCGCAGCAGGTTGAGCGCGGCGATCACCAGCACGATCAGGGTCAGTTTGCGAAACTTCTCCTGATCCAGCTTGTCCTGAATTTGAAACCCGATCCACATACCCACAAGCGCGGTGGGCAAGAGCGCCAATGTAAAGGGGATCGTTTCTGCATTCAAAAGCCCGGAGCGCAGATGCGCGAAAAGCAAGGTTACAGACCCGGTGCCGTAGATCATGCCCTGAACGATCACCTGCCGCGCTTTGGGCATGTCGATGGCCAAGAGATAGAGCACGGTCGTCGGGCCCCATGTTCCGGCCAACCCGCCCAACACGCCGGAGATGAGGCCCACCGCCCATTCCGCCCAGCCGCGATGGCGCAGCGGGATGATCAGGCGCAGGCCCATCAGCTGAATAAGTGCGAGGATCAGCACGGGAATACCGAGGACGAAATAGAACGCCTCACTGGGGATCACGGGGACAAGCTGTGCTGCGGCGAAGATCATGATGCAGACAATCAGCATGTAACGCCATGCGCTGCGCGTGGCCTCAATCGCCGGGCCTACGCCGGTGCGCAGGGCCTGCAATGCGTTCGAGACAACGATGGGGGCGATCATGCCGATGAGGGCGAGCTTGGGATCAAGGAAAGTGGACAGGCCGGAGAGGATGACAAGCGGCATACCAAACCCGATGGCACCTTTAATGACGCCAGACAGGATCGCCACGGCAAAGGAGGCGATCAGGAGCGTCGGGGCAATTTGGGTGAGAATGCCAAGGTCCATGGCGCTGCCTACCAGACCTTGGGCAAAGCGGCCAACGGGGTTTGCGCCGGGCGCGTCAGGGCGGTAGGGCTGAGGCATGAATGATGACACGCCTCATATCGTGCTGCTGGGCACCAAGGGCGGGCCGGCGATCCGGCAGGGCTCTACCATGCCGACAGCGTCACTGGTGGTGATGGGCGGTGAGCAGATTGTGGTGGATTGCGGTTTGGGCGTAACCCGCGCGCTGACGGATCAGAGTATGGCATTGAAGGATCTGCGGACCGTTTTCATCACGCATCTGCACTCCGATCATTATCTGGAATTGGGGCCGCTCTTGCACACGGCGTGGACGGCGGGGCTTTCGGCCCACGTGACAGTGTGGGGGCCGGATGCGCTGGCACGATATTGGCAGAATTTCTGCGCCTCCATGATTGATGATATTGACCTGCGGATTGTGGATGAAGGCCGGCCGGATTTGCGGGACCTGGTGCGCGTGCGGGAGATCGCAACGGATGTGACGATGGAGGTCGGTCCGGTCAAGGTCAACGCGCTGCGCGTGGATCACCCGCCGATCAAGGATTGCTTTGCCCTGCGCTTTGCCGCCGAGGGCAAGCGCGTGGTGTTTTCCTCCGACACGAGCGTCTTCCCGCCGCTGGCCCAATTCGCAAAGGGCGCGGATCTTTTGGTGCATGAGGCGATGTTGGAAGAGGCGTTGGAGGCGCTTGTCGCACGGGTGGGCAACACGGATGGGCGGCTGATGCAGCATTTGCGGCGCTCGCACAGCACGGCCACGGAGGCCGCAAAGATCGCCAAAGAGGCCGGGGTAGGTGCGCTGGCACTGCACCATTTGATCCCGTCGGACGACCCTGAATTCACACCCGCCCATTGGGAGGCTGCGGTTCGAAAAGAGTGGGACGGTCTGTTCCACTTGGGCCGGGATGGGCTTAGGATTGACCTCTAAGCCCCACCCGTCCCGGACTTGATCCGGGACCTTGATCAAGGGATATGAGGCCCCGGATCAAGTCCGGGGCGGGTTGGTCTTCAAAGCCCGGCAATGCGCGTAAGGAAGGCGCGCATCTGAGCCACCTCTTCTGCGCTGAACTCTGACAACATGGCCGCATCAAAGCGCTGCGCCTCTTCCGTGAGATCGGCGAAGACGCGGCGCCCATGGGCTGTGAGGTGCAGCATTTCATGGCGGCGGTCTTGGGCCATCTCTTCGCGTCGGATGAGGCGCTTTTGATCCATCGCGGCCACCGCGCGGCTGACCTTGGTTTTGTGGATGCCCGCGCGGTCGCAGACCTCTCGCGCGGTCATCGCGCCATAACGCCCGAGATGAAACAGCACGCGCCATTCGGTGCGCAGCATGCCGTATTTGCCTTTGTAATAGCCCTGAAAATCCCGGCTGGAGGCATCGGCCGCCTGATTGAGCAGGTAGGGCATGAAATCGCGCAGATCGAAACTCATGGGTGGGAATTAGGCGTTGATAGTTACAAAAGCAACTAATACGAAAAACACAGGAGGAGCGCCATGAATGAACATCCCAAAAGCGATGGATTGATCCGCGCGGCGACGCCCGTGGGCACGCATGAGGGCTATATGCCCGGATTCGGCAATGATTTTGAGACAGAGGCGCTGCCCGGCGCGTTGCCGCAAGGGATGAACAGCCCGCAGAAGGTGAATTACGGGCTTTATGGTGAGCAAATCTCTGGCACCGCCTTCACCGCCCCGCGGGCGCAGAATGAGCGGACCTGGTGCTATCGCATTCGGCCGTCGGTGAAGCATTCGCATCGGTACACGCGGATAGACCTGCCCTATTGGAAATCCGCCCCGCATATCGTGGAGGGTGTGACCTCGCTCGGGCAATACCGCTGGGATCCGGTGCCGCATTCGGAGGAGGCGCTGACCTGGCTCACGGGGATGCGGACGATGACCACGGCGGGCGATGTGCACACGCAGGTGGGCATGGCGAGCCATATCTATCTGGTGACCGAGAGCATGGTGGACAGCTATTTTTACTCCGCCGACAGCGAAATGCTGGTGGTGCCGCAGGAGGGGCGGCTGCGGTTCTGCACGGAGCTTGGTGTGATTGAGATTGCGCCCAAAGAGATCGCGATCCTGCCGCGTGGGCTAGTCTATCGCGTCGACGTGCTGGAGGGGCCGTGCCGGGGGTTCGTTTGTGAGAATTATGGGCAGAAGTTCAGGCTGCCCAGCCGAGGGCCGATCGGGGCCAATTGCATGGCGAACCCGCGCGATTTCAAAGCACCGGTGGCCGCGTTTGAAGACCGCGAAGTACCCTCAACCCTGACCATCAAATGGTGTGGGCAGTTTCATGAGACTGAGATCGGGCAAAGCCCGCTGGATGTGGTCGCCTGGCACGGCAACTACGCGCCGATGAAGTATGATTTGACCACCTATTGCCCGGTGGGGGCAGTGCTATTTGATCACCCGGATCCGTCGATCTTTACCGTGCTGAGCGCGCCGTCGGGGCAAGAGGGCACGGCGAACATTGATTTCGTGCTGTTTCGTGAACGTTGGTTGGTGGCGGAGGATACGTTTCGCCCGCCCTGGTATCACAAGAACATCATGTCGGAGCTGATGGGCAATATTTACGGGCAGTATGATGCCAAGCCCAAGGGGTTTGTCCCCGGCGGGGTGAGCCTGCACAACATGATGCTGCCCCACGGGCCGGACAAAATGGCGTTTGAGCGAGCATCGAATGCCAATTTGGGGCCGGATAAGCTGGATCAGACGATGTCATTCATGTTTGAGACGCGCTTTCCCCAGCAGCTGACCGAGTTTGCGGGGAAGGAGGCGCCGCTGCAGGATGATTACATCGATTGCTGGGTGGACATCGAAAAGAAGTTCGACGGGACGCCGGGCAAGAAGTGAAGGTGGCGACGATCAGGACTGGGCACCCAGATGGGGCGCTGACCTGCGTGTCAGATGACCTGACGGAGGCGTGGCCTGCGGGCGTGCCCACGTTGCAGGCGTTGCTGGACGGTGGGGAGATGGCCCCACCTGATGCCTATGGGCCGTTTGATCCCGCGCGCTGTCATGCCCCCCTGCCCCGGGCGTATCAGTTCCTCGATGGATCGGCCTATGTGAACCACGTGGCCTTGGTGCGGCAGGCGCGAGGGGCCGCTATGCCCGAGAGTTTTTGGACCGACCCGTTGATGTATCAGGGTGGATCAGACGGGTTTCTGGCCCCGACCGATGATATTGTGGGCGATGCGGCCTGGGGCATGGATTTCGAAGGCGAGATTGCGGTGATCACCGGGGCGGTGGCGCGGGGGGCCGGCCGGGAGGAGGCTTTGAGCGCGATCCGGTTTGTGATGCTTTTGAATGACGTGTCCTTGCGCCAACTGATCCCGGATGAGTTGGGCAAGGGGTTTGGGTTTGTGCAATCCAAACCGGCCTCAGCCTGTGCGCCGGTGGCGGTGTCCCCCGATGCCTTGCCCGGGTGGACAGACGGCGCCTTGCACGGTGTTTTGAAGGTGGACCTGAACGGTGTGCCCTTCGGGCGGGCGGATGCGGGTGTGGACATGACTTTTGACTTTGGCACGCTCATTGCGCATGCGGCGAAGACGCGGGATCTGGCAGCGGGAACGATCATCGGGTCGGGCACCGTCTCCAACCGGGGTGCGGATGGCGGGCCGGGTCAGCCGGTGGCGGAGGGCGGCGCGGGCTATTCCTGCATTGCTGAGCAACGGATGGTGGAGACCATAGAGACCGGTGCGCCGATCACGCCGTTTTTGCGCGAGGGCGACCGGGTCAGGATGTGGATGGAGGACGCCGATGGGCGTTCGATCTTTGGGGAGATCAATCAAGTGGTGAAGACGATATGAGCAAGGCCTTCGCGTCCCAAGGGGACATGAGTGAAAAGACAATCACCTTTGATGAGATCGGTGCGGGGCTTTGGGCTTTTACCGCCGAGGGCGATCCCAATTCGGGCGTGATTATCGGCGATGACAGCGTGATGGTGGTGGAGGCCCAAGCCACGCCGCGACTGGCCGAGAAGGTGATTGAGAAGGTGCGCAGCGTCACCGACAAGCCGATCACGCATCTGGTGCTGACCCATTATCATGCCGTGCGGGTCCTGGGCGCGAGCGCTTATGGCGCGGATCAGATCATCATGTCAGAGGCCGCGCGCGCGATGGTGGTGGAGCGGGGCCAAGAGGATTGGGACAGCGAGTTTCAGCGCTTTCCGAGGCTTTTTGAAGGCCATGAGAGCATTCCGGGGCTGACCTATCCGACGACGACCTTCAGCGATGCGATGACGGTCTATCTGGGCAACCGTCGCGTGGATATCAAACATATCGGGCGCGCGCATACGGCGGGGGATGCTGTGATCCATGTGCCCGATCAGAACGTGATGTTCACCGGCGACATCGTGGAGGATCATTCTGCCTGTTATTGCGGCGACGGGTATTTTGCCGATTGGGGTGGGACGCTCAATGCGATCAAAACCTATGGCGTGGACGCCATTGCGCCGGGGCGCGGTGGCGCTCTGATCGGGGCAGAGGCGGTGACACGCGCGATTGAAAGCACACGGGATTTTGTGACGTCGACCTATGAGCCTGCGGCCAAGGTGGCGATGAAGGGGGGCAGCCTGAAGGACGCGTGGGATGCGGTGCGCGCGGCCTGTGACCCGAAGTTCAGTGACTACGCGATTTATGAGCATTGCCTGCCGTTCAATGTGGCGCGGGCCTATGACGAGGCGCGGGGGATTTGGCATCCGCGCATCTGGACGGCAGAGCGGGATCTGGAGATGTGGGAGGCGTTGCAGGGGTGAGCCGTCGGTTTGCACCATCTCGGCGCGAATACCTGATCCGCCTGATCGTGGGTCTGTCCGGTGTCGCCCTGACGATTGGCGCAGCACTTTATCTGCGCGCGACGTCTGAGGCGCATCTGGGCGAGCTTTGGATTTTCGGGCTGGGGTTTTTTGGAGGGACAGCGATTTGGTCCGGGTGGAAGATTTGGAAAGGGGATCACGGGTGATGCGTGGTCTTTATCCCTCCCGCCCGGAATCAAGGCCGCAGGCCGCCGGGCGTTCGTCAGGCCGTCCCGGGGCCTGGCGAAATGCCAAACGCAGGCTGTCGCTCAGATGGTCGGCGGGGTTGCATGATAAAGCGTGGCTGTTCGCCTGTCAGGACGCCAGACCACGGCCTGACAAACGCCCTATGTCAGGAAAGGCGGGTCAATGAAGCGCTTCGACGAAGAACTCTACGCCTATGGCCCAAACCCCGACCAAACCACCGGCGCGCATTATCCGGTGATCATTGTGGGTGCAGGCCCTGTTGGCCTTACCCTTGCGCTTGACCTTGCCAAGAAGGGCACGCCCGCGATTGTGCTCGACGACAACACGCGCGTCTCGCACGGCTCTCGTGCGATATGTTTTGCCAAGCGCACGTTGGAGATTGCCAGCCGGTTGGGGTTTGCCGCGCCGCTTTTGGACAAAGGCGTGGAATGGAGCCATGGGCGCGTGTTTCACGGGACAGAGGAGATCTATGAGTTTGATCTGTTGCCAGAGGATGGCCATGGGCATCCGGCCTTTATCAACCTGCAGCAACCCTATTTTGAGATCGCGTTGGTGGATGCCATCATGGCGGCACGGGCGGAGGGGGCACCGGTGGAGATCCGCGGCGGGAACCGGGTCACAGGGGTGATCCCAAAGGGCGATCACGTGGGTCTTGCGATCGAGACGCCGGATGGGGCCTATCGCCTGACCGCCGATTGGGTGGTTGCCTGTGACGGCGCGCGATCGCCGCTCCGAACCATGCTGGGGCTAAGCTTTGACGGGCGGGTGTTCGAAGACAATTTTCTCATTGCCGATGTGAAGATGGCGGCGCGCTTTCCGACCGAGCGGTGGTTTTGGTTCGACCCGCCGTTTGAGGGGGCTGGGGCCTCGGCGCTGCTTCATAAACAACCCGACGACATATGGCGCATGGATTTTCAGCTGGGGTGGGACATTGATCGCGACGAAGAGCTGCGCGAAGAAAATGTGCGCGCCCGCGTGGATGGGATGTTGGGTGCGGGGGCAGAATATGCGCTGGATTGGACATCTATCTACACGTTTCAATGCCGCCGGATGGAGCGGTTCCGCCATGACCGTGTGATCTTTGCCGGGGATAGCGCGCATCAGGTGTCGCCGTTTGGCGCGCGTGGGGCCAATTCGGGCGTGCAGGACGCAGAGAACCTGGCGTGGAAACTGGCTAGGGTGGTCAAAGGCGACGCGCCAGAGCGGTTGTTGGACAGCTATCATGAGGAGCGCAGTTTTGCCGCCGATGAGAACATCCTCAATTCCACCCGCGCCACGGATTTCCTGACGCCCAAAACGGCCGTCAGCCAGAGATTTCGCGATGCTGTGCTGCACCTGGCCTCGCGCCATGCCTTTGCGCGCCCGATGGTCAATTCCGGGCGGCTTTCGACGCCGTGTGTGTATGCCGGTCTGTCTCTCAACGGGCCGGATGATTTGGACGGGCCGGATCGCAGCTGCGTGGGTGCGGCCTGCGTGGATGCGCCGCTGGAGGATGGGTTTTTGCTTCCAAAGCTGGGCGGGGTGTTCACGGTTTTGGCGATCAACACGGATGCGCCGGATATCGGGCTCAAGACAGTGCTGATCGACACCGCGACACAGGATCCGACCGGCGCGGTGCGGGCCCGGTATCTGGGTCAGGCTGCGCACGCGCTTTACCTCATTCGCCCGGATCAGCATATCGCCGCACGCTGGCCCAGCGCGACGGCAGACCAGATCCGAGATGCCATCCATATTGCCACTGCGCAGGAGGTGCGCCATGCCGCTCACGCTTGACCCCAATCTGCCCGATCCGGACGGGTTCTACGATGATCTGTTGGCCGCTCATAAGGGGCTGAGTGATGCCGAAAGTGAGGCTTTGAACGCCCGGTTGATCCTTGTGCTGGCCAATCACATCGGGGATCGCGACACGCTGAAACAGGCGTTGAAAGCGGCAAAGGCATCAGGATAGCCGCGCGATATGCCCAAAAAACTGGACAAAACGGGCCTCTCTCCGCAGACTTGGTCGCAGAACATGACGACATGATAGATGGGAGATCGAGATGTCCAAACTGATCAAGACGACGCGCCGGGGGGCGCTGAAGACGCTGGCGGGCGGTGTCGCGGGGGCGGCGAGTATGCCGCTATGGGCGCGCTACACACATGCGCAAACCGCGGAACCGATCAAGATCGGGTTTCAGGTGCATCGCACCGGCATCGGCGCGGCCTATGGCCGGTGGTATGGGCGCACGACCGAAGCCGCGGCGGCGCTGATCAATGAGGGCGGTGGCATCAATGGGCGCATGGTGGAGATCATTGCCGAGGATGACGGCACCGATCCCAAACGCGGGGCCGAAGTGGTGGAGAAGTTCGCCAATCAGCATGGCTGCGATGTGAGCTTTGGCACGCTGTTTTCCCATGTGGTGATCGGATCGAGCCCCCGCGCGGGCGAGTTGAAGATGCCCTATTTCGTGGTCTCTGAGGGGCATCATGTCGCCTCGGGTATGCTCAACCGCTATACGCTGCAACCCGGCATCACGGATGTGAAAAGCCAGGTGCAGGCGATGGCGCCCTATGTGGCGGAGAACCTGGGAAAGAAGGTCACGATGGTGTTTCCTGATTTCGCCTTTGGCCATGACCACCGGGATTTCTTTACCGAGGCGATTGAGCGTCAGGGCGGTGAGGTTCTGGAAAAGATCGCGATCCCGCCGACGGAGACGTCATTTACCAAATACTTCCCCAAGATCCCGCGCGAGACTGAGGTGCTTTACCACGTGATGGTGGGGCCGGCTGTGCTGACATTCGTGAAGGAATTGGGCGAATTTTTTGGCCCCTCAAGCCCGGAAATCTTTGGCTTTATTGACAGCCTTGAAGCGGTGGACATTGCCAGCCCCGGCCTTGAGTTTCTGGAGGGGACGTATTTCTGGGAAGGGTTCCCGCGCCATGTGCAGGCAGAGCAATCCGAGTTTGACAAGTTTTTCCGTGAAAAGGTTGGCGTGGATGCACGCGGCGCATCGGTGAGCGATGCCACGGATGTATCGACCTATGCCCATATGTTCGGCTGCTGGGAAACGCTGCATGTGATCAAGGACGGGATGGAAGCGTCAGGCTATGGCGGGCCCGGTGACCGGGCCGCGCTGATTGAGGCGGTGGAAGCGATGACCGACATGCCCCACTCAAACGCGCATCCGCAGGGGGCGAAGCTCTTTAACGGCAAGACGCATCAGGTGTTCGGACATCAGTATATCTCACAAGTGGAAGACGGGATGTTGAAACTGGCGCATACCACGTCGATTGAAGACACGTTCTATCCTGATGAGGTGGATTACACGACACAGGCGTTCTGATCGGGCGTTCTGATCAGGCGCGATGCGGCCAAAGACAGGCTTTGACCGCCCAGCACTGCATGCGCGCCCCGGGCTTGACCCGGGGCCTCTTTTTTTGAACAGGTAGAGGCCCCGGCTCGGCAGCCGGGGCGGGTGTTGCCCGTGATGAGGTAAAAGGAAAACGCGAAAGGTGCGGCCCATGAAACTCACCGACTTCAAAGCCCTGACATTTGACGTCTACGGCACACTGATCGACTGGGAAACCGGGATGGTGCAAGGGCTGACGCCGCTGACAGACAAGGTAGGCGGGCTGACGCGGGATCAGATCCTTGAGGCCCATGCCCATTACGAATCGACCACGCAGGCTTACACGCCGGCCAAGACCTACTCTGATATCCTCGCCGTGGTGTACAAGCGCCTGGCGGAGGAATGGGGCGCGCCGGTTGCGTGGGATGAGTGCCTGACCTATGGCGCGTCTGTCAAAGACTGGCCTGCCTTTCCCGACAGTGCGGAGGCGCTGGCCTATCTCAAGCAGCACTACAAGCTGGTGGTGCTCAGCAATGTCGACAATGCGAGCTTTGCCCATTCCAACGCGAAACTGGACGTGACATTTGATGCGGTCTACACCGCCGGTGATATCGGATCCTATAAGCCGGCCAGCCACAATTTTGAGTACATGCTGGAAAACCTCGCTCGGATGGGGATCGCACGCGATGAGATCCTGCACACTGCTGAAAGCATGTTTCATGACCATGCCCCGGCCAACGCGTTCGGCCTGTCCAATTGCTGGATCTATCGCCGCCATGATCAGGACGGCTTTGGCGCCACGATGAACCCCGGTCAGATGCCCTCCTATGATGTGATGTTCCATTCGATGGCGGACATGGTGGCGGCGCATCAAACGGAAATAGCAACCTTTTGAAAACGGGTGGGGTCGGATCCCGAAAACGTGCTCCGAGCGAAAGAATTTGGAGAGTTTGCCCCCAGAGGATAGGCTCATTGCCATAGATTTTTCACCAGGATATTTGACCGGAGCCTCGATATGGAACAGCTCTCTTTTCACGTCACGGACACGTTTGGCTACCCTACATTCCTGTCTGGCGGTGCGACGGCGATGACCATGTGCCGCAATGACAGCGGCGACAGCTTCCTGGCCTTTTTGGCGCAACAACCGTTTCAGGATCAGCTGGTTTTGGTGGAACCGTGCGAGGGCAATGTTCAGATTGAATTCACCAGTCCTGTGGGGCGGGATCAGATCGGCGGCATGGGATATTCGCCGATCAACGGGCTGATTTATTGCGGCAATGGCTATCAGACCAATCAGTTTGTCACGGCGATTGACCCCAATGATGGCAGCGTGGTGCATGACTTTGAGCTTGAAACCCCGGGCATAATGAATGCCGCTGGTTTTGGGACCAATGGGTTCTTCCTGGCGCGCGGGGATGGTGAAATTCTGGAACTGCGGAGCATGGCGGGGAACCTTCTGGGCAGTCGAACCTATCCGGGCCGCATGATACGGGGCGTGAGCGCATCGCCCTTTTCCTGGACGGTTATTGACGCCAACAACAATGAAATCGTTGTTCTCAATCCGTTTGGAGAAGAGATCGCCTCTGCGCCCGCACCCGGAGGCGGGGCGACCGGGACGGGTGTTGAAAACCTGGGCTCCGGCCCGCATGCCATCGCGTTTGACTATGTGAATTTGCCTTTTGTCGGGCCGCAAAGATGCATCCCGGCAGGCGGCGCGCCTGTGGATGTGTTTGAAGGCTCCCCCTATGATCCTAACGCGCCATGGAGCCCGGCGCCGTGGCTCTTTCGCCATCGCATTTACATTGCCAATCAAACCACGAGCACGGTCTATTCGGGGTATCTGACAGCCGCGTAGCGCGGGACGTCACAGGGTTGTACGCAGTTTCGGAGCCGCCATGCCGCATGCTCGATTTTACATGATCTCGATCGGGTTGTTTTTCGCGGCCGGGGCGTGGGGGCTCTACTGGATCCCGCAGCGCGCGTTGGAGGCGGCGGGCATGTCCGGCGGATGGGGCACGATTGCGCAATATGCGCTGTGCGCGCTGATCCTTTTGCCCATCGCGCTGATCCGTGGCCTCAAGGGCCGTCAGACCGGTCTGAACCTGCCTTTGGCCGGGCTGCTGATGGGCGGCGGGATCGTCTGTTATGCCAACAGTTTCCTGCTGACCGATGTGATCCGCGCCTTGCTTTTGTTTTACCTCACCCCGGTCTGGGCCACGCTGATTGAGATTGTCTTTCTCCGCGCCCCGCCGGGATGGCGGCGGGCGATCACGCTGCCGATGTCACTGGCGGGGGTGTGGATTGTCATTGGCGCGGAGACGGGCCTGCCTTTGCCAGAGAACGCAGGTGATTGGCTGGCCCTGCTCGGCGGGGCGATGTTTGCCGCAGGCGCCGCGCGGGTGCAGGTGACGCGGATCGATGGGATTTTTCCCATGTTATTTGCGTTCTTCATCTTTGGTGGCGCGTTCGCGGTGATGCAATCGGTGCTTTTGGCCGACGTGTTGGGACCGGCCCCGCCTGTGCAGACCTGGATTGCGCTCATCCCATGGTTTTTGCTGCTCTGTGTGGGGTTTTTTCTGCCCACCAACGTTTTGATCACGTGGGCCCCGACACAACTGGGGGCCGGGCTTTTCAGTATTCTGATCCTGGCTGAGCTGATTTTCGGAACGGTGAGTGCAGCGATTTGGACCGAGGAGGTGTTTGGGTGGCGAGAAGCGATGGGCAGCGCGCTGATCCTGAGTGCCGGGGTGATCGAGGTTGTTCTATCTGGTCGGGTAACTGATGGGGGATCTGGCGACAGGCACGCGTGATCTGTGCGGGTTTTGATCAAGATGCGGTCATTCCCGCCCCGCGCTGCCATTTCTCTTGCTCTTCATGGGGATACTGCGCAAGGCTGGCGCTACGATGGAATTGGGCCCTTACATACTTTTGGCCACGCTGGAGGGCGCCGTGACAGCCGCCGTGCTGGCCCTGACAGCGGTGGGCCTGAGCCTTGTTTTTGGTGTGATGCGCGTGGTGAACATTGCCCATGGGGAGTTCTTCATGCTGGGCGCGGTCATTGCCTGGTATGTGGCGCATTACATGGGCGGGCATCCCGCGTTGGGCTTTGTGGCCGCGCTGGTGATCGCGCCGCTTTTGGTCGGTGGGATCGCAGTGGCCGCCGATATGACGATCCTCAAACGCATTGAATACGATCCCGAACGCACCATCGTGGCCACGATCGGGCTTTTGTACATCATTCAGCAGCTCACCTTGATGACCTATGGCCCGGAGGCGCGCCCGGTGGAGCCGCCGTTTAATCAGCGTGTCGCGCTGCCCTGGTTTGAATTCGGTGAGGATGGTCTTGAATTTTACTATCCTTGGGGTCTGTCGACGACGACCTACAAGTTGGCCGTCATCGGTGCGGCCGCGGCGGTGCTGGCGGGTGTATGGGCGATGATGCGGCACACCAAGGTGGGGCTACTGATGCGCGCCACGCAAGCCGATCGGGAAATGGCGCTGGCCTTTGGCATCCCGGTGGAGCGGGTTTATGCGATTGTGTTTGGCATCGGTGCGGGGCTGGCGGCGCTGGCGGCGGTACTAATCGTGCCCATTCAGCAGGCGCATTATCTGATGGGGGCTGATCCGCTTCTCTTGAGCTTTATCGTGGTGATCATTGGCGGGCTGGGGAGCTTGCCCGGAACGGTGCTGGCGGCGGTGATCATTGGGCTGAGTGACGGGATCATCTCTGTTTTCTTCTCTCCCACCTTGGCCAAGATTTTAGCGACATTGCTAGTGGGTCTGGTGCTGGTGTTCCGGCCGCAAGGCCTTTTTGGGACGCGCGCGGCATGAGTGTTCAGGCGCGTGTTTTGACCCTGCATCTTGGGCTTTTGGCGCTGCTCTTTGCGCTGCAATTCGTGCTGCCGCCCTATCATCACGGTAACATCGCCCGGATCATGGTGCTGGCGAGCTATGCTGTGGGGTACAACATCCTGTTCGGGTACACCGGCCTGCTGAGCCTGGGCCACGCCCTGTTTTTTGCGGCGGGGATGTATGGGATGGGGCTTACTATTCAACAGCTTGGGTTCGCCCCTGCACCGGCCATTCTGGTGGGGATTTTAGCAGGCGCGGTTGTGTCGGCGGCGCTGGCCCTTCTGGCGCTGCGCACCGTGGGCGTGGCCTTCATGATCGTGACGCTGATGTTTGCTCAAGCGGGCTATCTCACTGTGCTCTATTTTGGTGAATACACGCGCGGGGATGAGGGATTTGTCATTCAGACAGCGCAGCGGGTGCTGTGGGGGATTGACCTGTCGGACCCCACCAACCGGTATTTTGCCGCCTGGGGGCTATTTGCGGTGAGCCTGCTCATTTGTCTGCAACTGGTGCGCGCGCCGTTTGGGCGGACCTTGGTGGCCATCCGCGAGAATGAAGAGCGGGTTCGGATGCTGGGCTATGACACCTTTGCGCACAAGCTGGGCGCGATGGTGCTTTCCGGGACGATTGCCGCGGCGGCGGGGGCTTTTTACGGTCTGCTTTTTGGCTATGCGGGGGCGAGCTTTGCCTCGGTGCAATATTCGATCCTGCCGCTTTTGTGGGTGCTCTTGGGGGGCGCAGGCACGGTGCTCGGGCCGTTTGTGGGCACGATTTTCATGTTCTACCTGATTGACCTGAGTTCCGGGATCACCACGGCGCATATGCTGATCGCGGGGGTGGCGCTTGTCGTGCTGACACTCTTTGCACCGCAGGGATTGGTGGGGGAAATCCGGCGGCGCGGGGCGAAGTGGCTGCCATGAGCTTGCTGTTAGAAACCAAAGGACTGTCGAAGAATTTTGACGGGTTGCAGGCCGTCACAGATGTGGATTTTGCCCTGCCTGAAGGCGAGGTGCGCGCGCTGATCGGGCCCAACGGGGCGGGCAAAACCACTTTGGTCAGCATGATTTCGGGCCGAATTGCGCCATCTTCGGGCAATGTGCGCTTTGACGGGCGCGATGTGACGGCCCTGCCCGCCCATAAGCGGATCATGGCGGGGATGGCGTATACATTTCAGATCACATCCGTCTTTGCGAAGCTGCCTGCGCGGGAGAATGTGGCGCTGGCCGCGCGGCGCCGTATGCCTGTGCGGCACGTGGGAGAGGCGGTTGAGGCGGCGCTGTCCCGCGTAGGCATTCTGGACCGGGCGGATGAAGAAGCGGGCAACCTTAGTTACGGGCATCAGCGCTTGCTGGAGATCGCGATGGGCCTCGTGCAACAGCCGCGCTTGCTCATTCTGGATGAGCCGACGCAAGGCCTGGCCGATGGGGAAATTGACGGGTTCAAGAGCCTTGTGCGCGATCTGGCGCGAGAGGCGACAATCCTGCTGATTGAGCACAATATGAGCGTGGTGATGGAGGTGGCCGACCGGGTGAGCGTGCTGAATTTTGGTGAAATGCTGGCCGAGGGCACACCGGCTGAGATCCGCGCGAATGGGGATGTGCAGGCGGCGTATCTGGGGACAGGTGCAGATGCTTGAAGTGGACGCGATCAATGCTGGCTATGGCGAGGCACAGGTGCTGCGCGATCTGTCTTTGCGCGTCGAGGCGGGCGAGATCCTGTGCTTGCTGGGGCGCAACGGCGCGGGCAAGACCACGACGATGCAGGCGATCATGGGGCTTTTGCCATTGATGTCGGGCCGGGTGGTGCTGGACGGTGAGGAGGTGAGCGCGCTGCCTGCGCATCGCATCCCGCAGGCGGGGCTTGGGTACATCCCGCAAGGGCGCAGGCTGTTTGCGGGTCTCAGCGTGGCGCAGAACCTGGAGATCGGTCTGATGGTGCGCGGGTCCGGACCCAAGGTGCGTGAGGACGTGCTTGACCTGTTTCCGCGCCTGCGTGAGCGATTGGATCAGAAGGCGGAGACGCTATCGGGCGGGGAGCAGCAGATGCTGGCCACCGCGCGGGCGCTGTGTTTGCAGCCAAAGGCGCTTTTGCTGGATGAACCAACCGAGGGGCTGCAACCGTCGATGATTGCCGCCATTCGCGACGTGATCGTGCGGATGCGGGAGGCGGGTGTGGCGATTTTGCTGGTGGAGCAGCGGGTGGACGCCGTTCTGTCGATTGCCGACCGGGTGGCGTTTATCGAGAACGGGCGCAATGGGGAGGTGATGTCAGCCGAGGCGTTGCGCAAGGATCATTCGATCGTGGATCGGTATGTTGGGGTTTGATACGCAAGGCGCGCCTTTGTTATGCCCCGGCGTGGCGATCCGAACCTCAAGCGGCAGCACTTTATCGTGTCTTCCCGATGAACATCCGAGCAACGCTCTGCGATTTGCAATTCGCCATGCCCTGGGTGGGGCATGACGAAGGCGCGGCGGCCTACGGCCTTGACTTCGCGCCGGGAATTGATGGGCTGACGTTTCCCCGCGAAGGGCTTATAGCGGGCGGGATGGTTTCAAATGCGATGAGTGCATGACCGAGAAGACACCCAAGGCGCGCCAGCCCCTCTATAGTCCGCAGGATCGCGACAATATCCGCTGGTTCTGGCGCAATTATCTGAAGAAGCACGCAGGCAAGCTGGCCCTCGTGCTGGGTATGATCCTGGTGCAGGGCCTTGTCTATCAGCAGTTTCTGTCGATGACGGAAAGCGGGCTGCGGGTGATTTTTGAGGCCGGTGCGATGCGCGAACTGATCATGGTCTGCGTGGTTGTGTTCTTCCTTTTTGCGGTGCGGGGGCTCATGTCATTTTTGGTGCCGTTGGTCACTGTGCGGATTGCCAACCAGGCGATTTATGAGATGCGGCGCGACCTGATCGGGCATTTGATGTCGCTTGATCTGGCGTATTTTGAGCGCACGAAATCCGGTGAAATCATCCATAAACTGGTCACGCAAACCCAGCTTTTGGGCAACTTCGTGGGGTTGGCCACGGCAGGGGCGGTGCGCGATGCGGTGACCGTGATCATCGTGTCGGGGTACCTCATTTGGAAAAACCCAATCCTCTTTGCCACGGCTGTCATTGTACTGCCGTTCATCATCTGGGTGATGAATTTCGTCTCTGATCGTGTGAAGCGCGTTCAAGGCGAGGCGGAGACGGCCCTTGGTGACTACATGAACGGCATTGAAGAGACGGTGAATGGCATGCGCACCGTCAAGATTGCCAGCCAGGAAGAGGTAGAGGCCGGGCGGCTGATGAAGGGCACAGGCAGCATTCGCGATCTGATGCGCCGGGTGCAGACAACTCAGGCGCTTGTCATGCCATCCATCGATCTGAGTTCGGCGTTTGTTTACGTGCTGGTGATTGGCGGCGGCGGGTACATGGTGCTGTCGCCACAGTTTGACGTGGATGGCGCGGGCATCATCACTTTCCTTCTGGGCATGGTGATGGTGTTTGATCCCGCGCGGCTTTTGGCGCAATTTTTTGGGTCTTTGCAAAGCAATCTGGTACTGCTTGATCGGGTGCGCGGGCTTTATGATGAGACGCCCACCATCACCGACACGCCCGGCGCGGTGGCGGAGTTTGACACCGGGGCGGATATTGTGCTGCACGATGTGGCGTTTTCCTATAGCGCGGATCAGCCGCTGTTTGACGGGCTCAATATGACATTTGAGGGCGGTAAGGTGTCTGCCATTGTGGGCGCGACCGGGTCAGGCAAGACGACCATTCTGTCTCTGCTGTCGCGCCTCTACGATGTGACGGGCGGTGAGATCAGTTTTGGCGGGCAGGCGATTGACGGGCTTAGGGTTGGCGCGCTGCGAGGTGCGTTTTCTGTGGTGGCCCAGGACATCGTGATCTTCAACAATTCGATCTGGGAAAACATCCGCTATGTGAACCCGGATGCCAGTGAGGCGGACGTTTGGCAGGCGGCCGAGAATGCCGAGATTGCCGATCTGATCCGCGCCCGTGGTGATGCGCCCGTGGGGCCCAAGGGCGCGCAGCTGTCCGGTGGGCAGAAACAGCGGATCGCGATTGCGCGGGCGTTTTTGCGCGATGCGCCGATCCTGTTGCTGGATGAGGCGACAAGCGCGCTTGATCAAGGCACGGAGGAACGCATTCGCGCGGCATTGGATCGTTTGACCAAGGGCAAAACGACGATTGTCGTGGCGCACAGGCTCTCTTCCGTGGCGGATGCGGATGCGATTTTCGTCCTAGAAGGCGGCAAGCTGGTTGAACACGGGCGGCATGACGCGCTGCTCAAAAACGGTGGGCTTTATGCGCAGCTTTATAAAGCGCAGAAGAAAGGATATGACGGGCGCTGATCACAGCTCACCCGCCAAATTGCTGAGCGGGGGCCATAGCTTGGGCCCATCCCAGCCTTTGGGCAAACGCCGGGCGAGCACCACCGCCATACCCAGGCAAAAGAGCGACATGATGGACAGCGCGTAGACCATGCCCATGCCGCCATACCCGTTGCCCAAATCGCTATCATGCACGTGCGGCCGATCAGGCAGGTAGACCAGGTCAAACTTTCGACCCGCGCGCACAGTCTTGGCATTTTGCTTGACCAGTGTTTTTTCATCTTCGATCCACTGCCCGTTCTGCGTGTGATAGCCATAGCGCATGTCCTGACGCCAGCCGACCCGGCTGTAATTGCCACGTTGGAAGATCAGGTAGGGTTCGCTGATGGACAGAACTTCGGCTTGGGTGTGGATGCCGCGCGCTTCCAAATCGTTGAGAATGGGCATGTTCACAATCAGGATGAAAAGACCGGCGACACAGGTGGATACCGCCAACAAGGCGAACATAAACAGCCGGTAGGGGATGTTGAACACTTTCATCACATCACACTAGCCGCGCTTATGGGCGAAACGATGGCACGTGAAAGGAGCCAAGACGACGGTAAATTGGGCCAAAAAGATCAGGCCAAAAGATAGAGGCCGACGTAAAGCGTTAGGGCGCCAAGTACGATCGCCACCAGAGGGTTGCGCAGGGCAAGGCCCACGCCAATGGTAACGGCAGCAGCCAAGAGCCGCGCGGCGTCAGGTTCACCCCCTGTGGCGGGTGGCCAGAGAACAAGGGGCGCGACAAGACCCGGCAGGACGGCAACAGCCGTGTATCGCAGGTGACGCAGGATCCAGGGTGGAAGTTGGCGGTTGCCGATGATGCCGAGAAAGCAAAACCGAAAGAGATAGCTGCCCAGTCCAAGGCCAATGATCACGGTCCAGAGTGTGGTTTGATCAATCATGGGCGTGGCCTGTCCTTCGTTCAATCTCAGCCCCGGTCATCATGCCCGCCAGGCCCGCCACCAGAAGACCCATATTATAGGGGAGCCACGCGAAAGCGAGCGCCAGCACAATAGAGACCAAAGCGGCGGCCAGATGCGCGCGGGTGCGCAGCATGGGTGTGATGATAGCCAAAAAGCAAATGGGCAGCGCGAAATCGAGGGCGAAGCTTTGGGGGATAGACGTGCCGATCAGGGCGCCAACAAGCGTGAATACGTACCAAAAGGGACATACAGGCGCGACCGTGCCCCAGAAGTAAGCGAGCCGCTGGCGCAGCGTCCAACCCGGGTTCTGCTCAAATTTCAGCACTGACAGGCCATAGCTTTGGTCGACGATGAAGTAGGCGGCGAGCGCACGGGTCCAAAGAGGCGCGCCCCCCAGATGAGGCGTGAGAGAGGCCGAATACATCGCCATGCGCAGGTTGACCGCCAAGGCCGACGCCAGCACCACCAAGACCGGCGCTTGATCGACCATGAGCTGTAACCCTGTAAGCTGGGCCGCACCCGCGATCACCAGAAACGAAAACGTCATGGTCTCAAGCAGGTTTAGCCCGGCCTCCGTTGCCACGACTCCGAACAGGACAGCAAAAGGGCCGACCACCAACAGAAAGGGGGCGGCATCCCGGCAGCCCATCCAGAAGGGTGATTTGATGGTTTGCCTTGTCATTGGAAGACCTTAGAGTGCCCGATACCTCTATCCGCTAACCCGTCTTTCCGGGAGTTTCAATTGGCAGTTGAATACGAGCTCTTGAATTACCTCATTGCGCCCAACCCCAAGGCGCCACGACTGACCCGTGTGGTGCAGGGTGTGGATCATGAGGGTCATGCAACGGAAATATCCGTGGTCGAGGAACGGCCTTTGACGATTTTCCTCAATGGGCAGGAAATTGTAACGGCCATGACAATTGGGGACTATCCTGAGTATCTCGCCGTTGGGTTCCTGCGCAATCAAGGGATGCTTTCGGATGAGGAAGCCATAAAGAGCGTCGACTTTGATGATGAGCTTGAGACAGTCGTTGTCAGAACCGATGGGCAGACCAGCTACGAAGAGAAGCTCAAGAAGAAGACCCGCACGTCTGGCTGCGCGGTTGGAACCGTTTTTGGCGATATGATGGAAGGGTTGGACGGCGTGAGCTTGCCTGATTTAAAGGTGAAAACGTCGGACCTTTATGCGCTGGCTGCTCTGATCAATCGCACGCCCTCGCTCTATCTTGAGGCGGGGGCAATCCATGGCACGGTGCTGTGCCAGGGCAACCGCCCGCTTGTTTATATGGAGGATGTCGGGCGGCATAATGCCGTCGATAAGATCGCAGGCTGGATGCATATGGAGGGGGTCTCTGCCGCGGATAAGCTGCTCTATACCACTGGGCGGCTCACGTCAGAGATGGTTATCAAGACGGCGATGATGGGCATTCCTGCGTTGGCCTCCCGCTCTGGTTTTACCGCCTGGGGCGTGGAAATTGCCCGCGAGGTCGGGCTGACGTTGATCGGCCGCATGCGGGGAAAGCGCTTTGTTTGTTTGGCGGGTGAGGCGCGGCTGATACGCGACGCCGATCCCAATTCTGTGATCGAGGAACAGGCCAAACATCGCCGCAAAGGGGCGGGCGCGTGAGCGAGACAGTCAAGCGCTACGTGCTGGATTTTGACATCCCGCCCGATCTCTACAAACGCGCAATTACACAGCCCATTCCGGGCCGAGAGCACCCCACAGGCGCGCGACTTGCCCTGCGGACGGGCTTGGCCGTTGCGCTGATGACCGGGGCGATCATCTGTTTCTGCCTGGCTCTTTTTGATCTTGACGCTTTGGCGCCCATGGCCTTTGGGGCGGGCCTGGGATCGGTCATCATTCTGGGCGTGTGGTGGAAACAGCATCGAAGCCTTGTCGGGGTGCATATGGGCGTCAACGACAAGGCATCGCGGCATCGCTATGAAATTGACAGCACCGGCATTATCGCCGCGCGCGAGCACATCCGTAGTGAGATCGCTTGGCCTTTTGTCAATGCAATTCGAGGCACGGAGGGGGCCACCCTGATCGAAGTGCAGACGGCCCGGTTGATTGTCCCTGACGCCGCACTGGACGTTGCACCGGACGAGTTTCGCGCTCAATTGGAGGCATGGAGGACGGCATGAACCAGCCATTGGGTGTGATTTTAGCGGGCGGGCAAGCGACCCGGATGGGCGGTGGCGACAAAGGGCTTTTGATGCTGGGCGATACCACGATCTTGACCCATGTAATCGCGCGTCTTGACCCGCAGGTTGCCGGGATGGCGCTGAATGCCAATGGGGCCTCTGCCCGGTTTGAGGCCTATCGCCTGCCGGTTTTACCTGACAGCGTGAAGGGGTTTGTGGGGCCGCTTGCGGGCGTGCTGGCCGGGCTGGATTGGGCGGCTGAGACTGGCGCGGACAGCATCGTGACAGTGGCCGCAGACACGCCATTTTTCCCCTGTGATCTGGTGCCGCGTTTGCAGCTTGCGGGTGAGGGTATGGCGCATCCACTGGTTCTTGCCCGCACACCGGATGGACGGCATCCCACCTTTGGTCTTTGGCCTGTGGCGTTGCGAGAGGATCTGCGCACGGCCTTGCAAAATGGCATTCGTAAGGTGGTGATGTGGACGGATCAGCATGACGGGCGCAGCGCCATGTTCGATGACCAAGGAGAGCCGTTTTTCAACGTCAACACACCTGAGGATCTGATCTGCGCGCAAGATATGCTGGAGAGGGGTGCATGAGAGTATACGGCATCGTAGGGTGGAAAAACGCGGGCAAGACTGGCCTCATGGAACGGCTGGTGACCGAGATCACATCGCGCGGTGTCACCGTCTCTACGATCAAGCACGCGCATCACAATTTCGATGTGGATCAGCCCGGCAAGGACAGCTATCGCCACCGGGCCGCGGGCGCGCGCGAGGTGCTTTTGGCCTCGGCCAACCGCGTCGCCTTGATGCAGGAGTTGCGTGGCGAGAGGGAACCGCCGCTCGACGCGTTGTTGGCGCGGCTGTCCCCGGTCGATCTGGTGCTGGTTGAAGGCTACAAGCGGGATCGTCATGCCAAGGTAGAGGCGCACCGCGAGGAAACGGGAAACCCGCTTATCGCGCATGAAGATGATACAGTGAAGGCGGTGGCGTCTGACACCGAGGTCGAGGTCAATAGACCGGTCTTTGATCTCGATGACACCAAGGCCATCGCGGATTTCATCTTGGCTGAGGTCGGTCTTTGAACCGGTTTGACACGGTTGCTATCGTCGATTGGTCCGCGGGCAATGACACCGGACCCACGCCGCGCAAGGATGCAATCTGGATCGGCATTGCGCGGGAGGGCAGCACCGAAGGCCCGTCTTACATACGTAACCGTTTGGACGCCGAGACGGCGATCGCGGAGCTTATCGAGCGCGAAACCAGAGCTGGACGTCGCCTCTTTCTGGGTTTTGATTTTCCATTCGGTTATCCGCGCGGCTTTGCCAAGGCGTTGACCGGGCAGGATGATCCGCTGGCGGTTTGGTCCTGGTATGAGGCACGGATGCAAGATGGGCCACAGGCAAATTCACGCTTTGACCTGGCCGCCGAGATCAATGGTCTTTTCCCCGGCACCGGGCCGTTTTGGTTCAACGGATTGAAGCGCGAGATCGAAGGCCTGCCGCGCAAGGATACCCGGGACGGTCATGGGATGCCCGAAAAACGTCGGGCGGAAGAGGCCAGCAAGGGCACATTTTCGTGCTGGCAAATGGGCGGGGCCGGAGCCGTAGGCGGGCAGGTATTCACTGGGCTGCCGGTTTTAGAGCGGCTGCGCAGGCGCTTTGACGGGCAGGTCGCGGTGTGGCCGTTTCAGCGGCTGGACCGGCCTGTCGTTTTCGTGGAAATCTGGCCCGGATTGATCAACCCGGCGGTCAAAGAAGCCGAGGCGCAGGGCGGCATTCGGGATGCTCATCAGGTGCAGCTTTTGGCCCGCGCGGTGAGCCGCTTGCCAGAGGCGCGGTTGGCAGCGATGCTGAATGTGGATGCACCAGAGGAAGGCTGGATCATGGGACAGGGCTTTGAGGAGGAACTCACCAATGCGGCGCGTAATACGCTGCAGCCCCCGCCCCTGCGTGATGATTGCTTTGCTTTGCCGGCCGGTGTGGATTGGACACCCGTGGATGATGCGCTGGCACTGCTACGAGAGCGGCTGCACCCTGTCGTGGGGGCCGCGCAGAGCCCGGTGACGGACGCAGCAGGCCGCATTTTGGCGTCAGATGTGGTTGCCGCACGCGCCAACCCGCCACTGCCCAACACCGCCGTGGACGGTTACGGGTTTGCCTTTGCGAGCCTTGGCGAGGGCAATCAGGTGCTGCCATTGGTCGAGGGTCGGGCCGCCGCCGGTTTGGCGTTTGAAGGCAAAGTGCCAGCGGGCCACGCCATTCGGATTCTGACCGGGGCGGCGCTGCCCGAAGGTGTGGACACGGTGATTTTGCAAGAAGATGTCACGCTGGGTGAGGGCGAGATCGCTTTTCGGCCAGGCGTGAAGGCGGGTGCGAACACACGCAAGGCGGGGGAGGATGTGGTGGTGGGCGACGTGGCCCTGTGCGCAGGGCGCAAGCTGACCCCGGCGGATCTGGCGCTGACCTCTGCTGTCGGTGTTTACGCGCTTTCGGTCTATGAGCGGCTGCGTGTGGCGGTGCTCTCGACCGGGGATGAGTTGGTGGAGGCGGGAGAGGACGCACAGCCCGGACAGATCTATGATGCCAATCGGCCGATGTTGGCGGCTTTGGTTGCGCAGTTTGGTTTTGACTGTGTGGATCTCGGCCGGGTGCCAGATGATCGTGATGCGTTGCGCGCTGTTCTGGATCAAGCGGCGCAGGACGCGGATGTGATCATAACATCTGGTGGGGCGTCCTCTGGCGATGAGGATCACGTGTCGGCCCTGCTCACCGAGGCGGGCGCGATGGCGGAATGGCGCGTGGCGCTGAAACCGGGGCGGCCCTTGGCGCTTGGGCTTTGGAACAGTGTGCCGGTCTTTGGCCTGCCGGGCAATCCGGTGGCGGCGTTGGTGTGCACGCTGGTGTTCGCGCGTCCCGCGATGGCGCTCCTTTCTGGTCAAGGCTGGATTGAGCCGCAGGGGTTTGATGTGCCGGCGGGATTTGCGAAATCCAAGAAACCCGGTCGGCGCGAGTACCTGCGCGCGCGGATGCGGGACGGGCGCGCGGAGGTGTTCAAGTCCGAAGGGTCCGGGCGGATCAGCGGGCTGAGTTGGGCCGAAGGGTTGGTGGAATTGCCTGATGATGGTGTTGAGATCGCCGAGGGCGATATGGTGCGGTTCATTCCGTTTGGGAGTTTTTTGTAGACGCACGCCGCGCCGGGGCCTATGGGCCCTGAAGCACCGCCATGTAGAAGCCGTCCATGCCGCCGAGGTCTGGCCAGTAATCGGGGCGCAGGCGCAATCCGCCTTCTTCGGTGATCCAGCCCGGGTCAACGCCCGGCACGTTCAGCGCGACACGGTCGACGGTCAGACCGTGGTGACGGGTCAACGCCTCTTCCACCTGCACCTCGCCTTCGTCGGGCAAGAGCGAGCAGGTGCAATAAACCAACCGCCCGCCGGGTTTGAGCAGCGTCACGGCGTGATCGAGCATCGCGGTTTGCAGCTCAATCAGGGTGTGGAACTCGGACCCGTCCTTGGCAAAGGGCAGATCCGGGTGACGGCGGATCGTGCCGGTGGCCGAACAGGGGGCATCAAGGAGGATCGCGTCATAGGCGCCTTCATGGGTGAGGGCATCATCGACCACGCAGGTCGCGGTGAGCTTGGTCCGCGCCAGGTTTTCGCGCACGCGGGTCATGCGCCGGTCGGAGATGTCCAGCGCCGTGACGGTTGCCCCGGACGCGGCAAGCTGCAGGGTTTTGCCTCCCGGCGCGGCGCAGAGATCGAGAATATGTTCCCCCGGCTTGGGCGCGAGCAGCTGCACGGGCAAGGCAGCGGCGGCATCCTGAATCCACCACGCGCCATCCTCATACCCCGGCAAGGCAGAAACCTGTCCCGGGTTTTCCACGCGAATGGACCCGGTGGGCAAAAGATGACCGCCAAGGCGGTCGGCCCAGCTCGCCGCGTCGTCTTTGACCGTGATATCCAGCGCGGCCCCAGCGAAATGCGCCTTTTCCATGCCAGCCACGGCGCCCGCGCCCCATGCGCTGACCAAGGGACCACGCAGCCAATTGGGTAGACGCGGGATACGCAGGTCTTTCCACGGGCCGACGCCTTCCTCGGCGACGCGGCGCAGGACGGCGTTGATCATTCCTCTGAGCTTTTGGTTTTTGTGATGCCCGCCTGCCAGCGCCACCATGTCAGCCACCACACCATGGGGCGCGCCACCCTGGCACAGCTCCACCGTGCCAAGGCGCAGGATGTTGCGCACGTTGAGCGGCGGACGTTTGCGCAAATAGCGATCAAGCAACCGATCCGCGCGTTCCATCCCGCGCAGTACGTCCGTGGCCAACCGCTGTGCCCGGGCGCGATCTTGGGGGGCGTACCGATCCAACGCGCCTTTTTCGATCATCTCGGAGAGTTGCCGATTGTCGAGCAGCACGCCGTTCAACAGATAAAGAGCACCCTTGCGGGCAGGCGCGGCGGTTTCACTCATCGGTTATCCTTGGCGAAAGGTCAGGCGCGGCATATATCAGGCGTATAGAGACGAAGGAAGGCCCACGATGGAGAAGACCCAAAAGGACTTGCCCCCCGCCGCGCAACGCGCCCTGGCCGAGGCGGAAGAGCGCCGCAAAGAGGCCGACAAGATCGAACGGCCCAAAGAACTGGGTGGCCGCAAGGGGCCGGAGCCTGTGCGCTATGGCGATTGGGAAAAAGGCGGTTTGGCGATCGATTTCTGATGCCGATAAACAGCCGTCCCGGACGTGATCCGGGACCCCTTGGGTTCAAAACCTGTGCTTTAAAATTCGAGGCCCCGGATCAAGTCCGGGGCGGATGTTTCTAAGGGCCGAGCTTTAACCGCCTCTGAGCTGAAGGTCGGCAAATTCGCCGGTGCCCTTGTCGGAGATAAAGCGGATCGTGCGACCTTGACGTTTGACCATCTGGCAATTTGCGCCGAGATCACGCTGACCCCAGTAGAGATCACGGCAGAAATATCCGCCTTGCCAGCGCCATGCGCCTTTGACATCGCGGCCGAACGCCTTGCCATCAATGCGCCCATCCGGCGTCACCACAAGGTTAATGCCAAACCGGGTCAGTTCACGCCCCGACATCAAGGACACGAATGTGGATTTGTTTTTGACCTGCTGGAACCCATCCGCCTTGGCCGATGTTGTCATGCCAGGCAATGTGAGCAGAAGCGCCGCTACAACAAATGTTAGAATACGCATGTGTAACCCCTCTTGATGTGAGAGATACGTAGCCTTGGGCCAATTGGTTCACATTTAGCCGGAAGAATTTTACGCGGATTTTAGCCCAAGCACGTCCAGCATGTCATATGCGCCGGGTTTGCGTCCCTGACCCCAGAGCGCAGCCTTGAGCGCGCCCCTTGCAAAGACCGCCCGATCAGAGGCCACATGGCGCAGTGTGATGCGCTCACCCGCCGCCGCAAAGAGCACGTCATGCTCGCCCACAATGTCACCGCCGCGAATGGCGTGAAATCCGATCTTGCCAGGCTGCCGCGCACCTGTGATGCCATCGCGCGCCCGATCCGAGGCCTGATCCAGTGACACGCCGCGCCCGTCTGCCGCGGCCTGACCCAACATCAACGCCGTGCCCGAGGGTGCATCGACCTTTTGGTTGTGATGCGCCTCAATCACCTCAATATCGTAGTCATCATCCAACGCGGCCGCGACCTGTTTGGTCAGTTGCACAAGGAGGTTCACCCCAAGGCTCATGTTTCCAGCGCGCACAATCGTGGCGTGGCGCGCGGCGGCTGCGATCTTGGTCAGGTCATCATCGGTCATGCCGGTTGTGCCGATCACATGAACGCAGCGCGCCTGTGCGGCGAGGCCTGCATATTCCACCGTCGCCGATGGGGCCGTGAAATCGAGGATGCCATGCGCCGTGGCGATCACCTCAAGCGGGTCATCGCTGACGATCACGCCCAAACGCGCACCGCCCATCGCCTCACCCACATCCTGCCCGATCCAAGGATGCTCTGGCATCTCCAACGCGCCGATCAGCTTGGCCTTCTTGGAAGCTGTAATCGTATTGATCAGCATCTGGCCCATGCGGCCTGAGGCGCCGGTGACGGCAAGCCCTGGCAGGTCTGTCATTGTATTTATCCTTCTTTGCCCCATTCCCTAACGCAGGTGTTGCGGCTTGGCAAAGGATCACGGACGGCTTAGATGCACGGCTATGGCAAAAAACAAATTCCATGACGGCCCCGGACCATCCCAGCGCCAGCTGCGCGTGGGCGAGTTGATCCGACGCACATTGTCAGAGGTGCTGGCGCGTGGGGATATCCATGACCCTGAACTCAATCGGCTCTCCGTCACGGTGGGCGAGGTGCGCACCTCCCCTGATCTCAAGATCGCGACGGCTTATGTCCTGCCTTTGGGCGGGGACGGGCGCGATGATGTGATCGCGCTTTTGGCCAAGAACAAGAGCGAGCTGCGCCGGATCATTGGCAAGAAGCTTGCCTTGAAATTTGCACCTGACCTGCGGTTTCGGATTGATGAGACTTTTGATCAGCTGGATGAGACCCGGCGCTTGTTTGAACAAGATGCGGTGCGGCGGGATATCGAAACATGACCTGCCTACGCTGGATCCTGGCCTGCGGGCTTTTGATGATGCCCGCCGCCGCGATGAGTTGTGAAACAGTAAACTACGCGCAGGCCAAGTACACCATTTGCAAGGTGGATGCGGCGCAAGAGGATATCCGGCTTTTCCTGAATGATCCTGAGGACGGCACCACATTGGGGACGTTTGGCAAAGTGGATCGCCTCCTTGGGCAATCCGGCGAGAAGCTGATCCTCGCGATGAATGCGGGCATGTATCATTCGGATCGCAGCCCCGTGGGCCATTACGTGGAAGACGGGCAAGAGCAATCGCCGCTGATCACGGCCGATGGGCCGGGCAATTTTGGCCTGCTGCCCAATGGTGTGTTCTGCGTGGGCGATGGCATTGCCAGCGTGGTGGAAAGCCGCCGTTTTGATCGGGAGCGTCCGGCCTGCCGCTTTGCCACGCAATCGGGGCCTATGCTGGTCATTGATGGCGCGCTGCATCCGCGCTTCCTCGAAGGATCAGACAGCACGTTCATTCGCAACGGGGTGGGCGTGTCCCAAGATGGCAAAACAGTTTGGTTTGTGATCTCAGAGGAGCCCGTCAATTTTTATGCATTCGGCTCGCTTTTTCTGGAGTATCTGCGCACGCCTCAGGCGCTGTATTTTGATGGCAACATCTCCCGGCTTTATGTGCGCGCGGAGGGTCGCCACGATGCGGGGTTTCCGATGGGGCCAATTGTGGGCGTTGTGACGTCAGATGATTGACGGGCTCAGCGCGGCTTGATAGCCCGCAAGCCTACAGGATTTCAGGACAACACGCACTATGGCACGCAAGCGCAAAGGCCGCGATATCTCTGGCTGGTTGGTGGTGGACAAACCCGTGGGCCTCACCTCAACCTCGGTGGTCAACAAGGTGCGGTGGGCGCTGCAGGCAAAAAAGGCGGGCCATGCGGGCACGCTTGATCCTGCGGCAACAGGCGTTTTGGCGGTGGCCTTGGGCGAGGCGACGAAGACAGTTCCTTATGTCACGGATGCGTTAAAAGCCTATGAATTTTCGGTGCGTTTTGGGCAGCGCACCAACACCGATGATGCCGAGGGTGAGGTGATCGCCACTTCCGATCTGCGCCCCTCTGAGGAGGATGTGAAGGCCGCCCTGCCCGCATTTCTGGGCGATATCGAGCAGGTGCCACCGCAATATTCTGCTGTGAAGATCGACGGGGAGCGCGCCTATAAACGTGCCCGCGAGGGCGAGGAGATGGAGCTTGCAGCGCGGCCTTTGTGGGTGGAGGAATTGCTGCTGACCGACCGGCCCGATGCCGATCACGTGACGCTTGAGATGGTCTGCGGCAAGGGGGGCTATGTGCGTTCTATCGCGCGGGATTTGGGGGAGGCTCTGGGCTGTCATGGGCACGTCGCGTGGTTGCGGCGCACGTGGTCCGGGCCGTTTCGTGCCGAGGATGGTTTGCAGTTGGAACAGGTGGAGGCCATGGCCCACAGCCCTGAACTGGATGCACATATTTTACCGGTAGAGCTGGGCCTGGCAGAATTGCCCAAAGTGACCTGCACTGAGATGTCTGCGGCGCGGTTGCGCAATGGCAATGCCGCGCCTGTGGTGGCCCATGATCTGGAGTTCGGCGCAGAGTGCTGGGCCGCGTGCGACGGGGAACCTGTGGCGATCGGGCGGTATCGGGCCGGTTCGCTTGATCCTGCCAGAGTGTTCAATTTGGCAGGCGCGGGATGACCCGGGCGGATGATTTGCATGATCCGGGCGGGAAGGTGCGCCTGAAACTGCCCAATGGTGTGATCGGTGGCGCGCGGTTCTCAAAATGCGGGCGGTACCGACAGGCGCTGACGCGGGATTGGACGGCGCAGGGCGCGACCCCGCGCGCGGTGCTTTTTGTCGGCATGAATCCGTCTGTTGCGGCGGCGGATGTCTCTGACCCGACATGCCACCGGGAGCTGATCTTTGCACAGGACTGGGGCTTTACCCGGTATCTTAAGGGCAATGTTCTGGATTGGCGCGCGACCTCACCCAAGGATATCCCCCATGACCCAAGCGAGGCGTGCAGCGCTGAGAACCTGCCTGTGCTGCGTGAGATGGCCGATGAGGCCGAGCTGATCATCATGGCCTTTGGCAAGCTACACAAACGCCATCACGGCGTGCTGGAGGCCGTAACGGCCGCGATGGTCGAAAGCGGCAAGCCGCTGCAGTGTTTGGGGTTGAACAAAGACGGCTCGGCCAAGCATCCGCTTTATCTTCGCAAAGATACCAAACCTGTTTCGTTCCCTGTCAATTGAACCACCACAAAAAAAGCGCCCCAATATGGGGCGCTATCACTGAGTTTATTGCGACTGGTTACTCATCTGCATCAAGTGACAGTGCTACAAATCGCGGGTCACCAGCGCGGCGCACGAGCAGAAGCAGGGATTTGCGCCCGGCCTCTTTCGCCTCGCTGATGCGGTCTTCCAGGTCAGATACGGCGCGCAGTTTTTGCTGCCCGGCTTCCGTGATCACGTCACCGGCGCGCATACCTTTTTCATAGGCTTCGGCAAGGGTGTCCACATCGGTGACAACCAAGCCTTCGGCATCGTCTGCCAGCTCAAGCTGTTCGCGCAGCTCATCTGTGACAGGCGTCAGCGTGAGGCCAAGGAAAACCTCCTCGACGGCCTCATCGTTGCTCTCCGCGCCGGGTTGCGCTGCGGGGATGACCCCCTCGGCCACTTCGCGGCGGCCCAGCGTAACCTTCAGCGTCTGCGTCTCACCTTCGCGGAAGACAATCACACGAACTGTCTTGCCCACCTCGGTGTTGCCAACGCGGCGCACAAGGCTGCGTGTGTCGGACACTTCCGCGCCGTCAAAGCTCATGATCACGTCACCAGCCAGCATGCCGGCATCGGCGGCAGGGCCTTCGGGCACGTCGGTCACGAGAGCACCTGACGCCTCATCAAGGCCCATTGCCTCCGCGACGTCATCGGTCACATCCTGAATGCGCACACCCAGCCACCCGCGACGGGTTTCGCCGAATTCGCGCAGCTGATCGACCACGCGGGTCACCACGTTGGACGCCATGGAAAAGCCAATGCCGATGGAGCCGCCTGTCGGGCTGAGGATCGCGGTGTTCACGCCTACAACCTCACCTTCAAGGTTAAAGAGCGGGCCACCGGAATTGCCTCGGTTGATGGCCGCATCCGTCTGAATGTAGTCATCATAGGTGCCACTGAGCGCCCGGTTGCGCGCCGACACGATGCCCGCGGAAACAGAGAAGCCCTGACCCAGCGGGTTACCGACAGCGATCACCCAATCGCCCACGCGGGCGGTGTTGCTGTCGCCAAAGGTGACAAAGGGAAGTGGTTCATCTGCGTCGACCTTCAAAAGCGCGATATCGGTTTTGGGGTCGGTGCCGATCAGTTCGGCCTGAAGCTCTTCGCCGGAGAAAAACTCGATGATGATTTCATCGGCGGATTCGATGACGTGGTTGTTGGTGACAACATACCCGTCCTCAGAGATCACAAAACCGGACCCCAAAGCAGAGCTGCGGCGGGGGCGATCCCCATTGCGATCCTGGAATTCACGGAAGAAATCCTCAAACGGGGAACCTTCGGGCACGATTGGGGATTGGTTTGTGCTTTGTGATACAACCGTAGACGTGGTGATATTCACCACAGCCGGGCTGACCCCTTCGGCCAGATCGGCAAAGCTATCTGGCCGGGCTTGTGCGACAACAGCCTGTGCCAGGATCAACACGCTTGCCAGAAGCGTCAGCCATATGGCGCGCATGGACATGCGTTGATCAAATGAGAGAGTGCTTATATTTCCTGTCAATTGACTTTTCCTCCGGTGTCTCCGGCCTTGTTTGGTCGGGATATTTTGCCTCTACTGTTGCATTTAGGAGCGCACGGCGCATTCGCAAAGCCCAATTCTGATTGTCACGGCCATGTGAGATGGATGTTAACACATCTTGGGCTCATGCCCCAAGATAATGGGCGCACCACACAAAAATCAGTCCCAGCACAATGCAGAAGAACCCGATCAGGCGCCGCGCCTCAATTGAAAGTTCACGAAGCGCGGCGAGCAATTGCTCTAACAAAGAAGGGGCCAGCGCATAGACCAGCCCGTCCAGAATAAGCACCAGCCCAAGGGCTAGAAGCACGAATTCCATTCAGATCAGCACCATCACTGGGTAACTTGCGCCGTCCCCGTGAGACCGACCCCGGAATTTGACGTCGCATCTTCGATGGCGGCTGCGCCCTGATCGGACCGCAAGTAGTTGAAGAACTCGCTGTCAGGCGACATCACCATTGAGGAGTTGGACCCTCTGAGCGCTTTGCGATAGGCATTGAGCGAGCGGTAGAATTCAAAGAACTCCGCATCGGCACCAAAGGCCTGCGCAAAGATCGCATTGCGGCGCGCGTCAGCTTCACCACGAATGATTTCAGATTCGCGCGTGGCATCGGATGTGATCTCAATATTGGTACGATCGGCTTGCGCACGAACGCGCTGCGCGGCCTCGTTACCACGGGCGATCTCGTCTGCTGCTTCCCGTTCACGCTCAGCGCGCATACGGGCAAAAGTCGCATCCAAGTTCTGGCTGGGCAGGTCGGTCCGCTTCAAGCGCACGTCGATGATTTCCACGCCCAGTTCGTTGGCTTGTGCAATCGCGCCATTACGGATGCGCAACATAAGTGCGGCACGGTCCGAGCTGAGGATGTCGTTTGAGGCCACAGAACCCAGGATTTCCCGTGTCTGCGCGCGCAGGATGGAGTCGATCCGATCCTCAGCAGCGGTGATGCCACCGACACCGACGGCCTGTCGGAACTGTTCCACATCGGTGATGCGGTAGCGGGCGAAGGCATCAACCACGAGACGACGATCATCCAGCGGTGTGACTTCGAGCGGGTCAATGTCACGGCTGAGGATCCGGTCATCATAGCGCACAACCTCTTGGATGAGCGGGATCTTGAAGGCGATGCCCGGCTCTTCCTTCACGTTGACCACGCGGCCAAACTGAAGCACGAGACCCTTCTCACGTTCGTCCACGATAAAGACCGAAGACAGGCCAAGCGCGATGATCACGGCCACGATGGGCAGAAGATAAGTTGTCTTTTTCATATCACTGCGCTCCTGCAGGGCGACGCAATTCGTTGAGCGGCAGATACGGCACAATGCCCTGCGCGCCACCGGCGGCGTCATCCAGAATGATCTTGTCTATGTCACCCAACACGTCTTCCATCGCCTCTAAGTAAAGACGTTTGCGCGTCACTTCGGGCGCCTTTTGATATTCACCCAAAACGGCGGTAAAGCGGCTGGCCTCACCTTCGGCCTCGTTCACGACTTGCGCGCGATAGGCTTCGGCTTCTTCCAAGGTTTGGGCGGCCTGACCACGGGCTTCCGCGAGGACGCGCGCGGCGTAGGCATCCGCTTCCTTCTCAAGCCGGTCACGTTCCTGCTCGGCGGCCTGAACGTTACGGAAGGCATCAATCACCTGCTGGGGCGGGTCAGCCTTGTCAAAGTTCACGCGGATGATGTTCACCCCGCTGTCATAGCTGTCGAGTGTCAGCTGAATGAGGTCTTCCAGACGCGAGGCAATCACACCACGGTCCCTGTTGAGGATCGGGGCGAGGTTGGTCTGGGCGATGATCTCCCGCATGGCGGATTCAGACACCGCGCGGATCGACTGTCGCGGATCACGCAGGTTGAAGAGGAATTTCGCCGGGTCATTGATGTTCCAAACCACCTGGAAATCAATGTCGACGATGTTTTCATCACCCGTGAGCATCAGGCCGGCCTCAGATCCACGACCACCCACACCGATATCTTCGTTCTGTTCCCGCGTCACGGCGAGCTTTTCATAGGTCACGAGCGGCCAGGGCGCGAAGTTCAGACCCGGGTTGGCGGTGCGGTAGTATTCACCCAAGAACAACTCAACAGACTGCTCTTCCGGGCGGACCGTGTAGAAACTGGCCGCAGCCCAAAGCACCACGGCGATCAAGCCACCGATGATGAACGTGCCGCGCCCAAAGGTCGGGCCACCATCGCCGCCCGTGCCGCCAGAGCGATTGCCGCCACCGCGACCGCCCATCAGGACGCGCAGTTGATCCTGGCCCTTGCGGACCAATTCATCAATCTCAGGCATTTGCTGAGGGCGCTCCGGTGGACGTCGACCTCCATTATTGCCGCGGCGATCGTCATCATCCCCGCCGCCCGAATTTCCGCCGCCCCAAGGACCGCCAGAATTTCCAGCCATGTATACGTTTCCTTTATAAACCTGCCGTGATCGGCGTTGTTCCTTAAACTGTGTAATGTGGCGCGATTTTCAAGCGCTTCTCACCGGCTCTTTCAGTGTGACGATCTCTTCGGACATGGTCGGGTGAACCGCGCAGACCCGGTCAAAATCCTCTTTTGTGGCGCCCATTTTTACAGCAATTCCTGCCAATTGGATCATTTCACCCGCAGCTGGCGCGACGATATGACAGCCCAAAACCTTGCGGGTTTTTTGACTTACAATGAGTTTCATCAACACTCTGTTGGTTCTGCCAGCGAAGTTTTGTTGCATGGGTTTGAAGGATGTGGCGTAGACGTGAATGGGCTCTTGCTCGAGCGCGTCTTCTTCTGAAAAGCCGACTGTGCCCATTTCTGGCTGCGTGAAGATTGCTGTCGGGATCAGATCATGATCCACGGGCGTCGGATTGCCATTAAACACCGTCTCAACAAAGGCCATGCCCTCCCGGATGGCCACCGGCGTGAGGTTCACGCGATCCGTGACATCGCCAATGGCATAGATCGACGGCACGGCCGTTTGGCTGTAATCATCCACCACAATCTGCCCGCGACGGCCCAGTTTTACGCCCACCTCTTCCAAGCCCATATTGGCCGTGTTCGGATCGCGGCCCGTGGCAAACATCACCTGTTCGAACACCATCTCCGTGCCATTGGTGGCCTTTACGCGGTAGCCGCCTTCGACGGGCGTCATTTCGAGGATATTCGTGCCAAGGCGCAAATCGACCCCGTTTTGGATCATCTCTTCTGCGACCAGACCGCGCGCCTCTTCGTCAAAACCGCGCAGAATTTGCGCGCCACGATAGTATTGGCAGACCTTTACACCCAACCCATTCATAATGCAGGCAAATTCACATGCGATATAGCCACCGCCAATGATCAGCATGGTCTTGGGCAGTTTTTCGAGGTGGAAAATGTCATCACTGACGATCCCGTGTTCCGCACCCGGCAGATCGGGCCGCACCGGATGACCACCCGTCGCCACCAGAATGTGCTTGGCGGTATAGCTCTCGCCCGTCGAGAGCAGCACCGTATGGGGATCGGAAATCACGGCGCGGGCGTCATAGGTGGTGACACCGCTATTCTTCAGCAGCTTGCGATAGACGTCTTCCAGCCGATCCAGTTCTGCAGTCAGTTTGCCGTGAAATCTCTCCCAGTTGAACTCACCGATCTGCGCATCCCAGCCGTAGGCCTGCGCATCTTCAACCGCATCGGGATATTCGCTGGCGAAAACCATCAGTTTCTTGGGCACGCAGCCCCGGATCACACAGGTTCCGCCATAGCGGTCATGTTCGGCCAGTGCGACCTTCGCCCCCGTCGCGGCCGCCACGCGGGCGGCACGCACACCGCCGGAGCCGCCGCCAATGACGAAAAGATCATAGTCAAATGCCATAAAGTGCCGCCTTAGTCTTGCAGGTCGGAGAACAGGTTATCGGCCTCAACAAAATCAAGGCGATCCTCTTCTACAGTGCCTTCGTTGATATCGCGGATTTCGACCCGGCCGTCGCCGTGGCCCAGAACCACGATGTCGCAGATATCCATGAAGAGCCCGTTTTCAACCACGCCGGGGATCTGATTGAGGACCGAGGCCAGCTGCCGCGCGTTGCCAATGCGGCCCAAATGCAGATCAAGGATGTAGTTGCCTTCATCGGTCACATAGGGCTGCGACCCATTCATGCGCAGCGTGGTATCGCGGCGCAACACATCCATGGAGATTAGAAATTCTTCGATCAGGCTCTTGGTGGTTTGCCAGCCAAAGGGGATCAGCTCCACCGGCAAAGGAAAAGCGCCTAGTGTGCCCACCTCTTTGCCCACATCGGCAATCACGATCATCTGATCAGAGGCTGTGGCGACAATTTTTTCCTGCAAAAGCGCTCCGCCTCCGCCCTTGATCAGGTTCAGCTCGGGGTCAAATTCATCTGCGCCATCGATGGTTATGTCGAGCCACTTTGCCTCATCTAGGCTAATCACCTCAATGCCCACATCGCGCGCCAGTTCGGCGGTGCGGGTTGAGGTGGGCACCCCGCGAATGTTCAAGCCATCCTCGCGCACCAACTCCCCCAGACAGCGCACCATCCAGGCGGCCGTGCTACCTGTGCCGAGGCCCACACGCATGCCATCTTCAACATAGTCCACCGAGCGCTTGGCCGCGACGAATTTCGCTTTGTCGATCGGTGACAACTCTCCGGACATGTCAGCGTCTCCCCAGATGCAGTGCTTGGCTTATAGAGCCTTTGCCAGTTGGGGGCGAGGGGCAATCTGGCGAAGTTGGTTTGCAGTCGCGGATGATAAATTTTGTTGTCTTTCCTCGGCCGTTTTTTGCATGAAAATGCGTGCCAGTTGATGCAGTCAATTGCGGGGGAACCCTTTGGATCAATTTCCAAAGAAAAATGAAAGCCTATGCGCGACGTGTGAAACGATCCTTCTTTGCGTCAGCCGGGCAATCTGAGTTGCCTAAGCTTTACTCGTTTTCCCGCGCGGTTTTTTTTCTTGGTGGGGCTCTGCGCCCTTTCCGCCGAAGTAACCGGCATAGTCTAAAATCTGTTACGTTCGGCCAGTATCCCCGGAGCATTGCAAGCCGGGGGGCAGAAAGTGTTAGACGTCAAAGCCGTCACCAAGAGATTTGGACAAGTCACCGCCGTAGACGGGCTGTCATTTTCAGCTGATCGGCCGCAGGTTATCGGGATCATTGGCCGCTCTGGCGCGGGCAAATCCACGTTTCTGCGCATGATGAACCGAATGACAGATGCCACCGAAGGCCAGATCCTCGTTGATGGTACAGACGTTCTTTCCTTGCGTGGACGTGCGCAGATGGCATGGCAGCGCAATTGCGCGATGATCTTTCAGCAGTTCAACCTGGTGCCGCGCCTCAACGTGCTGACCAATGTGATCTTGGGGCGGCTGAACCAGCAATCCGTGCTGCGCTCTTCCCTGATGTTTTTCTCTCAAGCCGAACGGCATGAGGCGCTGCGCCTTTTGGATCGGTTTGGTGTGGCTGAAACCGCGCTGCAACGGGCGGAGACACTTTCGGGCGGCCAACAGCAGCGCGTCGCGATTTGCCGGGCGATGATGCAGCAGCCAAAATTCATTCTGGCCGATGAGCCCATTGCGTCGCTGGACCCGCTGAATGCGCGGTTGGTGATGGAAGCGCTGCGTCGGATCAACAACGAAGAAAAGATCACCATCATCTGTAACCTTCACACGCTGGATACCGCGCGCACCTATTGCGACCGCGTGATCGGGATGCGCGCAGGCGAGAAAGTGTTCGATGATGCGCCCGCGGCTCTGACCGACAAGACGGCGCGTGAAATCTATGGGGCCGAGGCCGACGAGGCGTTTGAAGGGTCCATCACATCCACATCGCTTGACGGGGCCATGCCCCCACAGGCAGCTGCCCATGTTGCTGTCAAAGAGACAGCGCATTGACCCGCGCATCCCGCGCGCAATCGCCAAACTTTGGGAGAGACCAAATGACCAATTTCATAACACGCGTCACCGCGACGTTCGCGATCACGGCTGTGGCGTCTACGGCGGCCTTTGCAGGCAACGTCAATTATGGCGGCCCGACCTTTGATCTGTCTTCCGTGCAGGAGGAGTTCCGCATCGGGTTCTTGGGTGACGAAGCCGCGCAAGACATCATCGCGCGCAACGAATGCCTGCAGGACTATGTTGAGGCGGCCTTCCTCGTGCCCGCGAAAATGTTCACGTTCAAAGACTACGCCGGCACCATGGAAAGCTTTGCCGGTGGCAACCTTGACTACACGTGGTTCGGTGCGTCTGGCTATGCCGGTCTTTACCTGCAAAACCCTGACGCGGGTGAGCCGATCATGACGCGGATGCAGCCCACGGGTGACACAGGGTATTACTCCGTCATGGTCACACTGGCCGACAGCGGCATTGAGACGCTGGAAGACATGAAGGGCAAGGATCTGGGCTTTGCCGATCCAAACTCCACCTCCGGCTTCCTGATCCCGTCCATCGAACTGGTGGATCAGGTGGGTGATCTGAGCGAGTTCTTCGCCTCCACCGAATTCCAGGGCGGGCATGAAAACGGCGTTCTGGCCGTGCTCAACGGGGATATCGACGCGGCTGTGACCTGGGTGTCCGGCGTGGGCGCATGGGAAGAGGGCTACACATCCGGCAACCTGCGCAAGATGGTCGATAAGGGTATCCTGAATATGGATGACATCCGCCAGATCTGGTCCTCGAACCTGATCCCCAACGGCCCGATCGTGATGCGCAAGGCCCTGCCACAGGAAGCCAAGGACACGATGATTGGCATGAAGCAGTGGATCCACGAAAACGATCCGGAATGCTCTGAGAACATTGCCAATGGCATCGTGAAAGCCTGGGTCCCGGTGGATCACTCTTTCTACGAAGTGATCGTGAAGGCCCGTCAGGCCAAAATCGAAGCTGCCAAGACCAACTAAATTGAAACAGGGATGCGCGGGCGTGCTCTCGCGCATCCCATTCACACCCCGAGGCCATAATGACCGCTGTTCTTCCCGAACATCTGGACCAGCTTGAAACAGAGCTGAAAGAGCTGCAGCGCCGCAAGACGCTCTACACGATCATCGGGATCGCCGCGACGGCCTTTGTGGTGCTCTTTGGCATCGATATGGCCAATGAGGCCAACGCCACGCCCTTTGGCGAAGGCATTGTCAAAATCTTCCACTTTCCCAGAGATATGTTCGCGCTGAGCTATGAGATCGGGTTTGCGAAGTGGATGGATCGCGTGATCGAATTCGTGCCGGATCTGATGCTCACGCTGAACATGGCGTTGCTCAGCACGTTTCTGGCCTTTGTCATTTCGATACCGATTGCGTGTGTCGCATCATCAAACATTGTCCGCTCCAAAGCCGTGGTGACCTTTACCCGCCGGATGTTGGATTTGTTCCGGTCGTTCCCGGAAATCGTCATCGCGCTGATCCTGCTCTATCTCATGGGCAAAAGCCTTCTGCCCGCGATCATCGCGATTTTCATTCATACAGTAGGCGTTTTTGGCAAACAGTTTTCCGAGGCGATTGAAAACATCGATGTGAAACCGCTGGAGGGCCTGCAATCCGTGGGAGCGGGGTGGACCAGCCGCATCCGTTTTGGCGTGCTGCCTCAGGTGATGCCGATCATCTTTTCCTACACGATCCTGCGGCTTGAAATTAACGTGCGCGCCTCAACGATCCTGGGCTTTTTCGGCGCGGGCGGCATTGGTCAGGCGCTTTCGACCAATATCCAATGGCGCGATGGTGGGCGGGTGACGGCGATCTTTGTGCTGCTTGTCGTGACGATCATTGCGCTGGATTATCTGTCTGACTGGATCCGTTCCAAACTGATTGGACGCAAGCCATGAGTATAACGCTGCAAGACACCCGGTTTGAAGCGCTCCAGCGGGATGTCGATCGAGATGCCGGGCGCCGCAGGCTCTGGTTCTGGTCAGGCGCGGCCGTGATCCTGGCCTATCTCGCCTTCTCATGGGTGCAGTTCGACATTGGCTCCTTGCGCGATAAATGGCGCCCGGATCGCGCCGCACTTTTCGTGCTGGATACCTACGCCCACAAAGATCACATCACCATGCGCTGGTCGGAACCCGAAGAGATCCGCGTGGCGTTCGAGGGCGGGCATCGGCAGGTCTACGACCCCAAGCCAGAGTGGTTTTCTGAGGACACCGACGGTGGGCGCACTGTGACCTTTGGCAATGGCGGTGAGGTGACGTTTTACGACACGGACATCACGCTCAATTGGCCGGATCAGACCGAAGAGTTCGTCTTTACCCTGAACGGCGATGGTAAGCCATTTGTCGTGGGATATGAAAATCGGGCTGACGAGTTACCCGAATGGATCCGTCAGACGGAAAACAAGATTGAAATCCGTCCGTCCCTATTTGAACGGGTGCAAGTCGGCACCAACAAGGTTGAGGCGCACCGCTATGAGGTGGGCTGGGCGTTTTTCTGGTTTGATTTCGACAGCCCGTTGCGCGATGTGGGCATCTTCCAGGCGATCGGACTGATGTTTTCGTCCGAGCGCATTGTGCCGGAGATGTCCAACGCCATGCTGGTCTGGACGGAAATCCGTGACAACAGCCTTTGGGGGCACGGCACGGTGCTTTATGCCATGCTTGAGACGATCTTTATGGCGCTTCTGGGCACGATGATTGCGGCCGGTGTTGGATTGCCGCTGGCCTTTATGGCAGCGCGCAATGTGCAGCCGCTTGGCCCGATCCGCTTTGCCCTGCGGCGCCTCTTTGACGTCTTGCGTGGGATCGACACGTTGATCTGGTCATTGATTTTCTTGCGCGCCTTTGGGCCGGGGCTTTTCACCGGGATTTTCGCCATCGCGTTTACCGATACCGGGACGCTGGGCAAGCTGATGTCCGAGGCGATTGAAAATGCAGACAACAATCAACGCGAAGGGGTGCAATCCACAGGCGCTCGCAAGGTACAGCAGTACCGTTTCGGCGTGCTGCCCCAGATCATGCCGGTCTTCATTTCCCAATCGCTTTACTATCTGGAATCGAACACCCGCGGGGCGGTGATCATCGGGGCCATGGGTGCCGGTGGGATCGGGCTGCAATTTCTTGGCGCACTTCAGACCGGCAGTGATTTTGAGAATGTGGCCTACATGGCCATCCTTGTGCTGGTCACCGTGATGGCCATGGATGCGATGTCGGCCCGGCTGCGCCGCGCTTTGATCGGACTGAACAGCGACAAAACCACCTGAGACGAAGGAGACGCCGATGATCCGACTTCTGACAGTGATAAGCGCCGCAAGCTTTGCCATGCCGGCGCTTGCACAGGAACAGCAGGCGGGAAATGCCGCCAGCACCGATACAGAGGCGACCTTTCAGGCGCTCATCGACAAATGTGACGATGTGGATGCCCTAATGCTGCGGGCACGGATCCGCCTACAGCTACCCCACACAACGGAAGACGCTGCCGCAACGGCGCAAAGCTTGCTCGATGACGGTTTCGCGACCTGTGGTGGCGGTGATCTGGAAGGGGCGCGCGAAATGCTGGGCGAAGCGCTGCAAATCGCGGAGGCTGGAGCGAATGTCACATATGGCACGGCCGATGAGGCAGCCACAGCCGGGGCTGAAACAGCGTCCGCCGAAGCAGAGGACACACCGACCAAAGACGCCGATGACAGGCCTTGGTGGAAACTCTGGTAAACAGGTCCATACTCAGCGTTTTTTGCGCCAAACCGTCACATGGGATTTACGTGTAAAGAGTAACGTAATCACGCGACGCCTGACCTAAATTTCTTGACGTTGCAGCATTCGTCGGGATGCCCGTCTCCCCCCTTTCAGATGGGTTCCCGGTCAGGCGTTGCACGAAACATTGGCTATTATCTCAATGCCGGTCGCAGCAAATCCGAGGAGCGCGGCGATTGCGCGTTTGTCCTAAACTCTGAGGGCTGGGTCAGGGTGCTTTTTGTGGTGAGCTGTCAGAAACGAAACGAACCCGGAGCCCGGCACGACGATGCTTGATGTCATCTTCTCTGATGAATGTCAGGCGGTTTGGACCAACGCGCATCTTAAGCGGTCGCGGCTTGTTCAGCTTTCTGACCAGGTTGCGGCGCATATCTTGCTGGCATTTGGTCACCAACTCGCGGTCTCAGCGCGAACGCCACCTTAAAAAGCACACTAGATTTTAAAGAAGACTGAAGTGATTTTCGGGTCAGGTCGCCCGCAGCGGTAGCGCTTTGCCGTGGCGGCAGCGGATGATTTTGGCTGCCTACGGCAATGCCTTTCCCGGACATGCGTGCTGCGTTCACTCCCTCGACGACGGCAGGCTTGCGATCAGCGCGAATTCAATTTTTGAGCAGAGCTTAACTCTGGTTGCATGATTTTGCTTGGTCCTCTTTCGCGCTAATGCTGGGCTGCTATTGCTGTTTGATCCCGCAGGTCATTCTGACGGTGATGGCAGCAATCGGATAACTTGAGCCAGCGCTGAAAGAAGCAGCCCAAACACTTTGATCGCGACCGTTTGCTATGCCTCCACGCCTGGATGGTCGCGCGATCAAGATCCTTGATGCGGCTTTGCGCATCGAGCGACGACACGAAGGGTAAACTCGCTCTAACCTGGCTCCATATCCGCTCCGGGCGGGACATAAAAATTTGGTATTCCATCCCTATCCTTGGGGTGGATTTGATGGATGTTATAAAGCTGTTCAAACCGCCAGCTTCGCACCGTGACCTTGCGCCAGCCCTGCGCAGAGGGCTTTGAATTGTTGAGGACGCCCTCAGACGTTCCCCATGACCAAAGCTCATAGGTTACGCGTTCATTCTTCACCTCGATTGTGGGCAAGATAACACCGGCATGCGCCACCGAACCATTGTTAAAGCTCGGTCCGGGACCTGTAATAATTACAAAAGACGGGGTGTCTGTTGACAGGGCTTTCACGGCGGCAACGGTTCTCTCCACCTGAGTGACATCGAACAGACCTGACTTTTCGATAGGCTCCATTGTCTCATCAAGGCCACCCGGACTAAGAGCAACAGCATCGTTCATAGTATCTATGTCAAAATACCCATTCTGCATCTCACGCATCACGAGGGTGAGCATCATATCGGTCAGGTCCATCTTCCAAGTTTTGTTGGTTGGTTTCAGGTCATCTTTGGCCAGCGTCCGCTGCATCTTGACACTGGTTGAGCCCAAACGCCCTTCCCCTGTCTCAAAGATTGACACGGCAAAGGCCGTGAACCGCGCAGGAAAGAACGCGAGAAACACGAAAATGGGCGTTACAGCCATGCATCTCTTTGATTTTTTCTGGTCAAGCACCCAAGGCTCATTGATCAACTCTTTCATGCGCGCGCAGAAATCTTCTTTCTTGATTGAGGCCCAGATGCCTTGGCGATTGCTGTCCTCGGCAAACAATTTCAAGTGATACAGCGCAGTCTCTCGCTTGCCGTAGTCCTTTGGATATCCCAACAAGGTGGCCGCGATCTGTTGGGCGATGGTGACAAGTGTCAAACTCATGATGCGCCTCCTTTGCCCTTTGGGCGGGCTGACTTGGATGTCTTTTTTACTGTCGCATGTGGCGCGTCAGGTGCGGGGCGATCTTCTGACCCTTTGCTTGCTCTCTCTGCAATCCGGTTAGAATACCGCGCGACCCCTGCAATTGGATCCGGTACAGAAACTTGCACCTGCGCCTTTGCCACGCGGGCAATGTGCAACCGTTGTGATGTGCCAAATCCGAGCGCTGCGCGTCGTGGCGGGGTGCCGCAGTTTGGGGCATCTCTCCACGGGATCAAAACTGGATCAGCCTCAACTGGATGGTCCTTTGCCGGTTTCTTGCTGGGAAGCCGCTTGGGTTTGCTGGGTACCTTGCCTGGTGGACGCTCTGGCAACTTTGGTCTGGTCAGTTCTGGAGCATCGACAATGAAGGCATGCGTTTGACGCGTTTCAACACCTTTTCCATCAACGACCGACACGGTGAGCGTGTTGATCCCGTCCGCGAGTGTCATCGGCTCTTTCAGGGTGAGGGCAATCCCGCGGGTTCTGGTTCCGCCTCTCCCCCGCCTGTTCTGCCCGGATACGGCGAAGGCAGAGAGCGGAACACGTTCATCGTTGAGGAACACGACAATGCGGTCGGGCAGTTGCGCATTGGGTGTCGCAAACTCAGACGTGACACCTTCGATCTCAAACTGAAGATGCACTGGGTTTTGCGCAACCAATTCGGGCGCAAGGATGCGCAGCCGCGAGACCGAATGTGACATCGCGTCGTTTTGCGCTGCCAGCTCATCCTGAGAGGAGGACAGGCGGGACTGCTCTTCTGTCAGGTCGGTCAGGTACAATGCCGCCTCCAGGTGCGCGCGCACTGTCTCAACCAACGCCTCAATCGCGTCCTCAACCGCATCCCCGCTGAGCAGCGTATCCTCCAACAGATCGTAGACGGCACCCAGGGGAACCGAGACGTTACCGAGGTCAAATCGGGCGGAGTGACTGATTGTTCTGTTTACAAACTGGCCGGGCGGGTTGGTAAGTGACGGCGCAAAGACCGGCACCGTGACGGACCAATGAAACGTAAACGCGATGGGGATTGTCATGTCATGCAAAGGCAGCGATGCGCGCAGCCTGTCGAGAAATACCAATCTCAACCCGTCCTGGATTGACGTGCCTTGAGGCAAGTTCAAAAGCTCATCGGTGATGCTCTCTGTCTCCTGCGCCAGCGTGGCCAAGGCCGCGTTCAAAAGGGGCGCAAGGGTTTGGTCAATCCCGCGGGCCAGTGTCTGACGCAGAAGAGATTGCACAGACGGGCGATACCCCGATGGCACGGTGTTGTAGGCCAAAGTGCCGATCAAGATCGGCCGTGTCGATGGCATCATCTGACCCGCCAGAGCATCGACAAAATCGACCACGCGCTCCGCCATACCTTCGGTCAGATCTTGAAGGCGGTCAGCCATGTCGGCTGCCAATTCAGCCAGGTCTTGCAGTGTCTCGGCGATCTCCCCTGCCAATTCCACAAGCCGAGCCGCCACAAGGGCAAGCGCCTCAGACAAGGCCGAAATGAACGACCGAACCGCAGAAACGCTCGCGTTCAGTGCATCATCGAGGCCGTCGCGAATAACATCGGCTGCATGGGCCAAGAGCCGTGTGACAAACTCCGATAGCTGCTCTCCGACCTGGCCCATCATTTCATCCCCAAGCGCCATCAGCGACGCGTCATTGGGTATCCACAGATCGTCTTTCAACTCTTCCAGAAAATCTTCAGAGCCTGTGGCGGGGATCGGGGCGATCACGTCAAACATCAATTGCCGCATGCGGGCCCGCACCTCCGGTGGGAAGGGTTTTGCAACCTCTGCCCCGATCGACAGGAAGACACGCAGTTCTTCGGCAATCTGTTCCGCCGTGAGGGGCAGGGCCGGGTTGAGGATCTGGCCCGCAGCCTCACAAAACCCGGCGGGCAGCTGCACCATCGCTTGCGGGTCATCTGGTGTGCCTGGTTCTGCGGCCAGACGATCAAGCAAATCCGAGAAATTTTCCTGTGTGAACGCCATCAGGATATCGCCAGTGACAATGACAGATCGCCCAAAGATGGCCATCAGAACGCTTGACAGCGCTTCTTCGAGAGCGGTCTGATCCACCGTCCCGTTTGCCCAGCCGAGGATGTCAGTAAAGCCCGTATCAATCACCATGCGCATGGACGGCAACAGGACCTCATCGAGAAACATGCGCGCCTCTGCCTGGTGGGCAGGCAGGGCAGCGTGGGCCGCGGGCACGGCGATCTGTTCAAACTTGTCATGGGTGAAGAGGCGCAGCCCTTCTGCCAACTCCTGCAAGGATAGCTGGGCATCCAACTCACCGGCGGCATTGGTCATGACAGAGCCCATGGAGGTCATCAGCAACCGGGCGATATCCGATTTGGTCGCGCCAAGGCCTGACCCCACAAAAGGTTCAAGAAAAGCCGTCACGGTCGGGTTGTTTGCTGTCAGCGCAGCAAGGGCACCCCCCTCCATCAGGAAAACCAGAAGATCCTCCTGCGTGAGATCACTTCCCGGGGCCGTCCCTGTTGCGGATTGCACAATATCGGCAATAGCATCGCGCAGACGCGGATGAGGCTGCGACGGCAGGGCGCCTTCAAAGGAGGCTTTCGCCTCCGCGGGCGGCAGACCGATCACACTCACAGACGCATCGGCACGGGTGACACGCTTGGTGGCCGCAAACAAAAGCTGCGTCGCCGCCCAGACCTGCGCGATCGTCCGGGCCTCCGACGGTGTTAGGGGGGTCGTTTGTTGTGTGAAGGCTACGGCGGTATTGACCATCAGAATGGAAAGCGTGTTCCAATACTCCATCGCGCTGCTGTCGCGCAGGTCAAACGCCTCCCGCGGCATGGACCGGAGATGGGCGGCCAAGGCCTCTCGTTCAGGCCGCAAAGCCGCGAATGTGCCGCCGTCAATCTGTGTGATCTGGTTTTCCAGCCATGTGTTAAATTCGGCCAGAGCATCATCCATGATTTCACGCAAAAGCCCGCGTTGCCCTTCTTCAAGGATCACCTGAACCACGCGCAACGCCGCCTTTTGCGCGCCGTTGGCATCAAAAGGCAGGTCATTTTCGACCATGTATTCGCCGGTTTCATAGGCGACGCGCACCGCGATCTTGGCGACCGGGCGGCTGGCGTTGAGAATAGCGCGCTCAGTCTGTTGATCCTCGGTGAGGTTCTCCAGCAAGGTGTCGACCGTTTTATCGACGATCACATCGGCAGAGCGCGCGACCAGGCGGCTGACATCCTTAAACCCGGCCCGCGCCGCAACCCGCATGCCATAGCCACCCTTCCAGCCATAGCCGTAGCCAAACGCAAACTGCAGACCAGGATCATTCGTGGCATCGCCCACAAATCGGCCGGTACACACGAGGTTGGCATAGGCCTGCGCCGTAAAGGCCGCCTTGGCAGAGAAGGTCGCGCCAATATCGACCTCCTCCATGAAAATCATAAAGAGCTGAAGCGGCAGCCCACGCAATTGAAGCTGGCTTTGTGCAAGGTCAATGAAGTCTCCGACGCTGATGCCAAGACCCGCCTCGACACCTGCCGCCGCCTCAAGGATTGCTTGTAACCTGACGGCAAAACCGGTTTCTCGGAACAGGTTCATGGGCATCTGTATCTGCCCCTGCACGCGTGCCTGCGCACCGATCTGACCGGTCACTTGCGCAGCAATAAACCTTTGAAACTGCGCCTCGCCGCGCAGATGCCCCATCAAGCCTAGCTGAAATGAAGCGCCGCGATTGAGCTGAAGATCCACGGGCATTTGCACCAGGGCGGATCCTTGGATCGACCCCCAATCTGTGGCTGCGCTTGCGTTTGCTGAAAAAAGTGGTTCGTCAAATGAAATGCCAGGCATGCTGTCCGCCTCAGTTAAAACAATCTAAAAAAAGTAATCATGTTCTGAGGCAGTTTAGCCAATTCTGTTAACGACATTGGCCCTTTTTGGCCTTAAGCGTCTAAGCCGTTAATGCTTATGCCTTTTTTGGCCCATTTCGCGTGCAGGCGCGTGTGGGGTGATGTCACTTTACCCTCGTTCGCAGATTTGGCGGGTGCGACGCCTTTTTTGGCGGTTTGTGCAGCCATGTTCTCAAAATTCGCGGATGTTGCGCCTGCAGAATGCATTAGACAGAAGTGCTGCAGGCGGGGGTCATCCCGCCGGCGCGTGCGTTGGTGACCCCACCGGACGCTCTTTGCGTTTCCCTTTCATGGTGAGTGAGGTGCTGCAATTTTCCAACCGGCGGTTCTTGTCAAAATTGTCCGCTTGATTGCGTAATCTGGCACTTATGAAGCGATCTCTGGTGCGAAAACGACCACATCCCTGGCAAGCCCACGGATGGTGACATCGTTCAAACGCTTCGTTTGTTGCGCGTGTCGCACCGCACGGTGGGTTTGTTCATCCATTAAAATCGACGTTGCAAGGTCTTTGCATGCTCCTTCCAGACGCGAGGCAAGGTTCACCGCATCGCCATAGACCGTAAATGATTGACGGGTTTCGTTTCCAATTATCCCCGTCACAAGATCACCGGTGGCGATGCCGACCCGAATTTTGAAACCGTGGTTAGCGCCAATCCCAATGAGGTCATTGGCAGCCCTAAGCGCGCTGCGTTCTGGGCTATCGACCAACACAGGCGCATTGAATGTGGCCAGAAAACCATCACCAAGATATGTGATCACAACGCCGCCTTGCTTGGACACTACGCGGGTGGCGTCAGCCAGAAACTTATCCAGCTTTTCGACAACATATTCCGGCTGGTGAAGGGACGAAAAAGCCGTGAAATCGGCAATGTCCATGACGAGCGCCGAACCGAAGCTGCGTTGTGGCTTGAGTGGCGTCTCATCCGCAATCATCTTTTCGGCGATGGCCTGTGGCACATGTTTGCCCAGCAGGTCAGACACGCGTTCGCGCAGCGACCTTTCACGCCGACGGTCCAGATCAGCGGCAACTTGCGCGAAAAAAACCGCGCGCGCCCGGTAGACCGCAGCAGCCAGTGCAAGAGTTGCGAAAAAGACCATCCCTGTCTCCTCTATCCGGTTGCCGCGACCGATAAAGTCGATGGACAAGAAAACAGTCTCGTAATCGCGAAGTGTCGCTCCGAATGGCATATCAGACCAAGACAAATGGCGTTCCATCTGTGCCACGATCCAGGTGAATGCGGCCCACCATCCAAAAATGATGACGCCTCCGGTCCACAACACCAAACGCCATGATAGGCTAAGACATGCCATGGCGAGCAACGGGAACAGAAAATAGATGCCGTATGAGCGAAAGGCGATGATTTGCGGGATGTCATCCGCTCGGCTGATCGGCACAAGCGCAAAGGTTGCGCAGATCGCCAACACATCAAGTGCATAGATCAAGAATTTGATCCACGGGCGGTCATATGACGTTCCGATCACGGCAAGATGCGCAACACCCACGGCGGTAAAGGCAAGAAGTACGGCGATGGTTGCATAACGCGGAGAGACTTCGGGGAACAAAAAGGCCGCAAAGACATACCAGAAAAATGCCGCCCCAGTGATGGCTGACCGACAGGCCAAGGCAAGACGCAGGCCGGTTTGCTCGGCCCGCGTAAGCAGCAGTTGGGATTCTTCTCTAAAGGATGTTGAAGTCTCATATGTCATTGACGTCCCCAACAGCGCATTTTTTAGCAATTAGTCCGATGCGCCGACCCGTTCCATGGCCGTCGTGGCCAAAGCGCGATCTCCGATTTCCTGCGTCAGTTCAAATTCCATCCGGGTGACACGCCATTGCCCTTCAATTTCAGCCAGATCCCAAGTGTAACCGCCGACGGGACGCCAGATTTCGTCACCAATCCAGTGGTGGCCATCGACAAAGGCAGTTGCGGTGGCAGTTGTACCGTCGATTGTGACGTTAACCGGGCCAAGTTCGTGCCATGTGGCATCAAAGCCTGGCACAATCCCGCGCCAGCTGCTCATCAGTTCTGCTGAGGTCATCTTGTTTGGCACGCCGCCCCAAAGACTGGTGTAATCGATGATGATCTCAGGCGCGAATGCTGCTTCGGCAAGGTCATAATTGCCAAGGTCAACGGCCATGGGAATGGAGGAAACCAACGTTATGATCCGGGCAGTGTCGGGCGACCCAGCTGGTGGCAAGGCGTCCAGTGCATGGGCGACCGGGGCAACGAGCAAAGCGGTGACTGCGGCCGGGGCAAAAAAGTGTGTCATGTGAGTATCCTTTAATTGCGGGTAAGATGCTGCAATCGGGCGCGGGGCATAGAAACGATCCCGCGCCCTGTCGTTTGCGGCTTAGCTGTCAGTGTCGGATTTAGCGGCAAAATGTGCGGCGACGGCGTCTGCGGCGCGGGACACATCTTCAGGATTGTCATAGAAATCGAATTGCGTGACCTCTTCGAGCATCTGAAGCGTTGCATCACCGGCATAATTTGTGAGGAAGGCCTGCACACCCTGGGGGGTAGCGGCACTTTCTGAATGCACAACCGCGAGCGGCTGCGTTAGGCGCTCAGCATTGTCAGCAGGGTAATATGTCAGCCAGCCTTCCCAACCTGCGTTGTTCCACCGGTTGTCATAGGCAGGTATCGCACCGCGATCTTCTTCGAAATAGTACCCGCCGATCGGCATCAGAACACCGTCACCACCCTCAGGACCGGCGGCGGGGATGATCTGTCCACCAGCGGACTCGGCGGCGCGGCTGACGTCGATCAGGCGCTGCACGCCTTCTTCCCCGCCATAGACCGCATTCACGATCTCTTCGTTCTGAAGCCAGGGCGCAACAAGGCCAATCCGTTGCACCAGATCGTTGCCAGCGACAGCGTCGATCATGTAGCCAGCTGAGGCACAGATACCAAGGCCGTTGAGGCGGGTCGGGTCCACGTCTGGCAGGGTTGCAACAAAATCGAACGCGGCGCGAATATCGGATGTTTTGGCGTCAGGGCTTTCAACGAAGCGGACGTTTTGCGGCAGATCACCAGATTTGCCCCAGCCCCGAAAATCAAAGGTGAAGGCCGCAAACCCCCGCTCAACCATCTGTTCTGCATAAACTGCGGGCATTTGTTCTTCGACCGATGTCCATGCGCCCGTCACGACAACTGTCGGCAAAGCTGCGCCATCATGGCCTTCTGGCAAATAGACTGTGCCAGAGAGCTTGGCACCGGCATTCTCAAAGGTGACGGTGCGGGTTTCAACCTGCGCGGTGGCGGCAGTGGATGCCATCAGGAAAGCGGCAGTTGTAAGAGCGAAGGTCTTCATTTTAATCTCTCCAGTGTCAATGTGCTGGGCGTCTTGCCCAATGTCGCAAGAGATAGACGGTCCGCTTGTGACAAACTTGAAGCGGACCATGCAGTTTTTGTAGATTCGCGCTATTGGGTTGAGGCGGCTCGAAACTGTCTCGGTTTTTGGCCGGTGACCTGTTTGAAGCTGCGCGAGAAATGCGCCTGATCCGCAAAACCACAATCAAGCGCGATGCTGCCAAGGGAGCGCGCGGCGTCCTTCATCATATCGATGGCCTGTTCAACGCGGTACGCTAGCACATACTGCATCGGCGTCTCGCCCACTGTTTCCTTGAACACCCGGCCAAAATGGGATGGGGACATACTCGCCTCACTTGCGAGGTCATCAACAGTGATTGTCCGGTCGAGATGAGCACGGATAAAGGCAAGCACGCGGCCATAGTGATCCGAGGTAAAACCGGTTGAACGTGCGAGGTCTTCGGGGCGTTTTTGACCATACCGATCCAACAGTTTGACAAGAAACACCCGGCTCATCGCCTCAAATATCACACCAGAGGTGAGATCATCATTTTCCAACGCATCGCGCAACATCACCCCAGCTGCACATAGATCGGGATCCGTGAATTGCGGAAGGTTGGCAAACTGCTGCGGATCAAGCAGCATCCCCAGCTCCGATTGAGCGAACTTTTCCACCCTTTTGGGATCAAGCGTTACCACGATGACGTCAGATTTTCCAAACCAGCGCCAGCCAGAGCGCATTCCCGCAGGTGTCACGACGATCTCATCTTTGTGGAAGGTAAAATCCCGCATCTCTCCATCGCGCCTGTTTTGCACGCGATGGGGTTTTTCCTGAAGGTTCAGAAGCACATGGTGTTCGGCAAAGACTTCCTCAGGCATCGTATCTGGTTCAGCTTGAAAGTATCGCACCTCCATCAAAGCAGCGGCCGAGACATGCGTCATTTCCTCGCTGTTGAGCAAAGGTGAGGAAGGATAAATCTCAGCGTAGCGGCGTGGCACAGGCGCGATCCAATCTGACGTGCGGATGACTGTAGTTCCTTTGAGCTTCTTAGAAAGCAGCCATTGGAACACCACGCGACATCGATAGACACTCACGGACATGGGCCTGATGCAAACCTCGGTTGCTGCGCAGCAACTCAAGAATGGCGGGGCGAGCAGGGACCCGATCACGGCCCCGTACCGCCCTTCACCGCACCCGTCAGTTTCCGAAAGCGCAGCTTACTTTCCCACCATTCGCCGTTAGCGTAAAACCTTTGCCAAGGCGAACTCAGACATCGCGGACTTTGCTGCAGTTGGATCGATTGATCGAAAGGCCTCTAGTGCCCATAAAGAGTGATTTTTACGCCCATAGAATTAGCCATTAAACGCTTCTATTCAGTTGTTCGATTTCATCAGTCAACCAGTCTCGGAATGTTGCTGCCAATGGGTCTCCTTGCATATTCGGATGTTCAGACAGCCAATAGTCGTCGCGGCCGGGAAACGTGGCCTCTCCAACTCTTTCGAGCTCACCCGCCGCCAAAGTGTCGGCACAAAGTAAGTCGTCGCCGATCGCGATACCCTGACCAGCAATCGCTCCGCGGATCGCAAGTGCCCCGGTCCCAAGGATGATACCCTGGTCTGATCGCATGGTGCCTTCTGCCTGAAGAAAACAATTCCACCAATAGGTGTCGACATCGTGCAGCAGTTGCAACGTATTGAAGGGTTCGGTTGTCTTCTTCAGTAGCGAAGGACGCGCCACCGGAAAGACCGTAAAACTGCACAGGCGACTGATTGAGGCCGCGCCTGGACGGGGATGACCATATGTGATCGCAAAATCGCTTTGCGGAATATGTCTCCCAGGACCGGCGGGAATGAAGATTACGTCGATTTCGGGCATTTGAATGCGTACTTGTTCAAGCCTTGGAGTAAGAACGAAGTCGAGGAACTCATAATCCACTTCGACCTTGATTGTACGGCGCTGCGGAACGGAGCTTGCCTCATCGACGCCCATTTCAAGCAATACGAGGACGCGTTTGGCGACTGGCAGATAGGAGCGACCAGCAGCTGTCAATGTCACCGACCGGTGCGTCCGAGAGAACAGCGCGACACCCAATCTATCTTCAAGATTTGCCATCTGCTTGCTGACAGCCGCTTGCGTGACATTCAGTGCCCTCGCGGCGCCGGCAAAACTTGCGCGCTCAGCCGCTTCGACAAACATTCTAAGGGCGGTTGGTGTGGGATGGTACTTCATTGCCATAGATTACCAAATGGAAGGCGTTAGCCCAGATTTATTTCGTTGGACCTACTTGTGGTTATCTTTAGTTCTCGACTCATGACCGATATCAGCGAAAAGGCATCAGACACGCCCGACCCAGCGCCCGACTGGGCCGACCTTCTTGCCGATGGGCGCGGCCGGCGCATTGGAGCCGTGCTCGCCGTGATCGTGTTGCACGCTGGCGGCAACTATGCCGCAGTCACGCTTGCACCCGCGATCGTAGCCGAGGTAGGCGGCGGTGAGCTTATCGGCGCGCTGACTGCATTATTCAATATCACCACGGTTCTGGCCGCAGCTGCAACCGGCCCACTGGCGTCCCGTTACGGAACAAAATGGTTATGGTGGATCATGACCGGTCTGGCCTTTTCAGGTGCGCTCTTGTCAGCGGCCGCGGGAACGATGACGTGGATTGCGACAGGACGCGCTATTGCCGGGTTCGGCGGCGGTGGCTTGCTCGCCCTGGGGTTCATTGCCTTGCGGGCGGAAACCACCCCGGCTGCGTTTCCCAAGATTTCAGCAATTTCCGGCGCTTTCTGGATTGGCGCAGCGTTTGCAGGCCCCTTGATTGGCGGTCTGTTCGCCGATTTCGTCGGCTGGCGTCCAGCGTTTGTGATGCTTGGTATCGGCATGTTGATCTACGGTATCGGCAATGCACGCATGATCGCGAAGGTCGAAACAGAACGCAACATTGAGCCCTTTCCAGTCGTGGCTTTCGTGGCATTTGGCCTCGGCGTCGCGCTCATAAGTTTTGCGCCGCAATTCGACCGGGCCATTGCAGCCGCGATAACAGTTGTCGGTCTCGCCGCCCTTACATCAGCCATCTGGCGCGAAAGATCGCATGTGCCTCGCATGTTCCCGAAACACGCATTCCGGTTTCAAACGATGCAAGGAAGCGCGATTGCTGCCAAAACACTACTTGGCGCAAGCGCGATGAGCATTCTTGTCTTCGGACCATTGGTTCTGACCAAAGTTCATGGTCATAGTGCGACGTTCGCCGGGGCATTCGTTCTCGTCGAGACGATAGGTTGGTCTGTCGCAACATTTGCAATCGTTAGCCTTTCTCGGGGGCGGTGGCTCTCCTTAGCTGGTCCAGCAGTCACACTCGCTGGACTGGTTGGCTGCTACGTCTTCCTTCTGGATGGCCACTTGATCGGAGCGGCCATCTCCATAGGAGCGTGTGGGTTCGGTATGGGCATGATCTGGCCTTTCCTGGGCGAGCAGATAGTCGCCGGCGACGTGGATGGCGAGAATACCAAAACCATGGCAATGGTCTCCAGTGTCGACACGCTTGGATTCGCTATTGGCGGCGCGTTGGTTGGGTTGGTTGGCGCGTTTGTCGCCGGTGGGACTATCGACGATAGCACGAGCATCTTAGTTGCCGCGAGCGCTGCAATCCTGTTTTCGATGCCACTCGTCCTAATCGGCGGAGCGGCGGCTATTCAGGCGCTACGCAAAGAACATTGACTGTCGCTTATCTCGGAAGCAGTCATTCGCCACACCAAAGAAAAACGAAAAGTCGGGCTCAAATCCGACTTTCGCTGCGCCTGCGTGTTCTGTCGTTTTCAGACAGGTGAACGCTTGAGAACCATCCTATTCGAAGAGCATGACTTACGCCTATCGCCTCCATTGGGTGCCCGACAATGCCTCGCTCGTTATTCGACTGGCGCTGGAGGAGATGGGTGTGGCGTATGAACCCGTCCTTCTGAACCGCGCCGCAGGGGCGCATAAGGGGGCCGCTTACATGAGGCTTAACCCGGCCGGACTAATCCCCGCGCTGGAAACACCGGATGGTGCGATTTTTGAAACCGCTGCGATCCTGCTGTGGTTGGCCGATCGGCATGGGAAAATGGCGCCAGCGCCCGATGATCCCGACCGTGGTGCGCTTCTCAAGTACCTTTTTTTCACATCAAACACGCTGCATGTTGCCGCCCGAATGCGGTTTTATCCAAATCAGTACTTGGGAGAGGATGCGGACACCCATGCCGCATTGCGCACCCATCTGAAGGGCGAAATCCAGCGGCATCTCGATCTGTTGGAGGCTGCTTATGCCGCAGGCGATGGTGGTCTGGGCGGGGCTCTTTCGATTGTGGATGTCTATGTGGCCTGCCTGTGCCGCTGGAACATGCTATACCCTATGGATGAGGCAAAGGATTGGTGTCAGATTTCCAAGTGGCCGCATCTACGGGCCATGGCGCAGCGGCTTGAGGCTTGTGACTGCACGCGTTCGGCCATATCTGCCGAAGGATTGGGGCCAACGCCTTTCACCAACCCGGTTCACCCAACGCCACCAGTGGGCAGCGTCATGTAATGTTCCTTTCTGTCTTTGATATGTTCAAGGTGGGCATTGGCCCGTCCTCATCCCACACGATGGGGCCGATGGTGGCGGCTGGGCGGTTTCTGGATCTGATGCGCGCCTCGCCCTTTGAATTTCATGGGGTGAAGGGATCGCTGCATGGCTCGCTTGCGTTCACGGGCATGGGGCATGCGACGGACCGGGCGACCATTCTGGGCCTCGCCGGGATAATGCCCGATACCTACGATCATGAGAAAGCTGAGGCGACGCTGGTCAAAATCCGCGAGACGGATACCGTCTCTCCTGAGGGCTTGGGCGATCTGAAATTCAACCCGCGTGAGGATCTGACTTTTGATTTCGGTCCGCGCCTGCCGGGCCATGCCAATGGGATGATCCTGTCGGCCACGGATGCGCAGGGCGATGTCACTTTGCAAGAGACCTATTACTCCATCGGTGGTGGTTTCGTGATGACGGAGGCCGAGCTGGCTGCCGGGCGCAACACAGATCCTGGCGCGCCGGTGCCCTACCCGTTTCAGAACGCAGTTGAGATGCTGGAGATGAGCCAGACCTCGGGCAAGAGCATCGCCCAGATGAAACGGGACAATGAGATCAGCCGCAGTGGCGAAGACAACCTGCGCTGTGGCGTGGCACGGATCTGGGATGTGATGAATGCCTGTATTGAGCGTGGATTGCACAGCGAGGGCGAGCTTCCAGGCGGCTTGCATGTGCGTCGCCGGGCCAAAGGGATTTATGATGCGCTAATGGCCGAACGCGGCGCCAATATCGGTGCGCCGCATCTGATCAATGACTACATCGCCGTTTATGCCATGGCGATCAACGAAGAGAACGCCGCCGGGGGCCAGGTTGTGACGGCACCGACCAATGGTGCGGCGGGTGTGGTGCCGGCGGTGATCAAATACTGGTTGGAACACGTGCCCGGAGCATCACTGCGAAATGTGGACGATTTTCTGCTGACGGCGGCGGCTATTGGCGGGCTGGTGAAGCACAATGCCTCGATCTCCGGGGCCGAAGCAGGCTGTCAGGCGGAAGTGGGCAGTGCGGCAGCCATGGGCGCGGCGGGGCTTGCGGCCGTTCTGGGCGGCACGCCGGAACAGATTGAAAACGCAGCCGAGATCGCGCTGGAGCATCACCTTGGCATGACCTGCGACCCGGTGAAGGGCTTGGTGCAGGTGCCGTGTATTGAGCGCAATGGCCTCGGCGCAATGAAGGCTGTCACGGCGGCGAGCCTCGCCCTGCGCGGGGATGGATCGCATATTGTATCGCTCGATGTTTGCATTGAGACGATGCGCCAGACCGGGGAAGACATGGCCGAGCGTTACAAGGAAACATCGCTGGGCGGGCTGGCCGTCAACGTACCGAACTGTTGATGACCCATGAGGGCAATGATCGGGCCCGGACCGGGTTGGGCCTTGGTCTGATGGTCGCTTTTGCTCTTTTTGCCCCGATTATGGATGCGCTGGCCAAACTGATCGGGGATAGCGTGGCCGTGGGTCAGATCGCGACCACGCGGTTTGTTGCGCAGAGCATTTTATTGTTTCCGCTGACGATCCTATTCGGCTGGCTTCACCGTCCGGACGCGCAGGAAATGGGCCTGCATCTGGCGCGCGCTGCGCTTTTGCTTGTGGCCACCGGGTTTTTCTTCACTGCGCTTCGGTTCATGCCGATGGCTGACACGATCTCGATCTTCTTTGTGGGGCCGTTTTTTGTGCTCCTGCTGGGGCGGCTCTTTCTGCGGGAACGTGTGAGCGTGCGGGGCTACATCGCCTGCGCCGTCGGCTTCACCGGCGCTTTGTTTATTATTCAACCCAGTTTCACCAGCGTCGGAACCGCTGCGCTTTTCCCATTGATCACGGCGGTGACGTTTGCGATTTACCTTGTCCTGACCCGGCAGATGGCCACGCGAATGCACCCGATCACGATGCAGGTCTATACCGGGTTTGCCGCGCTGGTGCTCGCTGTCCCTGTGTTGTGGGTTTTCAATGGGTCAGGCTTTCATCCATTGGATCCGGTTTGGCCGGATAAAGACGCGCTCATTCTGTTGCTGGCCTTGGGTGTTGTGGCCACGATCAGCCATGTGATGATCAGTTTTTCTCTCTCCATGGCGCCAGCCTCTCTCGTTGCGCCTGTACAATATCTGGAAATCGTGAGCGCCACTGCGCTTGGGTTCTTTGTTTTTGGCGATCTACCAGGGCCGTGGACATATCTGGGCGTGGCTTTGATTGTAGCCGCCGGGCTTTACGTGGTGGCGGGCGAAACCAAGCCCCGACGCAAGCGTGTGACAGGGCGGTAAATCATCCATGCCAATGGGAGGGTGTATCCAAGAGTGCTTCAACCATCTTGGGGAACACCACGCGCGGAAGCATGATGAGCATTTTTGGCGCCGTGAGCGCAATATCAATCGGCCCGGTCGCGACGTTGGAGGTGCCCACCTGACCATCAGGGCCAAAATGCAGCCCACTGATGGGCCATTGCAACCCGTCTGACACACCTTCAACTGCGCCCATCGGGAACAACGAAACGGTGGTGCCCTCCTCCACATCAAGGCGGAAAGATGGCGGGCACAGGGCTAACACCTCATGCCCACCAAGAAGGATGCAGCGCTTTTGAGGAAAGCGAACGAGCGTGTTCAGGACAGCAAGCTGATGATCCATCCGCGCGCCGGTGAACCCAACCGCAATGATCAGCGGCGCCGAAACCTCACGCAGGGCCTTTTCGAAATCCGTGCTGTCCTGTTCGGCCACGTGGTAAATCCGATCAGCCGGAATGGCTGTGCGTGCCTTTTCTGTAATGCTATCTAAGTCACCAATGACGGCATCCGGCATTGCACCAAAGGCGAGGGCCTTGTCCGCACCGCCATCCGCGGCCACGAGGGTTGGAGCCAGAGGCAAAGCAAGGTTAACATCTGCCGCACTGACCTGCCCTCCACCGATCAACGTGATTGGTTCTTGTGAGGAAACAATCAAAATTTACTTGCCCTAATTGTCATGATTTTAAGAATAAGAACACATTCTGACCATGAAATGATACGCTAAAATTCCCAGAATCGCGCGGCTTTGGTCCTTTCCATCGTGGTAAACAAATTGTCGCAGAGGCACAAATGCGAGCTAAAAAAATGGTAAGTACTAGTAAGATTTTGACGGTTTCCTACGGCACATTTTCGTGCACGTTGGAAGGATTTGACGACAGCTTTGACACAATGAAAGCGATTGCGGAATATTTCCGCGATTTGGCCGCTGATGATCGCTATTTCGGTGCTGAGCCGCCCACCCCTGACGCTGATATGCTTGCCCGGATCGCTGAAAAAGAGATCGCTCGCCGCGTGGAAGCGCATGAAGATGAAGGTAAAATTCATCTTCGCGCAAAGGGCGCACCTGCGCTGACAGCTGCGCCGGAGGTTGCGCCTGCTGCCGAAGACTTGCCAGTAGAAACAGAAGCCGAAGAAGCTGCCGAAGAACCGGCAGAAGCAGGCATTGAAGCTGTTGCAACCGCTGCCGAGACTGCCGCCGAAGAGGCAGTGAGCGAACACACTGCACCACACGATGCAGTAGACGATGCAGACGCCGTGACCGCTTCGATTGAAATTGCCATGGCTGACGCGCTGGAGGAGGCCGACGAGCAAGAGCATGAAGCGGCGCAAGAGGCAGCGATTCTTGATCTCGATGATGATATTTATGATGAAGACGCTGTTGCTGAGGATGACGCCGTTGATGACGCCCCGTCTGACGAGGGTGTTGCGGGAGGCGACGCAACACGTGACGTCGTAGATGCGTCGGATGATGATGATGACAGTGTTGCCGCGCGCCTGCGCCGCATTCGCTCTGTCGTGGCGCGTGGTGAGACAGATTTTGAACCCACCGGCTTTTCCGAGGACGAACATGCACAGGATTTTCTGGGCGACACGATTTCTGACCTCGACGCGGCCCTCACGGCCGACGCGCCTGCATCGCAGGACATGCCAGAACGTGTGACCTCTCAGGTGTTTGACGATGAGACACATAATGATGCGCTTGAGGCGATTGCCGATGAGTTGAGCGACGATGACGGCTTGGATGACAGCGATTTTGAAAACGAAGCTGCGGATATCAAAAACCTGGCCGAAGACACACTGTCACAGCTTTTGGCGGATGCGTTCCCCGAAGACGCAGATGCAGAAACCGACGCATCAGACACATTGGTGACAGGCGGCGAAGCAGAAGAGGACGCGACAGAACCGTCTACCCCGCTGCGTGCACGCGTGATCAAGATGAAGCGCAGCGATTTTGAAGCTGCTGTGGCCGACGGGGCGCTCGACGAAGCGTTTGACGTTCTGGAAGAGGACGCGTTGGACAATGAACCTGCCGAAGCGATCCTGAGCCCAGAGGACGAGGCCGATCTGCAAAGTGAACTGGATGCTGTGACCGCAGAGCTTGAAGCAGACGCGGATGCCACATCGCACGACCTCGATGACCTCAGTGATCCGCTCCAGGATGCGGAGACCGAAGCGTTCGAAGATGACTTTCCCGGTGCCGCAGAGGAGAGCGCCTTCGACGATGAGGAGGAGGACACCGAGTTTACAGACGAAGTGCCCGCCAAGCGCAGTCTCTTAGGGGAAACGGAGCGCCCGTTATCGCGCCTTTTCAATGAAGCTGAGAACCACCTCGACACGCCAGAGGCATCTCGCCGCCGCAGCGCCATACAACACTTGCGCGCGGCCGTGGAAGCCAACGAGGCCGAAGCGGATGCTGGAAGCGATCTGCGCCGTGGCGCCGACGAAGGTATCTATCGCTCAGACATTGCTGATGTGATGCGCAGCAATGATGCTGAGGACACGGTAGAGGCCCAGAAGGGCCAGCGTGCAAATGTCACCCGCCCGCGCCGCCCGATTGAAAGCCGCCCTGCGCCACTGAAATTGGTGGCCGAGCAGCGCGTTGACACAGAACGTGATCCCGTCCGTCCGCGCCGTGTGTCAGCCGCACAAACCGCCGACCAGGTAGAGCTGCCGCAGGATGCCAGCAGCTTTAGTGAATTTGCAGAAGACCTGGGAGCCAACAACCTCTCTGAGCTTCTCGAAGCTGCAGCGGCCTACATGGCGGATGTCGAAGGCCGGGTGCAGTTTTCTCGCCCTATGCTGATGGGCAAACTAAAACAAGCCACGGCGCAGGATTTTTCGCGCGAGGACAGCCTCAAGAGCTTTGGACAATTGCTTCGGAACGGCAAGCTGAAGAAGCTCAAAGGCGGTCGGTTCACTGTGACTGATGAAACCGATTTTCGGTCCGCCAAGCGCGACGCAGGCTGATCAATGCGAAAGAATGATTGATTGAAAGGGCGCAATTCAAAGCGCCCTTTCTTCGTCGTTCGACCTGTACAAATGGTAGGCGAGACTGCCCGGCAAGGCGGACGAGCCGCCCGTCAAAGCACGTTCTTGATCGAGGTTTCCATCATGTGCAGGAACGACGTGGCCGAAGAGCTGGCCGACAGTAGCAAGTAGCACTCATCGCCGGTGCGAATGATCAAAACACCCAGATGCTCCATCACGGTACGCGCCGCGCCACCAACAGCAAAAGCCGCTGGATGCAGATCAATCGGACAGACGCGTTCCAATGCTGCCAAGGCACCCGCGCCGCTGATCTCCAATCCCACCCAGACATCTGTTTGATCGGTAAGATACAGCGCTTTTTTCACGTGTTTGGCCACCACCTCTTCTGCGTCTGGCGTCGGCAGGGTGAAGATTGCAAAGGCTTGATCTGGCGCCAAGCGAACGAGCCGCGTGGCGCCTTTTTTGGTTTCAACCGACATGCCAGGCTCGGGCAGATCGACGCCGTAGCCGGTTTTCACCGCCTTCAACGCTTTGGCGTCTGCCCCAAGGGGAATGGCCATGTTCACGATCGCCATATCCTTGGGCGCGGTCAAACGAACCGTGCCAAAGGTTTCGGAATAACCCGCCAAGGGTGGTGCGGAGACAAGGGTAAACTCAACCACGGAGCCGCTCTCCTTCTGGATCCACGAAATGGGCGGAGACGATCTCAACGTCCATCTCGGTGCCGTGCACCGGGCTCACGGCGCGCAGGATCTCGCCTTTGCGGGTGTCCCCTGATTTGACAAAGCCAAGCCCGATGGAATGGCCGAGGTTGGGCGACCACGCCACCGACGTCATCCATCCTTGATCATTGGCCATGGTTGCGTCAGCCCCTTTGCCAATAAAATGCGACCCGGCGATCAGGCCGAGGCTGCGATCCACCGGGCGCAGGCCGACAAGCTTCACATCATCCTCGCGGATCATCTCTTCACGTTGAGAGAGCACATTGCCGATGCATTCCTTCTTTTGGCTGACCATCTTGCCCAAGCCAATGTTATGCGCCGTTGTCTGGCCGGTCAGTTCATTGGCCGTGCAATGCCCCTTTTCAATGCGCATCACGCCCAGCGCCTCGGTGCCGTATGGAATTGCGTCGAATTCTTCGCCCGCTTTCATCAGCCCTTCGATCATCGAATTGCCAAAACGCGCCGGGACTGCGATTTCAAAGGCCAACTCACCCGAGAATGAAATTCGGAAAAGCCGCGCCGGGGTGCCGCCAAAGACGGTGACCTTACCGCAGGCCATGAAAGGGAACGCCTCATTTGAGATGTCAAACCCGTCATCCACCACCTTGCGCAGCAGGTTGCGCGAATTTGGCCCGGCCACGGCAAACTGCGCCCATCCATCGGTGGTGGAGATGAGATGCACATCCAGGCCTGGCCAAAGGCACTGGCGGGCGAACTCCAACCGACGATAAACGAGCACCGCATTCGCCGTGGTCGTGGTCATGACGTAATGATCATCCTCCAGCCGGGCGGTGGTGCCATCGTCATAGCAGATCCCATCCTCGCGCAGCATGAGGCCGTAGCGGACTTTACCGACCTTCAAGGTCGAGAAGGTGTTGGAATAGACCTTGTCGAGAAACGCACCCGCGTCCTTGCCCTTGATATCGATCTTGCCCAGCGTGGTGACATCGCAGATGCCTACGGAGGTCCGCGTCGCTAAGGCCTCCCGGTCCACGCTATCGCGCCAGCCTTTCTCGCCCGGTTTCGTGTACCATTCCGCGCGCAGCCAATTTCCGACATTCACAAAACTTGCCCCATTCGCCTCAGCCCATTTGTGGCTCGGTGTCAGACGCGTGGGGCGGAAATCCTTGCCCCGAGACCGACCTCCAAAAGCTCCGATTGGCACCGGCGTGTAAGGCGGGCGAAAGATCGTGGTGCCGGTATCCTGGATTGGTCGACCGGTGAGTTCTGACATAATGGCAAGGGCAGGGATATTGGCTGTTTTGCCTTGGTCCGTGGCCATCCCCAGGGTCGTGTAGCGCTTGAGATGCTCGACTGAGCGGAAGCCCTCTTGGAAGGACTGTTTCACGTCCTTCACGGTCACATCATTCTGCTGATCCAGCCAAGCGCGGCTCTTGCTCTCTTTCACATGCCAGAATGCTGCGCCCTTGCTTGGTTCATCTGAGGCTTCTGGCAGGTCTGCTGCGACCGGTGTGAAGCCGAGATCGGTCAACTGCGCGTCGGCCACCGCCTGCCCTTCGGCCAAGGCCGCCGCCAGCGTCATCGCGCCGTTCGCAGCACCGGCGACGGCCATGCCAACCGGCAGCGCACCGCCCGGAACAAAGGCATTGATCTCTTCACGCCACACGGGGCGGCCGCGTTGATGACAAGTCAGATGCACATTGGGGTTCCACCCGCCAGAGACCGCCACGGCATCGACCGGAAGCGTAACACCGCCTGTCGTTTCAACCGCTTTCACGCCTTTACGCCCGATGGTGTTGACGATGCCTTGTCCGCGCAAGTGCCGCACACCCGGCAGGCTTACTGGCGCGTCCACATCCCGGCTGTCGATCACAGCCATCAGATCCACGCCCGCATTCTGCAAATCCAAAGCCGTCTGCCAACCGTCATCGTTGTTGGTGAAGACAGCCATTTCTTTGCCCGGCACTACGCCGAACCGGTTCACATAGGTCCGAACTGCGCCCGCCAGCATGATGCCGGGCCGATCATTGTTGCCAAAGGCAATTGGCCGCTCCGTGGATCCCGCCGCCAGCACCGCGCGTTTGGAATAGATACGCCAGAGGATTTGACGGGGTTTGCCTTCGCTTTTGGCCAGGTGATCCGTGCGCCGCTCCAACGCGCCATAGACACCGTGGTCATAGGCACCATAGACGGTGGTGCGTGTCATCAGGCGCACATTGTCCATCGATGTCAGCTCTGCCACAGCGTTGGCCGCCCATTGGCTGCCCGATTGCCCGCCGACCTCCAGCGCTTCGGCATTGAGCCGGCCGCCAGGCAGGAAATCTTCATCCGCGAGGATGACCCGCGCGCCAGACCGGGCCGCTGCGAGGGCGGCCGTCAGGCCAGAGGGACCCGCGCCGATGACCAGAAGATCACAATGCAAAAAGCCCTTATCGTAGCTGTCAGGATCTTCTTTCATCGACAGGCTGCCCAAACCCGCGGCCTTGCGGATGATCGGCTCATAAAGCTTTTCCCAAAACGCTTTGGGCCACATGAACGTCTTGTAGTAAAAGCCCGCCGTCAGGAAGGGGGAGGCGAAATCCGTGATGGCCATAACATCGAAGTTCAGCGACCCGCGATGGTTCTGGCTTTTGGCCTCAAGCCCATCGAACAGCTCTGTGACCGTGGCACGGGTGTTGGGTTCTTGCGCCGCACCGCCGCGCAACTCAACGAGCGCGTTGGGTTCTTCTGATCCGGCAGTCAGGATGCCGCGCGGGCGGTGGTACTTGAAGGACCGCCCTACCAAACGCTGACCATTGGCCAGCAGGGCGGACGCCAAAGTGTCCCCCGCAAAACCGGTCATTTCTTTGCCATTGAAGCTGAACTTCAGCTTTTGGTTGGGGTTGATGAGCCCAGTACCGACGCGGTTAACCTGCCCTGAAACAGGGACTGTTTTGACAGCTTTTTCATCGCCTGAGACAAAGTTCAGTGTCGTGTCTGCCTGGGTCATGTGTTGCGCCCTCGTGCTTTGGCCACATCGCGGGCCAGTTCCACTTTGGTGATCTCATGGCTCATCGTGTTGCGGGTCACCACGAGCCAGGACCGATCGCCTTGTTCGTGGTACCAAAGCTCCTGATGCTCCCCCGCCGGGTTGTCGCGCAGGTAGCCGTATTCGTAGAACCGCTCAGCTGCATCTTCGGCCTGCCAATCAGGGCGGTCGATCAGGCTCGCATCGCCAAGATAGACAAACTCTGCCGCATCGCGGGGGCCGAGAAGGGGGTGTTCAATGATCATTTATGCAGCACGCGCCCCGGGCTTGATCCGGGGCCTCCTTTGACAATTGGAAGAGGTCCCGGATCAGGTCCGGGACGGGTGTTTCGGTGTTGCTACGTTTGAAACGCATGGCCGGTCTCAATGCAGGTTGGGCTGATTGCCCATGCCTTTTTCGTCGATCATGTGGCCGCGCTTGAACCGGTCGAGGCGCAGCTCTGTGGCGACCTCATGGGGTTCGTCGGTGGCTAGCAGATGCGCATAGCAATAGCCCGACGCTGGCGTTGCCTTGAACCCGCCATAGCACCAGCCACCATTGAAATAGAGCCCGTCAATATGGGTCTTGTCGATAAAGGGTGAGCCGTCCATCGACATATCCATGATCCCGCCCCAAGACCGCAAGAGCCGCGCGCGACCGATCATCGGCATGATCGCCATGCCGCCTTCGCAGACGTCTTCGACTACCGGCAAATTACCCCGCTGGGCGTAGCTGTTGTAGCCGTCAATATCACCGCCAAAGACCAAGCCGCCTTTGTCGGATTGGCTGACGTAAAAATGCCCCGCGCCAAAGGTGATCACGCCCGGCAGCACGGGTTTGAGACCCTCGGAGACAAACGCCTGCAAGACGTGGCTTTCGATGGGCAGGCGCATCCCCGCCATGGCCATGACGCGGCTGGAGGAGCCGGCCACACAAACTGCAACCTTTTTAGCCTTGATCGCGCCGCGCGTCGTTTGCACGCCTTTGCACACCCCGTTTTCGATGTCGAACCCGGTGACTTCGCAATTCTGTATGAGGTCGACGCCCTGCATATCCGCGCCCCGCGCATAGCCCCATGCCACCGCGTCATGCCGGGCCGTGCCGCCACGCCGCTGATAAAGCCCGCCTTTGATTGGGAAGCGCGCATTGTCGAAATCCAGGAATGGCAGCTCGCGGCGCAGTTGCGCCTGATCGGCAAGTTCTGCATCCGCGCCCGCAAGGAACATCGCGTTGGCGCGGCGCACGAAGGCATCGCGCTGTCCATCAGAATGAAACAGGTTGAGGATGGAGCGCTGCGAGACCATGGAGTTGTAGTTGGTGTCCTGTTCCAACCCCTCCCACAGTTTCATCGACATCTCATAAAACGGCTCATTGCCTGGGAGCATGTAGTTGGAGCGGATGATCGTGGTGTTGCGTCCGATGTTGCCGCCGCCAAGCCACCCCTTTTCGACCACCGCCACGTTGCGCACACCGAACTTGTTGGAAAGGTAGTAAGCGGTCGACAGACCATGCCCGCCACCGCCGACAATAACCACGTCATATCCGTCTTGCGGGTCGGGATCGCGCCAAGCAGGTGTCCACCCTTTGTTGCCGGTGAGACCTTCCTTCAAGATGCGGAACGCAGAATATGTCATGGTGTGTCCTCAGCTAGCTGGGTTGACCATCGCAGATGCGCCTAAGGTGGACTTTCCTAAAACAGTCACGTAGATGCCGTTTATGGACAAAAAGGTGCAAAACCTTGGGGATAAGCGGCGGATTGGCATCCTCGCAATTGATGGATTTGCCGCCATGTCCTTTGCCGCTTTGACCGAACCGATGCGCGCGGCCAACCTTCTGGCCCGGCGCACGCTTTATGACACGGTCGTCTATTCGGTCACAGGCCATCCGGTGCAAAGCTCTGGCGCGATGCTGGTGATGCCGCAGGCGCGGATCGGGGGCGAGGACGGCCTTGACTACCTGTTTGTTGTCGCAGGTGGAGATCCAACGCGATTCAGTGATGCCAGTGTGACGGCATGGCTCGCTCGCCTGGCGCGCGCGGGGGTGCCGTTAGGCGGAGTTTCGGGCGGGCCGGTCATTCTTGCCCGCGCGGGTCTTATGCAAAAGCGGCGCATGACCGTGCATTGGGAACATGCCGCCGCGCTGGCCGAAGTCTCTCCTCATTTGGTGATTGAGCGTTCGCTGTACGTGATTGACCGGGATCGGGTGACCTGCGCCGGGGGGTCAGCCCCGATGGATCTGATGCACGCTCTGATTACACAGCACCACGGCCCGGAATTTGCAGGCCGAGTCAGCGACTGGTTCATGCACACTGACATTCGCCCCTCAGCTGGACCACAACGCACAGGGCTGCTTGATCGTGTGGGCAGTCACAACCCTGCCATTTTGGACGCGGTCGAAGTGATGGAGGCGCATGTAGCCGAACCGGTGACGCTGGAACGCCTGGCCGAAACGGCGGGTATATCAGCGCGACAGCTCAATAGGCTTTTCAAGGAAAAGCTTGGGCGACCGACGATGCGGTATTACCGCGAATTGCGCCTCGACAAAGCGCAGAGCCTGCTCCGCAATTCACCGCTGAGCCTGACCGAAATTGCGCTTGCCACCGGGTTTGCCAATTCCTCTCATTTCTCTCGCGCTTATACTGCACAGTTTGGGCAACCACCCTCCGCCTATCGTTGACCTGATTTTGAAGGAGACCCCGATGCAAATCCTTGTTCTACAACATGCCCGTGTCGAACATCCCGGCGTTTTTCGCGATTTTCTGCAACGCGATGGTCATAGCTGGGACGCGATTGAGCTCGATGAAGGGGAGGCTCTGCCCGGTTTGGATGGCTATGACGCGCTTTGGGTCATGGGCGGGCCGATGGATGTCTGGCAGGAAGATCAGCACCCGTGGCTTAAGGCCGAGAAAGCGATCATTCGGGAGGCTGTGCTAGATCAGGAAATGCCGTTTCTGGGGCTGTGTTTGGGGCATCAATTGCTGGCCGAGGCGCTTGGGGGCAAGGTGGGACCATCGAAAGTGCCTGAGATCGGTGTGATGGATGTGCAAGTCACCGATGGTGGTGCACTTTTTGACGGAATGCCTGCGACCATCGAATGCCTGCAATGGCATTCCGCCGAGGTGACAGAGCTGCCCGTAGGTGCGCGGGTTTTGGCATCCTCCCCGGCCTGCGCGGTGCAGGCCATGGCGTGGAAGGATCATGCCTACGCGCTGCAATTTCATATGGAGATTGAGGCCGATACCGCAGTCAACTGGGCAGAGATACCCGAATATGCCGGCGCATTGGACAAAGCGATGGGTACGGGCGCTGTGGCCCGCCTCGCGGCGGAGTGTGCCGCACGGATGGGCACGTTCAACGCCATGGCGGAGCAGCTTTATGGCAATTGGGTCAAAGCTACGTCGCGCCCCGGGTAAGGGCCGGATTTGAGTATTTTTGGAAAGATGAAGCCGGAGAGCGGGTCAGTCTTGCGCCCACTCCTGTGACTGCATTTCGCGAAGGCGGCTCGCAGTGCGTTCAAACTCAAAACTGCCGGCGCCTTCGACATAGAGAAATTCCGGCTCAGCTGCGGCGGAACAGATAAGCCGCACGCGCGCCTCATAAAGCGCGTCGATCAGGGTGACGAAGCGCTTGGCCTCATTGAAATTGTTGCGCGTAAGTTGTGGAATGTCTTCAAGCACGAGAACGCGCGCGGCTTTGGACAGCGCGAGGTAATCCGCCGGGCCAAGGGGCTTGCCGCAGAGATCATAAAAGCTCGCCCGCGCCACACCATTGTGGAAGGCTGGGATCTTCACCTCGCGTTTGTTGACGATGAGCGTATGGGGCTCTGACGTGCCGTTCGAGAGATCCTGCCAGATATCATTGATCGCGTCCCGCGCGGCCTGATCATTGGGGGCAAAGTAGCTTTGTTCACCGGCCAGCCGGTTTTGGCGATAGTCGGTGTCGCTCGCCATCTCATGCACCACCATCTGATCCTTCAGAAGCTGAATGAAAGGCAGAAAGAGCGCGCGGTTGAGGCCGTCTTTGTACAAGTCATCCGGAATGCGGTTTGAGGTGGTGACCACGACCACACCGGCGGCAAAGAGCGCCTCAAAGAGGCGGCCCACGATCATGGCATCGGTGATGTCAGTGATCTGCATTTCATCAAAAGCGAGCAGGCGGACGGATGTGGATACTTCCCTCGCAACGGGCGCCAAGGCGTCGACCTCATTGCGCTGCCGGGCGGCATGCATACCGGCATGCATTTCCTGCATAAAGGCGTGGAAATGGACACGGCGGTTGGGCACGTTGAGCGTATCAACAAACATATCCATCAGCATGGATTTACCACGCCCAACCCCGCCCCAAAGGTAAAGGCCTTTGGGTGCGCCGATATCAGCTCTCTTGCGGAACCATCCGCCCGATTTGGCCGGTTCTGTCATGGCGTGTGCGATACGGTCAAACTCCGGCAAAACTCGTTGTTGAGCACTGTCGCGCGTCAAAGTTCCGTTGGCGACAAGCGCCTCATATCGCTGACTGGGAGTTGTCATTCGCCCGCCATACCCTGACTTGCGAGAGGAGAAAAGCGGACGATCACGTTTCGCATCACGTCTGCTTAAGCGAGTGATCACGATTTCCAATTTGACGGACGACGCCGCATAAGTAGGGTGGCGTGACCGTCAAAGGAACGCCGCGTGCAAAAACCCCAATCTATGATGACACCTGTTTTGATCGCCGGTTGTGTGATCCTGATCGTGTCTTTCGGAATCCGCTCTGCCTTTGGGCTGTTTCAGATACCGATTGCGGAGGAATTCGGCTGGCTTAGGGTCGAGTTTTCGATGGCGATTGCGATCCAGAATCTGGCTTGGGGCATCGGGCAGCCGATCTTTGGGGCCATTGCCGAAAAGATCGGGGATCGTAAGGCCATCGTGATGGGCGCGTTGCTTTATGCGGTGGGGCTTGTCTTGTCTTCTTATGCCGTGACGCCCGGTGCGCATCAGGCCCTGTCGGTTTTGGTGGGGTTTGGTATTGCAGGCACGGGCTTTGGCGTGATCCTTGCGATTGTGGGGCGGGCCAGCTCGGATGAAAACCGCTCAATGAGCCTTGCTATTGCCACCGCCGCAGGCTCCGCCGGGCAGGTCGTTGGCCCGCCCGTGGCGGAGGCACTTTTGGCCAATATGCCATGGCAAAGCGTTTTCATCGTCTTCGCGGTGGCGATCCTGTTGGTGTTGTTCCTGTTGCCGATGATCCGCTCACCCCAACCGGCCAGCACCGCGGAGTTGGAAGAGAGCATGGGCGAAATCCTCACCAAGGCGTTTCGGGATCCGTCCTACACTCTGATCTTTCTGGGCTTTCTGTCCTGCGGTTATCAACTGGCGTTTATCACCGCGCATTTCCCGGCTTTTATCACGGAGGTCTGCGGCCCGATTGCGCCTGGCGGTTTTCTGGATGGTATGGGTGTGTCGACCACCTCGGCCCTTGGCGCGTTGTCCCTTGCCCTGATTGGCCTGGCCAATATCGGGGGCACGTTGCTGGCGGGGTATCTGGGCAAGCGGTACTCGAAGAAATACTTGCTCGCCGGGGTCTATGCCGCGCGCACGGTGGCTGCTTCCGTGTTTATCCTGCTGCCTATGACGCCGACGACCGTGATCATTTTCTCAATCACCATGGGCTCGCTTTGGCTGGCCACTGTGCCGCTGACCTCGGGGCTGATCGCGCATATCTACGGGCTGCGCTATATGGGCACGCTCTATGGGATCGTGTTTTTCAGCCATCAGTTGGGCAGTTTCTTGGGTGTATGGCTGGGTGGGCGGATGTATGATCTTTACGGCAATTACACCGCCGTGTGGTGGATCGGCGTGGCCATTGGTGCGTTCTCGGCGATCATTCATTTACCCATTCGGGAACGGCCTTTGACAGGACACCCGTCCCCGGCTTGATCCGGGACCTCTGGGTTCTGAAGGATGAGGCCCCGGATCAAGCCCGGGGCGGGTTTAGCCCGCGGCCTGCGCATCAAGCCCGTCTTCTGACAAACCATCCAGTTTCGGCATCAGGCCCAACAGCTCTTGGGTGTAGGGATGGGCGGGCGCGGCAAAGAGCGCCTCGGTCTCCTGCACTTCGACCAGCTGACCCTGTTTCATGACGCCCACGCGGTTGCACATCTGACGCACCACAGGCAGGTCGTGAGAGATAAAAAGCATGGTGAGGCCCAGGTGCTCTTGCAGGTCTTTGAGGATGTTCAGGATTTGCGCCTGAATAGATACGTCCAAAGCGCTGGTGGGTTCATCGCAGATCAGAAAGCGAGGTTGCGTGGCAAGGGCGCGGGCGATGGAAATGCGTTGGCGTTGGCCCCCTGAAAATTCGTGAGGGAACTTTGTGGCAGCATCGGACGCAAGGCCCACACGATCCAAAAGCTCGCGCACGCGCGGGCCAACTTCGCCAGAGGGAAGCAGGTTGTGATGTCTTAAAGGCTCGGCCACGATGTCACCCACCTTCATACGCGGGTTGAGCGATGAAAACGGATCCTGAAAAATCATCTGGATTTGGCGGCGATAGCGATCAAGGCCTGCGGCATCCATTTTCGTCACGTCATCCCCATCAAAGAAGATAGAGCCGCCATCCACCTTGTAGAGCGTGCCGATCATACGGGCGACAGTGGACTTCCCCGATCCGCTTTCCCCGACGAGACCGAACACCTCACCATCTTTGATATCGATGGACAGGTTATCGACAGCGGTGAAGTACGTGCGTCTTGACGGGATCAGCGAGGATTTTTCGAGGAACTTTTTGGTGACACTTTTGACCTCAAGCAGAGTGCCCTCTTTGGATGGGGCGGGCTTTTGCCAGGACCGCGCAAGATCGGCGATTTTGAACTCTGTCACGCGGCCGCCATAGCCAATGAGCGGGAAGCGCTTCAGCTTCAGCGTTGGGCGCGGCACAGCGGCGATGAGAGACCGGGTGTATTCGTGGGTGGGCACGCCAAGGATCTTGTCGGTCGGCCCACTTTCCACCACGCGGCCATTATACATCACGGTGACCTGATCGGTGGTGTCGGCGATGACGCCCATGTCATGCGTGATCAGGATCACACCGACCTGACGTTCATCGGCCAGTTCCTTGATCAGGTCCAGCACCTGCGCTTGAACGGATACATCCAAGGCGGTGGTGGGTTCGTCAGCGACAATCACCGAAGGCTCAGAGCATAAGGCAAGCGCGATCACCACGCGTTGCCGCATGCCGCCCGAGAATTGATGCGGGTATTGGTCGAACCGGACCGATGGGTTGGGAATGGCGACGCGATCCAGCAGGGCAATGGCGCGGTCCTTGGCGTCCGCGGCAGAGAGGCCCAGATGCAGCTGGATCGTTTCGACCAATTGTTCGCCCACCGTGAAGAGCGGGTTGAGCGAGGTCAGCGGATCCTGAAAGATCATCCCGATCTCTTTGCCCCGGATGCGGCGCTTTTCCTCATCGCTGAGTTGATCGATGCGCCGGCCATTGAGATGCACCTCACCGGTGTGAATGCGCGCGGGTGGGTCCAGAAGGCCGATCACCGCGTTGCCAGTCATGGATTTGCCCGCGCCACTTTCACCCACCACGCCGCGAATTTCGCCCGGGCGGATATCGTAACTCACCTCTTCCACCGGGCGGAACACACCTCGCCGCGTGGGGATTTCAACGGTCAGATTTCGAATGGACAGAACCGGTTGGGTCATACACGCGCCTTTGTACTCACCCATTCAGTTATTTTCGATCACGGGTGAAGTTACAAGCGGCGGGGCATTCTTTGAGAGAATGCGGACCGAAATCTTTTAAAGATGTCGCACTTTGCCTTACAAAACGCGGATCACGTCCTTGTCGATGGCCAGCATGTAACCGCGCCGGGCAATGTTCTTCACCAAAAGTTCCGAGATCATCTGATTGCCCAACGTATCGCGCAGACGTTTGATCCGTGTGGCACCTGCCGCCTCTTCGCAGTCTTCCTTTGTGCGGCCCGAAATCACCGCCTCAATCTCTGCCCCGGTGAGCACCTCATCATCCATGCGCGCCTCAGCCAGAACAGCCAGCGTTTCCATCGCCGCATCCGTCAGCTTGAAGCCCATGTCGTTGAGGTAGACCGTCTTTTCGTCCCGGCTGATGAGCAGCGAACTGACTTGAATGCCCGAGCGTTCGATCTGTGCCATACGACGATTGAGCACGACAAGCATGGTCAAAAACACCAGCGTCGCGATCAGTAGCGCCGTGGCAAACACCAAAAGCACGAAAATCGCGATCCGGTAGCTCACCAAGGTTTCGGCAAAGGCCGTTCCCGACAGGGCGAGGATCTCAAGCAGTTTGATCTCGGCATCCGTGGTCAGCGCGTCGTTTTCTATGAAAATCCGCTCCACCCGCATGTTGAAGGCATTTGCATCCGGCAGTTTCAAAAACAGGAAAATCGCGGTCAGCGTCAGGATCGCAACGATCCCCATCACACCGAATATCACAACACGGTTGCCCGATTTGCGGGCGTCTGCGGCGCTTCCGTCAAACATAGGAGCCGCCCCTTTCGTCTTCCTTCACCCCTGCACCGAGAGGATTTTCAACAAAGTCAGCCCCTGCGCGGCCAATTGCGCGCGCAGTTGCCTTTGAACCGTGCCACGATCGCACGGACCCGGCACAACCGCCACATTATGGAACAGTTTCAGCGGATTATCGCGCTTGGCCTTATACTCAACAGTACAAGCCGCATGGGCGCCACTGGCCATGATCGACAGGGCGACCGCAAGGGTCATTATGGGAAGCATTTTTCTCATGCCACCAAGATGCTCTGAGCCATCACGCTATTCAATATCCCGCTCGCGACAAACCGCCTGTGTAACCCTGTTATCAGATAACAGTGAGCCGTTATTGCCTGACAGTGTATAAGGAGCCATGTAATTGTCCACGATCTGTTGACAGTTCTGCCTGTCACGCAAGCCCCGAAGTAACCCCGAAAGGAAGCTCACATGTTGTTCAAAGGCTTCACCATGACCCTGGCCGCAATCGCTGTGTCGTTTGCCAGCTTTTCTGCCACGCCAGCAAAGGCCGACAATGACACCGCGAAAATCATCGCTGGCGTTGCGGCACTGGCCATCATTGGCGCGGCGATTGCCGACAACCGCAATGACCGTCGCTATGTGACGCGGTACCACAACAACTATTACAATCCGTATTATCGCCATCAGCGCAAAGTGTACCGTAAGCATTACTACCACGGTCACGGCCATGGGCATTACCACGGCAAGCATCATCACAAGCACAGCCAGCACAAGCGCTGGTAAGCTTTCGTTTTTGTGAAACGACATGTCAGAGGGGTCACTTCATGTGGCCCTTCTTTCGTTTGGGGCGCATTCATGATTTGAACACGGGCATGGATGGTCCGGACTTTTCCCTTGAATTGGCGGTACAGGCGCGCGGCTTTGCCCGTGTGGCCGGTGTGGATGAGGTTGGGCGTGGACCGCTCGCGGGGCCGGTCACAGCGGCGGCGGTGGTGCTCGATCCCGCGCGCATTCCCGCCGGGCTAAACGATTCCAAAAAGCTCACCGCCCGCAAGCGCGAAGCACTGCATGATCTGTTGATGGAGGTGGCAGAGGTGTCCGTCGCCCATGCCAGCGTTGAAGAAATTGACGAGATCAACATCCTGCGCGCCGCTCATCTGGCCATGCGGCGTGCGATCGATGGTCTGCCTCAGCCGCCAGATTACGCGCTAATTGATGGCAATATCATTCCCGATGGTCTAGCGACGCCCGCCGAGGCCATAATCAAGGGCGATGCCCGCTCTGCCTCCATCGCGGCGGCCTCAATTGTGGCCAAAATTAGGCGCGATCGCATCATGATGGATTTGGCGCAACACTATCCCGGTTACGGCTGGGAGACCAACGCAGGATACGGATCAAAAAAGCACATGGACGCGCTCCAAAATCTCGGGGTGACCCCACACCATAGACGATCGTTCAAGCCCGTCCACAACATCTTGTATCAAGCAAAATCTGTAAGCCTCTGATTCAAAAAAGAATTTGACGGCGAATCGCCTTTGACTCATCTTGGTTGCAACTTCCAAGAGCGCAGAAGCGCCGGGGCCATGACCCCTAGGACGAGGCAGAATTGATGACCAAGACCAAAGCCGGAAGCGCAAAAGCGCTACCGCTCAACACGATACTTGCGGGCGATTGCATTGAGGTGATGCAGTCGTTGCCAGAGCGCAGTGTCGACCTGATTTTCGCGGATCCACCCTATAACCTGCAGCTGCGCGGCGATCTGCATCGCCCGGATAACAGCCAGGTGGATGCGGTGGATGATGCCTGGGATCAATTTGCGTCTTTTGAAGCTTATGATCGGTTCACCCGTGACTGGCTGATGGCCGCGCGGCGGTTGCTCAAACCCAATGGCGCGATCTGGGTGATCGGGTCCTATCACAACATTTTCCGCGTGGGTGCGGCGCTTCAAAACGAAGGGTTCTGGATCCTCAACGATGTGATCTGGCGCAAATCCAACCCGATGCCGAACTTCCGGGGCAAGCGGCTGACCAATGCGCATGAGACGATGATTTGGGCCAGCCGTGAGGAAGGCGCGAAATACACCTTCAATTATGAGGCCCTAAAAGCGTTGAATGAGGGCATTCAGATGCGCTCTGACTGGGTCTTGCCGCTTTGCACTGGGCACGAACGCCTCAAGGACGAAAACGGCGACAAGGCCCATCCGACACAAAAACCCGAAAGCCTGCTGCACCGGATCATTCTGGGCACATCGCAACCTGGCGACGTGGTGCTTGACCCGTTCTTTGGCACGGGCACAACAGGTGCCGTGGCAAAAATGCTGGGGCGTGAATACATCGGCATAGAACGTGAAAAGAGCTATCGCGAGGTGGCCGAGAAACGCCTGCGGGACGTGCGCAAATTTGACAGTACGGCGTTGCAAGTGACGGCGTCGAAACGCGCAGCACCCCGCGTGCCGTTTGGACAACTGATCGAACGCGGCATGTTGCGCCCTGGCGAAGAGCTTTATTCCATCAACCAACGTCACAAGGCCAAGGTGCGCGCCGATGGCACTCTTGCAGGCCACGATGTGACGGGCTCGATACACCAAGTTGGAGCCGCGCTGGAAGGCGCGCCAAGCTGCAATGGCTGGACCTATTGGTGCATCAAAAAGGACGGCAAACAAGTGCCCATCGACATTTTCCGACAGCAAATTCGCGCGGAAATGGGCGAGCGTAACACCTGAGTTTCAACGAATACCGCCGGTGCCTGTGACCTGACAGAGCACCACCTTTCGCACCCCGGCCTTTGTGCCGGGGTCTTTTTTTGGCACCCTGAGCGAGACTGCTCGCAGGGCGGACGAGCGGCCCCGTTTTGCGGTCGTCTTCCCCGGCAAACTGCGCTAGCGTGCAGGCATGATGTCTCTTGGTGATGTATTGGTGGTGTCGGATCTCGATGGCACACTTTTGGATCATGAAACCTATGCGTGGACTGCCGCAGCACCCGCCCTGGACATCTTGCGCCGCGATGGGGCCACGCTCATCCTAGCCAGCAGCAAAACAGCCGCAGAAATCGCTCCTATTCGTGCAGAGATCGGTTTTGATCATTGCCCCGCCATCGTGGAAAATGGCAGCGGTCTCTTGGAGCCGGGTGAGGCCCCGATCGCGGACACGGCCACCTATAATGAGCTGCGAAAGGCGATCGATACCCTGCCCGCCGGGTTTCGCGGCTTTGGGGATATGAGCGCTGCTGAAATCTCAGATCGCACCGGCCTTTCGATCAAGGCCGCAGGTCTGGCCCGCGAGCGCCAGTTCAGTGAGCCGGGCCTTTGGACGGGCGATGCGCTCGATGCCTTCCTAGAGGCCACCCGTGCGGCAGGCCTCACGGCTCAACGCGGCGGACGTTTCATCACCTTGTCTTTCGGAGGCACCAAAGCTGACAAGGTCTCAGACATGATCACACGTTTCAAACCGCGCCATACGATCGTGCTGGGCGATGCGCCCAATGATGTTGACATGCTGGCTTTGGCCGACAGCGGTGTGATTGTGGCCAACCCTGCCTCCCCTGATCTTCCAACCCTACCGGGGGAAGACACCGGCCGGATCCGCCGGACAGTGCAGGCCGGTCCAGAGGGATGGGCGGCTGCGGTTCTAGACATAATTCAAGAGATATCGACGAGGAAAGACGCGTGCACCCATGGCTGATTTTCACCAAAACGGAAACATCACAACCCTGCACAATCTGCGCACACGCAACCTTGATGATCTGACCTATGAGCTCGTTGCGTTCGCCGAGATGCGCAAGATAACACTGGTCTTGCCCTGTCTTTTTTCGGAGTTGGAAGGGCCCGCGCTCGAACGCATTGTCGATGAGTTGGCCAAAGTGCCCTATCTGCACCGCATCATCATTGGCCTCGATCAAGCGGATGAACGGCAATACCGCATCGCCAAGGACTTCTTCGCGCGTCTGCCGCAGCAACATATCGTGATCTGGAATGACAGCCCCCGCATGAAGGATCTGGGCGCCCGTCTGGACCGGATCGGGCTGGCGCCGGAAGAGCCGGGCAAAGGCAAAAATGTCTGGACCTGCATTGGGTATCTAATCGCCTGTGCGGACAGCGCTGTGATGGCCCTGCATGATTGCGATATCCTAAACTACGACCGAGAGATGCTGGCGCGGCTGGTCTATCCGGTGGCGCATCCTGGATTTGGCTATCAAATGGCCAAGGGCTTTTACCCCCGCATCGACGACAAGAAACTCAATGGCCGAGTGACACGCCTTTTGGTCAGCCCGTTGTTGATCGCGCTCAAGAAGGTGGTGGGTGATCGCGATTATCTCGATTACCTGCGCAGCTTCCGCTATCCGCTCTCAGGAGAGTTCGCGATGCGGATGATGACCCTGCCCGATCTGCGCATCCCGTCGGATTGGGGACTGGAGATCGGCGTGCTGTCGGAGGCCTGGCGCAATCTGGCGCCGCAATCCGTCTGCCAGGTGGAGATTGCAGATGCCTATGACCATAAGCATCAAATCCTGTCGCCCGATGATGCCAACAAAGGTCTAAGCCGCATGTCTACAGACATATGCAAGGCAATTTTCCGCAAACTGGCCTCAGACGGCACGGTCTTTACGCCCAACCTGTTCCGGTCGCTCAAGGCCACGTATTACCGCGCCGCGCTTGACCTGCTCGAAAGCTACTACAATGACGCCAAGATGAACGGCCTCACCGTGGATCGCCACCAAGAGGAAAAATCGGTGGAACTTTTCGCCGACAACATCATCCGCGCGGGTCAGATTTTCTTGGAAAAACCCAATGAGACACCTTTCATCGCCACGTGGAACCGCGTGCACGCCGCTGATCCTGATTTCCTGACAGATTTCAAACGCGCCGCGGCTGAGGACGAGGCGGAGATCGTTTGACACCCGCCCCGGACTTTCTCAAAACCGATTGGTGATCCAACGGCACTGATATGGCGAGAACGGAATTTCCGGCCCGGTGAGGATCACCTCATCGCCTGACAACAGATCCGTCCACGCGTCATCCATGATCAGGTTGATCTCAGACGGGCTCACCAACACCGTGTCACTGCTGACATTGTGAATGGCAAATATGGATTGATTGCGATCCAGGCTTTGCCGCCAAACGCCAAAGAGCCGGTCATCCAGCCGAAGCGTGAACTGTGTGGCATTGGGATGAAAACCCGGCTGTCGCGCGCGGATTTTGAACCGTTCCGATAGGGCGTTCAGCACTTGGTGTTGCTCTGCGGAGGGATCGGCCAGACGCTCTAACAAATCAGGATAGTGCCAGCGATGCCGGTTGATCGCCCGGTTCATGCCGCGCCGCTCCACGGCCTCATGGTCGCTTGGTGTGGCCAGCAGGGAATGGATGTAGATCGCCGGGATCCCCTCCAAAGACATCGGGATGGTTTGAGAACACAAGAACCGAGCCATGTGATGCGCATCGATCCCATCGAATGTCCGCCGCATCACGTCAAAGAGCGAGCAATTGAGCTCATAGGCGCTTTCTGTCCCATCGGGCAGGGTGCGCATGGACACCAGCGCACCCGCTTTCCGCGCTGTCTCAATCATCCGGTCTTTCTCCTCAGGCGGCAGAACCCCTTCGGCCGGGCGCATTCCGATGCCATCGTGACTGGCCGTGAAGTTGAGATACGCACAGCCCAGCTGAGCGGGTGGCATACTGGCCTGCCAGGCATGGATGTAGCGCGCCGTACCAGACTGCATGGCGTGCAGGATGAGCGGCGGCAGCGGGAAGTTGTAAACCGCATGGGCCTCATTTCGATTGCCAAAATAGCTGAGGTTTTCGGTGCGCGGCACGTTTGTTTCTGTCAGAAGCACCACTGTCTCTGACGTGTAGTCGGCCAAAAGCCGCAAAAGCTGCACGATCGCGTGGGTCTGCGGCAAGTGAATGCACGTCGTGCCGGGCACCTTCCAAATGAACGCCACCGCATCCAGCCGCAGGATACGCACGCCTTTGTCGATATGCATCCGAATGATCCGCAGCATTTCGAGCAAAACCTCAGGGTTTTCGAAATTCAGATCAATCTGATCATGGCTGAAGGTGCACCAGACATGTTTTTCGCCATCGCGCGTCTCGATTTTTTGCAAAAGCGGCGTGGTGCGCGGGCGGACAACCTCACTGAGGTCATCATCGGGGTCGCCTTCATAAAAGAACTGATCGTACGGCGCATTGCCTTGGCGATATTCGTTGAACCACTTGCCCTGGCTTGACACGTGATTGAGCACCAGATCCGACATCAGGTGAAACCGCTCGGCAATGCGGGCAATATCGCTCCACTCCCCCAATTGCGGGTTGACCGCGCGGTAATCGGTGACAGCGAACCCATCGTCCGAACTGAAGGGGAAGAACGGCAGGATATGCACCCCGTTCAGCACGCCCGTCACGTAGCGCGCCAGAAAATCCTCAAGCAAATCAAGCGGCTTGTGCTGTCCGTCCAGCAAGGTATCTCCATAGGTGATCAGCACAGCATCGCGCTCTGACCAGAGCCTGTTGCCCGGAGCACGCGGGCGTTTGCGCGGGGCTTTGTCGCCTGGCCAGAAAATCTCCAGCACCGAATGCGCCAGCGGCTCGACCAGCTCATCGGGATACACCTTACCCAACAGCTCCTTGAGCCGAGCGTTCAAAAGGCGATGGGAGTGCTCCATGGGTTAGGCCTGCTGATCTTTGACCCAGTCGGAGATGCGACTGGCAGGAATAGGAATGTCGCGCTGTTGATAGCGTAGGGCAGGCCAAGGTTCCATCTGAGAGGCACGATTTTTCTAAGGAGCCAGCATGGTTTGAAAATTACCCCTTGGGATCGCCATTTTTTTCGCCATAGCCAAATTCTCATGGCGACCCCGGCAGGATTCGAACCTGCAACCTGCCCCTTAGGAGGGGGCTGCTCTATCCAGTTGAGCCACGGGGCCGCGCTGTTGCAGTCTTGGCACCGCGCAGGGCCTGCGGCAACTGATTTTCGGCGGAAAAGACCAAACAGCAATCTGTTGCGTGACCCATGATGATTGCGGTACCACTGCGGATATGCACGCAACAGGACGCCCAACTTGAACACGCAACGCAACCGCACGCTTACTTTGCGAGATGTCTCCGAGGCCTCCGGTGTCTCTGAGATGACCGTCAGCCGAGTGTTGCGCAATCGTGGAGATGTCTCCGAGGCCACGCGCGCGCGGGTTTTAGAGGCGGCCAAAACGCTCGGCTACGTCCCCAACAAGATTGCGGGAGCGCTTGCGTCTCAACGGGTGAACCTTGTGGCGGTGGTGATCCCGTCGATGTCCAACATGGTGTTTCCCGAAGTGATGTCGGGCATATCCGACACACTGGAAGAAACCGGGCTGCAGCCCGTGGTGGGCGTCACCGGGTATAGCCGCGAAAAGGAAGAGCGGGTGCTTTATGAGATGCTCTCCTGGAGGCCGTCCGGCGTGATCATTGCCGGGATAGAACACTCCGATGCCAGCCGCGCGATGCTGTCGGCCTCAGGCATTCCGGTGGTGGAGATCATGGACACCGATGGCACGCCCGTGGACTCCGTTGTGGGCATTTCGCATCGGCGCGCGGGCGAGAAGATGGCGCAGGCGATCCTCAAGGACGGTTATGAGCATATCGCGTTTCTGGGCACCAAGATGTCGACGGATCATCGCGCGCGGAAGCGGTTTGAGGGCTTTACCGAAGTGCTGGCCAAGGCCGGTGTGGAAATTGAAGACCGGGAGTTTTACTCAGGCGGTTCCGCACTCGTAAAGGGCCGTGAGATGACGCGGGAGGTGCTCGAACGCTCACCTGATCTGGATTTCATTTACTATTCCAATGATCTGATCGGCGCTGGCGGCCTGCTTTTTATGTTGGAACAAGGGTATGACATTCCGGGCCAGATGGGGTTGGCGGGTTTCAACGGGTTGAACCTGCTCAAAGGCCTGCCGCGGGAATTGGCGTCGATGGACAGTTGCCGCTACGAGATCGGCAAAACCGCCGCAGAGATCATTTCGCGGCGTGTGGCCAGCGAGGGTGAGGGCGCGGCAGAGCGCATCGTATTGGAACCGAAGCTGAGCTACGGGGATACGTTACGGCGGCATTGACCTTGCCGTGCCGGATTGATTGTTCGCGCAACCCCGAATGAATTTCCATTTACAAATTTCCCGCATCTGCTGAAGTGGCAAAAACAGCAAGGAGAGTGCCATGAAGGTTGGCTTCATTGGTCTGGGTAATGTGGGCGGTAAGCTCAGCGGGTCGCTTTTGCGCAATGGTGTGGACCTGAGCGTGCACGATCTTGACCGAAAGCTGGTCGATGCCTGTGTCACCAGGGGCGCGACTGCAGGCGAAAGCCCGGCAAAGCTGATGCAAACCTGCGATGGTGTGATCACCTGTCTGCCCTCGCCTGCGGCCTCAGATGCTGTGATGCAAGAGATGCTGCCACACGTCGGCCCTGGCAAGATCTGGATGGAAATGTCGACGACCGATGAGGCAGAAGTGCAGCGCCTGGGCGAGCAGGTCATCGCCCAAGGCGGCGCGGCGGTGGATTGCCCCGTTTCGGGCGGCTGCCACCGGGCGGATACAGGCAACATTTCGATCTTTGCGGGCTGTGACCGTGCGACGTTTGAGACGGTTCTGCCGCTGCTCACCAAAATGGGTCGGCGGATCTTGCACACTGGCGATCTAGGCTCGGCGTCTGTGCTGAAGGTCGTGACCAACTTTCTTGCCACTGCGAACCTGATTACCTGTGCGGAGGCGCTTGTGACCTGCAAGGCGGCGGGCATGGACATGGGCACCGCTTATGAGGCAATCAAAATCAGCTCTGGCACGTCGTTTGTGCATGAAACCGAAAGCCAAGTGATCCTCAATGGCAGTCGCGATATCTCCTTCACAATGGATCTGGTGCGCAAGGATATCGGTCTTTTTCAAGATGTGGCGGACCGGGCCGGCGTGCCGTTGGAGATGAACCCCTTGATGATCAAGATCTTTGAGGATGGTATCGCGCGTTTTGGCGCACGGGAGCTGTCACCAAACATCATCAAACGGTTGGAAGAGGCCACAGGGCTTAACGTACACGCACCTGGGTTTCCCTCTGAGATGACCGATGATGAGCCCGAAGAACCCGGCTATGAGGTGGTACCGCAGGGACGTTGAGACCGGCCTATGCGTTAACCTTATTCCCGGCTTCTGTTTGACCTTGATTGCGCAAACACCCCATATTTGCGCGGGGGCGTGTGGGAAAACGCTATGTTGTTTGTTTTGGGATTGATGGGCCTGACGGCCCTCGGCGCGACCATGTTTATGGACGGCGACGATGATGACATGACAATGCTCAACGACAATGAGACCGATGAAGGTGAACCTTCTGAAGAGGAGTTCACAGACATCGGCAGCATGATCCCGGATGACGACATTCCACCGGATCCGACAGAAGACGCGTCTTCGGAACCCGCTCAGGATGTTGCGCTGCAGGAGGACATAACGGCGGACATTCCTGCAGAGGGAGATGCGGCGGTTCAGGACACCGACAGCGCGGTGGAAGACACGATCGTTCAGGCCTCCGACCCTGCAGGCGAAGGCTGGACGAACCGACTAGGCGATGAAAGCAGCAATCAGATCGACGGGGAAGACGGCAACGAATTTTTGCTGGGCTACGGCGGCGATGATGAGATCAACGGCAACGGCGGCATGGACCAGATCGAAGGCGGCGATGGTGATGATACGCTCTCAGGCGGCGCTGAAAATGACGATCTGCATGGCGATTTCGGCGATGATCATCTTATGGGCGACGACGGCGATGATACGCTTTCGGGCCATTTTGGGGATGACCTTCTGGAAGGTGGCGACGGCGATGACAGCATGATCGGTGGGCAGGGTGATGACACGCTGGACGGTGGCGCGGGCGATGACGCTTTGCACGGTTATCACGGCGACGATGTCTTGCGCGGGGGTGAGGGCCAGGATTCGCTTTTCGGCAGCTTGGGTGATGATGTGCTGCACGGGCTTTCAGAGACGGGCGAAGATGACGGGGTTGTCGACTATCTCAACGGTGGCGAAGGGGACGATCTTATCACCGCGGGCGCGAATGATATTGTCACCGCCGGTGAAGGGGCTGATACGATCCAGTTCGGCGAATGGAACACTGACGCTGGCCCTGCAGAGGTTCTGGATTTTGAGGCAGAGCAGGACAGCCTTGTTGTTTTGTATGAACCCGGCACCGAAGAGCCAGAGATCGACGTGGAGCAGGACGCCGAGAATAGTGAGCTTTATCGCGTGATGGCGGATGGGCAACTGATCGCTCAGGTCCATAGCGCGGCACCCATTACTCCGTCGAACATCTCATTGATTGCGCAAAGCGCGGCCTGAGTTTTGAGATCCACGACCGATCGTTGGCGCGTATTGGCAACGTTGAGCCTGCTCTTATGTAATTGGGGAAATAGGGCATGTGCTGTTCTCAAGCTCCAACACTAGGAGGGCACCGAGCACAGCAGGAAATCTCGCTAATGAATTTCGGTTTTCTCACTGACGTGGAGCGATGCATTATTTGGGTGACAAGGCGCAGTCCATTTTTGGCTCGGACCAGATCACCGGGTTGGAAAGAATTCGTCCCGGCAGCTCTTTAAATGGATACCGTTTCAATTTCCTGAGCAAGGCGCCTATGAAAGTCAGCTGAACTCTCATGCGTTTTAATGCGGCCGGATAACAAACCCTCTTTCCTTCTACGGAGTTTCCCCCTATACGCTGCGATCTCCGCACCCCGTGCGGATATCTCCCACAGGACCTTGCTGGACGACATCCCGGCTTGCGCCCTTCACCTCTGACCAAAAGGAGACCCCGATGTCGATCACTGCTGAAGAAAAAGACCGCCTGATGAAGGAATACGCCACCAAGGACGGCGACACCGGTTCGCCCGAAGTGCAGGTGGCCATTCTGACATCGCGCATCACAACGCTCACTGAGCACTTCAAAACCCACAAGAAGGACAACCACGGTCGTCGTGGCCTTTTGAAGATGGTCGCCCAGCGACGTAAGCTTCTGGATTACCTCAAGGGTAAGGAAGAAGCCCGGTATCAGGACCTGATCAAGCGGTTGGGCATTCGCCGCTAACCGACAGCCAACGCGAAAAAGAAGACCCGCCCCGGACTTGATCCGGGGCCCGTTTTTTGGGCGAGAGGCCCCGGGTCAAGCCCGGGGCGCGGGTGACATCAAGACAAATCGTTCCAAACTGCGCTACGATCCCGCCTAGAATCAGGGAGAGCGCCAGTGAACTTGCCAGCCTTAAACCTTATGCCCGGCGATGCGCCATTTCGGGCGGACCCCAAGACATCCTATACCCTACCCGCACGATTTTATCATGATCCGGCCATTTGGGAGGCGGAGAAATCATCTATTTTTGCCAAGTCATGGTTTTACGCGGGTCACGTCAGTCAGGTTGAACGACCTGGTGAATTCATCACCGTTCGCATTCACGAACAGAACATTTTTGTCGCGCGCAGCCGTTCTGGCGAATTGAACGCGTTTTACAATGTGTGCCCGCATCGAGGGCATGAACTTGTCAGTGGCGCAGGGCGTAAACACGTCATTACCTGCCCCTATCATGCTTGGGCATTTGATTTTGATGGCAATCTCAGGTCCGCCCGAAACACCGAAAATGTGCGCGGGTTTCGCAAGGAGGAGTTTTCGCTCAAACCTGTGCGGGTTGAGGTCTTTTGCGGATTGGTTTTGGTCAATCTTGATCCTGACGCCACACCTTTTGCGGAGCAGATGGGAGAGCTTGAAACCGAGATTCGCAAATACGTGCCCTCTGTCGACGATCTGAAATTCGCGCAGCGGGATACATATGATGTTGAGGCCAATTGGAAGGTTCTCGTGGACAATTTCCTTGAATGCTACCACTGCGCTCCTGCGCATCATGACTTTGTCGATCTGGTGGACATGGACAGCTACCGAACGATCACCTGCGGGCTTTATTCCAGCCAATGCGCGGGCAATCCAAAGACCCTGAACAGCCGGGCGTTTTCGTTTGAAACCGGAGATGTGGATTTTGGCTATGCCGGGTGGTTTGTCTGGCCGAACTTTACGATCTGGGCCTATCCAGGCGAGGCCAACCTGTCTGTTCTACAAATGAACCCAAACGCGCCGGAGCGCTGCGTGGAGTATCAAGATTGGTTTGTCAAAGATGGAATTGTGACAGATCAACTTCGCGATGCAATCCAGTATCAGAAGGACGTGCTGCAGCCTGAGGACATCGGGCTGTGTGAGAGCGTGCAAAAGGGCCTAAAATCGAGCGGGTATAATCAGGGCCGTTTTGTGGTGGATGAAGGGCTGACAGAGCTCAGCGAACATGCTGTGCATCATTTCCAAAGCTTGGTCGCGGATGCGTTGGGCGCCAAGCTGGATCCAGATATCTGAGCCTGCTGAACGGCAACATTTTGAGATGGCAACATGGCCTCTGAGGTAAAAACGCCCGCTCAAACAAAAGCGGGCGTTTTCGCGTTTTGAAAAAAGGCTTACATCTTGGCGCGCTCTGACTTCAGCGCGACGTAAACACAATACATCATCACCAGCAGCACCAGCGTGAACGGGATACCCGTTGAGACCGCAGCCCCTTGCAAGGCGGCCAGACCACCACCCAACAAGAGCGCGATGGCCACCAAACCTTCAAGCGTGCACCAAAAGATGCGTTGGGATACCGGCGCATCCATCTTGCCGCCTGCCGTGATCGTGTCGATCACCAGTGAGCCGCTATCTGAGGACGTGACAAAGAAGATCACGATCAGAACCAACGCAATAGGCGAGATGATGGAATAAAGCGGCAATTCCTTTAGGAAGCCGAACAGTGCACCTTCTGGTTTGTACGCGTCGATCACAGTGGCCTTCACGCCTTCTGCGCCGCCTGCGTTAAGCATGTCGATGGCAGCACCACCGAAGGTCGACATCCAGAGCGCGCAAACCAATGTCGGCGCGATAAGGGCACAGAGGATGAACTCCCGCACTGTACGGCCTTTGGAGATGCGCGCGATGAACATGCCCACAAAGGGCGACCACGCAATCCACCAGGCCCAGTAGAATGTTGTCCAGCCGTGGAAGTAGCTTGTGTCTTCGCGCCCGAACGGGTTCGACAGGGCCGGTAGCATGACCACGTAGTCCACCATCACGGAGAAGTAGCGCGCGATTGCATCCACAGCGCCCGTCACGAAGAAGACGAAGAGGAAAAGGCAGACAGCCATGATCATGTTGATCTCAGAGAGCCGCTTCACACCTGCGTCCATGCCGAGGCAAACAGAGACCAAAGCCACCGCGGTGATGCCGATGATCAGCACGACCACAACCGTATCCGTGGTCGGGATACCCGCGACCTCATTGAGGCCAAACGCCACCTGCTGCGCGCCAAGGCCCAAAGATGTGGTCAGACCAAAGAGCGTGGCAAACACCGCCAGAGTGTCAATCGCGTGGCCCCACCAGCCCCAGACGCGCTCGCCCAGAATCGGGTAAAATGCAGAGCGGAGTGTCATTGGCATGTCTTTGTTATAGGCAAAGATCGCGAGCGTCAGACCGACAAGCGCATAAACGCACCAGCCTTCCAGACCCCAGTGATGGATGGTGCCCACGATGCCCACATATTCGTTGCCCGGCTGTGTCGCATCAATGCCAAGTGGGCTTGCGTTACCGCCTTCGGAGAAATTGTAGTAGGTCGGCTCAAGCACGCCAAAGAACAGCAGGCCAATACCGATGCCCGCCGCGAACATCATCGCGATCCAGCCCGCATAGGAATAATCAGGTTTGGCATCTTTGCCGCCAATCCGAACCGACCCAACCGGCAGCACGATCAGCGCCAAGCAGAAGATCAGCATCGCGTTGACGGACAGCACGAGGAACCAGTCAAACGTGCTGGTCAACCACGGCCGCAACCAGCCAAAGAAGTTTGCCGCTGCTTCTTGATTGAGAAGAGAGACAACCACAAAACCGGAAATCAGCACCGCCGAGATGACGAAGACCGGGTTGTGAATGTCGAGGCCGAATGGGCGTATATTATCCTGGCCCAGTTCGAAATCTGTTTGGAAATCAGGATCCGCGCCGGCGGACTCCGTTCCCATGTTTTCTGTTGTGTCACTCATATATTTGTCCCGTTTTTTGGCCCTATTTTATGGGCTCTCTGCCGCTTAACATTTGCGGAATGCTTCAAGTGTTCGACACATTCCGGCACCTGGCAAGAAATTTGTTCTCTGCAGCGCGGCACACGATGCGTGTCGTTTTTCTGGGAAATTCTAGCGATGCGCGAAATTTTTTGCGCCAAAACAAGGCGTTCTGTGTGCCGAAACTAGGCTTTCTGCAGACGCATTTGAGACCTTCGGCAACTGCACATCGGGTCAATTCGCGCGCCCTTCCGCCAGTTTGCTGCTTTTCACATGCGCTCAAAATGCCTATGTACCGGTCTTCGCAGCAAAGAGATGCCAAGATCATGGCCAAGCCAAAGGACAATCCAAACTACAAGGTCATCGCCGAAAACCGGAAGGCGCGGTTCGACTATGCGATCGATGATGATCTGGAATGCGGGATCATTCTGGAAGGGTCAGAAGTCAAAAGCTTGCGGGTGAACTCAGCCAATATCGCCGAGAGCTATGCGGCGGTTGAGGATGGGGAGCTGTGGCTGGTGAATTCCTACATCGCGCCCTATGAGCAGGCCAAAACCTTTGGCCATGAAGAGCGGCGGCGACGCAAGCTTTTGGTGTCGAAGAAAGAGTTGGCAGCACTTTGGAGTGATACGCAGCGCAAGGGTATGACGCTTGTCCCGCTCGTCCTTTACTTCAACCATCGCGGCATTGCGAAAATGAAGATCGGAATTGCGAAGGGTAAGAAATCCCACGACAAGCGCGAAACCCAAGCCAAACGGGATTGGAACCGGCAGAAGCAGCGTTTGTTGAAAGAGCATAGTTGAGCGCGCGTTCGTGGGGCTATATCTCTGGTGAGCGCGCCAATGTCTCGCCTTCCCCAAAAAGATCCGCCAACGCCGTCTGCCGTTGCGCCAATGATCCGCCACGCGCTGTAATCAACACGAGGGTCCGGCTCCGCGTTGTTGCCATTTCAATCATCCGAACCCGCTTGGCCAGATACCTTTCCACATCGGGTGCGGGCAGAAGTGTAAAGCCCAGGCCCTTGGCCACGCACTCCATGATCGCTTCAAGGTTATCCAGCACCACCGTCTTTCTGGGCTTTGCGCGCTTGATATGTTGCATCTCTTTGGCGATCAGTTTTCCAATGCCGGTTCCGGGCATAAAGTGAAAGAACCTGTGCTGCGCGATCAATCCGGCAAAGCCATCGCCCATGAGGTCTTCATGCGCGGCAAATACGAAAGGCTCATCCCGAAGCCTTATGGACGATACCGCATCCGGTAACCCATCGGCATCTGTGACAACGGCCGCGTCCAGCTGTCCGCTGACGACCTTATCCTGCAACACTTGCGACAAACCAGTTTCGAACTCGAAATCTGCTAGGGGCGCGTGGTGCTGAGCGCTTTTCAGAAATGTTGGCAAAAGCCGCACCGCCGCGGTTGATACAAAACCAATTCGGAACCTGCCAACAATCGCGTCTTTTGGCCGGCATAGATCGACAATAGCCTGTTCGCATTGCAACAGGTTTGAGGCCTCGCGCAGAATAGACCGCGCGATGGGGGTTAGTCTTGGTGGTCGGACACTGCGATCAAAAAGATCTACGCCCAGCTCTGTTTCAAGGGCCTTCATCTGCATCGAGAGCGCTGAAAGCGTCATGTTCAGCTCGTCTGCCGCTTTGGTAAAAGAGGCAACTTTGGACAAGTGTACAAGGGTGTTGAAAGCGCGTGTTTGCATAACTTCATGTATCCTGAATTTCATATACACTCTAATTCGATTGTTCTGAAGTCGCCAAGCCCTTACCGTTCGCTCAAAAAAGGGCCACTATGGGACATTCACTTCTCAACAATGCCAAAGAACTCGCCCCGGACTTTGCCAATCGCGCGGCCGACTGGGACAAAGCGCGCAGCTATTGCTGGCAAAACGTTCAAAACATGGCCGACGCGGGCCTTATGGGCATGACAATCCCAAAGGCCTTAGGTGGCCGGGGGGCCAGCTACCTTGAGACGGTTTTGGTCATCGAAGAGATTGCCCGCGCCTGCACGCTGAGTGCGCGCATCTTGGTTGAAGCCAATATGGGCGCGATTAGTGCGGTGATGGCTTATGGCACGGACACTCAGAAACGCTTTTGCGCGCCCCATGTCCTGACGGGTGACAAACCCGCGATTTGCATCACCGAGCCGGATGCCGGAAGCGCCGCGACCGACATGCAGACCACGGCGAGAAAGCACGGCGATACATACATTCTGAACGGAACCAAACATTGGATCACCGGCGGGGGCGTGTCGAAACTGCACCTCATTTTTGCCCGTGTGATCGGTGAGGATGAGCAAGACGAGGGCATTGGCGGATTTATCCTGCTTGCTGATCCCGCGTCGCCGCCCGATGGGTTCACGATTGTGCGCCACGAACGCACCATGGGCCTGTGCGGCATGCCAGAAGCAGAGCTGCGCTTTGACGATCTGGAAATCCATGAAAAATGGCTGCTGCAACCGCCATCGGGCCTCAAGCGCGGGTTTGCCGATTTGATGAACGCCTACAATTCACAACGCGTGGGCGCCGGAACCGTGGCGATGGGCGTGGCTGCGGGCGCGTTGGACCATGCCAAACACTATCTGCTCGACCGGCATCAATTCGGGCGGCCTTTGGCGGAGTTTCAGGGCCTGCAATGGATGGTTGCTGACATGGATACGCAAGTGCACGCGGCGCGGTTGATGCTGCATGACGCCGCGCGCTCAAGCGACCCGTTTCCAGACATGACCAAGGCCGCGCGGGCCAAACTTTTCGCCTCGGAGATGGCAATCAAAGTGGTCAATGACGCGCTGCAAATGTTTGGCGCACGGGGCTATAGCGATGCGGAACCGTTGGAGCGGATGTATCGTGACGTGCGCATGTTCACGATCGGCGGTGGCACGGCTCAGATCCTGCGCACGCAAGTGGCGGGGAGTGTTCTGGGCATCAAGACACCACAAACCCGCGAGGGGAACGCCGCGATGGGTACAGCCCTGCCCGTGGCTGCGAACATACCTCCCGACATGGCGGCAGAGTAAAGATCACCCGATTTGTGAGATCACCGCATCGCATTCATCAATGATGTCGCGCCCGGTTTTGGAAAGGTCGCCGCTTTCATCTACCGTGTGCTTGGCGTCATAGAATTTAGCGCGAGTTCGGAGCGCGTTACTTTCGCGCTGCTCGCGGTCAGCCGCGGTGATGCCAGGTTCGTGACTCCAAAGCGCGCTGAAATTGGACATGCGGGCACATACGATCGTGGCATGATAAAGCCCGTCCATCGGCCGCGCATCAGGCCGCAAGGGTGAGGTATAGTTTTGATGAGGTGGATTGTTGACCAGAGGTTCAACCGCGCTCAACCCCAGTAGGGTGGCGTGGGTGATCTCATGGGTCATGGCCATCACAATTGAATTGAGATCCCGTTGGGCATCGATGTTCAAAAACATGCAGCCCCAAGCCAGCAAAGACGTTACCCCGCCAAAGGTCGCGGAGCCGTCTTCGCGTTTGCCCCCGGCGAGGATGACACGCGAACACAGCGCGTCAATCTCGGACCGAACCCTGGGATCTGTCTGGGCAATGATATCCAGCGCCGCCAGAACATCCCCGTTGGCTCGGACAAAAGCCTCATCACTTGGCGTCGTGATGTGGCGTCCTTGGGTTTCTGCAAATACCAAACGGGGCAGGCGCTCAAAGTCATCGCCAAGCGAGACCGGATCATAACGCACCACGCTAAATACAGCTGGCTCGCGCCCGAGGTCGTGCATTTCTACGCAAAGGCGCTCTGCCATTTCGATGTTTTGGGATTGTACAGCTTGGATCAGATCAAAATACCTGGCCATGACGCCGGGCGGCTGACGATAACCGCGTATTTGCGCAATGACCTTCCCCAACGCGTCATCCGACACCGGGCTATGGGGCCCAAGAACGGAACGAATATGCGACAGGCTACTTGCAAGCTGATCGCGCACATCCTGTTCGATCAACGCAGGATCGCGCAGGCCGTGAAGAAGGCCCGACGCCAAGCTGTCGGTACGTGGTTGTCCGTTGGTCATACTTATCGTGAAATCTCTGCGGCCGGTTTTAGGCACGGTCGGCGATTGTTGCGACAGATGTCAGCTCAAAACACACCCACGCCTGGTTCACCGTCGACGCCGACCTTGCTGTGCAAACGGCCCAGTGCCACCGCCATGTCAGTGTCGCTTTTGCTTGCAACTTCGCGCTCATCAGCGTTGCCAAGGTTGCGCACGCCAAGCAACGACGTTTGGTCGAGCTCCATACGTGGTTTGTCAGATTTCTTCATGCTTGGTGTTCCCCGTAAATTCATTTCACTGGCTGAGGCATTTGAGAAAAATTTGTTTGAGTTTAAAAGTCTTCTCCGGTCACACCGACTTTGCTGTGCAGACGGCCCAAGTCCGACACAACATCTGCCTCCGGCAATGCATCTGATGAGTTGGCCGAGGTTTTGCCACGCACGCTCACGTCACGCAGACCCAAAAGCGAGGTTTCATCAAGCTTCATTTCGGTACTTTTTTTCGGTTTCACTTACATCTCCAAATTGATCATAAGGGGTTTGCCTATCGGTATATTCTGAATTTTATCCAGTATAACGTGGGCGCTATGGAAGTCACCCTTCGGTTATGCGCAAAATTCCATTTCAGGACACAACGATCAAAGCATATGCAAGCCGACCAATCCCGGCGCCATTGGCAGGATCGAAGGGACATCAAAATCGCCAGTGCTATTGCCCTCCTAGGCGTCTGGCAGTAACTAGCGACGGACTCACCCAGGGGTTTCCCATGGCAACAGACGATCCCAAAATTCTGGTCTCCACCGATTGGTTGGCTGCGCATCTGAAAGACCCGGACCTGCGCATTCTGGATGCCACATGGTTTTTGCCCACGGACCCTCGTGACCCGCGAGCGGCGTATGATACCGCGCATATCCCGGGCGCGCGCTTCTTTGACATTGATGACGTATCTGACAATCGCTCTGACCTGCCACACATGGTGCCGCCGGTGGAAAAATTCATGTCGCGTATGCGCGCGCTTGGCGTGGGTGATGGGCATCAGGTGGTGGTCTATGACGCGCAAGGATTGTTTTCCGCGGCCCGCGTTTGGTGGCTTTTCAAGCTGATGGGCCAGGACAACATCGCAGTGCTCGATGGCGGCTTGCCCAAATGGATCGCGGACGGCCACCCGACCGAAGATATGCCCCCCGTGATCCGCGACCGGCACATGACAGTGCGCCGACAGAACCATATGGTGAAGGATGTCACGCAGGTGTCGTCTGCCTCCAAACTGGGCGATTACGTCATCCTTGATGCCCGTGCGCCAGATCGGTTTCGGGGTGATGCGCCAGAACCACGCGAGGGGCTGCGCGCCGGGCACATTCCAAACGCGCGCAACGTGCATTACGAAACCCTGCTTAACGACGATCACACGATGAAATCGCCTGATGCGCTGCGTGCAATTTTTGAGGCTGCGGGTGCTGACCTCACAAAGCCGGTCATCACCTCTTGCGGCTCCGGCGTAACGGCAGCGATTATCAACCTCGCCCTCACTCGGATCGGCAAGTCTGATCACGCCCTTTATGATGGGTCCTGGACAGAATGGGGCGCCTTCCCCACTGTGCCCGTCGCCACCGGAGATGCCTGATGTTTGCAGAGCTTAAAGAACAACCCGCCGACAAGATCCTCGCCCTGATGGCGATGTATCGCGAAGACACGCGCGAGGGGAAAATTGACCTCGGCGTCGGTGTCTACAAAAACGCCGAAGGTGTGACCCCGATCATGGGTGCGGTGAAAAAAGCGGAACAGATTTGGTGGCAGGAAGAGGCGACCAAAGCCTATACTGGGCTGGCGGGTGATCCGGGCTTTTCGGACGCGATGATCTCGCTCGTGCTGGGTGATGCTGTTGCGCGTGAGGCGGTCGCGGCCGTGGCCACCCCGGGTGGCACAGGCGCGGTGCGTCAGGCGTTTGAACTCATTCAAATGGCCAAGCCGGATGCGCGCATTTTCGTGTCAAATCCGACCTGGCCCAACCACCTGAGCATTCTGCGCCATCTCGGCATGGAAACCATTCTTTACGGCTATTTCGACGAGGACACCCGCGCGGTGGATTTCGCCGCGATGATGGCGGATTTGCAGCAGGTGCGCGCGGGTGATGTGGTGTTGCTACATGGGTGCTGCCACAACCCGACCGGGGCCAACCTGAACCTCACCCAGTTTGAAGAGGTGATTGCGCTGCTGAATGACAAGGGCGCGATGCCGATGATCGACATCGCCTACCAGGGCTTTGGCGACGGGCTTGAGGCCGATGCCGCCGCAACGCGTGCCGTCGCGGCCCGGTGCCCGGAAACACTGATCGCGGCAAGCTGTTCCAAGAATTTCGGCATTTACCGCGAGCGCACGGGCCTTTTGATGGCAGTGAGCCATGACACGGGCCGCCGCGCGCTGACGCAAGCCACGCTACAGCACTTAAACCGACAAAATTTTTCCTTCCCGCCCGATCACGGCGCGCGCATGGTAACGCTGGTGCTGAACGATCCAGACTTGCGCGCCGATTGGGAGGCCGAGTTGGAAGCGGTGCGCCTGTCCATGCTTGATCTACGTCAGAGCCTGGCGTCTGAACTGCAACGGCTGACAGGCTCCGACAGGTTTGGATTTGTCGCGCAGCATCGCGGTATGTTCTCACGTCTCGGCCTCGCCCCGGACTTGGTGGACGCCCTGCGAGAGGCCCATGGGATTTACATGGTCGGCGACAGCAGGATCAATGTCGCGGGCCTCAACGAGCAAACGGTGCCGATCTTGGCAAAAGCAATCGTAGAGGTGGGGGGTTAGTCCCCCATGTGTCTGTGAAGTCGTGGACCACGACCCGAAACGGACCATTTTTCTCTTTTTAAATTAAAAACTAAAGCGGTACGCGCCCAATCCCAACTTCAAGACAAATCGGGCCAGAACGCTGCTTTTGACGCGAATTTTTCGCAGAATTTCGGCCTGAAAACCCGCTTTCCGACAATATCGCACGGCGCTCTTGGGAAACCTTAAGGCGTTCGGAAGACCTTGCCCCCTATCCCTTTGGCCCGAGTGGCCATTTTCACAGCGATTGGAGAAGGTGTGGTGCGTAGACCTCAGGATTACGGTGCATTTCCGGACGACGGAATTGACGATACTGATGCGTTCAAAGCGATGCTCAGTGACGGCGGCGAGATTGAGATCCCGGCCGGTGTGTGGGATTTTGACAGCACGGTCCATGTGCTGATGACGGAAAGTGTCGATGTTACCGCGCACCCGGATGCCGTTTTTCGATCCAACGGTATTGACGGCGATCTGTTTCGGTTTCGCGTCAACGCGCAAAGCCCGGATAACCTGACGCTAACGTGGGATGGTGGCACGTTCGACATCACGGATCAGCTCAACTCGCAGGTGGTGCCCTATGTCCGGCTCGGCGCGCCCATTGGCGAACAAGGCAGCTCCGCGACTGCCGATGCGCTCTCGATTCGGGGTATCTTTCAGGATCGGGCGGCAGACACCTCAACCGTGAAGATTGCGAATGTCTCCATCTCAAATGTCAGCGTGGTGGCCAGCGCGCCCGGAGAGGACTGGACCACCGCCGGGGGTGATAGCGGGATTTTCATTCAGGCTGGCGCGGCGACGGTGGAAGACAGCTATTTTCGCGGGATCCGGGACAGTGCCATTTATCTTTCTGCTGATGGTCTCTTCAATGACGTAGGCGGCAATTACACCGTACGCAACGTGACGGTTGAAGGCTCTCTCATGGGGATCTCGGTGAAGCGCGGCGCGGACGATATAGTGATCGAGGGCAATACGATCATCGACACGGCAGTGGGTGTTGTTGTCGATGAAACGCGCGCGGCCCCCGAAGGCGGGGCCCTGTCATCTGACATTGTCATTGAGGGCAACAGCTTTGCCAGGGCGTGGCTGGCCATCCGACTGGGTGATGCGGAGAATGTTACGGTCTCGGGCAACACCTTCACCGATCTTCAACCGTTTGATTACATCTCTCATATCGCGCCCACGGTTCTGCACTTCTGGGGCGATACGCAAGTGACCAATATCGTTTTTGAGAACAATACCTTCGGCGAGGGCGTAGAATTTCCGGATGTTTTGGGCCGGCCAAAAACCATCAGCCAAACCAATGGCACGGACCAGGATGACGTGCTTGTCAGCGGCGAGAATTCGCATGTGCTGAATGGTGGCGCGGGAAACGACACGGTGTCCTACGAACATTCTGATGGTCGCGTGGTGGTCAGCCTGCACAGCGGGGTGGGCCTGCGCGGGGATGCCGCCGGGGACACGCTCACCGACATTGAAAACCTGGTGGGATCAGAGTTCAACGATATCCTGTCCGGCGACAATGACCGCCAAGTTGGGAACACGATCATGGGCCTTGGCGGAAATGACTGGATCCGCGGCAATGGCGGTGACGATACGGTTGACGGTGGCACGGGGGATGATCGTCTGACTGGCGGGCGCGGGAGTGACACATTCGTTTTCCAGGATGGGCACGGTGTCGATGTTGTCACTGATTTCACAACCGACGACCCCAATGAGGTGATCGACCTGACCGCTATCAGCGCCATCACAGATTTCGAGGATTTGCGCGACAATCATGTGGCTCAAGTTGGTGCAGACGTGATCATCAATACCGGCGAGAGTCAGATTATCCTGACCGATACATCGTTGGAAACGGTTCTGGACAGCAGCAACTTCATTTTCTGATCGCCTATCCGCCGTAACGGCTCAAAAACATCTCAACCGCACCTGAGACCACGCGAGCGATGTCTGCATCGCTGACATCACCAGCCACGCCACACAAAGAGCGCACAAACAGATCGCTTTTACATAGCTCGGCAAACTGGCTCGCGGCCAAACCCATATCTTCAATCCGCAAATCCCCGGATTCGATGTAAGGAGCAAGCAACCCGGCCAATTTTTCGCGCATCATCGCCGGGCCGGATTCGTAGAAGCGCCGCCCGATTTCAGGAAATCGATCACTTTCGGCCACGCAAATGCGGTACATCTGCTGGCCGAAATCCGACAGGAAAAACCGAACGATCCGATCAGCGGCTTCGCGCAGCACCAATTCCACCGGCGCATCTTTGGGCATGCCTGCCAGCGCCGCCTGCGCTTGGCGGTTGCATTCCACGCGCGCAACCTCAGAAAACAAGAGCCGCTTATCCGGGAAATAGCTGTACAGCGTGGCCTTTGAGACCCCGGCCCGGCGGGCGATATCATCCACGCTGGCGCCTTCGAACCCATCACGAAGGAACACATCGCGCGCACCGTCGAGCACCTGATCGAATTTGCGACCTTTCTTGATCTCCGGATTGATCTCAGAGCCGATCTCAGCTTCGATTTCAGAGATGATAGCCGCCATGCGCGCCCTCCTAAGGTGAAGTCCATCCTAGCCGCGCCGCCTCTGATCCTGCAAGCGTCGCTCTGGTCCCTTATTCGGGTGCACATCCAATTGGACAGCCCCAAAACCCATGCTACACCGCTTCCATGGTCGATGTTTTTTTGCAAACGCTGCCCTTCTTCTTGATCATCGGCCTGGGGTACAGCGCTGGGCGCACTGGCTTTTTTACCGAGGCCGCAACCGCCTGGCTGACCAAATTCGTCTTCTACTTCGCCCTCTCGGCGATGCTGTTCAAATTCTCCGCCAACCTGTCCTTCCGTGAGGTGTTCGATGTCACCTTTGTGGCGGCCTACCTCTGGGCCACGGGCTTCGTTTACGGCATTGCCATGATGGCGGCTTTCCTGCGCGGCACCTCGATCGAAGACGCCGCGATTGAAGCGCAATGCGGTGTGATCGGAAATGTGGGATTTCTGGGTGTGCCGATGCTGACGCTCTTGATGGGAGAGGCGGCAATTGGTCCGGTAATGCTGGTTCTGTCGGTCGATCTTATCGTTTTTGGGTCTCTTATTGTCATCCTTGTCACCGGTTCACGAGGGGAAGATCCGGGGCTGCGCGTTTTTAGAACTGTTGGTATGGGCCTTTTGAAAAACCCCATGATTATGTCGATCACATTGGGTCTTTTGTGGTCGGCCTCTGGTGTTTCTATCCCGCGCGTGATGAATGATTTCCTCGATATCCTGGGGGGCGCGGCCACACCCGGCGCGCTTTTTGCGATTGGCGCATCGCTTGCCACCAAACGGCTGGATCGACCCTTGGTCGCTGGGTGGCTGTCGGTCAGTAAGCTTGGTCTGCACCCGCTCTTTGCGGCGTTTGCCTGTCTCGTGCTTTTCCCGGTGGAGCCTTACGCCGCTGCCGTTATGATCGCGGCGGCCTCCCTTCCGGTGGCGGGTAATGTCTATATCTTGGCAGAGCATTATGGCGTCGCGCCGCAGCGGGTGTCGGCCTCGATCCTGATTTCCACCGCTTTTGCTGTGATTACCGTGTCACTTGTGATCGGTTGGGTCACCGGGCTCTATTCCCCATGAGCTACGAACCGATCCCCCTGCAAAGACGCAGTGTTTTGAGCGATGAAGAGGCACTTGCCAAGGTCGAGGAGTTTCGCGATGAGATGCGTCAGCGGCGCACTGTCCGCCACTATGACACACGCGGCGTGCCTGAGGCCTTCATTCGCACCGCCATTGAGGCCGCAGGCTCTGCCCCAAGTGGCGCCAACCAGCAGCCCTGGCATTTCGCCGCGATTTGCGACCCGGCGATGAAAGCGCGCATTCGAGCGGCAGCGGAAGAGGAAGAAAAGAAATTCTACGCGGGCGGCGCACCTGACGCATGGATCGCCGCACTAGAGCCCATTGGCACGGGCGCGTCCAAACCGCACCTTACGGACGCGCCATGGCTGATCGCGATCTTTGCCCAACGCTATGGCCTCAGCCCTGACGGTACGCGCATCAAACATTACTATGTGCCCGAAAGCGTGGGCATCGCCACGGGCCTCTTGATCACCGCTTTGCATAAGGGCGGACTTGCAACGCTCACCCATACGCCCAATCCGATGACCTTTCTGAACGGGCTTTTGGGTCGCCCCGAAAACGAAAAACCGGTGATGATTTTGACTGTGGGCCACGCCGCCACGAATGCGATGGTGCCCAAAGCCGCCACAATCAAGAAACCAATTGAAGAAATAATGTCCGCCCATACTGGCGGCACGTAGGAGGAGACCCCGATGGAAACCCAATCAGAGAACGCTTGTTTCGGCGGTGTGCAAGGGGTTTACACCCATAGCTCTACGGTCTGTGCCTGTGAAATGACCTTTGGGCTGTTTCTCCCTGAGGAAGCCGAAGACGGCCCTGTGCCGGTTCTGTGGTATCTCAGCGGCCTCACCTGCACCCATGAAAATGCGATGGTGAAAGCGGGCGCACAGGCCTGGGCCGCCGAACAGGGCATCGCGCTTGTCTTCCCGGATACCAGCCCGCGCGGGGACGATGTGGCCGATGATGACGCCTATGACCTCGGCAAAGGGGCGGGGTTTTACGTCAACGCCACGCAAGACCCGTGGAAGCCGCATTTTCAGATGTGGGATTACGTGTCCGAGGAATTGCCTGCGCTGATCATGAAAGAATTCGCCATCGACGAAGCGCGTCAGGCGATCACCGGTCACTCCATGGGCGGGCATGGTGCATTGACGCTCGCCATGGGCCTGCCGGGGCGGTTCCGGTCGGTCTCTGCCTTTGCGCCTATCTCCCACCCCACAGCCAGCGATTGGGGCCGCAAACAGCTGGGCGCTTATCTGGGTGACGACGAAAGCACCTGGGCCGCCCATGATGCCACACTGATGATGCGCGAGGCGGGCTTTAATGGGCCCGTGCTCACCGACACCGGGACAAAGGACCAGTTCATCGATCTGCTGAAACCTGAGGCACTGGCCGAGGCGGTAAATGCCCGGCGCCAACAGGCCACATTGCGCCTGCAACCGGGCTATGATCACAGCTATTTCTTCGTCTCCACCTTCATGGAGGATCACGTGAGCTTCCATGCAGAGGCGCTCTACGGGGGATGATTTACGTCGATGCCGATGCCTGCCCTGTGAAAGATGAGGTGGAGCGCGTGGCCACCCGGCACAAGCTGGCGGTGGCCATGGTCTCCAACGGCGGCATAAGGCCCTCGCGCAACCCGCTCATTGAGATGGTGATCGTCCCCGATGGCCCCGATGAGGCCGACAGGTGGATCGCCGATCGCTGCGGCCCAGGTGATGTGGTGATCACGGGCGATATCCCCCTGGCGGCCAAATGTGTGGAGGCGGGTGCGGCAGTTCTCAAACACAATGGTGAGCCGCTGAATGAGCGCAATGTTGGCCAAGCGCTCGCCACCCGTGATCTCATGGCCGATCTGCGCGCCGCCGATCCATTTCGCCAGGGCGGCAGCAAAGGGTTCACCAAGGCGGATCGTTCGCGATTTTTGAACGCCTTGGAACAGGCAGTCCGTAACGCGCAGAAGGCTTAGTAGGCCATAAGAGCGCCTTGGTAAGGCCGTGGCGTGACGACCTGCGCTCAGTTCAGCAACGCTTTACCCATCAATCCCGCCGTCCATCCGAGCGACGGCCTGGCGAAGGCGCGGCGGGCTAATGCCCTTGACCCCTCGCCGGCGCAAGTTGGAACTAGGCCTTTACTTCCACCCCTCCCATGCCATGGTCATCCGGACACCCAAGGGCACCACCCATGCAAAACCAAACCTGGCGTTCCAACATCGCAGGCGCATCCTGTGCCTTCGGCGCCGCCGTGGGGTTTTCCGTCCTCGAACTCATGGTGAAATTCCTCTCCGATGATTACGCGCTGCACCAAACGGTGTTTTTCCGGGCCATTGTGGGGCTAACCGCCTTTGCCATCTTCATCATGCCGTTCCAGGGCTGGTTCCGCGTCTTCCGCACACAACGCCTTGGCGCGCATCTTTTCCGCGGGCTATGTGTGGTGATGGCCAACACATGCCTGTTTCTGGGTCTGGCCTCTTTGCCGCTGGCCGATGCTGTCGCGATCTACTTCGTGGCCCCTCTGGTCACCGCGGTGATGTCGGTCATTTTTCTGCGCGAAACGGTCGGCCCACGCCGGTGGTCTGCCATTTTGGTGGGGCTGTTTGGCGTCATTCTGATTGTAAAACCAGGCACTTCCGCCTTCCAACTGGCTTCCATTTTCCCCATGCTCGCCGCCACGCTTTATTCCACCATGCACATCACCGCACGGCGCATTTCCGGCACCGAAAGCGCGTTTACCATGACGGCCTATTCCAACCTGAGTTTTCTCTTTGTCAGCGCCTTTGTCGGCCTCTCTATTGGCTGGGGGCAATTCCAAGGCATCGGCCCCGCCGAGCTGGATTTCCTCCTTCGGCCCTGGATCACCTTCAACTCCGATGACGCGATCTACTTCCTTCTGTTGGGCACCTGTGGCCTCATCGCGGTGCTACTGATCACACAGGCCTATCGGATTGCTGAGGCCTCATTCGCCGCGCCCTTTGAATACGTGTCTATCCCGCTCGCTATCATTTGGGGCGCGGTGTTCTTTGGCACGTGGCCCGACAATTGGTCCTGGCTCGGCATGGCGTTCATCCTCGCCTCCGGGCTTTACCTTCTTTGGCGGGAGGCACAGATTGGACGGGCCAGCAAAGGCGCAAGACGGGGGTGACGATGCAGGTTGAGGCAGTGGTTTTTGATATCGGCAACGTGTTGATCGAATGGCAACCCGAGGCTTATTTCGACACTACTATTGGCGAAAACCGCCGAAAAGCCCTGTTTGCGGCGGTCGACATCCACGCCATGATGACCCGCATCGACAAAGGTGAGGTCTTCGGCGACGTGGTCGAAGAAACCGCGCTGGCTCATCCTGAATGGACAACCGAACTGCGCTGGATGCGCGATAGATGGAATGCGGTTGCCGGGCCTGAGATTTCTTTGTCAGTCAGGCTGCTGCGGGCGTTGCGAGCCAAAGGTGTGCCCTGTTTTGCACTCAGCAATTTTGGCAAGGAGAATTTCCCGCTAAGCGAGGCCGAATACCCGTTTCTGAAGGAATTCGACCGTCGCTACATCTCTGGCGAAATGAAAATGGCCAAGCCAGATCCCGCTATTTACGCCGAAGTAGAGTCTGATTGTGGGCTTGCACCCGAAACCCTGCTCTTCGCTGATGATCGCCAGGACAATATCGAAGCTGCCACCGCACGTGGCTGGCAAACCCACCTGTTCACCATGCCAGACCGCTTTGCCGATGACCTCGTTTCGCGCGGTCTGCTCACAGCGGATGAGGCGCGATGACCACGTTCATCTCATTTGAGGAGGGCGAGGCGCATATCACATGGCTAGGCCTTTGCGCGGCATTGGAGCATGGGCACACCTACCCTAGGGCACAAATCGAAGATACGTTTTTGCACAGGGGCGACGACACGCTACTCACCCGGTCTGCCTGGGTCGATGGGCTGGGTGTCGCGGTCAAATCCACCACCGTCTATCCCGGCAACCCGGCGAAGGGCCGACCGACGATTGACGGCACTTTCAGCCTTTATAGAGACGATGATGGCCGGTTGGAGGCGGTGATTGATTTCTTTCTTGTCACCAAGTGGAAAACGGCCGGTGACAGCCTCTTTGCCGCCACCAAACTCGCCCGCCGTGACAGCGAAATCATCCTGATCATCGGCGCGGGCGTCGTGGCACATTCGCTTTATGAGGCCTATTCCGCCGCTTTCCCCAAGGCGCGCTTCCAAGTCTGGAACCGCACGCGCGCGCGCGCCGAAGAGATGGCGCGAGCCTGCCCAGGTGTCGAGGTCGCCAAGGACTTGGAACAAACCGTGCGCGCCGCTGACATTGTCACCTCCGCCACGCCATCAACAGAACCTCTGATCAAAGGCGCCTGGCTCCGCCCCGGACAGCATATTGACCTCATCGGCGCGTTCACCCCGCCCATGCGCGAGGCCGATGATGAGGTGCTGCAGCGTGGGCGCATTTTTGCAGACACATATGACACAATTCTCGGTCATATTGGCGAAATTCAGATCCCTCTCGACAGCGGCGCGATCTCAAGGGACGATCTCGGGCCCACCTTCTATGATGCGGGCACCTTCCGGCGAGACACAGAAGACGAGATCACAGTTTTTAAAAACGGAGGTGGCGCGCATCTGGATCTGATGACCGGGCGGTACATTCTGGATCAATGGAGGGCGGCACGGTGATCATCTACGCGTTTTTCGCACTTTTTGCGGCTGTCATGGCCTACCCTTTCGTGGCCGAGGCCTTGCGGCCCCGCATGACAGCCACTCGCCGCAAACTCGCGCCGGGGCAATTTGCAACCCTCTCGCAGGGGGTCACCCACTACCAATGGACAGGCCCCGAAACAGGGCCCGTTGTGGTCTGTGTGCATGGTCTCACCACGCCATCCTTTGTCTACGGGCCGTTTGCAAAAGGGTTGGCGGAAAAGGGGTACCGCGTATTGACATATGACCTCTATGGCAGAGGCTTTTCTGACCGTCCAAAGGGTGACCAGGACAGCGCGTTCTTCAACCGCCAGCTTGATGATCTTTTGGCAGATCAAGGTGTAACAGAGCCTTTTTTGCTGGTCGGCTACTCCATGGGCGGGGCCATCGGTGCAGCCTTTACGGCGAGCAACCTGTCACGTGTGACACACCTTGTCTTGTTGGCACCTGCAGGTATGAAACTGGATCTCGGGCCGCTGGCCGACATGGCGCAGAAGTACAGCTTCTTCGGCAAATGGCTGACCTTGGGCTTCTACCCCAAATCCCTGCGCCGCGCGACCGAAGCCGAGCGTCACCTCGAAAGCCCGATCCCCCATATGGTAGACCGCCAGATTGAAGAAACGCGGCTCAAGGGCTTTGCACCGGCGGTTCTTGCCTCTTTGCGCGGCGTGTTGGAGGAGGATCTTGAGCCGGCCCACCGCGCCATTGCAGAGTTCGGAATACCCGTGACAGCGATATGGGGTGAAATCGATGAGGTGATCCCACTGGAGTGCAAAGACCGCCTGTCCGAGTGGAACCCGTCCGCCGAAAACCATGTCGTAGAGGGTGCGGGTCACACCGTCACCTACACGCATGTGGAGGACGTCCTGCAGCATATCAGACCCGCCTGACACAGACGTCCCTGGCAAGCAACACGCGAAAACAAGAGGCCCCGGATCAAGTCCGGGGCGCGAGGTACGTAAAGGACGGCTGGAAGCAAAAACCCAACTTAGACCCTGTTTCAGGCTACGCTTTCATCCCGCCAGAACCCCGAAATCCGCAAATTCGCGGCCTCATATCCAGCGGCCTTCGCTGTTTCTCTAAGCTCACGCGCCTGATCTTTCTCGCCAGCGAACCAAATCGGATCCTCGTTGTAATTGCCATGCCGCTCCATCGCTGCATCCAAAAGCCGCTCACCCTTGGCGCGGCTGAGCCACGTCACAGACATACCCTCGGGCACCTCGAAGGGATAACCACACGCGGCCCCATGCTCAGCTTCTAAGTAGAGCTCGCCGGTGGCGTCCGTGGGCAGGTTCTCCAAAATCCGCGCGGCGGCTGGAAACCCTGTTTCATCACTGGCCATCAAGCAGCGATTGGCCTGCATCAGGCCGCCGCCCATCGGCCCCACCAGGCCCACAACCTGCCGCGCCCGGCCGCCGGCCTGCACCTCGGTCGCCCATTCCGTCGTCCTCCCGCCCTCATGCAAAAAGATGTCGGTCACGATGTGGCCTTTTTCATAATCCACAGATCGCGCCGTGTAGACGGGTTTGTGCGGCGCGGATGGGCCATCGAAATATTTGATAGATCCGTTGGGCGACACCGTAGGCCAATCTGTGACACCCTGCTCTGCGGCCTGCAAAAGCCGAAAGTGGATCGACGCCTCTCCATAGGCCGATACATCCTCACCCTCTAGCGTGGCGCGCAGAAACACAGGCCCCAACTCTTCCACCTGGATCGTACGCATGAATTGAAAATTCGGCGGCAGTTCACTGACCGCATCACCATCAGACCATCGCATCGCCTCTGCCACCGCGGGCATCAAATGCCGCATTTGCCCGACAACCGCGTTCTTCATCACGAAGAGCCAGCGTGCATCCTGTGCGGCGACCATCCCGGCTGTTTCTGCCTGTGTCCCGCGCCGAAGGCCGATCAATCCATGGGCGGTTTCCACCGTCAAGCGGTCCGCGTCATCTTCGAGCACTGGCAGACTGCCAGACTTGGCCTGCGCCAGGATGATCTGGCGCATCGCAGAGAACGCAACACCCGGCAAATCGGCCTGAGATGCAAAAGGGTAATCCGGGTGAGTGTCCGATTGGGACATGGGCGGCAAATCCTTGGAGATTACGGTGGGGTTGGCTGGCCAGAGGCGCAAGCTGCTACAAGAGTATACCGGCTTGGCACGGATGCAACCGAGAACCGGGCGCGGATTTTACCGGGACAGGCGGGAAACCAGCATCGCGTTAAACTGCACGCGATCCGCCCGATCAAGAGACATATCGTCCAAAAGGCTTTCGAGCCCCGGAAACCGGGCCATTATGGCCTGAAGGCGCGCGCGGTTCGCCTCGTTCAGGTCAACCTCATTGAGCCTGTTGAGAAGTTGCAAAACTTCGTCTGAACAGCTCTCATTTCGGCGCACAATCGGCTCTAACACATGCAAATCAATCCCCATAGCCGCCAAGACATCATCGAGCACTGTGCCGGAATAGGGAAGTGTTACCACATCAAAATGCGCCTTCCAGCGATCGATTTTAGGCCCTGCAAGGTCACGGGCCGGTGTCTTGGGCGGCGGCACAACCTCGCCCTGACGAATGCGATGGGCGATCCAAGAGCGACGCCAATCCTCAGCTTTTCGGCGGACGCAAACGGGCGTAACTTCATGATCCGAGAGCATATCTTTGACAAACGCAATCGATGCATCGGGAAGGTTTAAAAACGCCTCGCTCGATAGGATCAGGGTGCGTGACGTCACAGTGTCCAGGTGATCAAGAAGTGCGTTCCAGATCACCTCTGGGCTGATGGGTGCCATAGGAGAATGCGCAGGCCAGACCGGCAAAAGAGAAAAAGACAGCGCGTGATGCGCGATGCCCTGGCCATCGCGCGTGCCGAGAGCGGGGTATTCGATGCCCATGTCGTGCAAGCGCGCGCGATTATGTGCCATCATCGCCTGCAAGGTTGAGCTTCCCGTGCGAGCATCCCCGATGTGAATGAAAATTTTCATGGCGGTAGCGCAATCTTTGATGGCATTGCCTGTACACGGTGGACCTAGGGAGACATTTGTCGAAGCCTCTCAGAGGAAGTTCCCAACCCTCTGCTGCGGATTGAACCGTGTCTTTGTCCTGGTTTTCGCAAGGTGTCGATAGATTTACCGTCCGCCAAAGGCAAGCCACAAAGGAACCAATATGCTCATCTCATAAAGAGCTATCTAGCCGCCGTGCTGATCTGGTGTTCTGCCTTGCTAAGCCAGTCAGGATGTATCTCTGCGCCCCAACCAGGCGCGTCCGTGACCGTGGCATGGCCTTCGTCTATGGCAAAAGGTGCGTTCGCGAAAAGGCCGTACTGCCAAGGATAGTAATCCTCCCGCTCAATGGAGAATTCCAGGTATTTCCCAGCGTTTGGTATAGCCCTCAGAAGGTGCATCGTGAAGAGAGTCACCATCGACAAGTTTGCGCAGTGCGGGGTGCAGGGAATACCGCGCTGACGGGCCATATCCGCGACGCGTAGGGTTCGGGTCAGACCGCCAAGATAGCAGATATCGGGCTGAACGATGTCCACAACGCCCCACTCTACCATGTGGCGCCAGTTCTGAAGCTCGCAATCCTGTTCGCCGCCCGTGACATCGATTTCAAGCGCATCTGTCACCTGCTTGGTCTGTTCATACTCCCAGTAAGGGCAGGGTTCCTCGTAGTGGCATATGCCATTGTCCTCCAGCATTTTGCCCACCTCAATGGCGCGTTCCGGGCTGTAGCAGGAATTGGCATCAACCAAGAGGCTGACACTTTCATCCATGGCGCGGCGTACCGTCGGTACAATTTCTTCCGTGCGGCCCGGCCATTCATCGGTGTCATGCCCGCATTCAGCACCGATACGAAACTTGAAAGCATCAAAGCCATGGGCGTCGCGCAGTTTGGCCAGACGCTCCGCTTCCTCTTGCGGTGTGATATCGCGCTTCATCGACGATCCGTAGGCCCGCACTCGCCCTGGCGTTCCACCAATCAAGGCGCAGACAGGCTTGCCTTCCAACTTGCCCCGCAAATCCCAGAGTGCCGTATCAAGGCCACCGATTGCGCGCCTGAGATAGGAGCCGGGAAATTTATGCTCTTTCTCAACAATCGTGTCGACGAGCGCGTCAATATCCAACGCATCCTGGCCCAGCGCGTAGGGCGCGACCTGTCTGTGAAGAACCTGAGCCGTGATGTCAGCATGGTAGGGCGCGACTTGCCCCCAACCTTGGTGGCCATCATCCGCCGTCACACGCACAAAGCAGACGAATTCATTGGTGAACGTCTCAATCTGGGAAATTTTCATGGCATGTCTGTTGGCGCTGTTACGTTGGTCGCCTTTCATCTAGCGGCCAAATTGGTCTTAGCCTAAGGTCCAATCTGACATTTCATTCAGACCAATTGAGGTGATGCGTGAAACGAAAAGCTGGCGCGATACTGTCCTCCATTCGGATTGACCGATCCGGCAATCAAAAGATCGGGGTGCAGCTTTACATGGCCCTGAGGGATCTGATCCTCTCGGGCGGCCTGGCCGACGCGGATCGTCTCCCGGCCAGCCGCACTTTGGCCAGCGAATTGGCCATTTCGCGCACCACGGTCATTGATGCGCTGGATCGGCTGGTCGCCGAAGGTTTGCTGGAATCTCGTGTGGGTGCGGGGACATTTGTAAGCCACGCCGTACGCGCAAAGACGCAAACGCAGGATCTTGGCGAAGAACCGGCCGCACCGTGCAACGTTCGCCTGTCTGATATGGCCGAGGAGGCCGCAGCCCGGTTTGCCCACCGAGATCGCCTTCCTTATCAATCCTCCGCCTTCGTGACCGCGCTCCCAGCGCTTGACAAATTCCCCATGGCGCAATGGGCGCGCCTGTCAGCCCGGCACTGGCGCACGGACCGAGACACGTTGATGGGATACGGCGATCCGTTCGGGCTTTGTGAATTGCGGTCCGCGATCTCAGCGCATTTGCACACAAGTCGGGGCATTCAGTGCGACCCGGACCAGATTTTCATCACAGGTGGTGCGCAGCAGGCGTTTTCCCTAATTTCACGGCTTTTGTTGAACCAGGGCGAAAAGGTTTGGTTTGAAAACCCCGGGGCCATTGGCGCCCGAAATGCGTTTACCGCAGCTGGAGCCAACCTTGTGCCAGTTCGCATTGATGATGAAGGATTGGTTGTTACCGATGGTATTAGCAAAGCACCGGATTTTCGACTGGCGTTTGTGACGCCCTCCCATCAACAGCCGCTGGGCCGGGTCATGAGCCTGCCGCGCAGGTTGGAACTTTTGCAAGCGGCGAGCGATGCGAACGCCTATGTCGTGGAAGATGATTATGACGGTGATTTCTACTTTGGAAACCAGCCGCTGCCCACGCTCAAAAGCATCGATACGCAAAATCGTGTGATTTACGTGGGCACGTTCTCAAAGACGCTTTTCCCGTCCTTGCGGCTTGGATTTCTTGTGGCGCCACCGGCCCTTGTTGAGCCGCTCAGGACGCTGGCAAAATCTTTTCTGAGCGGTACCCCGACTTGGCCACAAGCCGTGGTTGCTGACTTTATCAATGAGGGCTTCTTTGCCACTCATATCCGCACCATGCGCGCGCTCTATCGGGAGCGTCACGATGAACTGCATCGGCAAAAAGCCCAGATCAACTCATACTTGGATGTTCAGCGGGCGTCTGCGGGGTTTCACACGGTGGGCTTTTTGAAAGGTTCGTGTGATGTGCAAGACTTGATTTCCCGCGCGAGCGATGCGGGCGTCATACTTTCAGATATCAAAAGGTATTGCATCGAACCGGTCAAAACCAAAGGTGTTGTCCTTGGATACGGAAGCTGTGACGCGCATCAGATTGGCGCCGCGATGAAAACGCTCGCACAGGTCTTTCAGGCGTGCAGACCAGAAATTGGTCTGGAAAAATAATGAGAATGGATATCCCTTGCAGTCCAATCCAAACATATCGTTTTGGAACAAACCATCCGTTTTAAGGAATGGATTACCAAAAGGGAGAATTAAACATGCGCCTGAAAACTGCACTATCTGGCCTGTTGACCGCCACCGTTCTGAGTGTGGGATCAGCGGCCTTCGCGGACACGACGCTGCGGCTTTTGACATGGGGGTCCTACGCCCCGGATGAGCTGATTGAAAAGTTCGAGGCCCAGTACCCGGACATCACCGTTGAGGTGACATTTTCCAACAATGAAGAGATGATCGCCAAGCTTCGCGCGACAGGTGGTGCCGGATTTGATCTGGCTCAGCCGAGCCATGACCGGATTTTTGCCGCGCAGCTGGAATACGACATCTACAAGCCGCTCGACCTGTCGCAGATTGATACATCTGTGATGACCGAAGTGCACCTGAACTCGGTCAAGGAAAACACCACGATCGACGGTGAGGTTTACGCCGTTCCGCATCAATGGGGCACCTCCGGTCTGATGGCGGATAAGACACTTGCGCCTGATTTTGCCGGCTGGGGCGATCTTTGTGATCCGCAGTACAAGGGCAAGACATCGATGCGCCTCAAGCGCACGATCCTGTTGGGCACGGCCTTTGCCATGGGCGAAGACCCGTTTGCAGCCTATTCTGACCTCGATAAGTATCAAGAGATCCTCGACAAGGTCACCGACAAACTGATCGCCTGCAAAGACAACATCAAAACCTATTGGAAGGGTGGCGATGACCTTTCCGCGCTCATGCTGTCGGGTGAAATTGTGGCCTCAGAGACCTGGGATTCCACCGCCTACAAAATATACAATGAGAACCCCAACATCGTGTTCGTTCCGCCATCCACCGGCGCGCTAACATGGATCGATACCTTCGCGTTGCCGCGCAAAGGCAAGGCCGATGATGCCGCCTACAAGTGGATCAACTTCGTGCTGCAGCCTGAAAACGTGGCCATCATGTCAGCCAGCACGGGGGCGATTGCGGCCGTGCAAGGCGGCAATGACCTGCTGCCCGACGACAAGAAGGCCGCTGTCAACGCCGCCTTCTCGGACGAAGACATCGCCAACCTGAAATTCTTTGCCAACATCCCCCCGGGTGTGGAAGACATGGAAGGCAAAGCCTTGGAAAAGATCAAGGCCGCGACCGGGGGCTGATACCTCTTTCATGAACGGAACGCGGCGGCCTATTGTTGCCGCGTTTCTTTTTGGCTGTCTTAAAGCGGGGATAAGACAACGTGAGCGCAGAATTTGACCTGGAATGTTTGAGCGTGTCGAAGAATTTCGGAAGCGTTCGCGCGGTCCAGGATGTCTCCTTCAAAATCCCCAAGGGCTCCTTTTTCTCGATCCTGGGGCCATCGGGATGTGGCAAGACAACTTTGATGCGCATGATCGCGGGGTTCGAAGACCCAAGCAGCGGCGATATTCACATCAAGGGCAAATCCGTGCTCAACACCGCGCCCAACAAGCGCAACGTGAAGATGGTGTTTCAGCATCTGGCCCTTTTCCCGATGATGAACGTGTTTGAAAACATCGCCTACGGGTTGCGCTGTCGTGGCGAGTCCACCTCAGAGATCAATCGCAAGGTGCATGATGTGCTCGAACGCATTGCCCTGCCCGATGTCGGCAAACGCGAAATTCACCAGCTTTCGGGCGGGCAGAAACAGCGGATCGCGATTGCGCGCTGCATGGTGCTGGATCCGGATGTTTTGCTGCTGGATGAGCCTTTGGGCGCGTTGGACCTCAAGCTGCGCGAGGCCATGAAGATCGAGCTCAAGCTGCTGCAGCACCAGTTTGACACGACATTCATCTACATCACCCATGATCAGTCCGAGGCGTTGGTGATGTCCGACAATGTCGCGATCATGAATGACGGGCGTTTCGAACAGGTGGGCACGCCACAAGAGCTTTACCACGATCCGCGCACCGCGTTTGTGGCGGGCTTTGTGGGCGATAACAATCATTGGACGGGCAAGGTTGAAGGCGTATCCGGGGACCGCGTGACCCTGCTGACGCAAACCGGCCTCAACATGTCCGGGCATATGCGAGGCTCGATGCAGGCCACGCAGGGGGGCAACCTGACCCTTTACGTACGGCCAGAGTTTATCAAGACCCGCAAGGCAGATGCGCAGACCGAGGTGTCAGATGGCGATAACAGCCTGACCGGCAAAATTGACAGCCTGCTCTTCAACGGGGCCAACAGCCGGATTCTGGTGCGCGGTCCGGGGCAGGAATTGATTGAGGCTGATATTGTCCTGACCGGGGGCACGGATGATCTCAAACCCGGGGACGCGGTTCACCTGACATGGCCTGCGGAACAGACCATGTGTTTCGCGGCTTGAACCCCATGCAAAAAGACATCACGCGCCTCTCCTTCATTCTGCTGTTTGCCCCCTTCGCGCTTTGGATCGTGCTGCTGATCGTCCTGCCCCATATCGGCATGGTTATCATTTCCTTGCGCGAAAAGGTGGCGCCGCGCGTCTATGAGTTCAGCTTTGCGCAGTACATCGATTTCGTTCAGGAGCCGATCTATTGGAACACGCTGTTGCGGACCGGATCGATGTCACTTCTGGTGACGGTCCTGGCGCTCATCATTGGGTTTCCGATCGCCTATTACATTGCGAAGATCGCCGGCAAACGCTCCAAGGGCGCGCTGTTTCTGCTGTGTCTCATCCCGCTTTGGGTCAGCGATTTGATCCGCGCCTTTGGGTGGATCCTATTGCTGCGGGAAACGGGTGTGGTGTCCACAGCACTGCAAAAAACGGGCCTGGTCAGTCAGCCGATAGAGTTCCTCTACAACGACGCCACCGTCATCATGGGCCTTGTCTACACGGTGATCCTCTTCATGATCGTGCCGCTGGTCTCCACGCTCGATGGGATGGATGATGCCATGGTGGAGGCGGGGTACAATCTCGGCGGCAATGGCCCCACCGTGCTGCGCCGGATCATCATCCCCTACGCCATGCCGGGCATTGTCTCGGGCTGTATCGTGGTTTTCATGTTGACGGCAGGCAGTTACCTCACCCCGATCTTGTTGGGTGGAAAAAACTCCAGTTGGTTCACCGAGCAGATCTATGAACAATTCATCAGCCGCTACAATTGGGAGTCCGGTGCGGCCTTCGGGTTCCTGCTTTTGTTCTTCACGTCCCTGGTGGTGTGGTTGGGGCTGAAACTGTCTGGGCAAACCCTGTCCAGCACAGTGGCCAAGAGTTAGGGGGAGCGATGGCACAACGACGCAACCCCGCCTTCATGATGGGCTACCGGCTTTACGTGCTGGCGTTCTTCATCTTCTTGGCAGCGCCCCTTGTCGCGGCCGGGACATTTGCCTTCAATGACAGCCAATTCCCCGCCCTGCCCTGGCAGGGCTTCACCCTCGATTGGTTTTTCAACGATACCGAGCCCAAGCTTGGCATGTTCCACGACCGGCGACTCTTGCGCGGGCTTTACTATTCCTTCGTCATTGCCACGATGGTGTCGCTCCTGTCGGTGTTTGTGGGCACCTGCAACGCGTTTCTGTTTGTGCGCGTGAATTTCCCCTACAAAAACTTTTTCTATATCATGATGGTCGTGCCGCTGGTCATTCCTGGCGTGATCTTGGGCATTTCCATTTTGGTTCTGGCCAGCACAGTGGCCAACGGGGTGGAAGAGACCTTCAACTACGAAATTGAGTTTCTGCGCCCTGGCATTTCACTGGTCGTCCTGGGTCAGTTCTCCTTCATCACGACGATCACGTCGCTGGTGATCATTGCCCGGTTGAGAAAGTTCGACCAAACCATGGAAGAGGCGGCGTTTAACCTCGGGGCCAGCCGCACTCGCGTGCTATGGACAGTGACATTGCCATTTCTATGGCCCGCGATGTTTGCGGCAGGGATCGTGGCGTTCCTCGTATCCTTTGAAAACTTTAACACCACCCTCTTCCTCGTGGGGTCTGAGGCGCCCCTGACGATCACGATGTTTGATCGCATGGTCAAAGTCGGCTCCACCCCGGTTCTGAACGCGGTATCGTTTTTCCTCATGGTCGGCTCTGGTTTGCTGGCGCTGTTGTCGATCCTCGTGCAGCGCGACAAGACCGAGACCTGAGAGATGCAGACCTATGACTTTATCGTCGTTGGTGCAGGTTCGGCCGGCTGTGTCCTCGCCAATCGGCTGACAGAGAGCGGCCGCCATTCCGTGCTGCTGCTCGAGGCCGGGGGGAGCGATCTCAATTTCTGGATCTGGATGCCGATCGGCTACGGCAAAGCCTTTTACGACCGGCGCATCAACTGGATGTATGAGACAGAGCCGGACCCTGGCACCAATGGACGCACCAGCTATTGGCCGCGTGGCAAGGTGCTTGGTGGTTCGTCGTCGATCAACGCGATGGTGTATATCCGCGGCCACAGGCGGGACTTTGACGATTGGCAAGCGGTTGGCAACCCCGGCTGGGGCTGGGACGACGTGCTACCCTATTTCAAGAAATCCGAAACCAGCGTTGAGGGCGATCCAGAATGGCGAGGCAAGACCGGGCCACTGCATGTGGCACGCGTTGATCGCGATCTGCATCCGACCTGCGAAGATTTCATTCGCGCGGGTTTGGCGCGGGGCATGACGGCAGTGGACGATTTCAACAGCGGTGATCCCGAAGGCATAGGGCGCTATGAGATGACCGCCAAGGACGGCTTTCGCATGTCGACCGCGCGCGCCTATCTGCGCCCTGCGCGTCAAAGACCGAACCTGCGGGTTGAGACGCACTGCCTGACGACGCGCCTGTTGATGGATGGCACCAAAGTCACTGGTGTGGAGTACCAGCGCAATGGCCAGGTGCAGCAGGCTTTCGCTGGGCGAGAGGTGATCCTATCGGCCGGTGCGATCAACAGCCCGCAGATCTTGCAACTGTCGGGCGTAGGGCCTGCCAAGCTGCTTAAGGAGCAGGGCATTGACGTCATCCTCGATCAGCCAAATGTGGGGCAGCACTTGCAAGATCACATTTGCACAGATCACGTGTTCCGCGCCAAGGTGCCGACATTGAACGATCAGCTTGGGCCCCTGCATGGAAAAATCCTGCACGGGCTGAACTACGTTTTGCGCCGTCGCGGCCCCTTGTCGCTCGGCGTCAATCAGGCCGGTGGATTTGCCAAAAGCAGGCCCGAGCTTACCCATCCTGACCTGCAGCTTTACTTCTCGCCCGTGAGCTACACCAAGGCCCCGCCCGGCAAGCGCCCTTTGATGCGTCCCGACCCGTTCCCGGGTCTTTTGATGGGCGCGCAACCCAGTCGGCCCACCAGCCGGGGGAGCATCGCGATCCGGTCCAATGACCCTCGGCAGGCCCCCGCGATCCAACCGAACTACCTGTCAACCAACCAGGACGTGCAAGACATGATCGCCGCGGCGCGTTTTTTGCGCAGTCTGACGGACGCGCCTGCTTTGGCAGATATCATCGAAGAAGAGCTCAAGCCTGGCCCCGGCATACAATCTGATGAGGATCTGCTGGCCGATATCCGGGAACGCGCGGGCACTGTGTTCCACCCGGTCAGCACGTGCCGCATGGGCCCTGATCCCGCCCACAGCGTCACAGATGCCAACCTCCGCGTGCATGGGGTGCAAAACCTTCGGGTTGTTGACGCGTCCGTTTTTCCCAACATCACCTCCGGCAACACGAACGCGCCTGTGATCATGGTCGCAGAAAAAGCCGCCGATATTATTCTGAGTGCAATATGATGACCGACGCACCGTTTAGCGACACATACAAGGATGCGCCCTATTGGTGGGAAGGGCGTAGGCCCGATGGCGATGCAGCGACACTGCCTAAGTCAGCGGATGTCTTGGTGATCGGAAGTGGCTACACCGGTCTGCACGCAGCCATTCAAACAGCGCGCGCCGGAATGCACACCGTGGTCATTGACGCGGGACAGATCGGCCAAGGCTGCAGCACGCGCAATGGTGGCCAGGTTTCAACCAGTATCAAACCGAGCTTTGACAGCCTGAAGCACAAGTTCGGCGCAGACATTGCCGAGCGTATCTTTCGTGAGGGGCAGGCCTCGCTCGATTTCACCGCAAAGTTCATCGAAGAGGAGAACATCGCATGTGATTTCCGGGTCGTGGGTCGTTTTCACGGTGCCCATTCGCCACGGCAATATGAGCAGCTTGCAAGAGCGGCTGAAGCTGCGCATCCCGTGCTCAAAACTGATGCCTTTCTGGTGCCTAAGTCAGAGCAATTGAGTGAGCTTCGAACAGAGTTCTATCACGGCGGGATGGTGTTTCCCAAACATGCAAGTGTTGACCCGGGTGCCTATCACGCGGGTCTCACGCGCCTCGCGGAAACAAGCGGCATTGCCTTGATCCAGAATTGCAAAGCAACCGGGTTGGCAGAGAACGGGAGCGGCCACCACGTCAGCACTGTGAAAGGACAGATCCATGCGCGGCATGTCATTGTTGCGACCAACGGGTACTCCGGTGAACTTTTGCCATGGCTGCAGCGCCGGGTCATTCCGATTGGTTCTTACATCATCGCCACTGAGGAACTGCCCCAGGAGCAGATAGATCGCCTTTTTCCTAAAGACCGCATCCTGTCTGACACCCGGAAGCTGGTGTATTACTACCGCCTTTCTCCGGATCGAAAGCGCATCCTTTTCGGTGGGCGCGTTTCCTTACGCGAAACAGATCCGAGAAAAAGTGGTCCTGTCTTGCGTCGGGATTTGGTGGCCATTTTCCCTGAGCTCAAAGATGTGCGTATTGATCATTCTTGGGCCGGCACGGTGGGCTACACTTTCGATAGCCTCATGCATGCGGGTCAGCACCGCGGGGTTCATTTTGCAGCAGGATATTGCGGCTCCGGGGCGGGTATGGCGGGCTATCTTGGCAATCAAATTGGCCGGCAAGTTGCAGGCGACACGACGGCCAAAACCGTTTTTTCCGAAATCCCGTTTCCTGGACGAGCGTACTACCGCGGCAATCCTTGGTTTCTGTCGTCATCTGTTCTTTGGTACAGGATCATGGATCGCATGAGCTAACTCAGTGCGCTGTTGGGCAATGCACCAACCAAACAAAACTGACGTCGCAGCATCCCAACTTTTGCTATGAGAATGAAAATTGGTCGGAGTGAGAGGATTCGAACCTCCGGCCCCTGCCTCCCGAAGACAGTGCTCTACCAGGCTGAGCTACACTCCGACTGCGGGAGGGGGATACGCCGCCATTGACGGTTTGACAAGCGTTGTTTCGCGCGGCCGTCAAGCACCCAAGCGCGATAGAAAAGCGTCGTATTCCCCGGCTTTCACCCGGTAAGTCACCTTTTCATAAAGAGGCGCCTCAAGCCGTGCGTAAAACGCCTGCGCATCGGGGTTATCCATGTCTGTTTGCCAGTCAAAACGGCAGCACCCTTCGTCTTCGGCGATGCGCACAAGCCCTGCCATCAAGGCCCGGCCAACGCCTTTGCCTCGCGCCTCTTCGCGCACGAAAAGCTCTTTCATGTAAAGCGCAATATCCGTGCCAGAGGGAAAGGTCAGCACCCAGGTTGCAAACCCAAGCGGCGTATCACCATCAAAGGCCATCAGGCATGATAGATGCCGTTGGCCATCCAAAATGCCCACGATACGCGCCTCTTGTGCGGCGGAGGGTTTTCTGACCCGATAATAAGCAAGGCATTCCCGATAAAGCGGCAAAAACGCATCTGCATCACCCGGCCGGTATGGCCGTGTCTGGATCACAGGCTGGCGTCCAAGGCACCGAGGATCGTATCGCCCATCTCAGAGGTCGACAGCGGCGTGGTGCCATCCTCGCCAGTCAAATCTGCCGTGCGCGCCCCACCGGCCAGAACAGTCTCTATGGCGGTTTCGAGGCGGGTTGCCTCCTCGCCCTCATCAAAGGAGTAGCGCAGCGCCATCGCAAAACTCAGGATGCAGGCAATCGGGTTGGCTTTGCTTTGGCCCGCGATATCGGGTGCGGACCCATGAACGGGTTCATAAAGCGCTTTGGGCCGGCCATTGGCCATGGGTGCGCCAAGGCTTGCCGAGGGCAACATCCCCAAAGAGCCGGTCAACATCGCCGCCGTGTCTGACAGGATGTCACCAAACAGGTTATCCGTCAGGATCACATCAAACTGCTTGGGCCAGCGGCAGAGCTGCATCGCACCGGCATCCGCATACATGTGGCTTAGCTCCACATCGGCGTAATCTTCGTCATGCACCTTTTGCACCACTTCGCGCCACAGGATGCCGGACTCCATCACATTTGCCTTCTCCATGGAGCAGACCTTGTTCCCACGTCGCCGCGCCAACTCAAAAGCAGAGCGCGCAACACGGTCAATCTCACTTTCAGTGTAGCGCTGCGTATTGATGCCGACACGTTCATTGCCTTCCTCAAAAATCCCGCGCGGTTCTCCAAAGTAGACACCACTTGTCAGCTCTCGCACGATCATGATGTCGAGGCCGGAAATCACCTCTTGCTTGAGTGAAGAGAAATCAGACAGGGCATCAAAACACTGCGCGGGGCGGAGATTGGCGAAGAGATCCATCTCCTTACGCAGGCGCAACAGCCCACGCTCCGGCTTCACCGAAAAATCAAGCGTATCGTATTTCGGCCCACCGACGGCCCCGAGCAAAACCGCATCCACCTCTTGCGCGCGGGCCATGGTATCATCGTGCAAAGGCGTGCCATGAGCATCATAGGCCGCACCACCGACCAGATCCTCACTCACATCAAATTTCAGATCACGCTTTGCCCCAAACCACTCAATGATCTTATGCACCTCGGCCATCACCTCTGGGCCAATGCCGTCGCCGGGTAGAATGAGAAGCGAAGAGGTGGTCATACGCGCGATCCTTGTGCCTAAACGGGTCGCACATCGCCTATCCCGAAGGCCCAAGGGCGTCAAGAAACGCAATGTCAGTCGAGCGTGATATCAACCCACACAAGGCGGTGGCGGCTGGCCGTGGCCGCCACGGCGGCCTCTGGGCCGTCCGAGGGCCAATGCACGCCAGCATCCGTGACCGAAAGCTCTGCTGAGGGAAGGACATAGCTGACCCGCAGGTTCCCCACCTGGGGCCACTCTACCGTGTCCAGCCTAGGATCACCCCGATGGCCCGGCGTGTTGGCTGCGCCTGGACCGCGCGGTTTAGGATCTTGCGCGCGCGGGTCAGCCAAGAGGGTTTGGATCGCCGCTTTGCGCCCTTCTCCATCAACGGGGTCAAGATTGGCATTGCCTGCCAAGACAAAGGGCCCCTCAGGCGCTGACCCAAATGCACCATCCAGGTAGTGTTGCCAAAACACGATCTCATCATGATTGCGCCGGCCATTGCGGTCTTCTGGCCCGTCAAAAACTGGCGTGGTCGCATGAAAGCTCAGAAGCGTCAGGCGCATGGAACCAAGATCAATCGGCACTGACCAATGGCCGCGGCTGGACAATCGCTGCACATCCTGGCCCGGCATCGCCTCCTTCGGCCAAAGCGGTTGTGGCATGTCGGACCAAAGTCTGTCCGAAAAATCTTGGGCATCCTCTGCCAGAATGGCAAACTTAGACAGGATCGCTTGCCCCCCCTCGCCAGCAAACCAGCCATAGCTATGGGCATCCTCGGGCTCTCCCAAACGGCCATCCCCATCGAGATCCACACCCGAAGCAAGGCCCGCATTGGGCATTCGGGCAAACATATGGGGATAAGACGGGCCCACCTCAGCAATCGCATCACGCAAGGCCGTGAGAGCAATCAGATCATGATCATAATCGATGCCCTGAAGGACCAAAATATCAGGCTCTAACTTGGCAATGACGTCGACGACTGCCTGAACCTGAGGATCCTGCCCGCGCAAGATATCGCGCAACAGAAGGCCCGGCCCCTTGCGGGACAGCTCCGTGTGATAGGTGGCAATGCGCACTGTGTCTGCGATCAGAGGTCCAGGCGTCAGAAAAAACCAGACCAGAAAGATCAGGCTTCGATGCGGGGTCCATCGCCACGAGCGTGTACGCGTTTGCGCTTGGCTTCGATCAGGTCGGCCACACGCATTAAAGCGAGCCCGCGAATAAACATGCTGGCAGGAAGAAAAGCCCATGCCGTCATCGTCCAGATCATTGTTTGTGCATCTTCAAAGGACACCACGCCCACCACATCGGACGCAGCCTTGATCAGCGTGGGAATAATGAATGGCAGCAAAATCCCTAACACAAGGTTAAAGCCAGCATCGCGCCGCAGTCTTTCAACCACGTCGCCGCCACGCGTGGGATCAAACAATGGCAGGTTGATCCAAACATTGAACTTGCCTTTGCGCATAGGCCAGTTGAACACCCACGTCATGATCATGAAGGCAACAATCATGACCATGGACAACAAGTAAGACACACCCGCAGCCGTCCGCACTTCCAGGATCAGTGCAGCCGACGCATCATAGGGCAGCATCAACACAACAAGGCGCACAGGCGAAAACGGGAAGTCCACGATTTGGCCAAGACCTTCGCCCGCCCCTGTAAGGAAGATCGAGGCGATTGTCGGATCAGATTGCCCGCGCATGATCAAGGACAGACACAGGATGGATGCTGCAAGGCAGATGAATTTCAACCGGTTGAACGGCGCGGCAAACCTGAATTCCACAATGGAGGGATAGCGGCCGAAATATTCCATGAAGGTCAACAGCGCGGACAGGAGCGCAATCACCACAACGATCTGAGCCGTGTCCGCCGCCACGGAGGGCAGCAAAAGCGCAGGTGTAACCACCAGACCCGCCACAAGGCAGGCGCGCAACAGCGCACTGACCATCTGAGAAACCACTGCTCTCTTACCCTCAAACCGGCCGAGCACAGTACGATGCCGCGCTCTTGTTCCACTTTGACTCCGACTTTGCTGCCGGATTGCCTCATTTCTGTCCAATTTTTGCCCCTTTTCCCGATCGGGCGCAACTCTTTGAAACTTTTCATCAAATTAATTGGACGGATTGATGAAAGAAGTGGTGCGGGATTGCATCAATTTAGGAGCGGAAGTTTGACCAAGTGGTTTTGCCCACAAGATGTAGGGGTACACCCGCGTGTCAACGCTACGAGCGTGTCAGCTTCGTCAACAATTGTGTAAGAGATCGGAGCGGAATTAAGGCAGCGTTATGTTACATCAACTCCCGGACATCCGTGAGACGGCCCGTCACCGCTGCCGCCGCCGCCATCGCAGGGCTCATCAGATGGGTGCGCCCGCCGCGACCCTGGCGGCCTTCAAAATTGCGGTTCGACGTGGCCGCGCAGCGCTCTCCAGGTGCAAGTTGGTCCGGATTCATGCCCAAGCACATCGAACAGCCTGCAAGCCGCCATTCAAACCCGGCCTCCTTAAACACGTCTGCAATGCCTTCTTTCTCGGCCTGCAGTCGGACAAGCCCAGACCCCGGAACAACCATGCCCCGTACGCCATCTTTGATCTTTTTGCCGCGCAAAATCTCCGCCGCAGCGCGCAGATCCTCAATCCTGCCATTTGTGCAGGACCCGATAAAGACGGCATCAATTTCAATCTCCGCCAAAGGCGTGCCTGGCGTCAGACCCATGTAATCCAAAGAACGTGCCGCCGCATCGACCTTGCCCCCGGCAAAATCCTCGGGCTGCGGCACATGGGCTGTGATCGGCAAGACATCCTCCGGGCTTGTGCCCCAAGTGACAACAGGCGCGATATCCTCGCCCCGGATCGTGATCATCTTGTCCCAGTGGGCACCAATATCGGAGAAAAGCGTCTTCCACCATTTGACCGCCGCATCCCAATGCGCGCCCTTTGGCGCGTTCGGGCGGCCCTTCACATAGTCAAAGGTGATGTCATCTGGCGCGATCAAGCCAGCGCGCGCGCCGCCTTCGATGGCCATGTTGCAGACCGTCATCCGGCCTTCCATGCTGAGCCCGCGAATGGCCTCACCGCAATACTCAATCACATAGCCGGTGCCGCCCGCTGTGCCGGTCTCCCCGATGATTGAAAGAGTGATATCCTTGGCCGTTACACCGGGGTTCAGTTTCCCGGTGATCTCAACTTTCATGTTCTTGGATTTCTTCTGGATCAGGGTCTGGGTGGCCAGAACATGCTCCACCTCAGAGGTACCGATACCATGGGCCAGCGCCCCAAAGGCCCCATGAGTTGCCGTGTGACTATCGCCACAGACCATGGTGATGCCCGGCAATGTCCATCCCTGCTCCGGCCCGACGATATGCACGATTCCCTGACGGCGGTCGGTGATCGGATAGTAATGCACGCCAAATTCGCGCGCGTTCTTGTCCAGCGCCTCGACTTGGATGCGGCTGTCTTCACTCATTTTGCTGGGGTCTTCGCGCCCGGCTGTGGTGGGTACGTTATGATCGGGCACCGCGATCGTCTTTTCCGGCGCACGAACCTTTCGTCCTGCCATACGCAACCCTTCAAAAGCTTGCGGGCTGGTCACCTCGTGGACAAGATGCCGGTCGATATAAAGAACACACGTCCCGTCATCGGCCTCATGAACAACATGGGCATCCCAGATTTTATCGTAGAGTGTTTTTGGTGTGGCGTTTGACATGGCTACTTCGCGCTTCGCTTTTTCAGAATGGGAATGTGAGACGGAGGGTCGAGCAAACGACGTTATAGTCGCGCCAACTCAGCCAATTTGGCGCCGTAAAACCGCGACGGCAAAAAGGCGCGATCCTCAATATCCATCATCCGTGTCATGGAATTGAGGTATACCGCGCCCGCGCGTTTATCAAGGATTTATGCGGGTCAGACCGGGCACGTTGGCACCAGTAGAATTTGAGTATTTTTGGAAAGATGAAGCCTAAAGATTGGCCTGCGATGACCAGCAGGGGAGGTCATCCTTGGGCGCAGGCGTTGCCGCAAAGACGGCACGCGCGATGGCACGAGAGACGCACAGCGCGGCCGCGTGACCCAACAGCGTCGTGTCTCTTATCGGGTCATCCATCGCCGCACGGCCCGTCGCGGCCGCGAAGATAAGGTCCCCATCAAGCGGCGTATGCGCAGGCATAAGCGCACGGGCCAGTCCGTCATGGGCCGCAATGGCAAGCCGCGTGCATTGTGCCTGTGTCAAAGAGGCATCCGTTGCAACAATGCCGATGGTCGTATTGCGCCCCGCCGCACCTTTGAGCTTGGGCGTGCCGGGTGGTGGAAAGGATGGTGCCGGACCAAGGCCGCCGAATTCATTGCCAATCTCGAAGGGCGCTGCCCAAAAATGCGGGCTTTCGCCCACCGTTGCAGATCCGATGGCGTTGACAGCTATAAGCGCGCCCACGCAAATCCCGGAAGGAAGATTAAGTGATGCCGACCCGAGACCGCCTTTGAACGTTGCCGTCTTCGCGCCTGTGCCAGCGCCGACAGAGCCAAGCTCAAAATTTTCCTTAGCTGCCTCAAAGGCGGTCCTGCCCAAAGGTTTGTACGGGTTGTCGGGCCAATTTTTGTCACCACCATTTGTTAGATCAAACAGGATCGCCGCCGGCACAACGGGCACCCGAACCTTCCCTACTGCAAATCCACGCCCTTCTGCTGCCAAGGCATCTGCCACGCCTGATCCCGCATCGAGCCCAAAGGAGGACCCGCCCGAAAGCACCAGAGCCTCGACCTGCTCCACCAGCTTATCAGGGGCGAGCAGATCGGTCTCCCGCGTGCCAGGCGCGCCGCCCATCACGTGCACGCCTGCGGAAAAAGGCGCATCGCCCACCAGCACCGTCACACCGGTCTTGATCAGGCCGTCCTGTGCATTGCCAACGCGTAACCCGACCACATCCGTGATCAGGTTTCTTGGCCCGGTCTCATAGATCATATCCGGTCTTTCGCAGCGGCTGTATCTGGATCGCCCGTATTGGGCGTTCCGCTCGGCTCAATCAGCATCAAATGCGCCTCTATGCGGGCCACGGGGCGATGCTCCACGCCTTTGGGGACGACGAACATCTCGCCTTCTTTTAACGTCACTGTTCGATCCCGCATTTCGATATCGATCTCGCCTTTAAGAACCATAAAAAAATCATCTGTGTCCGGGTGACTGTGCCAAGTGAACTCTCCCAGCACCTTAACAACCATCACATCATTGCCGTTGTAACCCGCAACAATCTTCGGGCTCCAATAGGCGCTGAACTGGGTGAGTTTCTCGGATAGGTTCACCTGTTTCACGGGCGGATCCTCCTTGTTATTTAAAGCGGCCGATCTGACCAACCTACCGGCGCAGGCCTACATTGCAATCTCCCGAGCTTACATGGCAGGGTACCGGACAAGTACCAAAGGAATGGGCGACCATGAGATATGTAAAATGGGTCTTCGTGATCGTCTTTTGGGCGCTGGTGGCGGCGTTCCTTCACTACACCCTGCCTCAATATGACATCGCACGGGTGACAGATACCTATGCCAAACGCGTGGATTTCGGGGAAAACTCAATATTCTGGGCCACGGCGGATGTGGGCAATGACGGCACCGTCGCAAATCGAGACGTGTTTTTCATTCAGACCGTGCGCGCCAACGGTCGGGTGATGATCTATCGCAACGAAGACACAGGCTGGGGCTGGCCGCCTTACTTCAAGTTTGACACGTCAAATTTGCAGGCGGAGGCCTCAGACTTCAAATCAACGGTGGACGCGCCGAAGTGGATCGCTGTGCGCCATTACGGGTGGCGCAATGAGTTTCTCTCGATCTTTCCCAACGCTGTGAGCGTGCAGCCTGTGGCAGGGCCAGATGTGCGCATCATTCCTTGGTTGAGCATTGCGATGCTCGTGGTGCTGTTTGCGCTTTACTGGGCCATCCGAGTGCGCTGGAAACGGTTCCGCGCCAATCGTGTTGATCCGTTCTACGATGATTTGACGGATGGATGGGGCTGAACCGAGCTTAATGCTTTCCGTAGTAAAGCCCTACCATGTGCTCTGCCTGAGCAAAGAAAAGCCAGCGTGATGCGGCCACCCCGGCCAGGTGGCACAGCACAGCGAAAAGGGCGAGGGCATGGCTGAACGGCAACCACAATAGCGAAAACGGCACCAAAAACCCCAGGATCAGAGCAATCATCCGAAGCTTTTCCACATGCTTGCGGCCCACCTCAAAGGCAAATTCACGCAATAAGTAATTGGTGCCGGTATGGGGCGGTTCAAACGCCCGAACAGCGCCGCGATCCCCCAGCCCTGTTGCTGTCGCCAAAGTAGAACCGGCGGAGCCAAAAGCGCCATCTCCGCGCCGCCACCACACCACCTGACAGATGGCCGCAAGCGGCAAAAGCACCAGCGCGGCGATCACTTGCCCTGCCAAAAGTGCGCCACCTGCTACCGAAAGGAGCATGAAAAGCACAGGCGTCAGTGGCGTTTTCCAACGCGGAACAGTGTCGAGCTGCGCATAGATCATGGCGGTGCAAAACACCGTCAACAGAGACAAACCCGCCCCGATCCAGCCCAAAATCGCCCAATGCGTGCCAAAAAACACGAGGCCCGCCGCATAAAGCGCCATCACCAAAAGGGCGGCGACAGATACAACGCCTTCGCGGCTGAGCCACGACGAGCGCCACTGCGTGAAGGCTTTCATCGCGCGCTCAGGACGACCCAGATGAAAGGTTGAGGCCAAAAGCCCGCCTACCGCCAACGCGTAGGCCAAGCCAAACATGAAAACCGCCACCCAGCCGGTAACAACGGGCAAGCCCAGCCCAAGCCACGCCAACATGCCAAATCCAAGGCCCGACAGCGTGGTGAAGATGATAACAGACGGCGCGGGATGCATCAGGCGTCTTCCGCTTCACGCGTGCCGCCCGGCATGGCGTCCAGCGCTTTGTCGAGCCACCCCAAAAGCCCCTTGGGTTCTTCCGCAACAGGCGTCAGATAGGGGGCAAGAATGTCGATCTGTTCCATCTCATCCTTGGGCCGGGGCGGCAGGTATTTATTGACCGGCTTTGTGCCCAGTTCGGGCATCAAATCCATACCACCACGCTCTGCTGAAAGCTTTGACACATGGCTGTCGGGATCGGCAAAATCGCCGAAGTGCCGCGCGCCCGCCGGGCAGGTTCGAACGCAGGCAGGTTCGCGATCTACCTCTGGTAGGTTTTCGTTGTAAATCCTGTCCACGCACAGCGTGCATTTTTTCATCACGCCCTCGGCCGCGTCCAACTCTCGCGCGCCGTAGGGACAGGCCCACGCGCACAGGCCACAGCCGATGCAATCACTTTCATTGACCAGCACGATCCCGTCCTCGACCCGCTTGTAGCTCGCCCCTGTCGGGCAGACCGTAACGCAGGGCGCGTCCTCACAATGCAGGCAGGATTTCGGGAAGTGAATGAGCTGCGCCGGGCCGTCCTCGGGCTGCACCTCATAGGAATGCACCCGGTTGAGGAACGTGCCCGACGGATTAGAACCATAAGCATCCTGATCGCTAAGCGGCGCGCCGTAATTCTCTGTGTTCCAACCCTTACAACTCACCACGCAGGCGTGACAGCCCACGCAGGTATCAAGGTCGATCACCAGTCCCAGTTTTTTCTGGGTCAAGGAGGGAAGTGTTGTCATAGCTGGCGATCCTCTGATTGGGCAGAAGTGGCTTGCGTTACAGATTGTTCTTTTGCGGGGTCCCAGGTCACGATGAACCAAATGAACGACCCTAATGTGAGACTAACAAAAGCCAAAATGGCCAAGAGTGTCCATTTCTTCCCGCTCATTTGCCCACCTTCCAGGTGAGATCTTCGGGGCCTTTGCCAACGGGTGATTGGATCGGCGGGAAATCAGGTTGGGTCTGTTCTCCGGCCTCGGCGCGCTCAATCTTCACGCGCAGGTCAAACCAGGCCGCTTGCCCCGTAACAGGGTCTGAATTGGCCCATCTGAGCCCGTCCCCTTTAGGCGGCAAGAGCTCATGAATGAGATGGTTGAGAAGGAACCCCTTCGTGGCCTCCGGCGCATCTTCATCCAGCGCCCAGGCGCCTTTGCGCTTGCCAATAGCGTTCCATGTCCAGACTGTATTTTCGTTCAGCGCGGCCATATGCGCCACTGGCACCACGATAGAGCCATGCGCGCTGCTCACCTTGGCCCAGTCCCCCTCGTCAAACCCGTGCGCTTCCCAGATCTTCGTTGGCACATAAAGCGGATTGTGGCCATGGATCTGCCGCAGCCATGCGTTTTGCGTGCCCCAGCTGTGATACATGGCCATCGGCCGCTGCGTCAGCGCGTGAATGGGGTACTCCTCAGGGTCGACGTGATCATCCTCAAACGGCGCATACCAAATCGGGAGTGGATCAAGCGTCCTCTTGATCCGATCCCTCAGGTGATCCGGGGGCTGATGCTCCCCATGGCCTTCTGCGGCGCGCTGAAATTTGCGCATCGTCTCGGAATACAGCTCAAACAAATACGGCTGCGGGCTGTCATAGAGCCCCATCTCCACCGCCCAATCCTGATAGGACGCGTTCCATGGTTTGTAGTAAGCTGCCTCATCGGGGATGTGGCTGACAAAGAAGCCGCCATTATCGATGTATTCCTGGATTTGATCGGGGTTCGGATCCCCGCGCCCGTGGCTCACCTCATTGCCATTGCGCCGGAACCCGGCGAGCGGCCCAATCCCCGGTTTGCGTTGGTGGTTGGTGATGTAATCGGCGTAGTCTTCGTACTTCGCCGTCCCATCCTCATTGGTAAAGCCCGGCATGCCCATCCGATTGGCCAACTGAACCAGAACCGTCTGGAAGCCACGCACATCGCGATCAGGCTCTATCACGGGCCAACGGATCGCATCGGCGGCGGCATCCGCCTCACAAATCGGACGGTCGAGGAGCGAGATACAGTCATGCCGCTCCAAATAGGTGGTATCGGGCAGAACGAGGTCGGCATAGGCCACCATTTCAGAGCTATACGCATCCGAGTAAATCAGCTTTGGAATCACATATTCGCCTGTATCAGGGTCTTTATCCGTCAGCATTTTGATGACGCCGGACGTATTCATCGTCGAGTTCCACGACATGTTCGCCATGTACATGAACAGCGCATCAACCTTGTAGGGATCGCCCGCATAGGCGTTTGAGATTACCATGTGCATCAGGCCATGGGCGCTCATCGGGTTTTCCCAGGTATAGGCCTTATCAATCCGCGCGGGGCTGCCATCTTCGCGCAGGCACAGATCCTCCGGGCCCTGAACATAGCCCAGATGCGGCCCATCGAGCGGCTTGCCAGGCGTGACCTTACAATGGGGCTTGGGATGGGCGCTGACGGGCTTGGGGTAGGGCGGCTTGAATCGGAAGCCACCAGGCACTTCGACACTGCCCAGGATGATTTGCAGGATATGCAGCGCGCGACAGGTCTGAAACCCGTTCGAATGCGCCGAAATCCCGCGCATCGAATGAAAGCTGACCGGGCGACCCTTCATGGTGTCATGCTTTTCACCGCGGAAATCCGTCCAAGGCGTGTTAAGCTCAAACGCTTCATCAAACGCCACCCGCGCAATCTCGGCAGCAATGGTGCGGATTTTCTCGGCCTTGATCCCCGTCGTCTCCGCCACCGCCTCTGGCGCATATTCATCCGACATATATCGCTCAACCAGCCGGTGCATGACCGGGACATAGGTGATGCCACCCTGCCGATGCGTCGCCGACAGCCCAGGCCGCACACCCTTTTTGTCAAACGCGGCGAGCTTGCCCGTCCGACGATCAATCACCTGCTGCTTGCCGTCCTTGTCGCGTAAGAACAGGCCGTATTCAGGTGATTTAGGGTCGTCATTGATCAAACAGGGTGCATTGGTAAACTGGGCAAGATAATCGAGATCAATCTTGCCTGCCTTAAGGAGGCAGTGCACCAGCGACAGAATGAAAAGCCCGTCCGTTCCGGGCGTGATCCCCACCCAATCATCTGCCACGGCGTTATAGCCCGACCGAATGGGATTGACCCCGATCACGCGCGCACCGCGCCCCTTGATCCGGCCCAAGCCCATCTTGATCGGATTGCTGTCATGATCCTCGGCCACGCCAAATAGCATAAATAGCTTCGTGTGATCCCAATCCGGCTGACCAAACTCCCAAAACGCGCCGCCCATCGTGTAAATGCCACCGGCGGCCATATTGACCGAGCAGAACCCGCCATGGGCCGCAAAGTTCGGCGTGCCGTAATTCTGCGCCCAGAACCCGGTGAAAGACTGGCTCTGATCCCGGCCTGTAAAGAAGGCAAGCTTGGAGGGGTCTTTCTGCCGAATAGGCTCCAACCAAGACACCGCGAGATCGAGCGCCTCATCCCAGGAAATCTCTTCAAATTCGCCCGAACCCCGGGGCCCCACGCGCTTCAAAGGCGCGCGCAACCGCGACGGCGCATTCACCTGCATGATCCCCGCACTGCCTTTTGCGCACAGAACCCCTTGGTTCACCGGATGATCACGATTGCCCTCGATATAGGCGACGCGTTTTTCGCCATCCTCACCCGTCTTCATATGCACGTTGATCCCGCAGCGGCAGGCGCACATGTAGCACGTCGTCTTGCGAATTTCGTCGGAGACTTTTGGCGAGGTATCGATTTTTGGCTGGACTGTCATCTGGCGCTTTTTTTCTAATTTTCCTGTTACGTTAAGAACATTATTCCTGCGAGCATGATTGCGGCAATGAAAATTGTCTCCGCGACGATAAGCCCGATCGCAGCGGGCCCTACGGAAAGCACCTGTTTCAGGTTGGTTTTCATTCCAACTGCGGCAATCGCGATAAGGAGGAACCAACGCGACGCAGCGGAGACCGCATCGGTGATGACCTGTGGCACCGGCACTGTTGAGCTGATGGCAGCCAGCGCCAGAAAACCAATCACAAAGGTGGGCAAAATGGGCGGGCGATCCCCAGCGATTTCAGCTTGGGCAAAAGATCGGATCAGGATTGCGGCGATCACCACAACGGGGGCCAGCATGGCGACCCGGATCAATTTTACCAAAGTGGCGGTATCACCGACATTTTCGTTGATTGAGAACCCGGCGCCCACCACCTGGGCCACATCATGGATCGTTCCGCCAAGAAAAACACCGCTTTCCAGATCATTCAGATCGAGGGCTTTCACAAGTATAGGATATGCAATCATCGCGATGGTCGACAAAAGCGTGACCCCCACCACAGTGAAAATCAGCCGCTCTTCGGAGCGTTTGTCCTGCGGGAGAATGGCCGAGATCGCCATCGCCGCCGACGCGCCACATATGGCCACGGACCCGGATGTGAGAAACGCAAACCGCCATTTGCTGCCAAAGAGCCGAGCGGCAGCGAAGCCAAAACCGATCGTCAGGACCACGCAGCCGATGACAAGAACCAAAAGTTCCCAGCCCAGACCGGTCAACATGGACACGGAAATGCGGATCCCCAAAAGAGCGACGCCAAGGCGCAGGATCGTCTTGGCGGCGAAAGAGATCCCTTCCACCGCGCGACCTTCTTCACTTAGAAAGCTGACCGCGATACCCAACAGCAGCGCCATCAGCATGGCCGGCGTGGCATAGTGTTCTGCCAGAAACTGCGCGGAGACCGCCACCAGAACGGCAACGACCACGCCGGGAAAAAGCACAGTGGCCCGGCTTTTGATGTGGGTGGGATCAAGGGATGCAAACGCCATGTATCGTCTCTAACACTCGTGTTTCATATGGGTCGCATCCGCCATATCAGGGCGTGCTGCCGGTTTCAGTTTGTGCCATGGCCTGCAGCGCTGTCACGGCAATCATTTGTGTCACATCCTCCGCGCTGCACCCGCGCGAAAGATCATTGGCAGGTTTGGCAAGCCCCTGCAGGATCGGGCCAATAGCAGCATAACCGCCAATCCGCTGGGTGATCTTGTACCCGATATTGCCCGCATCCAGGTTGGGAAAGATCATCACATTGGCCTGACCTGCCACATTCGACCCGGGCGCTTTGGTGCCGCCCACACTGGGCAGAAAGGCCGCATCAAATTGCAGTTCACCATCGGCCTGAAGGTCAGGATGCGCCTCCTGCAAAAGCTCCAGCGCGCGGGTTACCTTGCTGACTTTCTCATGCCGCGCGCTGCCTTTGGTCGAAAAGGACAGCATCGCAATCTTCGGCTCTTGCCGCAAAAGCGCCCGACAGGATGCCGCCGATTGCGCGGCTATCGCGGCCAGCTCCTCACTCGACGGATCAATGACCAAACCACTATCAGAGTAGATCATCGCGCGGGCGTGCTCTCCGGCGCCCTCCTGTGGAAACATGGCAAAATAGCTCGACACCATCGCGGCGTCAGGCGCTTTACCAATCACCTGAATGGCAATGCGCACCACATCTGACGTTGCAGCAACTGCGCCACCAACAGTCCCTGTCGCATGCCCTTCTCGTACAAGCATCGCGGCATAGACAAGCGGTGTTTCAACCATCGCCCTTGCCTTGGCTTTATCCACGCCTTTGTGTTTGCGCAGTTCATAAAAAGCTTGAGCGAACTCTTCGGTCAACTCAGAGGTGGCAGGGTCATGAACGGTCGCGCCGGGCTCATTCACGTGATCGGACCGGCCAACGAAAATCACATCTGCAAGCCCGGCCTTCTGCGCGGCCATACCGCCTGCAATAACGCGGCCGTCTTCCCCCTCGCTCAGGGCGATAATGGGGCGGGTTGCTGGCGGGGTTCCCGCCAGCAGCTCTGATGGTGTCAGGGTCACCTGAGCGCGCGGCCTCAGACCGCTTGCTCAACCATGTCTTCGGCGCTGATGCCAGCGACAGAGACCGGCTTTTTCATTGCGTCGCGGCGGAAAGGTTCGCCCAGCTCTTGGTTCAACATGACCTCAATCAATGTGGTCACCCCGTCCTGCATCTGCTCTTTTATCGCTGTGTTGAGGACATCCGTGAGCTCATCCATGGTGCGCGCTACAACACCCTTGAGGCCGCAAGCCTGCGCGATACCGGCATACGACACTTCGGTGTCGAGTTCCGTCCCCACGAAATTGTCATCAAACCACAAGGTGGAATTCCGCTTTTCCGCGCCCCACTGGTAGTTGCGGAAGACGATCTGCGTGATCGCGGGCCAATCACCCCGGCCAATTGCGGTCAGCTCATTCACAGCGATGCCAAAAGCACCGTCACCTGCGAACCCGACAACCGGCACATCTGGCTGACCGATCTTGGCGCCCACGATAGAAGGCAGGCCGTAACCGCAAGGGCCAAAGAGACCCGGCGCCAGATATTTGCGGCCTTCCTCAAACGAAGGGTATGCGTTGCCGATGGCGCAGTTGTTGCCGATGTCCGACGAAATGATCGCCTCTTTCGGCAGCGCCGCCTGAATAGCGCGCCATGCCATGCGCGGGGACATCCAATCCGGCTTGTCCGCACGCGCCCGCTGATTCCAGGTTGTTCCCGGATCGTCATCTTCGTGATCCATGGAGCTGAGCTGCTGCGCCCAGCGCGATTTCGTTTCGGCGATCTTGTTTTTACGCTCTGTACGGCCTTCATCGCCCGCCGTATCGCTGAGGTTGCTCAGGAGCCCGCGCGCGACTTTGCCCGCATCCCCCACAATGCCCACGGTGACCTTCTTGGTCAGTCCAATTCGATCGGGGTTGATATCGACCTGAATGATTTTTGCGTCTTTGGGCCAGTAATCAATGCCGTAGCCCGGCAAGGTAGAGAACGGATTGAGGCGTGTGCCCAGCGCCAGCACGACATCTGCATCCGCGATAAGCTCCATCCCGGCCTTCGAGCCGTTGTAACCCAGAGGCCCCGCAAAAAGCGGATGCGAGCCCGGGAAAGCGTCATTGTGCTGATACCCGACGCAGACTGGCGCATCGAGGCGTTCCGCGAGCGCCATCGAAGCTGCAATCCCGCCGTCCGCCAGAACAACGCCGGCACCGTTGAGAATGACGGGGTTTTTCGCATTTGAGAGCATCTCAGCTGCCTTGGCGACAGAACTTTCCCCACCCGGTGAGGCTTCAAATTCGATCGGATCAGGAATCTCAATATCCACCACTTGCGTCCAGAAATCACGCGGGATGTTCACCTGTGCAGGGCCGGAGAGACGCTTCGCCTGAGAAATCACCCGCGTCAAAACTTCGGCCACACGGCTTGGGTCACGCACCTCTTCTTGATAAGCGACCATGTCTTCAAAAAGCTTCATCTGCTCCACTTCCTGAAAGCCACCCTGTCCGATGGTCTTGTTGGCGGCTTGCGGTGTAACCAGAAGAAGCGGAGTGTGGTTCCAGTAGGCTGTCTTAACAGCCGTCACAAAGTTGGTAATCCCCGGACCGTTCTGCGCGATCATCATGCTCATCTTGCCGGTCGCACGGGTATAGCCATCTGCCATCATCCCGGCGCTGCCTTCATGCGCGCAATCCCAGAACTTGATGCCCGCCGCGGGAAAAATATCGGAAATGGGCATAATGGCCGACCCAATAATGCCAAAAGCGTGCTGAATACCATGCCGTTGCAGGGTTTTCACAAAAGCTTCTTCGGTGGTCATTTTCATTTTGAAATCTCCTCAAGGCAGCAGCGACCTTAGAATCCTGCTTGGGGGAAATTACGGAAGCGAGGGAGGCCTCAGTAGGGCCAGATGAGTGAATCACATAATGCCAGTGACTAAATTTAATGAGCCGAAATGTCTCATAAATCGAATAAATGGTTAAAAAACACCGGGTTTTGAGAAAATCATGGAAATCTGATCCGACGAAATTTCTCCGTTTTCTGGCCCTATTCAGCCGACATTGCCTGCAATTCCGCCGCCAAAGTAGCAATCCCCATCGGGATCCGTTCAGACGGTATCGAAGAATACGCCAACCGATAGTAATTTTTGGGCGGATCTGGATCGTGGAAAAACGAGTGTCCTGGCTCAATCACCACGCTCTTGGCGCGCAAACGACGGTCCAGCTCTTTGGTGTTCACATTTTCTGGTGCGCGCATCCAAAACGAGCTACCCCCAAACACGCCGCGCCCTTCGACGGCCAAGTCATGGCTGGCAAGCGCATCCTCCATCACCGAGCGCCTTCTTCCATAAATCTGACCCATGCGCCGGATCAGGCTATCGTAATGGCCAAGGCTCAGGAAATAGGCCGCAGTGCGTTGGATATGCCCAGGCGGATGGCGCAACACAGAGGTGCGCAGCGCGCGGGCCTCTTTGATGAAGGGTTCCGGGCCCACCAGATAGCCAAGCCGCAACCCTGGAAAGATCGATTTTGAAAAACTGCCGATGTAGACCACACGGCCATCTTGATCGAGTGACTTCAGAGCCGGGAGCGGCGCGTTGAGAAAAGACAATTCAAACTCGTAGTCATCCTCAACAATCAGCGCCTCCATACGGGCCGCTTTCTCTAGTAAATCCTGCCGGCGCTTGAGCGGCATTGTCACATTGGTCGGCGATTGATGGCTGGGCGTGGTGAAAATCACATCTGCCTTATCTGGCAACCCGTCACAGGGCAGCCCATCCGGGTCCACTCTGATTGGCATCAAATGACATCGGGCCTGGTTCAGAATATCGCGCAGCCCGTGATAACAGGGCTCTTCGGCCACTGCTGTCCGTCTTTGGGTCAAAAGCACCTGAGCGGTCAGCCACAGCGCGTTTTGTGCGCCCATTGTGATCAGGATCTCTTCAGGCCGAGCGAGGATCCCACGGCGCGGCAAAGTGTGGCGTGCTACGAACTCAATCAGCTGTGGATCATCGCGATCATAATAATCCGCCGTCAGCGCCTGAAAATCCTTTTGTCCCAGCGCCCGCAGCGCGCAATGCCGCCAATTGGCATGATCAAACATGGCCGGATCGGTCTGACCGTAAATGAAAGGATAGCGATAGCTTGACCAATCCTTCGGTTTCTCCGGCATCGCCCCATCGGCAAAGCGCCGTCCCAACGCGCGCGACCAGTCAATAACGTCATTGCGCGGCTCACTTGTTGGAAAACGCGGGGGGTCCGGGGCGTTTTGGGAAACGTAGTAACCAGACCGGTCTCGCGCCTCCAGGTAATCGGAGGCGAGCAATTCCGTATAGGCCAGCGTGACCGTGATCCGGCTCACCCCCAAATGCTGCGCCAACCGGCGGGAGGAGGGCAGCTTTTCCCCTTTTTGAAAGTGCCCAGACAGGATGCCCTCAGCGATCATCTGCTGAATACGCGCTTGCAACGTGCCGGTGCTATCGGGGTTCAGAAAGAAGGTTTCGACAGGAATCGACATGGCTGCAGGCTATACTGGCCTTAAATCGCAATCAATCTGGCCTGATGAAACCCCGTCCCGGACGTGATCCGGGACCTCTTCCCATCAGTCAAACGAGGTTCTCCTGGCGCAAGGCTGGGACGGGCTCATACATCAAGTCCGGGGTGAATTTTCGGCGATCACCACCGCCTTTTGCAATGCCGCCGCCAGATCCGGCACATAGGCATCATTCACCGGCCGCGTCGGCGTCACGCGTTTAAGTCGAACTCCTTCACCTTGCAAATACGCCGCCGTGAGCCGCCCATATTCATAGGCCAACGCCTTCGCCCGCGGCCCCAGATACTCCGGCGGCTCCCCCATCCGATAACTTTCATACCCCATCCGCCACGCCCGCGAGCGGATCATGTCCTCAGGCCGGACCCAATATGAGTAAAGCTGCGCCAATTTGCCCTCCGATGCGACGCGCAGCATAGCACGGAAATGTTGGGTATGAGTATTTTTGGAAAGATGAAGCAAGGACCGGTGCATATCCTGTGGCTCTTGCGCGCGCCGCCCCCCTTTGCTTTAACCGTCAGGCAATCGCGCCCGGAGACCCCTATGGTCGATATCGCCACCCGTGTCTGGAACCATAAATGGAAGATCGACCCCATTGTGCGGTCGCTCATTGACACGGATTTCTACAAGCTTCTGATGTGCCAGTCGGTCTTTCGCAACAAGCCTGACACGCAAGTGACCTTCTCGCTTATCAACCGCACCAAAGATATTATGCTCGCTGAATTGGTCGATGAAGGCGAACTGCGCGAACAGCTCGATCACATCCGCTCTCTCTCCCTCTCTCGTGGGGAAAGCACATGGCTCAGAGGCAATACGTTCTACGGCAAGCGCCAGATGTTCACTTCTGAGTTCATGGAATGGTTTGAGGCGCTACGCCTTCCCCCTTACCATCTCGAAAAACGCGACGGGCAGTATGAGCTGACATTCGAAGGCAACTGGCCCGAGGTCATGCTCTGGGAAATTCCAGCGCTCGCCGTGCTGATGGAACTGCGCGGTCGGGCCGTCACCAACACGATGGACAAGTTTGAGCTGCAGGTTCTCTACGCCCGCGCCATGACCAAGCTTTGGGAAAAGACCCAGCGTTTGCGCGGTGTCGATGGGCTGCGCATTGCCGATTTCGGGACGCGTCGACGCCATTCTTTTCTTTGGCAGGATTGGTGCGTGCAAGCGATGACAGAACGGCTGGGTGAAACTTTCGTGGGCACGTCCAACTGCCTCATCGCCAAGAACCGCGATCTGGAGGCCATCGGCACCAACGCCCATGAGCTGCCCATGGTTTATGCCGCGCTGGCCAACAGTGATGCCGATCTCGCGCGCGCGCCTTATGATGTGCTCTCCGATTGGCATGAAGAGCACGATGGCAATCTGCGCATCATTCTGCCCGACACCTACGGCACCAAAGGTTTCCTAGACCGCGCGCCGGATTGGCTCGCCGGTTGGACAGGTATCCGCGTCGACAGTGGTGACCCAGCCGAAGGCGCAGAAACCGCGATCAACTGGTGGAAAGACCGGGGCGAAGATCCCACTCAAAAACTGATCATCTTTTCCGACGGTCTGGACGAAGAGAAAATCCTCAAACTCCACAACCAATTCGCCGGCCGGGCGCGCGTCTCATTTGGCTGGGGCACTCTGCTCACAAATGATTTCCGCGGATTGACGGAGGGTGACCGCCTCGCGCCCTTTAGCCTAGTGTGCAAAGCGATAGCCGCCGATGGGCGCCCGACGGTCAAACTTTCTGACAATCCACGCAAAGCGATGGGCCCAAGAGAGGAAATCACCCGCTACAAACGTGTGTTTGATGTGGGCGCGCAAACCGAACAAGAGGTTCTGGTATGAGCCAAGGCCACGTTTGCCTTACCTACGACGATCTGTTTGTCGGGAAATGGATGCGCGCACGACCGATCTTGCAAGAGTTCGGCGCCCGCGCCACGTTTTGTGTGACCAAGATTCACAAAGCCGTTCCCAGCCAAATCGACGGGCTGCATCAATTGCAAGAAGACGGCCACGAAATCGGATTTCACACCCGCACGCACCAGAACATCACTGACTACCTCAAATCCAACCGCCTGCGCCGCTGGCTGCGGCAGGAAATTGATGAAGGGATCGAGGAACACCGCAAGCTTGGCTTCCCAGCCGATAGTTTTGCGTTCCCGTTTCATTCCTCAACGCCGCGCGCCCGCGCGCATCTCGCTCAGCGGTTCAAGGCAGTGCGCGTCAACGGCCCACGCTCCGCTCACAAAGCGCCGCTGGAAGATCGCATTTACGAGCAGGTTGGCGAAAACCATGGCGTGGATTGCATTGGATTTTTGGATTTCGAACACGAACATTTCCCTGGGTGGGAGGCCAATGACGCGATCCTTGACAAACTGGTCGAGACTGGAGGAACAGGTGTCTTCGTCGGCCACATTATCAATCCAAAACCGGCGGGCGCGGGGTTCAAAGCCACCCATGAACAGCTGTCGCGCTTTCTCAAGGCCGTCACCGATCGTGGGTTGGGATTTAAAACAATGGCAGAGCTGAGCGTCTAACACTCAGGTTTTGATCTTGAAATGCGCCTTCCAAACGCCGCGCCGTGCATCATCGCGCGCTGCATAGGCTGTAATCGCTTCATCCATGTCATCTGCTCTCAAGGCTGTCTCATCCTGGGCGAGGCGCGACATTTGCATTGTAAACCAGGCTGTCACACCGCCTTCTGGCGGATCGGCGAAGCGCGGAAACTGAGGGCTTTTGGCGTGCCCTGCCGTCCACGCATCAGGCAAATCGGGATCCAAGATCAGCGCACGCCCTAACCCCACCACATGCGCAGAGCCATTCGCAACAGCTGCTTCTGCCTGTTCATACGTCTTGAACCCGCCTGTCACCATCAAAGGCTTTTGCGTCCTCTTTCGCGCGGCATTTGCAAACTCTACGAAATAAGGCCCCGATCCAGCACGATCCGAAGAAGAGGGTGCGCCTGGAAAATACGTCCCACCACTTAGGTCAATAAGATCGATGCCGGTGCGATCAAGATCTGCAATCACCTCCAGCGCCTCTTGCTCTTCAAACCCGCCTTGCAAATGATCAGTGGTGTTCAGCTTGATACCGACAGGGAACGAGGGATCAACCGCGCCGCGCACCGCCTCAACAACTTCAAACGTGAGGCGCGCGCGGTTTTTTAAGTCACCGCCATAGGCATCCCCACGCTGGTTGAACAAGGGTGATAAGAACTGGCTTAGCAAGAACCCATGGGCTGCGTGAATTTCTACACCGCCAAAACCAAGATCTTGAGCCATACGAGCCGTTTGTGCGAACGCATCGGGCAAACCCTTGATCTCTGACAAGCTGAGTGCGCCGCAGGTCAGGCCTGGAAGATCCAAAGCACTTGGGCCCTTGGCATGACTGATCGGCGCATCCGCCATCGCACCCGCGTGGCCAAGTTGCGCCCAAAGTTGCGCGCCTTTTGTCTGGCCAGCCTGCGCCAACGCCCGGAACGCTGCAGGGTCTGCGCCGGTGTTCAACACAAGGTTGCCCGGCTTCTCCGGATAATGCGCGCTGCCTTGAACTTCACCAATGATCGACAGAGCGAGACCGCCTTCCGACCATCTTCGATACAGCCGAATTTGGGCATCCGTGGGATGGCCGCGCCCATCGCCCATGGAGTCCGACATGGCGGATTTTGCGACCCTGTTTTTCAATACAGCACCACAAGGCAATTCCAGCGGCTCAGCCAAGCGTGATTTGTAAGTTGTTGTCATGGAATGAGTGATTTTCGACAGCTTAGGGAAAGGTTCAGTGCGGATCCCGCAATTCAATTCTGCGGGTGAGGGATAAATAGCACCACCTTTGTAGCCCGATCTCAAGGTCCCTGGCAAAGCCGTTAAGCTTCGCCAGGGTCTGTTCTATCTATTCCATCCAGAAGGGCCGCTTTGCCTCTTCATCGGCCGCACGACGCGTCAGCCCGATATCTTGCAATTGATGATCATCCAGTTTGCGCAAGGCAAGCCGCGTGCGGCGGCGCTCAGACCAAGCCACGCACAGAACAACAAACTGCAGCACAATGGAGGCAAAAGGCGTCAGAGGGCGCGTTTGCAGATAGGCGAGGGCGGCTGTGTTTTTTGTCTGTGTCATGGGATGTCCTTTCAATTGTATTGACACAATGTGTGTTTTTTTGTAGTAATGTAGTGATACAATATGAAAATGTAGTGATCTAGGATTACATTGTAATGAATACAAAGTGGCAACCAACGCTGTCTGATCATCCCGGGCCGAAGTACAAAGCGCTTGCTGATACGCTTAAGGATGGGATTCGCGTGGGCGCGCTTGCGCCAGGATCTCGTCTTCCTCCGGTTCGCGATCTGGCATGGAAACTCTCGATCACACCAGGCACTGTTGCGCGTGCCTATACTATCCTCACCGATGCGGGCCTGTGTGAGGCGACCGTGGGCCGAGGCACGTTTGTGGCTGACGGGCGCGTCGCTAAATCATATGAGCCGATCTTTGACGATAGTGTGCCGCATGGCTCTGGCGGCCTGACAGGGGATCTCAAACTCCTTTCACCTGCGCTTCCCAATATGGGGCAAGCCGGATTGATCCGTGAATTGATGCATCGCGTCGCGGAAGAGCCGACTTCGGGCTTGATGCATTACCCAAGCCGCGATGGATTTCGACCGGCGCGTGACGCTGTTGTCCGTTGGATGGCGGGATCACCTATCGGTGCGCTTCAGGAAGAGGACATCGTGCTGTGTCATGGCGGTCAAAACGGTGTTTCTCTGGCCATGCAAGCCATCCTGACGGGGCAGAAACCTGTCATTTTGATCGAGGACCTGGCCTATCCCGGTTTTCGGCGCGCCGCGGAACTCCTCCGCGCTGAGGTTGTTCCCGTCCCAATGGATGACGATGGGATCATTCCGGAAGCTTTAGAAGAGCTGATCCAAAAACATGAAGCGCAAATCCTCTGCACCAGTTGTGAGGTGCACAATCCCACGGTCATATTCACGCCGGAAGCGCGCAGGGTTGAGATCGCCGCAGTGGCGGAGCGCCACAACGTACAAATCATCGAAGATGACTGTTACCGTATGGGCCCGTTTCGTGCGCCCTCATACCGGCAGATCGCGCCGAGCCATGGGTGGTATGTGTCCTCAATTTCAAAAACTCTCACGCCTGCACTTCGGATCGGGTTCGCCATCGCGCCACATGGCAGAGGGTCAGGGCTTCGCATGGCGGCCGAAAACGGGTTTTTCGGGCTGGCCACGCCGCTGGGCGATCTTGCAACGCTGCTTTTGAACGATCCGCGAACAGCCCGAATTGCTGAAAAGGTCCGAGCTGAGATTGAGCGGCACGTCTTATGCATGGTCAATCATTTGGGCACGTACGATCTCACTTGGCGTGACGATGTACCAATCGCGTGGCTGCGTCTGCCCACGGGGTGGCGGGCGGCGTCCTTCTGCCGCGCTGCAGCCGAACGCTCCATCAAGCTCCGCCCGGCTGAAGATTTCGCCTGCCGCGACGCTCGCGCCCCTCACGCCGTTCGCATCGCCATCAACGCGCAACTGCCGTTTGACCGCTTTGAGCACGCCATGGTCACGCTGCGCGAATTACTCGACAACCCGCCAGAGCGGATTGGGGTGTGAGCGGGTCGCTTCATTTCTCAAGTGCAGACGCAACGGATCTGCACGATTGGTACCCGCGGAGCCTGTTTTGCAAGCAGTCCAAGTCTACACTGAACACGCCAGCCACAATAGAATTGAAGGCCGCCGGAATTTGGGTCACCAGCAAACATTCGAAAGAAAATCCGCTGAGAGCCCTTCCCCGACCTTCATCAAGCAGACCTGCGCGGAATCAAGGCCGTCAAGCCGCCGCGCATCGCCGGGCCGCCCACACGGCACGGCGATTTTGTCGATCTAGGCGCATCGCTCGGATCTTTTGCGGATTTTGCCGGGATAAAGCGCTGCTTTACCACGAACAGTTCGCCGAACCGCGGCCCGACGCTGCGCGGCTCGGGTTTCAAGACTGAACGGCAGCAAGGTCCGCATCGCTAACATTTGCGATAGTTTCGATCTCCGTCTTAAAATCCAAACCTACGCGTTCTGTCTTTTCGCCCGGAATCAAGGGCGCAGCGAGACGCTCCAGGGCCAACGAACGCGCTAAGTTGCCCCAAGGGATAAAGAGTTCGCACGAATTGGGCAAAGAACTGCAACCGCCTACGCCGTACGTCTCCATCAGCCAGCTCACTCCTCCCGATCAACCCGTCCGCGAAGGGCCTTTACCTCGCCACGCACCTTCTTGGCCTTGAGCCGTCGCTTCTTGGACCCAAGCGTTGGCCGCGTCGCGATCCGGGGTTTGGGTTTTTCTAGCGCTTTCCGGATCAACTCCACCAACCGATCCCGCGCCAAGGCGCGATTGCGGGCCTGACTACGCGTCGTGTCGACTTGTAGGATCAACGCACCGTCACTTGTCCAACGCCGCCCAGCGAGCCGCTTCAATCGCCGCTTGACCGGCTCCGGCAAATTGGGCGAGCGCGCGGCCTCAAACCGCAACTCCACCGCTGTCGACACCTTGTTCACATTCTGCCCACCCGGGCCCGAGGCGCGGATAAACTGCTCGGTCAATTCCCAGTCTTCGATGGTGATCTGATCGTTGATCTTGAGCATCCGTGTTTTTCCGTTTCGCGAAATCAAAAGGGCCGCTTCGATCAAGAAGCGGCCCTCTAGAGTTTTGAGGAGGTGGCCGGTTAGGCGCACCAATCAGGGGCTCTATCGCCCAGGGTCTGCCCTAGACAAGGCCCTCCCTGACTGTTCCGACACCTCTCTCCAATACCTCTATAGACACTGGACCACCTCCTTTCAGTTGTTAACGTTGAGCAGACGGTGGCACATTTTTTTGATTTGTCAAAACAAAATCATGTGGTGCGCGCGGTAAGCGAGCCCACGATGATGCGGAACGGCACCAAAGCAAGCAAAGCCAAGCCCATTTTGACCATCCAGTCGGCGACCGCGAGCGAGACCCAAAGCGGTGCCATGGGCCCCATCCCAAGGATCGGCAGAACCTCCCCTGCCCAGCTCACGTCATTAGAAGGCTCCAAGACTGTGAGAGACGCGGAGAAGGCGATGGTGAAGAACAGCGCAGTGTCCACGCTGCTGCCTACAATTGAGGACACCACCGGCGCGCGCCACCAGGAGCCATCGCGCAAGCGGTTAAAGACAGCGATATCAAGCAGTTGTGCCGTCAGGAATGCCAGGCCAGAGCCGATTGCAATCCGCAATGTCACCAGCGGGCCAAATTCACCCATGATCTGCGTGCCGACAAAGGAGCAAATAAGCCCGACACCAAAGCCCGCCAGCACGACCTTTCGAGCCGCCGCGCGACCATAGACGCGGTTCATGATGTCAGTGACCAAAAAGGCCAGCGGATAGGTGAACGCGCCCCAGGTCAGCCACTGACCATAGAGAAACTGCACCAGAATGTTGGAGGCCACGACAATGGCCGCCATGGCCAGAATGCCCAAAAGATGTGCTCTTTGCATGTCACTCACCCGCGTTGAAGATCAGGCCTCGGGCTTTAATGGTTTTGAGGCGCGGTGCAAACTGGAAAATGTCCGTCCCGGACGTGATCCGCGACCTCGCGACGTCAGGTAGAGGCCCCGGATCACGTCCGGGGCGTGTGGTCTTGACGGATTCTGTTCGGCGTCACGGCGATTGCAGCACCGCAATACACTGTTCCGGCAAATCCGCCATGGTCAGTTGCGACACCGGCTTTTTCGGTGGTGGCGCGTTTGGATCGGGCGGCTGAGGCGGCGGCGGGTTGAGGATGTTGTTCACCCAAACCTGCGCCTCATCACAGCCATCCCCTGGTGGCGGCGGGTCTTGCGCGACGCAGTTTCGCTCTCCTTCAGGGCATTTGAGCCGGATGTGAAAATGATAGTGATGCCCATGCAGCGGCCGTACCTTGCGCAACCAGGATTTATCGCCTCTCGCTTCTTTGCACATCCGCACCTTGGCGCCAGGGAAGATAAAAATGCGCGCGGTGCGTGGGTCTAGGGCGGCGGCTTTGATCACTTCGTGATGCCCACGGGTGAAGTTTTCATTGGTGAACGCCCCGCCCTGACGACGCAGGGAAATTGACGACAGGCTCTCCCGCTCTGCACGTGTCAGGTTGAGCCGGGTCGGCGGCAAGGCCCAGATATCGACATCGAGCCCCACCTGGTGGCTCACATGCCCGGTGCGCATTGGCCCGCCCCGCGGCTGGCTTAGGTCGCCAACATATAGCCCCGCCCATCCCGGTTGCGTCGCCGCGAAAGCAGAAAGCTTCTGGATGTAGTCGATCAGCTCTGGATGTCCCCAGTTGCGATTGCGCGACAGCCGCATCGCCTGCCATGTAGGGCCTGTTTCGGCCAGTTGCACGCCGCCCGCCATGCAGCCTTTGGAGTAATTACCCAAAGGTGCGTGCGGCAGAGAGGACGTCGTGCTTTGCGCGCCGAAAAGCTGTCTGGCGGCAACACCGCGCATCGCGACTGGGATGTTTTCAGGCGATGGCGTCGACACCACGTTTTGACGATCCGCCACAGGGGCCGGGCCGCCGCATCCGGCAAGCACGAGCATCAGGGCAAAGTATCTGACCTTGCGCATCATAAGCGACTGTCCCCTTCCGTCTTGACCCAGCGTAACAGGACAAGCCCCAGCAAGAAAAGAACAATGAGCGGCGTGACACCCACCTGCTGGCTACCGCTCAGGCTCGTGACAATCGCAACAGAAAGCGGCGCGATAAAACTCGTGGCTTTACCCGCCAGAGCATAAAGCCCAAAGGCCTCAGCCATGCGCCCTGTTTGTGCCTGACGAACCATCATGGATCGGCTTGCTGCCTGAATAACCCCACCCGCCGCGCCAATGATCGCGCCGAGCAAGTAAAACGCAAGGTCGGGCAGGCGAGAGGCGGGCTCTACCGCGATGCCAAAAACACTGTCCCGGCTCACAAACACAACACAGATCGCGACGAGTGTGAGCACAATAATGCAAAACCGGATCACGGGTTTTGGCCCAAAGTGATCGTCAGCATACCCGCCCAACCACGCAAAGACCGCGCCAAAAATGATGGCAATGATGCCAAAGATACCGGTGTCGATGATGCTCCATTCCAACACACCGGCGGCGTAAATGCCGCCGAAGGAATACATGCCCGTCAGCGCATCACGATAAAACATAGAGGACCCGAGATAGGCCAAGAACGATGGTGTCTGTGGCAAGGATCTGAGCGTGCCCCCCAATCCACGCAACGCGGCCATCAACGCACCAGGCGGCGGGTTAGCCGGCTTTGGATCGCGCACCCATAGGAAAAAGGGCAGGATAAACACCGCATACCAAATGGCCGAAAACGGCCCTACAAAGCGCGTGCCTTCCCGGGCGTCCGCGTTGAGGCCAAAGATTGGGTCGATGCCCAGAAGGGTCTTTCCTGTCGCCGCACTTTCGGCGAAGAGCAAGAGCATGGCGACCAGGGCCACCAACCCGCCGGTATACCCAAACGCCCAGCCTTTGCCTGATATGCGCCCGATCTCCTGCCGCGTGCCAAGATCAGGCAGCATGGAATTGGTGAAAATCGTGGCAAACTCCATACCAATGAGGCCCAGCGCAAAGCACAGCAAAACCAGCGTCAACGGGTAGTCCACCGGTATGGCCAGCCACAGACCCGCCGCGCCCACAATGTAAAACAGCGAGAAAAGCCAAATCCATCGCATCCGGTTGCCATAGGTGTCGGCGACCGCGCCCAGGATCGGAGCCATGAGTGCAATGCAAATACCCGCCGCGCCCACGGTAAATCCCCAAGTCGCTTGCGCCTCAGCTCCGTCGCCAATGATCTCCTTTATGTAAGGGGCAAAGATGAAGGTGATCAGCAGTGTGGCATAGGGCTGACTGGCCCAATCAAAAAAGTACCAGCCCCAAATGCGTTTGCGCGCGCTCATCACAGCTCCTGTCGTCTCCAGAAGACTAGACAGGCTCACGCGTGGGCAAGCAAGGGATTCATGCGTGGGTGAAAGCCAAAGGACAACCCGCCCCGGACGTGATCCGGGGCCTCCGGGTTCAGGACTTGAGGTCCCGGCTCAGGGCCGGGACAGGTGATCCTGGTGATCATCTTGGTCTACGCCCGTTCAGGTGGCCAGGCGCGGGCATCTTCGGCCTCGGACCAAGCCGCAAAAGAAGGTGGCAAAGGCGGTGCTGCGTCCGCCACGCCCATCACTTCGGCCACGCGCAAGGGCGACACGATGCCATTGCGATCCGTCACGGCCGTCCGAAACATCGCGTGGTTGGCGCATTCGCCATTCGATTTCCACATCGACTGCTCAATATAGAAAAACCGATCATCCCAGGACACGAGCCGCGAATTCATCTCAATCTTTTCAAACATGCGGATCCGGCGGCGATAGCGCACCGCCACACCCGCGACAGTCAGGCCCCATTTCTTTTGCCGCAGGATTACATCAAGGCCAGTGCGCACCGCAAATGGAACGCGCCCCAGATCATAAAGCGTCAGCGTGCGACCGTTGTTGAGCTCCATAAAGATATCAATGTCCCAGGGCAGGCAGGTGTGATGGGACACATGCGTCTCCAGCGGCCCAAGCTTCGGCAACCGGCGGACCTTGAGATACTGATGAACCATGCGGATGACGGGATACATGAGAGATGTCCTTTGGTGATACCTTCGGCAGGTGACCCTCGACCCCGGTTACGTCAACCTAAACCTTGCGTAAGGCTTGCGCTTTGAGGCCTGCCCGCATAGGTCATTGCGAACGAAACGCCAAGGATGCCGCCCATGCTGTCGCTCTTTCAGATCCTGATGCTGATCCTCGATGTGGTCTGGTTTTTGATCATTATCCAAGTGATCATGAGTTGGCTCATTCAGTTTCAGGTGCTCAATCTGCGCCAGCCTCTGGTCGCGCAAATCTGGGAAGGCCTGACCCGGCTTTTAGAGCCGCTTTACAGCCCCATTCGGCGCATCCTACCGCAGATGTCTGGGATTGATCTGGCGCCGCTTGTGGCATTGATCGCGGTTTATGCGCTGCGGATCATCATCATCAACAACATCAGCGCGTTCGCCTAAGGCAGGGCGCTTTCTTCAGGCCGAGACGTGGCGATTTGCTTGCGGTTCAACAGCGTTTTGTAAATCACCACCGCTGTCAATCCGGGCAACCCGTTGCAGTGACAAAATCGCCATGCCTTGGGACCGGCCCGACAAAGGCGCAGCGTGCCGTTGGTCTTTGGGTCCGCGCCAGGGCGCAACTGCCCAACACACGTCTTAAAACCGCGCTTGTTTACCGATTCTTAGTGTGCGAGATTCATATCTAAGAGCAGACAATTAAAATTTTAAACAGGGCCCCAATGCACCGCGCTGCCACGCTTCTGCACGATGTTTTTGGATTCTCCGCGTTCCGCCCAGGGCAGGAGGAAATTGTCGAAACCGTTGCGACCGGGGAACCAACGCTCGCCATCATGCCAACCGGCGGTGGTAAGTCGCTCTGCTTCCAACTCCCCGCCCTCATGCGCGACGGTGTGACCGTTGTCATTTCCCCGCTGATTGCCCTCATGCGCGACCAGGTGCGCGCGTTGAAAGCTGTGGGCGTTGAGGCCGGCGCGCTGACATCCGGCAACACCGAGGAAGAAACCGCCGAGGTTTGGGACGCGCTTGAACAGGGTCGTTTGAAGCTGCTTTACATCGCGCCCGAACGCCTCGCCGCCGGGTCAGCCATGGGCATGCTACGCCGCATTGGTGTGACAATGATCGCCGTGGATGAGGCGCATTGCGTCTCCCAATGGGGTCATGATTTTCGCCCTGATTACCTCCGGATCGGCGAATTGCGCCGCGCGCTTGGCGTGCCCCTCGCCGCCTTCACCGCTACCGCCGATGCAGAGACCCGGCAAGAGATCGTGGAAAAACTCTTCGACGGCTGCGAACCTAAAACCTTTCTGCATGGCTTTGACCGGCCCAACATTCACCTCGCCTTTGCCGAGAAGAACCAACCGCGTACCCAAGTCACGCAATTCATCGCCGCCCACAAAGGCCAAGCCGGCATTGTTTATTGTGGCACCCGTGCGAAGACGGAAACGCTGGCCCAGGCCCTGCGTGAAGGCGGGCACAACGCAATCGCCTATCACGGCGGAATGGAAGCCGAGGATCGCCGCCACGTGGAGGCGCGATTCAACTCGGAAGATGGGCTGATCGTGGTTGCCACAGTGGCCTTCGGGATGGGGGTGGATAAGCCTGATATCCGCTGGGTGGTGCACGCTGACCTGCCCAAATCGATCGAGGCCTATTACCAGGAAATTGGACGTGCGGGCCGCGATGGCGCACCGGCTGAGACGCTTACGCTATTTGGCTTTGACGACATCCGCTTGCGCCGCAGCCAGATTGACGAAGGCCTCGCGCCCCCTGAACGCCGCGCCGCCGATCACGGACGGCTCAACGCGCTTCTGGGTTTGGCGGAGGCCACAACTTGTCGGCGCCAGGTGCTGCTTGCCTATTTCGGCGAAGAGGCGGAGCCTTGCGGGAATTGCGATCTGTGCGACACACCTCCTGAGGTCTATGACGCGACTGAAACTGTGCAAAAGGCCCTCTCTGCCGCACTGCGCACGGGCGAGTATTTCGGCCAAGGTCACCTGATAGATGTGCTCATGGGCAGCGAGACCGACAAGGTCAAAGCGCGTGGTCACAATGGCTTGCCCACCTTTGGTGTCGGCAAAGGCATGTCCAAAAGGGCCTGGCAAGCGGTCTTCCGCCAGATACTAGGTCGTGACCTTATCCGCCCTGATCCCGAACGCCATGGCGCCTTGCGCATCATGGAAAAGGCCCACCCGATCCTGCGCGGCGAAGAAACGATCAAGTTGCGCCGTGACACCATGGCCAACACGCCCGCCCGGCCCGAGGCCCGCGCGCTTGTCTCTGAAGAGGACGCGCCTCTGCTCGCGGCACTCAAGGCCAAACGCCGCGCGTTGGCCGAGGCCGCGCGCCTGCCCGCCTACATCGTCTTTAATGACCGCACGCTGATTGAAATGGCACAGACCCGTCCAGCTAACCTCGATCAGATGGCCGCGATCAACGGCATCGGCGCCAAGAAGCTGGAACAATACGGGCGCACCTTTCTTGAGGTGATCAATGGTGAAGCGGAAGACATGCATCCCACCCGCCGCAAACTCGCGGGTCGAGCTGAAGGCGATGTCTATGACCGGCTAATGGCCGTGCAAGCCGATCTTCATCACGGGCCAGACGGCCTTGAAAAACCACTCAGCTGCTCAGCGTCATTGATCTCTCGCGTCGCCCAAACCCGCCCGCGCAATGAAGGTGAAATGGCGCGGCTCTTAGGAGAGCGGCGAAATGACCGATTTGGTGCCGCGTTTCTGGACGTGCTGACAACGGCGGACTAGATCAGGATCAAAGGAGGCCCGCTCATGTTGATCGTTCTATCCCCGGCTAAAAAGCTTGATATGTCACCCGTCAAAGGAACGCGGACGACGAAACCACGCTTTGAGGCAGAGACTGCAGAGCTTATCAAGGCGGCGCAGAGGCTGAGCACCAAAGACCTGCAAAAGCTTATGGGAATCAGCGAGACCCTTGCGGACCTCAACGCAGGCCGCTTTCGTGATTTCGGCGATCAGGACACGCAGGCCGCGGCCTACGCCTTTGCCGGGGATACCTATGTTGGGCTTGAGGCGCGCTCGCTCGACGAAGACGAGATAACATTCGCCAAGGATCACCTGCGCATTCTGTCCGGCCTTTACGGCCTGCTGCGCCCGCTGGACCGGATTGAGCCCTACCGCCTGGAAATGGGCAGCCGTTTGAAAACGGCCCACGGCAAATCCCTGTATGAGTTCTGGGGTGATAAGATCGCCAGAAAGATCAACACAGATGCCAAAGCGGCGGGAACCAAAACGCTGATCAACTGCGCCAGTCAGGAATATTTTGGCGCGGTTGACTTGGACGCGCTCAACGTTGATGTCGTCACACCAGTGTTCAAAGAGGATAAGCCTGCAGGCCCCAAGGTGATCAGCTTTTTCGCCAAACAAGCCCGCGGCGCGATGGCCCGTTTTATCATTCAAAACCGGCTGACCGATCCTGCGTCCATAAAGGATTTCGATCTTGGTGGGTATGCGTTCCGCGAAGACCTGTCATCCGCGGAGGAGCCCGTTTTCGTGCGACCCGAAGAGGCCGCCAATTCTGCCGCGTAGCCGGGCTTAAGCCCGGCTTACCCCTGCGGTTCACCCCGGGCTCATCCCACGCAACCTCTCAGACCGGCGGCGCAACAACTCGACCGTCAGCAACAGCAGGATCGACATCGTCACAAGGATCGTCGCCACAGCCAAGATCGTGGGGGAGATTTGCTCCCGCAGCCCGGTGAACATCTGCCATGGCAGAGTTTTCTGACTGGCCGAGCCGACAAAGAGCACCACCACCACCTCGTCAAATGACGTGATGAACGCGAATAGCCCGCCGGAAATCACACCGGGCAGGATAAGCGGCATCTGCACACGGAAAAACGTTGTGACAGGCCCCGCGCCCATATTCGCCGCCGCCCGCGTGAGTGAGCGGTCAAATCCCACGAGCGTGGCTGTTACCGTTATGATCACAAACGGAATTCCAAGCACGGCGTGGGCTAGGATCACCTTGATGTAGCCCACGGTGTTCTTATCGATGCCAATCGTGCCCTCAAGGAACCGCCCAATATCGGAATAGAAAAAGAACATACCCGTGGCCGAAATGATCAGCGGCACGATCATCGGTGAGATCAAGATCGCCATGATCGCGCGGCGGCCGGGCACGTGGCTTTGGCTCAGCCCGATGGCCGCAAGCGTGCCAAGCGTCACCGAAATGATCGTGGCAATGGGGGCAATGATAAGCGAATTTTTGAACGAGCGCTGCCATTCATTGTTGGTAAAGAAATCACGGTAGTGCTTCAGCGAATAAGCCTCTGGATCAAACCGCAGCATGCCTTCTGTGAAGGTAAAGAAATCCTCAGCGTTAAAGCTCAGCGGCATCACCACGAGGATCGGCGTGATCAGAAACACGAAGATCGCCCCGCAGAGAAAGCGGAATCCGAAATGCCAAAACACCTGCCCGGAGGTCAGATAGGGGGCAAGCTTCGCCCGGTATCGCCCTTCGCCAATCCAGTAGATGAACCACTGAAAGAACGCGGCAAAAAGCGCGCCGACGACAAATCCAAGCACCCCGCCTGTGAGCGTCCCAACCGCGACGATGGCGGCAAATAGACCCCACCGGCCAAGACGCTCCGCACCGTCACTCAGGAAATTGATGCAGACAAACGCCGTTGCAGCTGCGAGCGTAGCCCCGATCAGGAAACCCAATAGGCCCGACCCGTTCGCCGTTCCCACCAAAAACCCGGCAATCGCCCCGGCCACGGCGATGACCGGCATCGTGAACGACATTGGTTTGCGTTCCACATGGGTGAGTTTGAACGTCGCCATCCCGCCTACCCCAGCTTCACGTTGTCGATGCCCACGATTTTGTCATAGGCCCAATAGAGGATCAGCACCGCTGCGAGCAGGATGGAGGCCAACGCCGCCGCCAGCCCCCAATTGAGCGAGCTGGAAATGTGGAAGGCGATCCGGTTTGAGATAAAGACCCCTTTGGTGCCACCCACAATCTCGGGCGTGATGTAATAGCCAATGGCAAGGATGAAGACAAGGATCGACCCCGCGCCAATGCCCGGCACGGTCAGCGGGAAGTAGACGCGCCAAAAGGCGGTAAAGTTCGTGGCACCCAGCGATTTCGCCGCCCGCAAGTAACTCGGCTGGATCGTCTGCATCACCGAATACATCGGCAGGATCATGAACGGCAGCAGGATATGCGTCATGGCCACAATCGTGCCGATCTCATTGCGGATCATCACCAGCCGCGCGTCATCCGCAATCACGTTCAGCCAAACCAAGATCTCATTCACCACGCCCTGTTGTTGCAACATCACGATCCACGCCGACGTCCGCACCAAGAGCGACGTCCAGAACGGTAACAGCACCAGTATGAGCAAGAGGTTCCCGATCCTCGCGGGATTGTTGGCAATGATCCAAGCGATGGGGTAGCCCAGCAAAATACAGGATGCCGTGATCGCCAGTGACATAAACAGTGTGCGCACAAAGAGCTTCACAAGGATTTGCCGGTCTTCCGGCTGCGCCTGCGCGCCCTCCGGCGTCCGCTGCATATCGATTGCGTTGAGGAAATAGCCATTGGTGATGCGCACCGAATGGGTCTGGATCGTCTGCCACGTTTCGATCTTGCCCCAATCCTCATCGATATCGATCAGCTTTTCCTTGAAAGGCGCGTCCTCCACCGGATCAAGCCGCCTAATCTTCCGACCTGACTTACGAAAAAGCGAAGACATGCCTGTCTCTTCGTAATTGAGGCGCGTACCAAGACGGGTATGCTCCTTTGCTTCGACGGCCTCCACCATATCAGCGGCAAACGCGGCAAATACAGGCTCATCCGGCAACTCACCGCTTGAGGCATCCCAACCCTGCAGCGCCACAACAGTGCGCGGCAGAGTATCGGCCACGATGTCATTCTCGACCGATTTGAATAGCATTTGCCCAATAGGCACGACAAAGGACACCAGCACAAACAGCAACAAAGGCGCGATCAGCGCCAAAGCGCGCAGTTTCTGATTGCGCAAAGACCGCGCGAGGCTTTGTTTCAGGGGCGTGCCATCAGCGGCCAGCATCGGACCAGATTGCGATACTGTCTGCGGCGCGGATTGTGTCACATCTGCCATTTAGGTGGCCCCCACGTGTCGTTTGTCTCAGCGTAGAAAAGAGAAAAACAAATGCGGGGAAGGGCGGCATGCGCCCCTCCCCATGTCAATCAACCGGCTTATTGTGCCAGCCACGCCTGAAATTTGGCGTCGATGTCATCGCGGTAGTCGGCCCAGAACTCGTAGTTGTAGAGGAACGTCCGCTTGGCGTTCTCCGGGTCGGTTGGCATGTGCGGGGCCATGTCGATGCCCAGATCGGCATGCTTACCCACGAGCGGTGCAGAGGACGCACGCGCCGGACCGTAGGAGATGTACTTGGCCTGATCCGCCAGACGCTGCGTGTCGGTGGCGAACATGATGTAATCGAGCGCCTGCTGGGTACGCTCTTCGCTCAGACCGGTCGGGATGATCCAACCGTCAAGGTCAAACACCTGCGCGTCCCAGAGCATCGCCACCGGCTGGTTCTGCTCTTCGATCACGGAGAACAGACGACCGTTATAAGTGGAGCCCATCACGACCTCACCATCAGCCAAGAGCTGCGGCGTATCAGCACCAGCAGACCACCAGATCACGTCGTCACGAATGGTGTCGAGCTTGGCAAGCGCCTGGTTCTGGCCTTCTTCGGTCTCCAACACGTCGTAGACATCTTCAAACGCCACACCGTCACAGATCAGGGCCCATTCCATGTTGTTGATCGGGCGCTTTTCGAGCGACCGCTTGCCAGGATAGGTTTCAGTGTCGAACACGGCGCAGACATCTGTCGGCGGTGTGTCACCCACGAGGTCCGTGCGGTAGCCAAAGGTCGTGGAATAGACGATCTGCGGAATGAAGCAGGGGCTGACCAGCAGGTCGCCAAAGTCTTCAGACGCAGGCGTGCCATCGGGCGCGGCGGCCAGGTGCACATCCGGGTCAATCTCCATTGCCAGGCCTTCATCGCAGAGGCGGATCGCGTCCGCGGCCACGACGTCAACCACATCCCAGGTCACGTTGCCCGCCTCATTCATCGCGCGCAGCTTGGCCACGGCCTCGGCAGAGCTGTCATCGTTGATGATGGTGACGCCTGTCTTGGCTGTGTAGGGCTCATGATATGCGCGCAGCTGCGACTTGGAATAAGCACCACCCCAAGACACGATTGTCATTTCCTGGGCCATAGCGCCGCCGGCGATCGCCGCAACTGCGGTGGATGCCAGAAGTGTTTTGGTCATTTTCATTTTAGTCTCCCTAGTTGGTCATCCCGTTCGTTGGTTTTCGGCCCTTCACCACGGGTGAAAGCAAAAGGGCCTAAGGGTTTTCGCGCTTCATGAGAGACGCAAAACTGGTAATCTCCTACACCGCATCCAGCGCGCGGCAATCTTGCGGCAACCAGCCAATTTCAATCTGCGCGCCCGGTTGCAGGCGCTGCTGATCGGCGGAGTTGCGGGTTTTGATAATGAAATCTTCGCTGCCGGCCACCTTGAGCCGGGTGCGAAACACATCGCCCATATAGATAAATTCGGCCACTTCGGCCTTGAGCGTATGCGCATCCGGGCCGAGCCGGTCTCGATTGACTTCCACCCGCTCTGGCCGGATCGAAATCGTCGTGCGCTCTCCGGGTTGCGTTACATTCACTGGCTTGGCGTCAATCAGATCGCCATTGTCGAGCTGCACAAGGGCCACTTCGTTTTTGATCTCTTTGATGACACCGCCTAGCGTGTTGTTCTCACCAATAAACTGCGCCACGAAACTGTTCTGCGGGCTTTCATAAAGCTCATCGGGCGGAGCAATCTGTTGAATGCGGCCATCATCGAACACGGCGACACGATCCGACATTGTCAGCGCTTCGGTCTGGTCGTGGGTCACATAAACTGTTGTGATGCCGAGCGAATGCGCGAGATTGGTGATCTCAAATTGCATTTTCTCGCGCAGCTGCTTGTCCAAGGCACCAAGCGGCTCATCCATCAGTACCAATTCAGGCTCAAACACCAAGGCACGGGCAAGGGCGATGCGTTGCTGCTGACCACCGGACAGCTGCGCCGGACGGCGGCCACCAAAGGCCCCCATCTCGACCATGTCGAGGGCGCGCTTGATCTTGGCCTCACGTTCAGATTTGCCGATTTTGCGCACTTCCAGCGGAAAACTCAGGTTTTCGGCAATCGTCATGTGGGGGAAAAGCGCATAGTTCTGAAACACCATGCCAATGCCACGCTTGTGCGGCGGAATGTTGTTGATCGACACACCATCGAGCAAGATCTTTCCATGCGTCGCCGTTTCAAACCCCGCGAGCATCATCAAGCAGGTGGTTTTGCCGGAACCGGACGGCCCCAACATAGTCAAGAATTCGCCCTTGGGCATCTCAAGGTTGAGGTCTTTGACGACGAGGGTTTCCCCGTCATAGCTTTTTTGAACGCGCTCAAACGCGACAAACGCATCGCTCATCTGCGATTCGGCCAAAGGCGTCTCCCTGATCTTTCCGTCGCGGTTGGTCCACGATCACAACAAGTTATTACCGTACAAGTCTAACCTGAGAAGCGCAAAGCGGCATGTTTTCGCATTTACGCGACCAAACGCCTGTGCGGTTCTCACGCCACGACATCAAGAATAGCAGCGTAAAGACACTGACCTTGCGGTCAACCCAAAACCCGACAACCCGCGCTTGGCCGTGGCACTGCAGCGCAGAATCGGCCAGTGTTTGAGCATTCAAAGGGGGAATAGAATGAGCGACAAAGACCTGCCATTCAGCAAAGCCGAGTTTGACCGCCGCATCGCCAAGACCCGCAAGGCGATGTCGAAGGCCGGTTTGGATGCCCTGTTCATCACCGACCCAAGCAATCAGAACTGGCTCACCGCCTATGATGGCTGGTCCTTTTACGTCCATCAGGGTGTCATCCTGACCCATGCGGGCGATCCTATCTGGTGGGGCCGGCATATGGACATGCTGGGCGGGCGGCGGACCTGCTGGATGGGCGATGAAAGCATCCTGGGGTATGGCGATGAATACGTGCAATCAACTCAGCGCCACGCAATGCAGCATCTGGCGGGGCATCTAAGCGATTTGGGTCTGGGTCAGGCGCGGATCGGGGTGGAGTTGGAGAATTACTATTACTCCGCCAAGGCCCACGCCGTGCTGACGGAGGACCTGCCAGAGGCGGAATTGGTCGACGCCACCGCCTTGGTCAACTGGCAGCGCATCGTGAAATCCGAGGAAGAGATTACCTTCATCCGCCGCGCCGCGCGCATCTCGGAAAAGGTTGTTCAGGCCGCCATCGAACATGCCCGCCCTGGCCTTCGCAAAAATGAGTTGGTGGCTGAAATCCTCCACGCGGGTATCACTGGTGTGGGCGACGATTGGGGCGATTACCCTGCGATCTTGCCGCTGACCCCGTCCGGTATGGATGCCACCGCCGCGCATTTGACATGGAACGGAAATGAAATGCGCGAGGGCGAGGCGACGTTCTTTGAGCTTTCTGGTGTTTACCGCCGCTATCATGCGCCGCTTTGCCGGACGGTCTATCTCGGCACGCCGCCAGACGAAGTTCGCAGGGCCGAAGCCGCGCAGATGGAAGGGATTGAAGCCGGGCTCGACGCCGCCCGCGCCGGCGACCGCACCTGCGATATCGCCAATGCTTTTCTTGAGGTTCTGCGCAAACACGGCATCCACCGGGAAGGGCGTTGTGGCTATCCCGTGGGTTTGAGTTACCCGCCCGATTGGGGCGAGCGCACTGCCTCCATACGCAGCGAAGACGAAACCGTGCTGGAACCCGGCATGACGTTTCATTTCATGCCCGCACTCTGGCTCGACACTTGGGGTTTGGAGACGACAGAGACCATCCTCATCCGCGATGACGGCGCGGCGGAGGCATTGTGCGACATGCCTAGAAAGCTCTTTGTAAAGTGAGGCCCGGGATCAAGCCCGGGGCGGGTTTTTCAAACAGCGTAAGCCGCGTAATTTTCTCGCAACAGCGCCAATTTAGGGTCTATGTACCGGGTGCAAAATGGTCCGCCCTCATTGCGTTCAAAGTACCGATGAAAGCGCGAGTCAGAGGCTTTGAAATCCTCCAATGGCAGCACTTGCGTTACCAGAAGGTCTTGAAACTCTGTCTGCAACGCAATTAAGACTTCGCGGACCTCAAAGGCTTGCGCGTCTGAAATGACATAAACCGCGCTGCGATACTTGCCGCGCATTTTGTGGTTCGATGTGCTGGCGTGGGTCCGCAAATGCACATCCATCAGGACATTCAGCGGGATGAGATCGGGAGCAAACACGATCCGTACCGCCTCGGACCAAGTGTCATTTGGCGGATCTGATCGGATAAACCCCTGCTCAACAGAGACCACACCGCGCAAAGACGAAAACACCGCCTCTGTGCACCAGTGGCAGCCTCCACCAAACCCGATTGTCAGCACATCACTCGGCCGCGTCACGCTTGGGCAGGACCCAATTCGGACGATAGAAATGGCAAGTATAGCCATTGGGGAACCGCTGCAGGTAATCCTGATGTTCCGGCTCCGCTTCCCAGAAATCGCCAACTGGCTCCAATTCCGTGACAACAGGGCCCGGCCAAAGGCCAGACGCGTTCACGTCCGCGATCGTGTCTTCCGCCACTGCCTTTTGGTCGTCATCCACGTAATAGATGGCAGACCGGTAGGACATGCCCCTGTCATTGCCCTGCCGGTTCGGCGTCGTTGGGTCATGGATCTGGAAAAAAACTTCGAGAAGCTGACGGTAGGAAATCTGCTCTGGGTCATAGATCACTTCCAGACCCTCAGCATGGGTGCCATGGTTGCGATAGGTCGCATTGGGCACATCACCCCCGGTATAGCCGACCCGCGTGGATTTAACCCCTGGCAGCTTCCGCATCAGCTCTTCCATGCCCCAGAAACAACCCCCGGCCAAGACGGCGCGCGCGTCACTCATGCTGCATCCTCCACTTGATCAATATAGGCGCCGTAGCCTTCGGCCTCCATGTCATCGCGATGTATAAACCGAAGCGCGGCTGAATTTATGCAATATCGCAGGCCTCCTCGATCCCTCGGACCATCCGGAAAAACGTGACCTAGGTGACTGTCGCCATGCTTAGACCGCACCTCAGTACGCACCATGCCAAGCGACGCATCCGTATGCTCTGTTACATGGGCGTGCACCAGCGGCTTGGTAAATGATGGCCAACCGCAGCCCGACTCAAACTTGTCGGCAGAGGCAAAGAGCGGCTCACCAGAGACAACATCGACGTAAATGCCCGGCTCTTTGTGGCTATTATACTCTCCGGTAAAAGGGCGCTCTGTGCCCGATTGCTGAGTGATATGATATTGAATGGGTGTCAGGCGGGCGACCGCCTCTTCTGTTTTTTCATAAGTCATTGCGCGTCTCCTCCATAAATCTCTTGATCTTCTACATGGGAATTCAGCCTGTCAATTCAAACAACATAGACGGCCTTCACGCCAATTTACTCTGCGGTCATCCGCCCGCGCCCAATTTTTCATCGCTGAACACACGCTCAGCGTCGTCCCCATCGATTGGCAAACTTCATAACCCTACGCGCCAGTCCGGACAGCGGCGGGGTAAACATGTCCGCGCCGGTCCACTGGCCTTGGATAAAGACAGGTTTGAGGTGGGACATCGTGTCGAAACCATAACGCCCGTGATACGCACCCATCCCGCTTTCGCCTACACCACCGAACGGAAGGTTTTCCTGTGTCACATGCAAAAGCGTGTCGTTGATTGTGATCCCACCTGCCATAGCCGATGATACGACCCGCCCTTCGCGGCCTTTATGCGTTCCAAACCAATAGAGCGCCAAGGGGCGAGGCCTTGCGCGAACATAGCCCAGTGCTTCATCAAAATGGGCGTACGGGATGATTGGAAGGATCGGTCCAAAGATCTCTTCCTGCATGACATTCATTTTATCAGTGGCACCCGTGACAACAGTCAGGGGCATACGACGCTGAATTGCTGACGCGTCAGAATGCTGCGCGACCGTCGCACCTTTGGCCTTGGCATCCTCAACCAAGCTGTTGAGGCGATCGTAGTGACCTTGATGAATAATCGCTGTCAGTTCGCCGTTGTTGGCCACCGCAGGATACATTTTTTTCGCGGCTTTCATCACACGCTCAACAACGTCATCCAGCTTGTCATCCGGCACGAGCATGTAGTCTGGCGCGATGCAAGTCTGACCCGCGTTGAACATCTTACCTCGGACAACACGTTTGATCGCTACATCCAGATCAGCCGTTGAATCGAGGATGACCGGGGATTTCCCACCCAGTTCCAACGTCACTGGCGTCAGGTTTTGCGCCGCGGCCAATGCCACCTTGCGCCCGACACGGGTGGACCCCGTGAACAGCAGATGATCCAGCGGCAATTCTGTCAAAGCCTGCGCCACATCCGGCCCGCCCGGAACAATGGCCACTTCGTGAACATCAAAAGCATCCGAAATCACGCGCTCAAGAACGTCGCTGAATTTCGGGGTGAACTCGCTCGGTTTGACTATTGCCCGGTTCCCCGCGGCAAGCGCCGCCACCAATGGCCCGATCCCAAGGAGGAGAGGGTAATTCCACGGTGCAATAATCCCGACCACCCCTAAAGGTTGCGGCACAACGCGGCTTTTGCCCGGCCAGAAAAGCAAATCGGTCAGAGCTCGGCGCGGGGCCATCCAGGATTTCAGGTGCCTCTTGGCGTGCGCAATCGCTTGCAGGGAGGGGAACACATCAGCAAGCAGTGTCTCATGGGACGCGCGATTGTCAAAGTCCGCATGAATGGCCGCCATGATCTCAGCTTCGTTCGCCTCAATCGCTTGTTTGAGACGAGATAACCGGTTCAAGCGCGTCCCAAAGCTTGGCACTGGCTCTGCCGCATACGCGGCTCTTTGCGCTTCATAAACTTTGGTCAAGGTATCGGTCGGGGTTTGGATCGTCTCATGTGCTACCATCGTGCATGCCTCGTTGATTTCGCTTGCTGGTCCCCAAAACCCTTACCATTGCGATATGGGGGGCCTGCGGGCATTATCAAAGGGCGATAGACAGCGAGGCCCGCAATGACCCTGCCAGAGATTGACCTTTCGACCAAACCGGACGTGACGGCGTTTTTCGATGAGGCATCCAATACGATCAGCTACGTTGTGAAGGACCCGGGCAGCGCCGCTTGCGCTGTGATTGACGCCGTGATGGAGTTTGATCAGGCCGCCGGGCGGCTCACCTTTGACGGCTCCAAACGCATAGTGGATCATATTCGCGCGGAAGGTTTGACCCTTGAGTGGATCATCGAAACCCACGTCCACGCAGATCACCTTTCAGGCGCGCCCTATGTCCAGGACGAACTGGGCGGCAAGCTTGGCATTGGGCTCGGCATCATGGAAGTGCAGGACACGTTCGGAAAGATCTTCAACGAGGGCACAGAGTTTCAGCGCGATGGCTCCCAGTTTGACGCGCTCTTCAAGGACGGCGATGAATACATGGTGGGCGAGATGCGCTGTTTTGCGATGCACACACCCGGCCACACACCGGCCTGTATGGTGCATGTGATGGGGGATGCAGGTTTTGTGGGGGACACTCTTTTCATGCCTGATGGGGGCTCGGCCCGCGCGGATTTTCCAGGCGGCGACGCGGGGCAGCTTTACGATTCTATTCAGCGCGTTCTGGCGCTGCCCGAAGACACGCGGCTTTTCATATGCCACGATTACGGGCCAGGCGGGCGCGCCATCTCTTGGGAAACCACGGTGGGGGAACAAAAGGCAAAGAACATCCACGTGGGCGGCGGCAAAAGCCGGGATGAGTTCATCAAATTCCGAACAGAGCGCGACGCGCAGCTTGCCGTGCCAAAACAGATCATTCCGGCGCTTCAAGTCAATATGCGCGCAGGCGAAGTGCCCACGGATGGCGACGGAAACATGGTTTTAAAGTGGCCGGTCAATAAGCTCTGATACACATCAAAAAGCGCGACCAGCATAGAAAAAACGCCCGCCAGAGTTTCGGCGGGCGTTTTCATATTTTGGGATCTGATCGGGTCAACCGTCAGAGGCTTGTTATTCCTCGGCGGCGTCCTCAACCGGCTCTTCCGCTTCCATCACGATGGGGAAGCTATCCGGCGTCGGATCTGCGGCCTCCTTCGATTCCGGCGGCAGGAGCAGACCGATGTAGTAGAGCGCCACGATGAAGATCACTGGACCAAAAAAGGTCACCATCGCAATCACGAAGCCCTTGAACATCTGGTTGGTGATCGTCTTGCGAGCCTCTGAGACGTCAAACGCCGGCTCAGTGGATTTGAAATTGGCAGACATGTCTCACCTACTCCTTAATTGTCCAGCGGCGCGTAGCCGTGTTCTTGCGCCCAGACGAACCAGTTGTCGACAACTGTTCCCGTCAGCAGGATGCCAATGCCGCCTGTGATCGTGGTCAAAACCGCGAACCACCATGCCCAACGGTGAATGCCTTCCATCGTGGCGTTAAAGCCCATGGTCCAGCGCCAGAAAAGCGCGGCACGTTCCGTCGCCGTTCCGCGATCGGCGATCTGATCCAGCTCCCGGTCGCCACCAAAGCGGGAGACCGCGAGGATCGTCGCTCCGTGCATCGCGAAAAGGAGCGTGGAGCCATAGAGGAACACGATCGAAAGCGCGTGGAACGGGTTGTAGAACAGGTTGCCGTAGACCACCGAGAGGGTCATCGTCCAATCGAGGTGCGTGAAGATGCCGTAAGGTACGGCTTCAGACCAACTGCCCATGGCGATTGGGCGGAAGAGGCCAAGAACCAGGAAGAGCCAGATTGCAGAACCAAAGGCCCAGAACACATGCTTGCCCATCCGCAGCGACTTGGCGAGGTAATAGGACCGCGCCCACCAGAGCATGACGGAAACCAACAAGAAGAAGCTGGCGATGAACCAGGCGAGCCCGTCATCCCATGGCGGAATGCCCAGGCCCACGTCGGCCGATGGCGGATCCAGCGAAAGCCAGAATAGATCGCGCACGAAGACCGCCGGGTTGTACCCCGCCTGATCCCAGTAGCTTAGACCCACGATCACAAACCAGATCAAGCCGCAGCCGATGGAGGCCACACCCAGACCGCCCAGATAGAACGGTCCGAGCTGAGCGTTGCCGAACCAACCGATGAGGCGGTTAAAGCCTGTACCTTGGGTCCGTTCGCGCAGATCGACATCTTCGACCATGCCCATCTCAGCAGGGCCATCGATCTGAGTTTGCGTGAAGATATTGAAATACTCAGCCATTGACGCCTCCTTCGATGTCAACCCAGAAGGGCATATCCGGGAACCAGTACCACCAGTCGAGCCATGCATCGAACCAGACCGTGCCGGAAATCACGATACAAATTGCCGACCAGAAGCCAGCATTAAGCGCGAGCAGCAGACCCAAACGGTGAATGCCGAGCGGCCCGATCGAATATCCGATGAAATCCCGGAAAAACGTGTCTTCATGCTCCGGCGTGCGCATCTCATTGCCCTTTTCAGGGTTGGCCGCCGACAGGATCAGCGAGCCATGCAGCGCGAGTGCCAGCGTTGTGGTGAAGAAGAACGTGATCGCCACCATATGCGCCGGGTTGTAATGGAAGTTACCGTAGGCGTACCCCACATTGTTCACCCAATCGAGATGGGACCAGATGCCGTAAGGGAAGCCATGCCCCCAGGCGCCCATCAAAACCGGACGGATCACCACCAGTGTTGTGTAAGCAAAGATCGCCACGCCAAACGCAATCGGAACATGGTATCCCATGCCTAGCTTTCGGCATATTTCAACTTCTCGGAGCGCCCAACTTATGAACGCGCCATGGGCACATATCGTGACAATCTGCCAGATCCCGCCTTCATTGAGCGGTGCCATGCCCAGACCCACTTCGAGGTCTGGTGCCTCAATCGAGATGAGCCATGGGTTCCACGTGTCTCCTAGCGCGGCACCATAGAAGATCATCAAAGTGCCAAGCCCGGCAAAGAACACCGTCGTTACCCCAAAGAAGCCGACGTAGTAGGGCCCGACCCAGAAATCGAACAGGTCACCGCCCACCAAGGTCCCTCCAGGAACCCTGTACTTTCTTTCAAAAGAAAGCATCGCCATGATTTATTCCTTTCTCAGGACGTTTTGATCCAAGGGAAACGCTGACTGATGCAGTTCAGCAAAAACCTTGCAGCGCGTTTTATGCATCAGACAGCGTGCCCCTTGGACAAAATGCGCCTGGGCGTTTGCCCAGACAGTGAAGTGGCGCGCCATTGGCATGATCCTTGGAAAAGGGCCCTTTCTTATGAGGCGCCTGGCCCGTCACCGGGCGCCTGGTACGCGAAAGGGCGATCTCTCTGAGTGTCACGTGGGCTCCTTAGAGCCGTCACCCTGATCTCAAACAGATCATCAGCCTGGTGTAACCGCATCCGCGACCGCATGAGACAGACTCACTTGGCGCGATACAATTCAAGTGTCAGTTTAAATTTACAGTCTAGGATGTCAATGAATTTGTACGCTTTTTGGGCAGTCACGTTCCGCTTTGCGAGGGCTTGCGCAGATCGTGCGCGCGCTCCCCGCTTTGCGCCGGAAAGACATCAGAGCCATGAGGCCAAAAAACGTACGATTTACTGAACCAATGCTTCGAATTTGGCGATGTTGTCGCGCCCGAATGCTTCCAATTCGATCTCACGACCTGTGGAAGGATCGAAAATAGAAAGCCTTTGGCCCTCACGCATCCGCACATGAAGTGCCCCTTCATTCGACACACCGTTGCGCAAACGTTCGCGACGGATCACTCGATCTATTGTGGAAACGAATCCCCCCTCACCAGAAGCAAATCGCATGATTTCAGCGCCATCTACGTCCAAAATTCGTGCTGCACCTGCAACAGTGCCCTGCAAATGGATCACACGTTCTGACACAATGTCGCCATTTGGCGGCTGCGCTTCCAATGGTCGGTCTGTCCAACTGGCATAGAACACCAAGGATAAAACCAAGGCGAGAAGAACCAAGATTGCGCGCAAGAGCGCAGTCGGTATCCTCTCTTCTCTCCGGACAGTCATCTGAGTTGTTTCGGCCATGGCGCTTGCCTCCGTTGACACAAACACAGAGTACAGGCGACCAAGCAGGAGTGTCAATTTTAACTTACACTTTTATGCGTAAGCTTAGCCTCTAATCAGGATCTCACGGTTGTATCGGCGGGTCAGAAGCAGCCCCAAAGCGCAGCAGATCATGCTAAACGCTAGAACGTAGGTCACGTCAATGTACGTCGGTGAATACGTCGGGTACACGCCCTCTCGCATCAGCCCTGTCAAATGAAAAAGCGGGTTCCAAACCAGGATGTCCCGCGCAAAACTCGGCAAATCTTCATAGATAAAAATCACACCGGACGCGATCATCAAGGGGCGCGTCAGCACCGTCCAGACCACATTCCAAACAGGAAAAAGGCCAAATAAACAACAGTTTAAGCTACCTATGCCGAACCCCAGGACAATGCATAACGCAAACGCTTCGATGATCGGCGGCAAATCGAAGACCACGCTGACGTCGATCGACAGCACAATCGCAGTCATCAACAAAACAGAGATCGCGATCCCGGTCAGCGTATTGAGGATCAGCCGCGCCAGAATGGCATCCATCCAGTTTACAGCCGGGTAGCGCAACAAAGATCGCGAAAAGCTAATCGCTTGGGCCACAGCGCCTGAAACACTGGTATAGAGGTTGAGGATCAAATACCCGCTTGCGTAAAACAAAATGAAACTCGTCCCAAGAGACGGCGAACGCAACAGCAGAGAGAACCCAATGCTGAGAAACAAGATTGCCGCGATGGGCTCAACAACGGCCCATAGGTAACCGCCGGGTGTTCTGCCATAGCGCGTCGACATTTCACGCAACATCAACGCAAGAATGTTACGGACTGTACCAAAACGCTTTTTCGGCCTGTCTGGCAACTTGTTGCCGGGAAGTTGTATTGGCTTGGCGGTATTCATGCGTTACACAAGACTCTAGTGATGCGTCACGCTAATATGCTAGAGACAGGCAAAAAACTCAAACAGCTTTGGGCACGGATCCGCAGATCATGGACAAGGATGGCTCAGCCATAACGCCCGGCACTTCCGTATCGCTTGACAGCGACAACGAGCAACGACCGGACAAGAAAATCACCGCGAAGAACACCGCGCGCGACAGCGAAGCTGCTGCGGCGTCCGTTTTTTCTTTTGCGTCGCGTCGCGCAATGACCGAAGGCACGTCTGACGCACAGGTGAAATCCGCAAATGTTGCCCCTCTGGACGTTCCGCAAAAGGCCAAGCCCGAGCCGGTGAAGCAACCCGGCAAGGATCATGTACAGAAGCCGGGCAAACAAAACCCAAATCGCAATAAGAATAAGCCGAAGCAGGCTCCAGCACCGCAAATACCGGTGAAACCTATTGCAAAGCCCGCTGTGATGAAGCGGCGGCATTGGGGCATTCTGACCAGCTTCCTCTTCGTTGTTATCGTGCCATTTGCGGCAATCGTCAGTTACCTGCTTTTTGTGGCCCAGCCTCAGTATCACTCCCTGACAGGCTTTACTGTCCGCAGTCAGGAAGAAAGTGGTGCGAATGATTTGCTGGGCGGTTTGGCGCAGCTGGCAGGCGGCTCAACCGCCTCCGACAACGACATCCTGTACGAATTTATCCGCAGTCAAGGTATGGTCGAACGCGTCAACGAAACCGTCGATCTGCGCTCGCATTACTCTCAGCATTGGCCGAATGATTGGTTCTATTCCATCTGGGACGATGCCACCAAAGAGGATCTGATCTGGTTCTGGAACCGCGTTGTGGGCGTGTCGTATGACCAAGGCACCGGCCTCATTGAAGTGCAGGTCACGGCGTTTGACCCTCAAACGGCTCAGGCGCTGACCCAGGCCATCGTGAATGTCAGTCACGAGCAAATCAACGAGTTGAACCTCGCGGCCCGAAATGAAGCGATGCAATACGCCATGACGGATCTTGAGGAAGCTCTTGAACGGCTTAAAAACGCCCGCGAGGCCCTCACAGCGTATCGGACGCAATCGCAAATCGTCGACCCGTCTCTGGATCTGCAGACCCGGATGGGCGTGATGACAAGCCTGCAACAGGAACTGGCGACAGCACTTGTGGACTATGATCTGCTTCTTGGCTCAACAGCCACAGGAGATCCGCGTCTGCGCGACACCGAACAGCGCATCGAAGTCATCCGTGACCGTATCGCGATTGAGCGTCAAAACCTGTCGACTTCGAGCACGGAAACCGGCGGGGTAGAGGAAGATTATCCCACGTTGCTGGCAGAGTTTGAACGCTTGAACACCGATCGCGAATTTGCCGAGCAGGTCTATTTTGCATCTCTCCAAGCGGTGGAAATCGCGCGGGATGAGGCCAATCGCTCAAGCCGATACTTGGCCACGTATATCAACCCGACCAAGGCCGACACATCAGAATACCCCCGCAGTTTTGTGCTGTCATCACTGTCGTTCCTGTTTTTGCTGCTGGCCTGGTCGATCGGCACTTTGATCTATTACTCCATCCGCGACAGATCCTGATAGGCGATGCTGGCATTTGAAAACCTGACCAAAGGCTTTTGGGTAAACGGCCATTATCGGGTCGTCATTGATGATCTTAACTTCGTGCTGCCCGATGGCAAATCGCTTGCCCTTATGGGGCGCAACGGGGCCGGAAAATCCACATTGCTTGAGCTTGTCTCGGGCATCATGCGCCCGGATGAAGGGCGGGTTTTTTCGGACGGCACAATTTCCTGGCCCATCGGGCTTTCTGCCGCTTTTCACCGTGACATGAGTGGTGCAGAAAACGTGCGTTTCATCGCACGGATTTACGGCGTGGACACCGAAGAACTGATCGAGTTTGTGAAAGAATTCAGCGAACTGGGTGAGTTTTTCTATATGCCCACCCGCGCCTATTCGTCGGGTATGAGATCCCGCCTCGCCTTTGGCACCTCCATGGGGATTCACTTTGATTATTACCTGGTGGATGAGGTCACCGCAGTGGGCGACGCGCGGTTTAAACGCAAGAGTAAGGCCGTCTTTGAAGAGCGCATGAAGAACTCCAGCGCCATTGTTGTGAACCACTCCATGGACCAGCTGCGCAGTCTCTGCGATTCCGGCATTGTTCTCGAAAACGGCAAGGTGACTTTTTTCGAAGACCTCGAAGAGGCCATTGAGTATCACGAAAACTCCATGGCATAGAGGCCTCCTCAGCCTTATATGGCCGAGGGACAAAAGGATGTACCATGGCCAACCACTTGTATCGAAACGATCTTCCTGACGGCTTGGATCTTGGGCCGGTTGTCGCAATTGACTGCGAGACAATGGGCCTCAACCCGCATCGCGACAGGCTCTGCGTGATACAGCTCTCCGGTGGGGACGGGGATGCCCATGTGGTGCAGATCGAGTTGGGTCAAACGACAGCGCCGAATTTGACCGCGCTTCTTGAAAATCCGGAGGTGTTGAAGCTCTTTCACTTCGGCCGATTTGATATCGCTGCGATGTACAATGCCTTTGGCGCGCTCACCACACCTGTCTATTGCACCAAGATCGCCAGCAAACTGGTCCGCACCTACACGGATCGACACGGGCTGAAAAACCTGCTGCAAGAGCTTCTAAACATCGACATATCTAAGCAACAGCAATCCTCTGATTGGGGGGCAGAGACACTTTCAGACGCGCAGGTCGAATACGCGGCGTCGGATGTGCTCTACCTTCACCAACTGCGCGACAAACTTGATACCATGATCACGCGTGAAGGCCGGGAGGACCTTGCGCAAGCGGCTTTTGATTTTCTCCCGACGCGTGCGCTCCTTGACCTCAAGGGTTGGCCTGACACGGACATCTTTGCGCACTGATCATGAGCTGGCGCGATCAATTTCATTCTCGTTTCGTCGCTTTGATGAAAATCGTGCTGCCCTTGGCCGCACTTGGGATCCTGTCCACGCTATTTTTGTTCTCTGACGGAATTGACCCGGGCAGCACTGTACCGGTCACGTCGATTGACCTGCAACAACGAGCCGAAGATCAGGGCGCGACAAACGCGACCTTTGCGGGCGTGACGCGATCAGGCGATGAAGTTCTTATTTTGACAGAGCGCTCCCGCCCCTCGGCTGACAATCCCCGTGTTTTCGTGGCCGAGGATGTGATGGCCGAGTATCGACTGTCATCCGGCACAGGGATTGATATTACGTCTCGCCATGCCGAAATGAACCAGAGCAGTAACACCGCCGAATTGTCGGGCAATGTGCTGCTCAAAACAACCACAGGCTACACCATCACCACCGATGCACTGAAAACCCAGTTCGACACATTGTTCGCCGAAACGCCTGGCCCGATCACAGGTCAGGCGCCAGCAGGCGACCTCACAGCTGGACGCATGGTGCTTGAACACAACGATGAGACCGGCACCTCGCATTTGCGTTTCACCGATGGGGTCAAACTGGTATATCAGCACCAACCCCAAGAGGACTGACATTTTGGCTCTTTGGATCCGACATTGTTTTCTGATCGGCGCTCTCGCCATTTGCTTGGTGCATACGATGGCTGTTGCGCAAGGTGGCCAAGTGGCGTTCGGCAATATCCAGGAAAACGATGGGCTGCCGATTGAGGTGACGGCCGATAATCTGGATGTGAACCAAAACGACGGAACAGCCGTCTTCACGGGCAACGTGGTCATCGGACAAGGCTCGATGCGGCTCTCCGCGCCCGAAGTTCTTGTGGTGTATCTAGAAAACCAAAGCGGGATCGAACGGCTCAAAGCGACAGGAGGCGTTACTCTGGTCAGCGGCGAAGACGCGGCGGAAGCGGCAAATGCCGATTACAATCTAGAAACCGGTCTGATCAACATGCGCGGCAATGTCTTACTGATCCAAGGCCCAAGTGCGGTCGCGGCAGAGGCGATGACGGTCAACACCCGATCGGGTACGGCCAATATGTCAGGCCGCGTGAAAACCGTGCTGCAGCAGGGCGGGGAGTGACGCGTGGTTGAACGCCGCCTTCATATCGTTCACGAAAACACCGGACTGATGGTCAGATCCATCCGCAAAAGTTACAAGAAGCGGGTGGTCATTCGGGATGTATCGCTCACCATGCAACAGGGGGAGGTTGTCGCGCTCCTTGGCCCCAACGGGTCTGGCAAAACGACAACCTTTTACGCGATAGCCGGTCTCGTGCAGCCTGAGGGCGGCAGTGTCACAATTGATGGCCGCGACGCGACAACACTGCCGATGTATCGTCGCGCCAAGCTGGGTATCGGGTACCTGCCACAGGAAATGTCGATCTTTCGGGGCATGTCGGTTGAGGACAATATCATGTCAATCCTCGATATCGCCGAGAAAAGCCGCTTCCGCCGCCGCGAACGCCTTGAGAGCCTGCTGGCGGAGTTTTCCATCGAACACTTGCGGCGCGTCCATGCTTTGGCTCTGTCGGGCGGGGAGCGGCGGAGAGTGGAGATTGCGCGCTGTCTTGCAGCAGATCCCAAATACCTTCTTCTCGATGAACCTTTCGCCGGCGTTGACCCGATCTCAGTAGGTGACATCCGCCGACTTGTCGCAGATCTCAAGACGCGCGGCATTGGTGTGTTGATCACCGACCACAACGTACGGGAGACCCTTGAGATCGTGGATCGCGCCTATATCCTCCACGACGGAAAGGTTTTGATGTCTGGAAAACCCGACGAAGTTGTGCGCAACGAAAACGTGCGCCGGGTTTACCTCGGCGATAATTTTCGTATCACATGAGGCATCTGCGCAGTTGAACGGACCGTACGGGACCGGCGTTCGAAATTCATTGACAACCCGGCCTTGGACATTCTCAAATGTCATATGACCTGTCGGTTTGCCAAGACATACGTTTTTGCGGACACCCAACGCTGCCAATCTCGGCGAAACAGGTCGTTAGCAGTGGCTAAATTGTAGGCATTATGAACCCGGATGCGTCCGCATCTGTGGCCTGTCTGCATCAATCGAAGGAGGACCCATGCGATATCAAGTCAGCGGCAAACAAATTGACGTAGGCGATGCTCTCAAAACCTATGCAGAGCAAGAACTTACTGAAGTCATTGAGAAATTTGCGGGTCGACCCACTGATGCCAATGTCGTGTTCTCCAAATCTTCTGGCGCATACAATTGTGAGGCCACGATCCATTTGTCCACTGGCCTAACGGCCCAGGCCCGCGCACAAGACCATGAAATCTATGCGGCTTTTGATCAATGCCGAGAGAAAATGGAAAAGCAACTGCGCCGCTACAAACGTCGCTTGAAGGACCACCACCGCACCCGTGTAGAACCGGTTGAAATCTCGGGGGCGTCCTCATATATCCTCGCCACTGAACCCGAGGGAGAGGATTCGGAACCCGACAGCCTGCAACCCATGATCGTAGCCGAGATGGAGGCAAAAATTCCTTCTCTTTCGGTCGGCGAAGCTGTGATGCAAATGGAGCTGGCGGGCGTTCCGGTGCTGGTTTTTCGGAATGAAAGCAAAGACGGTGTGAACGTCGTTTATCGGCGTGACGATGGAAACATTGGCTGGATTGATCCATAAGCTGCACAACCTTTACGTGTGGCGGGTCATTTGACGGAGCAGACTTAAATGGACATGTCTTCGATCCTCAAACCGGAGGCCGTGCGTGTGCTTTCCGGTGTATCGAGCAAGAAGCGACTTTTTCATGAGCTTGGCGGTTTGGCCGATAGCGCGTATCGGATCGACAGTTCGGAGGCGATTGATGCTCTGCTCGAAAGAGAGAGCCTTGGGCCCACGGGCGTCGGCCATGGCGTGGCTCTTCCACATGCGCGTCTTAGCTGTGTGGATCGTGTGTTGGGCGCGATGGTTATGTTGGAAAAGCCGGTTGATTTCGACTCAGTGGATCGTCAGCCGGTGGATCTGATCTTCGCTCTTTTCGCGCCTGAAGATGCAGGGGTTGAACATCTCAAGGCACTGGCTTTGATCTCTCGAACACTCAAAGAACCAAGCATTTGTGCCAAGCTGCGATCCAACCGGAACCCGGCGACTTTGCACACCATCATGACTGAGGCGATGCCAAGCCGCGCCGCTTAATCTTTGCTCCAGCTTTCAAATCCAAACAACATGTAATCGCGCTGATAGATTTGGGCCGCAAGCGCTTCAAGCTCTTCATCATAAATATCTGCCAAAGCATATGGCGCTTCATCGGCCAAAGTTTCGACCTCTGGCGGGCTAGCGTATCCCAGTGATTTTGCCAGCGCCGGCAGCGCGTGGGAAAGCTCATCTTCCCGGATCACCTGATCAGGCAGGGAGAAGCCAGCAAAGCCTTGCAATACCTCCGCTTGCGTCGCCCAATGCGCATCAACGCGGATATTGGTCTGGCCTGTCAGGTTCGCACCCAAAAACTGCAAAAACGCGGTAAACGCCTCGCGATGGGCGTCTTTGGTGTAATCTTCGCTCGGCCATTCCCCGGGGATCGGCAATTTGTAGAAGTTGCGCAGCGTCTTACGAATGTCGGAAAATGTGCCCTCACCCCGAGGTAGGATTCGCGTGCAAAACACATGATGCGCCCTTGCCAAGGGATGGCGCAGAACGGTGAAACTGCGGTGCCCTTTATTGCGCCGCTTCCATTGGCGAAGACCCTTTTGGTTCATCTGTGTGGGCAAGGTCTCTGCTTCCACCCCATCTAGCGCCGCCAGCCAATTCAGAACAATCGCCTCTGGCCCCGATCGGACAGGCATAAACAAAAGCGGCGCTTTGGCGCCTGTCACGAAAGCTGGCACACCGGCCCCTCGACGCGGTTCAAAATTGGGGGTGCGGGTCAGGTTAAACCGATCCATCCCTGACAGTGCGCGTTCCATATCCTCAAAGTTTTCCACCTTGTCAGATAACGGGCTTGGGTTTTGCTTTTTCAGCGAGGCATCCAAGGCGTCAAGCTGCGACTCCACGCCCAGAAACCGCGCCAACCCGTTCATCACCGCCACATCTTGGAGGTCTTCATAGGCCAGGTAAAACGCGGTCTGCCCGCTGATCTGCAGCTTGTTAAGCAAGAAGATCTGAAACGCCTGCAACGCGCTCACGTGGGTCTCGAATTCGCCTGCGTCAAACGAGGCCTTCCCATCCTTGCGCCGCTTAACATTGGTCAGCTTCCACTGCCCTGTCGCCTGCGCAATCTTCCACGACACATAGCTTTCCACCGGATTACGCGTCAGGATAATCTTGGCGCAGCGCGGATCATCCAGGCAGAGATCAATGACCCGTGGATCATGATCATGAAAAAATCGGAAGCCGCCCAAATCTTGGGTCTCTTCTCGAATGGCCCAGATCAGCCCCGCCGGACTCGCATCCCGCCTCGCCTGATCAATGCCAAGTATTTCTGTTTTGTTCGGGTAGCCGATGAAATGCGGGTTAAAAGCTTCTCCAAAGCATGTGATCCCATCAAAGGCGTTAAGATTGGCTTCTAGAAAATTGGACCCTGTTCGCATCTCTGCAAACACCACAAAGTAATCAAACTTGCCGGTCATTTACTTGATCAAATAAGGTTTGGGCTTGGGTTCTTGGCTTTCAGGCATACCCGCATCAATCGCGAAATCCCCCATCAAATAGGGGTGCATCCCTTGGTTTTTCAGGCTTTGCAGGAATTGCGGGAAACCAGTGAGATCCGTGAGTTTGGGCGCCTCGGCCAACGCCTTGCGACGCGTTTTCCCGATTTCGTCAATGATCGTCTGCAATGGCTCCATGGGCGCTTCAATAAACTCTGCCATGGTCCAGATGCGAATGCGCGCCTTGGCCCATTCAGACCGGAGCGCATTAAGATGCGTGCTTTCAATCTGTTGCAGGCGTGCGGCCTCCTTGCGGATGTCAGCAAAATTGCGGTTTGATTTGAAAAGCCCAACGGCCCAAGCCCCCGTGATCACGGATATCTGCGCGTTAGGATCCTTCGTGATGTCCCACTCAATATCTTCGATCTCATCCATCGGACCCAACTGAAAACACTGCCGCTCCCCGCGTGTGTTCCATATCAGGCTCGTCAGAAACGCCAGCTTGTTGTAATCGCGCAGTTTCGCACTGTCGCTCAGCGCGCCATTCATCACAGTTTGCCCGTCGGAAAACTCCACCCGATCCGGCGCGAAAAGATGGCCGTGAACGCGTGCACCAGTGGTCTTAGCCAGCCACGGCTCAAAGTTCTCAAAGAGGTCGCTGAAGCCTTCAAACACCGAATATGGCGCACATGTCACCCCGTTTTCGCGCCCTTCGGCTGGGAAGCGGCTTTGCATGTAAAGCCCGCGCCGCCCGCGTGTCCGACGATCTACCGCTTTGGCGAAAATCCGGTCGATCTTTGCCGGGTTGGGTTCTGTCCGCTTCATCGCGCCTTCCTGATCAGTCAAAAACGCGTCATAAAGTCGATTGGCAAAAGGCCAGATTTTGCGCGCCACAAAGCAGTCCGATCGCCGCAAAAGCTGCAGGTGATCGTCGTAAAACATGTGCGGTTTGCCCTGATAATCGAATTTCGACAGGGTCAAAGACCGGCTTTCAATCTGGCGAGAATAGAGCCGGGACAGCGTCGCGAAATAGCTTTCATCCGGGATCCAGACTTTGCTGAAATACCGGTCATATCGCTTTCGCTCCGGATCCTCCAGAATAGCTGAGAGCGTCTGCCGCGTAAGGCACCACCACTGGCTGCCCATATGCGGGACGATGCCATTGGGTATCTTACGTTTGTACCCAACAAGGCGCTGAAACTTCACATAGGCATCGAACAAAAAACGCTGACGCCGCCAGGAGAACGGGAACCGCAGAAGAAAACGTTCACGATCAAGGCCGCCCACCGTCCAGGGCACATCTGCCGTCGTGGCGGACTCGATAAAATCGGTATGCGGACGTTCATCCAGATAGTCAAAAAGCTCTTGCACCGGGCGCAGCGGCAGGCACGCACCTGAGGTCAGGTACACATGCCGCACATCGGGGAAATCTTGCAACATCTTTTCGGAGGCAGCTTGGGTCGCTGCGACCAGGCCCCACGTGCCCCACTCACAACGGTGGCGTTTGACAAAGCGAACATCCTCAAGATCCGACATCGCCGAAACAAAGGCATGATAGGCATGATCCTGTACGTTCTCGTCGACATGAAACACGATGGGACAGCCGGACGCCGCCCAGTGCCGCGCCACCTGTTCCGCACGATCAAAAGCCGTGTGGACCAGCATTATGATGCCGACACTCATCGCGTATCTGCCCTCATCACCCTCACGCCCAGTTCCCTTTGGACATAAGCCCCAGGATTTCTAATTGACGCCAGTTTATATATTTCTCCGACCAATTGCACCAAAGGTCCGGATCTTTTTCGATTTTTTCGGCGTATGCTTTGTATTCGACACTGCCCGAGTAGTGCTGTTTTCGGATCAGTTCTTCTTCGGCTTTCTCACTGAACGTGCTCAAAAATTTGGTGTGAAGCAGCACGCCGCTGGCTTTTTCACCGCCCCACTGATCATAGGTCAGGTTCAATCCACGCGGCAAAAGCGTGTGGGTCGAGCTGACATAGGCGTACCGTTTGTCCCATTTCACCAACGGGATCTTGTTGAGCGCTGGGGCCTTCTTGGGCAGGTCATGGAAAAAAACCCGCGCCCTTGGTCCGCCCTGGATCCAAAGGTTCCAATAGGACGGGTTGCGATCAATGACGTAGTTGCCAGGATCAAACCAAGCTGCAATCTCAATAGGGTCTTGCCCGGGCCGGTAGGGCACTGCATCCAAACGACCCTTGGGATACATATCCAAGAGCATCGCCCCAAAGGACCGCACGCTCGAGGTATCTAGCCAATCTGTCAATGCACGAATGGGGCGCGTATCACAAAACGGGTAGACGAAAAGCTCATCAGGATCGACGGTGAGGCACCAATGCCCGTGGCCGTATCGTCGCTGCAACCAATTGAGCCAATCCACCCCGAAACGAGATCTGCGATAGCTTGCTTTCGTGGTCCAAAGCGACACATCCGGCTGACCCGATAGATACTGCCGACCGCCATCATCACTGTCATTATCGACCATAAGAAAATGCGACACACCCAAACGACGGTAGTAATCCAGGAAATAAGGCAGGCGCACATTTTCATTGCGGAAGGTTGAGAACAGCAAAATGTCACCGGTGCGAATACTGCCGGTGTTGTCGGCCACGGACCGGAGCGCAAAATGCTTCCGATACGCGCGCATCTTCGCGTATTTGCGGCGCCACCGCATCCCATATGACGTTAGAAAGCTCACTCAACACACCTGTTTCGTATCGCGCCGTCGCGGTGGCACTTTACGGTAAATAAATTAACACAAAACCACTTAACTCCGTCGCATGGCCTCACAAAACGGCGCGCCCTTCTCGGACTTTTCCAGTGGACCGGAAAATAGACAAAGCCCGCCATTTGGCAATTGTCATTATGGCTTCCCCCTCCCGTTGTCATATCCAGTTGCCCCGCGACATCAGACCCATGGCCTCTAACTGTCTCCAACCCGTGAGGCGCGTGGAATATTCGCACCACAGATCAGGGTTTTCGATCAACGCGTCGTAATAATCCTCATAAAGCTCCGAATTGTTGAAATGTTCGCGCCGCTCTTTTTCCTCGGCGGATTTATCAACCACCGTGTTGAGAAACTTGGTGTGCAGTAAAATGCCTGACGTTTTCTCACCCCCCGCCTCGTCATAGACCATGTTCAATTCCCGCGGCAGGATCGCGTGAGAGGAGTTCACATAGGCATAGCGCCAGTGCCATTTGACCAGCGGCACCTTTCCCATCGTGGGGGCACGCCTTGGATCATCGGCGAAGAACTTCCGCGCACGCACGCCACCCTGAATCCACAGGTTTTGATGCCGTTCCTGTTTCTGGATAATGTAGTTGCCGCCATCAAACCAGCTGAGCGTCTCGGTAGGGTCCTGACCCGGCGCGTAGCTTTGATCCTTGAGCGGGCCCTTGGGGTACATATCCAGCATCAGCGCCCCAAAGGATCGCCGCCCCGACCTCTCCAACCACTCAATCAGGGCTGGCAGGGGCCGGGTTTCATAATGCGGGTAGATCAACAGTTCATCCGCATCGAGCGTCAGACACCAGTGGCCGCTGGCATATTGGCCCTGGAGCCAAGTCAGCCAATCCAGCCCGAACCGCGAGAGCCGGTAACTGTGCGGTGTTGTCCATAGTGAAACATCGGGCTGCTCCGCCAGATAATCGGTCGTGCCATCATCGCTATCATTGTCTACGATCAGAAAGTGATCCACGCCCAGCTTGCGATGATGATCAAGGAAATAGGGCAGGCGCAGCATCTCATTGCGCACCGTGACCGCGGCAATGATGTGATCCTTTGAAATCAAACTCGTTTTGTCGGACACCACGTGCATTTGCCGCCGCTTTCGCAACGCACGATACAGTAGCTTGCGGCGTTTCCACCGCAAACGATAGCGCATCCAAGCCGTGGATAGGGTGCCACTTACCATTCTGCTCTCTTTTAAAGGCAGAATCGGTGTTATTTCTCGTAATGTCCAGTTTGATGCCACCGCCAGGCGTCCGAAACCATCTGCTCCAGGCTCGACATCTCAGGCCGCCAGCCCAATTCGCTCTCAGCGCGTGTTGAGCCAGATACCATCTTGGTGCAATCTCCCGCACGGCGCGGCCCTTCAACAATTGGCACGTCGCGGTTTGTGACCGACGCGGAATGATCAACCACTTCGCGCACCGAAAACCCCGTTCCGGTACCCAGATTAAAGATGCGGCTGCCTTTACCCGCCTCCAGCCATTTCAGGCCCAGCACATGCGCGCCCACCAGATCCATCACATGAACATAGTCACGAATACAGGTGCCGTCAGGCGTGTCATAATCCGTGCCATGAATGGTCAACGCATCGCGCTTGCCGTCAATCGCATCCAGCATCAGCGGCACCAGATGTGTCTCCGGCTGGTGAAACTCCCCCACCTCACCATCAGGATCGGCGCCCGCCACATTAAAATAGCGAAAAATCACATGCCGCAGGCCAAAGGCTGTCTCGTAATGGCCCAGCATTTCTTCGACTGCGCGTTTAGATGCACCGTAGGCGTTGATCGGGGCCTGCCCGCACTCCTCATCCAGCACGACATTGTCCTGCTCACCGTACGTGGCGCATGTTGACGAAAAGACAAAGTTGAGACACCCAGCATCCACAGCCGCTTGTATCAGTGATTGCGACCCGCCCACGTTGTTGGCCCAATAGGCGCCGGGATCGCTCATGCTCTCGCCCACCTGACTTAGGGCTGCGAAATGCATTACTGCGGTGGGTGTGTACTTGGCAAAAACCTCTGCGAGGCGCGCGCCATCATGAAGATTTCCCTGCTCAAATGGGCCGAACTTCACAGCGTCCTGCCACCCGGTGCACAAGTTGTCATAGGTGACCGGTGTATAGCCTTGCTTTTTGAGAAGCTTGCACGCGTGCGAGCCGATATAGCCCGCGCCGCCGGTGACCAGAATATTTGTCACTGGAGCCCCCTCAAGAACCTACTGGGCCGCTCTTTCAGCGTGCACAAGATCGTTGATAAAGGCCCATAGGTCTTCTCGCAGGTCATCGCGTTCGAGCGCGAATGACACCGTCGCCTGCAGAAAACCCGCCTTTGATCCGCAATCAAAGCGCTGGCCCTTGAAGCGGAAGCCATAAACCTCTTCGCCATCCTGCTCTCGCGCATCCGAAATCGCGTCAGTGAGTTGGATCTCACCTCCTGCGCCCGTTTTTTTCTGGTTCAACTTTTGCAAGACTGTGGGCGTCAGGATATAGCGCCCGATCACAGCAAGGTTCGATGGGGCCTCACCCGGGCCCGGCTTTTCCACCATGCCTTTGGTGGACACGATCGAGCCCATATCCTCTTTTACGTCCAGAATACCGTAAGCAGAGGCCCGGGACTCCGGAACTTCCATCGCTGCAACGATATTGCTCTGCGTCTCTTCAAAGGCCTCAACCATCTGCGCCAGACAGGATTTATCGGCAGAGATGACATCATCGGGCAGGATGACGGCAAAGGGCTCATTCGCGATCAAACGACGTGCACACCACACAGCGTGTCCCAAACCAAGCGGCTTGGCCTGCCGCATATAAGCAATCTCACCGCTGTCCATGTTCGTTTTTTTCAGGATCTCAAGCAGCTCATTCTTGCCTGACTTGCGCAGCGCCTGTTCCAGTTGCGGCGCATCATCAAAATAGTCCTCAAGCGCGCTTTTCCCGCGCGACGTGACAAATATGAATTCCTTGATCCCGGCCTCTCGCGCCTCATCAATGGCATACTGCACCAGAGGCCGATCCACGAGGGTCATGATCTCTTTGGGAACTGATTTAGTCGCCGGAAGGAAGCGCGTCCCCATACCTGCGACGGGGAAAATCGCCTTCGATACCTTCTTTCGCATTTCGAACTCCTGCTCTTTTCGCTTTTGTCGACCCAGACAATAAGCACTCGCGACCTGACCGGTTTGCCCATCGGTTCCTTACGTGGCGCGGCCTCGGTTTAACAGACAAGGCCTTTTGCGTACAGTCACTATGTTTGGCGCCGGGTCAGCTAAGCTTCATTTGGCGCATCATTGTTTCAATCCGATGAATGTCTGCCGGATTATTGAGCTCCCAGAACTGACGGCCCTTGGCATCGACCTCAACACAAAGCACCGGACAGTTGTTTTCCATGAAACGCAGTTGCTCCAAGCCCTCTAGCTTTTCGAGCGGCCCTTCATCCCAACCCGTGTAGGCCCGCAAGGCATCGGGCCGGTACGCATAGACACCGACGTGATGATAGACCGGCGTTGGCGAAGCGTCAGGATAGGTTTGCCCTGTGTAAGGGATAACTTCTTTGGAAAAGTACATGGCGCGGCGATCTTGGGTGAAGACCGCCGTGGTACCGCCCACACGCCCCGCCGCGCGATCTTCCAAGAAGCTACGATGCGCCTGACCGTCACAAAGGAGGACCGGCGTGGCGACATCTGCCTGCGGCGCGTCACGCAAACCGAGGATCAGGTCTTCGACAAACCAGTGCGGCGTCAGCGGTGCGTCGCCTTGAAGATTCACCACAAAATTATAACCGCCGCCCAGCGCATCATGTGCCTCGGCACAACGCTCTGTACCATTGCGGCAGGTCTGCGATGTCATGACTACGTCTGCGCCAAACGCCTCTGCGGCGTCCTTGATGCGATCATCATCCGTGGCTACGACCACGCGATCAACGCCGCGAACGTCCTGTGCTGCGTCCCAGGTGCGATGAATAAGAGACTTGGCCACCCCTGTGGCGCCGGTCAGTTCCGCCAGGGGCTTGCCAGGGTAACGGGTAGAGGCATATCGCGCCGGTATGACCAGCAAAACGCTCATGCAGGTTTCAGATCGACCCCTGGTGCGTAGGCAATGAAGAACGGATTGGCGAAATCGGCCTTGCCGTAGGTCAGCGGCGTATGATCATCAAACCGAACAACCTGTCCGCCCGCACCCATCAAAACAGCGTGGCCCGCGGCCGTATCCCACTCCATCGTGCGGCCAACGCGGGGGTAAAGATCGGCCTCCCCCGTTGCAATCAGACAGAACTTGAGCGATGACCCTGCACTCTTCATGTCCTTCACACCGTATTTGTTGATGTAGTCATCCGTGGCTTGGTCTCTGTGCGATTTACTTGCCACCACCATGAGCGCCCCATTGTCCGGATCAGACACTTTTATGGGGGTCATCTCGCCGGGGTGATCGGGGTTGAAATCGCCCATCTCTTCCACCGCGCCACCGCCCGCGAGCGTGTAAAACATGCGCCCTTTCGCCGGGGCATACACCACGCCGAGGACCGGCGTGCCGTTTTCCACATAAGCAATATTCACCGTGAAGTCGCCACGTCGGTTGATGAACTCTTTGGTGCCGTCAAGCGGGTCGACAATCATAAAGGTATTGGCGGTTTCCGAATGCGAAGCAGCTTGCTCTTCCGTGACCAAGGCCACGTTTGGAAAAGCTGCACGCAGGCCGTCTGCAATAATCGCGTCCGCGGCCTCATCGGCCTCCGTTACAGGGCTTTCATCCGATTTCACCTTCACGTCGAACGTGTCGGAATTGTAAATCTCCATGATCTTATCGCCGGCCGCGATCGCGAGGCGCCGAGCCTGCGACACAAATTCTTCACTGTCCAAGAAAGTGCTCCGAATAGGGCGGGCACGCTGCGGCCCGAGTTGCTAGATTGCTCGGCTCGACTTATGCTATGATTGTAACGGGTCGGCAAGAATTCCGTGCAACACTAAGCAGGTTCGAAAGAAAACAGGCACATGTTTCAGCAGGTCAAGCCAAGATCACGTCTGAGTTCCGCGTTAAGCATCAGTGCGGTGATTTACCATTCAACCGTGCGCAGCGTGCGCAGCGGGCATTCGAACGCGATCGTCGCGCTGGCGCTCAATATCTTTCAAGCCTGCGTTCTCGTTGTTGCCTTTTACGCCATGTTTACGCTCTTGGGCATCAAAGGCGCCAAAATCCGTGGTGATTTTATCCTCTACATCATGTCCGGCATTTTCATGTACATGACCCATGTAAAATCCGTGAGCGCTGTGATGGGCGCGGATGACCCTACATCACCGATGATGCAGCACGCCCCGATGACCACGGCCGTGTCCATTCTGTCGGCGGCGATGTCTACGCTTTACACACAGGCCTTATCGCTCTTTGTCATTCTTTTTGCGTATCACACGCTGGTAACGCCGGTGGTGATTGACGACCCGGTGACATCTTTCGGCTTCTTCCTTCTGGCCTGGGCGACGGGCTGTGCTGTGGGTTTGGTCCTGTTTGCGCTGAAGCCGTGGTTCCCAACCTTTGTCAGCATGTTTTCCACCACCTATCGACGCGTAAACATGTTGGCCTCGGGCAAGATGTTCGTCGCCAATTCTTTGCCGCCTGTGATGCTTGCCATGTTTGATTGGAACCCTCTTTTTCACATCATCGATCAGGTGCGAGGCTACATTTTCAACAATTATTTTCCGCGCAATTCCAATTGGGAGTATCCCGTTTATGTCGGAATAGCGCTTGTGATGATCGGCCTGATGGGAGAATTCTACACACGTCAAAAAGCCTCCAGCAGTTGGGCTGCACGCCGTTGATCAGACTTTTCATTTTTTGGTTTGTCTTGTTCAGCTTCACGGCTTCGGCACAAACTTTGGGTCCGACACTGCCGGCGCTTTATGACGTGAACGGTGTCGCGGAGAGTGACACATTGAATGTCCGCACAGGCCCATCCACTCAGTTTGACATCATGGACAAGCTTGCCCCGGATGCCGAGGGGCTTGAGGTGGTCGATGTCGATAAGACAGGCGATTGGGGCTTGATCAATGTAGGTGAGCAATCCGGCTGGGTCGCTCTGCGTTTCATGCGCCGCCAAAGCGGCCAGCCTGATCAGGGCTTGCCCCGTGCTTTTGCCTGTTCTGGCACAGAACCGTTTTGGTCCTTTAACGTGGCGCAGGATCTATCCGCGACCTTCCAAGAACCTGAACGCGAAACTGGGATTGGCGCGCTGGTTGTGGTGCCTTCGCAAAACCGCACCGACCGTCACGCACTTTTCGGCGACGGGGGAGAGCGGATTTTCACAACGATGGTCGGCCACAATCAATGCTTTGACGGCATGTCGGATCGCACCTACGGGTTGTCGATTGATCTGCTTGTGACGGATGAGGCAGGCGTAAACGTCTATTCCGGCTGCTGTTCTGTCTCGCGGTAGCAGGCTTTGTCGCGACGCGCATGACAAAACCGCTGATCCGACTGGCCGCCCCAAAAGATGCAAAACGGATCGGGGACATATTCGTGGCATCCCGCGCGGCGGCGTTGCCCTTTCTCATTGAAGCACACAGCCCCGACGAGATGCGGCGTTGGATTGCACAGGTTGTACTCCCACAAGGGTCAACTTGGGTGGCATGCGAAGAGGAAAAGATAGTCGGGTTCTTGACCCTCAACGACGACAAGATCGAACATCTTTATCTTACCCCAGATCACACACAGCAAGGCGTTGGCACAGCGCTCATGGAACACGCGAAGGCGCGGTCACCAGATCATTTGTCCCTTTGCTGTTTGGCCGAAAATCATCCTGCCCGACGCTTTTACGAAACCCATGGGTTCTATGCATAGGCGTTTGGAAATGGATCAGACAACGAAGAGGGCGCGCCAGATATCCTGTACCGATGGGACGGATCGGACTGAACGCTACTTAGCTTGCAGAGACCAAAGGCTTCCCGTTTTTGCGATGCCGCGCCACTAGGTTTCGGATCGCACCTCCTCGGATCGGAACAAACCCAGCGGGTTCCGGGATGAACCCAGGCGCGAACATCTCTGGAAAGAGCGCCTTAATCTCTTCCCGTGCCGCGCGGGGGATCGATTTCATCGCCTGCGGCCCGGTGAATAGGCTCTCAGTCAGGGCCCCGTTTGAATAGATCAGCTGATGGGCGTCAAAGAGGATGTGAAAATACGTCACCTCGGTCAGATCGTGAGCGGTTTGAATCCCTTCCAGATCCAGCAGCTTGGCCGCCGGGATCAACACCTCTTCTTGGCCAAAAATCCGCTCCGCAATCCGCGACCGCACCAGCACCCGATGTTGCGGTGACACGATCAAATCGCGCTCCGGCAGGTCACAGCCCAGCGCTCCAGCGCCGATGCGTACGGGCCGATGCTTGGGCTTGGTCCATAAGTCATAAGAGTTCAGCACGCGCGACCCGATCCACCGAATGGGTTGGGCCCCACCGCTGTGGGTCATCAGGCGGTCACCGACCATCAGGTCGTCAATCGCGGCCTCCTGCCCGTTGTGCAAACGGATCTGAGTGCCCGAGGTAAAACAAACGATGTCTGCGTAGGGCAGCGTGCCGTCACTATTGACCAGAGAAAAGGACCGCGACGTGCCATCAATCACCCAATCAGGCAGAGGGGAGGTCAGAATGAACAGCGTTTCTACCGGGTTGCCCGCAGTGTTCGAAAAGACCTCTCGCACATCATAGGTTTCACCGGTCACGTTATTTGTGAACCGGAAAATCCCTCGCGCCCGGAACGTATCACCCACGTCCAATTCCGGGAAATCCGAGGCAATCACCTCTTGGTCGCCATTGGTCTCGCCGGGTCCAGCCTGTTCGATATCGTCAAGAATATCATCGCGATTGCCGTCGTCGTCGCGAATTGTCACGGTGCCCGCGCGCTCAAGCCCGTTGGTGCCGCCGATATTGGCGATGCGAAAGACGCTGAATGTAAAATCTGGCATGACGATTCCCGCAGATGTCCCGTAGCAGCCACACGGTCTCCCATGAAAAGGCAGCGAGAATTCGAAGCAAATGCGTCTAAAATGTGATCCGTTTCAATCGACCACGCGCAGAGTTAGGTTGATCCGCCCGCCCTTGGGCAACAGCATGGACGACCCGTGCTTGATCCGATCCACCCCGTGGTGCAGCAGCCGCGCCGCGCCGCCCATCACCACCACATCGCCAGAGTGCAACCAAAGGCTGTCAGTCTTGCCGCCGCGCGTTTCGTTGCCCATCCGAAATAGCGCCTCATCCCCCAAGGAGATCGACAGAACCGGCCAGGCGAGATCTGCTTCATCCCGATCTTGATGCATGCCCATCTTGGCCGTGTCGTCGTAAAAGTTGACCAGACAGCAATCTGGATCCCGTTCTCCTGAGATCAAAGCCCGCCAGATGGCCAGCACGCTGTCCGGTATCGCGGGCCATGTAGAGCCGGAGGGGTGTTCCGTCACATAGCGGTATCCGCGCCGGTCCGAAAACCACCCATATTTTCCCGCAGACGTCATGCGCACGCGCATCGGCTTGCCGTAGGGTGTCATCGGCGAAAACAGTGGCGCGGCGCGCACAATTTCGCGGATATCCGTCACCACCGCGCTTTGTTGGTCCGCATCCAGTAGTCCACCGTAAATCTCGAACCCCCGGATCACCTGGTTTGGTTTTGGCCTGTCTTTGGGGCGAATCGCGTTTTCCATCTGTTGACCATTTGCAATTAAGCCAATTTTGCCGCCTGCGCCTTGCACCAAAGGTTGCAGGGGCCAAGTACGCTAACTATATACCCCGAGGAAATGCGGACCAGCGTTGAACTGGTCTGAAATTCCCTGGAGGCCAGACGCCATAATGGGTCGGGTCACCGTTCTAATCGCCTTATGAAGAAGGGATCGAAAAACATGGCCAAAGTGATTGGTATTGACCTCGGCACAACGAACAGCTGCGTCGCTATCATGGATGGTAGTCAGGCGCGCGTGATCGAAAACTCCGAGGGTGCCCGCACAACCCCCTCGATCGTTGCGTTTACAGATGATGAACGCCTCGTCGGACAGCCCGCCAAGCGGCAGGCCGTCACCAACCCCGAAAACACCGTCTTTGGTGTGAAGCGTCTCATCGGCCGTCGCGCCGACGATAAAGACCTTGCCAAAGACAAGAAGAACATGCCGTTCAACGTGATCGACGGCGGCAATGGCGACGCGTGGGTCGAAGCCAAGGGCGAAAAATACAGCCCCTCCCAGATTTCCGCCTTCATCCTCGGCAAGATGAAGGAAACCGCTGAAAGCTATCTCGGCGAAGAGGTGACGCAAGCCGTCATCACCGTCCCCGCCTATTTCAACGACGCACAGCGTCAGGCCACGAAAGACGCCGGTAAAATCGCCGGGCTCGAAGTGCTCCGGATCATCAATGAGCCGACAGCCGCAGCGCTGGCCTATGGTCTCGACAAGCAGGAAACGCACACCATCGCAGTCTATGACCTTGGCGGTGGTACATTCGATGTGACCATCCTTGAGATTGATGACGGTCTTTTTGAGGTGAAATCCACCAACGGGGATACGTTCCTCGGCGGTGAAGATTTCGACATGCGCATCGTCAACTACCTGGCCGATGAGTTCAAAAAGGAAAACGGCGTCGACCTGACCAAAGACAAGATGGCGTTGCAGCGTTTGAAGGAAGCCGCTGAGAAAGCCAAGATTGAGCTTTCGTCTTCCTCCCAGACCGAGATCAACCAGCCGTTCATCTCCATGGGCTCTGACGGCGCGCCGCTGCACATGGTGATTAAGCTCACCCGCGCAAAGCTTGAAAGCCTTGTCGGTGACCTGATCCAGGCCTCACTGAAGCCTTGCAAAGCTGCATTGAAGGACGCTGGTCTTTCCGCCTCTGACATTGATGAGGTCGTCCTCGTCGGTGGTATGACACGCATGCCCCGCGTGGTGGAAGAAGTAACGAAGTTCTTCGGCAAAGAGCCCCACAAAGGTGTGAACCCCGACGAAGTGGTCGCCATGGGCGCCGCCATTCAGGCCGGTGTTCTGCAGGGTGACGTGAAAGACGTGGTTCTGCTCGATGTGACGCCGCTGTCCTTGGGGATTGAGACCCTGGGCGGTGTCTTCACCCGCCTCATTGACCGCAACACCACGATCCCGACCAACAAGTCGCAGATTTTCTCAACCGCGGAAGACAACCAATCCGCCGTGACGATCCGCGTCTTCCAAGGTGAGCGTGAAATGGCCGCCGACAACAAGATCCTCGGCCAGTTCAACCTCGAAGACATCCCGCCCGCGCCCCGCGGCCTGCCTCAGATTGAGGTGACGTTCGACATTGACGCCAACGGCATTGTGTCGGTTCAGGCCAAGGACAAAGGCACCGGCAAAGAACACAAAATTACGATCCAAGCCTCTGGCGGTCTGTCGGATGAAGATATCGAGAACATGGTCAAGGACGCCGAGGAGAACGCGGAGGCCGATAAGGAACGTCGCGAAATGGTGGAGGCCCGTAACCAGGCCGAAAGCCTTATCCATTCGACCGAGAAGTCGATTGAAGAGCATAGCGACAAGGTCGATCCAACCACGGTTGAGGCCATTGAGCTTGCCATTGCGGCGCTCAAGGACGATCTGGAGAAAGACGATGTCACAGGCGAAAAGATCAAAGCCGGCATTCAAAACGTGACCGAGGCTGCGATGAAGCTGGGCGAGGCCATTTACAAGGCCAGCCAAGAAGACAGTGAAGACGAGCCGATGGCCGCCGATGAGGCCGGTCCGGATGACGACACCATCGTCGATGCCGATTTCGAGGATCTCGACAAAGATAAGCGTGCGTAAGGGCGCATCACCGTTGATCGGGGGCCCGCGCGGCCCCCGATTGGTTTGGTGCCCGTTCCCCGCTTAAGGAGACTTCGAATGGCAAAACGCGATTACTACGAAGTTCTTGGTGTTTCTAGAGGCGCGTCTGCGGACGAGATCAAGAAAGCCTATCGCTCCAAAGCCAAAGAACTTCATCCTGACCGCAACAAGGACAATCCCGACTCTGAGACTGCTTTCAAGGAAGCGGGCGAGGCCTATGACATCCTCAAAGACCCTGAAAAGAAAGCCGCCTATGACCGCTTCGGTCACGCAGCTTTTGAAGGCGGTACAGGTGCAGGCGCGCGCCCCGGCGGTGGCTTCCACCAACAGGGCGATTTCGCCAGCGCCTTCTCGGACGTGTTTGATGATCTCTTCGGTGATTTCATGGGCGGCGGCCGCGGCGGCGGAGCGCGCCAACGCGCTGCGCGGGGTTCCGATCTACGCTACAACCTTCGTGTCACGCTGGAAGAGGCCTATTCTGGTTTACAAAAGACCATCAATGTGCCGACTTCCGTGGTGTGCGACGCCTGCGACGGCACGGGTGCCGAAGGCGGAGCAGAGCCAACAACCTGCCCCACGTGCTCAGGGATGGGCAAAGTCCGCGCGCAACAGGGCTTCTTCACAGTTGAACGTACCTGCCCAACCTGCAATGGGTTGGGTCAGATTATCTCAAACCCCTGTAAGGTCTGCCACGGCCATGGCCGGGTTGAGAAAGACCGCTCGCTCAGCGTCAACATTCCTGCAGGTGTGGAAACCGGCACGCGAATTCGCCTGGGCGGTGAGGGGGAAGCCGGGATGCGCGGCGGTCCGTCAGGCGATCTCTACATTTTCATCGAGGTGGAAAAACACGCGATCTTTGAGCGTGAGGAAAGCAACCTCTTCTGTCGTGTGCCGGTCTCCATGAGCACCGCCGCGCTCGGTGGTGACATTGAAGTGCCTACAATCGATGGCGGCCGCAGCCGAGTGAAAATCCCCGAAGGATCTCAATCGGGCCGTCAGATGCGCCTGCGCTCCAAAGGAATGCCCGCCCTGCGCGGCGGCGCGCCGGGCGATATGTTCATCGAACTGGCCGTAGAGACCCCTGTGAACCTGACCGGTCGCCAAAAAGAGCTTTTGCGTGAGTTCACCGAACTCAGTGAGAACAACAATCCTGAAAGCAAAAGCTTCTTTTCCTCGGTGAAGAGCTTTTGGGATGGCATGAAAAGCTGACCACTCGCCCCGGATCAATTCCGGGGCATTTCATCTTTGCGCCTCACATTAACCGAACGCTAACCAAAATGGCTCCATGCTTCGATATGGCTCAGTCAAACGCGTTCACGGATCTCTCGCTTCCGCTCTTTGACAGCGATGAGGTGGCACAACCTTCAAATCGCGCGCCCTCCTACCTGCGCGATCATCGCAAACGTTTGCGCGACCGGTTTCTCAACGGCGGCGCTGATGCCCTTCCGGACTATGAAATGCTTGAGCTTGTCCTTTTTCGCGCCATCCCGCGTCAAGACGTGAAGCCGCTGGCGCGCGCGCTTTTGGATCAGTTCGGCGATTTCAACGCTGTGCTTTCCGCCCCTAGGGATCAGCTGGAGGCGATGACAGGTGTGGGTGAGGCGGTCATTTGCGAACTCAAGATTGTCGAGGCGGCTGCGCATCGGCTCTCACAAACCCGCATTCGTCAGAAACCGGTCCTGTCGTCCTGGAGCGCGCTACTTGATTACTGCCGCACCACCATGGCGCATCGCGCGACGGAGCAATTCCGCGTATTCTTTCTGGATCGCAAAAACACCCTCATCGCCGACGAAGAACAGGCGCAAGGCACCGTTGATCATGTGCCTGTTTACCCCCGTGAAATCGTGAAACGCGCGCTCTTGCTAAATGCCAGCGCGCTGATCATGGTGCACAATCATCCCTCGGGCGATCCCACGCCGTCGGAGGCCGATATTGAGATGACCCGTCAGGTCGTGGCGGCTGCTCAAACGCTGGGCATGACATTGCATGACCATGTGATTATCGGCAAATCGCAAGAGGTCAGCTTTCGCGCAGACGGGTACCTCTAGGCCCCGAAATCTTCAAAAGATTTCGCCCGCATTCTTTCAGAGAATGCGCCACCAACTTTGGCGCAAGAATTTTAAAAATTCTTGTTCAGAAAATGGACATTTTTTCAGCATTTTCTTCGAAGAAAATGCTTGCCCCCAAATCAACCCTATCGCACCCAGACCTCAACACGCCGATTGACCTGTCGGCCCCAGGATGTCTCATCGCACGCCATAGGCATTGCCTCTCCAAACGCTTCCACCTCTAACGAAACACGCGACAGATCATCCGTTTCCGCCGCATCGACAACAGCCTGACGCACCGCCTCCGCCCGCCGCTTGGAAATACGCGCGTTCACCTCGGCCGATCCTTCGCTATCGGAAAACCCGACAAATACCAATCGCCGCTCGTCATAGAGCCCGCTTTCCAACGCGCCTGCCAGTTGCTGCACGTTGAACCGAGATTGTGCGTCTAACCGAACCGATCCGGCTTCAAACCGAAACGTTGTGCTGAGCCGCTTGAGTGGGGTCAGAAACGACACCATCCGCTGCAAGTCTTCCAGTGAAGTCTCCGCCCCGGCCTGCGCGATCGCATTGGCAAACCGATCTCCTTGCTCATGCAGGGCTATCTCTTCAGGGGCCTGATCCACAAATCCTGCCCTTCGGATCACCAGCTGCGCAGAAGGATCACGCAAGTAAGACAGAAACTCCCGCACAAGTTTGGGAAATCGCCGCGCGGGGATATACAAAAACATGGGCGAGGTCATAGGGTAATCCTCGGTTTTCACGCCCCTGCGATTGGCGCGCAGGGTGAAACCACACTCGCCAGCAATCCCAAGTTCCCATGCATTGCCCGTCTCGGATCGGCTGGTCACGCCAATCGCAAAAGGATCTTCCGCGACAGCACGCGCCAGATCCGGACCTCCGGGATGCAACATAGCATTTTCGATCAGCTCAGCATCCGCAGGCTCAAGCAAAAGGTCCTGCATGGCTTGACCCAAGCCAGAAGACGGCGCCAAAGCGTGTACAGCCACCGGCGCATCCACACCGCCCAGAAGGGACCAGTTGTCGATCTCACCAGAGAGCAATTGGGTCAGCTGCGGGACCGTTAATTCGGTCAATGGATTGGATGGCGCGACCACGGGCACAAGCGCATCAAGCGCCACAACCCGGCTGCCATTGCGACCGGTCAGATCACCCAAACCTGCTTCCTCCGCCCGCACGCGTTCTTCCTCGCGGATTTCTCGTAGCGTCATCACCATGTCGGCCTGATCCGACAAAAGATCGGCAAAGGCTTCATCAGCATTGGTCAATCGAAACGTAAATGCGCCCACATCCCGCTCGTTCTCCCGATCCGACATGCGATAGACAGTCACATTATCACTTACAGCTTCACGTCGCAGCGCGTAGTCATTTCGGATCGCAAACGCCTCAAGCAGTGCTGGCATTAGAATGCGGCCAACGGTAGGGGCCCCAGAAAACGTCACTTTCGCCACAAAGGCTTCAAGATCAGGGCAGCCGGGCCCCTCGCACAGCACACCAGACCCGTCGACCGTAAGCTCACCATAGATCGTGTCGACGCGGTAAAACTCTCCGTCGAATCCAAGAAGATCGCCCGAGATTTCCACATTCCCGTCGCGCGATGTCAGCGTTACGTCTTGGGCCCATGCGCAATCGGCCCAAAGAAAAAGTGCGGCGAAACCCGCCGCACGAAATGCTGTCATGGATGACTCCTGCTCGCAGCGCTTAGTTGCGCGCGATATTCAGGTCATCGAACATATTTTTCAACACAAGAAAGTCACCCACGGCGTCGCAATCCGGCATCGCCAGAATTAAATCCCTTGCGCGCATCGGCTCCGTACCGGATTTTTGCAACACCTGCGCTTCCAGATCACGGCCACAGTTGGCCTCGGTAACAACTGCTTCAAGGCTAAGCTCAATGGTGCCCTCCGTGAGCGCTGTGCCGGTCGGGAAGGTGTAGACTTCAACAAGATGTGTACTCAGCGGCGTGGGTTCCCCCATACGCATCATGAAACCGCCTTCGCCTTTGGCGGCCGTGGCCATTTCGCCCATCGCACCCGACCAGACATGGCCTGGTTCTTCATAGGTGGCGCCATATTCCAAAGCGTGCACCTGAAGCCCGTCAAAGGCAGACCACTGCACGATGGCTCGATCGTAGTCCTGAACCGACGTGACCTCAGCATTGGCGACAACGGTTTCACCGCTGGTAAAGGTTACCATGAAAACGGCTTTTTGCGTCAATGCAGGCAGCATGACAGATGCGAGACCATCGGGATCGGTCATGCCCGAAACCATCATCCCGTTGTGATGCACGGTAAAACCAGAGCTTTTGTGACAGTTTGCATCGATGATCAAATCCACCATCGCGGCGGCCGAGGTGATGGCCACAGCCTTTGTGTTACACGCAAAGGAGGGTGCGGGTTCTTCGCGCGGCAAAATTGAGTTCACCGGCGCATCATCGAGTGATGCCACAGCCACCGGAGCGTCCGGAAGCGCGTCCGGCTGCGGTGCAAGGCCGGGAGGGGTCGGGGCGTTGCCCGAGACATTGATGGTTTTGGCCTCGGCTTGTGTTTCAACGGGCGCGTCCGTTGCGCCCTCTGCGTTCTTGGCGCGCCCAGGCTCTTCGATTTGATCAAGAGTAGAGGCTTGCACCAAGACGTCATTGTCGGCCGCGGCATCGTTCAAAGGTTGTGTGGCCACTCCTGCGACTGATGCCACCTGCACTCCCTGAGCACCGCGCTCATCCGGGGCATCCATAATGTACTGCATCATGAAACCGGCGGCCAAAGCCGTGAACAGGGTTCCAACAATAGTCAAAATACGACGGGCGCTGATCATAGCACTCTCCAAAACCTACCTCAGGGAGTGATATTGCCACAAAAAGTGGCCCTCATGAGGCAGAGCTATGGAGTGTTTAAGGTCTCGAAACGATCATGCGTAACGACCGTGACAATGCTTAAATTTCTTACCAGAACCGCAGGGGCAGGGCGCATTTCGGCCCGGATTACCCCAGCGTACTGATGGATCTTCTGCCTGAGGCTTTGGCGCTGGATCTGCAGCTGTCGGTGCCGCACGCGCTTGCGCCTCTTCCACGGCACGGGCCATTGCGGCGCGCTGCGCCTCCATTTCCGCTTGCATAGCCTGCTGCTCTTCTTCCGTCATCGGACGGATTTGGCACAGCTTCTGCGTGACATCCTGGCGTAAACTGTCAAGCATGGTCTCAAAAAGCTGGAACGACTCGTTCTTGTATTCGTTCAGCGGATCGCGTTGCGCATAGCCTCGGAACCCCACAACGGAGCGCAGATGTTCAAGCTTCAACAGATGCTCACGCCATTTCGCATCAATCGTCTGCAACAGTAGCTGTTTTTCGATGGTGCGCATTGCCTCCGCGCCCAGCGCCTCGGTCTTTTCGGTCATCATGTCATCAAGCGCTTTTTCGATGCGGTCGGCCACGTCTTCATCATCGACGCCCTCCTCCTCGCACCAGGCGACCACTGGCAGATCCATATTGAGTTGCTCTTTGACGGCCTGGTTTAGACCTTCAGCATCCCATTGATCGGCGTAGCTGTTGGGCGGCATGTAAGTATCGATCAGATCATCAATGACCTCACCGCGCATATCTGAAACAACACCTGACAGGTCTTCACTGCGCATGATATCCAAACGTTGTTTGAAGATCACCTTGCGCTGCTCATTCATCACATCGTCGAACTTCAACAGCTGCTTGCGGATGTCAAAGTTGCGCGCCTCAACCTTGGATTGGGCGCGCTCCAGTGATTTGTTCACCCATGGGTGAATAATCGCCTCCCCTTCCTTCATCCCCAGACCTGACAGCACCTTTTCCAGCCGCTCAGAGCCGAAAATGCGCATCAAATCATCTTCGAGGCTGAGGAAAAACGCGCTGCGCCCCGGATCACCTTGGCGGCCAGACCGACCGCGCAGCTGATTGTCAATCCGGCGGCTTTCATGGCGTTCCGTGGCCAGAACGAACAAACCGCCGGCATCCTTCACTGCCTGCTCATCGCTCACATGACCTTCTTCGATCTTGGCGCGGATCGCCTCCGGATCACCCTCAGGCTCCGCGGCAATCGCCTCCATGATCTTGAACTCAACATTGCCGCCCAGCTTAATATCGGTGCCGCGGCCGGCCATGTTGGTAGCAATCGTCACCGCGCCCAGTTTGCCCGCATCCGCAACAATCTGCGCTTCCTGCTCATGCTGGCGCGCATTGAGAACGTTGTGTTTGATCCCGGCTTGGGTCAGCAATTGGCTCAGCAGCTCTGATTTCTCAATCGATGTGGTGCCCACCAGAACAGGCTGCTTTTTCTCATGTGCCTTATGGATCGATTCTACGATGGCTTTGTATTTATCTTGGGTGGATTTGTAGATCGCGTCGTCCTGATCTTCGCGCGCGACCGGCAGGTTGGTGGGAACCTCAACGACACCCAGCCCGTAAATTTCGGCAAATTCCTCGGCCTCGGTCGATGCTGTGCCGGTCATACCGCCTAGTTTTTCATAAAGGCGGAAGTAATTCTGGAATGTCACCTGCGCCAGCGTCACGTTTTCGGGTTTGATGTCCACGCCTTCTTTGGCCTCAATCGCCTGGTGCAGACCCTCAGAAAGCCGCCGCCCGGTCATCATCCGCCCGGTGAACTCATCAATCAGAACCACCTCACCGTTGCGCACGATGTAATCGCGATCCTTCAGGAACATCACATGCGCGCGCAGGCCCTGGTTGACGTGGTGCACGATGGTCGTGCTTTCGGGATCATAAAGCGATTGCCCCTCAGGCAGCAGCTCCCGCTCATGCAGAACCTGTTCAAGATACTCATTGCCCTCATCAGTAAAGGTCACGCTCTTTTGCTTTTCATCGAGTGTGTAGTGCTCCTCTGTAAGCTCAGGGATGATCTTGTCGATGGTGACGTAAAGCTCACTGCGGTCCTGCGCCGGACCGGAAATAATCAGCGGTGTTCGCGCTTCATCGATCAAGATGGAATCCACCTCATCGACGATGGCAAAGAAATGCCCGCGCTGGCTCATCTGATCCAGCGAAGATTTCATATTGTCGCGAAGATAGTCGAAACCCAACTCGTTATTCGTTGCATAGGTGATATCGGCGGCGTAGGCGGCGCGCTTTTCATCCTCCGGCTGCTGCGGCACCACAACACCCACGGTCAAACCGAGCGCGGCATGCACCTTCCCCATCCATTCGGAATCGCGACGGGCAAGGTAATCGTTCACCGTCACGATGTGCACATTCCTTCCCGTCAGCGCGTTTAGGTAGGCCGGGAAGGTCGCCACAAGGGTTTTACCCTCGCCCGTCTTCATCTCTGAGATATTGCCCTGATGCAGGAAAATCCCGCCCATCAGCTGCACGTCAAAGGCGCGCAGGCCAAGCGCCCGGCGCGCTGCCTCCCGGCAGTTCGCAAATGCTTCGGGCAACACGTCGTCAAGGCTCTCACCTTCGGCCACACGAGATTTGAGCTCAGCCGTCTTCTCGATCAGCCCCTGATCACTTAGCTTTTCAAATTCTGGTTCCAACGCATTGATCTTGTCGATGAGAGGGCGTGTGGCCTTCACCTTGCGGTCATTTTGGGTGCCGAAGATTTTCTTCGTTACCGTCTTCAAACCAAGCATCTGCTCTCCGTTCCGATCATTCGCGTTGTTGTGACCGCTGGTCTCAAACTCATTTGCTTGCTCCGGCTGTCTGCGGCCCCTAGAACAAGGGGCAAGACGGCAGGCCAGCCTTTGATCATAAGGCGATGTAAGGGTCCGCCAGATAACTGTCAACTTTACATGCGCGACGTGATTTTGCGCCTGTTGCCCTAAAGGACCAAGCATGACATTCAATTTGAAAACCTGCCTGATGGGCGCAACGGCTGGCCTCATGATTTCAGCCGCAACTGCCCTTGCACAGGACAGTAATGATCCCGATCCGTCGCAGGTTTTGGCCACAGTGAACGGCGTTGACATTACCCTCGCTCATGTGATCGCAGCGCGCTCCAACCTGCCCGCAGAATACGGCCAGCTTCCGGCCGCGCTTCTTTTCAACGGATTACTTGATCAACTTGTGCAGCAAACGCTTTTGGGACAATCGTTCCAAGGTGATCTATCCCTTCAGTCCAGAACATTTCTTGAAAACGAACAACGCGCCATAATCGCCGGAGAAGCGATTGCAACATTCCTGACAGGAGACATCGACGAAGCCACTTTGCGCGCAGCTTATGAAGAGCAATATCCCGAGGTTGCCGATGAGCTAGAGTACCGCGCCTCCCACATTCTGGTTGAGACCGAAGAGGAGGCTCAAGACATCATCGACGAGATGGAAAATGGCGGTGTCTTTTCCGCGTTGGCACAAGAACGCTCAACCGGTCCTTCGGCGGCCGTTGGCGGTGATTTAGGGTGGTTTGGCGATGGCGATATGGTCGCGCCATTCTTTGAGGCCGTTGTCGCGCTGGAACCAGGCAGCATTTCTCCGCCTGTCAAAACAGATTTTGGCTGGCACGTGATTAATCTTGTTGAAACCCGCGCTGTTCAGCGCCCGGAATTTGCCGCGGTACGCGACGCGCTTGTGGATCAAATTCAGCAGAGCATGCTTGAGGATCATATCAACGCACTCACCGCCGATGGGAATGTCGACCGCGCCGATACCTCAGGCATCGATCCCAATGTCATTACCCGGATGGACCTGCTGGAGAACTGATCATGGCCGCCACGCCCCCACGGTCCCCGCTTGCGCCAGAGGCCTTTCCCGAACTGCCGGTCATTGACGGAGTAGAGTTCGCTGCGGCTGAGGCGGGCGTGCGCTACAAAGGGCGCGCCGATGTCATGCTGGCCAAACTGGCGCCAGGCACGACCATGGCAGGTGTCTTCACGCAATCCTCCACGCGGTCAGCTTCCGTTCTCGACTGTGAGGAGAAGATCAAGTTCACGTCTGACGCGGGTGCGGCGATTATTGTGAACTCAGGCAACGCAAATGCGTTCACCGGGCGCGATGGACGCCTGGCCGTAAAAGCCATAACCAACGCAGTTGCCAAGGCTGTGGATGTACCGGAAACACGGGTTTTTTCCTCTTCGACCGGCGTGATCGGTGAAAAGCTCCCTTACGAGCGCATTGAGGCCAAACTAAAGGAGCTGTCCGGCAACCTCTCCGACACCGGCATCGCCGCGGCAGCAGAGGCGATTATGACCACGGATACCTTTACCAAGGGGTCCGGCACCACTGCGACGGTTGACGGCCAAAAGGTTCGCATCGCGGGTATCGCCAAAGGATCCGGCATGATCGCGCCTGATATGGCAACGATGCTTGTCTACATTTTCACCGATGCAGCGGTGGACAAGCCAGTGCTGCAATCCATGGTCTCAGCGCTCAACCAAACCACATTTAATTGCATCACGGTAGACAGCGACACGTCCACCTCCGACACGCTCCTCGTCGCCGCCACTGGCGCCTCAGGCGTGCGCGTCACCGAGAACAATCTCGGCTTCATGGAGGCGCTCCGCCGCGTGATGACCGACCTTGCCCATCAGGTTGTCCGCGATGGCGAAGGGGCTACGAAATTCGTCACGATCGCTGTCACCGGCGCGTCCTCTGATCGTGACGCACGCACCCACGCCATGGCGATCGCCAACTCACCACTCGTCAAAACGGCCATCGCAGGCGAAGACCCGAACTGGGGCCGCATTGTCATGGCTATAGGCAAGTCCGGCGCGCCTGCTGACCGTGATATGATCGCGATATCCTTCGGGCCGATTCAGGTCGCCAAAGATGGTTGGGTCAATCCCAGTTACAAAGAGGCCGATGCCGCCGCATATATGAAAAACGATGTGATCGACATCACTGCAGATCTCGGCCTAGGCGGCGGTCGCGCGGTGGTATGGACGTGTGATCTCACCCACGGCTACATCTCTATTAACGCCGATTACCGCTCGTGAAAACGGTTCTGGTTTCTGCCGTCGCGCTTATTGACGTCGATGGGCGCATTCTTTTAGCTCAACGACCTGAGGGTAAATCCATGGCAGGATTGTGGGAGTTTCCGGGTGGCAAAGTCGAACTCGGAGAGACGCCAGAGGCGGCCTTGATTCGAGAATTAGACGAGGAACTCGGCATCAACACATGGGAAAGCTGCCTCGCGCCCCTCACTTTTGCCAGTCATAGCTATGACGATTTTCACTTGCTCATGCCGCTTTTTGCCTGCCGCAAATGGGAGGGGACCCCGACAAGCCGCGAAGGACAAACACTAAAATGGGTCCGCGCCAAAGAGTTGCGAGACTATCCCATGCCAGCCGCAGATGTGCCTCTGATTCCAATTTTGAGAGATTGGCTCTGATCCGCACATTTCTTCATCGAATTCTAGGAAAATGAGCTATATTGAGGCGTATCATGTTTATCGGGGGATGCGACATGTTGAGGACAATCACTTTGGGAACGGCGGTTTTCGTGCAAGGCGTTTTTGTACGATCTCTTCCGGGCGGGCGCATTCAGGTGCGTGTCGGGGATCAAACCTACTCTGGTATTCCCGTCAAAGAAGCGGCTTAATCGAAACGCATTGCTTTTGCGTCACAAATGACACGCCCCGGACGTGATCCGGGGCCTTATCGCGTTTTGTGGCGAGGTCCCGGATTAAGTCCAGGACGGGTGCTCTTTAACGAAAAGACTGCGATTCGATCAGTCGAGGTTACGCTCAACCTCTTCCCGCTCAAAGATTTCGATCACGTCATCGGCACGAATGTCGTCATAGTTTTCAAACGCCATCCCGCATTCCTGACCCGACTGTACCTCTGGCACTTCATCCTTGAAGCGTTTCAGCGTCTTGAGCGTACCTTCATGGATCACCACGTCATCGCGCAACAGGCGTACCCCGGCAGATCGCCGCGCCACACCTTCGGTGACAAGACACCCGGCCACTTTGCCCACACCAGAGACCTTGAAGACCTCTTTGATCGTGGCATAGCCGATGAAGTTCTCGCGGATCTCTGCACCGAGCAGACCAGACGCGGCCGCCTTCACATCATCGACCAGGTCATAGATCACGCTGTAATAGCGGATTTCAATGCCCTTCTGGTTGGCGGAATTTCGCGCCGGAGCGTTCGCCCGCACGTTAAAGCCGATCACAGGTGCGCCGGATGCTTCGGCCAGACCGATATCGCTTTCCGTGATCGCGCCCACACCGTGGTGCAGCACACGCACGCGCACTTCGTCATTGCCGATCTTTTCCATCGCCTGAACGATTGCTTCGGCAGAGCCCTGCACATCAGCTTTTACCACCACGGGCAGCTCAGAGACATTTTCGTTCTCTTTCGCCTGCGCCAGCAACTGTTCCAACGATGTGCCCGCACCGACCGCCGCGCGCTTCTCTTTCGAAACACCCTCACGATACTCCGCAATCTCACGCGCCTGCGCCTCAGTGTCGACCACGTTCAACACGTCGCCCGCTTCGGGTGTACCGTTCAGGCCAAGCACCTCCACCGGCACCGATGGTCCGGCCTCTTTCACGCGCTCTCCCCGGTCGTTGATCAGCGCACGGACCTTGCCGTACTGCTCACCTACAACAAAGATATCACCCTGGCGCAGCGTACCGCGCTGCACCAGAACGGTTGCCACAGGCCCGCGTCCCACGTCCAGCTGCGCTTCGATCACCGCGCCTTCGGCGGCCCGATCCGGGTTGGCCTTCAGCTCAAGGATTTCGGCCTGCAGCGCGATGGCTTCCAACAATTCATCAAGGCCCTGTCTGGTGATGGCGGACACTTCCACGTCCTGCACTTCACCTGACATCGCCTCAACGATCACCTCGTGCTGCAGGAGTTCAGTGCGCACTTTGTTGGGATCCGCCTCAGGCTTATCCATCTTGTTGATGGCAACGATCATCGGCACTTCGGCGGCTTTGGCGTGGTTGATCGCCTCAATCGTCTGCGGCATCACGGAATCGTCCGCCGCCACAACCAGCACTACGATATCCGTCACTTGCGCACCCCGCGCGCGCATCGATGTAAACGCCGCGTGGCCGGGTGTGTCGAGGAAGCTGAGCACCGCGCCACTGTCTGTTTTCACCTGGTAGGCGCCGATATGCTGCGTGATGCCGCCGGCCTCCCCATCCACAACCTTGGCGTTGCGGATTGCATCCAGAACCGAGGTTTTGCCGTGGTCCACATGGCCCATAACGGTGATGACCGGAGGACGGCCAATCAGATCTTCTTCTGCATCTTCCACGGCATCGATCACGTCTTCCACGTCCGCATCCGACACGCGGGTGATCTTGTGACCGAACTCTTCAATGATCAGCTCCGCCGTATCGGCATCGATCGTCTCGTTCTGCGTGGCCATCATGCCGTTGTTCATCAGCGCTTTGATCACGTCGCCCACCCGCTCAGCCATCCGGTTGGCGAGCTCTGCCACCGTGATCATTTCGGGCAGTTGCACATCGCGCACCACCTTTTCGCGGTCCTGCGTGCCGCCCATGGCCTTTTGCCGGGCGCGCTCTTGCTTGCGTTTCATCGCGGCCAGAGATTTCTGCCGCCCGCCTTCACCACCAGACAACGCTTGGTTCAGTGTCAGCTTACCCGACCGCCGCCCATCATCGCGGCCTTTGCCACGACCACGGTTTTTCTGATCGCGTTGTTGTTCTTGCTCCTGACGGCGCGGGGCTTGCTTTTGAACTGGGCGGGCCGATGTTCCCTCTTCGGGGGGCGGTGCAGCGGCCGCAGCAGCAGCCCGGCGCGCAGCCTCTTCTTCGGCTTTGCGCTCACGCTCTTTTTCTTCTTCTTTTGCCCGCGCTTTTTCTTCAGCTTCACGCTGTTCGCGTTCCTTAACTTCCGCTTCCTCACGGCGACGTTGACGTTCTTCCTCACGGGCCTTTTCTTCGGCGGCGCGCTCTGCCGCTTCATCTGCCTCACGTGCCTTCGCCGCCTGCAGCGCCTTCAAACGGCGCTCCATCTCCGCATCAGAAATCCCCGCCGGACGCTTGGAGGCGTCACCACCTGCAGCCCCAACGGACGAACCTGGTTTGGGGCCCGCCGCGCCGGGCTTCGGCTTGACGATCCGCTTACGCTTGGTTTCCACCACGACATTCTTTGTGCGCCCGTGGCTGAAGCTCTGCTTCACGTTCCCAGGACGGGAACCGCCGCCACGCACACCCAGAGGTTTTTTGCCGTTGTCGTCGCTCATCTGGTCTTCTTCCCTTTCCGGTGGTCATCTTCCACCGAGACGCGGAGGCCTTTCAGCCTTGCCGCTTCATCTACAACACGTTGCGACAAAGCTCCATCCCCCAGTGCGGCATGTATCACGCTTTGTCGCCCAAAGGCTTTGCCCAGCTCCTCGGATGAGAGCCACCCGATGTAATTGCCGCCGTAGGGCGTGCTAAGCTTTGATTTCCCGCGCGTCGATCCGTCATGCGCCTGGATCAGAACACGGGCCGATTCTTTCATCAGCCAGTCTTTGACTTTTTCATAGCCTGCCACCGCGCGCCCACCCTTGCGGGTCAAGCTGATCAGTTCGATGACGCGCCGCGCCAGCATGGGCTCCAGTTGATCCACCAGACCTTCAGGCACGGTGACCTTGGTCTTGGCGGCTCGGGCGAACAGGCCTTTGCCGACAGCTTTCTCCAACGCCGCCCGATCCGCAGAGACCCAAATGCCGCGACCTGGCAATTTCTGGGTCAGGTCCGGCACGATCTGCGCGTCCGGACCCACCACAAAACGCATCAGCCGCGCCGTAGGCAGCACATCCCCTGTGGCGATGCACTTGCGTTCTGGACCTGTGGACCGGTCCTTGGGTTGCCCGCCGCGACCCATATCAGCGCCTCACGAGGCCTGACGGATCAGGCCTCAGACTCCTGATGTGACTCTTCAGTCGTCTCGCCTGCGTCTTCGCCGTCTTCCTCAGTGGCAACCAGATCATCAGGATCGACCCAACCCAACATCACGCGAGCGGTCATAACCATGTCTTGTGCCTCTTCCAAAGACACATCAAAGGGTTCGAGAATACCATCATCTTTGACGCGTTCGCCGTCGACGGTCGTCCAGCCCCCGGCCAGTTCCCAATCCGCGCATGTGGCGAAATCTTCGAGCGTTTTTACGTCATCCTCGGCCAACGCCTTCACCATTTGGGGTGTCAATCCTTCGAATTCAATGAGGCTATCTTCTGCACCCAACTCCCGCGCTTTCTCCAGCGCCTCACGGGCCTGCGCGTCAAGGATATCGCGCGCACGGGCTTGAAGCTCATTCGCCGTGTCCTCATCCACGCCGTCAATGACCAAAAGTTCGTCTACTTCCACATAGGCCACTTCATCAAGATTGGTGAACCCTTCCGACACCAGAAGTTGCGCAAAAAACTCATCCAGATCCAGCGTCGTCATGAAGAGGTTGGTGCGATCTTCGAATTCCTTCTGACGGCGTTCGCTATCTTCGGCCTCGGTCATGATATCGATATCAAGGTTCGTCAGCTGGCTCGCCAACCGGACGTTCTGACCCCGGCGACCAATGGCGAGGGAGAGCTGCTCTTCGGGCACCACAACCTCAATTCGCTCGGCTTCTTCATCCAGAACCACCTTGCTCACCTCGGCAGGCTGCAACGCGTTCACCAAGAAGGTCGGCTGATCTTCATTCCACGGGATGATGTCGATCTTTTCGCCCTGAAGCTCATTCACAACCGCCTGCACACGCGAGCCGCGCATACCCACACATGCGCCCACAGGATCAATCGAGTTGTCATAGGAAATCACCGCGATCTTCGCGCGGGATCCCGGATCACGCGCCACGGCCTTGATCTCAATGATACCGTCGTAAATCTCCGGCACTTCCATCTTGAACAGTTCCGCCATGAATTCCGGCGCAGTTCGGCTCAGGAAAATCTGCGGGCCCCGCGTCTCACGCCGCACGTCTTTGATGTAACAGCGGATCCGATCCCCATTGCGATAACTTTCGCGCCCGATCTTTTCATTCCGACGCAAGACAGCTTCGCCACGGCCCACATCGACCACGACGTTGCCGTATTCCTCACGCTTCACAACACCATTGATAATGGTGCCCGCACGATCCTGGAATTCCTCAAACTGACGGTCGCGCTCCGCCTCGCGCACCTTCTGCAGGATCACCTGCTTGGCGCTCTGCGCGGCGATCCGGCCCATATCCACCGGCGGCACTTCTTCGACAAACGTGTCGCCCACCTTGGGGTCTTCCAGATACTGCTTGGCCTGCTCCACGGTGAACTCAGCCTGGTAATTCTCCAGCTCCTCATCCTCCACCACAGTGCGCACGCGGGTGAAGGTCGCCCGACCGGTCTTACGGTCAATGCTCACGCGGATATCCATCTCCGCGCCGTACCGGCTCTTCGCGGCGCGGGCGAGGCTTTCTTCCATCGCTTCCACGACCAATGCGGGGTCAATCATCTTCTCCCGCGCCACAGCCTCGGCGGTTTGCAGCAGTTCCAGCTGGTTGGCAGATGTGATGGCCATTAGCCGTCCTCCTCAGAAATATCCGTCTCTATATCGTCGAGAAGCCCCGCCTCCTTGCGGGCCTTCAGCATGTGTTTGATCAGCTCATCGGTCAGGATCAGTTTGGCCTCAGCCAACCAATCGAACTTGAGCCCGATGGTGCCTTCCTCGACATTGATCAGCACCTCGTCTTCTTCAATGCCCGCGAGCACACCCTTAAAACGCTTGCGCCCGCCGACCATCTCAGAGGTCTCAAGCTTGGCGTCATAGCCCTCATACTCTTCAAAATGCTTGAGCCTCGTGAGAGGCCGATCAATCCCGGGCGACGACACTTCCAGCGCATAGGCGTCTGTGATCGGGTCTTCAACATCGAGAATGGCGCTCACCGCCGTTGAGATATCGGCGCATTCATCCACCTCAATCCCACCATCCGGCCGCTCCGCCATGATCTGGAGCGTCTTCGATTTGCCACCCATGAGCCGCACACGCACCAGCTCAAACCCCATGTCCTCAATAACAGGGGAGATGATCTCGGCCATGCGCCGATCCATAGCGGATTTCGCGATCAGATCGTTGGTCATCGGTTCCTAGAACAAAAAAACGGGCCCGCGGCCCGTGATGTCTTTCCGGTGGAGCGTCAGGTTTGGACCCCAGCGCACCGCTGTTACAGGGGATATACTGAAGGTTGGGTGAGTCCGCAAGTATCAAGTCAGCATTGCATCGAGCGCTTCCACGACAAGGGGCTTGTCAATGTCTGCAAGAGCTCTGGTTGAATTCGCAAAAGCCAGAAGCTCCCCAACGAGCTCTTTATCAATTTTTCCTGTCTTAACGGCACCAAGCAACTTCAGTTTTTCACTGCTTCTTCGAATAACCATTGAAAACGAAACGACCGAAGAACCTGTTTTCGACTTTGGAAGTCCTGGAATGCGTCCATCTTCCAAAACACAATCGCCAGCAAACCCAGTTTTCGAATTAATGTTGAGGAAGAGATAAATTAGGTTTCCAGAGTTTTCGCCCAAGCAAAGATGAAACTTTTCTTTGCCAGCGTTTGCAGAGTGAAACCGAACTACATCACCCGGCTCGAACATCTTGAGACAACTCAACGAGATCTTGGGCCATCTCTATATCTGGCTCTTCAAACAAAAGTGCCAGATTCATATCGTATGCCGCGCGATGTCCATCTTCGACCCAAGCGTCCAAATAGGCAGGGTCCAAATGGGTCAAGCGGCGTATCTGACCGAAAGATAGCTTTCTTACCGTGCCAAATGCATACGTGAGAGCGTCTCGATCACTATCCGACAGAAACTGATCGAAAAGATCTACGTTCGCGTCAAAGTAGTGAGTTTTTCCTTTACCGATGGGTCGCGTTTTCCACGGCAGCGCTTCAATGCCCAACTGGCGCATACGATATTCGTTAGATTTCAAAATATCATAACTGCAAGAGGGAACGGGGCCATGGTTCATGGCCACGTAATTATCGAATGTAATAGGTCTTCCGTACTCGTTCAAATGCTGTCGATCGGCCAGAAACAATGTTTTCACAATATCATATTGAGTTAACAAATAATCTGAATTTTGAGCGAGGCCAATAACATTACAAATGGCTGCCAGCGCTTTTTCAACATTGACAGTCATTCCCGTAATCATTTTGATTTTTGCATTATCCGCCATTAGCTTCAACAAGTCCGCCACACAAACCATTCGATTCGCTTATACATAAATAGCCGTTATCGATAAATTTACAAACGTCAATGCATTTGTTTTAATTCGTATGTTCCGATCGTTCGTTGTGGTGGCATATAGATTTTTCTAACCCCGTCCCAGCCGGTCCATCACCTTCACCAGTTCCGCGCTGATCCCAGGCTCGGAGAGGGCGTGCCCGGCCAGCGGGATCATTTTCAGCTCGGACTTTTCCCAAACCTCGGCCAGCCTGTAGGCCGCATTTGGCGGGCAGATCATGTCATAGCGACCCTGCACGATCGTGCCCGGGATATGCGCTATCTTTCCGATGTCGCGGTAGATCTGGCCGTCTTCTTCCAGGAAACCACCGTTGATAAAATAGTGGTTCTCCAACCGCGAAAACGCGCGGGCGTAATCCGCGGGGCTATCGCCGCCTTTGCCGTTTGACCCCACCGTGGCCAACGCATTTTCCCAAGACGCCCACGCCTTGCCAAACCGCGCTTCCTGCACCCGATCCCCACAGAAGAGCCTCCGGTGATAGGCCGCGATCAGGTCATCGCGCTCATCCTCGGGGATGGGTTCCACAAAGGCGGCCCAGGTCTCCGGCCAAAACCGGCCTGCGCCGCCGCCATAGAACCAATCGAGCTCTGCCTTGGTCATGGTGAACACACCGCGCAAGACAAGGTGCAAAGGCCGATCCGGGTGCGTCTGCGCGTAAAGGAGCGCCAGCGTCGCGCCCCAGCTGCCGCCAAAGACAAACCACTGATCAACCTCCAGCGTCTCACGAATCATCTCGATGTCACGGATCAGGTGCCAAGTGGTATTGGCTTCTACGCTTGCATGCGGTTTTGACCGTCCACAGCCGCGCTGATCAAACAGGATGATGCGAAACTTATCCGGATCGAAATACCGCCGCATCGCCGGGCTACACCCACCACCTGGCCCGCCATGCAACACGATCACAGGAACGCCGTCGGGGTTTCCGGATTGCTCCATATAGACCTTATGGCCCTCGCCCACATCCAAAATCCGGCGATCGAATGGTTCAATCGGCGGGTAGAGGTATTGCACTGCGCTCTTTTGGCCTGAATATCTGTCCATAACCCGCCTATATAGGTCTCAAGACCAAATGAGCACATGGAGAGCAGAATGCAAGCCGCTCCTGACAGGAATCAAAACACGATTGACCCGGGTGAGATCGCTAAATTTGAAGCGATGGCCGCAGAATGGTGGGATCCATCGGGAAAATTCAAGCCGCTGCACATGATGAACCCGTGCCGTTTGGATTACATCACGGCGCAAATCGCAGCCGAGTTTGATCGGGACTTGGAGAGGGTTGCACCGTTTGATGGGTTGCGCGTTCTGGACATCGGGTGCGGTGGTGGCCTGATCAGCGAACCCATGGCGCGGCTGGGCGCAAATGTGGTGGGTGCTGACGCTGGCGAAGAAAACATACCGGTCGCAAAGCTTCATGCCGAGCAATCGGGTCTGACCATCGACTATCGCAACACCACGGCAGAGGCCTTAGCCGATGACGGCGAACAGTTCGATGTCGTGGTCAACATGGAAGTGATAGAGCATGTGGCCGATCCCTTGGCCTTTTTGACCGCTTGCCAGCGCCTTTTGAGACCGGGCGGTCTCTTGATTTGTTCGACGCTCAATCGCAACGCCAAAAGCTACGCCGCCGTGATCGTGGGCGCGGAATACATCTTGCAGTGGCTGCCCAAAGGCACGCATGATTGGACCAAATTCGTAACTCCAGATGAGCTTTTTAACCTGCTCAGCAAAGCGGGGATGGAGCCGGTGGACAAGAAGGGAATGGTTTTCAACCCCGTTTGCTGGACTTGGTCTTTGTCTGACAGCGATTTCCGGGTCAACTACGTGACGGCCAGTGTGAAACCGGGATAGGCTTGCGTTAAGCCTGCGAAACTGTTGAACTCTCTTCAGTTTGAAAGAGGGTCATTGTGGACAATTGGTTTATCTTTGTTTTGGTCGCAGCGAGTGCGATTGGCACTGGTCTCACCATCTGGGCGCTGCGCCGTCATTCTGAGAAACAAGCGGACTACGCGGCGATCGCCCAAGAGCTTGGATGGGTGTTTTCGAATGAACCCTTGGCCGGGGGCTATGGATCAGCTGACACGTTCACCGACCCCAATGATGACTGGAAACTGCAAGTCATTTTTATAGGCGGCGGATCGGATGGTGGCCGAAGCGAGCGGCGCATGGAATGGCACACCCCTCAAGGTGCCTTAACCGATGGTGAAGCTGTGTTGGGCATGCCAATTCCGGAAAAAACAGCAGCGATGCTGAATAGCGGCACGATGGGCGAACAAATAGTTAAGGCCGCTTTGAAAGGCACGCTTTACGCTTTGGGGAAAACCAAGTTCAGCCTGACCATCGACAAGACCACAGCTGGCGATCCCGGGGGTGTCGTGATGTCGACGCCGGGGCAAGAACGCGCCATGGACACGTTTCGCCGTAATGTGACCCTAACTGAGTATCGCGCGACGAACAAAAGCGCCAACGTGCCGGTTATCATACGCAATGACCAAGGCATCACCCTTCGCCGCCCCAACACAACAACGGATCCGGATGACCTGAAAGCGCTTGTAGAGCTCGGCAAGGATTTGCGCGCCGATCTATAAGTTTTTACAAACACTCTTGTCTCGACGCGCCCCGGACTTGATCCGGGGCCTCATTCCATTCCATCTCAGAGGTCCCGGATCAAGTCCGGGACGGGTGATGCGCAACCACAAATCCTTGCCTTAGCCACTTTCTCCGAGCTTTCCGCGCAACTCCCGCAGCACAGGCAGCGTGGCACGAACGCGATCCTCACCCAATTCTTCAACCACTTCACTGATCAAAGGCGCAATGGCAGAGATAGCGGCATCACGGGCCTGACGCCCTGCCGGACTGATCGTGACCATCTTGCGCCGCGCGTCATCCCAATCAGGGCGAACATGGATGTAGCCTGCCCATTCAAGCTTGCCCAAGGTGTTCGTCATAGCGCCGCGTGTCACGTAAAAAGTTTTGGCCAATTGTGCCGGTGTACGCTCTTCACCCATTCGAGCGAGATAGTTAAGCACCGAAAAATGTGAGATCTCCATGCCCTTAGGCAGCACCCGCCCCAGACGATTGCGCACCAGCTGTTCATTGGTCAGGATCTCGCTAAACAACGAAACCGCAAGGATGCCGCTCGGCGTGTCTGTCATTCACGGGCCTTCGAACCAGTTTTCCTGCCGCAAGGACGGGATGCGACCGCGCGCAGTTTCCACCTCGGAGAGGTTAATGTCCACGCATATAACGCCCGGGTCCTCTCCTGCGTCTGCGAGCACCTCACCCCAAGGCGAAATGACCATGCTGTGCCCATACGTCTTGCGCGGTGTTCCGGTTTTAGCCGCGTGGAGCCCTGTCTGAGCCGGGGCAAGAATGAATGCGCCTGTCTCAATGGCGCGGGCTCGCAGAAGGGTTTCCCAATGTGCCGCTCCGGTGACGGGCGAAAACGCAGAGGGCACTGTAAGGATATCCGCGCCTTGCTGAGCCAGCGCGCGATAGAGATTGGGAAACCGAATATCGTAGCAGATGGTCAGGCCGATCTTTAAGAGGTCCGTTTCCGCCAAAACGCCGCGCGCACCGGGCCGATAGCCGCGCGACTCCTGATATGTTTCAGTCTCAGAAACAGTCACGTCAAACATGTGGATCTTGTCGTATCGCGCTGCAATCTCTCCTTGCGGATCAAGCAGGAAAGACCTGTTGGCAAACCGCCCATCTGCGTCTTCAGTTTTCAATGCCAGCGAGCCCACCAGCGTCATGATACCTGTTTTTTGTACCTTTTCACGCAGGGCTTTTAACGTCGGATCATCATGCTCATGGCGCAAAACCTCATCCTGCCGCGCCCGGCTGGTCGAGACGCAATTGGTTACTTCCGGCGTGAGAATGAAATCGGCACCAAGGCGTGCAGCCTGATCAAAATACGTGCTGACGGTCTCTATGTTATTTTGCGGGTCGTCGCTGCTTGTCAGTTGGATCAGCGCAATCTTCATGCGGCGAGCAACGGATCCAGTTTGCCTGCTTGCTCTAACGCGTAAAGATCATCACAGCCACCGACATGCGTATCGCCAATAAAAATCTGCGGCACGGTTCGGCCCCCATTGGCGCGCTGGATCATTTCCTGCTTTCGGTTCGGATTGGCCAGCACATTGATCTCGGAAAAGCTGACGCCTTTCTGATTCAACAGCCGTTTGGCCGCATGGCAAAAGCCGCAAAGCGGCGAGGTATAGATTTCGACGGGTTGCATGGTCAGCCTCAAAACGATCTTCGTCTTGAGCCTTTACTTAGGTATCTTTGGCCGCGCGCGCCAGTACCAGAACACAAACCTCACTTGCACCTGCAGCGTAGGCGGCCTGCGTACAGGCAGACAAGGTCGCTCCCGCCGTCATCACATCATCGACCAAGAGAACAGGTTGGCCTTTGGCCATGTCTGCGCGCAACGGGTTTGGTTTGATCGCGCCATCGGTGGCCTGAAACCGTGCGTCAAAGCCCAGCCCATCCAATGACGGCGTGCGGCGTGATCGGACAAGAAGATCCGGACAATAGGACAAATCGAGATGTTTGGCCAAGGCCTCCGCCAAAACCGCGGACTGATTGAATCGCCGCTTAAGCATCCGAGACCAATGAAGCGGCACCGGCGCAATAAGCATGTCGGGGCGCAACATCGGTTTCGCGGCACGCGCCAACCAATGCGCGGCCGGCGTGGCAAGATCGGTTCGATCCCCATGTTTGAGCGACAAAACCAATTTGCGGCCCAAGTCTCTGTAAAGGAGGGCTGCGCGGCCTTGCACCCAGGGCCGCGCAATCCGCAAACATTGATCGCAGATCTCGGGCTCACCAGTGTCCTCACCCGGGAGGGGTACACCACATGCATCGCACACAAGCCCGGAGATGAACGGCGTATCACGCCAACAGGATCCGCATAGACCGAACTCATCCTCTACCTGCTCTGAACAGGTCAGACAGCGGGGCGGATAAATCAACCGCAAAGCAGATTGCAAAACCGAAGACATGATAGGCTCGCTTTGAATGGACTGGTTAAAATTTGCCTAAAATTCGTTAACAATCCCTTTCGAGTCACCCAACCGTCGCTAAGTCCGTGTCTCTTTTTGTTGACACCTAAGCCGCTTAGGCCCAAAGACCCGTGTCATCTGCAACGCAATTGCCGCGCAGACGCGCCTGGCACCAAAGAGATGACCTTGCGAGATTGACGTGGGCGCAAACCCTCATATCTCTGCACATACGTTACCAGCGAGAGAGCCCGCTTATGCCCGACGCCAGCAATCCGGCCCGCAGACCCGCTTTTGCCGATGAAAGCCACCCAAAGCTGCCAAAGGCAAAGACCGGCGTATTAATTGCCAATCTGGGCACACCGGACAACTACGATTACTGGTCGATGCGGCGTTATCTCAATGAGTTCCTCTCTGATCGCCGCGTGATCGACTACAGCCCGTGGCTGTGGCAGCCGCTTTTGCAACTGGTGATCCTTTCCAAGCGGCCCTTTACAAGCGGCGAAGCGTACAAATCCATCTGGAATGAAGATCAGGGCGAAAGCCCATTGATGACGATCACGCGAGATCAGACGAACAAACTGCGCCAAACGCTGCAGAACCGGTATGGCGATCAAATCATGGTCGATTTTTGCATGCGCTACGGCAATCCATCGACCAAATCCAAGGTCCGCGAGATGACAAAGGCCGGATGCCGCCAGATCCTCTTTTTCCCGCTTTATCCGCATTATGCCGGCGCTACCTCAGCCACGGCCAATGACCAGTTCTTCCGCGCGTTAATGGAAGAAACCTGGCAACCCATCGCGCGTGTTGTGCCGCCTTACTACGATGATGAACAGTACATTGATGCGCTCGCTCAGTCGGTTGAGGCCGCTTACGCAGAGATTAAGACGCGGCCTGACATGCTGGTGGTGTCCTATCACGGGATGCCGCAGCGCTATCTGCAGCAAGGTGACCCATATCACTGCCAATGTCGCAAGACGACACGGCTTTTGCAGGAAAAGCTAGGTTGGGACCCGTCTGAGATCACCACGACATTTCAGTCTGTTTTTGGGCCCGAAGAATGGCTCCGACCCTACACGGTTGAGGAAGTCGCGCGGTTGGCCAAAGAAGAAGGCAAGAAGAACATCGCCGTGATCGCACCTGCATTTTCGGCGGATTGCATCGAGACGCTCGAAGAGATCAATGAAGAAATCAAAGAAAGCTTTGAAGAAGCCGGCGGCGAGGAATTCAACTACATTCCCTGCCTTAACGATAACGATGCGCATATTGAGGCTCTGAGCGGCATTATCGAGGCAAATCTTCAGGGCTGGCTTAAGTAGCAAAAAAAACGGGAGGCCGATCAGACCTCCCGCGCAATTCGATATTCGGTCAAACCTAGATGAGCAGCACCTGAGTGCCGACGTTGGTTTTGGCAAACAGATCGGCGATATGCTCATTGTAAAGCCCAATGCAGCCATTTGACGACCGACGACCAATTTTACGCGTGTCGTGGGTTCCGTGGATGCGGTAGTAGGTCCAGCTGAGATAAAGCGCATGTGTCCCAAGCGGATTGTCTGGGCCTGGGCCCACATAGGGCGGCCAATCCGGATTGCGTTCCAGCATTGACGGCGTCGGGCGCCAAGACGGGCCCACCACTTTTCGCACCACGCTGGTGCGGCCACGGCGGGTCATTTCCTCGGTCATGGGCACGCTGGTCGGATACAAACGATAGTCACCGCCGTTTTCATTCCAGTAATGCAACGCACGAGACTGCGTATCTACCAAGATCGCGCCATTTCTCAGGTTTGAAAAATACGGTTGCCAATCAAGCGCGCGGAAGCTGGAAATATTGCGTCGCACAGATTGCGAAATATCCTGCTCCATTTCGATCTGCGTCGCGCTGTTGAGGTCTTGCGCGATGGCTGGCGCGCCAAGCGTGGCGGCAGTGCCGGCAAGGAAAGAGCGTCGGCTCAGGGAAGTCGAAATCTTCTTCATGTGTCCTCTCCGTGGAAAACTGTGTTTCCAATAGGCGATTTATATTGCGCCAAAGCCGCAATCGCAAATCAAACAAAAGTCATATTGCGTCTGTCGTGACAAGCTGATTTGAATATTTGCGCCTTGCACGGTAAAGAAAGGCCGGTTTTGAAGGAAATGAGCGCGCCATGACTCGGGTATTTGGTCTTTTTGTCATTGCTATGCTGGGTCTTACGGCTTGTGGCGCGCCTCCTACGCCACAACTTGGTCCAGATGGCAAACCGTTGCCGAAAGTTTACAATATTCGCCAGGGTCAGACGGCAAAACTACAGTTCAGAATGCTTGATTCGGTAAATACTCTGCGTCAAGCCGCCGGAGCAGCGCCACTTTCGCTGAACGCGCAGCTGAACGCTGCAGCGGCGACACACGCACAGGACATGTCTTTACAGAACCGTCCATGGCACTTCGGGTCTGATGGGTCATCTCCAATCGATCGGGTGAGACGGGTGGGATACACAGGCACATTGGTGGGCGAAAACATCTCCGAAACCTACGAGACAGAGCTGGAAACCTTGGCCGCATGGATGGAAGATGAAAACACGCGACGCGTGATCCTGTCGCCTGATGCAACGGACCTCGGGTTTTCGTGGTTTCAGGAAGCGAACGGTAAAATCTGGTGGACCCTTGTCACCGGATCCAGCCGGTTTTCAGCCCCAGGCACGTCGTAAATTACGCTTTACGGTGAAATGGTGATCGGCGTACCGTTATCGACCATGGCATAAATCCACTCCATGTGACGGTTCTTCACTGAAATGCATCCCCAGGTCCAATCCGGATCATCCTTCTTTGGCTCTCCGTTTGGTCGCCCATGAATGAATATCTCCCCGCCCGGACTTTTGCCGTGCTTTTCAGCGAAAGCTTTGTCCCGCTCATTGGGATAGGAAATGCCCAACGAAAGGTGGAATGAGCTGTTGGGATTGCGGCGATCAATGAAATAAGTGCCCTCTGGCGTCTTACCATCACCTTCGAACTGCTTGTGACCCGTGGGCGCAAATCCGAGCTCCATAGGATACGATTTCAGCACTTTGTCATGATGCATCAACCACAATCGACGCTCTTCTTTGGCGACAATCACACGTGTCACCTCTGGCCCATCATAGGTTCGAAACTTTGATTTGCTGCAACCGGCGATGGTGATCGCCAAAAGCAGTATCGCAACTATCCTGATTGCCCGCATGTCTACCCGTCCCGATTTTTTGGTGTTTTACCTAAAAACCGGTAGATTTTCCATTAAAATCAGCGTGGTCAAGCAAGTGTGAGCAAATGAGGAAAAGAACACAGCTGTGCTCACTCGGCGGCCTGTTCAGCCTGCAAAAACCCGCCTGATTGCCGCTCCCAAAACCCGGCGTAAAGCCCGCGTTGCGCGAGCAACTGCGAGTGTGTGCCGTCTTCGACGATCTTACCTCCATCCATCACGATGATCCGATCCATCTGCGCAATGGTCGACAGACGGTGAGCGATTGCGATCACGGTCTTGCCTTCCATCATGCCATAGAGGGTCTGCTGAATGGCGGCTTCCACTTCGCTATCAAGGGCGCTTGTGGCCTCATCCAACAAAAGGATAGGCGCGTCCTTCAAGATCACCCGGGCTAGGGTGATACGCTGCCGTTGACCACCAGAAAGCTTCACGCCCCGTTCGCCGACATGCGCATCATAGCCTTTGCGCCCCTGTGGATCTTCGAGATCCAGAATGAAGTCATGCGCCTCAGCTTTGCGCGCGGCCGCGATCATCTGTTCCTCTGTCGCATCCGGCGCACCATAGAGGATATTTTCACGCACAGAACGGTGCAGCAAAGAGCTATCTTGCTGGACCATCCCTATTTGCTGACGCAGGCTTTCTTGAGTGACTTTGTTGATATTTTGGCCGTCGATCAGGATCTGACCTTCCTCAATGTCATAAAACCGCAAAAGCAGCTTCACGAGGGTCGATTTCCCCGCGCCGGAGCGACCCACCAGCCCAACCTTTTCGCCGGGATTGATGGTCAGTGAAATTTGATCAAGGCCGCCAGCATCACGACCGTAATGATGCGACACCTGATCGACTTTGATCTGCCCTGTCGCCATTTGCAGGGGCTTGGCATCTTTGTCATCCACAAGATCAATCGGCTGCGCGATGGTCTCCATCCCCTCGGCCACAACGCCCAATTCGCGGAAAAACGTGGACAAGGCCCACATGATCCAGCCGGTCATCGCATTAAGCCGAAGCGTCAGCGCAGTTGCGGCAGCCACGGCCCCAACGCTGGCTGTGCCCTGCATCCAAAGCAGGAACGCCCAGCCAACCACACCCACAATCAGCAGACCGTTTAGCGTTACGAGCGCCAAATCCATGATCGTGAAGATGCGCATTTCCTTCTGAAAGGTCTTGCGCGCGTTCTCAATCGCATCTTTGGCGTAGTCCAATTCACTATCGTGATGGGCAAAAAGCTTTACCGAATGGATATTCGTGTAAGCGTCCACCACTCTGCCGGTAACAAGGGATCGCGCATCAGAGGATGCCTTTGACGCAGGCCCAACGCGCGTGAGTGTCCACCGGACGAGCATGCCATAAAGCACCAGCCAAATGAGAAGCGGCACAGCCAGACGCGGATCGGCATCTGTGAGCAAAATCACTGCACCGAGCACATAGGCGATCGAGAACGCAACGGCGTCAAAAACCTGGAAAACCGCATCACCAGCCGCAGGCGGGGTCTGCATAATGCGGTTGGCGATCCGACCCGCAAAATCATTTTCAAACAACCCACCGATTGGCGCAGAACATGCTTGTGCGCGCGCCAACGGATAAGCGTGCCAAAGTTCGGCAGCACCGCATTGTTCAAAAGCGCCACGTCAATCGCCTGCACCAAAGGGCGCAAGAAAAGGATGAAGAGCGCAACGAGAATAAACTCCAGTCCATACTGTTGGATCACAGTCTCGGGATCACCGCTCAACCTGTCGACGACCAGACCCATGTAGTAAATCAGCCAAACTTCGACCGACGCCACCACCACCGACATCACCGCCGTGACAGCAAACACCTTTTTGAACGGCACCATGTAATCACGCATGAAGGGCCATAACCGCGTCGGCGGTGTGTTGGTCTCTTCATAAGCGACATAGGGGTCGACGAGGTTTTCAAAAAATTTGAACATTGTGGGAATCCTGATGCAGAAGGCCGGAAAGTCACGCGACTTTCGACGCGCGGGTCGTGATGGCTAAGGCGCGCTATGCGCTTAGGTAAGCCAGATCCCGCGATACATCGTGTATTCCCCTTCCTGAGTGGATAGAGAGCTTGTTGCTCATTACCTTTAAAAAGTCAAATGACGCGATTATGACAGCATGTCAGATTTCGTCAGCGTAAAACCGGATGCGATCCATAATTGTTCCAAATCTTTGAGTTTTTGGCCTAGGGCGGGCCCCTCATAATGAGGCATCAGATCCCCGGCTGAAATTGGGAAGGTTGCAGCCTCCCCTACGACAAGGTGTTTGCGATCTTCTTGACTTACAACGTGGTTCGACATCACTGCACGCAACAACAAAATGTCGGTGCCAAGAGCAACCCCATGACGATATCCCAGCTCCTTGGCAGTCGTCATCTCCGCCATTTCATGCGTCAGCACGCTAAGCCTACGCGTATCCGCCTTGGAAAGTCGCAGATGTTCATCGACCTGCTGCCCGCCCAGGATGGCGAGCCGCCGAAGAAAATTCGGCGGCTGGACATCCTCTAAATGCACCAAGGCCGCAAGCAAGCGATCTTCGGCACCCGGCAAAACTTGTGCCAATACGCCTGCACTTCGCATGGCCGCCACAGATGGCGCCGGGTCAGGCGCGGACAAAAGCTTGGTCATCTCTGCGCCGATGCGCTCTTTGGAAAGCTGCTCAAGGCCATCGGATAGCGCGGCACAGGCGGCCAAACCTTCCGCGTCCAAACCCTCATTGGCGTCCCCAAACCACGCGTGAAATCGAAAGAAACGGAGGATGCGCAGATAATCCTCTTTGATGCGCGTGGGTGCATCCTCGATGAAACGCACGCGCCGGGCGTGCAAATCTTCGATCCCACCCAAAGGGTCCATGACCGCGCCACCCGCATCGGCATAAAGCGCGTTCATCGTAAAATCACGGCGGCGCGCATCATCAGCGATGTTCTTAGAAAACGCGACCGTCGCCCGACGGCCGTCTGTGGCCACATCCTTGCGAAAGGTTGTGACTTCGTGAGGAACATCATCCACCACAACGGTGATGGTTCCGTGTTCAATCCCCGTTGGAACAGCGCGCTGGCCCGCCGCCGCCGCGATCTTGATCACCTCGTCCGGCAGCGCATCTGTGGCGATGTCGATGTCTGACACCGGATGATCCATGAGCCCATTGCGCACGCACCCGCCAACAAAAAACGCCGCGTGCCCCGCACCGGTCAGCATGGTCAGGGCCGCCTGTGACGACGGCGCGTCAATCCAATCCCCTGTCACCTTCATGAACCGTGCCACCCATCTGTCAGCGCTCTAAGGATCCGGGCGGTCGCGCCCCAAATGTAATAGGGGCCGAAAGGCACTGTGTAATAATGCCGGCGCATCCCACGCCATCGACGCGACTGGACAACAAAGTTTTCAGGCTTGAGCACGTGATCCAATGGCACGTGAAATACCTCCTCAACTTCGCCAGGCTCCGCAAGAGGGGTGAAATCACTCTCGATCAACCCCACCACCGGGATCACTTTGAAGGATGTCACCGTCTCATGAAATGGCACGGTTCCCACCACGCGAACTTGGGATTCAAGCAGGCCGATCTCTTCACGCGCCTCGCGAAGGGCGGTATCAATGATCGTGGCATCTTCTGGGTCTTGCTTGCCTCCTGGAAAGGCAATCTGCCCGGGATGGTGCTTTAGCGCCGAAGACCGCTTTGTGAGGTAGAGCCGAGCTTCGCCGTCCATCAAGGTGATCGGCACCAATACACCCGCTGGCCGTAACTTGCGCCCTTCGGGCAAAGCAATGTCCGGGTTGAGATCGTAATCCGATGACGCGCCAGACACCCGGCCCAGCGCGTCCTTCAACCGGGTTTCAATCTCAGCGGTCATCATCCCCTTGCACCGCGTCAAAGCCAAGCGTCTTGGGATCCAGCCGGTAGTGGGCGCCGCAGAACTGGCAATCCGCAGTCACCACGCCCTCAGAGGTAATCATCGTGCGGATGTCCTTGGCTGAATAAATGCTCAGGCTTTGGCGCACACGCTCTTCTGAACAGGTGCAGCCAAATCGCACGGATTGTGCATCAAAAACGCGCGGGCTTTCTTCGTGAAAAAGCCGAACGAGAAGGTCCGTCGGGGGCACGGATGGGCCAATCAACTCCAGCTCCTCAACGGTATCCAACAGGATGTTCACCCGATTCCAGTTTTCCTCATCATCGTCATTGAGCAGGTCAGATGCGAGCAGCAAACCGCCCTCACCCGATCCGCCTCCCTGCATCTCGGGGGAGGCTTTGGGCATATGCTGCAACATGAAGCCGCCCGCGCGCCAATGCTCAGCGCCGCCTGCCTCTGTCGAGCGGCCAAAGCTCAGCGCAAACCGCGTGGGCAATTGCTCAGATTGAGCGAAATACGCCTCAGCACAGGCGCTGATCGAACCGCCCGCGATGGGCGTGATGCCTTGGTATGGGTCGGTGCCTGGCCCCTGATCAATCAGCACCGCAAAATAACCTTCACCCAATTGATCGAAAGGCGCGCCATCTTCGATGCGGTCAGCATCAAAACTGGCATAGGCGCGCATCTTGGCAATCTCGTTTTCACTCTGAGGTGCAAAGTAATCTGTCGCGATCATGCGCACCGGGCCGTTTGTCTGCACCTGCAAAGACAGCTTCCACCGCAATCCGATCGTCTGCCCAATCAGCGCGGTGAGCAGAGCCGCCTCAGCGACCAACGCCTCCACCGCAGGCGGATAATCATGCTGCTTTAGAATACCATCCAACACACCATCCAATCGCGCCAAACGCCCGCGGGTGTCAGAGGCGTCAAGCTGAAAGGGCAGGATCGTGTCATCCCACGCAATTTTTTGTCCAAAGGTCATGGAGTTTCCTTAGCCGGCAATTTGGCTTAATCCGAGTATATAAGCGAAACCTTCAACGATCCAAGGGACAGCCATGATCCGACGCATTGGCGAACCACCGCAGAGCGGCGTCACATACACGCGCCGCATCGGCGTTTATGCGATCTTGCCACGCGATGGAGATCTGCTTGTAACGTTCCAAGGAGAGCCGGACAATGAATTGCAACTGCCCGGTGGCGGGGTCGACCCCGGAGAGCAACATATGCCCGCGCTCCACCGCGAAGTGCTGGAGGAAACTGGTTGGATTATTGCCGCGCCGCGCCGGTTGGGAGCATTTCGCCGATTTGTCTATATGCCAGAGTATCATCGCATGGCCGACAAGATTTGCATCATCTATGCGGCCCATCCTGTGCGCCGGCTTGGCCCACCTTTGGAAGCAGGGCATACGGAACTATGGATTTCACCCCAAGTCGCTGTCGAAACGCTCGGCAATCCGGGAGATCGCCATTTTATACGCCAATACTTGAACCAGCTTTGAATTCCAGAAGCACCGTTGAGACATCATCGTCAAACTCATCCGTCCCACTGAACTTGACCATGTCATTCAGCAGAGCATCCAGACACGCCTGACCGCGCAACGAAGCATGGCACGTGAGCGATGCGTTCAATCCGTCTTCACCGTAGAGTTCGCCGTTGGGCGTGCTGCATTCTGTGATGCCATCGGAATGTATCAGAAAGCGATCGCCAGGATACAGGCGGGCCTCACACTGATCAAAGGCAGCCGTTTCGATAAGGCCCACGGGCAGCCCGCCAGCGCCAACCGTTTCGATACCTCCGTTTTCACGTTGGATCACGGGGCTTGGATGTCCGGCTTGAGAGAACACAAGCTCACCCGAAGATTGATCAAAAATCGCAAGAAGCATCGTGAAATACAGGTCTGTATCGATTTCGCTCAGAATACGTTCATTGAGCAAGGACATGGTTTCGGCCGGCGGGCGCACGCGATAGTGACCGCGTTTCAATTTTTGAAGGGCAATGTTTTGATCCGGAACACCGGCTGTCAGAAATCCGGCAAGCCGCGCAGTCATCAAAGCGGAGCTGATGCCATGCCCCGATACATCAATGCCGTAGATACCCAAACGATCTTCGTCGATAGGAAACATACCCACAAGATCGCCGCCCACATGGCCGCTTGAGCGGAGCATCAGCGAAATCTCTGCTTTGCCGGTATCGCGGTATCGCTCGCTCACCAGAGAATTCTGCAATTTGCGCGCCTCAATGAGATCGCGATTGATCGAGTCGTGTACGGCGCGGAGCTCATCAAGGGTGGAGCTGATGATGCGGTTTTTATCATTCAGCTCATATTCCATTTTGAGGATCCGCTCTCCGGCACGCACACGAACATTTAGCTCATGCAGGTTGACGGGTTTGGTTAGAAAATCATCCGCGCCCGCATCAAACGCACGGGTCACATCTTCTTTGTCACTGCGCGAGGTCAGAAGAATAAAGTACCCGTATCGATCCCGCGGAAGATTGCGAAAGGCCTCGCAAAACTCGAGACCATCCATACCAGGCATCATCCAATCGCTGAGGACCAGATCGGGAATGCTAGTCTGACAGATTTCAAGCGCATCCAAACCGGATCCGGCCTCATGAACAGTATACCCTTTGCGCTCCATCACCTTGCACAACATCATACGTTGTGCGCGGCTGTCATCGACCACCAGCACGGTTTTGCCAAATGTCACCGAATGATCAGGACCGGCTAGTTTTTCAGATTTGTCTAACGCCAATGAACTGCTCTTCAAAATGATCGACCTTGCCTAGTACCGGAGACCTAATGAGCTGTTAAATGAACAAAACATCGAAAATTCGCTGCAACTACTCAACCTGAGGTTAAATCACATGCTGTAACGTGATGGCGATCACGAAAGGAGAAAAGCAGTGATTGATTGGGACCGAGTGGCACAACTGCGCGAAGAAGTTGGTGAAGATGATTTTCAAGATGTCGTCAGCATGTTCTTCGATGAAGTGTCCGGAGAAATCGAGACGCTCAGCGCCGAGCTGACTGCGCAAGAAATTGAAGTCAAACTGCATTTTCTCAAGGGCGCTGCGTTGAACCTCGGCCTCGACACCTTTGCCAAACTGTGCGGCGACGGCGAAAGCATGGCGCGCGTTGGAAACACCAAAGACATAGATTTAGATGCGATCCTCACCTGCTATCAGGACACATCTGATCTGTTCTTCGCCACACTTTCGGGAACGGCGGCCGCTTAAATCAGGAAGTCAGACAGAATATCATCATCCGTAATGTCGCGATATCGGTATCCCAGCGACGTCATTGCACCTTCAATTTTCGGAAAACTTTCCGGATTTGTTGTCTCGATCCCGAGCAAAATGGATCCGAAATTACGGGCGGATTTCTTAAGATACTCGAAGCGAGAAATATCATCGTCAGGCCCAAGCATGTTGAGGAAATCCTTCAAAGCGCCTGGGCGCTGCGGCATGCGGAGGATGTAGTATTTCTTATTGCCGGATGACCTGAGTGCACGCTCTTTGACTTCCGGCAGCCGTTCAAAATCAAAATTGCCACCAGATGATACGCACACCACGGTCTTTCCCCGGATGTCATCCTTGATGTCTTTGAGGACATCAATTGCGAGCGCTCCGGCTGGTTCCAAAACAAAGCCTTCAACATTCAGCATCTCAATCATCGTCGTACAAAGCCGGTCTTCGCTGACGGAATGCACGACGTTCGATCCCAGCCGCTTCAACCGATCAAACGTCTTTGATCCGATCTGTGCCACTGCGGCGCCATCTGCAAAAGTATCAATGTAATTCAAGCGAGAAGGATGCCCGGCCCGAAACGCCTCTGCCAAGCTTTTGCCGCCATCTGGTTCGACAAGCACGTAGCCGCATTGATCACCGAAGTAACTGCTGACACCCGACGCAAGGCCACCGCCACCCACTGGCATAACAATGACATCCGGCACACCCAGTTGCGTTTCAACCTCCACCCCGACAGAGGCCTGTCCTTCAATCACATCCTCATCGTCAAAGGGCGATAGGAAGTGCCCTTTCACCTCGTCGCAATAGGCCTGCGCGGCAGATAGCGTATCGTCAAAGTAATCCCCGATCAGGCGCACCTCGACATGGTGATTGCCGAAGGTCTTCGTTTTCATCACCTTCTGCTCGGGCGTTGTGACCGGCATAAAGATCACGCCGTTCAGCCCGAAATGCTTGCACATATACGCCACGCCTTGTGCATGGTTCCCCGCGCTCGCGGCCACAAAACTTGTTGGTGTATCGCCTTCCGCAAGCCGCTTGCGGATCGCATTGAATGCACCGCGCAGTTTATAGGATCGCACTGGCGACAGATCTTCACGCTTGAGGTAAATCTCCGCGCCATATTTCTCCGACAAATGATCATTGCGTTGCAACGGCGTCGGCTCAAAGACGTCGCGCATGAGGGCTTCTGCGGCCTGGGCGGAGGATCGAAAATCAGTCATGCGCGTTTCTGTGGAGCAATGCGCGCGCACAAGCAAGTCCCCGCAATGCCACAGCTTGCTCCCTGTTGCAAAAGCCGATAATCGCGCTCGCAATTGATGCTCACGCCAAGGAGGCGCATATGTTCACGCCCAAGAAAGTCGTTTTGGCCTATTCCGGGGGTCTGGATACCTCGATCATTCTGAAATGGCTGCAGACCGAATATGGCTGTGAGGTGGTCACATTCACTGCTGATTTGGGCCAGGGAGAGGAGCTTGAGCCGGCGCGCAAAAAAGCAGAGCTTTTGGGCATATCGACCGACAACATTTACATCGAGGATATCCGCGAAGAGTTCGTACGCGATTTTGTCTTTCCAATGTTTCGCGCCAATGCGGTCTATGAGGGGCTGTATCTTTTGGGCACGTCAATCGCGCGGCCGCTGATCTCAAAACGGCTCGTGGAAATCGCAGCTGAGACAGGTGCCGATGCCGTGGCCCACGGGGCAACAGGGAAGGGCAATGATCAGGTGCGGTTCGAATTGGCGGCCTACGCGCTCAACCCCGATATCAAGGTCATCGCGCCCTGGCGGCTTTGGAATCTCACCAGCCGGACAAAGCTTATTGCCTTTGCCGAGGAACACCAGATTCCGATCGCCAAGGATAAACGCGGCGAGGCGCCATTTTCGGTGGATGCCAACCTGCTGCACACCTCCTCTGAGGGCAAAGTTCTCGAAGACCCTGCCGACATGGCACCCGATTACGTCTATCAGCGCACCACCCATCCCGAGGATGCGCCCGACACGCCCGAGTTCATCGAGGTTGGTTTTGAAAAAGGCGATGCCGTCAGCATCAATGGCGATGCACTTAGCCCGGCCGAGCTCTTGACCAAACTCAATGAGTTAGGCGGCAAACACGGCATCGGGCGGCTGGATCTGGTCGAAGGCCGTTTTGTTGGCATGAAATCCCGGGGCATTTATGAGACGCCGGGCGGGACCATCCTGTTAGAGGCGCATCGCGGGATTGAACAGATCACACTCGACCGCGGCGCGGCTCATCTCAAGGATGAATTGATGCCCCGTTACGCGGAGCTAATTTATAACGGGTTTTGGTACAGCCCTGAGCGGGAGATGCTGCAGGCGGCGATTGATCATTCACAACAGCACGTCACAGGCACGGTTCGGCTGAAGCTTTACAAAGGTTGCGTAAGCACAGTCGGACGTTGGTCCGATCATTCACTGTATTCCGAAGCGCATGTGACCTTTGAGGAGGACGCCGGCGCCTATGATCAAAAAGATGCGGCCGGCTTCATTCAACTCAACGCGCTGCGCCTAAAATTGTTGGCCGCGCGAGATCGCCGTCTTAAGGGATAGCCTTGCTGCACCCGGGCCTTCGCCTAGGTTGTTCCATACAGCCAGCGAAAGGATGCCTTGATGACAGACACGCGCCATTTTCCACCCGTCAGACGCGGCGAAACGTTTTTGGCCTGCCTGTTCTTTGGCGGAGCGGCGATCATGGTGCTGTTTACCTTCGTGCTCACACCCTTTCACCTCCCCCCTGATCCCGGTTTCAAGGGAGAAGTTCACCTGCTTATCCTAACTGCTCTTTTCTTGTTCTTCGGCACGGTGGCTTGGCGATGGCGACCCTACAAATCGGATCTTCGACTGACTGACAAAGGCGTGATTATGTCCGCCACCGGAATGGTGCCTTTGGCGAAAACAGACGTGCTTTGGAAAGAGATTACAGAGCTACGACTGAATATCGTGACAAACAAAGGTCAGAATCCGAAATACCTTCACGTGACGTCGCAGATTGAAGGATCGCGCGCCCGCAAAGATCATGCGCTGATCCTCAACGGTTTGGATGCGACCATGCCGGATGTGATGCAAACTCTGTTAGAGACGGCTGAAGAAAAAGGCCTTCAAGTTGAGGGGCCGCGCCCACAAACGGCAGAAGACTGGGTCGATGGCCTCACATGGAAAGTTTCTACAAAGTGATGCTCAGACCCTTTTCTTTGATACCAATTCAAGGTCTGGCGGCACCCTTCCCTCGGTTTCGATGATGGACAGTTACAATGTCAATCCGGCTTTTCCACCTTCGTCACGAGAGATAAAGCCAAACTGCGGTCCATGGCCCGGCTCGAAACCGCATGTCCAGCAGTATTTAGCCAATACAGAGACTACTTGCCCGCAGTTTGTCATAGTATGGCAGCGCCTCCTTCAACGTAGGTAAAAGCGGCGCCGGAACCTCAGGCATTGGTCCTTCGGGTGCGCCAAATCCTGTCGAATTCCACACGGCGCTGTACCAGTGTTTCGCCCAAACACCATCCGCCGGATGCCCGCCTTTGGGCCATTTGAGCATTGTGTCAACGAACGGTAGGTCAATCGCATGGCACAACGCACTCAAAGCCGCGCGTGGATTACGGCGAATGTCGGAACTGTCGATCACCACCGCCCCATCATCACGCACTTGATCGTATATTTCTGCCTGGTGGCGAAATCCTAGGTCATCAAGGGTCGGGTTCTCCCTCTTGGCAGCGTATGAGGCAATCACACGGGCCGGGTGGCGGATCAGAAACACATTGCGAAACGCATGGATCCAACGCCTTGGCACATCTGGCGTCATATGTTGGGCCATGTGCTTGTGGTAAGAGTGTAAAACCCCGTCACGAACCGGGGCTGTTAGATTTGCGATCACATCCTGCGTGTTTGTGGGTTGCGAGGCGATGATCTCATCTCGCATGGGATGATCAAGCCCTGTCTGATGAAGATAGGCTGCATAAAACGGCTCATCCACCACCGCGCAATCCCCGCGCGCCGCAAATGAATACATCATTGCGGTGGAAATGTTGCGCGGGCCAGACCACATGGCGATGCGCATTTAGCCCGTTTCCCGCTGAATTAGAGCCTTGTAGAGCTCCTGAATGCGCGTGGTCACAGGCCCCTGCTGACCCTGCCCGATCGGTCGGCCATCAATTTCTCCGACGGGCGTTTGCGCCCCGAACGTGCCCGTCAAAAACGCCTCTTCAGCCCCATATGTCTCAACCAGAGAATAGTTCTTTTCAAAGACCGGGATGTTATTGGCGCGGCACAGATCAATAACTTTCTGCCGCGTGATCCCGTTCATGCAGTAATCTCCTGTTGACGTCCAAACCTCTCCCCTTCGTACGATGAAAAAATTGCAGGCGTTGGTTGTGTTCACAAACCCATGCACATCCAGCATTAAAGCCTCATCCGCCCCGGCTTTTTCTGCCGCGATACACGCAAGGATGCAATTGAGCTTGGAGTGTGAATTGAGCTTTGGATCCTGTGTCATGGGCAACCCCCGCTGATGCGGTACCGTCGCCAAGCGGATTGGTCGCGCGATCCGCGGTTTGGAATGCTCCATGATAATCGTGACGGTCGGGCCCTGCTGCGACAGCGATGGGTGCTGAAACGGACGCGTCTTTACCCCGCGCGTGACCATCAGGCGCGCATGTGCGTCCGTCACCATATCATTGGCCTGCGCGGTATCCTGCAAGGCGCGCATCAAATCCGCCCTCGTCATCCCGATCTCGAGGTCAATCGCTTTGGCCGCCTCAAACAAACGATCCAGGTGTTCATCTGCGAAGGCCCAGGTACCATTGTAAAGCCGCAGTCCCTCCCAAACGCCATCGCCCAGCATAAAACCTGAATCGTAGACGCTCACCAGAGCCTCCGCTTTGGGAACAATCCTGCCGTTAAGCCAAATTCGAATCTCTTCGTTCCGTGCATCTTCGACAGCTTGATGAGTGGTTTGATGGTCTGTCATTTGGGTGCCATTTGTTACATTTCCCCACAGAACTCTGTTTCAATTCCGTTGAAAACCCCTGATTTTAGCAACCTAAGAGTAAACTGCTTTCACCAGCTCGTGACCTCTCGGATCGGTGAGTTGGCTGCGCCTGTCTTTCCGTTAGTTTGCCCCCTAATCGACATGGAGGCGATCATGATCTCAACATTCAGGAATATCAAAGCAGTGGTTTTGGCCGGGCTGGTGGGTCTGGGTCTTGGCATTCAATACGGTGAGGTAAAGGCGACCTCTAGCGAAGTCGTTGTTGTGGCTGGCGGGTGTTTTTGGTGCGTTGAAAAGGATTTTGAGAGCGTCCGCGGCGTGACGGAAGTGGTGTCCGGGTTCACCGGCGGCACGGTCGAAAATCCGACCTACAAACAGGTCGTGCGCGGCGGAACTGGGCATTATGAAGCCGTGCAGATCTTCTTTGATCCTAGCCAAATCACGCCCACACAGATTTATTCGCTCTTCTTCCGCTCTATTGATCCAACGGATGCAGGCGGGCAGTTCTGCGATCGCGGGGACAGCTATCGCTCCGCGATCTTCGTTTATAACTCGGTTGAGCGCGCGGCGGCAGAAGCGGCTTTGGCCAATGCGCAATCTGAGTTGGGGCAGGACATCGTCACACCCATTCTCGATGGCGGCACTTTTTTTCCAGCGGATGCCTATCATCAGGATTATTATAAGCAGACCAGCGTGATCCTCACCCGCTTTGGCCCAAAATCAAAAGCCAAAGCCTACAAAGCTTATCGCGAAGCCTGTGGCCGGGATGAACGCTTGCGTCAGCTCTGGGGCGCGCAAGCGCCCTTCGCCTCTTAAGACGCAAGAAAGGCTTCGATAGTTGCATGATCTGGGATGGCATCTGCCGTCCCCTTTTTTGTGGTGCTTAGCGCAGCAGCGGCAGACGCTCGCAAAAGAGCTTTTTCCACCGAAAGGCCCTGAGATAGCCCGGCCACAGCATAGCCGGCAAATGTGTCACCCGCGCCTGTCGTATCAACCGGATCGACAGCAAAGGCAGGCACGTTCAGCATGTCCCCTTGAGGCAGATTATACCAAACCGCGCCGTCTTTGCCCTTGGTGATCAAAGCATTTGGAATGGGTAGCGCGCTTATGGGCGTTCCTGTGGCAGCTTCAAACTGCTGGGCTTCCACCTCATTCATGATCAGCAGCGTGAGGCAAGGAAGCACGTCACGGGTCGCTTGAACATCAAAGGGCGCCGCAGAGTACGCGATCTTCATACCACGCTTTCGTGCCATTTGAGCCGCCTCAACCTGATGGGACGTTTCATTTTGCAAGATCAACCAATCCCCAGTGCGGCCTTCGCCCAAGGCTTGTTCGATGCTCGTGGCGCTTTGATCCATGTTGGCACCAGGGAAAACCACGATCTGATTTTCGCCTTCGGTATCCACCATCACAATGGCATGAGCTGTCGGCTGCTCACTGAGCCGGACATGACGCACGTTCACGCCAAAACCATCAAGTCTTTGCACGGCCCAATCCCCATCGGTACCGACAGAGCCGATATGATACACGTCTGCACCAGCGCACGCCGCCGCAACAGATTGATTTGCCCCTTTGCCGCCAAGGCCTGCGGCCATGCGCGTGGCCACAAGCGTTTCCCCAGGGCCGGGCAAATGCGGCACATCATAGAAGTAATCCGCATTGATCGAACCAAGATTGAAAATCATCACCTAGCCTATTTTGCAGGCCGCCAGCACCGCCATATTGAGGATATCACTGGCCGTGGAGCCAGTAGACGCAATCTGAATAGACTCATCAATTCCCGCAAGGATCGGCCCGATCACGGTCGCCCCGGCCATTTCCTGCATCAGTTTGGTTGAGATAGATGCCGAGTGCCGCGCTGGAACCACAAGAATATTCGCCGGGCCGGTCAGCCGCTGAAACGGATAGGTTTCTTGAACCATGGGGTTCAGCGCGACATCAACCGTCATCTCGCCTTCGAATTCAAAGTCCACACCGCGCTTTTCCAAAACGCCGGGGGCATGGTTCATCTTCTCTGCGCGCTCTGATTTGGGATAGCCAAAGGTCGAGAAGGACACAAACGCCACGCGCGGCTCAAGCCCCAAACCGCGCGCCACATCAGCGCCGCGTTCCGCGATGGTGGCCAGATCTTCTTCATCCGGCCACTCATGGACCAGCGTATCAGTGATCAAAACAATGCGGCCTTTGTGGAAAAGCGCTGTTACACCCACTGCACCTTGTTCCGTACCGGCGTCAAAAACGTGGTTGATCAGATCCATGACATGCGCCGATTTTCGTGTGGCCCCGGTGACCAAGCCATCCCCGTGTCCGTGGGCCAACATCAGGGCCGCAAACACATGCCGATCCCGCGCGGCCAATCGATGAATATCCTGATGGTCAAATCCGCGCCGTTGCAAACGCTGGTACAGATAACTTTTATATTCATCGAGATGGTCAGTGTTAGCCGCGTTGACCACATCGATGTCCGAAATTGAATCGCCCAAACCGGCCGCCTCTAGCTTCTGGCGCACATCCTCTTCCCGCCCAACAACAAGTGCCTGGCCATACCCCGTCCGCTGATACTGCACCGCTGCGCGCAAAACGCGGGGGTCATCGCCTTCGGCAAAGATCATCCGAGCTTGAGCGTTGCGCGCGCGCGCATTGATGGACCGCATAATCGAAGCCGTCGGGTCAAGCCGAGATTTAAGCGCCAGCTCATACGCCTCCATATCCACAATCGGACGACGGGCCGCGCCTGTATCCATGCAGGCCTTGGCGACGGCAGGCGGGATCGTATGGATCAGGCGGGGATCAAACGGCGTAGGGATGATGTAGTCACGTCCAAAAGATAATTTTCGACCATATGCCATGGCCACTTCATCGGGCACATCCTCTCGGGCAAGCTCCGCCAGAGCATTCGCACAGGCGATCTTCATCTCGTCATTGATCGCGCGGGCATGTACGTCAAGCGCCCCGCGGAAGAGATAAGGGAAGCCCAAAACGTTGTTCACCTGGTTGGGATAGTCCGAGCGACCCGTCGCCACAATCGCATCCTCGCGCACGGATTGCGCCTCCTCCGGGGTGATCTCCGGATCGGGGTTCGCCATAGCAAAAATCACCGGATCCTTCGCCATGGACATCACCATCTCAGGCGTCACCGCCCCTTTGACCGACACGCCAAGGAACACATCCGCGTTCTCCATCGCTTGCTCCAAAGATCGCAAATCTGTCTTCACGGCATGGGCTGATTTCCATTGGTTCATGCCTTCAGTGCGGCCTTGCCAGATCACACCCTTGGTGTCGCAAACAATGCAGTTTTCATGCCGCGCGCCCATCGCCTTCAGCAGTTCCACACAGGCAATCCCGGCTGCACCCGCACCATTCAGAACGATTTTCACGTCTTCGATCTTCTTACCCGACAGGTGCAGCGCATTCAGCAGCCCCGCCGCACAAATCACAGCTGTGCCGTGCTGATCATCATGGAACACTGGGATATCCATCTGCTCCTTGAGCGTTTGTTCGATGATGAAACACTCAGGCGCCTTTATGTCTTCGAGGTTGATCCCCCCAAAGGTCGGCCCCATAAGGCGCACCGCATTGATGAACGCGTCGGGGTCTTCGGTGTCGAGTTCAATGTCGATGGAGTTCACATCGGCAAATCTCTTGAAAAGAACAGACTTCCCCTCCATCACCGGTTTTGACCCCAGCGCACCGAGATTGCCCAGACCCAGAACTGCCGTCCCGTTGGAAATTACCGCAACAAGATTGCCTTTGTTCGTATAGTCATAGGCCGTTTCAGGATTGTCCGCGATCGCCTCACACGGCACGGCCACACCGGGGCTATAGGCAAGCGATAGATCCCGTTGCGTAAACATCGGCACAGTGGCCGAAATCTCAAACTTGCCGGGCGTTGGTTCAAGGTGAAAGGCAAGCGCCTCTTCCCGGGTGAATTTTGGGTTGGCCATCGGGTGTCCCTGCGATGCTTATCATTTTGAGTCGCCCATGCTTAACGATGCTTTCTCCGGGCCTCAACAGGGTGAAACAGGGCTTTCACCGCAAGGGCGGTGTGGGTACTGTCATTTGAACTGATCCGGGGGGACAGCGTGACATCGCAAAAAGCGGCCATAACGCCCATGATGGCGCAGTATCTGGAAATCAAAGCCCGATACCAAGGCGCGCTTTTGTTCTACCGGATGGGCGATTTCTATGAGCTGTTTTTCGATGACGCTGTCGCGGCGGCAGAGGCGTTGGATATTGCTCTGACAAAACGCGGCAAGCATCTGGGCGACGATATCGCCATGTGCGGCGTGCCGGTTCACTCTGCCGAAGGATATTTGCTTACGCTGATCCGCAAAGGGTTTCGCGTTGCCGTCTGTGAGCAGATGGAGGATCCGGCTGAGGCCAAAAAACGTGGCTCCAAGGCGGTTGTGCATCGCGATGTGGTGCGTCTGGTCACGCCGGGTACTCTCACCGAAGACAGCTTGCTTGATGCGCGACGGCACAATTATCTGGCCGCCTTTGCCACCGTGCGCGAAAAATGCGCACTTGCGTGGGTCGATATCTCCACCGGCGCGTTTTCGGTTATGCCCATTGTGCAGGTTCGGCTTGGCCCAGAACTGGCCCGCCTCATGCCAAGCGAGCTGATTATCTCTGACGGTGAAGACCAGGAAGTAGAAGAGATCGCCACTGAAACCGGCACCGCGCTCACCCCGCTGGCCCGATCAGCCTTTGACAGTACCGAGGCGGAGAACAAGCTTTGCAAAGTGTTCGGTGTGGACACTCTGGATGCATTCGGTAGCTTTGAACGGCCTGAGCGTGCGGCGATGGGCGCGCTCATTGACTATCTCGACATTACGCAAAAGGGCAAATTGCCGTTGTTGCGCCCGCCCACCCGTGAGGCGGGGTCGCGCGCTATGCAAATCGATGCGGCAACACGGCGCAATCTGGAGCTAACACATGCGCTATCGGGTGGTCGATCAGGTTCCCTTTTGTCTGCGATTGACCGAACCGTAACGGCCGGCGGTGGTCGCTTGCTTGAACGGCGGTTGTCGTCTCCATCACGGGAACTAGAGGTAATCGAAGCGCGGCACGAGGCGGTCGCGTTTGCTGTTGAAACCCCAAGGGTCCGGGACGATCTGCGAGAGCGATTGCGGCGGGTGCCAGATCTCGAACGCGCTCTGTCTCGGCTCGGGCTTGATCGGGGCGGACCACGCGATCTTACTGCTATCCGCAACGGCCTGGAACAAGCCGACGCGATACATGCCGCGCATCTTACCGCGGGCGCACCCGCACTGATTACCGATTGCCTAAACGATCTGAAGGGGCAGCATGATCTTTTGGATCTGCTGTCAAATGCTCTTATCGCAGAACCGCCACTCCTGATACGAGACGGGGGTTTCATCGCTCAGGGCTATGATGAGGAACTCGATGAAGCGCGTAAACTGCGCGACGAGGGGCGCGGCGTCATTGCTGGAATGCAGGTCGACTACGCCGATTTGACTGGCATTCAAAGCCTCAAGATCAAGCACAACAATGTTCTTGGGTATTTCATTGAGGTCACAGCCACCCACGCCGAAAAGATGCTGTCCGAGCCACTTAGTCAGACGTTCAAACATCGTCAGACCACCGCCAATCAGCTGCGTTTCACCACACCGGAACTCAGCGAAATGGAGACCCGCATTCTCAATGCCGGTGGCCGCGCGATTGAGATCGAAAAGCGGATTTACGACGACCTTAGGGCATCCGTTCTGAACAAGGCCCCTGAGCTGTCCATCCTCGCCAGCGCGCTCTCAGAGCTTGACCTGGTCACAGCTCTTGCAGATCTGGCCACGGGGGAGAACTGGTGCCGCCCCAAGATGGATGACAGCCGCGCGCTCACCATCAAAGGCGGACGTCATCCCGTTGTGGAGCAAGCTCTCCGCGCGCAGTCAGGCGCACCTTTCATCGCCAATGATTGTGACTTGGGCGGTGAAAACGACATCTGGTTGCTAACTGGCCCAAACATGGCCGGTAAATCGACATTTCTCCGCCAAAACGCGCTTTTTGCGGTGCTCGCGCAAATGGGCTCATTCGTCCCAGCGCGCGAAGCACATATCGGTCTTGTCAGTCAGCTCTTTAGCCGCGTCGGCGCCTCTGATGATTTGGCGCGTGGGCGGTCGACTTTCATGGTAGAAATGGTTGAGACCGCTGCGATCCTCAATCAAGCTGACGCGCATTCTTTGGTTATTCTCGATGAGATTGGGCGCGGCACGGCGACCTATGACGGGCTGTCCATCGCCTGGGCCACGCTAGAACACTTGCACGAGGTGAATGGCTGCCGCGCCCTGTTTGCCACGCATTATCATGAACTGACAGCACTGTCGGATAAGCTGGAGCGCGTCGATAATGCCACTGTCTCCGTCAAAGAACATGATGGCGAGGTGATCTTTCTGCACGAGGTGCGCCGAGGCGCGGCAGACCGCAGTTATGGCGTCCAGGTTGCGAAACTCGCGGGCTTGCCACAGGCTGTTGTCGATCGTGCCAGGACCGTTTTGGATGCCCTCGAAAAAGGTGAGCGCGAGGGGGGAAGCAAACGCGCCGCATTCATCGATGATCTGCCTCTCTTTGCCACGCCTGCCCCTCAGGCAGCACCACCATCAGCGCCATCGCCTCTTGAAGATCGTCTCAAAGACATTCTTCCAGATGAATTGACGCCCAAAGACGCTCTCAACCTGATTTACGAACTCAAAGGGCTCACGAAATGATCTTTGACCGCGATATTGGCATCCGCCTTCCGGACGGGACGCGCCTCTCCGCTGCGGTGTGGATGCCTGACGATGCAGTCGAAAACCCTGTTCCCGCAATCCTGGAATACCTGCCCTATCGTAAAACCGATGGTACACTCGAGCGTGACCATGGCATGCACCCTCACTTTGCGCGCAATGGCTATGTCTCCATTCGTGTGGATCGGCGTGGCTGTGGTGATAGTGAGGGGCTTTTTGACGATGAGTATTCCGAGCAAGAGCTGCAGGACGGCGAAGACATAATTGCCTGGATCGCCGCGCAGCCGTGGTGCAGCGGAGCTGTCGGGATGCAGGGGATTTCCTGGGGCGGGTTCAACGGGTTGCAGATTGCAGCCCGTAGACCCCAGGCGCTCAAGGCGGTCATTTCAATCGGGACAACAGTGGATCGGTATCACGATGACATCCATTACAAAGGTGGCATTCAACTTTGCGAAAATATCGGGTGGGCCGCGACCTATTTGTCCTGGTTTTCGATGCCGCCTGACCCTGAGCTGCGTCCGGATTGGCGGGAGATATGGCTCAAGCGACTGAGAGCCACGCCCTTTGCGGCAAAACTCTGGACGCAGCATTCTGACCGGGATGCGTATTGGAAACATGGCTCAATTTGTGAGGATTACACGGCAATCCAAGCGCCCGTTCTGGTGATGGGCGGGCTGCATGACGGGTATCGCAACGCCATGGCCGCGATGGCCGAACATGCCGCCGGACCGGTCAAAGCCATTCTTGGTCCCTGGAGCCACAAGTATCCCAACATCACAACCATCGGGCCTGGTCTCGATTATCTCGATCTGGCCTTGAAATGGTGGGATAAGTGGCTGAAAGGCAAAGAGACAGATGTAGAAGACCTGCCCGATTACACCGCCTATGTTATGGACAGCCGCACCCCCGATCCCGCGCTGACACATCGCGAAGGGACATGGATGGGCGTACATAAATGGCCCGCTTCGGACGCCAAGAATTTGGAATTCCATCTGAACTCGGATCATACGCTCGGGCCTGACCACGGTCTTGATCTCATTCTCGATCAAGACTTGCGATGCGGTGAAGGATGTGGCGAGTTTTTCCCCTTCGGCTTTGGCCCCGGTGAGATGCCCGACGATCAAACTGAGGATAACGCGCGCAGTCTGTCGTTTTGGTCCGAAGAACTGACGCAAGACACCGTAGTTCTCGGCGCGCCACGGCTATCCTTGCGTCTCTCTGGTAACAGGCCCAAGGGGCAAATCATCGCGCGGCTGAGCGATGTTCGCCCAGACGGGACAGCAATGCTGATATCCCATGGCTTCCTCAATCTGCGCCATCGCGACGGATTTGATCGAAAACAGGATTTGATCCCAGGTGAAGAGTTTGACGCTCAGATCATCTTGGATCAATGCGCCTACAGGCTTCCCGCCGGCCACAAGCTTTGCCTGTCACTGTCAAACAGCTACTGGCCGTTTTGCTGGCCAGAGGGCGAGCCTTTCACTTTGCATCTCAAGTTCGGCCAGCTTTCAATGTCTCTTTGCCCCTTATCGGCCAAAGAAATGCATTTCCCACTGCCACCGCCTGTGGAAACACGGAAGACCGAAACTCTATCGGATGCGGTTGAAAGTAAGCATTGGGAAACGTCGAAAGATGGTACCCGCACCCTGACGATCATAGGCGATCGCGGCCGGGTACAGGATATCGCCGGTGGTGTGATCACAGATGCCTGGATGAAAGAGGTTTGGTCCATTCATCCTGACCAACCAGACAGCGCGCAGTCTGAAATCGTGTGGATCCGGGGCTTTGGACGGGGCAACTGGCGGGCGCATAGCAAGGTGACGATGACCATGCAGGGCACGCGCGACAATTTCGAGATTTTCCAAAGGCTAGAAACCTGGGACGGTGAGGAAGCCGTGTTTGATCAGTCTTGGACAGCGAGCGTTCCGCGATGATCACCCGGGATTTGACGAAACCCCAACCTGCGCCGGGCGTAAAATCCGATCATGCAGCATGAACCCTTGCGCTGACACCTGAATGATGTCCCCGGCCTTGGTCCCCTGAAGCGGAGCTTCAAACATGGCCTCATGAACTTTGGGGTCAAACTTATCACCCACCTGCGGGTCGATGACCTGAATACCGTGCTTGTTAAACACGTTTAGAAGCTCTCGCATCGTCAGCTCAATCCCTTCAATCAAGGGCGCGGCAACCTCACGCTGCTCGTCGGTGACTGACTCCACCGCACGTTTCATGTTGTCAAAGACAGGCAGCATGTCACGGGACAGCTTAGACCCGCCATAATTTTCGGCTTCCATGCGGTCCTTCTGTGCCCGCTTGCGCGCGTTCTCAGCGTCTGCCAATGCGCGCATGAACTTGTCTTGAAACGAATCCCGCTCTGCCTTCAGCTCTTCAATGATCTGCTCGGGCGTCAGCTCAGCCTCGTCATCCAAAGCGGCCTCAAGATCCGCTTCGATGTCTTCCAAATCGTCCAGAAACTGTTCTTCGTCGCGCTCTGCCATGTTCAAGCACCCCTACGTTCTGTCCGCGATCAGTTTGCCAACAATCTGCGCGGTATAATCCACGATCGGTACGATCCGCCCATAGTTAAGCCGTGTCGGCCCAATGACCCCAACCGCGCCAATGATCTTACGATCAGCGTTCATATATGGAGAGACCACCAAAGAGGAACCCGAAAGTGAGAAAAGTTTGTTCTCAGAGCCGATAAAAATGCGCACACCTTCGCCTTCGTCGGTCAATTCGAGGAATTCGGCGATGTCACGCTTGCGTTCGAGATCGTCAAAAAGCGTTTTGATCCGCTCAATATCTTCGTCGTTTGTACCATCCAGCAGGTTAGACCGGCCGCGCACGATCAGCCGCTCTATATTGTCGGTGCTGCCATCCCAGACAGCCAGGCCGCTCTCAACAAGTTCATGAGCAAGCACATCGATTTCCTGACGGCGCATATCAATCTCTGTCCGGATCGCACTTTGTAAATCCGTGAGGGTTTTGCCTTCAATCAAAGCATTCAGGAAGTTTGCGGCCTCCCGCATAGAGGACGGGGTTTGCCCCGGTGGCGGCGTAAAGATGCGGTTTTCCACTTGTCCATCGGCAAAGACCAGAACAACCAACGCGCGGTCATGGCCAAGGCTGACAAACTCTATGTGCTTAATCGGTGCCTCATGCTTTGGCGCCAGAACCAAAGACGCCCCTTGCGTCACACCGGATAGTGCAGAGCCAATCCTGTCCAATGCAACGCCCACATCATCGGAGTTGCTCCCAAGCGTGGCGTCAATCATCTGGCGATCTGTATTTTCCAGATCTCCAACCTCAAGCAAACCATCTACAAACATGCGCAGCCCCTCTTGCGTGGGCACGCGCCCGGCCGAGACATGCGGGCTATCCAAGAGGCCAAGGTATTCTAGGTCTTGCATTACATTGCGGATCGTCGCTGCACTGACCTTCTCCGACATATCACGCGTCAGAGTGCGTGACCCTACCGGATCACCCGTGGACAAATACCCCTCAACCACGCGGCGAAAAACTTCGCGCGAGCGGTTGTTCATCATCTCAAGGGTTTTTCCAGCCTCAGTCATCACAGTTAGAATGATAATTCCCGTGACGCTCCATTAAAGAGCGCAAATCAAAAAGGTCAATCGGGGTTGCATCCGCCAAGGCCGCCCTTGTATGCCCAATCAACTCAGAAAAGGACAAAACCATGCGCCCTTCCGGAAGACAGTTGGACGAAATGCGCCCGATCTCCATTGACACTGGGGTAACGAAGCACGCCGAAGGGTCATGCCTCATCAAAGTGGGCGACACACATGTGTTATGTACAGCCTCGCTTGAGGATCGGGTGCCGCCGTTTATCAAAGGGTCTGGACTTGGATGGGTGACGGCCGAATATGGAATGCTCCCCCGATCCACATCATCTCGGATGCGGCGAGAAGCCTCCGCAGGCAAGCAAGGCGGTCGAACCGTCGAAATTCAGCGTCTCATTGGGCGGAGCCTGAGAGCGGGTGTGGATCGTGTGGCGTTGGGTGAGCGGCAAATTACCGTGGATTGCGATGTACTTCAGGCGGATGGCGGCACGCGCTGCGCATCCATCACCGGCGGGTGGGTGGCTTTGCGCCTTGCCGTGAATGCCTTAATGAAAGCAGGCGATGTCATAACGGATCCACTTGTTGATCCTGTGGCGGCTGTAAGCTGTGGCATCTATGCGGGTCAGCCTGTGCTCGATCTCGACTACCCGGAAGATAGCGAAGCAGGTGTAGACGGAAATTTTGTGATGACGGCCAGCGGGCAGCTTATCGAAGTTCAAATGAGCGCAGAAGGCGCAACCTTCACCCGTGATCAAATGGACAAGCTTATGGATCTCGCAGATGCCGGCGTGCAGTTGTTGGCCACCGCCCAACGGGCTGCCACGAATGCGTAAATTTGAAGGCCATGAGCTTCTCGTCGCGACGCATAACCAAGGCAAGTTGGAAGAGATCGCGCATTTACTGAGTGATTTTGGTGTGAAAGTCATTGGCGCTGCTCAGAGAGGTCTTATTGAGCCTGAGGAGACGGAAACCACATTCGTTGGAAACGCCCGGATCAAAGCCCATGCAGCCGCAAAGGCAACCGGCTTGCCCGCCCTGTCCGACGACAGCGGCTTAGAAATTGACGTGTTGAACGGCGCGCCCGGTGTTTACACAGCCGATTGGGCGGAAACGGAGGACGGTCGCGATTTCGACATGGCGATGGCCAAGGCCCATGATCAAATTCTAGCCACCGGCGCACCTGCTCCATGGACGGCCCGTTTTTGCTGCACTTTGGTGATGGCTTGGCCAGATGGTCATGATGACGTATTTCCGGGCACAATTGACGGCCAAATCATTTGGCCCAAGCGAGGCTCGCAAGGACATGGATATGATCCTATCTTCATTCCCAACGGATACGATCTAACCTTTGCGGAAATGGATCGTTGGGAAAAGAATCGGATGAGCCACCGTGCAGACGCTTTTGCAAAACTCGTGCAGGGATGTTTTCGCTGAAGATTGGCGCAATGCCGGCTTCGGTCTTTATATCCACTGGCCCTATTGCGAAGCGAAATGCCCATATTGCGATTTCAACAGCCATGTTTCGCGCCACATCGATCAACAACGATGGGCAAGAGCCTATCTGCACGAAATTGATAAAGCGGGTTCTGCCTATCCAAACCGCGTTTTGAACACGGTTTTTTTCGGCGGTGGAACGCCAAGCCTAATGGAACCTGACGTTGTCGCATCCGTCATAGACCGCATTAAATCCATATGGCCCACCGCAAACAACCTTGAGATTACACTCGAGGCAAATCCAGGCTCCGTTGAGGCGGACCGTTTCCGGGCCTATGCAAATGCAGGCGTGTCCCGCATTTCTATGGGCGTGCAGGCATTGAATGACGCAGATTTACGGCGGCTGGGGCGCGTACACTCTGCTGCTGAAGCGCGCCAAGCATTTGATATTGCAAGAAAATACTTCGATCGGGTGAGTTTTGATCTCATCTACGCCCGGCAAGGTCAATCGCTGGCATCCTGGAAGCATGAGCTGTCAGAAGCTCTCACCATGGCTGTGGATCACCTCTCTCTCTACCAGCTGACAATCGAACCCGGGACGGTCTTCGCGCGAAGACACGCGAACGGCAAACTTCGCGGTTTGCCCGATGATGATCTGGCCGCTGATATGTACGACGTCACCCAGGAAACGTGCGACGCCCATGGTATGCCAGCGTATGAAGTGTCCAATCATGCGCAAAGTGGGGCAGAATCCCAGCACAACATGATTTACTGGCGCTACGGTGATTACCTTGGGATCGGGCCCGGAGCCCACGGGCGCGTCACGGAAAATGAAACGCGTTTCGCAACAGAGTCGTTTTCGAACCCTGACAAATGGCTTGAGATGTCTGAAACCGGGTCACCCATCAAAACCAAAAAGCGTCTGTCGCCGGCAACTCAGGCAGATGAATATCTGATGATGTCTCTTCGTTTGTCCGAAGGTTTGGATATGGCCCGGTACCAGGCGATATCTGGAAAAGAGCTTGCAACAGAGACACTCGAACATTTGTCAGAGATCGGTATGCTTCACGTCGATCATGATCGGATTCGTGCCACCCGACAGGGTCGGATCGTGCTAAATGCAGTGATCCAGGAACTTCTGAACGGTTAACACCACATGAAAGCGTTTTGGCTTTTTCTCGGTCTGATGAGTGTGGGCTTTGGCATTCTCGGCGTCGTGCTTCCGCTTTTGCCGACAGTGCCGTTTATTTTGCTGGCCGCTTTCTGTTTCGCGCGCTCCTCAGAGCGGTTGCACATATGGTTGGTCACACACCCCACATTCGGGCCTTTGATCAAAGATTGGGAGAAAAACGGAGCAATCCGACCAAAAGCAAAAAACCTTGCAACAGTCTCTATTGCAGCGGTTTTCTGTCTATCCTGGATTTTGGGTGCGAGTAGCATGGTCATTTCCATCCAAGCGATTGTGCTGAGTATGGTCCTGATTTTTATCTGGAGCCGCCCTAACGGTTAGCGCTCAGCAACCGACAAAGTGTATCCAGGTCTTCGAGCGTCTTGTATGAGACAACGAGTTTCCCGTTTTCTTGACCAAGGCTGTGGTCAACGGTCACTTTCATGCCGAGGTTTGCCGACAGATCCTGTTCCAACGCTTTCGTATCCGCATCCTTGTCCGCGCTTGATGGTCCAGGCGATTTCGAGGGTTTCGAGACTGTTTCTGCGGAAAATGACTTGGCCATCTTCTCCACATCGCGAACGGACAAACCTTTCTTGATCGCCACCTTTGCCAATGCAACCGGATCATCTGACGTAATCAGCGCACGGGCGTGACCCGCAGAAAGCTTTCCATCTTTCACAAATTCCTGCACTTGATCTGGAAGGGTGAGCAAACGAACGGAATTGGCAATGTGGCTCCGGCTCTTACCCAAGGACTTCGACAAAACATCTTGTGTATGACCAAACTTCTCCATCAGCTGGCTAAAAGCTTGCGCTTCCTCCAAAGGATTAAGATCGGCCCTTTGAATATTCTCGATGATAGCGACTTCCAGAACTTCAGTATCACTAAACTCTCTAATGATTGCAGGTACTTCGTGCAGTTTAGCCCTTTGAGACGCGCGCCATCTACGTTCTCCCGCGACGATTTCATACGTCGCATCGCCCTGCGGGTTTTCGCGAAGAATGAGAGGCTGGATGATGCCTTTTTCAGCAATAGACGCCGCAAGATCTGCTAAAGCGTCTTCATCAAAATGTCGACGCGGCTGGTCAGGATTAGGGGCGATTTTTTCAATTGGGATCATGCGGTCGGGTTGTTGTGGGCTCTTGTCTGCCTCGGTTTTATCGTCCTGGACATCCGCCATAAGTGCCGAGAGGCCTCGACCCAAACCGCGTTTCTTTGATGTGGATTTTGCCATAGGCTGTCCTCCCTCAGGCTGCGACAGGGGCGTTATTTGCGATCAGCTCCTGAGCTAAGGCACGATACGCCAAAGATCCTTTAGAAGCTGCATCGTACTGCAACACAGGCATGGCAAACGATGGTGCTTCGCTGACCCGAATGTTGCGCGGAATCCGGGTCTGAAAAACCAAATCTCCAAGGTTTTCGCGGGCGTCCTCCTCGACTTGTGCAGACAGGTTGTTGCGAACATCGAACATGGTCAGGACGATGCCTTCAATTCGAAGGGCAGGATTGGCTGTCTGGCGCACCTCACGAACGGACATCATCAGCTGCGACAAGCCCTCCAACGCAAAAAACTCTGATTGCAACGGGACAAGAACAGAGTGGGCCGCAACCATGGCATTGACCGTAAGCAAGTTCAAAGACGGCGGGCAATCTATCAAAATGTAATCAAACTCAAAATCATTCATGGCCTTTTGGCGCAAAGCATCGTGGAGGAGATAGCTCCTTTTTTCGTTTGATATCAATTCCATATCCGCGGAACTCAGATCGACGGTTGCCGGTATAATCTTGAGGCGTGGATCATCAGTGTCATAGATGACGTCTTTCAAATCGATCTCTTCAAGAAGCAGATCGTATGTCGTCAACTCTCGCGCGTCGCGCTCAATGCCGAGGCCGGTGGACGCATTGCCCTGAGGATCCAAGTCTACCACCAAAATCTGACATCCGGTTTCGGCCAAAGCAGCGCCCAAATTTATGGTTGTTGTGGTCTTGCCAACACCGCCTTTTTGGTTGGCGATCGCAATGATTTTCGGGGTTTTGGGCCGGGCCGGTTCAGACACGGGACACTCCTGAAATGCACAAGATGGCAGGGCCATTGTCAGTTTTGCTTGTAACAACTTGGTGGTCAAAGCGCCACGATCTTTGTGCATCTTCAAGCTCTTTTTGCCATGTCGCGCCCTTCAAAAACAAAGCTTGGCCGGAAGCGCTTAGATGCTGATCACAGAAAGAAAGCAAGGTCTTTAGATCGGCGAGGGCACGGGCAGAGAGGACATCTGCTTTCAGGGGTGGGCAATCTTCGATCCGCACATTTTTGATATTGACCTTAACCCCCGTCTCTCGGGCAACGGTTCGGAGAAATGTACATTTTCGGGTATCACTCTCCACCAGGGAAACCCAACTTGGGGTAAGATTTTCAGCCGCCAGTATCGCAATAACCATGCCAGGAAATCCGCCGCCGGATCCTAGATCAGCCCAGTGTTCTGGGTCACGATCGGCTAAACCGTAGATTTGCGCGGAATCAACGATATGGCGCTGCCATGCTCCTGCGAGCGTGGAATGAGCAACGAGGTTAATGGCCGGGTTCCATTTGTTCAAAAGCGCCTCATAAACTTTCAGACGCTCAATTGTTTCACGTGAAACATCCAGACCTGCCAGGTTCACGCGCGCCGTTCCCGTTTTAAACTCCGCAGTTTGGCCAGTATTATGGTGAGTGCCGCTGGCGTCATGCCGTCAATCCTGCCCGCTTGCGCCAGATTGGAAGGCTGCACTTGTGACAGCTTGCTTTTCAATTCGTTGGACAGGCCATCAACTGCGTGAAAATCAAAGTCTGCATCGATCACATGGGCCTCATCGCGCTTCAGCATGTCCACATCGCGTTGCTGCCGCTCAATGTAATTTGCGTAAAGCGCGTCCTTTTCGATTTGCGCGCGAGTGACTGCATCCACCGTTTGAAACCCCTGATCGAGCTTCAGCAAATCGTCAAAGTCAAAATCCGGAAAGGCGAGAAGCTGAAAACCGGTGCGGCGAGAGCCGTCTTGATTGATCTTCAATCCAATCTCAGCGAGCTGGCGCGGTGTGAAACTTGTCGCCTCCAGGCGCGCGCGCGCATCGCCAAGCCGGTCTGATTTTTCAAGAAAGGCAGCTTTACGCATATCGCCCACGCATCCAATTTCAAGCCCAAGGGGCGTGAGCCGCTGATCAGCATTGTCAGCACGCAAAGAAAGGCGGAACTCAGCCCGCGAGGTGAACATACGGTAAGGCTCCGTAATACCCCGGGTCGTCAGATCGTCAACCATCACACCTATATAGCTGTTGGATCGGCTGAAAATGATGGGATCTTTGCCTTGTACCGCTGCCGCCGCGTTCACACCGGCCACCAGGCCCTGGGCGGCAGCCTCTTCATACCCGGTGGTCCCGTTGATCTGCCCGGCCAGATAGAGGCCTGGAACGGTGCGCACAGCCAAGGTCAGATCAAGCGCGCGCGGATCCACATAGTCGTATTCAATGGCATAGCCCGGCTGCAAAATCTCCGCTTTTTCCAACCCAGTGATGGAGCGAACATAGTCCTCTTGCACTTCTTCGGGGAGCGACGTCGAAATCCCGTTTGGATAGATCACACTGTCAGACAGGCTTTCGGGTTCAAGAAAGATCTGATGCGAGGTTTTATCGGCAAAGCGGACAATCTTATCTTCGATCGATGGGCAATAGCGCGGACCGACGCCATCAATACGGCCACCATACATCGCGGATTTTTGCAGATTGTCACGGATGATCTCATGGGTTTGTTCATTGGTGTGGGTTATGCCGCAGCTGACTTGCCGCGCAGAAACGCCTTTGGACAAGAATGAAAAGAGCGTGGGCTCATCATCACCTGGCTGATCCTCAAGGATATCCCAATTGATGGTTTTCCCATTCAGCCGTGGCGGTGTTCCTGTCTTCAGGCGGCCAAGCTGCACATCAAAGCTGTCTATGCGCTGCGCAAGCTTGACAGATGGTGCATCGCCCATGCGGCCGCCGGGCCGAGATACATCCCCGATGTGAATGACGCCACGCAGAAACGTGCCCGTTGTCAGGATCACAGCCTTGGCCGGTATTTCTGAGCCATCCGCCAGGATGACGCCTGCGACGCGATCTCCTGCCATAATGAAATCGGCCGCCTCTCCTTCTATGACGTCAAGGTTGGGTTGTGCGGCGATCTCTGCCTGCATCGCTTCGCGGTAGAGTTTGCGATCTGCTTGCGCGCGCGGGCCTTGAACGGCAGGACCTTTGCGCCTGTTCAACAACCGGAACTGAATTCCCGCCGCATCAGCGACGCGACCCATGACACCGTCCAGAGCATCAATTTCACGGACGAGATGGCCCTTTCCCAGGCCGCCAATCGCCGGGTTACACGACATCACGCCGATGGAGGCTTTGGTCAGGGTGATCAAGCCTGTGCGAACGCCCATGCGCGCCGCCACATGCGCCGCTTCCGCACCGGCATGGCCGCCACCAATCACGAGGACATCATAGTGTTTCACGTGAAACATCCCTCAATTGCGATGATCATTTTCCCAAGCAAAAGCTTGCAAAGATCTCATCCAGAACATTCTCGATATCTATGCGCCCTACCAAAGAATCAAGCGCGCGCACAGCCCCTCGAAGCTCTTCCGCGGCAAGCTCTGATTGATCATCCCAGGAATTAAGCGCGTCTTGGGCCAAGCCTATCCGGGCCAAACCGCGCTCCATTGCATCTTGGTGCCGTAACCGCGTGGCAACGCCATCATTTGCAGACATCTGCGCAAACGTATCTGACAGGGAGTCCATAAGGTCGGGCAAGCCTGCGCCAGTTTTGCCGGACACGCCTTGGCCCGCACCCGGCCGCGTATCAATTTTGCTGATTAAAACAAGATCATTGGGCTCAACATCCAAATCCGGCAATTCGCCAGGCTCAACGAGGAACACGCGAACATCAGCGGCCTGCGCGCGCGTGCGGGCCCGCTCCACCCCTATGGCTTCTACGGCGTCGTCCGTTTCGCGCAACCCGGCTGTATCAAGAAGCGTGACAGGTACACCATTGAGATCCATACGTACTTCGATAACGTCGCGCGTGGTGCCAGCGTATTCAGAGGTGATCGCCGCATCCCGGCCCGCTAGCGCATTGAGAAGCGTGGATTTGCCAGCATTGGGACGGCCGACAATCGCCACTTCGAACCCGGCCCGAACCCGTTCGGCGACCGCGACACCGTCGATTTCCCTTTGCAGGTCTTGGGTAACAGTGGAAAGAAGGTTGGTCACTTCGGGGGAGACATCAACCGGCACCTCTTCGTCGGCAAAATCAATCGTGGCTTCAAGCAACGCAGCTGCCCTGATGAGATGACTGCGCCAAATGTCGGCGCGTTTTCCCAAATCCCCTGACAGAACACGCAAAGCCTGTCGACGTTGTGCATCTGTCTCCGCTTCAATGAGATCGGCGAGGCCTTCCACTTGGGCAAGATCAAGCTGTCCATTTTCCAAAGCGCGACGGGTGAACTCTCCAGGCTCCGCAGCGCGAAATCGAGCTATGCGGCCAAGCTCTGCTAGCAAAGCTGTTGTTACCGCCACGCTACCGTGGGTGTGGAATTCGACAACCTGCTCTCCGGTAAAGCTTGCGCCTTCTTCGAAGGTCAACACCAGCGCGTCATCTATCGGTGTACTATCGGAACCAACAAAAGTCCGACGCGCGGCACGTCGAGGCTCTGGAAGCGATGCGCACAGGCGTGTGGCGGCTTCAAACGCCAAGGGGCCTGAGACGCGCACAATTGCGACACCGGCCTTCCCTGGCGCTGTGGAGAGGGCATAGATCGTATCCATCGCCCTGCTTTACATCAGGTGTTCATAGAATCGAAGAATTCCGAATTGGTTTTCGTCTGCTTGAGCTTGCCCAAAAGGAATTCGATCGCATCCGTTGTGCCCATGGGGTTGAGGATACGGCGCAAGACAAAGGTCTTTTGCAGGTCGACCTTGTCGATGAGCAGGTCCTCTTTTCGTGTGCCGGATTTGAGAATGTCGATGGCTGGGAAAACGCGTTTGTCGGCGACTTTGCGATCAAGGATGATCTCAGAGTTACCTGTGCCTTTGAATTCTTCAAAGATCACCTCGTCCATGCGACTTCCGGTTTCGATCAGAGCGGTTGAGATGATTGTGAGGGATCCACCCTCTTCGATGTTTCGGGCTGCACCAAAGAAACGTTTTGGGCGTTGCAGGGCGTTGGCGTCGACACCGCCGGTCAGAACCTTGCCGGAGGAGGGGACCACGGTGTTATATGCTCTACCAAGTCTTGTGATAGAATCGAGGAGAATAACAACATCTCGTTTATGCTCGACTAGGCGCTTGGCTTTTTCGATCACCATTTCAGCCACAGCCACGTGGCGCGTGGCAGGTTCATCAAAAGTGGAGCTTATCACCTCCCCCTTCACTGAGCGCTGCATATCGGTGACTTCCTCAGGGCGTTCATCAATGAGCAGAACGATCAGGTAGCATTCGGGGTGATTGCGCTCGATGCTGTTGGCGATGTTTTGCAGGATCACTGTTTTACCCGTCCGCGGGGGGGCGGTGATCAAAGAGCGCTGGCCTTTGCCGATGGGCGCTACGAGGTCAATCACACGGGCGGAGCGGTCTTTGATCGTTGGATCCTCAACTTCCATCTTCAAGCGCTGATCGGGGTAAAGAGGCGTCAGGTTATCAAACGCAATCTTGTGCTTGGCGCGTTCCGGTTCCTCAAAGTTAATCTGTGATACGTTGGTCAAAGCGAAGTAACGCTCATTCTCGTCGGGGGCGCGTATCTCCCCTTCGACGGTGTCCCCGGTGCGCAGAGAGAATTGTTTGATGGCCTCTGGTGAAACATAGATGTCATCAGGGCCTGGCAGATAGTTCGCCTCAGGAGAGCGCAGGAAACCAAAGCCGTCTTGCAGCACTTCCAGTACGCCCTCACCAAAAACTGTCCATCCTTCATCCGCGCGCTCGCGCAAGATTTGGAACATCATTTCGCCCTTGCGCATGGTGGAGGCGTTTTCGATCTCAAGATCCTCTGCCATGGTCAGAAGATCCTTGGCAGACTGCGCTTTGAGATCGGATAGGTTGAGACGCTCTTCGGACATGAAACGACCTTACGTATTGAACGGCGCACGCGTGGCGCGGTTTTGATTTCTTAAACTGGAAAAACGGACGCCCGGACGGGCACGCTTGCGCGGCGTATACGAAGCAGAGGTTCCTAAGTCAACGGACCATCAAAATTTCACCACAACAGAAAGAACGATCAGTACCATCAAAACGGTCGGCACCTCGTTCATCAAGCGGAACTGTTTACCGTTCAGAGTGCACTCACCTACGACAAGCTCTTTACGCCGCCGTCCAAGCCAGTGATGAAACCAAGTGAGCCCAAACACGCCAATCATCTTCAGCCACGGCCACAGTGAAGACCAGTCGATTACACCGGGAGTGGCGATTAAAAGAAGCCCGAAAACCCATGTGAGGATCATCGCCGGATTCATGATCACCCGAAGGAGCTTTAACTCCATCACTTCAAAAACAGGCGCGTGAATTTGATCCTGCTCTACATGGTAAACGAAAAGCCGAGGAAGATAGAACAAACCCGCCATCCAGGCGATCACAGAAATAATGTGAAACGCCTTTGTCCATGTATAGATATCGCTGAGAAAATCACCCACGCCTTACTCAATAATAAATAAATAAAAGAGAAAAGAGATGTTGTGTTTGTAGGGCGCCTAAAAACTGTGGATTACGTGGTTTTCCGCTGTTTCGCACACAGGCGATGAGACGTGGATAGAAGTTTGGATAAAATCAGATAAAACAAAGAAAGAGATATTAAGTAAAATTTTTCAATGACTTATCAGTTTGTATACAGTGCATGAACATAGGACAAATCTTTTAGACGCGCTTATTTTGCACTATCCCCAAATTAAACTTGTCCTTATCAGCACGGGAGAAATGGGGCGGAGAAACATTGAAACTACGTCTGTTTTTCTTGTTGTGGTCGTTGGACAGATAAGCTGGGAAGTTAACAACACTTTAATCGTCAAGTATCCCGGAATTATCCCCGTGTCTGTGAAGATAACTCTTGCCTCGACATCGCCCATTCGCAGCCAACTATTGAGATCGGCGCATGTCCAATTTACGACCTGCACCAGCGATTTTGATGAGGAGCCAGTTAAAGCGCAATTGATCAAAGAGAAGGTGGCTCCTTATCAAATCGCGTTGGCGCTTGCGGCTGGAAAAGCCGAGCACGTTTCAATGGAAAAGGACGGCCTTGTTCTTGGCTGTGATCAGATCTTAGCGCTTGATGACCGCTTACTATCCAAACCAAAGACAAAGGACGAAGCCCGACATCAGCTTGTGATGCTTCAAGGGCGTGATCATATGCTCTTATCAGCTGCGGTTATCTTTGAAAGCACAAGACAGGTTTGGTCTCACGTTGGGCAGGTTACCCTGACCATGCGAGACTTGAGCGATAAATACCTAGACATGTATCTAGACAGGAATTGGCCAAAAATTCAAAATTCCGTCGGTGGATACAAACTTGAAGAAGAAGGCGTAAGGCTGTTTTCTAAGATACAGGGCGATTACTTCACCGTGTTGGGAATGCCATTGGTGGAGGTACTTGAGTATTTGGGGCGGCGTGGGGCAATAGAGATATGAGTAGTGGTAAAATACCGTTGGCTGGGGTGATTGGCTCACCAATCGCACACTCAAAATCACCGCAAATACATACCCATTGGCTAAAGGCGTATAACCTACCCGGTCATTACATCCCGATGGATGTGAATACCGAAAATCTGGAACATGTCTTGCGGTTGATGCCCAAAATGGGCTTTGTCGGTGCCAATATCACCATCCCCCATAAAGAACGTGCCCTAGAAATTGCAGATCTCGTCACGGATCGTGCGACCCTTATCGGTGCAGCTAATACGCTGATCTTTCGCCCTGACGGCAAAATTCACGCAGACAACACCGATGGCTATGGCTTTATCACTAATCTCAAGAAATCGGCGCCCGATTGGGATCCGCGGGCTGGGCCGGCGTCAGTGTTAGGCGCGGGAGGCGCGGCGCGCGCGGTGATCACCTCATTATTGGATGCGGGCGTGCCAGAGATTATGATCTCAAACCGCACCAAAGTTCGAGCAGAGGCGTTGCGGTCTGACTTTGGCAAACGCCTGGTCATTTATGATTGGGTGCAAGCGGGCAACATGTTCGAAGATGCGACCACCGTCGTGAACACAACGAGCCTTGGCATGATTGGAAAAACCCCACTGCGGGTTCCGCTTGATGGATTGCGTAAGGGGACCCTGGTCACAGATCTTGTTTACGCGCCTCTCAAGACGAACTTTCTGGCAGAAGCAGAGGATCGCGGTTGTACCATCGTTGATGGGTTGGGCATGCTTTTGCATCAGGCCGTCCCTGGGTTTGAGCGTTGGTTTGGTACTCGGCCTGATGTGGATAGTGCCACACGTGCGGCCGCGCTTCGATGACGTTTATCATCGGCCTCACCGGATCGATCGGGATGGGAAAATCAACGACAGCACAGTTCTTTGCGGAAGAAGGGTGTGCCGTTTGGGATGCAGATGCCGCGGTGCACCGTCTTTACGGTGCCGGCGGTGCGGCGGTTGCCCCGATGAAGGATGCTTTTCCCGAAGCTGTGACAGATGAGTTTGTTTCTCGCGAAAAACTGAAAGAGATCCTGCGTCAACAGCCAGATGCTCTGAAAGACATAGAAAGAATTGTGCATCCCCTCGTCGCGCAGGACCGAGCGGATTTTTTACAGAACAGTGAGAGTGACATTGTCGTTTTTGATATCCCGCTTTTGTTTGAAACTGGAGCAGATCAATCGATGCACGCAACAGTGTGCGTGACCATTGATGCAAAGACCCAAAAGGCGCGTGTGATGGCACGGGGCAAGATGACTGAGCAGGATTTTCAAACCATCATGGCCAAGCAGATGCCGGATGCTGAAAAACGCGAAAAAGCGGATTATGTGGTTGTAACAGATAGTGTGGATCACGCGCGCGCGCAGGTGCAGGCGATTGTGCGTGAGATAAGGGAGACGCGCGATGCGTGAGATCGTGATGGATACGGAAACCACCGGGCTCGATCCCAATACGGGCGACCGAATTGTTGAGATTGGTGGCGTGGAGCTGCTCAACCATATGCCGACAGGGCGGACCTATCATCAGTATATCAATCCCGAGCGATCCATGCCGCAAGAGGCGTTTGACGTGCATGGACTGGGGGATGATTTTCTGCGCGATAAGCCGGTGTTCAAATCTATTGCGCAAGAGTTCCTAGATTTCGTGGGCGACGCGAAGCTCGTGATTCACAACGCAAGCTTTGACATGAAGTTCATCAATGCAGAGCTTGGCTGGCTTGGGATCAAACCGTTGCCTTATGATCAGGCGATTGACACGTTGGAGATTGCGCGGCGCAAATTTTCGGGGTCGCCTGCATCTTTGGATGCGCTCTGCCGCCGTTATGGGATAGATAATTCAGCGCGGACGCTGCACGGTGCTTTGCTCGATTCTGAGATCCTCGCGGAGGTTTATCTTGAGCTGATCGGAGGGCGGCAGCCGGATTTCGGGCTGTCGACGATGGCCACAGGTGGATCAGGTGCGAGTGATGCGCAGGGCGAATGGCGACCCATGAAGCGGCCAACACCATTGCCAAGCCGGATCACAGAGGAAGAACGCACCGCCCATGCCGCTTTTGTCAAAGACATGGGCGATGATGCACTTTGGCTAAAGTAATCAGGCGTTGGGTTTGGGGGCGTCCTGAGAAGCGGCCTGACGGCGCATGATTTCATTGCGGTAGAGCGCAACCCAATCGATGTTTTCGAGATTAAGCGGCGGGAACCCACCGTCGCGCGTCACATCACTGACAATGCGGCGCATGAACGGGAAGATCATTCGCGGGCATTCGATCAGAAGAAACGGGTGCAATTGCTCATCCGGCACGCCCTCAATATGAAAAACGCCAGCATATTCCATTTCGATGATGAACATGTGTTCGCCGGATGTTTTGTCCTTTGATGTGATTTTTGTTTTCGCGACGACCTCGAACTGATGTTCTGTCGCGCGTTTTTTAGCGTCGAGGTTCACCGCAACCTCAACATCGGGCGTTACTTCGCCGCCCGTCCCCTTTTGGGCCAGGATGTTTTCAAAGGACAGATCGCGCACGAACTGTGTCAGGATCTGCATTTTCACCTGCGGCGGCTGCGCGGGATCTGCGGCGGCTGCGCCATTTGTTGTGTCCTCTTCGGCCATGATGACCCTCCAAACTTCGAAATATGTTGGGCGGGTGCCTAACAGGAAGGCGCTCGCGCCTCAATGGTGTGACTAGTGTTTCGTCCAGCCGGATGGGCCCTTTGGCGCATTGTCATCCATTGAGACCTCTTCAAAGTCACCATCGATCACGTCTTTTGATGATTGTCGCCGGGATGGACGCACGCCCGATCCCATTTCAAACTGTTGAACGTGAATGCGTTTGCGCAGGTAAGAGAAGACAGCCGAACGCACCGGCGGCATAAGCAAAGCAAACCCCACAGCATCCGTAAAAAATCCGGGCGTCAGCAAAAGCGCGCCGGAGATCAGGATCATGGCACCATGTGCCAGTGGCTCGGTTGGATCTTCAAGGTTGGAAAACGATCCGCGTAGCTGCCCAAGTGCCATGGCCCCCTGTGATCGGACAAGCCAAGTGCCCATAATCGCCGTCAAAACCACGATTGCCAAGGTTGGCCACAAACCGATGGCCCCGCCAACTTGAATAAAAAGAGCGATTTCGATCAAAGGGACGGCCAAAAAGGCCAGGAACAACCACATTCGCGATTCCTTGTCTTATACAGGGTCCATGCAGTGGACTTGCTGGCACACTCCACCTACATAAGAGCACGAAACACGTGTTACCATGCTTTGCGTGTGATGAGGTGAATATGAACTCTCCGTTGCTGCAACTTCTGGTTTTGGCCGGTATTGCTGTTTTCTTGATTTTGCGTTTGAAAAACGTGCTTGGAACCCGTGATGGGTTCGAAAGCCCGCCGCGTAGCGCACAACCCACAGAAGCGCCCACGGGACGACGCCAGGATTTCGAAGTGATCGAAGGCGGCCCTGATCGTGACATTACGGATCATGTTGCGGAAGATTCTGACTCCGCTGCGGCCTTGGCCGAGATGAAGCGCATTGAACCCGCATTTTCCGTGACGGAGTTTATCGGCGGCGCAAAAGGTGCTTATGAGTGGATCCTTATGGCGTTTGAGCGTGGCAATCTTGATGAAGTCGCGCCCTTCTTGTCGGAGGATGTCTATGAGGCGTTTGCCCAGGTGGTAGACGCCCGCCAAGCGCAAGGCCTTACCGTGGACGCTGAGTTTGTCGGCGTGCGAGGCACAACGATTGACGACGCGCGGTTTGACGATGCAACCAACACTGCCGAGATCACAATCCGATTTGTGGGTGAGCTGATCTCAGTTGTGAAAGACCAGTCAGGCGAGATTGTCGAAGGCAAACCCGGCCAATCCAAAAAGCAAAAAGACGCTTGGACGTTTGAGCGCGTGATGGGTGCCGATGATCCGAACTGGCGGCTTGTTGCCACGGGCGAATGATAGCTCGGCTTTGGGCTGCAACACTTGCTTGGGCCTGCGCGGCCTCCATTTCTTATGCTGAGGTCGTTACCCATACGGTCCTGGAATTTGATGATCTAGACGGCTGGGAATTTGACACCCATGACCGCGCGTTGGAGGCGTTTTTAGAAACGTGCCCGGATTTGCGGGATCCGGATTGGTCATCTCTTTGTGCGCTTGCCCAGCAAAAGCCGGAAGCGAAAGCGTTTTTTGAGCTATTCTTTCGCCCGGTTCTGATTGAAGACGGGAAACGTGCGCTATTCACCGGGTACTTTGAACCGGAATTGAGCGGATCACTCACCCGCACGTCGCGGTATCGCTATCCGCTTTATCGGGAGCCGCAGGAATCCAAAGTGTCGAACCCGTGGCTTACGCGCAAGCAGATTGAGACTGGCGATTTCATGAAGGGCAAAGGGTTTGAAATTGCGTGGGTCGATGACCCCGTGGAGCTTTTCTTTTTGCAAATCCAAGGTTCCGGGCGCGTTCGCTTGCCGGATGGGAATGTGATCCGCGTGGGATATGGCGGCTCGAATGGGCATGAGTATAGATCCATCGGGGTCGAGCTGGTGCGGCGGGGGATCTACAACGTGCATCAGGTCTCAGCGGAGGTGATCAAGAACTGGGTGCGGCGCAACCCGGTGAAGGGTCAGGCGTTGCTGCACCACAACCCATCTTATGTGTTTTTCCGTCGGGTGGATCAGGTGCCGGCAGAAAAAGGGCCACTTGGCGCGATGAATCGGTCAATCACGGCGAAACGCACCATAGCCGTTGATCCGGCCTTTGTGCCGCTCGGCGCGCCGGTTTGGATTGAAAAGGACGGGGCCAATCCGATCAATCGTTTGATGATCGCGCAGGACACAGGGTCAGCTATCAAGGGCGCGCAGCGCGCGGATATCTTTTTCGGCACCGGTGATACGGCGGGCAAACTGGCCGGGCAGTTGAAGGATCCGGGCCGCATGGTCGTATTGCTGCCGATCCAGAGGGCCTTTGCCATGGCGACGGAGCCGTTTCAGTGAGCTCTCGCAAATTGCGGCCCGACGAGCTTGAGCTGTGGCAACGGGTGGCGCGAACGACAGATCGGCTGAAGCCTGAGGGCAAGCCGATGGAAACGATGGCTGATTTTCTGACGCCAGACGTGCCACAGAAGAAAACGGCGGTGGACGGCACCAAGTTCAAAATCGGGGAAAAGGCGAATGGCGCCAAACGTGGGCTGCCCGGCATGGCCACGGCCAAGGCCCAGCCCGCCATCCACATGGACAAGAAAGCCTATGATCGGCTCAAGCGCGGCAAGCTGAAACCGCAAGGCCGGATTGATTTGCATGGGATGACGATGGATCAGGCGCATCCGGCACTGATCGCATTCATCATGTCATCCTATGCCAAGGAGCGGCGGTTGGTTTTGGTGATCACAGGCAAAGGGCAGGGGAAAGACCGCGATGATTTTGGCCCGATCCCGGAACGGCCGGGTATCTTGCGCCGCAACGTGCCCCATTGGCTGCAAACGCCGCCCCTGAGCCAGGTTGTGCTGCAAGTGTCCGAGGCCCATGGGCGCCATGGCGGTGGCGGGGCCTATTACGTGTATCTACGCCGCAACCGCTAGGGATGGCCGGGCGCGCGCAACGCCAATCATCATCATGACCGTGGCGATGATGAAATAGCCTCCGATCAGGATGTATTGCGTTTCCAACCCGACGCCGAGATCGATCAAAACGCCCGTGACACCCGGTCCGATGGCAGACCCCAAAACCATCACCGCTGTGGCCATAGCCTTGATCGATCCGATATGAGCCGTGCCGTAAAACTCTGCCCAGAACGCCGCAGGGATGGTCGTGTTGAACCCGGTTGTGAGACCCATGAAGAACAGACCGGCCAAAAGGCCAAGCGGCCCGGTGGCGTAGGCAAAAATCACGAAACCCACGATCATCGGGATCTGAAAGTAGGGGATCAGAGGCGGTGTGCCAAAGCGATCGAGTGCCCAGCCCGAAGCGATCATCGCGCCGATGCTGATCAGGGTGAAAAACGGATACATGGCGACAAGTTCCACATGGGCGATGCTTTTGAGATCGGCGAAATGGACCTGATGAAAAAAGAACGCTGTGCTAAAGGCCGAGGGGCCCAAAAGCGCGGGCACCATGAACCAGAAAAGGAAGTGGCGTAGTGTCTGGTTTCGCGTCCAATGATCTCCCCCCATGCCGACAGATTGATCTGTCTGGGCCAAACTGGCCGGGGTGCGCTCCAACCGCAAGAGCCGGAGGAGAGGCACGATCCCCAACAAGGAAGTCATGGCCGCGACAACCCACAGCACGCGCCAATCAACGGCGACCATCAGCGCCACAAACAAGAGCGGTAACAGCGCCTCACCCGCGGCGAAGCCGAGTGTTGCGGTCGCAAGTGCCCGCCCCCGCGTGGCAATGAACCAGCGCGACATGGCGACGATGGCGATGTGGCTGGTCATGCCCTGACCCGCAAAACGCAGTGCGAAAATAACGAAAAACAGACCCCACCACACCGGGTTGATGGCCATGGCCAAACAGGCCAGAGCCAACATAATTAGGATAACTGGCGCCAAGCCACGCACTCGAAACCGGTCGGTCAGCCCCCCGGCCCAGACCATGATCGCGGCAGAGCTGAACGTGCCCACACCATAGATCAGGCCCCATTGCCCATGCGTGAGCGAAAACGCCGCCATGATTTCACCTGCGAAAATGGAGATGAAGAACGTTTGACCGAAACTGCTTAGAAACGTCAAAAGTGCGCCGGCTGAAAGGTATGGGGCGTTTTCGCGCAGGAAATTTGTGATGGACATGTGCCTTCGTCGCCTGAAACGGAGGCGAAGGAAAGCGGAATTGCCAAAGATGGAAGGTTGCAGTTTGCGATTGGATTTTGGGAGAACCTGTTACAGTAAATGCCAGCAAAGGTTGGGATATATTCAATGCGCGGAGCAGAACCAGCAAATGCCTTTTACTTGAACGTGCATCTGCATGAGGCTTTTGCTTCTCTGGCAGATCCATCGCTTTACTCTCCATTGCCACAAGATTGGTGGATTGGCACCTCTGATATCGCCGGCTCGACACAGGCCGTTGCCCAGGGCAAATATAAGAGCGTGAACATGGTCGCGGCGGCGGTGATTTCTGGTCAGATCAACGTGCATGGTGGCGCGGAATTTCCGTATATCTTTGGCGGCGATGGAGCGGGATTTGCCGTCCCGCCGGAATGGCGCGACCGGGCCGAGGCTGCTTTGGCCGCCGTACGCGCGTGGGCCTTGCGAGAGTTTGAGTTGGAGCTTCGCATCGGGATGATCCCGGTGACAGCGATCCGCGACGCCGGTTTTGACGTCAGTGTGGCCAGGTTCCGCGTTTCTCAGGGTGCGGACTATGCCATGTTTACAGGTGGCGGGCTCAGCTGGGCCGAAACCCGGATGAAGGCGGGCGGCCATAGCATTGCCGATGCGCCAACGGATGCTAACCCGGATCTTACGGGTTTGTCTTGCCGCTGGAACCACATGCCAAGCCGCCATGGATCAATTTTGTCACTGGTCATTTTGCCATGCGAGGCGGTACCGGGGCCTGCATTCTCGCAATTGGCCAGTGATATCGCGGAGGTTGTTGAGCACCTGGACCGCGCCGGTCATCCCGCCGAACCAAAAGGCCCTGGTGCATCCTGGCCTCCTGCGGGCGCTGCTTTGGAAGCCCATGCACAGCGCCGGGATGGCCCATTGCGCAAGGCGCGGCACAAAGCGCTGTTTGAAAGTGGAATTGCGTGGCTCTTGATCAAAACAGGGATCAAGATCGGTGGATTTGACGCGCGGCGCTATCAGAAGGTTGTCGGCCAGAACGCCGATTTTCGTAAATTTGAAGATGGATTGAAGATGACGCTGGATTGCGATCCAGACACGGAACAGGCGCTTTTGCGAATACTGGAAAAAGCTGCCGCCGAAGGCACAATTCGGTTTGGTCTTCACCGTCAGCAAGAGGCGATGATGACATGCATTGTTCCATCAATCATGACGGACAACCATGTTCATTTCGTAGATGGCGCATCAGGCGGCTATACCGAAGCCGCGAAAACCCTGAAAACCTAGACAGTCAATCGTGGATCAAAAGCTCAATCACGGCTGCAACCAGTTTGTCTTGTGACACAGGTTTGACCAATTGGCGATCCTGTGGCGAGATGCCAACGGTGTGATGGGACATCTCGACCGGGTATCCGGAAATGAACAAAACCCGCAGATCCGGCAACATAGCACGCGCTTTTTTTGCCAGTTCTGGCCCCTGAAGAGCGCCCGGCATGACGATGTCAGTGAGGAGCAGATCCGGCTCAAGCCCTGATGACATCGCTGTAAAGGCACTGTCGCCGGTTTCAGCCTCGAACACCTCGATTTTTTCGTCTTTCAGCTGACGGGCCAAGACGCTGCGCACGCCGGAATCGTCTTCAACAATCAGAACCTTCTTCTCCGTTTCCAGAATCTGGCGCACCACCTGGATGGTGTTGAGAGGGCTGGTATCAACCGGCTCCACCGGGAAGTACATTTTGAAGGTCGTTCCGACACCCGGCTCACTCGATACACGAATTGCGCCTTTAGATTGGTGAATAAATCCGAGCACCATCGACAACCCCAGGCCGGAGCCATCGCTTTGTGACTTGGTGGTAAAGAAAGGCTCAAACACCTTCGACAAGAGTCTTTTGTCCATGCCGTGGCCGGTGTCGGAAATGGACAACATCACGTAGCGGCCTGGCTCTATGTCCTCGCGATTGCGATTTATGAAGTCCTCATTGATTTGGACATTCCGCGTCTCCATGGCGATTCGGCCACCGCCAGGCATGGCATCGCGGGCATTATTGAGAATGTTCAGAATGGCGGTTTCAAGCAGCGCGGTATCTACATGCGATTTCCAGAGGGCATCGCCATCGATCTTTTGAATCTCAATATTGGAAGGATAAAGCCGCTCTACCAAACGACAGGCACTTGCCATTGTCTCATTAAGATTTGTCGGACGCGGAGACAATTCCGCCCGCCGGCCAAAGGTGAGCAACTGTTCAATCAAAGAGCTGCCGCGCTTGGTGGCCTCAACCGCGTCGTCAATGAACTCTTTTCGTTCCGGATCATCGGGATCGCGTTTGAGAAAATCCAGGTTGCCTTGCACGACGGCCAGAAGATTGTTGAAATCATGCGCCACGCCGCCCACCAGGGAACCGATCGCATCCATTCTGTATTTGCGCTGAAGTTCTCGAGCGTTTTCTTTGGCTTGGCTGTTATCAAACAGGATGGCAAAGGACCGCAGGAACGTGCCTTCGGAATTGTATTCAGCAACGGCAGACATCAGGACAGGAAGGACTTTGCCGTCCTTTGTGACAAAGCTGCATTCGGCATTCTCAGTCGTTCCAGTGCGATAAAACTGCGGCAGCATGACCGCTAGTGCGTGTTTGCGAGAGTCGTCTGTCAGAAAATCGACGATGGGACGCCCCAGCATTTCATGCGCCGTATATCCCATTTTCCTGGCGAAAAACTGACTGACCTTAAGCAGCATGCCATCACGATCAATCGAGTGCATCAAAAACGGTGCCCCCGAGAACAAAGGCTCAAACGGATCACTAGAGTCTCGCGATTGCCCAAAGCGCAGGATGTTATTGGTCATGTCCAACCCATGCAGTTCCACGCCCCAGTTGTAGGGCTGCGTTACGTGTCTGATCCTGATCGCAGGGGGACATTAGCACACTTTAAGGGATAAAAGATATCCCACCATTTCAACCATTGGTAAAATGTGGTGGAGAGCACACATGGGAGTACTGTGCAAGACGGGCTGGCGGGCCTCTTGGGCTTAGAGCACGTTAAAGCACGTAGCGGCTCAAATCCGTGGACTTTGCCAGCTCTCCCAGGTTGTCTTCGACGAATTTTGCGTCAACGATCACCTTTTCGCCCGATCGGTCTGGCGCGGCAAAGCTGAGCTCTTCGAACACGCGTTCCATCACTGTGTAGAGACGCCGGGCGCCGATGTTTTCGATTGTTTGATTGACCTCTGCTGCGATCCGCGCCAGGGCCGAAATGCCGTCATCTGTGAATTCTACAGTGACATTTTCAGTGCCCATAAGCGCCGTGTATTGCCGCGTCAGCGCGTTGTCTGTCTCTGTAAGAATGCGCACAAAATCTTCCTCAGTGAGGGCGCGCAATTCCACGCGGATCGGCAAGCGGCCCTGCAGCTCTGGCAAGAGATCGGAGGGTTTGGCGATGTGAAACGCCCCTGATGCAATGAAAAGCACATGGTCCGTTTTCACAGAGCCATATTTGGTGGAGACAGTCGTGCCTTCGATGAGGGGCAAAAGATCGCGTTGCACGCCTTCGCGGCTAACATCGCCACCGCGGGTCTCGGACTTGGCGCACACCTTGTCAATCTCATCGAGGAAGACAATGCCGTTCTGCTCTACCGCCTCCAGCGCCGCTTTGTGCACAGCGTCATCATCAAGCAGCTTGTCGGCCTCTTCCCCGATCAGGATTTCATAGCTTTGTGCCACCGTCATCCGCTTGCGCGTCGTGCGCCCGCCAAAGGCTTTGCCGAAGATATCGCCGAGGTTCATCATGCCCATCTGGCTGCCGGGTTGGCCGGGGATATCCATCATGCCCAAGGGGTTCGAGTTGTCGGCGACGTCCAACTCGATCATCGTGTCGTCAAGCTCTCCTGTTTTGAGCTTTTTGCGGAACATGTCCCGCGTGCTGTCACGGGCGTCTTCGCCGGCGATGGCCTCAATCACGCGATCTTCGGCGGCCTTGTGCGCACGGGTTTTGACGTCTTCTCGCATCCAATCGCGCGTTTCCACGATGGCTGCATCGACAAGATCCCGGATGATTTGTTCCACGTCGCGCCCGACATAGCCCACTTCTGTGAACTTCGTGGCTTCCACCTTGATAAATGGGGCGCGGGCGAGCTTGGCCAGGCGGCGAGAGATTTCTGTTTTGCCCACGCCGGTGGGGCCGATCATGAGGATGTTCTTGGGATAAACCTCATCGCGCAGATCATCGGAAAGCTGTTTGCGCCGCCAGCGGTTGCGCAGGGCCACGGCGGTGGCGCGTTTGGCGTCTTTCTGGCCGATGATGAACCGGTCGAGCTCCGAGACAATCTCGCGCGGGGTCAGATCGGTCATGAGGCAGGCTCCTTTTATGGTTTGGGGAACCTAAGCATCGGGCTAAGGCCGCGCAAGCATTGATCGGGTCAGGTCTTCACCGCCAGTTGGGGTGAAATCACGTCGATCCCAAGCGCTTTGCCTACCGCGTAGTATGTGAGCTGCCCGGCATGCACGTTCAGCCCGTTGAGCAGGTGTTCGTCATCCAGGCAGGCCTGTCGCCAGCCTTTGTCGGCGAGCGCGAGCATGAACGGCATGGTCCCATTGCCAAGGGCGAGGGTTGATGTGCGCGCGACCGCCCCCGGCATGTTGGCCACGCAGTAGTGCATGATCCCGTCCACGTCATAGATCGGATCGGCATGGGTTGTGGGCTTGGACGTTTCAAAGCAGCCGCCCTGATCGATCGCCACGTCCACCAGAACCGCGCCGGGCTTCATATCCGCAAGTTGTGCACGGCGGACAAGTTTGGGGGCTTCGGCCCCTGGGATCAGAACGGCCCCGATCACGGTGTCCGCCTCGCCCAGATGTTCAGCCAGCAGACCAGCGGAGGAATAGCCGGTGTTGAAGATCGACCCGAACATATCATCGAGATAACGAAGGCGGGGAAGAGAACGATCCAGCACAGTCACATCTGCCCCCATGCCTGCCGCGATCCGGGCGGCATGGGTGCCGACGACACCGCCGCCGATCACCAGCACCCTGGCCGGGCCAACGCCGGGAACCCCGCCCATCAAAACACCGCGCCCGCCATTGGCTTTTTGCAAGGTGTAGGCGCCCACCTGCGGGGCCAGACGACCGGCCACTTCGGACATGGGCGCGAGGAGCGGCAGACCGCCTTGGGCATCTGTTACGGTTTCATATGCGATGGCGGTGCAGCCACTGTCGATCAGATCGCGGGTTTGATCAGGATCGGGGGCCAGGTGGAGATAGGTGAATAGGACCTGCCCTTCGCGCAGCATCTTGCGCTCGCCCGCTTGTGGCTCTTTGACCTTCACGATCATATCGGAGGTCGCAAAGATTTCTTCCGCTGTGTCCACGATCCCTGCGCCCGCGGCCTCATAATCGGCATCGGTGAACCCCGCGCCATTGCCCGCACCCTTTTGGATGATCACCTCGTGGCCATGGGCCACCGCCTCAAGCGCTGCGTTGGGCGTCATGCCCACGCGAAATTCCTGCGGTTTGATCTCTGTGGGGCATCCGATTTTCATGGTTGGTCTCCTTACCCTTTGCTCGGGTATCGCCCAATTCTTGTGCAATTGGATTGAAATATCGTCGGTAATCGTGAGAGTATTGCGTAGGTTCTTCGAACAAATACGAATTTGCCAAAAGGTTCTGCGACCATGACCCTCGACACCACAGACAGTCGCCTTCTTTCCGTTCTGCAACGACGCGGGCGGATTTCCAACGCGGATTTGGCCGAGGCCGTGAACCTATCGGCCAGCGCGTGCCATCGCCGCGTGGGCCGGTTGGAGAAAGAGGGGTATATTCGCGATTATGTGGCGCTTCTGGACGCCCGCAAAATGGGCGTGGGGGCGACGATCTTTGTGGAGATCACTCTGAGCACCCAGGCCGATGAAGTGCTAGAGGCGTTTGAGAAGGCCGTGCGGTTGATCCCCAATGTGTTGGAATGCCACCTGACGGCGGGGGCGGCGGATTATATCCTGAAGGTCGTGGCCGAAAGCACCGAAGATTTCGCGCGTATTCATCGCCAGCATCTGGCGCGGTTGCCGGGGGTGGCGAAGATGCAGTCGAGCTTTGCGTTGCGGACGGTGTCCAGTACGACCGCCTTGCCCGTGTGAGAGGGTGGGATTTGAGTATTTTTGGCAAGATGAAGCGGGGGATGGGGCTTTATCGACCAGCGAGCATCTTGGCCGCCAAAAGCCGCGCCGAGCCTGCGCCAATGATGATCACGTCCGTCTTGAGTCGCGCTTCCATTGAATGATCTTTCAGTCAGAGGAGCATGGTACGGCGAGTTGGCAAAGGGAAATTGTCATAACGAGACTATGATCAAGTAGTTCGTACTGAATTATGCCGAAACGTACAAAGTGGTTTGCTTTCTAGGGGCAAGGTCGTGGCTGACCAGAATTTTCGCCAGTTGCAAGAGTTCAAAACGCCACCATATAAATCCGATGACTAAGGAAAACCCGCTGAAAGGTGTAACCACGGATCATGCATTAAGCATGCTTGAACAGGTTGAGAATATTATAGCACTCGGCGAAACTCGTGCTAACATTTTTGTAGCGCTAAACCTTGCTGTTTTAGTGGGAAGCCTACAGATAGACTGGCCCAGTTTGGCTGGACTGTACAATCCGCTAATCTATGCTTGGCTATTTTGTTCACTGTCCGTTTTGTTGTCTTTGGCGGCACTGGTTCCCCAGCGACCGTCAGGTGATAAGTACTCCAAGGCACTGCAGTTTTATCCTATTTCTCAATCAAAGACACCTGATGAATTCATTCAGACGTTTCGTTCAAATGAAGATACTACAAGACGACTACTATTGGCTGTTTACATGCGAAGCAGACTAGCCAATCGGAAGTTCCTTTTACTTATGTTTTCATCGGTCTTCACGGTCTTGGGAATAGCGCTTTTTGGACTATCTGTAGTTTTAAACTTGGAAGTAATTCTGGGTTAGATTGCTGAATGTTCAGCCGCGAATCTCTGGAAGTAAAAAGGTGATTTTAGCTGCCGAACTTAAAACGCATAATTCTAAGTGTTATCCCCAGCTTAAATTGCCCGTCATCCCACCCTTCCGATGGATCAATATCTGTGGTTAAGAAAATAAGCTCGGACTGGTTACATTGCAGACGTTAATTCAACCAAAAAACCCCGACGTTTCCGCCGGGGTTTCTATTTTCTCAAAGACAGACAGACTTAATCCTCCGCCTTCTCCTCTTTCTTCGCAGGCTCGCCGGTTTCCTGATCGACCACTTTCATCGACAGGCGGACTTTGCCGCGGTCGTCGAAGCCGAGGAGTTTGACCCAGACTTCCTGACCTTCCTTCAGCACATCGGAGGGATGGTTCAGGCGGCGGTTTTCGATTTGGCTCACATGAACCAACCCGTCGCGCTTGCCGAAGAAGTTCACGAAGGCACCGAAATCGACGATCTTGACGACCTTGCCGAGGTAGATCTTGCCCTCTTCCGGCTCTGCCACGATCGAATGGATCATGTCGTAGGCTTTCTGAATGGCTTCGCCGTTGGGCGAGGCGATCTTGATGATGCCGTCGTCATTGATGTCGACCTTGGCACCGGACACTTCCACGATCTCGCGGATCACCTTACCGCCCGAGCCGATCACTTCGCGGATCTTGTCGGTGGGCACTTGCATCGTTTCAATGCGGGGCGCGTGGATGGAGAACTCAGAGGCCTCCGTCAGCGCCTTCGACATCTCACCCAGGATGTGCAACCGGCCTTCTTTGGCCTGCGCCAGGGCGGATTTCATGATCTCGGGCGTGATGCCCGCGACCTTGATGTCCATCTGGAGCGAGGTGATGCCGTTTTCCGTGCCGGCCACTTTGAAATCCATATCGCCGAGGTGATCTTCGTCACCCAGAATATCCGTCAGGATCCCGTAAGAGCCGTCATCTTCCAGCACGAGGCCCATGGCCACACCAGCAACCGGTGCCTTGAGCGGCACGCCCGCGTCCATCATCGAGAGCGACCCACCACAGACTGAGGCCATGGAAGACGACCCGTTCGATTCCGTGATCTCAGAGACCACGCGGACGGTGTAAGGGAAATCGGTGGCGGCGGGCAGAACGGCCTGCAACGCACGCCAGGCCAGTTTTCCGTGGCCGATTTCGCGACGACCGGGAGGGCCCACGCGACCGGCTTCCCCGACCGAATAGGGCGGGAAGTTGTAGTGCAGAAGGAAGTTGGAACGGAAGTTGCCATGCAGGGCGTCGATGATCTGTTCATCGTCACCGGTGCCGAGCGTGGTTACAACAAGGCCCTGCGTTTCGCCACGGGTGAAGAGCGCGGAGCCGTGTGTGCGGGGCAAAAGGCCGGTTTCACATACGATATCGCGGACTTCATCGAGTTTACGGCCATCAATGCGTCGGCCGTGTTTGGCAACATCACTGCGCAGAACGCCCGCTTCCAGCTTCTTCATAGCTGAGCCGAGATTTGGGTCTTCCAATTGCTCATCGCTGAGGGTCGCTTTGATCGCCTCACGCGCGGCATTCACAGCGGCGACACGCTCTTGCTTGTCCGTGATGGCAAACGCATCGCGCATTTGCGCCTCACCGGCGGCTTTCAGAGTGTCGTAAAGATCGGAATAGTCCGGCGGCTGGAAATCAAAGGGCTCTTTCGCGCTTTGCTCGGCCAGTTCGATGATCAGATCGATCACCGGCTGAAGCTGCTCATGGGCGAAGGTCACCGCGCCGAGCATCTCTTCCTCGGTCAGCTCGTAGGCTTCCGATTCCACCATCATGACGGCGTCTTTGGTACCCGCAACCACGAGATCAAGGCGCTGATCAGGGTTGTTGCGCAGGTCCTGCATGTCGTCGACTTCGGGGTTGAGGATGTATTCACCATCTTCAAAGCCCACGCGCGCACCGGCGATTGGACCCATGAAAGGCGCGCCGGAAATGGTGAGCGCAGCAGAGGCGGCGATCATGGCGACGATATCAGGATCATTGACCAGATCGTGGGATAGCACGGTGCACATCACCAGCACTTCGTTTTTGAACCCGTCCACGAATAGCGGGCGGATCGGGCGGTCAATGAGACGCGCAGTGAGGGTCTCTTTTTCGGTCGGACGGGCCTCCCGCTTAAAGAAGCCGCCCGGCACCTTGCCGGCGGCGTAATATTTTTCCTGGTAATGGACGGTGAGGGGGAAGAAATCCTGACCCTCACGCGGGGCTTTGGCGAATGTCACAGCGGCCATGACAGAGGTTTCACCAAGGGTGGCGATGACACAGCCATCGGCCTGACGGGCAATTTTGCCCGTTTCCAGCGTGAGCGTTTCCTCGCCCCACTGCATCGATTTTTTAACTTCGTTGAACATATATCGTTTCCTAGTTGGAGGCCCTCTTGGGCGTATCCCAAGTCCTCCGTTTCCATGGCGGCCCCATTGCCGCCGACCCCAATCATTCCCATGCGCCCGGGGTCAATAGGCGTCACGTCTCAGATATCGCGCCCTCTACAGGAGTTTGGACAGATTTGAAAGCGGTTCGTCGGTCGCGTGCGAGGCGTGTTTTCAATGCCGTGCGGTGGGCTGTGATGCCAGGGTGATCCGATTTGCTGTTTTTTCTGGTGTGGCTCTATTTCTGACTTATGTGGCCCGGCTTTGGCCGAGGCGGGCACGTATATGCGCGCCCACGGGTTTGAATTGACCCCAGGATGTTGGGATCAGGGACCCCCCTTAACCGCTGGGACGAGGCCCCAGATCACGTCCGGGGAGGGTCGTTTTCTTCAGCTGGGTGCGCTGTATCCCTGGCGTCCGATGCTTTCATAGGCCACGAAACCGGCTTTGCGCGCATCCTGTACCGAATAGATATTGCGCAGATCGGCGAGTTTCGCGTTCGTCATCTTGCCTGCGATCCTGTCCAGATCAAGCGCGCGGAATTCATTCCATTCGGTCAGGATGACCATCAGATCGGCCCCTTCGACACAGTCATAGGGGTCTTCAACCCAAGTCACGCCTTGCAACAGCGCTTCGCCCTCATGCTTGCCTTGGGGATCGCACACTCGGACCTGTGCGCCGGCAGACACCATCGCGGGAACGATCGTAAGGGAGGGCGCATCGCGCATGTCATCGGTGTTGGGTTTGAACGTGACGCCCAGGACGGCGATTGTCTTGCCGTTGAAATCCCCTCCTACGAGATCCTTCAGCTTGTTGACCATCCGTGCCTTGACCTGATCATTCACCGAGATCACGACCTCAGTGATACTCATCTGTGCGCCATGTTCTTGACCCATGCGGGCCAGAGCCAGAGTGTCCTTTGGGAAGCAGCTTCCGCCATAGCCCGGCCCGGCATGGAGAAATTTGTTACCAATCCTGCCATCAAGGCCAATCCCATGCGCGACCTCTTTGACGTCCGCGCCGGTTTGCTCGCAAAGCATGGCAATCTCATTGATAAAGGTGATCTTGGTGGCCAGAAACGCATTTGCAGCGTATTTGGTCACTTCGGCGCTTTCCAGATCGGTGGTGATGATTGGAAAATCGCGCAGGTATAGCGGGCGATAGATCTCAGCCATCACCTGTGCGGCGCGATCGGATTGTACGCCGACAATGACACGGTCAGGTTTCATGAAGTCATCAATCGCGGCCCCTTCGCGCAGAAACTCGGGATTGGAAGCAACATCGAAGTCAAGATCGGGATTGGCAGCGCGCACGGTCTCTTGCACCATGCGGTTGGTTCCCACAGGCACAGTCGATTTGGTGACCACGACGACATAGTCTTTGGCCAGGGCCGCGACCTCTTGAGCGGCCGCTTTGACATATTCCAGATTTGCATGGCCATCGCCCCGGCGCGACGGCGTGCCGACCGCTATGAAAACGGCCGCTGCGCCATCAATTGCGTGGGCCAGATCGGTCGTAAAAGACAACCGACCCGTGCCAACATTCTTGGTCATCAGATCCTGCAGACCCGGCTCATAGATCGGAATATCGCCATTGTTGAGGGTCTCAATCTTGTGCGGATCCTTGTCCACGCAGACCACATCGTGCCCAAAATCAGAGAAACACACGCCTGACACCAGGCCCACATAGCCTGTGCCGATCATCGCGATTTTCATGAGCGCCTGTCCTTCACACCACTTATTTTTGCGATCTTATGGCCGCGGTCGCGCACATAAGTCAATCTGACACATTCTGTGACCAATATTGGCGGGTTTTGACCGGCGAGTGTTGGACAGATTCGCGCCCGCGCGGTAAAACACACGCAACCGGCAAGTAAGACCGGGCACGGGCGGAGCGAAAGGACAGGACATGTCAGACAAATTGTTTGGCACCGATGGGGTGCGGGGAACGGCCAACACATGGCCGATGACGGCGGATTTGGCGCTGCGATTGGGCGCAGCAGCAGGGCGGTACTTTCGCCGGGACAAGAATGAACATCGGGTTGTCATCGGCAAAGACACCCGGCTGTCGGGGTACATGATCGAATATGCGCTGACGGCGGGGTTTGCCTCTACGGGCATGAACGTGTTCCTGCTGGGCCCGGTGCCGACCCCGGCAGTGGGGTATTTGACCAACTCATTGCGCGCTGATGTGGGCGTTATGATCTCGGCCAGCCATAACCCGGCGGAGGATAATGGGATCAAGCTGTTTGGCCCCGATGGCTTCAAACTGTCGGATGAGGCAGAAGCGGGCATTGAGGCGCTTTTGCACAGTGGCGTGGATGTGGCGGAACCGTCCAATATTGGCCGTGCCAAACGGTTTGAAGATGCGCGCGGGCGCTACACCGAATATGTCAAGACAACCCTGCCCCGTGGTCAGCGATTGGACGGGCTAAAGATCGTGCTGGATTGCGCGCATGGGGCGGCCTACAAAACCGCGCCTTCGGTTCTTTGGGAGCTGGGCGCGGAGGTGGTGCCGATTGGTGTTCATCCCAACGGGTATAACATCAATGACAATTGCGGCTCTACCCATCCGGAGGTCGCGGTTGCCAAGGTTTTGGAAACCGGCGCAGATCTTGGGATTTGCCTGGATGGGGATGCCGACCGGGTCGTGTTGATTGATGAAACAGGCCAGGTTGCTGATGGTGATCAGATCATGGCGCTGATCGCCACGCGCTGGGCCGATAGCGGGCGGCTCAAGCACAATACGCTCGTGGCGACCGTGATGTCGAACCTGGGTATGGAGCACTATCTCAGCACCAAGGGGATCGCCTTGAAGCGGACCTCGGTGGGGGATCGATATGTGGTCGAGGAAATGCGCGCCGGTGGGTTCACTTTGGGTGGTGAGCAATCGGGCCATATCGTGATGACGGATTACGCCACGACAGGGGATGGCCTGATTGGCGCGCTTCAGTTTTTGGCCTCCATGGTGGAAACAGGCCAGAAGGCCAGTGAATTGGCGCAAGTGTTTGATCCAGTGCCCCAGCGCCTCATCAACGTGCGCTATGACAAGTCAAAAAGGCCTCTCGGGGAAGGGACTGTTCAGGATGCAATTGCCGCCGCTGAAACGCGCCTTGGCCGCGATGGCCGTTTGCTCATCCGAAAATCCGGAACGGAGCCATTGATCCGCGTGATGGGTGAAAGCACCGATGTTGTCCTGCTTGAGGATGTGCTGAGTGCTGTGGTGGATGCTGTGAAGAAAGCAAGCTGAGCTCAGATGAAATCGATCGCATTGTCGAGCTGATTGAGATTGGTGTAGCCCTGCAGCGTCAGCTTATCACCATCGCCAAATCGCAATACGGTATTGCCGCCAGAAACAGACGCGTATTCATCCACGAATTGCTGTTTGGACATGCCCGGTTGGCGAAAATCACCATCAATCAGCAGCCGATCCTGGCTTGGATTGAAATCCCGAATGAGATCTTCGTCATCGCCTTTGCGAAACACGAAACTGTCGCTTCCATTACCACCGGTTAAGTTATCATTCCCGGTGCCGCCCTCAAGACGATCATTTCCATTGCCACCTTCGAGCCTGTCATTGCCTGTTTTGCCTTCGAGCTTGTCTCCGCCATCCCCGCCAAAGAGCCTGTCTCCGCCATTGCTGCCAATCAACGTGTCGTTGCCCGCCTCACCGAAAAGCTGATCATCACCGTCATTGCCGACCAAGCGGTCATTTTCGACACCGCCTCGTAAGGTGTCCTTTCCGGGACCTCCAAGAAGAGTATCACGGCCCTCATTGCCGAGAAGACTGTCATTGCCGGTGTTGCCCAAAACTGTGTCATTGCCCTGGTTTCCAGACAGCGTGTCATTCCCATCGCCGCCATCCAAACTGTCATTGTTGCGGCCGCCATTGAGGATATCCCTGCCCTTCTCACCCCAAAGCGTGTCATTGCCGTCATCGCCTTCCACGGTGTCATTGGCATCTCCTCCCCGTGCAAAATCATTGCCGCCGCCACCCCGCAGTGAGTCATTGCCGTTTTCGCCGACCAGACGGTCATTGCCACCGTTGCCAATCAGCGTGTCATTGCCTGTCCAGCCGCGCACGAAATCATTGCCATCGCCACCGCGCTGAATGTCGTGGCCAGGGCCGCCGTTGAGCGTATCCTGCCCGGCATTGCCACTGAGATTGTCGTTTCCAGACCCGCCAAACACGGTATCGGATCCATCACCGGCCTTCAGGAGATCATTGTCGTTGCCACCTGCGAAGAAGTCATTGCCTCTCCCGCCATCGAGCGTGTCATTCCCGGCGCCCCCATTGAGGTTGTCTGGACCATCTCCGGCGCTGAGGCTGTCATTGCCACCATCGCCAAACAGCCGGTCGGGATCATCACCCCCATCAAGCGTGTCAGATCCCGCTCCGCCACTGAGAAAGTCTTGGTCCGTGCTGCCGGACAAACGATCATTTCCATTCCCGCCACGCAGAGCATCGGTGCCCTGACCTCCGTTGAGCGTATCATTGCCGTCATCGCCGAAAAGCTCATCCCGCCCGTCGGCTCCAACGAGGGAATCGTCTCCATCGCGTCCTTCGAGCGTGTCTCTGCCCGAGCCCGCGAGAAGCGTGTCATTGCCTGCCTGGCCGACAAGACTGTCATTTCCGGACTGCCCGTTGAGAAAATCATCGCCATCTTCGCCGAAAAGCGTGTCGGAGCTAGACCCACCTTCGAGGGTATCGCTGCCTAAGCCGCCAAATAGGCGATCAATCCCGGAGCCTCCTATGAGGCTGTCGTTGCCTGCATCTCCAAACAGACTGTCATTGCCGCTGTCGCCCAACAGGGTGTCATCGCCATCACCGCCTTCCAACCGATCTGCGCCACTTTCGCCATTGGCCCAATCATTGCCAACCGCGCCGATGATTGTATCGGTCCCTGATCCGCCCAGATGGGTATCATTGCCAGTGCCGCCATGGAGGCTATCGTTCCCGTCGCCTCCGGTTAGACGATCATCCTCGGTACTTGCGTTCAGCGTATCATGTCCATTGCCGCCATTGAGTGTGTCAGATCCGGTGCCGCCGGTGATTAGATCGTTGTCATTATTGCCGTTCAGAACGTCATCGCCTGCGTCGCCATGCAACGTGTCATTTCCATCAAGGCCGTTGATTGTCTCGTTAAAGAAATCGCCTGTGATGCTGTCATTGCCATTTGTTCCGTTGATGGCTTCGGTCGGCGCAGGAATAAAGAAACTGCGATTGACGCTGATATCCACCGCATTGCGCACCTGCGCGGGTGTGAGAGGCTGGCCATTGTGGCTGGTCAGGATGATAGTTTCATCTCGGAACGTGACGTTTGCTCCGTTGGACGTGCTGGTGATCTGAAGATCTTTCACGTCAAACAGAAACAGGATGGACGACAAATCGAGCGTGTCCTGATTGGGATTGAACCCATTCACGCGGTCAGTCTTGCCATCATTGGCAAAGACAAACCGATCTGCACCGGCTTGTCCTGTCAGAGTGTCGGTGCCATCGCCATCATAGATGACATCATCGCCGTTGCCCCCGGTCAGTGAATTGTTGCCGCTCGTGCCAACGCGATCCACCCCCATGGAGCCAATGTCATAGCCCAGAACCGTGACACCGCCCGCGCCTTCGGTGGCCGCAAAAATCTGTAGCTCATCGCCCACGACGGCGATTTCCAGGGCGGTGATATCATCCAGCGGGTAGCTTGCCGTGCCGTCAAAACTGTCAAGATGTGTCAATTGCCCATTGGGCAGCAGCTTGAAGAGGGTAACGCCGAAATCGCCACCGCCCGCAGCGACATAGACATGGCCATTATGGGTGATGGTCGCAATCTCTTGCGCGTTGCCGAAGCGGGAAAGCCCTGTATCGGTGATGTGATCGACCGGTTGTAGATCCCCATTCGAGCTGACCTCAAGCACGCTGAGCGCGCCGCTTTGCCCTGAATTAGGCTCTGAGGCGACGATGGCATAGGTCTTACCCCCGGTCTGGACGGTTTCCACATCCGTGGGGATCATGATGCCGAGGCCTTCGCTCGGGCCCTCCTTGTCGGCAAAGGCCGCGGTGTTGCCGCTTACCACGTAGGAGGTGACCCCGAATTCCGATCCGCTGGCCACGATCGCGATGTCGTTTGATCCGACGCGCACGGTCTCAATGTCGGTGATTGTGCGGGCATGGGTGCCGCTGGTGTCATTGATGAACCGCTCATTGTTGAGCTGCTGATTGTTCTGCGCGGTGTAGACGAAAAAGCCGGGCCGCCCAGGATCTGCCAACAGGACAGACCCGCCCTCTGTTCGTTCAAACACAGGGGCAGGACCTCCAATGGTGGAGCCGCCTAAGTTGGTGCTGTTGGAAAACTGTCCAGAGCCGTTGATCGTGTAAGACCGCACCGAATTGCTGGTGAACCCACTCACCTGAACGTAGGATATGCTGCCGCTTTCTATGACTTCAATGTCATAGCCGCCGCCCGTGACCTGGTTTGAGCTGAGGAAAACGTGCCCTTGTTTGTTGGGCACCAATCCGTCGCGCAGATTGTAGGCTGTGACGCCCCCATCCGGGCCAGAAACCGCGACAAGCTTGCGCCCGCCGCTGGTGTTCACCACTTCAAGATCTGAGATAGACGTATCCAGAGCCTCATTGTTGGCTCTGGCCCGCCCGATAACAAACAATGCCATTTGATCCCCCGAACCCATTGACGAGGGCAAATTGCAGTTCGTTTGAGATCACTCGAAGGCGCAGATCGGGACAAAACTGTGACCTGATGGAACAGTTTTAATTGGATTTTCACGCCTAAACAGAGGGTTAACAGATTGGGTTGGTGAAGAGAAGTTGTTAGTACTTTCGCGCCAATGCCGTCACGGATTGCGGTAAGACTGGCCAATACCCATCGATTGACGGATCCATGTTTGGAGCGGCGAGGCGGGGCCATGTTGCCCGCATTTCTTTCACCCAGGCGCGCCATTTTGCGTAGGCTTGCATATCGACAGGCCCCAATGCCCCCGATGCGGCATCTGCCGCTAAGTTCAGCTGTGCCGACGCGCTCATCACGGTTGTAATCCGGCGGCGGCACGCGTCCTTTGCCTTTGCTTTGAGATCAGTACGTGTGTCATCTTCCGCCGCCTGCGCGGAACGTGCCTGAGAAAAATCAATCTTCATGTCAAACCTCATGCGCTGGAAGGGCCACAGGGCCGTCTACTTGGGTGGTCACCGGATCCGGGAAACGGGCCTCCTTGGGCGCGACCGCCCCGTGCGGCAGAACCAGCACCACCTCGATACAACCGTCTTTCCGCGTGATCGGCCCGGTGAACCAATCGCTATTGACGGCCTCCGCTGGAAGCGTTGCGCCTTCAGCCAACGGGGAAAAATCAAAGGGTTCATCATTCACGAAAATTGTGTCACCCAAAACCGAGACGCGCAAACGCGTGTCACAGCGCACCGGCGAAAAAGAAATCTTCATCGTCATTCCCTTCAATACCAAAGGCCAAGGCCGAGCAGGCGGCTTGTGCATGTGTCGCCGGCCTGCAGGCCGGTGAACCCGTCGATCAATCGTAGATCGAGCAGACAGGACGTTGTTGTGAAGCTGACCACCCGGATCTGGCAAAGCTGTTGTGAGTTTGCACCGGAGCTGCTGAGCGCGCCGACCTGTGGGCTGACTGTCGCGGTCTGAGAGCTGATGAATGCCGCGGGGAAGGTGACCGTCGCGGTGAGGCGTGTGGTGCTGACGCGATCCAATGTGACCGTATCTTGAAAGACCTGCGTTCCATCCGCAAAGCGCGCGTAGTTGCCGTTTGCGTTGCTGCCGCGCTCAACCACCCGGTCCAGAACCCATGCGCTTCCATCATGAATGGCAACCGTATCAACATCGGTGCGGATGTAGCCGGCGGGCAAAGCCGCGCCTGTTACGGTTATACATGGCAGGGGTCCCAAACCGTCCGTGTCGATCGTTGTGGCGCCCGTGTTGGTCGCGGTCGCGCGAAACCGGACCATGTAGCCCACCGGCAGCGCGGGCAGGTTTGCCCCGGTCGTCAGCGATAGTGCATCCGCCGCACCGCCGACTGTGACGCGTTTTTCTAAACCGCCGGATAGAACCGTTGCCGACGCACCGGTCGTCAGCAATCGCCCGGCCGTGTCATCAACCGCGGATTGTTGCACCGCGTCGCCCGTGACGGGAAACCCGATCTGCATTGTCCCTGTCGCCGCTGAGGCGCGCATGGCGTCAAACCACGTCACCCCGTCATCGGTGACTTTGATCGAAAACGCTGTGTCCCCGGCAAGACCCATTTCAGCATGACCGGTGAACCCTGACTGGAACAAAAGCGAAGCCGTCTCGCCCGCGCCAACCTTGTTCACCTTCATCTGATGCCCGGATCCGGCATGGTTGAAGAGGGTCGCATCCGAGGACACAGCCAATCGGTTTGTGGCATCAGAGGTTGTCCCGACGCCGAGGCCCGACAGGTTTTCAAAGCTTGTCGTCAACCCGCGCCAAAGGCCGGTGTCGTAGATCTTGAAATCACCCGCCGCTTTGTCGAAGGCGTGCCAGCCCTGTTCGGGATTGATGAAAATCCAGCCTTCGCCTGAACGATAGGCAAGTTTGCCGCCCTGATCCGCCCAATCCCCCGTGGGCGCGGCCCCGAGGGCAAAGAGCGTGCCCGGCGTGGGCTCAAACGGAGGGGTCTCGGCCCCCACCTCTTCCAGTGCGGCCTGCACCAACCCATCGAGCACTTGCAGTGCCTCATTGTGGGTCACGTGCTTTTGGGCCTGAGACGGCTTGATCAGCGGCAGATCAAGCCGCGCGGTGACATCGGACATCCCATAGCTCCAGCTTTTGCAATCGCTGGGATGTCTAGGTTTGGTTTATTGACGAGGGTTAACCGCTAAGCACGATGGCCCGCGCAACACGTCAGCCCTTGGGCCCATCCTTGCGCGCGTAGATATCTTCATAGCGTACGATATCATCTTCCCCCAGATAGACACCGGTTTGCACCTCAATCAATTCCATCGGCACTTTGCCCGGGTTCTCCAGCCGGTGCTTTGCGCCCAGCGGGATATAGACGGATTGATTCTCGGCTAGCAGGATCACATCGTCATCCACCGTCACCCGTGCGGTGCCAGCGACCACGATCCAATGTTCCGAGCGATGCATATGGCTTTGGAGGCTCAGTGCCGCGCCAGCGTTCACGACAATGCGTTTCACCTGAAACCGCCCGCCCAGCGTGAGGGTTTCGAAAAACCCCCAAGGTCTATGATCCACCGGGAAGGTATCGGCCTGGCGCACATCCTCTTTGCGCATTTCTTTGACAAGCTTGCCCACATCCTGCGCCCGATCCCGACGTGCCACGAGGACCGCATCCTGCATCGCCACGGCGACCACATCCTCAAGCCCCAGCGCGACAAGGCGCATATGCGCGCTTTCTGATCGTAAAAGACTGTTGGAACAGTCTTGCGCCGTGACCGGGCCCGAGGTGACAACCCCGTTGCCATCTGCCGCGCCATGCTCGCGCAGCGCCTCCCATCCGCCCAGGTCAGACCAATCGCCCTTGTGCACGACAACCGAAAGATTGCTCACCTTTTCCATGATCGCATAGTCGATCGAGATATCCTCGCACCGGCTCCATGGCTCCTGGGCCAGCCGCAGGAAACCCAGATCCGTTTCGGCGTCATTCACAGATGTCTGAACGTGCTTCATCATCTCTGGCGCATGGGCGGCAAAGGCATCTACCAGCGTCTTGGCAGAATAGAGAAAGATGCCAGAGTTCCACATGAAAGTGCCTGCCTTCAGCATCTCCTCCGCCCGAGCGACCTCAGGCTTTTCGACAAAGCGCTTCAGCGGTACAGTGCTTGAGGTGTCATCTGTGCCATCCAGCTCCAGGTACCCGTACCCGGTTTCCGGACGATCCGGCGTGATGCCGAAGGTGACGATATCGCCGCGCGCGGCCGCCTCTGCCCCGCGCATCACAGTGGCACGAAATACCTCCGCTTGTTCGATGAAGTGATCGGATGCCGCCGCCAGGATCAACGCGTCTGGATCCTGCTTTGACGCCACAAGGGCCGCCGCCAACAAAGCAGGCGCTGTATTGCGGGCCTCGGGCTCAATCAGAACGGCTCCCGGGTCCACCCCGATCTCTGACAATTGTTGCGTCGCGATGAACCGAAAATCAGCATTGGTCACGATCATCGGCGCGGCAAAGCCCTTGCCCGACAGCCGAAGGGCCGCCTGTTGAAACAGCGATCCTTCCCCGATCATCTGAACGAATTGCTTGGGGTAGCTCTTGCGCGACAGCGGCCAAAGGCGTGTCCCGGAGCCACCGCAGAGAAGAACAGGGATGATTGTCTTGGCCATGATACGTCCAGTCTTTCGCGCGTTCAGACCGACTATCAGCCTATGCGGTCGGGTTTCAACACTTTGACGTTTTCCATACAAGCCTGTATTGAAACATGCATGTCTGTATGGAATCGCCTGGAAATTGCCGATGACCCTCCTTGCCTCGCCCCCCAAGCCCGACCGTCAGCCCCGCCTGACCGCTGCCCATTGGATAGAAGAGGCGCTGCGCACCCTCGTGACGCGCGGCATTGACGGGGTACAGATCACCGCGCTGGCCCGCGCGCTCAAGGTCACGCGCGGCAGCTTCTATTGGCACTTTGACACCCGCGATGATCTCTTGGCCGCGCTGATCAATGAATGGCGCGCCCGCAACACGAATGTGATTGTTGATGCCATCGCGGACGCGCCGACGCTGGATGAGGGCATTCTTGAGCTCTTCGCCGTTTGGGTGGATCACACGCGTTTTGACCCCGATCTCGACAGTGCAGTGCGAGCCTGGGCCAAGCATGACGCCACGCTGTCTCAGATCATGACCGCTGAGGATGACGCGCGCATCAACGCCATCGCGGCCTTTTTCGAACGCTTCGGATACGCCGGCAAAGAGGCCTTTATCCGCGCCCGCGTCATTTACCTTACACAGATCAGTTTCTACGCGCTGGGCATCGACGCGAGCGAAAGCGTGGAAACCCGGTTGGGCTACCTTGAGGCGTATTTTCAAAGCTTCACTGGACGCGACATTGATCCAGCTATCTGCGCTACCTATCGCGCCCGCGTCCTCGGAGGGGAAACACAATGAACAAACCACAGCGTCGCGGCCGTACGTCCAAACGCGCCAACGCCGCCGTCAAACAGTTTGATCAGGCCTGGCGTCAATGGGTGCGCCCCTACCCGCCGATAGAACAATTCAGCGCGGACGAGATTGAGGCAATCCATGAGGCCTCTCTCAAGGTGTTGCGTGACATCGGTATCAAGGTGCTCAGTGATGAGGCGCGCGCGCTCTATGCCTCTGCCGGGATGGAGGAAGACGAGGAGATCATCCGGTTCGATCCCGATGCGCTGATGGAGCTTATCGCCAAGGCCCCTTGCAAAGTCACGCTTTACGGTCGTGGTGAAGGGCGTGAGGTTGTGGTCGGCGGCAACAACATTGGTATCTGCACAACCGGTGGCACGCCCAACTTTTCCGACCTCAAGCAAGGCCGCAATCCCGGCACGCTTAAGGCGCTCGACAATTTATGCCGCGTTTCGCAGGCCTTTGACGTGATCCATATGATCGGCCCCTTTGTTGAGGCGCAGGATATCCCGCCAAATATTCGCCATTTTGCGATGACAAAATCTGTCTTGACCATGACTGAAAAGGTGCCGTTCGTGTTCTTCCGCGGGACTGAGGCCGTGGCCGACGCCTATGAGATGCTGCGCATCGCCCACGGGTTGACGCCTGAGCAGTTCACCAACACGACGGTCAGCTACTCTGTCGCCAACTCCAACTCGCCGCTGATGCTGGATCTGCTGATGTGCCGTGGCATTATTGACGCCGCGCGTGCCGGTCAACTCATGGTGCTGACGCCCTTCACCCTCTCCGGCGCGATGGCCCCGGTCACGCTCGCCGGCGCGCTCGCCCAACAAAACGCCGAAGCGCTTGCCGGGATTTGCTTGGCCCAAATTGCAAGACCCGGCGCGCCGGTCTGCTATGGCAGCTTTACCTCCAACGTGGATATGAAATCCGGCGCGCCTGCCTTTGGCACGCCTGAATATGTGAAAGCCGCCTTCGCCTCGGGTCAGCTCGCCCGCCGCTACAACCTGCCTTTGCGCTCCTCCGGCGTGACTGCGGCCAATGCCCCCGATGCGCAAGCGGCCTACGAAACCCAGATGTCTCTCTGGGGCGCTCTGATGGGGGGCACGAACCTGCTTTTGCATGGCGCGGGCTGGCTTGAGGGTGGCCTGACCGCCTCAGCGGAGAAATTCATCATCGACGTTGAGATGCTGCAAATGTTTGCCGAGCTCTTCAAACCGGTGGAGGTGAGCGATGCCACTTTGGGCGTCGATGCCATCGCTGATGTGGGCCATGGCGGGCATTTCTTCGGCACACAACACACGCTAGACCGATTTGAAACGGCGTTTTACTCCCCGCTTCTGTCGGATTGGTCAAACTATGAAAATTATTCTGAGCGCGGCTCTATCGACACGGCTCAGCGCGCTCACAAGATTTTCTACGACACGGTCGAGGCCCATGAACCGCCACCCATGGATGCAGGGCGCTTGGAAGAAATGAATGCCTTCATCGACCGCCGCATCGCAGAAGGTGGAGCCGATATTGACCGTTAACACCCGCCCCGGACTTGATCCGGGGCCTCACGCGTAAATTTGCGAGGTCCCGGATCAAGTCCGGGACGTGTGGTGACAAACGTACTCTTACGCTCAAGTATTCTTGATGGTCTCAACCGTTAGATTGCCGTTAGTGTAGACGCAAATATCGGCGGCAATCCCCATCGCCTTGCGCGCAATGTCCTCTGCGCTCATATCCCCGTCCATCATCCCACGCGCGGCCGCCAACGCATAGTTCCCGCCAGACCCAATCGCCGTGACGTCATGCTCCGGCTCCAACACATCCCCCGCGCCTGTTATGACATAAAGCTCTGCCCCGTCTGAGACGATCAACATCGCCTCCAGCTTTTGCAGATATTTGTCCGTGCGCCAGTCTTTCGCCAGATCCACACTCGCGCGTTGCAACTGCCCAGGGGATGCTTCCAGCTTGGCCTCCAACCGCTCCAACAAGGTGAAGGCATCCGCCGTCGACCCCGCAAAGCCGGCCACGACATCATAGCCACCCGGCGAAATCCGCCGCACCTTCCGCGCGGTGCCTTTGATCACGGTCTGTCCCAGGCTCACCTGACCATCGCCTGCAATGACAACCTCGCCGCCTTTCTTGACGCCGATGATCGTTGTCCCGTGCCAGCCCGGAAATTCCTCACTCATATCGCTTTACCTCTCCCAAGCCGCGCCTGTCCCCGGCTTCATCTTTCTTACAATACTCATATCCCGACCGCGCCCCATCCACAAAACCAAAAGAAAAGGGCCGCTCCCTCGGCGGCCCTTTACATTACCCTGGCGAAACCTTCAGATGCTCTCTTCGATCCAGCTTTGCAGCGCCGCCTTGGGCGCCGCGCCCGCGCGATTCGAAATGATCTCACCATCCTTGAAGATGAAAAGCGCCGGGATCCCGCGAATACCTAATTGTGTCGCCGTGTTGGGGTTGCTGTCCACATCCACCTTCGCGATTTTCACCTTGCCGTCCATTTCAGCAGACAGCTCTTCAAGCGCTGGGCCAATCTGTTTGCACGGGCCACACCATTCTGCCCAGAAATCTACCACAACGGGGATGTCAGAGTTCTTCACTTCTGCGTCGAAAGTGTCGTCTGTAACGGCCACGGTGCCCATGTATATGTCTCCAAAAGAGCTGCGTTTGAGCTTTGGAACGTAAGAAGCCCTCTAGAGAACGTCAAGCTATGTGGGTGTCGAGCAGGGCTTGCGTCACAAGATCGTGTGGCAAATGCATGAGGCTGGCCGTCCGTGTCCATAAAATTGCCGTTTCAATGGCGTGGTTTGGGTAAATCTGCTCCAACGCATGTGCATAGGCCCCCATTTGCCGTAACAGCCCATCGGGTACATCCCGCGCAAGCTGTGGGGCGAGGGCGTTGGTCTTGAAATCCACGGCCAGCACCTTGGTGTCAGTGAGAATCAGCCGATCAATCACGCCGTGTACCCGCCGCCCACCAAGCGCTGTCAGGCTCGCAGTGATCGGTACTTCGCTAAGCGCATTCCCTGTAAACAGATGCGCAAGGCCGGGCTTGTCAAAAATCTTCGTTGCTTCTGCTAAAAGCAAAGCTTGCTCGTCCTCGCCCGCGGCATTGATATCATGCGTTAAAAGCCGACTGGCCACCTCGGCCCAACGCAGGCGGTCCACCTCTGGCAGCACCTCCAACAATCGATGGATTTGGCGGCCGCGCCGCTTTGCAGCGTCTTCATCAAGCCCGCGTTCGTCAGGCAGTGCTTTGGCGCCGCCCAAATCGGAGGGGCTGAGCGTGGTGTTCGGTCTATTTGCGACAGGTGCTGCGCGGCGCATGAACTCTGGAAGAGTTGGAGATTTTGCCGCGCCGTCTTTCTCTGATGGAGGTACGTTTTGCGCCCAATCACCGTTTTCCAAACGCAATCCGCCTTCAAACGGCACGGCCTCAAGCGCTTCCATCCCGGACCTGACCTGATCGTGCCAGCTTCGCCCGTCGCTGCCCAGCTCACCGGCCGCGGCCACGATCAGCCATTGCTCCGCGCGTGTCATGCCGACATACAGCAGACGATCCCGCTCAGCCTCGGCTGCCTCGCGCGCCGTGTCATCCAACGACAGCTGGAGTTTCGTGGCCTCGTCCTTTGCGGCACGCCAAAACACGCCGTCATCCGCCTCCGCCAGTTCTTCGCGGTTGCGCAGCATCCATTTCGCGGTGTCCGGCAGGATCACGATAGGCGCCTCCAGCCCTTTGGCCCCGTGCACTGTCATGACGCGGATGCGGTCTCCGGCTGCATCCAGCTGCCGCTTGATTTCCAACTCATCGGTTTCCATCCAGATAAGAAACCCTGTCAGGCTGTCCACGGCGTTGCGTTCATAGGCCAAAGCCTGGCTCAGCAGCGCATCGATCCCATCCGCCGCTTCCTGCCCCAATCTGCCAAGAAGCTTTCGCCGCCCTTCGTGACGGGTCAAAATGCGGTCAATCAGATCGTAAGGTCTCAAGTAATCCACCTGATCCAGGAGATCCCTCAAAATCGCCCAGGTCTCGGGATAGTCATCCGCGCGGTCGCGCAATTGTGCCCAAAGATACCGTTGCTCTCGGGCATGGGCCAAATTGTATAGATCACCTTCACTCCAGCCAAAAAGCGGTGAGCGCAAAGCGGCCGCGAGCGAAAGATCATCCTCTGGCGTTGTCAGGACGGACAAGAGCGCTTTGATGTCCTTTACTGCCAGTTCCCCACCGACTTTCAATCGATCAGCACCTGCAACAGGCAGGCCGCGCGATTTGCACTCCCTGATGATGTCGTGAAAGATGTCCGCTCTTCGCCGGACCAGGATCAAGAAATCGCCAGCCGTGATGGCCCGTGTCTTGCCAAATTGACCGGGCAAGGCCGACCCGATTGTCTTTTGAATGAAGTCGGCCACCCGTTGTGCCAAAAGTGTTTGCGGGTTGTCGGGCGATCTGATGTCGACAGGGTCATACCAAGCGGGATTCTTCGCTTTTTCCGGTTTTTCAATAACGCTCCAAAGATCCACTCTTCCAGGTAAGTCGGATTTGAAGGAAATGTGGCTCTGATCAGGCTCAAAACCGCTTTGTGTTCGGTTGTTGAAGACGGCATCCACCAGCTTGAGGATCGCGGGTGCCGATCGAAACGAAAACGCCATCTGAAGGTCTTGAAGCGGTGTCGGCGTGTTTTCGAGCCGCGCTTTGAAATCCGCCTTCATCCGATCAAATTCGTCCGGGTCTGCGCCCTGAAACGAATAGATCGACTGTTTTTTGTCCCCAACCACAAAGAGCGTTCGAGGAGCATCCTCCTTTGTTCCCTGCCCGCTGGTGAAATCCCGCGCCAACGCCTCGATCACTTGCCATTGTGCGGGGCTGGTATCCTGCGCCTCGTCCACCAGAATGTGGTCAATCCGCCCGTCGAGCCGGTAAAGCACCCAATCAGCCACGTCTTTGGATTGCAAAAGATCCTTGGCCCGCAAGATCAGGTCATCAAAATCGAGCCAACCGCGCAGCAGTTTTGCGCGCTCATATGCTTCTAGGAAATTTGTCGCAAAGCGATGCAGAGCGACTGACTTTTTGAAGGCCAGCAGCCCTAGTCGCAACTCTCGCGCGTATTCAACGCGCGTCATCAACGCGTCAAGTTCTGGAATGAGCTCAGGTATCTGCGGTTGGAAAGATTTCGTGGGAAAAGAGCCTATCTTTGCCGAAAAAGGTGTTTTTGCGCCGCCACCATACAGAAAAACGTCTTCCATGATCGCCAGCGCGGTGTGATCCGGCGCGGTGATCTGGCTTAACTTGTCGGCGGCTCTGTTATCATTTGTCCCGCTACGCCGCAACGCCTCAACCAGACGGGTCAGGAATGCCATTTCATGGCCGAGAAACGCGTGCGCCAACAGATCATTTTCGTCAAACCCATTGGTCAGGCCCAGCGTCTGACGCAGCTCTTCTTCGTTCAGCCCGCGCCGAAATTCGGTTCGATGGGTGGCGATATTGGCGGTCAAACTGTCCAAATTCATGCCTGACGCGAAAGTGGCTACATCTTCGACGAGCTTTTGCTCTGGTCCGGCGGACATGCCTTCAACAATCTCGGCCCGCAGCAAAATGGCGGCACGGTCTTCCATTTCAGAAAAATTTGGAGTGACCTCGGCCTCAAATGGAAATTTTCTGAGCAAAGCGCTGCAGAATGAGTGAATTGTCTGAATCTTTAACCCGCCAGGTGTCTCAATCGCACCTGCGAAAAGCCGCCTTGCCTTTGGCAACATGTCATTTGTGATCACATCGCTGTGCCCAAGGTCGCTCAAAGCGTCTCTTAGCGGATCATCGGGCAACATGGCCCACTCACCCAGACGCTTAAACAGCCGGTTTTGCATCTCTGATGCGGCGGCCTTGGTATAGGTCAGACAAAGTATGTTCTGCGGGGTCACGCCATCCAGCAAAAGCCGCGCGACCCTGTCTGTCAGAACCTTTGTTTTGCCGGATCCGGCATTGGCTGACAGCCACGTCGATCGATCAGAGCGCGAGGCGTGGATTTGCTTCATCGTGGCTTCATCGCGTTCTCTCATCCGACCACCTGTGGATCTGGGACATCGGTCATGTTCCATTCACCGAAACGCGCAAGGTGATCATACTCTCCTTCATGCTTGGTTTCCTGCGGGGCGCGACGCGCGGTATAACCTTGTTTTGCGCAAAGATAGACACTAATCAGCTTATGAAATTCCTGCCAAACGACGTCGGGTGTCTCGGTGTCAATCGGCGCATGCTCCTCGGCTTTCTTTCCGCCTAGGCCGATGAAAACCGCGCTGGCGACAGGAGCCGGGCCATGCGTGCCAAAACCGTCCCGTTCCGCGATCGCGGCTTCAAGCAGCAATTGTTTGTCAAAATGCGTCTGAACTTGCCGATTGGGCGGCTCGCCTGTTTTATAGTCGTAGATTAAAAGGCGGCCGAGCGTGTCGGTGTCAATTCTGTCCGCCTCCGCTGTGAGCGTAAAATCAAGACTGGCGATCGTAGATTTTCCCTTTGCCTCCAAAAGCAGGGGCATCGCAGACCGTCTGCGCGCCAGCTCTCCTTCGATAAAGCGACCGGCCACGCGTGACATACGCGACCGCCACATCAATCGCGCTTCTGCCCACGGCACATCCGTCTCAAGCCTTGCCGAAATGGCTCTTAGAAGCCCCTCAACCGTGACGTCATCAGGATTGTCTTTCGTGTCTCTAATGAAGTCTTCTAGCGCTTTGTGAATGACTGTGCCGCGCAGCAACGCGTCGGGGACGCGCATCAGTGGATCCAAGGGCCGCAGGCCAAGCACATGACGTGCATAAATCGCATAGGGATCCCGGATCAGGGTTTTGATCTGCGTCACGGACAATTGCCTGGGACGCGCTGCCGTCGGGGGACAAGGTGCTGGTCTTTTGGCGGCATCAGTTACTAATGGATTTTCCAATTGCTCCGTGAGCGAAATCCAACGCTGACCACGTGCGCGCATGTCTTTCAGGGCGTCTTTGCCTTTCTGATCCGGCAGGCCCGACAGCAAATTTTGCAGTCGATTGATCCACCGCGAAGGCACGGTTTCTGCGTCATCCGATCGGAGTGATCGCGTCAGAACCACTTCCCTGCAAAGGGCAGCTTGCTGAAAGTCATGGGCTGATAAGCCAATTCGACGGTCCGGCAAAAGCAACCCCAATTGGCGACGCATATCGCGGTTCAGCCAAGGATCAGGCGCCGGTGCCTCGGGCCAACTGCCTTCGTTTAGCCCGGCCAAAATGATCAGATCCGCCCCTTGCACCCGCGCTTCTAGGGTGCCCCATATCATGATGTCCGGATGCGGCTCTCGCGCGCTGCGCACCTGACCAGAGGACAAGATAGAGTGGAATAGAGAGGCATAATCCGACGCGCGCAAATCTCCGCCATAAGGCGCATTTTCGACAATATCAGACACTATTTTATGGGCCTCGCGCCCTGCTTCCTCTTGCCAGAGTTTGCCGCTTCCATCGCCAGCCACGCCCGATGCAATTCGAACTGCAAAATCCATGTGCTGTTGGATCAGATCTGTGAGATCCGCCATGTCGGTTTGGGGCACGGCAAAGACCGTGTTCAAAACCCATGTGCTCCAGTCCTTGGCAAACGGATCTTTCAAAGTTGCGGCCCACGCGCGAAATTTATCTGCTGTCGGGTAGGGCGGCCCGTGGCGCCTCAGATGCAGTTCCAATTCCCGGCTCAGGCGCAAGTGAGGCCCTCTATCCGATCCGCTATGGGTCAGTGGATGCTTTAGAATTGTGAGCAAAAGCTCCGCAGAAAGCGGCTTGTGCAAAAGCTCTGCGACATGGCGAAGAAACCGACCCGGCGCAGAGAGATGGAGCGGAATGCCCGCGCTGTCATCGGGTAGAATATCCCACCTATCCAAGGCCGCGCTGACCCTACGCGTTAGACCACGATCCGGCGTTATTAGAGCCGCTTTTTGACCGTTTTCTGCTGCATCCCGGAGACGCATTGCAATGACTAACGCCTCAATGCGCAGCGACGGGGCTTCAACCAGTGTAACATTTTCAAAGGCTTGATCGAGATCACATAGTTTTGGCCCATCGTTGAGCCACTGATCCGTCACAGGGGCCGGCCGTAGGGCCAATGACAAGGCGGCATTGCGCGCAGGCGCCACGGACCGCGCAGTGACCCAAGGCTTGGCATCGGTCCGTGCCATGTTGAGCGCTTGAAACAAGGCGGCAAAGCGGTACTGAGGGTGGTCTTCGTGCGGTGGTGTGTTGGTCAACGCGCTCCAAACACCCTCGGGCATAAGATCATCGAAGCCTGGCAAAATCACCGCGCCTTGCGGGAGATGCGCGACCGCTTGCATAAGAGCCTGGGTGGTTCCGCGTGATCCCGTTGACCCGGCTACAATCACGGGGTGTTGTGGCGGGTCAGTTTGCCAAGATGTGATGAGCGCCTCTACCACGCGGCGCTGTCGATCCTCTGGATCTGGCGCGCTTCCAGCCTCAAAATAGTGTCTGATAATGCTCAGAAACGATCTAATGCGCGCCCAGTGTCCGGACTGATCCGAGATATCGAGCTGATCAATTTTCTGCGGCGGTACGCCCTCGCCGTGCATTTCATCCATCAATTTGACGAGACTATCGGCGAGATCATAAATCGAACTTCGCGGCGCGAGGTCGGGTTGCTTGTCCAGCAACGCTGTCACCAGTTGAACAAGCTCCAGACGCCGACGCAGGGGCGAAACCGCTTCGGGAATGTCGCCAAGACGCCATGTTTCGCCCGGTTGCGTGATCAAGGTGATGTTCGGCAAAAGGCAAGGCGGACCATCATCAAACAGGTCGCGAATGCGGCGCGCCATACGGCGTGTATTGACGATTAATTGAACTCTGGCCAACGCCTCGGGCGGTTGACCCTGCGTGCGCTCTCGTAGTCCGTCTACCAGAGCTTTGGGAAAATCCACGCCAAGCGGTACTGTGAAAACCCGCGCGCCTGAGATTTGATCAAACATCGCCTGCCTCCAACATCGCCTCGGCACGCGCAATCCCTTCGGGATGACCAACATCGGCCCAGGAACCGGGATAGGCTATCCCAAATAGGCGCCCGCGCAACTGCGCGTCTGTCCAGACCTCGTTCAGGGAGAAAACGCGTTTCTCCACGGCGCGCACGCAATCCGGCTTCACGATCTGCAACCCTGTAAAGACTGCGCCCGGCCCGCGCGCAAGGCGACCATCAGCGCCGATCACAAAGTCACCCTGACCCAGATGGCCCTCGGCCCGCGCCAAAGGCACGCAGAGCAGCAAGGCGTCCATGCTGTCCGGCTCCCAAAATTGCGCCAGATGCTGCAAAGGATTGGGGCCAGACCACACCGCATCCGAATTCATCGAAAAAACGGGGTTTTCCCCTAAAAGCGGAAGAGCAGCCTTCAATCCGCCACCGGTGTCGAGGATCTCAGGCTGTTCTTCGGACAGTATCACGTTTTTTCCGGCCAAATGCGCCCGTAGCATATCGGCCTTGTAATGCGCATTGATCACGATGTTTTCCGCGCCCATCTCTTCGATCAAATCCAAACCATGATCGATCAGCGCCCGACCCGCCACTTTGATCAAAGGCTTGGGGCGGTCTTGCGTCAGCGCACCCATCCGCGTTCCGAAGCCGGCGGCGAAAACCATCACTGATCTTGGAATGTTCCGCATTTTTGCCTCAGGATGGTGAGTGTGTTTGCGTCCGGTACCGGAAGATCAGCGAGGAGATCAGTCTCTAACTTGGGCAAACATGCGCGTTCAAGGTCACGCGTCATATGCGCCCAGACGCGTGGGATCATATCGAGATAATGCGTCTTGGCATCACGCAGGCAAAGCCGCGCAAAGACACCGATGATGCGAAGATTACGCTGAAGCCCCAGCAAGGCATAGGCGGTTTCAAAAGACGTGCGCTCAACGCCCGCGGCAGAAACATAGTAACCAATCATCTCGGTTTCGATCTGTGAGGAAACGTCACGCCGCGCGTCTTGCAGCAGGGACACCAGATCATAGGCGCGATGCCCTTTCATGGCGTCTTGGAAATCCAGAAGCCCAACGCGGGCCACGCCTGAACGGGATGGGAGCCACAGCAGATTTTCAGCATGGTAATCCCGTTGCACTAAGACATCTGTTAGGCCGTCCAATTCGGCAAAGCGTGGTTCGAACGCGCGTACAAAGGCTGCTCTTTGATCGGCGTAGTCTTGACCGGTTGCACCGTGGGCGTACCAATCAAATGCCAAAGCCGCGAGATCGGCCAAAAGCGGGGCATCGTAGACGGCGATCTCTGGCGGGGTATCAGCTTGGTGCAGATGGATCAAAACGTCGGTTGCGGCTTGGTACAGCGCCTGTTCGAAACCTGGATTTGTCGCAACGACGCGCGCGAAGAGAGCATCGCCAAGGTCCTCCAACAAGAGAAAACCCGCGTTTTGATCCGCCGCCAATATCTCAGGCGCGCTCAGCGATTGGTCGCGCAGGAATTTTGATATCGCGATGAAAGGGCCAATATTCTCATCTGTGTTTGGCGGCGCGTCCATCAAAACGGCCTGCTTGCCATTATGGTTCAGCCGGAAATACTTTCGGTTTGATGCATCTCCGGCCAGATCCGTCATACGGGCTGCGCCCCAACCTGACCGGGTGAGAAACGCAGTTCTAAGGGAGGGCCGATCGATCACCGAAGACCTCCTTCATGCGGGGCGTCCAACGGGCATCGGACCATGTAAATGTCAGGTGGCGCGCATCGGGGCTTGGCTGCGGCTCAAAGGCAAGGGTCAGCGCCGCATCAGGCAGGTCCGCGCCGAGCCTGTCGGGCCATTCCACCAGGCAAATCGCGTCATCAAACGCGGCCAAAAGCCCTAGCTCATGCGCGTCGTGAGGATGCCCCAGGCGATAGAGATCCGCGTGCCAGATTTCGGCGTCGCCCGTGTGATAACTCTGCACGAGCGTGTATGTCGGAGAGGGAATATCCTCCGGTTGCGGGAGTAAGGCCAAGATGGTGGCCCGCGCGAAATGGGATTTACCGGCGCCGATGGGCCCCTCTAGCAGAAGCGTATCACCGGGGCCCAAGACCGGTGCCAAACTGGCCGCGATCTTTTGGGTTTGGTCGGGTGAAGTGCTGTGAACCTTGAACTGCAGGGGCGTCATTCCAACGACACTACACCCCCCAATTCTGCCCGCAACATGCTTTAGGCAGAGAGCGGCACCGCAGGAGACGGCCGCGACAAATTCAGCATGAACAGACCTTCAGGAAGCGGCTCAATACGAAAATTTGTTGTTGCACCCGATCCATCCCGCAGCTGGGTATTGATGGGCGTGATTGTGTCGCCATTGCCCAGATCATCCCAGATCGTTGACCCAGGAAACCGGTCCCGGCAGGCCTGCATCAAATCCTTGAGCGATGTGCGGGCAAAGCGCGAGTCCGGGTCAAAGCCGAAGATATCCACGAAAGCGGCATTGCAAACCACCAATCCACCATCCGGCCCGATCACGGCAATCGCTTCTTGGATGGCATCCAAAATGGCTTGATGCGTTTCCAATTGGCTGCGGGATTGGCGGGTCAGCGCCATTTCGTCCGTGATATCCTCAATAAGAAATGCAATCGCGCCATTGGGGTGGGGCCGCCCGGTGAGCTTATATGTCAGCCCGCCGGGCAAAGACCAACTTTCGGAATAATGCCCGTTGGCCGCAGAGGTGATCATGTCGGTGATCTGCCGGCGCCAGGTTGAATAGCTTTTGGGCTCCGGCAGCATGTGATTATCGCGCAGTCGGTCAAAAAACTCCATCATATGGGGTCGCGCGGACAGAAACTCCGCAGATAAATCGGTAAGATCAAGGATCGCCGGATTGAACAAAACGAGGCGATGATCATGATCAAACACAGCCAAGCCGGTGGATAAATCAGCAAAGGTTTTTGTGAGCGTTTGAACGAACGCATTGCGCACGCTATCGGCCTCAACCAGACGGGTTACATCATTGGCGTAGATCACGGTATGTGTATCGCCTGGTAAGATCGAAAGCTCAAAATGCTGTTCACGAGCAGACATCGGATCCTCCAAGCAGGTCCGAAGCCCGGTGTCGCCATGGCGCTCCCGAGCCGCTTTGAGAAAGATCTTGCGATCGTCGATGCTAAGCCCCTCAAACTTTGCGTTTCCCCATTTCAGCAGTCCGGTGTCATCAATCGCGAATACAATTGCTGGAGCGTGTTCCAGCACGGATCTTAGTTGATGCGAGTGTTTGCTCTCCTGCAAAAGAGCGTGCCGATCCGTTGCGCAATGCGCGCTGCCATCTGTCAAAGTGATAGATTGCCCTTGCGGTGTGTTCTGGATCGTCAGCTCTGCACAATCCCCGGGTGTGTCAGCCCGAAACACCTGCGCAGGCCCAGTTTGAGAGGCATTTAGATCGTCGGGAAGGTCGCGAAACCGATCACCCAACCAAACCTTTAGATCATGCCAGCCAGACAAATCCTTGATGCCGTTGGTCTGATCTATAATGCGGCCATCCTTGACCAAAAATACGCTTCGACAAGGATCAAAAGCCGCCTCATTGACCGCCTTGCGTCGGCTGGGGCCGGCGATAAGCCAAAGCACTGCCACAGAAATGGCGGCCGAAAACAGAACCGCGGCTGGCAGCCATGCCATTATGTTGTCCACGCTTGTCATTCAACCTGACATTGCGCAGATTTGGTTAATTCTATGTTAACACGAGCGATGTCCGTGCCGCCGGCCGCGGGATGCTACACCTGCAGCGGTTGGTTTTTGCCCAACACAGGCCATTTGCGGCCCTCTGCGGCCTCAAGCAAGGAGCGCGGCCACGTCACCTCCACATAGGCGCCAGAGCGTGACGCAAGATCTTTGTCGCCGCCAAAGGTTTCGGCTCCATTGGCAAAACTCAAATCTGCGCCAGACCGCTCCAAAAGCGTTTTGGCAATGAAGAGACCAAGACCCATACCATCATATTCGGGCCGTCTTGGATCTGTTCCAGACCCGCGCCTGCGCATCAGAGGATCGCCGATTTTGCCAAGAAGATGCTGCGGATATCCGCGGCCATCATCCATGATTCGTACCGAGATCAATTTGTCGTCCCACCTGCTCTCGATCCAGACTTGTGATCGGGCAAAATCAACGCCGTTTTGCACAAGGTTTCGCAACCCGTGGACAACCTCCGGCTTGCGCAAGATTTCAGGCTGCGCGGCGTCTGACCCATCCATCGCGGAATGCTCGAACCAAAGTGTCTTGCCACGCGCGGCATGCGGATCTGCGGCCTCTTCGATCACGGCGCTCAGCGGCGCTTGTTTGAGGTGCAAATCCTCCTTGCCAGCGCGCCCCATCGATTTGAGAATGTCACGACACCGATCTGCCTGTTCGCGGATCAACATGGCATCGGCGTAAAGCTCTTCATCATCCGTCAGCTCTTCGGCCAATTCCGCACTTGTGAGTTTGATGGTCGCCAAGGGTGTTCCCAGCTCATGGGCGGCTGCCGCCACGACACCGCCCAAATCCGTGAGCTTTTGTTCCCGCGCCAGCGCCATTTGCGTTGCCTGGAGCGCCTCTGACATCGCGCGCATTTCGGCGATGATCCAACGGGAATAAACCCCCAGAAACACAACGGCGATCACAATCGCGACCCACGTGCCAAACAAAAACACATCCGGCATCTGTAGGACAAACCCGCTCTTTGTTGTCAGCGGCACATGGAATTCGGTCAATGCGCTGACCAGCACGATCGCAATCAGCCCAAGCGCCGATGTCGATCGGACGGACAAGGCCGACGCCGATACGATCACCGGACCCACAATGAGAATAGTGAACGGATTGTTAAGACCGCCAGTCAGATAGAGCAGCAGCCCCAACTGAAGCAGATCAAACAGCACCACCATAAACGTCTCAGGTTCGCGCAGGCGTTTGCTTTCAGGGAAAACGAATGACGCAATCAGGTTGGACACTACAGCCGCACCCACCGCGAGGTAGCAAAGCCCCATTTGCAGGTCGAGATCATAGAGCCGCTGCGCCACGATCAGCGCGGTCACCTGCCCAATTATGGCCCACCAACGCAAGAGGATGATCGTCCGAAGACGCACCCAATTCTCGCGCTTTTGCAAGCTGTTGGTGTCGGTGGTCGGTTTGCGCATTTGTGATCCCGATGACGTTGTAACTTAGATTATCATTGATAGATGTAACTCAACGCAAGATGACAGATTGAAACGAGGTGTGATCATGGTCAAGACAATCGCCATAGCCGGCAGTGTTGCCCTCGCCGTCTTGCTCGGCGGGATTTACTTTATCACCGCTGGCACAAGCCCGGATGAACAGTTTGCTCAATGCCGTGCGGGCCAGATTGCAGGCGGAACGGCGGCGATCGGTGGGCCATTTGAACTGGTCAGTGAGACCGGTGAAACAGTGACAGATGAACAGGTCATTGACCAACCTACGCTGATTTACTTTGGGTATACGTTCTGCCCTGATGTGTGTTCGATTGATGTGTCGCGCAATGCTGTGGCGGTCGACATTCTTGAGGAAGACCACGGAACGATTGTACAGCCTGTTTTCATCTCGATTGATCCCAAGCGGGACACGCCTGAGGTTGTTGCAGATTACACAGAGATCATGCATCCAAGGATGCTTGGCCTTACGGGCAGCGAAGACCAGGTCAAAGCCGCGAGCCAGGCCTACCGCACGTTTTACAAAGCGCATGATCAAGATGATGATGAGTTCTACCTCGTCGATCACTCGACGCTTTCTTACCTCGTTTTTCCCGAACAGGGGTTTGCGGAGTTTTTTCGCCGCGACGCGTCCCCAGAAGAGATGGCTGAGCGGATCCAGTGTTTTGTGGATGCCGTTTAATTAGGCGGTTTGACGTTAACAGGTATAAAACTAGAATAGTTATAAGATGCCTATCGTCTAAATCGGGAAGGACACATGGCTTTAGCACTAAGAGATATTGGCGAAGACAAGTCGCTCTTGCTTGTCGATGATGATGAACCGTTTCTGCGCCGACTGGCCAAGGCCATGGAAAAGCGTGGATTTGCCGTCGAAACAGCAGGGTCAGTTGCTGCAGGTCGCGCCATCGCAACAGCGCGACCCCCGGCTTATGCAGTCTGTGATTTGCGGCTTGAGGATGGTAACGGGCTCGACGTGGTAGAAACCATCCGGGATAAGCGCCCTGACAGCAAGGTTGTGGTTCTGACGGGGTATGGCGCAATCGCAACGGCGGTGGCCGCGGTAAAAATAGGGGCCACGGATTACCTGTCTAAACCTGCGGATGCGACGGATATCACCAACGCACTTTTGGCATCTGAGGATGAACTGCCCCCGCCGCCGGAAAACCCGATGAGCGCGGATCGTGTGCGCTGGGAACACATTCAGCGGGTGTATGAGCTGTGTGATCGAAACGTTTCCGAAACCGCGCGTCGGCTGAATATGCACCGTCGAACCTTGCAGCGTATCCTGGCAAAACGTTCCCCTCGGTAGCCACAAAGCATACCCCGCCCCGGACTTGATCCGGGGCCTCTTGTTTTGAAGGTGGAGGCCCCGGATCAAGTCCGGGGCGGGTGACTCTACCAAACCCTTTCAGCG
>JBCBVL010000002.1:0-879318 GCA_039817595.1 Pseudomonadota bacterium
CGATGCGTTCGAGGCGTTTCAACAGCTTTTATCGGCTTGGGGGCCGGATCAATATGTGCGCCAGAAGCGAGATGTATGGGAGGCCATCGGCGCGGCCACACTTCCCGAAAACTGGGAGAGACCCGAAAACCTGATCGCGCGCGCGGGAACGCGCAACGCCATTCGTCAGTGGTGCAGACAGCATGGCGAAAGCGATCTGGCTTTGGCATGGTCAGAGCGTTTTGACACCGGCGATGAGGATACACAGGTGGAAAATCCAGGACATTGATCCATGTGCCGCGTCGTCTAGGTTGGCCTTTGGACGTTCAGGCTTGAATGACACCATGTATGTGTCCGGCCGCAAGCCTCTTAGATGATCCTCCGCTGCACCTAGCGGCTGATTGAATGCCCGCCGTCGTTAGGGGGCCGGACACTCAAAGTTGCATTTGTACCGTCCAAATCGGCAGAGGTTCTGGACAAAGATCTTACACATTGAAACATCGCTGTAATTCAGCGGCCGCACGATCATGTAACACCTGCAAAGACGTCATGGCGGAGGAGGTGGGATTCGAACCCGACACATTTAAATATTTTAAAAACAATGCAATGGGCTACGTCTTTTGCCCTATTTGTACCTACTTATGTACCTAATTTTGGTGTGTGGAAGATCGGTCGCGCGTTACAAAAAATAGAAAAAATATGCGAACTAATTTCATTGCCGATCCATGGTCAAGCTGTCGAGTTCACTCTCGAAGGAGGAACAGAACTTAATAGAAGTAACCGGTCGCTCAAATCTAATCAGAAATTCCATGACAGTTACCACCGCTTTCTTGTTCTGTTTCACAAAGGAAAACGTCAATTGCGTCTCTGACCTGAGGTACATTCAACCAATAAACTGCTTCTAAAGTCGTCAGAGTGACAACAACCGTAAGCATCCCATTTCGGTACACCGGCAAAAGAAAAAATATCAACACAAGTCCCGTGCATACTCCCGCTATTACAATAGCATTTCTGTCATCGAGGGGAGAAAACTCTTTGAGAATGAAAGTAAGTATCAACGATGACAATAAGACTAGCGCGATTGTACCACTGCGTTCGTTCGCGTACTGCCGCCGCGGCCATATAGAGTAAAGCCCTGGTATATGGACCGTAGTGACCAAAATTATCGTGTTCACTTGGTAAGCGCTTAGTTCGGGAACATAAGGTATCTTACCAAAGAGTTCTCCAACTAGTTCAGCCAGGTGGTTCCAGTTGGTGATTGTCGCATGAACAGTCTTGAGGATATCAAGCTGATCTAAAGGAAAGAACTGGGGCACAAAACCAAGTATCGAGAAAGCAGCTATAACGCCCCTTAGCCACACTAAGTATTTGACGATTGCTGTCACCGCTTTTCACTCGAGACTATTTTCCGAAAGAGCCTTCGAACCAAAGCTGAATTGACAGGCAGTGTGAGCGGCTTGCTTTTACCAATTTGTTGGGGGCAATTCATGCTATTAGCTCAAGTCGGCGAGGTGTACTGGACATTACTTTTAGTGAGGTCCCGATTAAAAACTCGAAGTGGGTGTAAGCGATTTGAGTTCTTCTGTCCCGTCTCTTTATAGGTATGCCCACAAAGCCGTTGTTTAGGTTGACGCTAGCGCAAAGTATGGATGTAAGTAACCATCGAGCCGTCTTCCATTGACATCGAATGTCCTCTGCCGCGGCCACAGTACTATGCAGCCGCGGCTTTGTTTCTATTTCACGGTCGGCTTTCTTCGACCGCGAAGGGCGCAGTTACTCCTCGGCTGGTAACTCGAGTTTCCTCACGTTCTTCAAGAGGTCCTCGAAGTTCCTCGGTCGTCGGATGCCCGAGCTACCGTGGTTAACCCTTGGGAACAGTACGTCAGAGTTTGCTCTGTGCTGTTCAACCAGCAGCTCACCAGCGCCCCGTTTCTCGGCTCTGAAGACTTCAACCAGTTCAGGTATCGAGTTCTTTGCGGCTTTACGGTAGGCAGATAAGACGCGCCTGAGCATGTCTCCCTTGGTGTTCCGTGTGACCCCATAGGCCCCTTCAGGTGCCTTTTGGTAGCGGTTGCTTTCAATCAGCCGGGTTAGCTCCTCCCTCAGTGTCCGACCATTCAGCCTTATAGTCCCAGTCTCGTCTAGCCACTTATCGTAGAGGGACTGGGTTTCGCTGTATGGCACTTGTGACAGGTCGATCCTGGAAGGGCCGGGAACGGTCCTCCTGGGGGCAGTCGAGATAGACTGGTTAATCATCGCTTGTTGAACGATCTGGTCGATCACAGGGTCGAACAGGCGCGTGTCCTCATGGAGTAACCCTAAGGGCTCCCACTTGGGCAGACTGCGAAGGACGGGCTCCCCTAGGATGTTCCTGCGTACATCAACCTCGTTGTATCGCGCTGTCCGGGACATGATGGCGTCCATGACGTCACGCACCTCCCGAAGTGCCATGTCCCCGTTTGTCTGGTTGAAGACGTTGGGGACGAACGAGGCGATTGCGTTGTTGAGTGCGCGCTCCTGCTCGTGGGGACGACCCACTAGCAGGGACATGAAGTCATAAATACCCTGCGTGAAGGTCTTGTTCACGGTGTTCTCCATGAACGCCATGACCATGGCCTGAGCCACCGGCACACGCTCTGCCTCCTTATACTCATCGCCCATGATCTCCCGGAGGTCAGCCATGATTGAGAAGACGTTGGATAGAGGTTCGAGGCGTGCATAAGAGTGGAACGTTATGGTGCCATCATCGTTCATGAGGCGGAACGAATAAGGCTTGTTGTTCTTCATCCACTCTGACCGGATACGGGGGTCACTAGGGCCGGAGCCAGTGATCATCCCAGAGCCTGCCATTGTGGCCGAAATGATTGCGAGGCCTGTGCCTACGATCTGCTTCCCTAACGCCTGCGCTGCTCTCGGTCCTCCTGCAGCCAGGTCGTCACGAAGACGCCTGGAGGCGGCACCGAGAATTGGCAAGTGCTGAACAGTTTGAGACAGGATGTTGATGGGTGTGCGCACAAAGGGCAGGACGAAGCGAACGATTGGCTGGTCAATCGCCGCCTTCTGCAGAGCCACAGCCAACGGACCCTCAAGCTCCTCCGTAAACGTACTCCTCCGCGCCTGAAGCAGTGCATCCCCCCGAGTAGCCTGACCGGTGTCGGTGTAGCTCTCCGCGAGGTACTGCTTGATGAACGCGGTGCGCTCCTCACCCTTGAGACCTTGGTCCCGGGCCAGCTTGTTGGCGTCGGCAAAGACCACGCCTCGGTACTGGGACTGCTTGAAGAACTCGTCCATCACCATGAGGCCCCTCGAGGGTAACCTCACGACAGACCCGAGGGCCGTCTGGGCTTTGGCGAACTGCTCCTCCTCCACCTTGTTGGCGAAGTCCAGGATCGGGTCGTTCTTCACAGCGGCATCCAGGGATGTCTTCACGCTGTCCACGAACCCTAGCATGTGACCAATGAACTGATCACCGGCGTGCCGGGCAGCTGTCAGGTCACCCTTGGCGAGACCTCCGATGGCCTGCTCCATGGGGTACAGGTACATCTGAACCAGGTTGGACACGAAGTTCACTTCCTGGGTACCCGGGCCGGACAACAGGGCGTTGATCCGGAAGGTGTTGATATCATCCATCAGGTCTCCTGCCCGGTCGATTGCCTCACGCATGACCTTAACGGTGCCTTCGTTTGCGTTCGCAGGGTCAGCCAGGGCGCGGGCGGCAACGTCCACACTCTTGAATGCGTCGGGGTCCTTTAGGATTTCCCGGAGACGTTGGTCACCCTCCTTGGCCATCTTCATGGCGTTGAGAGCTCGAGCGACGTTGGACCGGTTACTGTCCAGGGAAGCCAGGAGGTTCGTGGCCACCTCACGGCGGGCGTTGAACTGGAGCTTCAGGTCATCGAGGTTCTTCACATCAGCGAACTGCTTGGGATCGAACCCACCGCCGGAGTTGGCCGTGGTGATAGCCTTAGCCATTTCCTTGAGTTCCCGCTCCAGGGTCAACACGTAGTTGGACTGAGCGTGAATTTCAGCTGCCAGGCGGGTCATGTCGCCGGAGTTGGCGGACCGGAAGCGCGCGATGAGCTCCTCAGGGTTCTCCCCGGTCATGCGGGCCATCTCGCGTAGCTTGTGGGCTGCGGACAGCTTCACACTCGCCCAGCTCTGGGTGTTCCCACCTTTGACCTTGGCGAACTCGTCAGCGTAGACCTCAGCTTCCCCTGCGATCTCACTCAGGACGTCATCGAAGCTGCTCACCGTGGTGACAGAACGGAACGACGTCTTCTGTGCTTTGTAGAGGTTGTCGTGACCCCGGGCCAGGGAGGCCTGGAGGCGGGCCTTTTCAGCGCGCTCGGGGGTAATCATGATCCGGTTGGGTACCTGGTCTACGGTCTCACCAGACGCCTGGGCGGGCAGCGGAGCGTCACCCAGGTCGAGCCGGAGCTGACCCTCTGTTATCTCATCAGGGGACCTCGGGGTAGACACCAGGTTCTCATCGAAGACCACACGGGATAGATCGACGTTCTCCTGGATTTCACGCTTGGCGGCTTCACCAGCCTCGGCGATGGCCTTGTCGAGTTCCTTAAGGGCGTTGCGTTGGGCCTGGGCCACGGCTTCACCGTCGATGGGTTCACCATTAAGCTCAGCCCGACGTGCCCGGACGCCCCAGGCGATTGCCTCGACGATACCACCCAGGGCGGCACCCTCGGTGGCATTCCGGAGACGGTTGATGTACTCGGGGTCCTCTGGGTCAGTCGCCAGGAGGTCAGTGATGACCGGGGCGTCCAGACCGAAGTCCTCGAGCATGGCCGTCAGGTTGTCATCGTTGGGGTCGAACATGAAGGCGTCAACAATGGCACCGTCCATGAGGGCACCCTTGACGCCCGACAGTCCGCCTGTACCCCGCACGGTGGCGAAGCCGGTGACGAACTGGGAGATGCCGGAGACCACCTGACCTGTAACCGTCTCAGGCTCAGCGATCAGGTCCAGCTCCAGGCCGTCCTCCTTCACTCCGTTCTTACCGAAGAGGAAGAACCCCTGACCGAGGCTTTCCTCGTATGTCATCAGCTTGAACTGAAGCTGTTGGTTTTCGTCATCCCATAGGTCGATATGGGTTGGAATACCCTGTTCGTTGAGCCAACCACCAATCCGGCGGTTGCCCCATTCGTATAAACTCTCGGCACTGTCGATTGTTTCGTTTACAGCCTCCTGGGCACCGTGGGCTACAGCCTTACCCGTGGCGTCCCAAGCCTTCCCCATGAAGGGCATGCCTTCAATGGTGTCCTCTTCTTCGATGAGGGCGGTGGCTTGCGCCTCCGCGAGCTCCCGAAGGACCTCCTGGGCCTGACCCTGGCCGAACACGTTGTCGAACTGGGGGGCGTACTGGGGGTCTTCGAGGAGGAGGTCGATGGCCTCCTGGGGGATGATCTGTAGTGTGTTGGACATGTGTGCTTGTTCCAATCTGTCTTGAGAGAAAGGCAAGGCGGTGCCTCTCGGTGAACCCGATGGGCCACCGTCGTTTCTCTGCTGGGTTGTTGTAGAGGTGGCAGCGAGAGGCTCAGCCGTTTAAGCGGCGCTGCATGTCCCGCCTGTACTGCTGCAGGCGTTTCTTCTGGATGCGCTCACGATCTGTATTGGTGACCTGCCCGGGCTCCAGCGACTGTTCATATGCGCGCTGGGCATCGCTCTTCTTCGGCGTAGGACCGGTGAGACCACGCTCTTTATCTAGCTTCGCTCTTTGCTGAGCACGGCGTTGACCCTCGGTGACCTTGGGTGTCGCGTCTGGTCCCGTGGGGGTGTTGCCAGCCTCCTTGCCTTTGATGATCTTGAGCTCAACCTGTTTGAACCAGTTGGCGCTGAGTTCTTTGGATATCAAATCGAAGATCAATTTACCGGCTTTGGTGTACGTTCCAGGGCTAGGCTTCCATTTATGTTTGCGCCCACTGTGTGGATCAACACCAGTCAACCGCACCTGCCTCAGCGCTGCTCGAGCACCGGCTTTGTTCATCATTGTTTTCAGCTGTGCAGACGTGACCAAAAGATCGTTGTTGACGATCACCACTGAGACCAAACCAAGGTATGCGGCTAGCACTTCCTCTGGGGATTTTCGTTCAAGCTGCCTCGAAAGGGCGCACTTGGCTTTGTACGAGGTGCGCCATTGGCCTTCCTTTTGGGCAAGCACCGGTATCGGATGCTTCAGGCTGTGGTCTTTGCCGAAAGCTTCCAGAGCTTGTTCGATGCGCAGCCAGGCCGCACGGCTGCTTGGATCGTCTTGCCACTGGTCGTCTCGGCTCATGGCTTCACGCACCCACCGACCAAGTTTGAGGCAAGACCCGTATCGGTCCATGGGTCCGACTCTGAGGTCCAAAGTGGGGTGGCCCTGCTCCTTGAGACGGCGCGCGTGATAGGCGCAGTAACGGCTGTATTTCAGGGGTTTCTCTTTACAGCCTTTAACTGGGCAACGCCGGTCTTCCTGTGCCATGCGCTTTTCGCCGCCTTTCATGGAGTGGTGGCGGGCGATTGCTCGGTTGGTCCAGGTTCGCTCATGTTCATTCATCGCTGCTTCTCTTTTCCTCGTGTCTTCGATTTTGATGTGGTGGGTAGCTGAAATCTCCTTGAGACTGTGGCCAAGCTCACTTGCGCTTTGGCTCAATGCACTCTGGGTTTCCCTCAAACATACCTTCGCGGGTTCATCAGGGGTGCGCGGGTACCGGTATTCGAGTTCACTGAGGTCGTCTGCGGCTTTCTTTTCGATATCCCTGAGTTCAAACACCAGGTTGCACGCCCTTTGCCAGACGCTCAGCGGGATTTGGTGTGCCATTGCTTTGGCCCTCCTCAACTTGTCGTTGGAGTGGAGAACCAGCCGATGGTGATGTCTTCGAGACCAATCACATTCACCACCACCGACCGGGTCCCAACAGGTCCAGAGCTCTCAGGTAAGGCGGTCCGAGAGCCTGGGCTGTATCTGCGTTTCCAGGTGAGGTTTAGCTTCCGATCTGAGCTCTTAGCTGTGCAACTGCCTCTGGCCAGCTGACTGTCTTCTGGCCGGTGGCACGGTCAACTACGTATTGTTCCACTGCCGCGCGTGCGTGGGGGTCAATCTCCATCGCCCGACCAAGCCAGCCCAGCTCATCGTCACTAAGCTCTTTCTGTGCTGCTTGTGTCGCTGTCGTCATGACGCGGTTGTACATGTCAGCCGCCATTTGGCGGTTCTCTGGTGAAACACCTTCGATATCGAACTCGCCTGACGCAGCCCTGTAGGCGATCTCCAAGCCCTCATCGAGGGTCATTCCAGCTTGCGCCAGGTTGCTCCAGGCAAGGTCATACTCCAGGGCTTCCTGGTGGGAAAGCTCACCAGCCTGGACCGCGACTTCGAGGTTCGATGTGACAACTTCATTTTGCGCTAGTTCACCCTGAGCTTGGTAGTGCTGTGGCTGCTCAGTATGAGAAGTTGCGGACTCTTGAGTGGGGCCGTCCAGCGACCCCATTAACCCCATGTGGCGGGCCACGGAGACAGTCATTTCGACACCATCCACGGATACGACTGCATCGTCTGGGATGGTGCTCAAATCGGCAGTGGTTTGGGACCCTAGAGCCCCCTCGGCTCGGTAGGTCACCCCCCCGCCTGGAATCTGGAAGTCGTCAGAAGTTATGCGATCACTTACGGATGGCATTTCTTCGAAACTGTCGGTGCCGTCATGGCCCAGGGTTACGCGTGTTACGGTCATTTTGGTTGTCCTTAGGTTTGTAGAGATTGGCGCAGACGCAGGTGGCCCCCAGGCGCGCTCTCGCGGCCCGTGAGTCCGTTTGGTGTGTCTGGCTGGTGTGGGGTGCCGGTAAGAGTCCTAGAGCCGCTGTGTGACTCCCCTGTGGACTCTCCGGGTTGCTGGCTGGGTTAGCCGGGGTGGTTAGGGGGCGAAGCCAAGAGCATGCCCCTCAGCCTGTCCGTGGTCTCCTGGAGGGTTCCGATGGTTGCCAGGGCTTTCCCTTCCATATCAATCCGGCGTTGTTCGTGCGGCAACTGAAGGCCCGCCTCTGCGACCCTCCGTGCTTCATGCCAGCCGAGGTCGGCTACTGCCCACGCGGCTCCTACGTCTGGGAAACTGCTAGGGTCTTTGAAGTCGCACTTGAGGGTACGCGGGTTGGCTTCGACGATCTTGTTGTAGACGCGTGCCATCCTCTTCACGTTTTCAACCGCTACGCCGAAGATGTCGGCTAGGTGCGCCAGTGTTGGCTGGTCGGGTAGGAGGCCGGAGCGGTGCGTCACAAAATGCGACCAACGTTCATCCATTTTGGCTTCTGTCTCTGAGCGTTTCATTGGGAGGATTTCCTTTCGGTTGTATAAGTTGGGCGGCTGGATGGGTTCAGGCGGCTTCGTCGATGACAGCGAAGTCGTGGTCCGGGTCGACCAGGGGCCCAACGTGCCATTCGATGTTTCCATCAAGCCAGTCATTGAATATCTCACGCATGCGTTTGTCAGGGATGGCCACCGTTATTGGGAGACCGTCTCGGACACGGGTGCGCCAGACCAACTGAACAAGTTCGGCTAGAGCGAAGTGGTCTGAGAATCGTTTGCCACTTACCCCTAGGAAGCTTTGCACCAGGGGGTTGGGGGACATCGCATAGAGGTAGATGGCATGGCTTGCATGCTTGTAGAGGTTTGTCCCGCGTGTCTTGTTCGGGAGCCACTTAATACCGCCTTCACCACCTTTCCTGCCAAAGACACGGGAGTGCTCGGCCCACGGCCCGGCAAACATATCGCTACCGCGTGCAAACCACTTTTGTTTGGCGCATGTGAGGATGATGTTGGTGCGGTCAACGCCTTTCCACCTGCGGTACACGAGGTTCCTAAGCGCATCCCCGACCGCCTTACAGGTCTTTGGATTGTTCCTGCGAGTTTGCCTGGAGAATGACAGGTTCAAATTCGGGGGGAGCTTGAGGTCCTCGACTGTAACGAGTTCGCGGGCTTCCTTCAGCCACTCGTGGAGCGCTGGGTAGTATGCCAGCTGATAGCGGGCCTTGGGGTTTCCGTGGGCAAGAGTGTCGAGATACGCACGGATGAACGAACCTTCGCTGAGAAAGGTCATAACTGTGAGGGAGCGACCACCAAGGAGCACCTGGTTTGGCGCAGCAATTGTAAAGACACCGGCTTTGTCCACGTGTAGCTGCCCCTGAATTGCAGGGCCGTAGATTTCTCCAAAGAAGCGATTAGAGAACGTTGGATCGCCTTCGCTGGTGAAGGAGCTACTTTCGTACTTTCTCCACTTTTCGGTGGGCGTTACCTGTCGGGTATCTTCGTCTACTGTCGCGCGACCGTCACTGACGAAGACGTCTTCAAAGACCAGCTGGTCTATACCATCGACGTAGGATACCGGATTGGGTGCCTCATCAATGATGATGTGATACTCGGACAGTAAGTGCGCGCATCGTAGCATCATGAAGAAGAGCCGGTGCGTGATGGCCAGAGACTTACCTTCTTTCAGCAGCCTCTCGAGCTGGACCAATTTAGGACCTTTGCCCTCATTCGGAGTCGTGATCTCAACACCCTCTGGGGCATCCTGGATGAACCTCTCGATCTCCGCGAGATACGGCGTCACTAAAAGGTATTTGATACCTGGTTGAAGTGACGCAAGCATTTCAGTCGTTTTGCCGGTGCCACAAGGGCGGTCGATGATAACCGTATGCCTGACACGTTTGGGGTGGAGCATTTCGCTTCCTTTCCTGGTTGGTTTTGGGGGAGCCCTGGGACTCAAGAAGCGCACCCATCTGGATGTGGGTGGGCAAAAAACATACTCACTCTGATTTTCGTTATCTCGTAAGTACATGATAAAGAATAAATAAATGCCCCTCGAAAGAGGCCGTCCGTAAACATGTAATCTGAAAGTTGGACACGCAAAGAGACCCTCAGAGCCGCATACCTACAGGGGCAACTGCATGGGAACTTGAAGTGAACCTTGAGGGAATGCTGGGTTGGAAACTGTAGTGGAAGACCACCATACAGAAACATTCTAGGAGGAGACCTGCGATGTAAGCTCATGCATAGCTACATGAGGGAACCGCAGGGGGAGCTTGGTTTGAGACAGCACAGAAGACCACCGATCTGGATTCATCTGTGCTGAGTTCTTTCTTTGATAGGTCTTTGTGGTGGTCTTAATTGACAGGGAAACGCGGGTTGAACTCTAAGAGTAGCGCTGGGTGGAACCCTGGTCTGCTACTGAAATGGGTCGTATGGCATCGTGACATTCACCCCACCTTTTTCACTCAAGACCTACGTTCATACGAAAGCACAGAGAGGAACGAAGAGGGGCACCAGGAACGATCTGGGCGGCAGCGGAACAACCAGCCGCCACCGCCCCGGTGCTCCTCAATGAAGCATCTCGAAATATCTAGTAATCAAGGGTGAGGGGTAATTCGCCCTCCCTGTCTTTCAACAACACCCACCCTTTGGTCGTTTATATTGTTATCAAGGGTGTCCGGTAATTCCCTCGGCGTTTTCTTTGAGGCCCCTAAGAGCTGCAAGTTCAAGCTCTGCAGGAGGCGCTTCACCAGCCTTTTGGCATTCCTCTAGTTCGAAGATGCGTTGGTCCAGCATCTCCGCAATCTTCTCCAGGTCAGTGGCGGTCTGTTCGGTGATCATCAGGGTTCTCCTCGGGTTGATCTATAGGCGAACCATAGGCCCCTCGGAGTCCCTCTGTAAACAACAACCGCAACGCAGATTTGCAAGGATTTACAATATGATAGGCTTGCAAAAATGGAAGTATCTAGGGTCACTTAAGCACGCAGGCGAAGCCTCCTAAACAGCCTCGAGCCTATCCAAGACCCTCTTCACCTGCATTGCTGTCCAACGCCCTCCACGGGCTGTCTGAACGCCTGCCTTGTCGAGGTGTGCTGCGATCTCCCTGAGGGGCTTCCCAGCTTCCCTGAGGGGCCCCACGAGCCCAGCCAGCTTCTCTGCGCGTGCCCTCGCGTTCGCCTGGACCGCTTGGTTGCGTCTCTTCGTCTTATCTCTGAGGCCTCCAAGGCTGGTCCCACGCTCCTTTGCTTCGGCCAAAGCGGCCTTGGTTCTAGCCGATATGAACTCTCGTTCTTGCTCCGCCAGGGCGGCATATATGTGCAGCTGGAACTTGTCTGCAGATGGCATTGAGGCCACCCTAAGCTTTACTATGGGATCATCCATCAGTGCAGCGATGAAGGACACCTTTCGGCTGAGACGATCCAGCTTGGCAACAAGTAGCTCCGCTCCGGTCTTCCTGACCAAGCACAGCGCCTCAGAGAGCCTGGGGCGGCTGTCTTGTTTGCCGCTCACGTGGTCCTCAAACTCATCCAATATCTCGTAGGGTTCTTCGGAGAAGTTCTCGAGAAAGAGTGCAATGTCTCTCCTCTGTGCCTCAAGGCCAAGACCACTCTTGCCTTGTTCCTCGGTACTGACGCGGCGGTAAACGACATACTGCTTCATGGAGCAACCTCAGCTGTTCTGATGAGACGCATATGGGAGCTATGTATCTAATGTCAACGTTGGTTGTGGATGTTACAATTTAGTTCTGAGGCGGGCAGGTCATGACTGCTTGTACTCACCGGGGTTCATCAAAGCAGCGCACAGAGGTCTCTCCAGACAGATAGCAGTACTTGTCTGACGGTAGTGGATCATCAAAGCACAGACGCTTCTCATCCCCGAAGTTGTAGCAGTGCTAACGTGGACGATCATCGTCGTCATCGCACATGACCAGTAACACTAGCAGCACGATCATCCATACCCACCACCGGCGCTTCCTGGACTTGTCGTCCTTGGGCGTGGTGTTGTGCTCAGTGTCCATGGGTTCAGCATTGGTCACCAGCGGAGCTAGAGCAAGGCCTTGGGTGTGAGGATTGGTTGGCGAGGCGAGGGAAGCCAGGGGGTAGGGGTGTACCTCCGAAAATCTTTGGGGAGTGCGCTAGGGGTACACCGGGGGAGTGGGGGAAGGCTCACGTATTATAAGCCCCTCAGATTTTTCCCCCAAAATGCGATGGAAATTTTTTGTGGTTGCCTTCTTTGATCTATTCTTTGACACGCAACGCGTAATTGGCGCTATTCGTTAAGAAGCAGCAGACAGCCGCGATAGGGACTAACGTTTGCTGCGCGGGGTTGAGTTTGTTCCATGAACAAGGAACCACCTACGAAACAAACGGTATAAGTTCGTAGATCGCATCGATGGCCTTGTAGAATAACCAAGCAAATATTCCTCCGAGTGCAAGCCGGTGTCGGAGACTTCTGTCTTTGTTGTCCGACAATACGTTTACTGGAAATGCCCATTTGACGTAGCCAGACAAGAAGCGGTAGCCAAGAACTACAAGGCCAAGCGCATAAAGAAAAAATGCCCACCGATAGGCTTCCCAAGTGCTACCGGCTGGGAAGAATACCTCCATGTAATGGGTGGCAACTATCAAGCCTGAGGGCAATGCGATAAGCCAAATACCCGCGTCGTAAGCAAAGGACCGATGTATCGCGCTGTACCACGTTCTACGGTTTAGGAGCTTGGTATTGAGAACCTGCCGTACCGCACGAAAAAACGTCATGTCATTGGCTCGAACGCTGACATTGCTATTGTTTGGTGTCGGCGCAGAAAGCACTGAAGTTGGGTCTAAAAGCGGGGGTTTGTTAAAATCCAAAGATACTTCCATACGATTAACGGGGTAAGTATCGGAAGCATGTCGCCGCCACGCCGTGATGTTGTTGAAATAGATCGCTTTGATAGGGTTGGGCAGAGAACTACTCTCGAAAATTTCTGCACTCTCGCCGTAAAGTTGCTGGTCCTGGTCTCCTTTGATCGAAACGGTCAAGCAAAAGGCATCCTGTAGCAGGAATGCTTTGTAATTTTCCCACTCCTGATCGCTCATTTCCTGATCACGCGGTAAAGTAGCAATTATTTCTTTACCATACTTTCGATTGATAGAACCGAGCTCCTCGTACAGGGTCTTTATCTCTTCAAGACTAAGACGGCATCCACGAACAGGAATGGTTTCTTCGAACCATCCGACCGGCTTACGCTGGGGCGGCACTGTCAACGCACTTTCGGTATTCTCACTCAACTGGTCCATGGCTCAGCATATAGTTGAAGACGACAGTGATATCACTAGGCTGAGTCTAAATTTGCCAGACTTTTGACCATGGGTTTTGGGGTCGCGAAGTCGCTAGGAACTTCTCAAGAAGCTGCCATTCGCGCTATGCAGTCTGTGTGTAGTCAATATTTGCAATAGCATGCCGCTTCTGCTCCATCGAGCTGCCCCCTGAGTACAGCCCATACGTCATTGTCTTCTTCTCGTGACCCAGGATGTCCGCGCTGACCCCCTCAGGCACCCCTGCGTTCTCAAGCTGCGTAGACACGGTCTTTCTAATGCTGTGGAACACGTATCTGCCATCGTAACCGAGCTTCTTCTTGAGCCTGCCAAAGCGCTTGCCCACGGCGTCGCTGCGTACACCGAATTTGTTCGGCACCAGACCAGCTACCAAGTATGCATCGGTCCCGTGTTTCGCGGCGCTTAGTAAGGTCGCCAAGGTGGGTTTCAACTCGGGATGAACGGGGATAGTTCTGACACCTGCTGCCGTCTTCGCCTCGGTGATTTTGATTTCGTCCACTGTTACATCTTCAACCTTGAGCTTAGCCAGCTCATCGATCCGCGCCCCGGTGTAGATTGCTAACTCAAAAATGGCCACCAGCTGTTCATCTTTGGTCTCAGTGATTGCATCTAGCAGGGTCCTGATGTCACCAACCGAGAACTCTTTTCGAGCGTCCCTCCCAGCATCCTTACGGTTTACTTCAGGTAGTCGGACCTCGGAGAACGGGTTGGGTTGATCCTCAGGGGCGATGCCCTCGTCTCTGAGGTAACGCCAGTATCCCATGAGAGCCCCTAGGTGCACTTTGATGGTTGGGTTTCGAAGGCCCAACCCTTTGGGCTTTGCATCGGAGAGCCTGATCACGAAGTCCCTGACGGCCTGCCGGTTCACATCTTGAACCATCGAGCAACCCTTAGCGAACCTCAGGATGTGCTTCCGCATTGCATCGAGGGTTTTATCCTCTAGGGCGCGGGTTGCCAGGTACTCTTCCAAGTGTTGCGCAAAGGGTGTCAGCTGCCCATCGGCAATCTTAAACGAGCGGGCCACCTGGTCTTGGTCTTTCGGCTTGAGCTGGTCGATGTATCGGACGCCCCTGGCCTTGAGGAGCTTCTCTGTCAACTCTTCCTGGAGGCCAAATAGTGCGTCTTCGTCGAGGCCAGAGCCCTTCCGAACCTCTCTCAGTAGCTCCCTGGTTTCCTCAAGGTGTGCATCCAGAGACTTCGTCGGGTTGCCCCGCGCCTCCTCGATGGCTTCCTTGAATTGCAAAATCAGAGGTCCCGAGCGCGCAATAGCCACCGCACGGTCTGCTGTTTTCAGGCTTTTTTTGAACGCCTTCTTGCCCAGCACACCCTGGACGTCAGAGGGTATGGCGACCTTTACGTGGTAAGTCTTGCCCTGCCTGATGAGATGATTTGTCATGTTCGAGCTATGGCGTGCGTTGGGGGTTGTATGCTCGACTTATACCTAAATTTGTACCCAAATAAAGATCATAAGGCCTTATTTACATGAATTTTTGAGTAAACTGCTGGATTGGCGGAGGAGGTGGGATTCGAACCCACGGAGGACTTTCACCCTCGCTGGTTTTCAAGACCAGTGCATTCGACCACTCTGCCACTCCTCCGGGCGATTTGGTCGCTCTGGCACGCATACTGCCTACGGTTTGATTCTGAAAGACACCAATATTGAGCGATGTTTTGCGCCTGGTATGGCCTGCGTACTTTTCAGACGCACAAACTCAGGGTACACTTAAGGCTGAGAGCCTCGAATTCGTCTGATTAAACACAGCCGATGCTACGAGGCCGGGGCACATCAAAATCGTCGGGCAAACCGGCAAGACGCGTCAGTAGACGCATGGGTACAGGCAAGGAAGTTGGCATGGTCTATGGGGCGACGGGCAGGACACGATCCAAATACGTATTTCTTATCCCGGTCGGAGCGACCCTAGCTTTGGCGGGTTGCGGTGAAGGGGCAGGGACGTTTGATTTCCTTCAACCCAAACCCAAACCCGACAGCGAAGAAGTGTCAGCACAAGCGACCACAACCAAACTTGTGGAGCGTGATGTTGAAGCGCCGGATGTTTTTCAGGTCACCGAAAGTGGGCTTTGGGATGGACGGCCTTCGTTGGGCGGTGTCTGGGTTGCGCATGGGGATGTGAAAGAGCCCGAGCGCGTGATCATTCGCAATACGGCCAATTCGAAATTCGTGATTGGCGCGCTTTTCAAACGCGAGCGTGACAATCCGGGCCCCAGAATTCAGGTGTCTTCTGACGCCGCTGAGGCACTTGGCATGTTGGCGGGCGCACCTGCGCAACTCAATGTCACTGCTCTTAGGCGTGAAGAGGCACCGGTAGAACAACCCGCGCCTGCACCAACCGAAGATCTGGCGGCGGCCAGCACCGTGGAAACCCAGGCGTTGGATCCGGTTGCCGGAGCGGCTGCAGCCATTGAACAAGCGGAAGCAACGCCGGCCTCATCAACAACAGCCACCGCAGCAACTGCGGCACCGGCACCCGCGCAGCCTGCGCGCGCGGCGTCCTCTTTGGCTAAACCCTTTATCCAAATCGGAATTTTTAGCGTAGAAGAAAACGCCCGCAATACCGCAACCGCCATGCGGCAAAACGGGATGGTGCCGACAGTTTTGGAACAAAAATCAAGCGGCAAGAGGTTTTGGCGGGTCATCGTTGGGCCTGCGACCTCGACCTCGGAGCGTTCCACGTTGCTTAAAAAGGTCAAAGGCATAGGCTTTGAAGATGCCTACGCCGTGACAAATTGATCGGAGAGCTTCATGCCTCACATCCTTCGGTTATGCGCTTTTGCGTTCTCTGCCATTGCACTGGTGTTTCCAGCTCAGGCCTTTGAAACGCAGGCGCGCGGCGCGTTTGTGATTGATCTGGCAACCAACACGGTGCTGCTGGACAAGAACGCCGATGAACCACAGCCGCCTGCGTCCATGTCCAAGCTCATGACGCTCTATGTGACGTTTGAGGCCATTCGTGATGGACGCCTGACGCTGGATGAGAAACTGCCTGTTTCTGCGCATGCGATGAGCTTTGGTGGCTCGACCATGTTTCTCGACACCACGGACCGGGTGAGCGTTGAGGATCTTTTACGCGGGATTATCGTGCTCAGCGGCAATGATGCCTGCGTGGTTCTGGCAGAGGCTCTGAGCCCGGATGGCACGGAGGCCGGATTTGCGCGTTTCATGACGCAGCGTGCGCAGAAGCTTGGCATGACCAATTCTGTTTTTCAAAACGCCAGCGGATGGCCCGCCACAGGGCATGTCATGAGCGCGCGGGATCTGGCTTTGCTTGCGCGGCGGATCATTGAGGATTTCCCGGAATTCTATCCGATGTTTGCCGAGACGGAGTTTGAATTTGACGGCCGTGCGCCTCAGAACACGCAAAATCGCAACCCTCTTTTGCGGCTCAATATCGGGGCGGACGGCCTCAAAACGGGGCACACACAGCGCGCGGGTTACGGGCTTGTGGGGTCGGCCAAGCAAGGTGACCGGCGCGTGATTTTTGTCGTCAACGGATTGGAGTCAGCACGCCAAAGGGCAGTCGAGTCCGAGGCTATCCTAAGTTGGGCCTTCCGTCAGTTCGTTGAAAAGCCCGTCGTTTCCAAAGGGGTTGCTGTTGCAGAGGCGGACGTATGGATGGGGCGCGACGACAGTGTCGCTTTGGAAGCAATGGAAGATGTGACCACGCTTTTGCCGATCTTGTCGTCTGATACCGTGCCTGCGGAAGTCATCTATCGGGGTCCTATCCATGCCCCTGTGGCAAAAGGCGATGAACTTGCAAAACTGATCATTACGCCCGAAGGGCTGCCCGAGCTTGAGATCCCTCTTTATGCCGCCAACGATGTGCCGGCCGGGGGCTTCATGATCCGCTTGAGGACAGTGTCGCAGTTGCTTTTGGCGCGCCTGCAAGCTGGACCTGAGTCAGGGTCTGACGCAGAGCCTGAGGCCAGGCTCGAAACCGCATCAGAGGGCTGAAAGTGTCCGGCAAGGGCGTGTTTATTTCCTTTGAAGGCATCGACGGCTCAGGCAAGTCGACCCAGGCGCGGCGTTTAACAAACACGTTGCATGATGCTGGCTTCGACGTGGTTTTGACGCGAGAGCCCGGTGGCAGCGCCGGTGCGGAAGAAATCCGCAAACTCGTGCTTGAAGGCGACCCGGATCGTTGGTCGGCGGAAACCGAACTTTTGCTCTTTACCGCGGCCCGTCGAGATCACCTAGAACGGTTGATTTTGCCGGCTCTTAAGGCAGGAAAAGTTGTGATCTGTGATCGTTTTGCCGACAGCACGCGAATGTATCAGGGGCTCCGCGAGGCGGATTTGCGTGAGAAGGTCGATCTTTTGCATGAGGTGATGATTGGGCACGAGCCTGATATCACGGTGCTTGTGGACATGGACCCAGAGATCGGCCTGAAACGCGCGTTGGCCCGTCAAGGCGGTGAAGAGCGGTTTGAGCAGTTTGGAGCAGACTTGCAGCAGCAAATGCGCAGGGGGTTTTTGGCTTTGGCCAAGGCTGCGCCTGATCGTTACGTGGTGGTCGACGGGGCGCGCGATGAAGACACGGTTGCAGATGAGATTGCGGGCATCGTATCGTCGCGCCTGAGATGAGCGACGCCCCAGAACCCGACAAAGTGCCCGGCGCACCGCATCCGCGTGATGCGGCATCTTTGTTTGGTCAGGGCGCGGCGGAGGCGGATTTTCTTGACGCGTTCAACGCCGGACGGTTGCATCATGCATGGTTGATCAGCGGGTTGCGCGGCGTGGGCAAAGCGACGCTGGCCTGGCGGATGGCGCGGTTCTTGCTCGCCACGCCGGAGGCGGGTGATGGGCTTTTTGGCGAAGCCCTTGCGCCAGACACGCTTGATGTGGCCCCTGATCACCCGGTGGCGCGGCGCATGGTGGCCGGGGCGGAGCCTGGGTTTTCGCACATCATCAGGCGCGTGAATGACAGCACGGGCCGGCTGCGCAATGATATTGTTGCCGAAAATGTCCGTGACTTGAACCGTTTCTTGCAGATGTCGCGCACTGATGGGGGCCGACGCGTTGTGCTGATCGACAGCGCCGATGAGATGAACATGCAAGCCGCCAATGCGCTTTTGAAGATGCTTGAGGAGCCGCCTGAACGTACGACATTTCTGTTGGTCAGCCATCAGCCAGCGCGTTTGTTGCCCACCATTCGATCGCGCTGTCGCGATCTACGGCTCAGCGTGCTGGGGGCCGAGGATATGGCCCGCGCGTTGGCACAGGCGGGTGTGGACACGAGCGAGGGGGCCGCGGTGACAGAGTTGTCTGGTGGATCCGTTGGCGAGGCAGTTCGGCTCATCAATCTTGAGGGGTTGGCGCTTTACCGCGATCTCATTGATATCATGGGCTCTTTGCCAGCGCTCGATCGGGCGCGGGCAGGGCGGCTGAGCACGCAGATGGCCGCGCGCGGGGCCGAAGAGCGTTTGGACCTCTTCTTTTCCCTGACCGATCTGATGCTGGCCCGGATGGCGCGGTCCGGAGCGACGGGCTTGCCGCTCCCTGATGCTGTCAGGGGCGAGGGGGCTGCCTTCCAAGTTCTCGCACCCTCTGCTCAAAAAGCGCGCGACTGGGCGGCCTTGGCACAAGATATTGGCGCGCGGGCCACTCATGGCCGGGCGGTGAACCTTGACCCGGCGGCCCTTGTGCTGGATACGGTGCTGAAGCTGCAATCCTGCGCCAAAGCCTAAGGGTCAACGCCCCCGTGATTGAGATCACTGACAGTCATTGCCACTTGGATTTTGACACCTTCGCCCCGGAGTTGGAAGAGGTTGTGTCACGCGCTGTGGCGGCTGGTGTGACACGCATGGTGACGATCTGCACAAAGCTGCGCCTTGAGCCCACTGTGCGTGCCTTAGCGGAACGGTTTGAGCCTGTATTCTACGCCGCGGGCACCCATCCTATGAGCGTCGTCGAAGAACCGATGGTGACAGTTGAGGATCTGATCACGCACGCAGCGCATCCGAAATTCGTGGGCATCGGGGAAACCGGGCTTGATTATCATTACACATCTGAAAGCGCGGCGGCGCAGCAAGAAAGCTTGCGGGTTCACATTGAAGCGGCGCGGCAAACAAGCTTGCCTTTGATCATTCATGCACGGGCCGCTGACGAGGATATGGCGCGGATCTTGCGTGAGGAGCATCGCGCAGGTGCGTTTTCCTGCGTCATGCACTGTTTCTCGTCGTCTGCCGCGCTGGCAAACGCGGCGCTCGACCTGGGCTTTTACCTGTCGATGTCAGGCATTGCGGCTTTCCCTAAGTCGCAGGAATTGCGGGATATTTTCTCGGACGCGCCGGTAGACCGGATCTTGGTTGAAACCGATGCGCCCTATCTGGCGCCGCCACCCTATCGCGGCAAGCGAAATGAGCCATCCTATGCGGTGCACACCGCGCAAGTGGGGGCAGAGGTGTTTGGTATGGCCTGGCCCGAGTTTGCAGCGCAAACGCAGGCAAACTTTGATCGATTGTTTGCCAAAGCTGCGATGAAGGCCGCCGCATGAGTGTTGAGACGCGATTTACGATATTGGGCTGCGGATCTTCCGGAGGGGTGCCCCGGTTGGGGGGGAATTGGGGGGATTGCGACCCTGCAAATCCGCGCAACCATCGCCGGCGCTGTTCCATGCTGGTGGAGCGAGAAAGCGAAGCCGGTGTTACCCGAGTGCTGATCGACACCTCCCCGGATCTGCGATCACAGCTTTTGGATGCGGGTGTGGGTGAGTTGGATGCCGTTCTCTACACCCATGATCACGCCGATCACGTACATGGGTTGGATGACCTGCGAATGATCGTTTTCAACATGCGCAAGCGGGTGCCCGTCTGGGCTACAGGTGCCACACAAAACACGCTTTTGAGCAGGTTTGGATATGCATTTACCCAACCTGAAACTTCTCCTTATCCACCGATACTAGAGATGCACACTATCAATGGTGATGTGTCGATAAATGGTTCAGGTGGAACACTCACCTTCTCACCATTTGAGGTCAACCATGGTTCCATTGATGCTTTGGGCTTCCGTGTAGGCGATTTTGCCTATTTGCCGGACGTCGCGGTCATCCCGGACTGCACATGGCCTGCCTTGGAAGGTCTCGATTGCTGGGTTCTCGATGCGCTTCGGCGCGATCCCCATCCAACGCATTCGCATTTGGCGCAGTCAATTGACTGGATTGCCCGAGTGAAGCCTCGGCGCGCGGTTCTCACGAATATGCATATCGATCTCGATTATCAAACGGTAGAAGACGAGACGCCTGACCACATCACCCCGGCCTATGATGGCATGGTGATTTCGTATCAGGAATAACGCTTTGCAGGCGCTTCTTGAGGTAATCCTGCCGGTATTTGTGGTGATCGGAGCGGGGTACCTTGCGGTCTGGAGGCGGTGGTTTTCCGACAGCGGTGTCGACGGGCTCATGGTGTTCACTCAAAATTTCGCCATTCCCTGCCTTTTGTTCCTCGCAATCGCCAATTTGGACCTCAGTCAGAGCTTTGATTGGCGCCTGTTGGTGAGTTTCTATGCTGGCTCCGTTTCGGGTTTTCTGCTTGGACTATTCGGAGCGCGGTACCTGTTTGAACGAGATTGGGAAGATGCCGTAGTTATCGGATTTTGTTGTCTTTTCTCCAACTCAGTTCTGCTGGGGCTGGCCATCACAGAGCGCGCCTACGGGACTGAAGCCTTGGAAGGCAACTATGCCATCGTGTCCGTGCATTCGCTCTTTTGCTACGGGATCGGCATCACCGTCATGGAGATCGTGCGCGCCCGTGGTCAGGCGGGGGCCGGTACCTTCCTGAAAGTGGTGAAATCCATTGTCTCCAACGCTTTGATCCTTGGGATAGCGCTTGGGTTTGTTTTCAACCTTGCCGCGCTGACCTTGCCTAATTTTCTGGAAACCGGGTTGAACCTCATCGCGCAAGCCGCTCTTCCAGCAGCCCTTTTCGGGATGGGAGGGGTCTTGGCAAGCTATAAAGCTGAGGGCGATTTTCGGGTGGTGTTCTGGATCTGTCTGGTGGCGTTGATTATCCACCCCGCGATGACACGCGGGCTGGGTCTGGTGGTGGGGCTGGCGGATGCAGGGACGCGTTCTGCGGTATTGACGGCGGCCATGGCACCGGGTGTGAACGCCTATATCTTTGCCAACATGTATGGCCGGGCCAAGCGCGTGGCCGCAACGTCCGTTTTGGTGGCCACAGCGCTGACCATTGTCACGGCGGCCATGTGGTTGAGCTTTTTGCCGTAACCGCCTGCTTTCTCATTCTTTTGGCGGTGCTCCGCCCGCAAAGTTATTGCCGCCCACATAGGTGCAAGGGTCTTCTTGCATTTGCAAGTGCAGGCCGTCATCCTCATAAGGATGCGCGCGGGCCAACGTCTCATCCACCTCAATCCCAAGGCCTGGCGCATCGGGCACGGGGATAAACCCATCCTCAACGCGCAGGCGGCTTTTGATCAACGCCTCATGAAACGGGCTTTCGATGGTTTCGGCCATCAGAATGTTTGGGATCGACGCGGCCAGGTGAATATTGGCCGCCCATTCCACGGGCCCTGCGTACAGATGTGGCGCGATTTGCGCGTTATAGACCTCAGCCATGGCCGCAACTTTCTTCATCTCCCAAATGCCACCCGCGCGGCCCAATGCGGGCTGTAGGATTGTCGCGGCACCTTCGCGCAGCACAGGCGCAAACTCCGCTTTGGTACAAAGCCGCTCTCCTGTGGCCACAGGAATGCGCACCTGCGCCGCAACCCGGGCCATTTGCGCCACATTGTCGGGCGGGATCGGCTCTTCGAACCAAAGCGGGGAATAGGGCTCCAACGCCTGACCCAGTCGAATGGCTCCGGCGCTTGTGAACTGGCCATGGGTGCCAAACAGCAAATCGGCGCGATCGCCGACGGCGTCGCGGATTGCTTTGCAGAAGGCCACAGAAACAGAGATATCCGACATCGCAGGCATGTGGCCGCCGCGCATCGTATAGGGGCCTGCCGGGTCGAACTTCACCGCCGTATAGCCCCGGTTCACACAATCCAACGCGGCCTCGGCTGCCATGTCAGGTGAGACCCAGAAGGCGTTTATCTCATGATGGGGCAGAGGGTAAAGATAGGTATAGGCGCGGATCCGATCATTCATCTTGCCGCCCAAAAGCGCGTAGACCGGGCGCTCGCGCGCTTTGCCCAGGATATCCCAGCAGGCAATCTCAAGCCCTGAGAACGCGCCGATTGCCGTGAGGTCCGGGCGCTGCGTGAAGCCCGACGAAAACACACGGCGAAACATCAGCTCAATGTTCTCGGGGTTTTCGCTTTGCATGTGACGCTCAAAGACGTCTTGGATGACTGCCTTCATTGCGTCCGGGCCCACAGAGGAGGCATAGCATTCGCCCCAACCGGTGATCCCGTTATCCGTGGTCAGCTTGACCAAGATCCAGTAGCGCCCGCCCCATCCCGGCGGCGGCGGCGCGGTGACGATTACATCAAGATCGCGGAGTTTCATGGGGGTCTTCCCTTATGCGTCGCGTCAGCCTGACCTTGATTTTCGGGCGTGTGCAAGCGGGAAACGTGCGCGCTACCCTGCCGCTTCGGACGTTTTGATAGGTTTGGATGTCCAAAACAGTGCCAGCGCCGCAAGCGTCAATATCAGCGCCGCCAGAAACGGCGCACCAGGTAGGTAGACCGGACCACCTGGCTTCGTGGCGGCAGCAAAAACGGCCGTCATCAAAAGAGGTGCGAGGATCATGCCGAGCGCGGTCACGGATGTGAAAATGCCTTGCAACTCCCCTTGTGCATTTTCCGGGGTGCGTTTGGACATGATTGCTTGCAGCGCGGGGCCAGCCATTGCCGCCAGTGCCGAAATGGGTGTCAGGATCAAAGCGAGCATCCCGTTTTCGATAAAGGTCAGAATAGGGAACGCCACGATAGAAAAGCCAAATCCCAAAATCACGGTGTAAAAATCCCCAAACTTCGCGATGGCCAACCGGATGAGCCCGCCTTGAACAACAGCCATAGAGATGCCGAAGACAGCAAGAGAGGCCCCGATCATGCCAGGCGACCAATCAAAGCGCGCTTGGGTGAAATAGGCCCAGATCACCGGATAAACATTGGTGGCCATTTGAAAGAGGAAGAGCACCAGCAAAAGGCCCGCAAGCCCAGGCAGGGCGCGGATTTGGGTGATTGCGCCAAAGGGGTTGGCGCGGGCCCAGGAAAACGGGCGACGGATTTTGTCGGTGACGGTTTCCGGCAGGATCAGCAGGCCGAAGATGAAATTGGCCCCCGCCAGCGCGGCAGCTGCGTAAAACGGCGCGCGGGTGCCCAGATCGCCCAGGATACCGCCGATGATGGGGCCGAGAACGAAGCCGAGGCCAAAGGCGGCGCTGACCAGCCCAAAGCCGGAGGCGCGGTTTTCGCGGGTTGAGGTGTCGGCCATGTAGGCCAGCGCGGTGGAATGGGTGGCCGCGGTGATACCCCCGATGATGCGCGCGATGAGTAAAAGCCAGATGCTCGTGGCCAGGGCCATCACCAGATAATCGAGTGCCATTACAAAGAGCGACAAAAGCAGAATTGGGCGACGGCCAAAGCGGTCTGATAGATTTCCCACGGTTGGGCCGCACAGGAACTGCATCACTGCAAAAGACGTGGTCAGGACGCCGCCCCAGAGGGCCGCGTTGGCAAGCGTGCCGCCGCCGACCTCCAGCAGAAGCGTTGGCATCACAGGCAGAATTAGCCCAATCCCCATGGAGTCGATCATGACCGTCATAAGAATAAAAACTGTAGGCAGGCGGCCAGAGGCGGGGCGAGACATGACAGGACTAAAGCGGTTTCATGCCGTCGTTTCAATGTTCAATCGAAATGCGCATTCTTTAAAAGAACGCGGTCGTAGTCTTTTGAAGACTTCGCATCAGATATGCCCGATTTCCTTCAAAAACCCGCTCAGCAATGCGCCGTACTCCTCCGGCTTTTCCACGCAGGGCAAATGCCCGATCCGGCGCATCAATTCAAACCGCGATCCCGGCACCAGGTCCACGGTTTCGCGCACCAGATCGGGCGGTGTGGCCCCATCTTCAGACCCGGCAATGCCCAGGAGCGGCAGACGCAATGCGCCTGTGGCGCTGTAGAAATCCGTGCCGGCAATGGCCTCGCAACAGCCGATGTACCCATCGAGGGACTGAGACGTCAGCATCTCCCGCCAGGGGGTTACATCACCCTTGGTTAGGAAATCGCGGGAAAACCATCGCAGCAGGATATCGCTTGACACGTTTTCAAGCCCGCGCGCACGCAGGTCGGCAATTCGATCGTCCCACAACGTGCGGATGCCGATCTTGGCGGCCGTGTTCGATAACACCAGCGCGCGCACAAGGTCGAGCCGCTTTGCAGCGAGACCTTGTCCAATCAGCCCGCCGATGGAGAGGCCAACAAAGACCGCGCCGCGCACATTCAGGTGGTCTAGTAACTGTTCCACATCGCGCACCAACGCGCCCATCGTGTAAGGAGGGGTGGGGATCGTGCTTTGCCCATGCCCCCGCTTGTCATAGCGGATGACCCGCAGCCCATTGGGAAGATGCGGCAGAACCCCGTCCCACAAAGCAAGATCCGTGCCCAGGGAATTTGCAAAAACCAAGGGTGGGCCGTTGGGATCCCCGTCGTCGCGGTAGTGCAGCGTCACATCTGAAAGCTCTAACGCGCTCAATAGGGCAGTCCCACATAGCTTTGAGCCAGGGCGCGCTGCGCGGCCTCGCTGTCTTTGAGATTGGCCAGTTCGGCGCGTTGGACTTGTAGGTCAAAATCGGACTGGTCGGGGAAGCGGTGCAATAGATTGGTCATCCACCAACTGAACCGCTGGGTTTTCCAAACGCGTTTGAGCGCAGTTTCTGAGTATCTTTCAAGGCCTTGATCATCGCCGTCCGCATAGTGCTGCATCAGCGCGCGAAAAAGGTAATGCACATCACCGGCCGCGGTGTTGAGGCCCTTGGCCCCAGTGGGCGGCACAATATGGGCGGCATCGCCTGCTAGGAACAGGCGGCCATACTGCATCGGTTCGCACACGAATGACCGCAAAGGCGCGATTGATTTGTCAATTGAGGGGCCCGTGACGAGGTGATCGACCGCGCGTTCTGGAAGGCGGCGTTTCAACTCCTCCCAAAACCGCGCATCGTCCCAATCCTCGGGGCTGTCGGAAAGGGGGCATTGAATGTAATAGCGGCTTAGCTCCGCACCGCGCATCGAACAGAGCGCAAAGCCGCGCGCGGAATTGGCATAGATCAGTTCTGCGTCAATCGGCGGCGTACGGGACAGGATGCCGAGCCATCCGAACGGGTAGGTTTTTTCGTATTCGCGGCGCTTGTCCTCGGGGATGGCCCGACGAGAAGGGCCGTGAAACCCATCGCAGCCTGCGATGTAGTCGCACGTAATCGTTTGGGACTGGCCATTATGGGTGAATGTCACGCGTGGGTGGTCGCTTGCTACGTCATGGAGCGTGACATGCTCACAATTGAAAAGCGTCGTGCCACCGGCGTCATCGCGCGCTTCATAGAGATCGCGTGTTAATTCGGTTTGTCCGTACACCAGGACGGTTCTGTCGGTCAAGGCGCTGAAATCTATGCGAAAGCTGTGATCATCATAGGCAATAAGCGTGCCGTCATGGACCAACCCCTCAGCCTGCATCCGTGTGCCAACCCCGGCCTCTGCAGCCAATTCCGCCAAGCCGGTTTCCAATACACCAGCACGAATGCGAGCTAGAACATACTCGCGTGAACGGCGTTCAAGGATCACCGTCTCAATCCCCTGCATGAGCAGCAATTGCCCAAGCAAAAGACCCGCCGGACCGCCACCGATAATCGCCACCTGACACCGCATCACAGCAGATCCATATGCGCCATGATCTGTCCGTGGTCAGAGGCGAGTTTGTTGTAGGGGGCCTCTGGGTGGGAGCCATCTGTGAGGTGATCATTGAAGACCGAGAAATAGCGCAGCTCGCCCATCCGGTCGGCATTGTCGGGGTGGAAATGCCGGCTGAGGAAAATCTGGTCGATGGATTCGAAGTTGCCGCCAAAAGCAGAGGTGTAAATCATGTCTCGTGCTGATTTGCGTACGAAAAGCCGCTCTGCCGAATGCAAGCGCACGCGCTCAACATCCTCTTTAATCTGGATATTCTCCTCCTTGGAGTAGCGATCATTGGGCGTCTCTGCATCATGGCGCAGCATCCAGGCATAGTTGCGAAACGGCGTCTCGCCGGTGATAATCTCGGTGCTGACGGCGTGTTCGCCATCGTTAAAATCGCCCAAGACCATGACCGGATTGCCCTTTTGCAATTCTTCCACCACCGCGCGGCGGAGAACCCAAGCCTCTGCCATCCGGCGCAGCGCGGCGCGCAGGCTGCCCATGGCGCGTCCCAGCGGGTCGTAGCGGGTGAGATCGGCCTCAGGCGGGTAAGGTGCTCCCTCTGGCGCGTCATATTCGCCAAGCTTCGATTTTAAATGGCAATTGAAAACGGTGATCACGCGGCCGCCCACGGGAATGCGCGCCTTGAGGATCGGGCGCGAGACGCGGCGCAGCACATAGTGTCCTGCGTCACCCGCCTCGAGCCCGCGCAACGGCTGAAACGGGATGCGCACCGGGTCATCCAGGTCTTGGATAATCTCCGGTGTTCCCTCAAAATCGAAACGCGATAGCATCGCAATCCCCGGGCGCCGCTTGCCCGGCTCGCCTGTGTCGGCAGCATTGGGCGCAAAGGCCAACGCGGCTTGGGTATAGGGCTCCACCTTCAGCTTCCGAAAGATTGCCTTTCGGTGGTAGCGCTTGGATTTGTCGGGCACGCTGGCATCATTGAGGGCATCGGCACGGGTCGAGGCTTCATCGACCACAGCGCGCAGGGCGTCCTCCTCGAAAATTTCCTGAAAACCCACGATATCGGCGTTCATCGTCAGCAATTGATCCGCCATCCAATCCAATTTCCACGCGTATTCCTCGGGCGTATAGGTCTGAAATTTATAGTATTCTTTCCCCGCCCCGATCAGGTTCTTGACGTTGAAACTGGCAATGGTGAAACGGGTCATTCAAATCCTCACTGCAGCGCGCGGGCGAACATCGGCGCGTCCACGTTGCCGCCCGATATGGTGCAGATCACCGCGTCGCCTTCGATTTCGTCTGCATGAAAGAGAGCCGCGGCCACGGCGGCGGCGCCTCCGGGTTCGGCGACAAGCTTTAAGCGTTGGAAAATCAAAGCCATGGCGCGCAGAGCTTCGTCCTCTGAGATCACGATACCCGGCCCGCAAAGGCGTTGAATGATCGGAAAAGTGATATGGCCAGGCGACGGCGTCAGGATCGCGTCACAGATGTTGCCGGACATCTGATTGTTGGTCTCAATATGCCCGGATTTGAGCGAGCGGGCCACGTCATCAAAGCCCTCTGGCTCCACCGGACGCACACGCATGTCGGGGGCCTCGGCCTCCAGCGCCAGTGCGATGCCTGAGGTGAACCCGCCGCCACCGCAGCAGACCAGAACCTCCGCGTCTGACAGCCCCAAAACCTGCGCTTGTTCGGCAATCTCCAGCCCACAGGTGCCTTGGCCTGCGATGACCTGATCTTCATCATATGGTTTGATCAGGGTCATACCGCGCTCTTCCTGCACCTCTTCGCCCAAGGCTTCACGGCTCTGCCCGTTGGGGCGGTCATACAGGATCACCTCCGCCCCCAAGGCGCGGGTGTTGTCGATTTTGAGCTGTGGCGCGTCATTGGGCATGATGATCACCGCGGGCACGCCGAATTCGGCCGCCGCGCGGGCCACACCTTGGGCATGGTTGCCGCTAGAGAAGGCCAGTACGCCCTTGGCGCGGGTCTTTGGGTCAAGCGCAGACACAGCCGAGCGCCCGCCGCGATACTTGAAACTGCCCGTGTGTTGCAGGCATTCTGGTTTCACGTATAGCCGCCGGCCCGCGATCTCATCCAGAAACGGAGAGTTCATTAGCGGGGTGCGCAGCGCGTGCCCTTCTATGCGCGTGGCTGCAGCGCGGATCAGTTCAATGGTGCTCATGTCGCGTTCAACACGTGTTGGATTGCGGAGAGGGCTTCAGGTTCATCAAGGAAGGGTACATGACCGCGGTCGGGCACGACTGCGGTGATCATATCGGGGTGGCGCGCCTGCATCTTGTCCAAGGTCCCTTGTGCAAAAAGATCCGAATTTGCACCTCTGATCGTGGCCAGTGGAAAGGGCCTTAACCCATCAAATAACTGCCACAGATCGGGTGCCTCGCCCACACCCGCCTGCCCAATCAGCGCATCGCGTAGCCGGGCATCATAGCGCAAGGACAGGCCGTTTTCTTGCTCGGCCCACATGAAGTCAGCGGCCTCTCGCCAACGGGTCAGCGGTACGCCGGGAAAATCATGGCCCAACCCATCGGCCAGCGCGGCCGCGGCCTCGTCCAGGTTTGCGTAAGGCGGCGTTTTGCCGACGTAGTCCATGATCCGCGCGATGCCCGCATCGGTCACTTCGGGGCCGATATCGTTCAGGACCACACTTGCCAACCTGCTTGGATGCGTCACTGAAAGCGCCATGGCAATCAAGCCACCGCGCGAGGTGCCGATGATCGTGACTTTGTCGATCCCCAGATGATCCAGCAGCTCGACCGCATCCTGGCCTTCGCGCAGGATGTTGTAGCTCATGAAATCGTCCGGGTACTCGGACTTACCTCGCCCGCGGTAATCCATGCGGATCATGCGGTAGCCGGTCAGATGTGGTTTCAGGTAGCAAAAATCGAGGCTGTTGCGTGTCAGACCAGCAAGGCACAAAACGGGGAGACCCTGACCATCATCCTCGTAATGCAAACGGACGCCGTCGGAGGTTGTGAAGTTAGGCATCGGCGAGGTCCGGAATGCACGTCAGGTCTGAAAGCACGTCATGGGGTTGGGCGGGAAGGCGATCCATTGGCTCGCCAGCGCGATTGACCCAGGCCGTGCGAAACCCGTATCCCGCCGCCGCCGCCGCGTCCCAACCATTGGAAGAGACGAAAAGCACCTCCTCTTTGGCACAACCAAAACGCTGCCCCACCAGATCGTAAACCACGCTGGCAGGTTTAAAGATGCCTGCGCTTTGGACCGACAATGTATCGTCTAAGACCGAACCGATGCCGGCAGATCTGACCGCGCCTTGGAGCATATCAGGCGAGCCATTGGACAGGATTGCGGTAGTTTTGCCGTTACCTTTCAGTGCCTTGAGCATGTCAGGCACCTCAGGATAGGCGTCAAGCTCCCAATAGAGTTGCAACAGTCGCTCACGCAAATCTGCATCATCGCCCAAACCTTCTGCCTCCAGCGCCCAATCCAGACCGTTCTGCGTGACCTCCCAGAAATCAGTATGGGCATCCATGACCGCGCGAAGCCAGGTGTATTGCAGCTGCTTCAATCGCCAGTGATTTGCGATGACAGGCCATTTTTCGGCAAACGCCTCGCGCCCGGGCTCAGCTGCGGCAGTGCGGGCGGCGGCGGCCACGTCAAAGAGCGTGCCATAGGCATCGAAAATGCAGGTGGTGATGGGCATAACACTCCTCCGGGTGTACAGCCCAGAGTGGCATGAGCGCGCGCGGCTTGAAAGCAGAGATTTCATGCCTCCGGCGGGGATATTTTCAAAAAGAAAGAAGCCGCATCCACCGCTTCTTTCTTTTGATAAATATCCCGGGGGTGCGGGGGCTGGCCCCCGCGTCAGGTTGTGCGCAAGAGAACCGCGCCTTTACGGCCAGGCGTCACCACCGCGTCCTGGGCGCTTGCGCAGTCTTCAAAGTCGAAAACCCGGTCGATACGCGGTTTCAAACCACCAGCCGTCAGCGCCTCATGCAGCCGCGCAATGGCGGCGGCGCGCGGAGCAGGTGGGAGAATGTAAATGAGTGTGATGTCGATCTTGAGCGCTTTGAACATCATGGGGCCAAACGGCATAGCAGGCGTCATATCTTTGCCGGAGCCATAGGTGGCGATGGTGCCAAGGGGGCGCATGACCTGCGTGAGAACCTCCGCGTTTTGTCCGAACTCCACCTCGACAGCGCGATCGATCCCGTCGCCACCGGTTGCCTCTGTGATCTTTTCGGCGAGGTCTGCGTCCGCATAGTCAAAGACATGATCGGCTCCGGCCGCGCTAACCTCATCCATGGCAGAGCCTGAGCATGTCGCGATGACCTTGGCGCCACCCCAGGCGGCCAGCTGCACTGCGTTATGGCCAACCGCCCCAGCGCCCCCGCTGATGAGCAGCGTTTGCCCTGCAACCTCGCCACCGCCGAACACAGTTTGAGCCGCCGTCAGCCCTGGAATGCCCAATGTGGCACCTATCTCCTCTGAGACAGCGTCAGGCAAAGCTACGGCTTGATCCGATGGCAGGGTAATCTTTTCTGCCGCCGTGCCGAAGGCGCGTTGCCACTGGCCGTTAAAGACCCATGCACGTTCTCCAACACGCGCGGCATCTACCCCGTCGCCCACGGCCTCGATGCGGCCGGCGCCGTCTGAATGCGGGATGATTTTGGGGAAAGGCGGTTTGGTGATACCCGGTCGCAGACCGGCGCGCGCCTTGGCATCCGATGGGTTTACACCGGAATAGCTTAGCGCGACCCTAACCTCGCCTCGACCAGGTTGCTCGGTTTCAACACTTTGGAATGAGAGTACATCAGTCGCATCGCCAAATCTGTCATAGCAAATGGCGCGCATGCTCGGCACTGGTGAGCGCGTCAGGGTTTGGTCTTGCGGAGGCGGATGACCACGTCGACACTGGCGATCTCTGCACCTTCAGGGGCGGCCGGAATACGGGTAATCTCTAACTCGTCGGCCGGGGCATCTGTCAGGACCTGATCATCTTCCCAAAAGAAATGCGGGTGATCATGGGTGTTGGTGTCAAAATAGCTTTTCGCGCCTTCCACCGTCACTTCCTGCACCAATCCGGCGTCGCGAAAGGCGTGAACCGTATTGTAAACTGTGGCAAGGGACACCGCTTCGCCTTGTTCTTTGGCAGATGCAAACAGGCTTTCCGCGGTGAAATGGCGGTGTTTTCCATCGCCCACCAGCAAAGATGCCAAAGCGACGCGTTGGCGGGTGGGCCGAAGGTCAGCGGAGGTCAACCATTCTGTTGAGCGTTTGATTGCTTGCGTGTCTGTCATGATGCGTTCCTTGCAATACGTATCATATAGTCGCTCTGGCGGCATGATTTCAATCACATTTGCACAGCAGGTGCGCCTCTGTCGCGGACCACACCGGAGCAATGCGGGCCTCTGCCGGGCTTGCATGGGGCTTTGTCCCGGTGCTAGAGGGTCGCGATAAACGGGAAATTGACCGAAGGGGGCCGGCTTTTGGCTGAATATCCAAGCCATTTTGACCGCGAAGATCTGCTGAAATGCGCGCGCGGTGAGCTATTCGGCCCTGGCAATGCGCAATTGCCCGAGCCTCCTATGCTGATGATGGACCGGATCACAGATGTTTCCGGTGACGGTGGCGCTCACGGCAAAGGCCATGTGATCGCAGAGTTCGATATCACGCCTGATCTTTGGTTTTTTCAGTGTCATTTTCCCGGAAACCCGATCATGCCGGGTTGTCTGGGTCTCGATGGTCTTTGGCAGCTGACAGGGTTTAACCTAGGCTGGCGCGGCTGGCCCGGGCGGGGCTACGCGCTTGGCGTGGGTGAAGTGAAGCTGACCGGTATGGTGAGGCCCGATCGCAAGATGCTGACCTACTATGTGGATTTCACCAAAGCCGTGCAAACCCGCCGTTTGACAATGGGGGTTGCGGATGGCCGGGTTGAGGCGGATGGTGAGGTGATCTATCAGGTCAAGGACATGAAGGTTGCGCTGTCGGAAAGCTGATAGCGTGCTCGGCATGGGATCCTGACGAGAGGGAGAACCAGGATGCGTCGCGTCGTCGTCACCGGATTGGGGATTATCTCAAGCATCGGAAACTCCGCTCAGGAGGTCACTGCCGCTTTGAAGGCGGGCCGGTCGGGCATCCGCGCCAATGAAGACATGGCCGAGCACGGGTTCCGCAGCCAAATTGCCGGTGCGCCGGACATAGATCTGACGGCCGCCATCGACAAACGCAAACTGCGCTTTATGGGGCCAGGAGCCGGTTACGCCTATCTCGCGATGGAGCAGGCCATCGCAGATGCCAGGCTGAGTGAGACAGAGGTGTCTGATCCACGTACCGGGCTGGTGGCGGGTTCTGGCGGGCCATCCACGTCTGCGATGTTGGCGGCGCATCAGACGGTTTTGAAAACAGGCGCGACGAAACGGATTGGGCCTTTTGCTGTGCCCAAGACCATGTGTTCGACGATCTCCGCAAACCTCAGCACGGCGTTCAAAATCAAGGGCATCAATTACTCCATCACGTCTGCCTGTTCCACATCGCTGCATTGCATCGGCAATGCTGCAGAGCAGATTATGATGGGAAAACAGGATGTTATGTTCGCAGGCGGCGGGGAAGAGCTTGATTGGACGCTCTCATGCCTCTTTGATGCGATGGGGGCGATGTCGTCCAAGTTTAACGATACGCCAGAGCATGCCTCTCGGGCGTTTGATGCAGATCGCGACGGGTTTGTGATTTCGGGCGGCGGCGGCATCGTGGTGTTGGAAGACCTGGAGCGCGCTCAGGCCCGTGGTGCCAAGATTTACGCCGAAGTGACGGGCTACGCGGCCACATCTGATGGCCACGATATGGTGGCTCCCTCAGGCGAAGGCGGGGAGCGCGCGATGCGTCTGGCGCTTGGGCAACTGGGAAATGAACGCAAAGTGGGTTATATAAACGCACACGGCACCTCCACCCCGGTGGGTGACGTGGGAGAGGTTGAGGCCGTTCGCCGCATTTTCGGCGAAGGTCACGTCCCGCCCATCAGTTCCACGAAATCAATGACGGGCCATGCGCAAGGTGCGGCCGGGGCGCTGGAGGCGATTTTCTGTCTGCTTGCTCTTGATGGCGATTTCATCATCCCCTCGATCAATATTGAGACGCTTGATCCCGGGATCCATCCTGGAGAGGTGGCCACCGATCTTGTGGAAAATGCCGGGTTGGATACGGTGATGACGAACTCCTTTGGCTTTGGCGGGACGAACGGGTCCATGCTGATGAGCAAGATGATTGGGTAACGACACAATGAATAAATCAATGACGGGCATGCGCGGGCTGGTAATGGGCGTGGCCAATGACCGATCCATCGCGTGGGGCATTGCCAAAGCGATGCATGAGGCCGGGGCAGAGCTTGCATTTTCCTATCAGGGCGATGCCTTTGGCAAACGGGTGGAACCCCTTGCGGAGGCCGTTGGCTCAACGCTTCTTCTGGATATGGATGTGACCAATGAAGCCTCGGTGGAGAAGGGCTTCAATGAACTGAAACAAAGCTGGCCCACGATTGATTTTGTCGTCCATGCCATTGCTTTTTCTGATAAATCTGAGTTGACGGGGCGGTTTTTGAACACGTCGCGACAGAATTTCAAAAACTCCATGGACATCTCTTGTTACTCCTTCATTGAAGTCGCGCGCCGCGCGTATCCGATGATGAAAGACAATGGTGGCACGCTGCTTACGCTGACCTATCAAGGCTCCAGTCGCGTGGCGCCGAATTACAATGTGATGGGCGTGGCCAAAGCCGCACTTGAGGCAACGACGCGCTATTTGGCCAATGATCTTGGACCGGACAAAATTCGGGTCAACGCGATCTCTCCAGGGCCGATGAAGACCTTAGCCGGAGCGGCCATCGGAGGCGCGCGCAAGACATTCCGGCATACCGAGGAAAACGCGCCTTTGCGGTCCAATGCGACGTTGGACGCAGTGGGCGGCACAGCGGTCTACCTGGCCTCACCCGCTGGAGCTTACACGACCGGTGAGATTATCCGTGTTGATGGTGGGTTTCACGTCCTTGGTATGCCCCAGGCCGAGCACCTTTGACATAAATTTGCCTTGATGCCTTCGCGCTTGCGCCGTTTTGCGGATGTATCCCGCCCGCATGGATATTCTGAACGAAAGCAAATACCAGGGCCGCCAACAGGCCTGCCAAGAGCGCTCACGCAAAGCGATGCGCTATGCACGGATATTGCTTTGGACAACAGCAGCGCTGGGACTGTTTGCCGTTTATCAGCATCGCGAGTTGGCGCCGCCGATCCATGATGGCATGTATACCGTCGCGGCGGTGACGACAGATATCCTTGGGGGCGCCCATGAGACGCGCGGCGCCGTGCAAAACATCTTGGGCAGCCCATCTGCGTCAGGCACTCAGCCTGAGTTCAATGCCATCACGCGCTGGTTGCTCGACAATCGCTAAGGTTTTACAACCGGGTTCGTAGAAAATTTGCATTTGTCTCGCGCATCTTCTTAGAAAATTTGCCGCTGACAGTTGGCCCGTCATCTAAAACCATTGGCCCGGTTCCATAAGCCCCAAATCCAGCAGCTGCCGTGAATGCCATTCGAAGGGCGCGGTGTTGTGCCAGCAGAAATTGTAAATGTCGAAAGTCGACCCTGGATTTGATTTCAGCGCCTTTGCCGTCCGAAATGACATGATTGCCGCTGTGAGATTGTTGTGCCATGGGCAGGCATAGGTATTGTATTCTTCATCGGAAAATGTGTGGTTATCCCGCAAGAGCAGCTCAGGTTTGGCGCGGAACAAAGCGATCCTATCGATCTTGCGCTTGTTCTGAGGCACATGTTCTTCGTACCTCCATCTGAGGCCGCCAAAGAAATCAAGCTGCCGGTCCTGCGGATCGTCGCTGTCGGGGCGTTTCTTGCGCGCCAGAGCGTAGTAACCTGAGCGGTCAAGATGCGCGTCTTCCAACGACACACCGTTGCGATGCTGGCCCAGATCTTTTGCGTATATATCGATCACATAAGTGAGCATCGCATCACGCCGCTCTTCTGAGTGGAATGTCAGCAATTCGCCCACGCTGCGGGTCTCACAGAAGGGAAAGAAGAGGTATTCCGCGTTGAAACAGTAATACATCCAAATGTCAGGCAGCGCTTTGATCATGCGGTTCACCACGCGGATGTAGCTGTCCCCGCGCGTCACGTCGAAACCCACGCGATGCACTTTCCCGGCCACATCCGGAGCAAGTGAAAACTCTTCAGGCATAAAAGCGAAAACCTGTTGAAATTTCAGATCGACATGGTGGCGCAGAGTGCTGTCGACTTCGATCTCATCTTCTACAAAAATCAGCGCCACGGGCCCTTTTGCCAGCAGCTCCTGACCGTTGTTTAAAAGTGCTCTGAGAGATGGAAAATCCATAGCGGTTTCGCTCGTTTGTCACTGCCTTCGGGGAAAGTCGGGCATTTCGTCTGTCATTGCAAGTCAGCGGTGGGATGATGTAGGCAAACGGTCTATGTTTCGTGAACACCGCGGCAGGCAGAGCAGGGACAGGTATGGCTGAGCCAAAGAAACTCTTTATCAAGACGTATGGCTGTCAGATGAACGTCTACGATAGCGAGCGTATGGCCGAGGCCATGGGCGGGGTGGGTTATGTTGAAACCAAAAGCCCTGATGACGCCGATATGATCCTGCTCAACACCTGCCACATCCGCGAAAAGGCCGCAGAAAAAGTCTATTCCGAACTGGGTCGGTTTCGGAAACTGAAGGCTGAAAAGCCCGATTTGAAGATCGGTGTTGCCGGGTGCGTGGCGCAAGCCGAGGGTGAAGAGATCATGCGGCGCCAGCCACTTGTTGACCTGGTGGTGGGACCGCAGAGCTATCATAACTTGCCCAAACTCGAAGCCAAAGCGCGGGCAGGGGAAAAGGCGGTTGATACCGATTTCCCGCTTGAGGACAAATTTGAAGAGCTCAAAAAACGGCCCAAAGCCAAGCGTGCTCCGGCGGCGTTTCTGACAGTGCAAGAGGGCTGCGATAAATTCTGTGCCTTCTGCGTGGTGCCCTATACGCGCGGGGCTGAGGTCAGCCGCCCGGCTACGCGCATTCTCGATGAGGCGCGTGATCTTGTGGAACGCGGCGTGCGTGAAGTCACCTTGCTGGGCCAGAATGTGAACGCCTATCACGGGGCAGGCCCGGATGGAAACGCGTGGTCTCTGGCCAAGCTTATTTGGGCTCTCAATGACATTGACGGGCTGGAGCGCATCCGCTTCACCACCTCGCACCCCAATGATATGAGTGATGATTTGATTGAGGCCCATGGCGCTTGCGAAAAACTGATGCCTTATCTGCATCTTCCAGTGCAGTCCGGTAGTGACCACATTCTCAAACGCATGAACCGCAACCACACGTCTGAAAGCTATTTGCGCGTCATTGAACGCATTCGTGCAGCGCGGCCCGACATCCTGATGTCTGGCGATTTCATCGTGGGCTTCCCTGAAGAGACGGAAGAGGACTTTCAGGCGACGTTGGATTTGGTTGAAAAGGTGAAGTACGGCTATGCGTACTCCTTCAAATATTCGACCCGCCCCGGCACACCAGCGGCTGAGCGTGCGCAAGTTGATGAAGATGTGAAATCCGAGCGCTTGCAGCGCTTGCAGGCCTTAATCACCCGTCAACAGCGCGAAATTCAGGATGCGATGGTCGGGCGCGTGGTGAATGTGCTTTTCGAGAAACCAGGCCGGCTGGACGGTCAGATGGTGGGCAAGTCTGAATATCTGCACGCGGTGCATGTGGCCGACGCACCGGTGAGCGTGGGCGATATTGCCCAGGTCGAGATCACCGAGAGTGCGGCCAATTCCCTGGCAGGGCGGATCACGCCTGCGTGATTCGGGCGTCCTGACCACACGGGGAGGATTCGCTTGTGGATGCTTTGACATCCTAACTGTGGATGCTTTTTGACCCCAGATTGGGCTCAGGTTGTTTCCATTCCGTGGATAATCGCCCCGGATTCGGCCTTCACAATGGGTCGAAACTTGTTACACTCAAAGGATAAATTGTATCGCCACGGGGATCTGCCCGGTGCCTTAGGCGATGCGGGGGATCATGTATAAAGGATAGGGGCTGTGCAAAAGAAGCTTGCGAATTCGTTTCGCGGTGTCCTTGGCGGTATTGCTGCCGTCGCCTTGGGCGCCACTCTTTTCGCCACGGACGCGTCTGCGCAAACGCAACGCACCGTAATTGGCGAAAACTACACACCAACGGTTTGGGTTGACCCGGATGGGTGTGAACATTGGGTGATGGATGACGGTTGGGAAGGGTACATGACCCCTCATGTGAACCGTCAGGGCATCCCGGTCTGCCGCCGGGGCAATGTCTGCGGCGTCATGAACTCAGATCAGCTCTTTGCCACAAACAGTGCGCATATCAGCTCGTCCGGGCGTCAGCACTTGGCAAAGTTTTTCCAAGAGGCCAACGCCATTTCCTACATCATCACCGGTCACACAGACAGCCGCGCCTCGGATCAGTACAATCTTGACCTGTCCTTCCGTCGTGCCACCGCAGTGGCCTCTATCGCGCAAGCCAGCGGTGCGCGCATCGCGGATGTCCGCGGGTATGGTGAACGCCTGCCCAAGGCATCCAACAGAACAGCCGCGGGGATGCAGAAAAACCGCCGCGTTGAAATCATCTGCATTCGCTAGGGGGACAAGTGATGAAAGCTTTGAAATTGACACTTCTACTGCCAGCCGTGGTGGCCGTGTCGGCCTGCGGCTCCAAGGTGGACAAGACTGTCGACCGTGGCATTGACGCCAAACACCTTAGCCAGCTTCAAGCTGGAATATGGGTCGATCCGAATGGTTGCGATCACTGGATCATTGATGATGGGGCGGAAGGATACCTGTCTCAGCGGCTTGATCCCTATGGCAAGCCCGTTTGCTCGGGCACTGCACCGCCGAATACGGCAACAGGTGCGTTCAAATCGGGCTCGTCTGTATCTGATCCGATTTGATCTCAGTTTGACTGAAAACGATGCCGCGGATGGAAACCTCCGCGGCATTTTTTGTGCAATTGGCCCTGTTCGCCGAAGAGCTCTTGCAGTTGCCCGATCCAGTTGGCACGCTACTCTTACGGACACGCGTTACAGGAGTTTTTTTTGGCCATAGAAGCCTTGCCACCGACAGATGACCTGACGGCGTTGCACGAAGAGGTCATTGAATTTCCTGACAATTTCCTGCTGATCGACCTGTGCGGAGAGCATGATCGTAACCTGGCCGAGATCGAGCGTCAGTTGGGCGTGCAGATTATGCGCAGGGGGAATCAGTTGGCCATCATCGGCGAAAAAGACAGCACATCCGCAACGGCATCCGTCCTGCATGCGCTCTATGGTCGGCTTGAGGCCGGGCGCAGTGTGGAGGCGGCAGATGTCGATCGTGAATTGCGCATGGGCGGAAGCGCGGAACCCACAGAGACCGAGGCAGGAAGCTATGATGGCGATCAGCTTGAGATGTTTCGCGGCGGTACGGTTGAGATTAAGACGCGCAAGAAGTTGGTGGAGCCGAGGACAGACGCGCAAAAAGCCTATGTCATGTCGCTTTTTAAAAACGAACTGGCCTTCGGTATCGGGCCCGCGGGAACCGGGAAAACCTATCTGGCGGTTGCTGCTGGCGTGTCCATGTTCATTGAGGGCCGCGTTGACCGGATCATTCTATCGCGCCCGGCGGTCGAGGCCGGAGAAAAGCTGGGATATTTGCCGGGTGACATGAAGGATAAAGTCGATCCTTACATGCAGCCGCTTTATGACGCGCTGAATGATTTCCTTCCGTCCAAACAAGTGGCCAAACTCATCGAGGAAAAGCGCATCGAGATTGCGCCACTGGCGTTTATGCGAGGGCGCACTCTGTCAAACGCGTTTGTGGTCCTTGATGAGGCGCAAAATGCCACCTCCATGCAGATGAAAATGTTTCTGACTCGATTGGGGGAGGGCAGCCGCATGGTGATCACGGGCGATCGCAGTCAGGTGGATTTGCCGCGCGGAGTGACCAGTGGCCTGCATGACGCAGAGCGGCTTTTGACGTCTATCCCCAAAATATCCTTCAACTATTTCACAGCCAAAGACGTGGTGCGCCATCCGCTGGTTGCTGCCATTATTGAGGCTTATGACGCCGATAGCGGATGATCACCGAGATTGTCTTTGAAGACGCTAGATGGGCCGATATGGGGTTCAAAACTTTGGCTGAGGCCGCTGCGAAGGCCACATTGGCCCATCTGTTGGAACCAGCCCAGTGGCAGATTAGCGTTTTGGCCTGTGATGACGTGCGGATTGCAGAATTGAATGAGGATTTCCGCGATAAGGCACGTGCGACCAATGTTTTATCCTGGCCGTCAGCAGAGCGCGCCGCGCCAGAGTCTGGCGCGGACCCAATCCCACCCGAAAGTCTGGAGCTGGGCGACATTGCAATTGCTTATGATATCTGCTTATCCGAAGCGGAGGCGGCGGGCATCACGCTTGCGCAACACGTCACCCATCTGATGGTGCATGGCACGCTGCATCTTTTGGGGTATGATCATGTGCGTGACGAAGATGCCACTTTGATGGAAAGCATTGAGATAGAAATACTTGGCAAACTGGGTGTTCCTAACCCATATTAGGGCGTCTCGGTTTTTGGATGAGGAAGATGGGCGACAGCACAGACGGATCCGATAGCGGATCCTCTATCGCAGCGTGGAGCACGCAGGCGGATAGTCAAAATAGCGACAAAGCATCTGGCGCGGAGATTGGTTTTTTCCGCAAAATGATCGGCGCTCTTACCCTGAACGAGACCCCTTCGAAGGAGGATGAGGCCGAAGCCTCTGAACCTCAGGCCGTTGGGATGGTCAATTTAAGGACCCTCACCGTTGAGGATGTTGCCATCCCGCGATCCGACATCGTGGCGGTTCCTCATGACACAACCAAAGATGATCTCGTCAATACGTTTCGGGAAAGCGGGCTGACGCGTCTGCCGGTTTTTGAAGGTACGCTGGATACGCCCATAGGACTTGCCCATCTCAAGGATTTTGCGCTGAAACATGGGTTTAACGGCAATGGCGGGCGATTTTCGCTGAAGAAACTGCTTCGTCCGCTGGTGTTTGTGCCGCCGTCGATGCCGATTGGTGTGCTGTTGCAAAAGATGCAAAACGAACGGCGGCACATGGCATTGGTGATCGATGAATATGGAGGTGTCGACGGCCTCGTGACCATCGAAGACCTAATTGAACAGGTTGTGGGCGAAATTGCCGATGAGCATGATATTGATGACGATACGCAGTTTTTTGTGGAAAAGTCTGGCGCTTACGTCGCATTAGCGAAAACCCCATTGAAAGATTTTGAAAGCGCAATCGGCATGTCTCTGACTGCGGAAGAGGAGATCGATGACGAAGACATCGACACTTTGGGCGGTCTTCTCTTCATGCTGTTGGGGCGGGTGCCTGTGCGCGGTGAGATGGTCGAGCATCCCGGAGGCACCGTGTTTGAGGTGATCGACGCTGATCCAAGACGGATCAAACGCCTGCGCGTGCGGCTGCCTGGGCACATGGATACGTAAGGACAAGGCGGCATGGGGCTTGAGGATTTTCTGGCTCTGCGCAAGTCGGGTCAGTTGATAGTTTGCGCGGTCGTTGGTGCCTTTGCCGCACTTGGCCAGGCGCCTTTCGATCTTTGGTTTATGCCGATCCTCGCACTTGGGGCACTCTTTGCCCTGATCCGCAAAGCGCGTAGCCCGAAACACGCGTTTGGCCTCTCTTGGGCGGCGGGAATGGGGTATTTTGCCGTTGCGCTTTTTTGGATCATTGAACCGTTTCTTGTCGACATCGCGCGGCACGGGTGGATGGCCCCTTTCGCGCTGTTTGGGGTCAGTTTTGGTTTTGGCCTGTTCTGGGCAGTCGCGGGATGGACAACGTGCCATTTACGTGGCCAAGCCATTGCGTTTATTTGCGTTTTTGTGGTCGTAGAAGCCATTCGCGGTTACGCGTTAACAGGCTTTCCCTGGGCGCAGATCGGACATGCGTTCATTGATACGCCATGGTTGCATTGGTCCTCTTATGCGGGCTCTCTGGGGCTGACCGCGCTGGTGGTTTTGGGCGCGGTTGGGGTGACCTGCCTGATCGAGCGGCAACGACGCAAAGGCTTGGGCGTGCTTGCCGTGCTCATGGGCCTTGCGGTCGCTGGCGTGGCGCGTGTTCCATCGTTTGTTCAGATGGCAGACACCCCGACAATCCGCATCATTCACACCAACGAGGCGCAAGAAACGCGGTGGGATCTAGCGATGATCCCGGCCGCCTTCGACAAAAAGCTGGAATTTACCGGTGCCACCACAGATACGGCCCCAGACCTCATCGTCTGGCCTGAAACGTCGATCCCGGTTCTGCTTGAACGCGCCGATGCCACGCTTGCCGCCATTGCAGATGAGGCGCGCGGTACGCCGGTGGTGGCCGGGTTGCAACGCTTTGATGGGGAGGATTTTTATAATTCTCTCATACGTTTAAACGGCGAAGGTGAGGTCGATACGATTTACGACAAACACCATCTGGTGCCCTTTGGCGAATATGTGCCCTTTGGCGATCAGTTAGCCAAGATAGGTATTTTTGGCCTCGCGGACACCACCGGCGGCGGCTATGCGGCGGGCTCAGGGCCCCAGGTGATCGACTTTGGCGCGCTGGGCAAAGCGCTGCCTCTCATTTGTTACGAAGGCGTCTTCCCTCAGGATGTGGGCGGATATGAGGAACGCCCCGATTTTTTGCTCTTGATCACCAATGATGCCTGGTTTGGGGAGTTTTCCGGCCCCTATCAGCACCTGGCCCAGGCCCGTCTGCGCAGCGCCGAACAGGGGTTGCCGATGATCCGCGCCGCCAATACCGGAGTGTCGGCCATGATCGATCCGTATGGCCAAGTCACCCATCAGATGGGACTGAATGAGGCGGGCTGGCTTGACGCGCGACTCCCGCCCGCTCTGCCCCCGACGCCTTATTCCCGGATGGGTGATTTTCCAATTGTCGCTTTCGCGCTGCTCTTGCTGGGGATTGCCGGACTGCGCGCCAGACTTGGCTCCAGACGTAGCCCCAGACCTAGCCTCTGACTTAGCCATTGACGCGCCTACGCCATACGCCTAAGCACATTTGACCGCCACAACGGCTTCCTGACGTGGCGGATTTTTTATTTACTGGAGCAACTCCCATGTCTCGTCAGAACTACACTTTCACCTCTGAATCCGTGTCAGAGGGGCACCCCGATAAGGTCTGTGACCGGATCTCCGATGCGGTGCTGGATGCCTTTCTCGCCGAGGATGCGTTGGCCCGCGTCGCGTGTGAGACCTTTGCCACCACCAACCGCGTGGTTATCGGCGGTGAAGTGGGTTTGACGGACCAAGATAAACTGCGCGATTACATGGGCCGCATCGATGAGATCGCGCGTGCCTGCGTCAAAGATATCGGCTACGAGCAGGACAAATTTCACTGGAAAACCTGCGAGGTCACCAACCTGCTGCATGAACAATCCGCCCATATTGCCCAAGGGGTAACAGGCGAGGGCGATCGTGATGAGGGCGCTGGCGACCAAGGCATCATGTTCGGCTATGCGACAACGGAAACTGATGCGCTCATGCCCGCTCCGATCCAGTATTCTCACGCAATCCTGCGGCGTCTGGCCGAGGTGCGCAAATCGGGGGCGGAGCCTGCTCTAGGCCCGGATGCGAAATCGCAACTTTCTGTTGTCTATGAAAACGGTGTTCCCAAGGCAGTGTCTTCGGTCGTTCTATCGACGCAACATTTGGATACTGCCCTTAGCAGCGAAGATATTCGTGCAATTGTCGAGCCTTACATCTCGGAAGTTTTGCCAGATGGCTGGCTGACCCCGGCCACGGAATGGCATGTGAACCCGACAGGGAAGTTCGTTATTGGTGGTCCTGATGGCGATGCTGGTTTGACGGGACGCAAGATTATTGTGGACACGTATGGTGGTGCAGCGCCTCATGGTGGCGGCGCGTTTTCCGGGAAAGATCCGACCAAGGTGGACCGGTCTGCGGCCTATGCCGCGCGCTACCTCGCCAAGAACGTTGTGGCGGCAGGCATGGCGGAGCGCTGTACAATTCAGCTCTCTTACGCAATCGGCGTGGCCAAACCGCTTTCGATTTATGCCGATACGCACGGCACTGGGGAGGTTGCGCCCGCAGAGATCGAAAAAGCAGTGGCTGCATCCATGGACCTCACCCCTCGCGGCATTCGTGAGCATTTAGAGCTGAACAAACCAATTTATCAGCGCACAGCGGCCTATGGGCATTTCGGGCGTGATCCTGAGGCGGATGGCGGGTTCTCGTGGGAGAAGACCGATCTGGTGGAAACGCTGAAGAAATTCGTCTGACATCGGTTTTCTTATTTCAAGCCGTAGAATATGAAGATAACTCAAGGCGTGTCATCGCATTTTGAGGATTGCCATGACGGAGAAATCTCATCCTTCTGGTGCGCCTTGGCGTAATTTGTACGGGCGTACCAAGGGCAAAACGCTGCGCAAGTCGCAAGAAACCTACTTGGACGAAGATCTTGCGGGTCTCTCTCCTGGGGCGGTTGAGTGGAACATCAATCCCGACCGAGAACCTATTGACTTATCTGATCTTTTTGGAGAGCGCGACCTCTGGCTTGAGATCGGGTTTGGTGGCGGGGAGCACATGGTGCATCAGGCCGCTCTGAACCCGGATGTGGGTATGATCGGGTGTGAGCCTTACATCAACGGTGTGGCTATGCTGTTGGGTAAAATCCGGGACGCACGCTGCCAGAATATACGCGTGCACCCCGGCGATGTGCGCGATCTGTTCGATGTCTTGCCTGCGCAATCCGTGGCCAAAGCGTTTTTGCTCTACCCTGATCCATGGCCAAAGAAACGCCACCACCGGCGACGCTTTGTGACACCCGAATATCTGGTGCCATTGGCGCGGGCACTGAAGCCTGGGGCGGAGTTTCGGGTCGCAACCGATATTCCCGATTACGTGCGGCAGACACTGCAGCAGGTGCCGCGTCATGGTTTTTCATGGACCGCAGAGCGGCCGGAGGATTGGCGCGTCGCTTGGCCCGATTGGACGCGCACACGCTATGAAGCCAAGGCGATCCGCGAAGGCCGCGTGCCACATTACCTTACCTTTACAAAGGTTTGAGCAATGACCACCCGTCCTGTACCTGATCCGGGACCTCGGTCTACCGCACCTGTAGAGGCCCCGGATCACGTCCGGGGCGTGATATTTTGCAGTCACGTGTTGTCAAAGTTCACAGCCTGTCACCCAACCGTTCCAACATGCCAAGACAAAGCGCAAGCTGGTCAATCCCCACATACTCATCCGCTTTATGCGCTTGCTCAATTGACCCCGGCCCGCAAATCGCGACGGACATTCCGGCCTGTTGAAATAGCCCCGCCTCAGTCCCGAACGCCACCAGATCAGTGCCATTCGCGCCCATGAGGTCCATCACCAGATCACGCGCGGGGTTCTCTGCCATGGGGATCAGCCCCTCAACCTCGGCCAGAACTTCCGTTGTGATCGTGGCGGTTGGATCCACTTGCTGCATCGCGGGCAGCAATTCTTCCTCGCAAAGCCGTTTCAGCGTCTCTTTCACGAATACCGCATCCGAGGGCTGAACCGGCCGCATGTCCCACGCCACAGAGGCGCGATCGGGGATCACGTTATGAGCAACGCCGCCGATCAAGGACCCAGTGTTGAGCGTAGTGTAGGGTGGTACAAAATCAGACCCATCTGGTGTGCACGCTCGAAGATCATCTTTCAACATAATGATCTTGCTCACGAATTGCGCTGCGAACTCTACAGCGTTGACGCCCAGATCAGGGGCCGAGCCATGCCCCGCCAATCCGCTGAAATGGGTGGTGTATTCATAGCAACCCTTATGCCCATCGATCACGCGCATCGATGTGGGTTCGCCCACAATGGCCAGCGACGGTCGCACCCCCATATCTGCCAAGCTTTGCACCAATGCCTCCGCCCCGAAGCAGCCGGTTTCTTCGTCATAGGTGTAGGCAAAGTGCACAGGGCGGTCTTTGACGCGATCAGCGAAAAGTGGTGCCATAACAGTGCAAGCCGCGACAAAGCCCTTCATATCGCAAGACCCGCGCCCGTAGAGCCTCCCATTGCGTTCCACCATATCGAACGGCTCAGATGCCCAGATTTGATCAATCACCGGAACCACATCGGTATGGCCCGACAGCACGATACCACCTGCAACATCGGGTCCTAAAGTCGCAAAAAGGTTGGCCTTTTCCCCTGTCTCATCATGGATGATGTCCACCCTCGCGCCAGCATCCTCCAGACGTTCTGCGAGGTGGGCGATAATATCGAGATTGCTCTCGCTGGACACAGTGGGAAAGGCAATGAGATCGCCTAGCATGTCGCGGGTTTGAGTCAGTGTTTCCATGCCCTAAGCGTGCGGGCAGGGTGGCAAGAAATCAAGACAAAGCGTTTCGCGACAAACCTGGATAACAGCTTGGCGCGAAACGCGGCGCCAACGTCATATATCGCGGGCCTTTTGCCGTTCGCTCACGGGTCAGATCAAAGCCGAACGGCTTAAGGTTTTGGGCGCGGAGAACCTGTAAGCCGGATTCTGTCCTGGGGGCGAACCCCCATGGATGACCATTCCTCTGGGCGCGCGGTTGCCTGCGCGCTCTAGCTGCCAACCCGAACCACGGGGCCAAGGCCGGCCCATATGCGGTTCCTATTCGGCATTGCTCCCGGTGGGGCTTGCCATGCCGGTCCGGTTGCCCGTCCCGCGGTGGGCTCTTACCCCACCGTTTCACCTTTTCCCAAGTGGATCGCAAGGCGATCTGCGAGGGTAGTTTGATTTCTGTGGCGCTTTCCCTCGGGTTGCCCCGGCCGGGCGTTACCCGGCACCGTTGCCTTGTGGAGTCCGGACTTTCCTCGCATCCGGGCCATGGCCCAGACACGCAGCCATCCGGTTCTCCGCGCGCCGCCGGGCGTAAGCGCTTCAGCCGCCTTGGTCAATCCCGAAGCGCGCGGCGAGATTTGCAGCCAGTGCGCGATCGGTGGCGTCCGGTGCGCTCGTTGGTGCAAAAAGGGGCTTGGTTGCCATAGGTCGGAACCGTTGGCGAAAGGCGTGCAGCACGGCCTTTTGCCCGTGGGCGAGGTCATAGCCAAAGCGTGCAGCACTGGCGGCGAAATCGGTGTTGCTGGGCGCGGCCTCTGGCCAGATCGACAGGCCAAGCCGCGCAAGCCTTTGCCAATCAAACCGACATCCAGGGTCAAACTTGCGGTTAGGGGCCATATCCGAGTGGCCGATGACCCTATGGGCTGGGATGCACCAGCGCCGGAGCACCCCCGCCAGAAGCCGCTCCAACGCGGACATCAATGGTTCGGAAAACGGTGTAACGCCCGTGTTGTCGAGCTCAATGCCGATGGAGCGGGAATTGATATCATCGCGTCCGCGCCAGGTGCCGGCGCCTGCGTGCCAGGCGCGCTTTCTCTCGTCAACCAACTGGAAAATGTCGCCTTTTTCTGAAATCAGGTAATGCGCGGACACCTCTGCCTCAGGATCACATAGGCGGTCCATGGCGGCCTGCAAAGGGGACATCGCGGTATAGTGGAGCACCACGAGCTCGGGCGTCATGCCATGCTCGCGCTCCCCGAAATTGGGGGAGGCGTGCCATTGAACCTTGGCGGTCAAACCTTAGCCGTTGGTAGCGTTACGGAACGGCGCCGGGTTCCAGTTGCAGGCGTACCCATCCCCATCCGGGTCAAGACCAAGCCGGTCACGTGAAGGGCCACCGCGCGACAAAAAATCCTGCTGCGCGCGATCTGGCGAGCCGTATTCGGCACAGTTGCGGGCAAAACGTGCATCCTTGTTGATACCAACGCGGGAATAAACCCTCGTGCCGACCGGGTGCGAGGTCGACAGGGCATAAGCCACGATATTGGGCTGGCTGTCATTGACACGGTCGGGCAGCGCCGTGGGCTGCACCACCTGATACTGCGCGCGGTTGCGTTCGATAAGGGCTGCATCGCTTTCGATTGTGCGCACATTGTCCACCGCTTCAAAATCGTTCTCAACAGAGATGCCGGTGGAGGTTTCCACAGTTTGCGGCGCCGGGTTTGAGGGGCTTGCATCCAAGGGCGCTACGCCCGAGTTGGTTCGCGTCGCAGCCAGCGTCGCCGCAGCCTCTTGCGCGATCGTTTCTTGCTCATTTATGGCCGTGAGAGGCGTGCCAACAGCGGCCGGTTGCAGCGGTTCATTGGACACAGCATTTGCCGGTGGAATGGGCGTCACCGTATTGGACTGCGCGCGCGCCTGCTGCTGCGCTTGGTATTCGTTGTAATCCCCAAAGCCCACGCCAGCCGCGCTGTCAGGCACACTGGGCGAACACGCGGTAAGGCCGGCGAGGGCCACCGAAATCACTAAAAAACGCATAATTTGCTACTCTGCCATTTTTAATTGGCTATGTTTTACCACCATTTCGCCGGTTTGGCCAGAAAACCAGCCGCGTTTTCGAGCGCGTAAGCGGTGTTTAGCAAATCACCTTCCTCCCACGGGCGGCCAATCAGCTGTAGCCCCAGAGGCAAGCCTTGGGCATCCAGACCAGCAGGCACCGCAATGCCGGGCAGCCCGGCCAAGTTCACAGTCACGGTGAATACATCGTTGAGATACATCGCCACCGGGTCGGCATCCGTCATCTCGCCCAAGCCAAAGGCAGCCGAGGGCGTGGCCGGCGTCAGGATCGCATCGACGCCGTCATGGAAGACATCGTCGAAGTCTTTCTTGATCAGTGCGCGAACTTTGCGCGCGCGGTTGTAATAGGCGTCATAAAAACCTGCTGAGAGCACATAAGTGCCGATCATCACCCGGCGTTTGACCTCGGCGCCAAAACCTTCGGCGCGGGTTTTTTCATACATCTCTGTGATGCCATCCCCCTGCGAAAGTTGCGCGCGATGACCGTACCGCACCCCATCATAGCGCGCGAGGTTCGACGAGGCTTCGGCCGGGGCAATCACGTAGTAGGCAGGCAGCGCATATTTCGTGTGTTTAAGGGAAATATCGCGGATCTCGGCGCCGGCATCGCGCAGCATATCCGTGCCTTTCTTCCAAAGCGCTTCTATCTCATCAGGCATGCCGTCCATGCGATATTCCTTAGGAATACCTATGACTTTGCCTTTTACGTCGCCGGTCAGCATGGCTTCAAAATTTGGAACAGGCAGATCGGTTGACGTGCTGTCTTTGGGGTCATGGCTGCACATGGTCTCTAGCATGATCGCAGCGTCACGCACGTCTTTGGTCATCGGACCGGCCTGATCGAGGGAAGAGGCAAAGGCCACGATGCCCCAGCGGGAGCAACGCCCATAGGTCGGCTTGATGCCCGTGATGCCTGTAAACGCTGCAGGTTGACGGATGGAGCCGCCGGTGTCGGTCCCGGTGGCTGCCAAACAGAGGTCGGCCGCCACGGCGCTTGCCGATCCACCGGACGATCCGCCAGGTGTGAGGGCAGCCGCATCGTTGCCGCGCCGCCATGGGTTTACAGCGTTGCCGTAGGTTGACGTCTCATTCGAGGAACCCATTGCAAACTCATCCATATTGAGCTTACCCAGCATGATCGCGCCCGCGTCAAAGAGGTTCTGGCTTACGGTGCTTTCATATTCGGGTTTGAAACCGTTGAGGATTGCACTCGCCGCTTGGCTTGGCACGCCTTTGGTGCAGAAAAGATCTTTGATGCCCAACGGTATACCACACATCGCGGGGGCCTCGTCGCTCCCTTGCAGTCGCGTCTCGGCGGTGCGGGCCTGCTCCATGGCAAGCTCTGGAGTGTTATGAACAAAGGCATTCAGCACCCCGGCCGCTTCGATGGCGTGAAGGCAGGCTCGCGTCAGTTCGGTCGCTTTGATTTCACCGGCACGGAGTTTGTCACGGGCCTCTGCGATGGTCAGCTTATTGAGATCTGTCATCGCGTCACTCCACCACTTTGGGCACAGCAAAGAACCCTTCGCGTGCATCGGGGGCGTTTTTCAGCACTTTTTCTTGCTGATCACCATCATTCACCACGTCCTCGCGACGTTTGAGGCGCATAGGCGTCACGGATGTCATCGGTTCCACCCCATCGATATCCACCTCGCCCAGTTGTTCGATGAAGCCAAGGATCGTGTTGAACTCTTCCGCCAATGCGGCGAGGTCAGCGTCGGCGACCTCAATCCGGGCAAGCTTGGCCACACGTGCGGCGGTGTCTTTGTCGATGGACATGCATTTGGCTCCTGAACCTTCGATTTTGCTCGTTTAGCCCCGCATATCGCCACGCGCAAGCATGTGCCGCCGATAGACCTCGATCATCCAGCCCAGCATGATTGCATTCAGGATATGCCAAGCAAAATGCGTGCCCATCGGGATCTGCGCGCAAAGCGGTTCATCAAGGGACCGTAGCGTGATCGAGACCATCAGGATGGACACCCCGATGAGCAACCCTCGTGCGGTTTGCGGCGCGCGCCGCCGCAGGATCACACCGTAGATCGCGATCAAGAGCGTGACGGGCAGGTAGGAGGACGACACACCCAGCACCGGAACATATGCAAAAAGGGGTGTCATGATGGCGGCGAAGGGAAAAAAAGCGAACACAGACACGACCGACCAGAGCGTCGACAACCCGAGATAATCGCGGCTCGCCGCAAAAAGATATAGAAGGATGAAAAGCGCAATCGCCCCCACATCCGCGAGCGCCGCCCAGCTTTGCGCGTGGGTGTGAAAGAGAAAACTGCCCACACCAATACCGGCCAAAATAAACACCAGACCCCATGCGATGGGCGATGACGCGTCGCGCAGGCGGTAAGCCATCAAGGCGGCTGCAAACAGAAAGGCCGCATTGGTCAGCGCGTTGATGGGTTCGGCCCAATAGCTGGCATCAAGACGCTCGCAGTAGATATCGATCTGACGGGTCCAATCCATGCTTTCTTCCGTGCCCCATCTTGGTAGTGTCAGCATCAAAGATAGGGAGAATGACATGAAAATCACTTGGCTTGGGCACGGGTCGTTTCGCATTGAAATCAGTGGGCAGGTTTTGCTGCTCGACCCTTGGCTAACAGGCAATCCGATGTTGCCAGAGATCAGCCATGACGCAGCGGTGGCTGGCGCCACGCATATCCTTTTGACCCATGCGCATTTCGATCACGTGGCAGACACGCTTGATCTGGCACGCAAACTCAAGGTGCCCGTGGTGGGACAATATGATCTGATGTCTTACTGGGAAGAGCATGAAGGCATCGCGGCAGTAGGTTTCAACAAGGGCGGCACGGTCGATCTGGGCGGCGTGGCCGTCACCATGGTGCACGCGGTGCACTCCTCAAGCTTTGGGTCCGAGACCGGCCCCACCGTCCCAGGCACTGAATGCGGCTTTATGATCGCGGGTGAGGGGCATACGATCTATGCCAGCGGCGACACGGACGTCATGGCCGATATGAAGGTTTTCCATGATCTGCACGCGCCTGATATCGGCATCCTGTGCGCCGGTGGGCATTTCACCATGGATATGAAACGCGCGGCCTATGCGGCGAAAACCTTCTTTGACTTTAAAACCGTGATCCCCTGCCATTACAAAACCTTCCCCATCCTGGAGCGATCGGCAGAGGCACTGGCAGCGGCGCTGCCCGGCGTGGATGTGATCGAGCCTGACGTGATGGTCGCCATTGAGATTTAAATGGGGCGCTGCCCCATACCCCGATGTATTTCAAACAAGAAAGAAGCCGAGCGACCTTTGGCTTCTTTCTTGTCAAAAATACCTCCGCCGGAGGCATGCGTCTGATCACCGCCGTTCGGCAAAGAAGTCCTTAAGCAACGTCTCGCAAGCCTCTGACGCCAGCCCGTCATAGATCTCGGGCGCGTGGTGGCATTGCGGATGCGCAAACACCTTTGCGCCATGCAGCACCCCGCCGGATTTCGGGTCAGACGCGCCAAAATAGAGCCGCCGGATCCGCGCCCAGGAAATGGCACCTGCGCACATGGGGCAGGGCTCGAGCGTTACATAGAGATCGTGATCCAAAAGGCGCTCTTGCCCGGTGGCCGCACAGGCGGCGCGGATGGCCAGCATTTCGGCATGGGCGGTGGGGTCGTTTTGTGCGCGGGTTTCATTGCCGGCCCTGCCCACGATCTCACCTTGCGCGTTGACCACGACCGCGCCCACCGGCACCTCACCGCGTGCCCCGGCTGCGTGGGCCTCTTCTAATGCCGCCTCCATGAAGGATCGAAAGGTCATGCGCCTGCTTGCCGCTTTCGCCGCGCTTTCGCAAGCCAGTGAATTGCGCTAAGCCGCGCATTATGACCCAAGCACCGCACAAAGGCGAACGCATCGCCAAAGTCATTGCCCGATCCGGCCGGGCCAGCCGCCGGGAGGCAGAGCGCCTGATTGAGGCGGGTAAAGTGACATTGAATGGCAAACCGGTGGAACGCGCGGCGCTCAACGTCACCCCACAGGACCGGATTGAAGTGGACGGGGTTGCGCTCAGTGCGCCAGAGCCACCCAGGCTGTGGCTGTATCACAAACCCAGCGGGTTGGTGACGACCGCGCGCGATGAACAGGGGCGCGCGACCGTTTTTGATGATCTGCCCGAGGACATGCCGCGCGTGATGACGGTGGGCCGGCTCGATCTGAACTCCGAGGGCCTGCTGCTCATGACCAATGATGGCGGCGTGAAGCGCAAGCTTGAGCTGCCTTCAACCGGCTGGTTGAGGCGCTACCGCGTGCGGGTGAAAGGGCGCCCTGAGGACAAGACCTTTGAGCCGTTGCGACAAGGGATTGACGTCGAAGGAGAGCGGTTTCAGCCGATGAATGTGACGTTAGATCGGCAAACTGGCGCGAACGCGTGGGTCACCGTGGCCTTGAGAGAGGGTAAAAATCGCGAAATCCGGCGCGCGATGGAGGCTGTCGGTTTGATGGTAAACCGGCTTATTCGCGTGTCCTACGGCCCGTTCCAATTGGGTCAGTTGAAGCCCGGTGCGACAGAGGAGGTGCGCCCTCGGATCCTGCGCGACCAGTTGGGACTGTCATCCCCAAAATCGGAAAAACCCAGTCGGGCGACGCCAGCACGCAGGCGCAAGCCCAAAGGATCCCAGCGGCGGACGTCGTGACAAGCAATGGCGCGTGGTTTGGACAGGACATGATAGCGCTAACACAGTCGGTTGCATCCGCCCCAGAATTCGATAAGCAGCGCGCAAGCATTGAACGGAGAGTGTTATGAGCCTGATCATTGATATCCACGCCCGCGAAATTCTGGACAGTCGGGGCAATCCGACCGTTGAGGTCGATGTCGTGCTTGAAGACGGCACAATGGGCCGCGCGGCCGTACCCTCTGGCGCGTCTACAGGGGCGCATGAAGCTGTGGAAAAACGCGATGGCGATAAGGGGCGTTATATTGGCAAAGGCGTGTTGGAAGCCTGTGCCTCGGTGAATGGCGAGATTGCTGAGGCGCTGGCCGGGATGGACGCGACAGAACAGGTATCCATAGATGAGGCGATGATTGAGCTGGACGGTACGCCAAACAAGGCGCGGCTGGGGGCCAATGCGATATTGGGCGTTTCATTGGCTGTAGCCAAAGCGGCGGCGGATTTTACCACGCAGCCTTTGTTTCGCTATGTGGGCGGCACCTCTGCGCGTGTTCTGCCCGTGCCGATGATGAACATTATCAATGGTGGCGAGCATGCCGACAACCCGATTGACATTCAGGAATTCATGATCATGCCGGTGAGCGCGGAGAACATCCGTGACGGCGTGCGGATGGGGGCCGAAGTGTTTCACACGCTCAAGAAAGAGCTGTCGGCGGCGGGTCTGTCGACGGGCATCGGCGATGAAGGCGGGTTTGCACCGGATATCAGCTCCTCCCGCGCGGCGCTCGATTTCATTCTGAGTTCGATTGAGAAAGCAGGCTACAAACCGGGCGAAGACATCTATCTTGCCCTTGATTGTGCGGCGACGGAGTATTTCAAAGATGGCAAGTACGAGATTTCCGGCGAGGGGCTTTCGCTCTCCCCGGAAGAGAATGCCGACTACCTCAAAGCGCTGGTCACGGATTACCCGATCATCTCGATCGAAGACGGCATGAGCGAAGATGACTGGGACGGTTGGGTCGCGCTGACCCAGGCCATTGGGGACAAGGTGCAACTGGTGGGTGATGATCTTTTCGTCACCAACCCTGCGCGTCTGGCCCAAGGGATCGAGAAGGGCGCGGCCAATTCCATGCTCGTCAAGGTCAACCAGATTGGCACGCTGACGGAGACCCTGCGCGCGGTGGATATGGCGCATCGGGCGGGCATGACAAACGTAATGTCGCACCGCTCTGGTGAAACGGAGGATGCCACAATTGCAGATCTCGCCGTGGCCACGAATTGCGGGCAAATCAAGACCGGCTCGCTCGCGCGTTCTGACCGCTTGGCGAAATACAATCAGCTCATTCGCATCGAAGAGGCCCTGGGTGATACGGCGCACTACGCGGGTCGATCCATCCTGAAATGACGCAAGCGCAAACGATCATTGATACGTTGGGGCTTGAACCTCATCCCGAAGGGGGATTCTTCCGCGAAACATGGCGGGCTCATGGCGAAGGCCGCGCGGTTGGGACGGCGATTTACTTTCTGCTGCAAAACGGCCAGATCAATCGTTGGCACAGGGTGGACGCGGCAGAGATCTGGCATTTCTACGCGGGCGATCCGCTCTTGTTGCGCATGTCTAAGGCGGACGAAGGACCGGCGGAACGTCATCTTCTCGGCCCGGATCTCGGTGGGGGCGCTCGGCCTCAGGTGATCATCCCACCCGGTTGGTGGCAGCGCGCCGAATGCACCGGCGCGTTTACGCTGGTAGGCTGCACCGTGTCGCCCGGTTTTGAGTTTGACCGGTTTGAGTTGGCATCTGACGGGTTTGACATTCCCGAACCGTAATTCACAGCGTTTGAAATTTGACTGAGATCAATGTTCCGCGTGTTTCAAGAAGAAATACTCTTTCGCATTAGGATGAAGGAGTTTTGAAATGGTCGATCATATTGCAAACGAAGACGCCGCGGTTCCTAAATTGAATGATGACGGTGGGATTTCCCTGCCTGCGCACGCGTCAGATCATGTTAGCGGCTTTGAGACCGGCGAATACCCCTACGAGACCAAGCTTGGCCGGGCCGAGTACGAGCAAGAGAAAGCAGCGCTTCAGGTGGAACTGCTCAAGGTGCAGCACTGGGTGCAAGAGACCGGACAAAAGCATGTTCTGTTGTTCGAAGGCCGTGATGCGGCCGGGAAGGGCGGAACGATCAAACGGTTCATGGAGCATCTCAATCCGCGCTCGGCCCGTGTGGTAGCGCTCAACAAACCCACAGATCAGGAACGCGGGCAGTGGTTCTTTCAGCGCTACATTCGACATCTGCCCACTGCGGGCGAAATGGTGCTCTATGACCGCTCTTGGTACAATCGCGCGGGCGTGGAACGCGTGATGAATTTCTGCGAACCCAATGACTACCTAGAGTTCATGCGCCAAACGCCTGAGTTTGAACGGATGTTGACCCGAAGTGGCATTCGCCTGTTCAAGTTCTGGTTCTCGGTGACGCGGGACGAACAGCGCAAACGCTTCGCCTCTCGGGAGTCTGATCCGTTGAAACAGTGGAAACTGTCCCCGGTCGACCGTGCCAGTTTCGACAAGTGGGAGGACTATACCGAGGCTAAGGAAGCCATGTTCTTCTACACGAACACGGCTGATGCGCCTTGGACGATTGTCCGGTCAAACGACAAAAAGCGTGCGCGGATCAATTGTTTGCGCCACTATCTGGCGATGCTGGATTACCCCGACAAGGATTTGTCTGTCGCACAGGTGCCAGATCCCAAGATCGTGGATCATGCCAGTGGCGTGGTACAATCCTCAGATCACATTTTGGCGTCATCGCTGCATCCGAAAACACGGCGTCAATAGCGGGCTTTAGTCCGCCGCCGCGCTGGATTGAACCAAGGTGAGCACAGCAGGGCCAAGCGCGTCAACGATCCGCGCAACACCCGTGGCATTGGGGTGTATCCCGTCCGCCTGAAAAAACGGCCGCAACTGGGCAGGATCATTCGACCCTAAGCCGCTGAAAAAGCTTTCAAAAAAGAGTGTTCCATAGGCTTGGGCGAGGTCCGGGTAGAGGCTGTCGAACGCCTCTTTGTACTCTGGCCCGTAATTTCCCGGTGCCTGCATCCCGACAAGAAGAACGTCCACGTCCTCCGTCTGCGCCACCTGCAGGATTGTCTCAATATTGTGGCGTGCCTCTGCCGGGTCCAACCCGCGCAGCATGTCATTGCCGCCCAGCGTCACGATCATCGCATCCACCTCTGGCGTGAGGCTCCAGCCGACCCGCGCCGCGCCCCCGGCGGTCGTATCGCCCGAGACACCGGCGTTGATCAGCGTCGCGTCAACCCCCCGTTCATCGAGCCATCGCTGCAATTGCGGCACGAGCCCGTCTTCTTGTGGCAGCCCAAACCCCTGGGTCAGGCTATCGCCGAGAGCCAAAACCGTCACCTCTTCGGCGGCCAAAGGCGTTGAAAGGAGCACAAGCGCTGCGCCGATCTTGCCCATCCGCGCAGCCACCCCATATGTCAAAAACGAAAAGCGAGAGGCGTCCATGTCCGATCCTGTTCTTTCCTTGCAAGCCGCATCGCTGTCGCTCGACGGCAATGCGGGGCCTGTGTCGATACTTGATGCGATATCTTTGGATGTCCATGGGCAGGAAACGGTCGGGCTGGTGGGGCCATCCGGCTCGGGCAAATCCTCGCTTCTGATGCTGATGGGCGGGTTGGAACAGGCCACATCAGGCAAGGTGATGGCGCTGGGCCAAGACCTTACCACAATGACCGAGGATGCGCTGGCACGGCTCCGGCGCGACCATTTTGGCGTGGTGTTTCAAAGCTTTCATCTGATCCCGACAATGACCGCGCTTGAGAATGTTGCAGCACCGCTGGAATTGGCGGGCGTCTCGGAGGCGTATGACCGGGCCGAGGCAGAGCTTCGCGCCGTAGGGCTTTCGGACCGCATCGATCACTACCCCTCTCAGATGTCAGGCGGAGAGCAACAGCGCGTGGCCCTGGCCCGGGCTGCTGCGCCGCGGCCCGACATCTTGCTGGCGGATGAACCCACCGGAAACCTCGATTCGGTGAATGGGTCTGCGATTATTGACCTGCTTTTTGGGCTGCGCGAACGGCACGAGGCCACACTCGTTATGGTCACGCACGCCCCCGATCTTGCGGCGCAGTGTGATCGAGTGATCACGCTCACCGATGGGCGCATCGCCAGCTCAGACAGATCGCCAGAGGCCGCGGCATGAGCCTGCGCGTGGCGGCGCGGTTCGCCGCGCGGGAATTGCGCGGGGGGTTGCGGGGTTTCCGTGTGTTTCTGGGCTGCGTCATCCTCGGCGTTGCCGCGATTGCCGCCGTGGGCACCGTGCGCGAAAGCATCACCAGCGGCCTGTCGCAAGAGGGTGCGCGCCTTCTTGGCGGAGATGCAGAGATCGAGCTGACGTATCGCTTTGCCACGGACGCCGAACGCGCCTGGATAGACGATGTTGCGCTTCAAGCTTCGGAAATTGTTGATTTCCGGTCCATGGCCACAGCGGAAAACGATGAACGAGGTCTCACACAAGTCAAGGCTGTGGATGGGGCCTATCCTCTCGTGGGCGAGGTCGAGATTGACCCTGCGATGCCGCTCACTGAGGCTTTGGCCGGAGCTGACGGTCTGCCAGGTGCGGTGGTGCATCCGCTTTTGCTCAACCGCCTTGATCTCGGCGTCGGCGATACGTTGCGACTGGGCACGCAGGACTTTCGGGTGATGGCCGAGCTTGTGTCAGAACCCGACAACGTCACGGCCGGGTTCGCTCTGGGGCCCCGAACGATCGTTGCCACCCAGGCGCTTGAGAATTCGGGTCTTTTGGCCCCCGGCACGCTCTTTACCACGCGCTACCGCCTTGACCTGCCACCCGGTGCTGATCTGGCCGCAACGCAGGCCGAGGCGGAAGAGGCATTGGGAGATAGTGGGCTCAGATGGTCGGATGCGCGCAACGGCGCGCCCGGTGCTGCGCAGTTTGTGGATCGGCTAGGTGCGTTTTTGGTGCTTGTGGGGCTCAGCGGCCTGGCCGTGGGCGGCGTTGGTATTTCGGCCGCGTTGCGCGGTTACCTAGCTGGCAAGACGGAGGTTATCGCAACTCTGCGCACCCTTGGAGCCAGCCAGCGCGTGATCTTTTTGACGTATTTCGTGCAAGTGGGCGTGCTGGCCATGCTGGGGATCGCTTTGGGGCTGGTTCTCGGTGTGGGCCTTCCCATCGCGCTTGCGCCCCTCATCGAGGCGCGCTTGCCGGTCCCTGCGGTATTCACGGTCTACCCTGGCCCAATGGCTGAGGCCGCGCTCTACTCAGTGCTGACTGTCCTTATTTTCACACTTTGGCCTTTGGCGCGGGCGCGAGATGTGCGCGCCGCGGCGCTCTATCGCGATGCCCTGTCTCAGGCCCGCACGTTGCCAGCTCCGATTTTTCTGGCGTGGACAGCCGTGCTTTTTTTCGCGCTTCTGATGGCCGCCACATTCTTTTCCGGCACGCTCTGGCTTACGCTTTGGACGGCGGGCGGTATTCTTGGGGCGCTCCTGTTGCTCACTCTCGCGGCTTTTGCGATCCGCGCGCTGTCCGTTTTTCTCAGGCCTCGCATGCGTGGTCGCCCGGCATTGGGTTGGGCGCTCGCAGCGATTGGCGGGCCGGGCAGTACGGCCGCACCTGTGGTCTTGTCCTTGGGTCTCGGGCTCTCGGTCCTGGCCGCTGTAGGCCAGATCGATCAGAACCTGCGTGGCGCAATCGAGCGAGATCTTCCCGATGTCGCGCCGTCGTTCTTTTTCGTCGACATTCAGAAAGACCAGATGCCCGGTTTCATGGAACGTTTGGAGACGGACACTGGTGTTGCGCGCATCGATCAGGCCCCGATGCTGCGCGGGATCATAACGCGCATCAATGACCGACCTGCCGCGGAAGTGGCTGGCAATCACTGGGTGCTAGAGGGCGACCGGGGTGTGACATACGCCGCCGCCAAACCAGACCGTGAAACGCTGACCAAAGGCGAATGGTGGGATGAAGATTATGCCGGTGAGCCGCTGGTGAGCTTTTCCGCCGAAGAAGGCGCGGAAATGGGGCTCAACCTTGGGGATATGCTTACCGTGAATATCCTCGGGCGCGATGTGACAGCGCGGCTTAGTTCCTTTCGCGAGGTGGATTTTTCCACGGCAGGCATGGGGTTTATCCTTGTAATGAACGAAGCCGCCCTTGCCGGTGCGCCCCATACGTTCCTCGCAACCGTTTACTCTGATCAAGCGTCCGAGGCGGCCATTTTCAACGATGTGACGCGCGCCTATCCCAACGTCACAGCTGTGCGGGTCCGTGATGCCATTGAGCAATTCAGTGGGCTGTTGGCGGGGCTTGCCTCAGCCACAGCTTGGGGCGCTGCGATCACGCTTTTGACCGGGTTTCTAGTGCTGATCGGAGCCGCAGCGGCCGATCAACGCTCGCGAAGCTATGAGGCCGCAATCCTGAAAACGCTTGGGGCCACGCGTGCGCGCATTCTTACCGGGCTGACCTTGCGCGCGGGTCTTCTGGGTGCGGCTGCGGGATCCGTGGCTTTGATCGCGGGCGTCGGCGGAGCCTGGGCTGTGAGCCGTTTCATCATGGACACCAGTTTTGAAGTCGCATGGGGCCCGGCAATTGGTGTGGTCTTCGGGGGCGCGCTCATTTCACTGCTTGCGGGACTAGCCTTTGCTCTTGGTCCCATGTCCGCCAAACCCGCCCGGGTCTTGCGCAGCGCAGATTAACCGGACGCCACCCTTCAAACCGCGCTAACCTTAGGACACGCCCCCAAACCCGAAAAAACCCACAGCGCGTTGCAAGACACGCGTTATTCTGCAGCCTCTGCGTATTCCTCCATTGGCGGACATGTACACACCAAATGCCGATCCCCATAGGCATTGTCGACGCGGTTGACGGGCGGCCAGTACTTGTCCACCCGGAACGCTCCGGGCGGGAAGCACGCCTGATCGCGAGAGTAGGGCCGATCCCAGTCCCGCACGAGATCTTCCATCGTGTGGGGCGCATTTTTGAGTGGGTTGTTGTCCGGGTCTATAGTCCCGTCTTCGATGTCACGGATCTCGGCGCGAATGGCCAGCATCGCGTCGCAGAACCGATCCAGCTCGGCCTTTGTTTCGGACTCTGTTGGCTCGATCATCAACGTGCCGGCCACGGGCCAACTCATTGTCGGGGCGTGAAACCCGTTGTCGACGAGCCGTTTTGCGATGTCATCCACGCTCACCTGCGCGCTTTCCATGAAAGGACGCGTGTCGATAATGCATTCATGGGCGACGCGCCCCTGCGTGCCGCGGTAGAGCACGTCAAAGGCGCCTTCCAGCCGACGCGCGATGTAGTTTGCATTCAAGATTGCCACGCGCGAGGCCTGCGTCAGCCCTTCACCGCCCATGAGCAACGTGTAGGCATAGCTAATTGGCAGGATCGACGGCGATCCGAAGGGCGCCGCCGACACCGGGCCTTCGTCACCGCCTGTTTCCGGGTGGCCGGGCAGATGCGATGCCAAATGCGATTTTACACCGATCGGACCCATACCAGGCCCGCCGCCTCCATGGGGAATACAGAAGGTCTTGTGAAGATTGAGGTGGCTCACATCCCCGCCCAAATCGCCCGGCCGCGCGAGCCCCACCATGGCGTTGAGGTTGGCCCCGTCGATGTAAACTTGGCCGCCGTGATCATGGGTGATCTGGCAGACGTCTTTCACATGTTCTTCAAACACTCCGTGGGTCGACGGGTAGGTGATCATGCATGCCGCAAGGGTCTCTGCATGCTGCTCTGCCTTGGCGCGAAAATCATCGAGATCGATATCTCCGTTCTCGGCTGATTTTACCGGCACAACCTTCCAGCCCACCATTTGAGCACTCGCAGGGTTGGTGCCATGCGCGTTCATTGGAATGAGACAGACATTGCGATGCCCTTCTCCTTTCGCCCGGTGGTGGGCCGCAATGGTCAAAAGCCCGGCATATTCGCCTTGCGCGCCTGAATTGGGCTGCATTGAGATCGCGTCATAGCCCGTAATCGTACAGAGCCGCGTGTTCAGCTCTTCGATCAGCTCGTGATAGCCTGCAGCCTGATCGGCCGGGCAAAAGGGATGCAGGCGCGAAAATTCGCGCCAGCTCACCGGCATCATCTCGGCCGCGGAATTGAGCTTCATCGTGCACGAGCCAAGCGGGATCATGGCCCGATCAAGGGCCAGGTCGCGATCCGCCAACCGGCGCATGTAACGCATCATCTCCGTCTCGGCACGGTTCATGTGGAAAATCGGGTGGGTCAAATAGTCGGTCCTGCGGTGCATACCATCGGGGATGCGGTATTCAGGCGAAAACTCACAGTCAGTTTTCGTCACGCCAAATGCGCGCCAAACGGCTTCGATGTTTTTGGGCCGCGTTGCCTCATCAAGCGTGACACCAACCCGCGTCTTACCCACACGGCGCAGGTTGATCCCTTCGTCCACCGCCGATTTCAGCACAGCCGCCTGAAGCGGCCCTACATCCACCGTGATCGTGTCAAAGAAACTGCCCGGATCGACTTTGAAGCCTGCCTCCTCTAAGCCCCGCGCCAACCGCACAGTTTTACGGTGAATGCGCTGCGCAATCGCTTTTAGCCCCTTTGGTCCGTGAAACACCGCATACATCGACGCCATCACCGCCAAAAGCGCTTGCGCAGTGCAGACGTTGGATGTGGCCTTCTCTCGCCGAATATGCTGCTCGCGCGTCTGTAAGCTGAGCCGATATGCGCGGTTGCCGTGGCTATCGACTGATACACCCACAATCCGCCCCGGCATCGCCCGCTTCATAGCGTCTTTGCACGCCATATAGGCGGCATGCGGCCCCCCATAGCCCATAGGCACGCCAAATCTTTGCGTGGAGCCCACAGCGATATCCGCCCCCATCGCACCCGGCTCCTTCAAAAGCGTCAGCGCCAGTGGATCGGCAGAGACGATGCCCACAGCCTTATGCTCATGCAGCGCGGCCATATGAGATGTGAAGTCGCGGACATGACCGTAAGTGCCCGGATACTGAAAAATCGCCCCAAACACATTTGCAGCATCTAGTTGGTCTGGGTTGCCGACGACAATGTCGATCCCCAAAGGAGCCGCGCGGGTCTGCATCACGGCAATGTTCTGTGGGTGACAATCCCGATCCACGAAAAACTGAGTGGCCTTCGATTTCGAAACCCGCTGCGCCATGGTCATCGCCTCGGCACAGGCTGTGGCCTCATCCAGAAGCGAGGCATTGGCCACCTCCAGCCCTGTGAGATCGCTTACCATGGTCTGGAAGTTTAACAGCGCCTCCAGTCGCCCCTGGCTGATCTCGGGCTGATAGGGTGTGTAGGAAGTATACCAAGCCGGGTTTTCCAGAATGTTACGCTGGATCGCAGGTGGCGTGACCGTGCCGTGATAACCCTGGCCGATAAGGCTGACGAGCACTCGGTTCTTGGCTGCCATCACCCGCATGTGATGCATCAATTCCCGCTCCGACTTGGCCTTGCCGAAATCGAGCGGCTCTTTTTGCCGAATGGCCGCCGGCACCGTCTCCTCAATCAACTGATCAAGGCTCTCCACGCCGAGTGCCTCCAACATCGCCTGCATTTCTTCGGGCGAGGGCCCGATATGGCGGCGATTGGCGAAGTCATAAGGAAGGTAGTCGGTCGGTTCAAAAGGCATCACACTCTCCTGATTTTGCCGGACCGGATCCCGAAAAACCGGTCCCCTGTTTCATCTTTCTAAAAATACTCCCGCCGGAGGCCTAAAATCTTTTCGGCGGTGCCCTTTAGACGATGAACGCCTGATAGGCCGCCTCATCCATCATGTCGTCCATCTGACCGGGATCACTGGGCTTAACTTTGAAAAACCACGCCTCGCCTTGGGGGTCCTCATTGACCTTGCCGGGCTCCTCCACAATGGCTGCATTGACCTCGACGATTTCGCCGTCCACGGGCGCAAGGATGTCAGAGGCGGCTTTGACGCTTTCAATGACCACGATCTCATCATCCTTGCTGACCGTCGCGCCCACCTCGGGCAGTTCGATGAAGACGATATCGCCCAGCTCATCAGCGGCGTGTTGTGTGATGCCCACGGTCACAGCGTCCCCCTCTACCCGCAGCCATTCATGCTCTTCGGTGAATTTCACTTGTATCCCTCCTGATCTGTCATCGTTTGAAACCTGCGGGCGAAAAGGGCAGGGCGGTGACCCGCGCGGGCAGGCGTTTGCCACGCACTTCCCCGAAAACTTGTGTGCCTTGATCGATGTGGGTGCGGGCGATGTAGCCCATCGACACCGGCGCCTCGATGGTCGGCCCAAAGGCCCCTGAGGTGACATGGCCCACCGGTCTCTCGCTTGTCTCCGTCGCAAAAAGCGCGGTCCCTGCCCGCATCGGCGCACGTCCTTCGGGGCGTAGACCCACACGCAGGCGGTCAGGCCCCTCATCCAACTCATCCAAAATTTGCGCCGCGCCAGGGAAACGCCCTTCGCGCGCGCCCCCATGGCGGCGAATGTTCCCGATGGCCCAGCTGAGACGCGCTTCAACAGGGCTGGTCGTGGTGTCAATGTCACTGCCATAAAGGCATAGACCGGCCTCCAGACGCAGACTGTCCCGCGCGCCCAGCCCGATGGGCTGCACCTCCTCATGCGCCAGCAATGCGCGGGCCAGCGGTTCGGCCTGCTGGGCGCGGACAGAAATTTCATACCCATCCTCACCCGTGTAACCCGACCGAGACACCCACAGCTCCCCGTAGCGGGTCGGAAAAACGCCCACATCCATGAACCGCATCACCTCAACCCCCGGCGCGATGGCTGACAGAACCCGTTCTGACACGGGGCCTTGCAATGCCAACAGCGCGCGGTCTTTATGGTCTTGGATATCAACAGCGCGTAGACGAGCGCGCATGTGTGCAATGTCGTCGGTTTTGCGGGCCGCGTTGACCACGACAAGCATTTCATCTCCGCGCCGCGCGGTCATGAGGTCATCCAGAATGCCCCCCGCCTCATTCGTGAAGAACCCGTAGCGCTGCCGCCCGTGCCGCAGATCCAGAAGGTTCACCGGCATTAGCCGCTCCATGGCATCTGCCACCGCCATGTAACCATCATCATGACGCAGCGTGATCTGACCCATATGGCTGACATCAAAGAGCCCGGCCTTGGCGCGGGTGTGCAGATGCTCTTTCATCACACCAAGACCGTAATGCACCGGCATGTCGTAGCCAGCAAACGGCATCATCTTGGCGCCCAGCTCCTGATGCAGGGCATGTAGCGGGGTTTGGAATAGATCGCCCATGGCGCAGACATCCCGTTTTGTTTTGCCGGGGTGTGACCTTGTGATGTCGCCGGCACCGTGCCCGCGCGTTGCCACGCGGCCGATGCCCCCTCTGTCCTTTTGCCTGAGATCGCTATCCCTTCGGCGCCTTGCCAGTGTGCAAGGTCTCTCCAGAGTGTTGGTCGTCAAGTCGGTCCCTGAGCCTGAGAGTTTCCGGGGCGGTTGCTCCTTCGGCACTGGCTTTTTGACCAGTTCTCCCGACTTGATTGATCACAACGGTAGTATACAGATTAACGTCTCGCAAGACACTTGTCGCCTAAAGCCGTGTGAAGGCGGTGCAGGCCAGTAAGGCAATAAGACAAGCAGACATGGCAAATTCAAACCCTACGGAAGCGTACTTTTTCGGCTATGGCAGCCTGGTCAACCGCAACACACATGTCTACGCCGACGCTCGCCCGGCGCGTTTAGAAAGCTGGACACGGGTGTGGCGGCAGACGGATTTGCGGCCTGTGGCCTATCTGACTGTTGTGCCCGATGAGACATCTCAGATCGATGGCCTGATGGCCGCTGTTCCCGCCTCCGGTTGGGCGGAGCTCGATTTGCGTGAGCGCGCCTATGATCGCGTGGCGGCCACCCACCAGGTGCGACATGACTTATGCGCCAAGCCTCAGGTGGTGGTGTACTCCATCCCCGATGGCAAACACGGTCAGCCCGATCAAACCTGCCCTGTGCTGCTCAGCTATATCGATGTCGTCGCGCAGGGCTATCTGCAGGTGTTCGGCGAAAACGGCGCGCGAGCATTCTTTAAAACCACCCAAGGCTGGGACTCGCCCGTGCGCGATGATCGCGCCGCGCCGATCTATCCCCGCCATCAATTGCTGAGTGACTATGAGCGTGGGCTGGTGGATGAAATGCTCATCGAGGTCGGTGCCCGGGTTCTTTCAAAGAATGAGACCGAAATCTTTTAAAGATCTCGAGCCCTTACAACCTGAATAAGCGGCATCAAATCACCCATATCGGGCCCTCGTGCCTGCCCAGTCACGGCCAAGCGCAACGGCATGAAAAGACCTTTGCCTTTGCGCCCTGTGGCCTCTTTCACCGCGCTGGTCCAGGTGCTCCAGGTGTCTTTGGTATAGGGTGCGTCTGGCAGCATCCCCATTGCCTCACGCACAAACTCTGCATCTTCATCGGCGATCACCGGCTCCGCCCCATCGCGGCAGATCTCCCACCATGGACCAAGGTCCGACATGGTCGTGATATTGGCGCGCATCACCTCCCAGAACGCAGGCGCAATGTCATCCGGAATGCCCAATTTAGCGATCTCACCCGCCACATCCTCAAACGGCCGCTCATGCAGAACGCGCGCCGTGAGCGGCAACAAATCCGCCTGATCAAACTTCGTGGGCGCGGACCCGAACCGGGCCGGATCAAACTGTTCAGCCAACTCCCCCAACGTGCTGCGCAACTCCACCGGATCAGACGAGCCAAGCCGCGCCAAAAGCGACAGGAGCGCCATAGGTTCGATCCCCTGTTCCCGAAAATCACGTAAAGACAGCGATCCCAGCCGTTTGGAGAGCGACTCCCCCTGCGGCCCGGTCAGCAGCGAATGATGGGCAAAGGAGGGCACCGAGCCACCTAGGGCCTCGATGATCTGAATTTGCGTCGCAGTGTTGGTCACATGGTCAGAGCCGCGCACCACATGGGTTACGCCCATCTCCGTGTCATCAACGACCGAGGCCAGCGTATAAAGCACCTGACCATCACCGCGAATGAGCACCGGATCAGAGACCGAGGCTGCATCAATTGAGATGTCGCCCAGAATGCCATCGGTCCATTCAATGCGAGTGTGATCAAGCTTGAAGCGCCAAACGCCGCCGCCGCGCTCAGTTCGTAATGTCGCCTTTTCGTCCTCAGACAATGCGAGTGCCGCCCTGTCATAAACCGGCGGTCGACCCATATTCAGCTGCTTTTTACGCTTGAGGTCCAGCTCCACCGGGGTCTCAAACGCTTCGTAAAACCGCGCTTTGTCCCGCAGGGTATCAGCCGCCGCTGCATAGCGATCCAGCCGTTCAGATTGCCGTTCCATGCGGTCCCACGTCAGGCCGAGCCATTCCAGATCATGCTGAATCGCGTCGACATATTCCTGCTTGGAGCGCTCAGGGTCCGTGTCATCAATGCGCAGGATGAACGTGCCACCCGCCTTGCGCGCAATGAGATAATTCATCAACGCAGTGCGCAGGTTGCCGACATGCAGGTACCCCGTAGGTGACGGGGCAAAACGGGTTGTGGTCATGGGAAAGCTCCGAGGAAAGCTTCAACTTTGGCCGCGCAATGTCATAGTGGTGTGCGTTTGTCCAGAAAGCGCGGTGGCCCAGTGGCTTCATCTTTCCTCAAATACTCAATTCCAGTCAGCAGCGGCCAGGGCCAGATCATGAGTATTTTAGGCAAAGTGAAATCGACGGGCCTTCCACCTTAGGAGCTTGCTAACGGGTGCATGGTTTGATGCAGCGCTATGATGTTTTTTGGCTGTGACCTGACCCCGTGAACGCGCTTGATCTGCAAAAGAAACCCTGGCGCGACCTACCAGCGCGTGATCTTGGGCGGGCCATGCGTGTGCCCAGCATGCTCAATGATGAAGAAACCCGGCTTTACTTCTGGATGGCGCGATATCTCGCGGGCGCTGAGGGGCATATCGTTGATCTTGGGAGCTTTGCCGGCGGCTCAACCGCCTATCTGGCAGAGGGCAACCGCGCAGGTGGTGGGGCGGCACAGGTCTTTGCCTTTGATCAGTTCAGCGCGTCTGAAAAGACCAAGACGCGCCAGCTTTACGCCAAAGGTGTTGATCCCTTTGACGGCACTGACATCCTTCCGCTGTCAAAGCAGCTTCTTCGGCCGTGGTCGCCCCAAATTGTGTTTCGCAAATGCCGTATCGAGAATGAAACTTGGACCAATGGACCCATCGCGCTTTTGACACTTGATGCGTCGAAGACCTCGGCCACGATGGACCAGATGGCCGACATCTTCTTTCCGCATTTGATCCCCGGCGTCTCTGTCATCATTCAACAAGATGAGCTGCACTGGCGGGAGCCTTGGATCGCCGTGCAAATGGAGAAGTTCAAAGACTGTTTTGAACCGCTCTGTTTCGTGCCGGGCGGCGCGATGGCCTATCGCTGCACGCAGCACATCTCGGCGGACAATGTTCGGGCAGGGCAGGTTGATGGAATGAATGACGCGGCCATGATTGACGCGCTGTGTCGGGCAAAACTCCGGCTAGCCCGGTTCGGTGTGACCCCCAAGTTGTCACGACAGATAGAGGCCATTCGCCTCAACCCGGGGCGCCGAAAATCATGGAGGTTCACCAATCGCGCGCCGCTGGTCTGAGGAGCATTACAGGTTCGGCCAGATCCGGATCGGTAGGCCCTCAGGCAAACCTTCCCGCGTGTAGTAGCGTGGGCTCAGCGTGATACCAAGCGGTTCCAGCCCGCGCGCAATCGACACGGCACATTGGCGCGATTCAATCGAGTAATACCAAATATTGCCGGAATAGTTGTTGATCTCCCACTCCGTGGCGTCGACCTGCATGGCCGCAAAAATCACGTTTTCCCGCTCCAAGTATCCGGCAATGCGCGCGATCTTATCCGGGTCATGTGTCGGGATCACCTCTATTTCAACCGTGTCGTAGAAACAGGCGCTAGGCGCGGCCAGCCGATCCGCGAGCGAGACGGTTTGCGCGGCCGCGGGCGCGGGGCTGCGATCCCCTTCATCTGCGGCAATGCGCGGCAAACAATCAAATTCCGTCACCCCGCCATCCAGGGTTTGTCCGTCTTGGGCCGTGATTTCAGCGATCAGGGATTCTGTGGCCACCAGCCGATCATCCGTCACCAGCCCGCCTTGCACCAAAAGGCTGAGATTGCCGCATATGTCAGACGGCGTTTCGCCCTCAAGGGCGGCCAACAGCGCCCGGGTCTGGTTGTCTTCCTTTTTGAATTCATTCGAGAGGTGAAATTGATAGAGGCCAAAACCCACCGGCAAAACGGCCAGAACGGTCGTGGTTGGGAAGGCGCGCCGAGGTTTGGCGGCTACTTTGGCTTCCAACGCGGACATTCGTTCATCAAGCTTGGTTTCGGGGTTTGTGGTCATCTTGGCGATCCTCTTTGGGTCTCCCGGGAGCGGTTTCAGCACCGTTTGACGGGTGTAGTAACCGAGGCTTACGTTAGGTTATCATTTGCACTTACGATGCGTCGCGCTCCACCACAATCCTTGCGGTGGTTACATCCCTGTTATCTGGCCGCATGCCGTGCTGTGCAAAGATGGCAGCGGCGTCACCAAAACACACCCAAATTAGGTTGATAGGCGCTGTGTCGGACCCGGCTCAGCACTGACCCCCGGCAATTTCGATCGTCTGGCCGTTGATGCTTTCTGACCCGGGCGCGCAGAGCCACAGCGCTGCAGCAGCCACTTCTTCCGGCTCAATCAGGCGGCGGTGGCGGTTGGCGCGGATCATCATGTCAAGCGCTTCATCTGCGCTAACGCCTGCGCGGGTTTGAATGGCCTCTTGGTTGCGCGTCACGATATCGGTGCGCACATAGGCCGGGCAGAGCGCGTTGAACGTGTAGGGCGCGCCCATGTAGTCCTCGCTCAACGCACGGATCATGCCGATCAGCCCGTGTTTGGACGCTGAATAGGCCGGTGCCCCTCTTAGCCCGCGCAAACCCGCGATAGATGAGACTGCAATCACGCGGCCCCAGTTGGTTTCCTGCATGCCCGGAAGACAGGCCCGCACTGTCCAAAACGCACCGTCGAGATTGGTGGTGAGGATCCAGCGCCAGAAGTCCGTGTCGGTTTTCGTGAGCGACCGGCCCTCGGCCACGCCAGCATTTGGGACACAGATCTGCACTGGCCCGCGTGCGTTCACGGCTGCACCAACACCATCTTCGACGGAGGCCTCATTGGTCACGTCCATCACAACTGGGTGCAGCTGGTCGCCCGCTGCGTCCTCCAGCACGTCCTTGCGCCGCCCGGTGATTGTGACAGTGGCACCATTGTCGGCCAAAGCACGCGCAATTGCCAAGCCGATCCCTGTGCCGCCTCCGGTGACCAGCGCGTGAGAGCCGTTGAGCATGTGATGTCCTCTCGAATAACCTATACCGGGTGTGACCCTGGACGTTACCGTCGCGCCGCGGTTGCACCGGGTCAAGTCTACGGTGCGAATGTGCCTGGCGTACTCAAGCTTCCGTGACGTGATAGGGCATGACGTGACAGGGCGCGCGTGGCACGTCATGATCGCGCTATGCTGAAGTGGCTCGATATCCCGCCTATGTGGCTTCTGGCCTGTGCAATTTTGGCCTGGTTGCAGGTTCAATGGGTGCCGTTGGGGCTCAGCTTTGGGTCCTCTTGGGCTGTGCCGTTGGGGACGGGGCTTGTCGTGCTCGGGCTTGTGCTTGTGGTGCTTGCGCTTTGGGCGTTTGCGCGCCACCGCACCACACCTATTCCGCATAGGCAGGCCAGCGCGTTGATCACCTCCGGCATCTTTGCGTGGTCGCGTAACCCCATTTACCTCGCTGACGTGATGATCCTGACGGGTCTTATTCTGCGCTGGAACGCGGTTGTGAGTTTGCCACTGATTCCCTTTTTGGCCTGGATCATCCAAATTCGCTTCATCCGCGCGGAGGAGGCGCGCCTCCAAAAGGCCTTTGGTGATGCATTTTTGCGCTATCAGGCGCAGACACGCCGCTGGCTGTGAAACTTATGGAAAGTCGGCATTCACATCCTTGAATGATTGTGACATAGGCACCGTTCGCACTACCTCAGGGCCGGAGCATGCGCGGTAACGTGTGTCCAACGCTCAAAATAGAGAAGACGGGGGATGACGACTTGAAGATCGGAACACCGAAAGAGGTGCTGGAAGGCGAAAATCGGGTGGCGATGACGCCGGATTCTGCGCTCCAGCTGCAAAAGCTTGGCTATGAATGCGTGATCGAAGCTGGCGCCGGAATGGCCGCTGGTTTCAGCGACAATGACTACAAAAACGCAGGCGTTCAGGTGCTCAAGTCACCCACGACGCTTTGGAAGAATTGCGATATTGTGGCCAAGGTTCGCGTGCCCACCGACACCGAGGTGAAGCGGCTGCGCGAAGGCCAGACGCTGATCTCCTTCTTCAACCCGGCCGAGAATGAAAAGGGCCTTGAGACGGCCGCCAAGAAAGGCGCAACCGTCGTGGCGATGGAGATGGTCCCTCGGATCAGCCGAGCCCAAAAGATGGACGCGCTGAGTTCTATGGCCAATATCGCGGGCTACCGCGCCGTGATCGAGGCGGGTAACAATTTTGGGCGGTTTTTCACGGGTCAGGTCACAGCCGCCGGTAAAGTGCCGCCAGCCAAGGTGCTGGTGGTCGGTGCCGGTGTCGCCGGTTTGGCCGCGATTGGTACGTCGACGTCCCTGGGTGCGATCACATATGCTTTTGATGTGCGCCCAGAAGTGGCCGAACAGATTGAATCGATGGGGGCGGAGTTTGTCTTCCTCGATTTTGAAGAAAAGCAGACCGATGGTGCGCTGACCGGCGGATACGCTTCGCCCTCCAGCCCGGAATTCCAGGAAAAACAGCTGGAGAAATTCCGTGAGATGGCCCCGGAGATCGACATCGTGATCACCACGGCCCTCATCCCGGGCCGTCCGGCACCGAAACTTTGGACCAAAGACATGGTCGAAATGATGAAGCCCGGCTCGGTCGTGGTGGATCTCGCAGCCGAGCGCGGTGGCAACTGTGATCTGACCGTGATGGACGAAAAGGTTGTTTCCGATAACGGCGTTACGATCATTGGCTACACCGATTTCCCCAGCCGCATGGCCGCACAAAGCTCCACGCTTTATGCCACCAACATTCGCCACATGATGACCGACCTGACGCCTGAAAAAGACGGCACGCCGGTTCATGATATGGAAGATGACGTGATCCGTGGCTCCACCGTGACGCATGGCGGTGAGGTGACCTATCCACCGCCCCCGCCCAAGGTGAACGCGATTGCGCAGCAGGCGAAAAAGCCTGAACCACCCAAAGAGCTGACGCCGGAAGAAAAACGCGCCGCCGAACTGGCCGCATTCAAAAAGCAGACGATCAACCAGGTGTCTTTGTTGGGCATTGGTGGCATTCTGCTGTTGGCCGTGGGCCTCGTGGCACCGGCGAGCTTTATGCAGCATTTCATCGTCTTCGTGCTTTCGGTTTTCGTGGGCTTCCAAGTGATCTGGAACGTGTCCCACTCGCTTCACACGCCGCTCATGGCGGTCACGAACGCGATTTCATCGATCATCATTCTGGGCGCGATCATTCAGATCGGATCCAGTTCGATCCTGATCACCATTCTCGCCGCTTTGGCGGTGTTTATGGCAGCGATAAATATTTTCGGTGGCTTCCTCGTCACCCGGCGCATGCTCGCCATGTTCCAGAAGTCGTAAGGGGGAAAAGCCATGGATTTCGGATTTACCACGGCGGCCTACGTTGTTGCGGCCATTCTTTTTATCCTCTCCCTGGGTGGTCTGAGCGGCCAGGAAAGCGCCAAGCGTGCGGTCTGGTACGGGATTGTCGGCATGGCAATTGCCGTTGTCGCAACCCTGATCGGGCCTGGTCAAACCTACTGGTTCCTCACTCTGATGCTGATCGGGCTGGGCGCGATGATCGGCTACCAACTGGCCACGCGCGTGCAGATGACGCAAATGCCGGAACTGGTTGCGATCATGCACTCTCTGGTGGGCCTCGCGGCCGTGTTTGTGGGCTTTAACGCCGATATCATGATCAATCGGATGGCGCCCATCTTCACCGCCAATGAGCTGACAATGGGGGTCGAAGGCGCCTATGCGACGCTGCCTTCGGCGGTAAAGGATCAGCTCAGCTCATTTGGTGCATTGATTGCCAAGAAAACCTTTGTTGAGATCACCATCTTGAGGGTGGAGTTGGTCTTGGGCATCTGGATCGGTGCGGTCACGTTCACCGGGTCAGTCATTGCGTATGGCAAGCTGGCGGGCAAAGTGGATACCTCAGCCACACAACTCCCGGGTGGGCATTTGCTCAATGCGGCGGCTGCGGGTCTGTCGCTGCTTCTGGCATTCATGTATCTGGCGGGCTCCGGCAGCTGGACGTTGATCCTGCTGACGCTCTTGGCGCTCTTTATCGGGTACCACCTGATCATGGGCATTGGTGGTGCTGACATGCCCGTCGTTGTTTCCATGCTCAACAGCTATTCCGGCTGGGCAGCGGCGGCGATTGGTTTCAGCCTGGGCAACGACCTGCTGATCGTGGTGGGCGCGCTTGTGGGCTCTTCGGGCGCAATCCTGAGCTACATCATGTGTAAGGCGATGAACCGGTCGTTTGTGAGTGTGATCCTCGGCGGTTGGGGCGGAGCGGCGACTGGTGAACAGCAGGCCGTTGAAGGCGAACAGGTGGCGATTGACGCCGACGGTGTCGCGGCTGCTTTGAATGAGGCATCCTCGGTGGTCATCGTGCCGGGATACGGTATGGCTGTCGCGCAAGCACAGCAGGCGGTGAGCGAACTGACCAATAAGATGCGCGCTGCAGGAAAGACGGTTCGTTTTGCGATCCATCCTGTCGCGGGCCGTCTGCCCGGGCATATGAATGTCCTTCTGGCGGAAGCCAAGGTTCCATACGACATCGTGCTGGAAATGGATGAGATCAATGAAGATTTTCCCGAGACGGATGTTGTTATCGTGATTGGCTCCAATGACATCGTGAACCCAGCAGCTCAGGATGATCCGAACTCACCTATCGCCGGGATGCCGGTTCTGGAAGTGTGGAAAGCCAAGCAGGTCTTCGTGTCAAAGCGGGGGCAGGGGACAGGCTATTCGGGCATCGAAAACCCGCTTTTCTTCAAAGAAAACACGCGCATGTTCTATGGCGATGCCAAGGATTCTGTCAGCAAGCTTTTGCCCTTGGTGGAATGACGTTTGCCACCATATGAATAGAGAGGGCGTTCGTTTCGCGAGCGCCCTTTTTTGGGGCGTTCGGTCTTTGATATGACAGCTCGGCTGTCACCTACGAGGATGTCAGCGCAAAGTTCACGGGCTCTGCTTGCCGTTTGAGGTAGTCATGCTAGGTGCTCGCCACGGCTCCGCTTTTGGATACTTGCATTTCGTTAACTATGAATGCGGTAGAGCCAGAGGCGAGACAAACATTTGGAAGCTCGATGGCCCCGATTGAAGATCACCCTCTGCGTTATGAGCTCGCCAATGAGCTTCACGCACGCCCTTTTCCCAAATTGCAGGCTCCTGCCACAATTGCCTACCTTGTCCTCAAGAAAAACGAGAACGCGGCAGCGCGGGATCGCGCACTGGATATGGCGCATTTGGTGGATCTGTTGGATCGGCACGGCGCTGTCCATCCGAAGCCAGGAGCGACGCATTACTCGGGCCAGGTAGGGCGGCATTTCTTGACTTGGGAAAGCCATGCAGAGTTTGTCACCTACTCGGCGATCGCCGAAGCGAATGGCGGGCGGCCCTTTGATCCGGCGGGTTTCGAGGTGTATCCAGAAGACTGGTTGGAAAACGCTCCGGGATCGCGCATCACGTCTGCGCTTTTGCGCGTGCAGCATCGCACAGATGACAAGGACCTGGAGAAGAATATCGCCGATTGGTTTGTCTCTGAGTCCGTAGCCGTGGCCCGGGTCGTCGAAGACAGCGCCTTCATCGCCGGCGACTTTCGCATTGATCCGGCTGGGCATCAGCGATTTCTGATTTCGGTGGACAAAGATATCGGGGCACGCCGCGCCGGTCGTGTGATGCAGCAGCTTTGCGAGATTGAAACATACAAAGCCATGTCGATGCTGGGCTTTTCGCGCGTGCGTGCCATGCAGGCAGACATGGGCGCGATGGAAGATCGGCTTAGCAGAATTATCGGCGGGTTGAGGGCGCGCGAAGATCAGGCCGAAGATACGCTGAGTGAGCTTCTCGATATCACCGCGGAAATGGAGGCAATGAATGCCAGGTCATCCTTCCGTTTCGGAGCGACGGCGGCATACAGACAGATCGTTGCACAACGCATTGACGTTTTGCGCGAAGAACGGTTCGGGGCGCGGCAGACCTTCTCGGAATTCATGATGCGCCGTTATGACCCAGCGATGCGCACGGTCACGGCGGCCAAGGAGAGGCTTGATGCGATGGTTGAACGCGCGCGGCGTGCGGGCGAATTGCTACGCACCCGCGTCGATGTGGAACGCTCCGCCCAGAATCAGGCGCTATTGGAAAGTATGGACAGACGTGCAGCACTGCAATTGCGCTTGCAGCGGACAGTGGAAGGGCTGTCGGTTGTGGCGATCAGCTATTACGCGGTCTCGCTGGCGGGATACTTGCTTTACCCGCTGGCAGAGCCTCTGAACGTAACAGAGGGCGTGTTGACCGCGCTTGTTACTTTGCCGGTGGTGCTGATTGTTTGGTGGCTGGTGCGCAAGCTGCGCGAAAGCGTGTCCTGAGCATTTGCGTGATTTCGAACAGGATGTAAGCTAGCCTTCGGGAAATTGGGGGCGAAGATGTCGGGCGAGATTAAATCCATGCAGCTTTATCCGCGCGCCGAGCGGATTTATGCAGAACTTGACGCGCTTGGATACGGGCCGCACGCGGCGGTGCCTGTTGATGTCCTAAACCAGTTTGATCAGCTCCATTACCACGGCACGGATGCGCTCGATGCGGCGATCGCGGCCTGTGCGATGTGCAAGCACCATGCGGTTTTGGAGGTGGGCTCCGGTTGGGGCGGATGCGCGCGTTATCTGGCACAGGCCAGTGGGGCGAAACTCACGGCGGTGGAGTTGCAAACGGATTATCACTCTGTTGCAAAAGACCTCACGGCGCGGGCAAGCCTGAGTGATCGGGTGGATCATGTGAATGCCGATTTTCTGGATGTCCCACTGGGCGAGGCCAGCTTTGATCACGCGGTCAGTTGGCTGGCGCTTTTCCACATTCCAGACAGGCCACGGTATCAAGCCAAAATCTTCGGCGCGCTTAAGCTGGGAGGTATGCTGTTTGCCGAGGATTTGTACCTGATCGAAGAACCTGATGACAAAGAGGACTTTGCCCGCCATCTCTTTCCGAATTCTTTGGTGTCAAAAGCGGACTACGAACACAGTCTTCGTGAGACCGGGTTTGACGATGTTGTTTTGACGGACATGTCGCAAGATTGGGAGGCGTTTACAGCACAGAGGCTTACTGCCTTTCGCGCCTCACGCGCGGCCTACACTGGAAAGCATGGCGAAGATGGGTATGCAGCTTTGCTCACGTTCTATGAGAAAATGCACGGTTACTTTGCCGATGGCGTGGTTGGCGGCGTCAGGCTTGCGGCGCGCAAACGCTGACAGATGAACTACTTCGGGAAGACAGGATAAAGCTTGGCCAGATCCTTTAACCCCGTGCGAATGAGATCGGCGAGGGCGTCCATGTCGATCCGATCCAGGCGAGAGATGTATAAACAAGCTTTGCCCATTTTATGCGGGCCGAGCCGGTCCAAGGTTTGAGTGTAGTCCTGATATCCCGGCATGATGTAAAGCGACATTGATGCCTTGCGCGGGGAAAAACCGCAGGCCAGAAAATCCCCTTCGCGCCCGCTGTCATATCTGTAGTGATAGCGCCCATAGCCAATAATTGCAGAACCCCACATGACAGGGTCGAACCCTGTTACATCCTGGAAAAATGGCAAAAGCGTTTCGGCATCGGATCGGCGGCGGGCGTGGTCGACGGTTGCAATAAAAGCGCGTGGATCTAGAGATGTGGCCTGGGTCGTATTCTCTGACATGGTGCCCTCCGCCCCTCACAATAGCGCGATAGACATGGGTCTGTCACTTGGATGTGCTACCTGATGGCTCAGACATCGGAGGATATGCCATGATCACGCCCACACCCAAGGCCCCGCTTATGACACGCCGCACGCTGATTGGGTCGGCTGTCGCTTTGCCTTTTGTCGCAGCCGCGCCTGCCAAGGCTGCTGCCCCGATGCTGGGCGTGAGCACGCCTTTGCACCGCCGCTTTAAGCTGGGTGCGTTTGAGGTGACGATGCTGCTGGCTGGTACGGCCTCGCGCGAGGCGCCTCAGTCAATCTTCGGGCTTAATGCGTCTGAGGAGGATTTTGCGGCGGCCTCAGAGGCGGCCAATATTCCGGCTGACAAAGTGCAGTTTTTCTTCAACCCTGTTGTGGTGAACACGGGCGCGCAACTGGTGCTTTTTGATACAGGCTTAAACCCAGAGGCGATTGGCGCCGCGCTTGAGGATGCGGGCTATTCCGCTGATCAGATCGATCTAGTGGTGATCACGCACATGCACGGCGATCACATCAACGGTTTGATGGGGGCGGGAGGATCCACTTTCCCCAACGCCGAATACGCCACAGGTCGTGTGGAATTTGATCACTGGGCTAAAGCGGATAATGAGGGTTTTGAAGGCAAAGTGCGCCCGCTCGCCGATCAGTTTGCGATGATGGAAGACGGCCAGTCCGGCTTTTCTGGCCACACGGCCATGGCCGCCTTTGGGCATACGCCGGGCCATATGGTGCACATGATCGAATCCGATGGTCAGCAACTTTTGATCGCCGCTGACTTCGCCAATCATTATGTCTGGTCACTTGGCCATCCTGATTGGCACGTGGTGTTCGACATGGACAAAGATGCGGCTGCCCAAGCCCGCCGTCGCCTGCTGGACATGATCGCAACGGATAAACTGGCGTTCACCGGGTATCACATGCCTTGGCCGGGTGTCGGATATGTAGAAACAGATGGCAGCGGGTTCCGCTATGTCCCCAGCTCTTACCAACTGATGCTTTGATCCGGTCAGCAGGCCAGAATTTTCCAAAATTCTGCGCAGAAAATTCCAATTTTCTTCGCATTTTCTTCCAAGAAAATGCCCCCTTGAAAGTCGCGCGCGCTCTTGATCACGTTTGCGCATCCGCTACCTCTCGGCGATGGAACACGCACTCATTCTTGGCGCGTCCGGCGGGATCGGATCGGCCTTGGTAAAAGCTCTGTCATCTCGCGGTGTCGCTGTCACCGGCCTCTCGCGATCTGAACACGGCCTTGACGTTACCGATGAGGGTTCAATCGCCTCTGCGTTGGAGCCCCTCTCAGGGCCCTACGACCTGATTTTTGTGGCCACGGGTGCCTTGGAAATCAACGGCGCACGGCCTGAGAAGTCCTTACGTGATCTCAACGCGGACGCGATGCTGAACCAATTCGCGCTTAATTGCATTGGACCCTCCTTGGCTCTCAAGCATTGTGTGCGCCTCCTGCCGCGCGACCGGCGCGCCGTGTTTGCGGCCCTTTCTGCGCGGGTGGGATCGATCGGGGATAACAGGCTCGGTGGGTGGTATTCCTACCGCACGGCCAAAGCTGCACTCAACCAAATGCTGCACGGGGCTGCGATCGAACTTGGGCGCACGCACAAGCAAGCCATCTGCGTCGCGCTGCATCCGGGCACAGTGGCCACGTCATTTACCGAAAAATACGTGGGCAACCGACCCACCTTGACGCCTGCAGAAGCAGCAAACAATCTGCTTGGGGTGTTGGAGACGCTCACCGTAGAAGATACCGGCGCGTTCTTTGATTGGAAAGGCGACACCGTGCCTTGGTAGGCGCTCGCTATTCAGTTTGAGTGCCGGTATCCTCAGACGCGTTCGCCAACGCCCCATCCTGCCAGGTACCAGTCGCTTCTTCGCCTGTGGCATAGCGCATCGTCCCTTCGCCTTGGCGTTTGCCGCGCAGGAACGTGCCTTCATAGACATCGCCGTTGGTGTAGGTCGCAACACCAATGCCAGAAATCTCACCCTCAAGCCACTGACCTTCATAGGTGAACCCGTCTGGCATGGTGATTTTGCCGGTGCCGTCGCGCTGACCGTTTGCGAACGTGCCTTCATAGACCGTGCCGTCAGGATAGGTGGCTTTGCCTTGCCCATGGCGCTGACCATCGCGCCATTCCCCTTCATAGCGATAGCCATCCTCATAGGTCATGACGCCGAAGCCTTCGTTGCGCGCGTTGACGAATGACCCTTCATAAACCAAGCCGTTTGGATAGCGCGCGACGCCTTCTCCCTCGATCACGCCGTTTTTCCATGCGCCGTCATAGGTCGAGCCATCGGGATAAGTGATCTTGCCTATGCCGTTTGCCAGATCATCGGCAAACTGGCCCACGTAGACCGAGCCGTCAGGATAAGTCACCTTGCCTTCGCCTGCGATCTTGCCTTCAGCCCATTGCCCTTCGTATCGGTAGCCATCGGTGCCCACGAACGTGCCTTGACCGTGGCGCCGATCATCAAGGAACGCGCCCTCATAGGTGTCGCCATTGTTGTAAACCACGCGGCCCTGGCCTTCGCGCTTTCCCGAGACCAGATCGCCTTCGTAAATATCCCCGTTGGGTTGGGTCAGCCGACCGGTGCCATCAATCTGGCCATTTTTCCAAAGCCCTGCATAGATCAGCCCATCAGGCATGCGTAGGGTGCCTTCGCCCTCGCGTGCGCCATTGCTCACCTGACCTTCGTAAACCGCGCCGTCGGGATAGGTGATCGTGGCTGTGCCATCTTTGACGCCCTCAACCCAATCGCCTTCATAGGCGTAGCCGCCTGGGCTTTCCATCCGTCCCTTGCCATGGTGCATCGCGTTGAGAAACCCGCCTTCGTAGCGCACTCCATTTGCGTAGAGCGCGAGCCCGGATCCAGTGATTTTCCCGTCGAGCCACTCACCTTCATAGGTGCCGCCGTCGGTGAAGGTGATCTTGCCGACACCTTCCGGTTTTCCTTTGGCAAATTGGCCTTCGTAAACCGATCCATTGGGAAAAATCGCACGGCCCTGACCACGGATTTCGCCGTCGACCCATTCGCCAGAATATTCATAACCGTTGGGCAGTGTATATGTACCGGTGCCATGCTGAAGGCCGTCTTTAAACGTGCCCTCATAGATGCCGCCATCTTCATACTGTTTTGTCTGGACAGTTCCATCCTGCGCAAGTGCAGGAAGCCCAAGCGCCATCGCTATGACCCCGGCAAGTGGTGCGTTCAGCCTGTGCGTCATCTCTTGCCTCTCCCGTGGCGGTCCTTCGGTTCCAGCCGAAAGTTAACCCAAGCCTAATTGAGCCACCAGAGGCTGACAACGGCTTTTGGGTAAATCGGCTTTCCCTCGCGCGCGCTTCTGCTAAATCATCGAAAAAGCAGGAGCATACCCGACCCATGATGGATCGTTTCCGCATCACGCTGGCGCAACTTAACGCGACGGTGGGTGATATTGAAGGCAACGCCGCTTTGGCGCGCAAAGCATGGGAGGAGGGCCGAGCGGCCGATGCGCAGCTTGTTGCACTGCCTGAGATGTTTATCCTTGGCTACAACACGCAAGATTTGGTGATGAAGCCGGCGGTGCAAAAGGCCGCAATCGAAGCGATTGATGCATTGATGGTAGATTGCGCCGATGGGCCAGCGCTCGCCATTGGTGGGCCTGCGATTGTCGACGGTAAGCTGCACAACGGCTACTACATCCTCAAAGGCGGACAGCGACAGGCCTGCATTCTCAAGCATGAATTGCCCAATGAGACCGTGTTTGACGAAGTGCGCATCTATGACGCCGGGCCGCTTGGTGGGCCTTACGTGATTGATGGCGTGCGGGTGGGCAGCCCGATTTGCGAAGATGCCTGGCACGAAGATGTTCCAGAAACGCTGACCGAAACCGGCGCAGAGTTTCTTTTGGTCCCCAACGGATCGCCATACTACCGCAACAAGATGGACACACGGCAAAACCTGATGGTGGCCCGAGTGGTCGAAACGGGTCTGCCTCTCATCTATCTCAACCTGGTCGGTGGACAGGACGATCAAGTGTTCGATGGCGGGACTTTCGTGCTCAATCCGGGCGGGGAGTTGGCCTTGCAGATGCCAGTGTTTGAAGAGGCGATCACGCAGCTGGATCTTGTCCGCACCGACAGGGGTTGGCGCGCTGAAAAGGGCGAAATGGCCAAGCTGCCGGATGCCTATGAGCAAGACTATTTCGCTATGGTGGTCTCTTTGCGGGATTACCTGCGCAAAACCGGCTTCTCCAAGGTCCTTTTAGGCCTTTCTGGCGGGATCGACAGCGCCATTGTGGCAACCGTGGCGGTAGATGCCTTGGGGCCCCAAAACGTGCGCTGCGTGATGCTGCCATCTGAATTCACGTCAGATGAATCGTTGGATGATGCCAAAGCAGTGGCGGAAAATCTTGGCGCGCGGTATGACTTCGTGCCCATCAAGGAGGGCCGTCAGGCAATCACCAATACGCTCGCGCCGTTTTTCGAGGGCACAGAGTTCGGCATCGCAGAAGAAAACCTGCAATCGCGTCTGCGGGGGCTGTTGCTCATGGCGCTATCGAACAAGTTTGGTGAGATGCTTTTGACCACAGGCAATAAATCTGAGGTCGCGGTGGGCTATGCCACGATCTACGGCGACATGTCTGGCGGCTATAACCCCATCAAGGACATGTACAAAACCCGCGTCTTTGAAATGTGCCGCTGGCGCAACGCCAATCATCGCGATTGGATGATGGGGCCTGCGGGCGAGGTGATCCCCGTGAGCGTGATCGAAAAGCCGCCATCGGCAGAGCTGAAGCACGACCAGAAAGACAGCGATTCCTTGCCGGATTACCCGGTGCTTGACGACATTCTGGATATTTTGATCGATCAGGATGGCTCTATTGAGGATTGCGTTGCCGCGGGTCACAGCCGTGAAGATGCCAAACGGGTGGAGCATCTGATCTACATTGCGGAATACAAACGCTTCCAGTCCGCCCCTGGCACGCGCCTGTCCAAGCGCGCCTTCTGGCTCGATCGGCGCTATCCCATTGTGAACCGCTTCCGAGACAAGCGCTAATGGCGCGGAATCAAGGCCCTTGGGCCGCCGCACCTTCGTCAGGCCGTCCCGACGGCATGGCGAAATGGCCATTGCAGAGCTTTGCTCTTATGTTTGGCGGAACCGGACGATAAAGTGCTGCTGAATTGCATTCAGATCGCCACGCCACGGCCTGACAAAGGCGCGGTTCTGCGCTCAAATACAATCGTTGCAAGATGGAAATGCGCGCGTATACTCTCGCCCATGACACCGCAGGATCATATCGCACCCAAGGCCCCCGCCCACGCGGCTTGCCTTTCTGTCCTGCTGCTCCTAAGCCGCCTCTGAGCGTGCCCTGATCCGGCGCGACCGCTCAGAGGATGCGACCCGCGCCACAGGCTTAGGACAACACAAGAGATACCCGATGACCAAGACCGACAAAGACAGAGTTGTCATTTTTGACACCACCTTGCGTGACGGTGAACAAAGCCCCGGCGCGACCATGACCCATAATGAAAAGCTCGAAATCGCAGGGCTTTTGGATGAAATGGGCGTCGACATCATCGAAGCGGGCTTTCCCATCGCCTCTGAGGGCGATTTTCAAGCTGTCACAGAGATTGCCAAACGGGCCAAAAACGCCGTGATTTGTGGTTTGGCCCGCGCCAATTTGAAAGACATTGATCGCTGTTGGGAGGCTGTTCAGCACGCCAGCCGCCCACGCATTCACACCTTCATCGGCACCTCGCCCTTGCATCGCGCCATTCCCAACCTCACGCAGGATGAGATGGCCGAGCGCATCCATGACACCGTGACCCACGCGCGCAACCTCTGTGACAACGTGCAGTGGTCGCCCATGGATGCCACACGCACCGAATGGGATTACCTTGCGCGCGTCTGTGAGATCGCGATCAAGGCAGGCGCCACCACGATCAATATCCCCGATACGGTGGGCTACACCGCCCCTGTCGAAAGCGCTGCCTTGATCCAACGGCTGATCGAAGAGGTCCCTGGCGCCGATGAGGTGGTCTTTGCCACGCACTGCCATAACGACCTTGGCATGGCGACGGCCAATGCGCTTGCCGCTGTGGCCGGCGGAGCCCGGCAAATCGAATGCACCATCAACGGCCTCGGCGAACGCGCAGGCAACACCGCGCTCGAAGAGGTGGTGATGGCGATGAAAGTGCGCGGCGATATCATGCCCTACTATACAGATATCGACACCGCCAAGATCATGCATGTCAGCCGCCGAGTGGCGACGGTGTCGGGCTTCAACGTACAGTTCAATAAGGCCATCGTTGGCAAAAACGCCTTTGCGCATGAAAGTGGCATCCACCAGGATGGCATGCTCAAAAACGCGGAAACCTTTGAGATCATGCGCCCTGAGGATGTGGGCTTGACGGAAACCAACATCGTCATGGGCAAGCATTCAGGCCGCGCGGCGCTTCGGTCAAAGCTCAGCGATCTTGGCTATGAAATGGCTGACAATCAGCTCAACGATGTATTTGTACGGTTCAAGGAACTCGCCGACCGCAAAAAGGAGGTCTATGACGAAGACCTCATTGCGCTTGTGACGGCAGGCGAGGATGTAGAGAATGACCGCCTCGTGGTCACATCACTTGCCGTGACATGTGGCACCTCCGGCAAGGCCAAGGCGGACCTGACAATGACCATCGACGGCACCGAAAAAACCGCCACGGAAACCGGTGATGGCCCGGTCGATGCCACCTTCCGCGCTGTCCGCGCGCTTCATCCCAATACCGCGCGGCTTTCTCTTTATCAGGTGCACGCGGTCACAGAAGGGACCGATGCGCAAGCCACGGTTACTGTGCGTCTAGAAGAAGACGGCTACATCGCCACGGGTCAGTCCGCGGACACGGACACGGTTGTGGCCTCTGCCAAAGCTTATGTGGTCGCGCTGAACCGTCTTTTGGTGCGGCGTGGCAAAGTCGGTGGCCCGGACAAGCGCGAGATCAGCTACAAAGACGTCTCCTAGCACTGTCCTATATCTCTCGGAGCAATGAGTGGGCGCGCAGGTTTGTCTGTGCGCTCACGCGCTCGACGTAACTTGTATGCAGCGCTACGTTCGGTCTCGCACGTACTGAAGAAAGCAAGCCGTGGCTCGTTCCGACACACAAGAAAAAGGTCTGCGCACGATCCGAGAGGTCGCACCCTACCTGTGGCCCAAGGACCAGCCTTGGGTCAAACGCCGGGTCATTGCCGCGCTCCTTGCGCTCTTTCTGGCCAAGCTTGTCGCTGTCGGCACGCCGTTTTTCTACAAAGCCGCCGTTGATGTTCTGTCCAATGAAACCGCTGGCGAGGCTTGGGTGCTGGCGCTGGGCGCTGTGGGGCTGACCATTGCTTACGGCATGGCGCGCCTCATGAACATTGGGTTTCAGCAATTGCGCGATGTGATCTTCGCCCGCGTGGGCCAGCGTGCGCTGCGCCAACTGGCCTTGCGCACCTTCCGGCATATCCATCAGATGTCACTGAGCTATCACATTTCGCGCAAAACCGGCGGGCTGTCGCGGATCATTGAACGTGGCGTGAAAGGCGTCGAATTCCTTCTGCGTTTTCTTCTGCTCTCGGTCGGACCCTTGCTGCTTGAACTTCTCATGATCTCCGTCGTGCTTTGGGTCTTTTTCGACTTCTGGTATCTCGTCGTTGTCCTCGGCGTGGTGATCCTCTACGTCGTTTTCACCATCAAGGTCACTGAGTGGCGCGTGCGCCTGCGCAAGCAGATGAACGATCAGGATACCGACGCCAATCAAAAGGCCATCGACAGCCTGCTCAACTTTGAAACCGTCAAATATTTCGGCGCCGAAGGGCGCGAAGCCGCGCGCTATGACGTGGCCATGGAAGGCTATGAGACGGCGGCGCTCAAGACCTCCTATTCGCTGGCTTTCCTCAACGTAGGTCAAGCTTTGCTGATCACCGCCGGGCTTGTGGGTGTTATGGTGATGGCGGCATATGGTGTGCAAAATGGCTCCATGACCGTCGGCGATTTCGTGATGGTCAACGCTTACATGATCCAGATCACCATGCCGCTCAATTTCCTCGGCTTTGTCTATCGCGAGATCCGGCAGGCGTTGGTGGACATGGGTGAGATGTTCGATCTCTTGGAGCAAAACACCGATGTTGCGGACAAGCCCGGCGCCAAGGAGCTTAAGGTGAGTGGCGGCACCGTCACACTCGACAACCTCTCCTTTGCCTATTCTGAAGATCGCCCGATCCTAAAAGACGTGTCCATGACGGTTGAGGCCGGGAAAACCGTGGCCATTGTCGGGCCTTCAGGGTCAGGCAAATCCACCATTGGGAGGCTGCTCTTTCGCTTCTATGATGCTGTTGGTGGAGCGGTACGCATTGATGGGCAAGACATTCGCGACGTGACACAAGACAGCCTGCACGCGTCCATCGGTGTGGTCCCGCAGGACACTGTGTTGTTCAATGACACGATTGGATACAACATCGCCTATGGCCGCGACGGGGCCACTCTGGCGGATGTAGAAGCGGCCGCCAAGGCCGCCCAGATACACGAGTTTATTGCCAGCTTGCCCGAGGGTTACGACACCCAAGTGGGCGAGCGGGGGTTGAAACTTTCGGGCGGAGAAAAACAGCGCGTGGGCATTGCGCGCACATTCCTGAAAGATCCGCCGATCTTGCTTCTGGATGAGGCGACAAGCGCGCTTGATACGGAAACCGAGCAGGGCATTCAGGATGCTCTCGCTCGTGCAAGCGAAGGTCGCACCGTCATCACCATCGCCCACCGGCTCTCAACGGTGGCAGAGGCCGATCGCATTGTCGTCCTGGAGGCCGGCGAGATCGTTGAAGAAGGCCGTCATGATGATCTTCTGGCCCGCGATGGGCGCTATGCCGCCCTTTGGCGGATGCAAACGAATGAAGACATGGATCCAGTGGCATGAAAGGTGTTTGAAATGTCCCTAACCGGAAAAACAGTGTTGGTCGTGGGGGGCGCCACCGGGCTTGGCCGCGCGACCGCAGAGATGGCCGCGCAGGACGGCGCTCAGGTGCTGATTGCCAGCCGCTCTGCAGAAAAACTGGCCAAAGCCGCGGCCGAGATAGGTCAGGACGTGGGACACCGTCCCGTTGATATGACAGATGAGGCCGGGGTTAGGGCCTGGGCCAAAGATCTGCCAGAGATCGACTATCTGGTGATTTCCGCCTCCAGTGCCGCCCATGGTCCCTTTGCAACTTCAGAGACTGGCCCTCTTCGCGCGATGTTTGATGCTAAGTTTTTCGGCCCCTATGTCACTGCGCGGGAGGTTCTGCCCAAAATCCGCCCAGGCGGGGCCATCGTTTTGTTTTCAGGTGTGCTGAGCCGTAAACCCGGTGAGAATTGCGCAGGGCTAGGAGCCGTGAACGGCGCGGTAGAGGCGCTTACCCGCGCCATGGCGCTAGAGCTTGGCCCGGATGTGCGCGTCAACTGTGTATCCCCCGGCATGGTCCGCACCGAGGCCTATGACGCGGTGCCAGAAGACAAACGCGAAGCCATGTATGAAAGCACCGGGTCCAGCTTGCCCGTGGGCCGCGTCGGCTATCCTCAAGAGATCGGGGCGATGGTACTGGGCATCTTGACCAATGGCTATCTGACAGGGCAAGTGATCGATATCGACGGCGGTCATATGATCCGTCAATACGCCACTCGGTAGGGACGCTCAGTAGAAACGGCGCTGGAAACATGGGTGAGGTTCAGGTCTGTTTGGAATGCGGCACAAAAGCCACCCCGCCTGGTGAGGCGCCCGCGGGCGAAAAACTCTTTGATCTCGTGTCGGATGTCTTGACCGATCCAGCCCTTGCCATGCTTGAACCGCGCAAAGTGGCCTGTCTGGGCAATTGCGATTGCGCATGCCGCGTGGCCCTTACTCATCCGGACCGGTGGTCCTGGATGCTGGGAGATGTGGACCCTTTGCGGGACGAAGCTTTTCTACGAGAGGTGATCCGGCTGTGGGTGGATGCGCCCAATGGCCTCATCCCCAAAGCGGATCGCCCCCAAGCCCTGACTGATAAGTCTCTGGGCCGCATCCCCCCGGTATTGAAACGAAATCGTTCCAGCTCAGGCCGCAGAAAATTCGAATTTTCTGCGCATTTTCTTTCAAGAAAATGCACCGTCTTTAGACAAAACGCTTACGCCTCGGCCGCGATCTTGCGCAGCTCATATTTCTGGATCTTACCCGTCGATGTCTTGGGCAACTCCTGAAAGACAACTTTCTTGGGTGTCTTGAACCCCGCCAGCCGTTCGCGCGCAAAGGCGATGATCTCATCCCCCGTCACCTCGGCCCCGGCTTTCAGCTCAATGAACGCACAAGGCACTTCGCCCCATTTCTCATCCGCCAACGCGACCACAGCGCAGAGCGATACCGCAGGGTGATGCATCAGAGCGCCCTCGACCTCCACCGACGAGATATTCTCACCGCCTGAAATTATGATGTCTTTTGCACGATCGGCGACCTTGAGATACCCATCAGGGTGCTGATAGGCGATATCGCCGGAGTGAAAATACCCATCCGCAAAGGCTTCTGCCGTGGCTTCAGGGTTCTTCAAGTACCCTTTCATCACGGTGTTGCCCCGGATCATGATCTCGCCCTGGGCTTCGGCATTCATCTCCACCTGAGTCATGGCGCCCGGATCCATCGAGGTGATCTCTTCCATCATCGGCATCAACACACCCGTCCTTGCCTTGATCGCGTAGCGCTCTTCCTCGGGCTCTGCATCCCATTGCGATTGCCACATGCATTCGGTCACATGGCCATAGGTTTCTGTCAGCCCGTAGACCTGCGTGACATTGAACCCCAGCGGTTCAATGGCTTTCAAAGTTGCCGCCGGCGGTGGCGCCCCCGCGGTGAAGACCTCAACCACATGGTCAAATGGGCGACGTTCTGCATCACTGGCATTGATCACGGTATTCAAAACGATGGGCGCGGCGCCAAAATGCGTCACTCCTTCATCTGCGATACCGTCATAGATGTTCTTTGCGGTTACGTCGCGGCAGCACACAATCGTGCCTCCCAGCATCGGCATCGCCCAGGTGTGGTTCCAGTTGTTGCAGTGAAAGAGCGGCACAATCGTCAGATATTTGGCATGACGCGGAATAGGCCACGTGATCGCGGTGCCCATCGTCATCAGATAGGCCCCGCGATGGTGATAAACCACGCCCTTCGGTCGCCCCGTTGTGCCGGAGGTATAATTGAGCGCAAGGCTTTCCCATTCGTCCTGCGGCATGATCCAATCAAACCCTGGGTCAGCATTTGCCAGCACATCCTCATATTCCGGGTAGTCCGTGATCGCAGCGACACCGCCTTGCACGTCAGCCACTTCGATAATCTGAGGCGCCGGCCCCTCCATTATCTCAATCGCGGCCTGCACAACGCCCATAAATTGCGGGTCGACCAGCACCACTTTGGCCTCACCATGATCGAAGATATAGGCGATGGTATCCGCCTCAAGCCGGATGTTGATGGCATTGAGCACGGCACCACACGCGGGAACACCGAAATGCGCCTCTACATGCGCCGGAATGTTTGGCAGGATCGTGGCAACAACGTCACCCGGCTCCACGCCCATTTTGACCAGACCCGATGCAAGCCGCGTGCAGCGTTCGTAAAACTCAGCATAGGTCTTGCGAAACCCGCGATAAACAACCGCCTCATGGTTTGCAAAAAGCTTTGCCGCCCGCCGCAGATGCGACAATGGCGTCAGCGGAACGAAATTGGCAGAGGTTTTGTCGAGCCCCGTTTCATCTTTCATCCATCCCATGGTCAGCCCTCCCTTGCTGCTTCAGCGGCGTGCAATCGCGTATGCCGTATTTGGAGGCCCTTTGGAAGAGCCTGCGATAGCCCCGGATCCTCCCATTAGCGGTTTTTTCCAACGTGCAGCCGGCATAGGCTCAGCCCCATGATTATCTCATCGGGTCGCAACTACATTTTTGTGCACATCCCCAAGACCGGCGGCACCTCTCTGGCCTTGGCGCTGGAAGGGCGTGCGATGAAAGACGACATTCTTATCGGCGATACGCCCAAAGCCCAGAAACGGCGAAAACGCCTTAAGGGCGTGCAGGCCGCAGGACGGATATGGAAACACTCTCAACTTTCAGACATTGACGGGTTCATCGACCATGAGCAGATCGCCCGCGCGTTTACTGTCACATTGGTGCGCAATCCGTGGGACCGTGTGGTGAGCTACTACCACTGGCTCCGCGATCAGTCGTTCGATCATGAGGCAGTTCGAACCGCCAAATCGCACGTGTTTTCTGATTTCCTGCGCAGTAATTACTTGCACTCTGCGCTTTCCGCCAATCCCTACGCCCGCTACATGACCCGCGCCGATGGGGTTGAGGACTGCAGCCTATACATCCGGCTGGAACATTTTGACGAAGACGCCGCGCTTTTTTGGGATCATTTGGGATTTCAACTTGAGCTTCCAAAAGTGAACCGCTCTGCCCGCCCAAGCGATTACCGGGCCCTCTATTCTGAGACAGACGCCGCCATCGTGGCCGGCCTTTGTGAACAGGACATTTCTCGCTTCGGATACCGCTTTTCATGACTGATCGCACCGAACCTGCGAACAGAGTGCAATTGTGGCGCTCCAGTGTCACGGGTTTGGAAACAGTGCCCTGATTGTGCCCCATTCTCGACGCAGACTCGGCAAAGCTTCCCAGCAAATTTTAGTCAAACCGCGACAATCATGGGGATGTCGCGTGATTCGTAGGACGGCGAACATGTTTGAAGGCTTTTCTTTTTTCTCCAAATCGTTGGAGGTGTTTTCTCAAGCGAGCGAAGGCGCGGAAGAAATTGAGACGCTCAGCGGGGGCACACAGCAATCGGGCCTGACGGCGGGCACCAAGGTGGCGACATCGCAGGGTTGGTTGGCGGTCGGGGATCTCAAGCCGGGTGACCATGTGCTGACATTTGATGCAGGGCTTCAAACCGTTACACAGATTGTGCGGGAAACGCCCTGGATCGACGCAGCGAACTGTCCACAAGCGCTCTGGCCGCTGGAAGTGCCGGCAGGGGCCTTTGGCAACGCAGATCCCTTTCATATGCTCTGCAGTCAGAACATCATGGTCGAAAGTGACGCGGCTGAAGATATGTTTGGCGATCCCTTCTCGCTCATTCCAGCCAGTGCGCTTTTGGGACTGCGCGGGATCGAACAGGTGCCACCAAAGGACAGTATGGAAATCGTGCATGTGTATTTTGGTGAAGAACAAGTCGTCTTTGGCGAACATGGCGCGCTTTACCTGTGCCCATCGTCTCGCGACATGGTCGATGCGGCGCTGCACGGCGCCAATGACCCGCTTTACTCAATACTGCCTTTTGCAGAGGCACGGATCATAGCATCGTCGCTGGGCGAAGATATGGCTTCTATCAGTGGCGAGGTTCCACAAGACATTCTGGGTGCAGCTTACGCCTGAAGACGCAGCGCACGGTTGAATGCATCTCTGCTGTGCGCCATGCTGGCGGGGTCAGTGAGAGGGGCCCCGCCCATGAAGATCGCCACCGCCGCTTATCCGCTTGATCCTCTGGAAAATTGGAGCGCCTACACGCGCAAGCTTGAGGCATGGGTGGTAGATGCGGTCGGGCAGGGGGCAGAGCTGCTGGTCTTTCCTGAGTATGGCGCGATGGAATTGGCGACGCTGGCCGGGGCCGAAGTCGCCGCTGATGGTGAGGCCTCAATGCGCGCAGTGTCAGACATACTGCCCGAGGTGGACGCGCTGCATGCTGAGATCGCCGCAACGCATGGTGTGACCATCTGCGCAGGCTCCGCACCTGTCTATGACGATGCCATCAGCCCACGCCCAGTCAATCGCGCGCGACTGTTCACGCCCGGCGGGGGAATGGGTGTGCAGGACAAACAGATCATGACCCGTTATGAGCGCGATGAGATGGACGTGGTTCCCGGCGGCCCCTTGCGTGTGTTCGACATCGGCACGGCCCGGATCGGTGTGTTGACTTGTTATGATTCTGAATTTCCCTTGCTGGGCCGCGCTTTGACTGAGGCGGACATCATCCTTGTTCCGTCGTGCACGGAGGTGCTGTCGGGGTATTGGCGGGTGCGCATCGGGGCCATGGCGCGCGCGCTCGAAGGGCAATGCGTGACGGTGATGGCCTCACTCGTGGGCGCATTTGATGCCTGTCCCCATGCCGATGCCAACACCGGTATGGGCGGTATTTTTGGCCCGCCTGACAAAGGGTTTCCCGAAACGGGTGTCTTGGCGGAAGGCCGGTTGAACCAGCCGGGTTGGACTGTCGCCGAGGTGAGCCTTGATGCGATTGCCGAAGTCCGCGCGAATGGGCGGGTTTTGGGGCGAAAACATTGGGTTGAACAAGACGGTCGCGATGGTTTGGCACCGCAGCATCGGATTTAGGCGCAGGCAGATTTTTTGAAAAATCTGCGCAGAAAATTCCTATTTTCTCCGCATTTTCTTTCAAGAAAATGTCTTGGCAGCTCACCTGGCGCCCAGCTTTTGCTCTCTGCGGATCACCAGAACAATCGTCACAATTGACCCATAGGCCGAGAGCGCCATCAACGCCAAAAGCGGCAAAGCCCCCAGCCCAAGGTTCAGAACCACGCCCGCCACCGCCGACAGCGCCGCCCCCAGCCCAATCATCAGCGCTCCAGACAACCCGCTCGCCGTTCCCGCCAGATGTGGGCGCACCGACAGCGCCCCGGCCGTCGCATTCGGAATGACCAACCCGTTGCCCAGGCCCATCAAGCTCATCAGCCCGAAAAAACTTAGCGGCGTGCCCAGCCCGAGCGCGAACAGCACCAGGTTAAGCGTGATCCCAGCGGCGCAAATAACAGAGCCCACCAACACCATCCAATTCACACCAAACCGCACCGAATAGCGCCCAGACAGAAAGTTCCCCAGCATATACCCCACCGCCGGCGCGCCGAAATAGATGCCAAAGGTTGCTGGATCGAGATCGAAGACCTGATCGCCCACATATGGCCCACCGCCGAGATAGGCAAAAAATGCGCCCGAGGCGAGGCCCAGCGTGCCTGCATAGCCCCAAAACCTCGGCGAGCGGAAAAGCTCCGGGCTGTCTCGGAATTGTTGCGCAAACCCGCCCTGGCGGCGCGGTGCGGTTTCCCCCTGATCTGCCCAGGTCAGCGCCAGCACGACCGCGCCCATGCCAAACAGAAACCAGAAGCTCGCCTGCCATCCAAAGGCGGCATCAAGCGCGCCTCCGATGGCAGGGCCTACCATGGGTGCTACCGCCATGCCCATTGTGACATATCCGATCATGCTGGCCGCTTCGCGCTCTGGCACCATGTCCCGGATCGTGGCCCGCGCCAGCGCCATGGTGACCACCACCGCTGCCTGCATCATGCGAAACGCGAGAAAGCCCCAGACATTCGTGGCCCAAATGCAGCCCAGCGTCGCAATCAAGAAAATCGCAAGACCCCCGAGCAGCACCGGCCGTCGTCCGTAGCGATCAGAGATTGGTCCGACGATCAGCTGCAACACCGCGTTCATCCCCAGGTAAAATGCCACAGCCATCTGCATCAGGCCATACTCCGTCTCAAAATAGACGGTCATGTTGGGCAGCGACGGCAGAAAGATATTGAGCGCAATTCCAGAGAGGCTGGCCAAAAGGATCAGCGTGAGAATATGGGGCGGACTACGACGGTCAAGAAACCGGCGCGGCCGCGACAGGGTGTTGGTTTCATGCATGCCGCAAACCTAACTAAAAGGCTGCGCTTGTCCATGGTCGGCGCCCGCCCATCATGGCGGTGATCGCGTCATCCGCTTCAAATGTAAGACAATTGACGGTTTTCGCTTTCTCCTCCTCGCACGATCCCCTATTTTCCGGCCAGATTTTTGAGGGACCCGAGATATGAAAGACATTCTCCAGATACTGGAAGACCGCCGCGGGGATGCGCGGCTGGGCGGCGGACAAAAACGGATCGATAGTCAACACGGGCGCGGCAAGCTGACCGCGCGCGAACGCATTGATCTATTGGTCGATGAAGGCAGTTTTGAAGAGTTTGACACCTTCGTCACCCATCGTTGCACAGATTTCGGGATGGAGAATCAAAAGCCCTATGGCGACGGTGTTGTCACCGGCTGGGGCACGATCAATGGCCGTCAGGTCTATGTCTTTTCTCAGGATTTCACTGTTTTGGGGGGCTCGGTCTCACAAACCCATGCGCAGAAAATCTGTAAGATTATGGATATGGCCTTGGAAAACGGCGCCCCGGTCATCGGCATCAACGATTCAGGCGGCGCGCGCATTCAGGAAGGCGTTGATAGCCTGGGCGGCTATGGCGATATCTTTCAACGTAACATTGAGGCCTCGGGCGTTATCCCTCAAATATCCGTCATCATGGGGCCCTGCGCGGGTGGTGCGGTCTATTCGCCTGCGATGACCGATTTCATTTTCATGGTCAAAGACAGCTCTTACATGTTTGTCACTGGCCCGGATGTTGTGAAAACCGTGACCAATGAAGTCGTGACGGCAGAAGAACTGGGCGGGGCAGGGACCCACACAAAGAAAAGCTCTGTCGCAGATGGCGCATTTGAAAACGATGTGGACGCACTGGCCGAGATCCGACGCTTGGTGGATTTTCTGCCCGCCAGCAACCGTGAAAAGCCGCCCGTGCGGCCGTTCTTTGATGATCCCGACCGGATGGAGATGAGCCTTGATACCCTCATCCCCGACAACCCCAACACGCCTTACGACATGAAAGAGTTGATCCACAAACTCGCAGATGAGGGTGACTTCTATGAGATCCAGGCAGAGTACGCCAAGAACATCATAACGGGCTTCATTCGTCTTGAGGGACAAACCGTGGGCGTTGTCGCCAACCAACCGATGGTTCTGGCAGGCGTGCTCGACATCGACAGCTCGCGCAAAGCCGCGCGGTTTGTTCGCTTTTGCGATTGCTTTGAAATCCCCATTCTTACGCTGGTGGATGTTCCAGGCTTTCTGCCCGGAACAACGCAGGAATATGGCGGCGTGATCAAACACGGGGCGAAACTGCTTTTCGCCTATGGTCAGGCCACTGTGCCCACGGTGACGGTGATCACCCGCAAAGCCTACGGCGGCGCCTATGATGTGATGTCTTCCAAGCACCTGAAATCTGATATCAACTACGCTTGGCCGACGGCGGAGATCGCGGTGATGGGTGCCAAAGGGGCCACTGAGATCATTCACCGCGCTGATCTCGGCGATGCCGAAAAGATCGCACAGCACACCAAGGACTATGAGGATCGTTTCGCAAACCCCTTTGTGGCCGCCGAACGGGGCTTTATCGATGAGGTGATCATGCCGCATTCCACCCGCAAGCGTATCAGCCGGGCCTTCGCCTCCTTACGCAACAAGCGCCGCAGCCTGCCGTGGAAAAAGCACGACAACATTCCGCTCTAATCCTTTCCGGTCCGGGTTGGGGGTCAGTTCGTAGACGCCTGGGACATTTTCAGCCAAAAGAAACACAAGGGTCATTGAGTGCAAATAGCCTTGGCATCATCGGCGGCGATTTTGATCAGTGCGGGCACAGTGCATGCCTCGGCCGACGATGTGGTGCTGCCGTCGGGGCTGACGGGCTACCTGCATGAGGTGATCACAGATGAGGCAACTGGGCGGTATAGATATCGCTTTGTCGCGCCAGAGTTTTCAACTGAGGCAGCGTTGGACGTGGTCTCAGCGGATCTCGATCATCTTTGTGCTGAAATCGCTTTGCCAGAGGTGCCGGAAGGTGGGCAAATCATTGTGTCTTTGGCCAATGAGCCGTCTGATTTTGGCGTGGCAGCCCCGAATATTGCCCAAGTTTTTGAAGCATATCGCGCGGAAAACGGCCGCTGCATGTGGGAGGAATTTTGATGCCTCCACAACATGTTGCGATGCAAAGCTCAGGCAAGAGTGGAATTGAGTCTTTTGGGTCACAAGTTATCCACAGGCATGTCTACGCGTATGAAAACAGGGCATTTTCCAGTATCCTGATGGGTGATCGCACAAACGCGATCAATGGGGCGCGTGCGCAAGTGGTGGGGCAGCCAGCACGTCGTCTCAGTGTGTACACATACAGGAGACTTCAATGTCTAAAACTATCAAGAGCATCCTCGCGTTGGGCCTCGTCGGTTTCATTGCCGCCTGTGGTCAGCAACAACAGCAGGAAGAGTTCGTGGTCGTGGACCCGGAGCCGATTTCGGTCGAGCCCGCGTACACCGGCAAGTTCAAGTAATACCCCACTTGACCAAAGGGGCCGGGCCTTTGGGCCCGCCCCGACCCCAAGGATGCCGATCAGGGGGCGCGCCTCATGATCAAGCATCGCGGATTTCCCGGCCGTCTTCCGGGCACTGATTTCCAGTTCACGATCCGACGCGCCAACCCGAAAGGCGCCACAGCGCTCACACGGCGCGAACGGTTTGCCGATCGACGCCCAGCGGACCGGCGCGCCGATACTGCTTTTGTGCGCGCTCTGTGGGAAAATTTTGGTGATCAGCCGTTTGAGCGTGGCAATCTGGATGCTGGGCGGCTGAGCTGGCTTTTCGGACGAGAGGTGCTGCCGGTGGATGATCCCTTTGACCCAGAAGCATATGACGCTCTTTTGGTTTTGGATGTGTCTGCGGCGCGTGCGGCCTTTCCTGATGCCTTTGAAGGGGTTCGTCTATGAACGTGCGTTTAAACTTTGAGCACAATTTGAGCGTGTTTTTGCGCATGCCGGATCGAAACACGCGGATTAAAGCCGATTTTCGCCGCATACGCCGGTCTGGCTTGGTTAACGGGGCCAACGCCTGTCTTATCAAGCTTGTAGTGGCGGTCCTCCCCCAAGGGACCGAGACGTTTCGTCTGATCCGTTACCCTTCCCCTTTGGGCGGCGCTGTGTGTTGTTTTCACAGGCCGCCCATTTTTTCTTCCGTATACCAAAGATTTACGCGGGTCGCTGGACGCGCGTTCCTGTGCTGATGAAGAGGACCTGATATGTTCAAGAAAATCCTGATCGCCAACCGAGGAGAGATCGCCTGCCGCGTGATCAAGACCGCGCGCAAGATGGGCATCTCTACCGTTGCGATCTATTCGGATGCTGACGCCAACGCGCTTCATGTGCAGATGGCCGATGAGGCGGTGCATATCGGGCCGCCGCCGGCGTCTGAGTCCTACATCGTGATCGACAAGGTGATGCAGGCAATCAAGGACACCGGGGCCGAGGCTGTGCATCCGGGCTACGGGTTCTTGTCGGAAAACGCAAAGTTCGCCGAAGCATTGGAAGCGGCGGGCGTGGCCTTTATCGGCCCGCCCAAAGGCGCAATTGAGAAAATGGGGGACAAGATTACCTCCAAAAAAATCGCGCAGGACGCGAATGTATCGACTGTACCGGGGTACATGGGGTTGATTGAGGATGCTGATGAGGCAGTAAAAATCTCGACCGAAATTGGGTATCCCGTGATGATCAAAGCCTCTGCGGGGGGTGGCGGCAAGGGCATGCGGATCGCCTGGAATGACGAAGAGGCGCGCGAGGGCTTCCAATCCTCCAAGAACGAAGCCGCGAGCAGCTTTGGCGACGACCGGATTTTCATCGAGAAATTTGTCACTCAGCCGCGACATATTGAAATTCAGGTGCTCTGTGACGGCCATGGCAACGGCGTCTTTTTGCACGAACGCGAATGCTCTATCCAGCGGCGCAATCAGAAAGTGGTGGAAGAGGCGCCATCGCCTTTTCTCGATCCTGAAACGCGCAAAGCAATGGGGGAGCAATCTCTCGCGCTCGCGCATGCCGTGGGCTATGCCAGCGCGGGCACGGTTGAATTCATCGTGGATGGGGAGAAAAACTTTTACTTCCTTGAGATGAACACACGCTTGCAAGTGGAACACCCGGTGACGGAATTGATCACTGGTGTCGACCTTGTGGAACAGATGATCCGTGTGGCCGCGGGGGAGACACTGTCGATCACGCAAAGCGATTTAAAGATGGAGGGCTGGGCCATCGAAAACCGGCTTTATGCCGAAGACCCTTACCGCAATTTCCTACCCTCCATTGGCCGCCTGACGCGTTACCGTCCGCCTGTGGAAGTGGCCGCTGGACCGATGTTGGATGCGGGCACGTGGCATGATGATGCGCCTTCTGGCGAGACCGGCGTTCGCAATGACACTGGTGTGTATGAAGGCGGTGAGATTTCGATGTATTACGACCCAATGATCGCCAAGCTCTGCACCTGGGGCCCAGATCGGGCTTCGGCGATTGAGGCGATGCGCGTGGCACTCGATCGGTTTGAGGTTGAAGGGATCGGACACAACCTGCCTTTCGTGGCGGCTGTGATGGATCATCCCAAATTCATCTCAGGCGATATGACCACTGCCTTCATCGAAGAGGAGTATCCCGAAGGTTTCCAAGGAGTTGACCTGCCTGAAGCCGAGAAGCGACGCGTCGCCGCCGGCTGTGCCGCAATGCACCGTGTGGGGGAGATACGCCGTGCGCGCGTATCTGGCCGGATGGACAATCACGAGCGCAAAGTGGGCGATGATTGGGTGGTTCAAATCGATAAGGATGCGGTCCTGCCGCTCAAGATCAATGCAGACCCGATGGGCGCAACCGTCACCTTTGAAGACGGTGCAGAGCTTCGTGTCAGCGGCGACTGGACGCCGGGCGATCAATTGGCTGAGATGATTGTGGGCGACGCGCCATTGGTGCTTAAAGTTGGCAAAATCACCCAAGGCTTCCGCATTCGCACACGGGGTGCTGACATGTCAGTCCGCGTGCGCACGCCACGTCAGGCCGAACTGGCGGCGCTTATGCCCGAGAAGCTGCCGCCCGACACATCAAAGATGCTGCTTTGCCCGATGCCGGGTCTGATTGTGAATGTAGCGGTCGACGTGGGCGACGAGGTGCAGGAAGGTCAGGCGCTTTGTACCGTTGAGGCCATGAAGATGGAAAACATCCTAAGGGCAGAGAAAAAGGCGGTTGTCACCAAAATCAACGCGGGCGCCGGCGATAGCCTTGCCGTGGACGATGTGATCATGGAGTTCGAATAGCCGCGATGGAACTGCCCAATACATGGGTCGGCCCTGCGATCATTGCCGCGGTCATAGCGGCTTTGGTCAATGTGCTTGGCTTGTTTGTGTCGGGTCGCCGCCAACGGCAGTCGGAACGCAGGCGCCGGCGCGAAAAACGTGTGGACATCCAAACCGCTCTCAAAGCCGAAATTGATCACTACGTCACTGCGTTATCCAATGACAAAATGAACCTCGATGAGTTCTGGAAAGACATCGTTTTGCGAATGGAAGAGGATGAGGGCTACATCCCCTTCATACCGGCAGAAAAAAACGACATGATCTTTCAAAGTGTGCTGCAGGATATATCAATCCTGCCCGGTTCCGTCGTGGAACCTGTCACCTACTACTACAACCAAGTGGTGGCGATTTCCGCGCTCATCCAAGATCTCCGCTCCCCCGCTTTTCGTAACACCGACCCCTCACGCGGGGCAGTGATGACACAAGGTCAACGGATTGCGATTTTCACTGATTACATCGGGCTCAAAAGCGAAGCACTGAATGCGGGGCGCAAAGTCAGCCAGGCCTTGAAGGAAAGCTTGGACAAATGGGGGTAAACGGGTCTGGCGGCAGGGACCCTCAATCAAACCAACTCTGAGTAACACGTTGCCCCGGGCCTATTCAGGGGCGTTTGTATTTAAATGTCTCAAGAAGCTCCAAGCAGCCGGGCAACAGAAGCAGGGCCCTCAATAGCCAGGGCGCGGTCCTGTCTGGCCCTTGATGGGCGGGGGGGATTTGGGTGTTCTGGACATGTCACGCCTTGTATGTGGTTTCGTTACCAAGACATAATCGTCTTTTCGTTACACTTCAATGAAGGATGCGTCAGCTGTCCCCACGCCTATCGCGGATTTCCTGTTGCCGCATGGGCATTTTGTCAATCACGCGGCTGATCTCACGCACGTCCCAGGGCAGTGGTTTTCGCAGATAGACTGTGCCGTCCTTGCCGATCATTGTCAGCATAAACCCTCGCGGCCGCAGTTTACGTCTGAGTTCGGTGTCTTCGCCCTTTGCGGTGTCCGTCAGCACGATTACATCGCGCTCATGGAGTTCCTCGAGGCGGTCGTTGATAAACTCCATTTGTTGAATAAAACGCGGGTCGTTCGGGCTGTCGGCAAAGACAATCACCGGGCGCTTTTCCCAGATCAGGCTGTCCAGATCGACAGCCTCGCCCGGCAGCACAATTTGCTGGGCCAGAGTATTCTCCTCTCCGTTATTGTCATCCTGCGCGCCAAGCGCGGTGGGTATAACAAGCGAAATCAGTGCAAAAACAAGGTGTAAACGCGTTTTCATCATCTCTCCTATCATCCCAGATATAGGTCGCGCGATCGCGGTTGCGAAGGTACAATCAAGTGAACGTCAGGAAAAAAAGCGTCGCACTTCCATTTGGCGGCAAAGTGGGGTTTAAGCGCGCCAAGTTTGGAACTGCTGCAAAGCGGCGAAACAGCAAGACGAAGACGTGCCGATGACGTGGAACGAGGTGTGATATGGGATCGAAATCGCAAGCCTGGAGCGAGATTGCGGAGAAAGAGCTGCGTGGCCGTGCGCTGGAGGATCTGACGTGGAATACTCTTGAAGGGATCGCCGTAAAGCCGCTCTACACCGATGAAGACATTGCACATTTGGACCATATTGGCTCTATCCCGGGTCAGGGGCCATTTACGCGCGGGGTGAAGGCTACGATGTATGCCGGGCGGCCATGGACCATCCGCCAATATGCCGGGTTTTCAACGGCGGAAGAGTCCAACGCTTTCTATCGTCGAAACCTCGCTGCCGGACAACAAGGTGTGTCTGTTGCTTTCGATTTGGCCACCCATCGTGGGTACGACAGCGATCACGAGCGTGTCGTGGGCGATGTGGGTAAGGCGGGCGTGGCAATTGACTCGGTCGAGGATATGAAAATCCTCTTTGACGGCATCCCGCTAGATCAGGTGTCTGTCTCGATGACGATGAACGGCGCTGTGATCCCGGTGCTGGCGAATTTTATCGTCGCGGGCGAAGAGCAGGGCCATGACAAATCGGTTCTGTCCGGCACCATTCAGAATGATATTCTAAAAGAGTTCATGGTGCGCAACACCTATGTTTATCCGCCTGAGCCATCGATGCGGATTATCGCGGATATTATCGAGTACACGTCAAACGAGATGCCAAAATTCAACTCCATCTCGATCTCTGGCTATCACATGCAAGAGGCGGGCGCGAACCTGGTGCAAGAACTGGCATATACGCTGGCCGACGGGAAAGAATATGTCAAAACCGCCATGGCGCGGGGCATGGATGTGGATAAGTTCGCGGGTCGCCTCAGCTTCTTCTTCGCCATCGGCATGAATTTCTTCATGGAGGCTGCCAAGCTGCGCGCTGCGCGCCTGCTATGGTACCGCATCATGGATGACCTCGGTGCCAAGAACGAACGGTCCAAGATGCTGCGCACCCATTGTCAGACCTCCGGCGTGTCGTTGCAGGAACAAGACCCCTATAACAACGTGATCCGCACCGCCTATGAGGCGATGAGTGCAGTATTGGGCGGCACGCAATCGTTGCACACCAATGCTTTGGATGAAGCAATCGCGCTCCCTACCGATTTCTCTGCGCGCATTGCACGAAACACGCAGCTGATTTTGCAGGAAGAAACGGGTGTGACCAATGTGGTCGACCCGCTGGCAGGGTCTTACTACGTGGAAAGTCTGACGGCGGAACTGGCAGATGCGGCCTGGAAACTCATCGAAGAAGTCGATGAGATGGGCGGGATGACCAAGGCTGTGACATCCGGGATGCCCAAGCTGCGGATTGAGGAAAGTGCGGCCACACGCCAGGCGATGATCGACCGCGGCGATGAAGTGGTTGTCGGCGTCAACAAGTACCGCAAGGACAAAGAAGACCCGATCGATATTCTGTCGATCGACAACAACGCGGTGCGGGAGGCGCAAATTGCGCGGCTTGAAAAAATCCGCGCAACCCGGGATGAGGCAGGGTGTCAGGCAGCGCTCGATGAGTTGTCGCGCCGTGCGGCGGAAGGGGGTAACCTGCTGGAGGCCGCGGTAGAGGCCTCACGCGCGCGCGCCTCAGTGGGCGAGATCAGCATGGCTATGGAAAAGGTGTTTGGCCGGCACCGGGCGGAGGTGAAGACTTTGGCCGGTGTGTACGGCAAAGCCTATGAGGGCGATGCAGGCTTTGCACAAATTCAAAGCTCGGTGGAAAAATTCGCCGAAGAGGAAGGCCGTCGTCCGCGCATGTTGGTGGTGAAAATGGGCCAGGATGGGCATGACCGCGGCGCGAAGGTGATCGCGACGGCGTTTGCCGATATCGGGTTTGACGTCGATGTGGGCCCGCTCTTCCAAACCCCGGCTGAGGCCGCGCAGGACGCAGTTGATAATGACGTGCATGTGGTGGGTATTTCCAGCCAAGCGGCCGGTCATAAAACGCTGGCGCCGCAACTCATTGATGCCCTCAAAGACAAGGATGCCGAGGATATCATTGTGATCTGCGGCGGTGTTATCCCGCAGCAGGATTACGAGTTTCTGATGGAAGCAGGCGTGGCCGCGATTTTCGGGCCAGGGACAAACATTCCGGAAGCGGCGGAGGATATCCTGCGCCTCATTCGCCAAGCGCGCGCCTGACACAACACATGGGGGCCAGCCCCCATACCCCCGGAGTATTTCTGGAAAGATGAAGCAGGGGACATGACGGATCGGCAACGCGTCTTTTGGGGCATGATGGTCGGCCTCTTATGGTCCGTGGTCTTGCTGATTGGGGCAGCACTTTTTGTTGCGATCCCTGTCTTTGCGCTCCTGCCCACAATCATGACGGCGTTTCTGGCACCAGGCCTTGTTTTGGCCATGATGCTTGGACGCGTGGCCATACGACGATTTGTTGAGGCGAATACCGGGCAGGGGCTGATTTCTGAGGCTGGCAAAGTGGACCGGCGCGTGATCCAGAGCACCACCGAACAATTGGTTCTGGCAGCCGCTATTTGGCCCGCGGCGGCGGTGCTCTTGGGGCCTTACGGGCCTGGGGTCATTGTGGGGCTTGGTCTGGGCTTTGCATTGGCGCGGCTGGTGTACTGGGTTGGGTGCCATCGCGGCCCGGGGTTGCGGGCTTTGGGCTTCTCCGCGACATTCACCCCGACAGTGCTGGTGGCAATCTGGGCACTGGTGGCGATCCTTTTCTGACGCAGTGTCACATCTTGCAGCCGCCGCGCAGAGGGGTACGATTGATTTATCGTGGAACTTTAAAAAGGCATCCAGAATGCTGGAGCTTGATCACCTGGCCATCGCTGCAGAGACGTTGGAGGACGGGCGCGAAGCCGTTGAGGCCGCACTTGGCGTGAGCCTGCAACCCGGCGGGCAGCATGCGCATTTCGGCACGCATAACCTGCTTTTGGGTTTGGAGGATGGGCTCTATTTGGAAGTGATCGCGATTGACCCGGCGGCGCCAAAGCCCGCCTATCCTCGCTGGTTTGACTTGGACCGATTTCAGGGCTTTGCTCGGCTCACCACCTGGATTTGCCGTAGCGATGATCTGAAGGGCCATGTCTCAAGGGATCCGCGGGCCGGGGTTCCGGTTGCGCTGACACGCGGGGATCTCAATTGGCGGATGGCGGTGCCGGAGGATGGGAAGCTGCCTTTCGATCATAGCTATCCTGCCGTCATGCAATGGGACTGCACCGCCCATCCCGCAGCGCGGCTAGCGCCGTCCGGATGCCGATTGACGCGGTTGGTTGTATGCCATCCAGAGGCCCAAGCGCTGCGCCAGGATTTGGGCGGTTTGGAGGATACGCGGATTATCTATGAGACAGGCGCACCGGCCTTGCGCGCGGAGTTTGACACGCCCTTTGGTTCACGTGTTCTGTCGTGAAACCGCGCCGTGCAGAGGCCGGGGACGCAGGCGCAATCGCGTCGATCTGGAACCATTACATCCGTAACACAACAGTCACCTTCACCACGGATGAGAAATCAGAAAACCAGGTGGCCGATTACATAGCGGGGCGCCAATCGGATGGGGCCTGCGTTTTTGTGCTCAAAGAGAGCGGCACCTTGACGGGTTTTTCGGCCTCATCCCCGTTTCGTTCGGGACCAGGCTATGCCCACACGCTGGAAACATCGGTCATGTTGGTCACAGGTGCGTCGGGCGCAGGTCGAGGGCGCGCCTTGATGCATGCGGTTGAGGCGGAAGCGCGGGCGCATCCTATACGCGCTTTGGTGGCCGGCATTAGCGGAGAAAATGACGCCGCAATCCGCTTTCACTCTGCACTGGGCTTTGACAAGGTGGGGCGGATGCCGGGGGTTGGGCGCAAGTTTGATCGCTTGTTGGACTTGGTCCTGATGCAGAAGACCCTTTGACGCTTATGATGCGGGTGGGTGTTCCTCGGCCTCGGAGTACACGGCCACGATACATCCTGTTTTGGTATGTGATGTGTGCTCTGTATCGCCATCCAGCCAGACCACATCGCCCGCCCTGTAGACGGTACCGTCATTATCAATGAGCTCACCTTGCACGACCAGGAACTCCTCCGCCCCGCCGTGCCGGTGGGGCGTTGACTGTGACCCGGGTGCCATGCGGTAGATATAAAAGCCGACATCCTGACGGGCATTGGGATTGAGTTGAATGAATGACGTGCCGCTTGCTCCGGTCTCGTCGTAATTGGTGAAGGCACTGTCATCAAAAATGTTGGCGACTTTGCGTTCTTCCGGTTGGATCGGTTTCATGAGCGGGCCTCTTGTTTGGGTGCCTTTGACGGACAGTAGCACGCAATTTTAACAACGGGAGTGCGGTGCGCGGGATCTAGGTAACAGAGGGTTAGCCATCTTGAAACCTAGCCACGAATTCGGCGCGCAAAGCCGCATACCAAGGGGCCTCAGACGGCCAAGGGTTCAAACGCGATAAGCTCTCACCCGGGTAGGCCTCTGCGAAGTTTCGAGCGTAGCTTTCGCCGGCGAAGCGATCTGCGCCCAGGACCGTAGAGTTGTACCCGTGGCTTTGGGTCGCCAGGCCTGCGTTTTCGGGATCATAGGCGAACTCGATAAAGGCGTAGACCGCGTCAACGTTGACGGCGGATTTAAGCATGGCCAGCCCATCGACCCAAGCCATCGCCCCTTCGACCGGGGCTTGGTAATGGACAGGCTCACCGAGTGATTTTAATGCCAGCGCCGGACCATCCCAAGTTTGACCCAGGTGGATCTGATCGCCCAAAAGAGCATCGCGTTGGGTTTCGGCATCGTTCCACAAAAGACCAAGGCTGCGCTTTCGGGCGATCGCCCAATCCGTGATCTGTGTCCAGACCCGGCGCATCGTGTCCTCATCGGTGTAGGCAGCCCAGACCGAGCCCGGCTCCAAATCGCCAGTGGTTTCCATAAAAAGCCCTGCGCCTACGAGCATGGACTGCGCACGCCCCATGGTTTGACCTTCCAAGGCCTCAGACCAAACATCACCGTAACTGGGCGCGTCCCCCTCGGGTATCCAGCGATCTGTGCGATAGGCAATGCCTTCGGTGCCCCAGATGTGAGGCAGCCAATGGGTGTTCTCGGCATCGAAATTCCAGGTGTCTGTGCCAATCTTGACCATAGCGGGGTTAACGTTTTCTAAGTTGACGCGCGTGAGATCAAACGGCTGCAAAAGGTTCAAAGGGGCCCATTGCAAGGCCCGTTGACTGGTGGGGCTGACAAGATCAAACCCTGTGCCACCCGTGGATTGCAGTATCGCAAATATCTCTTCATTGGAGCCAATCGGCGTGTGATTGATCTTGATGCCGGTTTTGCGGGTGAACCGGGCTAGAAAGCTTTCAGGCAGGTAATCTGACCACATCATGATGTTGAGTTGATCCGTGGCCGCACGCGCAGCACGCGCAAGAAACGGTGCGGCAAGAGCTCCAGTCAGAACGTGGCGACGGGTAAAAGGTAAAGCTTTGGTCAAAGGTGAGATCCAATGAAGCGGGTCGTGATGTCAGTGCACAGCACTGTATTAGCGGGTTTTGATGTGCAACGAAAAGAGGGGGCGCGTCGCTGGCGCGTCTCGCAGTCAAAACGGGAAGGTCTTGCATAGAAAAGGGGCGCCCCGAAGGACGCCCCGTAAGCTCATGTGCGCAAGAGGATCACTCCTTCATCAGCTCAGGGTTCTCTGCCAGGACTTTGGCCTCGCGCACCTTGAGAGAGGGGCGCACGTGTTCCGAATACCCGGCCGCATCTGCCCGCAACTCGGGGAAGAGCATGAGGATCTCCTCGCGCGTTTCTTCAGCAAAGCTGCCGAGGCCTACATGACCGGGGTGGAAGCTTTCCGAAGGGATGCCTTCCGCATAAACAAGCTCATGACGGTCAAACATCATGTGGAAATATTCCACTGTGCCGCCTTCCAGCGGGAAGACCGTTTCGTCATTGATAAGGGCCTTCGCGGGCACAAGTGCCTCTTTTTGGTCGAACATGAGTTCTACATGCCAGCCGCGCACCAGCATCCGGTGCTGGGGTGAGACGCGCAAGTCGCGCTCATTGCCCATGGCCCCTTTGCGGATGACCACTGGCGCCAGGGCACCTGTCGCCGCCACTGATGTTGACCCAATCCAGCGGATTTTTTGGAAGCCATGATCCATGGTGATCACTTCATCACCTGCCTTCAGATCTTCAATGGCAACCGAGCCGTGCCGCGTGGCAATCTGCGTGCCACGCACGAAACAGGCCACGTTGGTGTTGTCAAAGGTTAGATCCTGACCGGTGACAGCCGCGCCTCCGTTCTGGATCGTGAGGTCGACGCCGCCAATTTCAGCGGAGAAGTCCGTGCCATTGATCACCCCGTCGATCCGCCCATCTTCTGCATCTGCCCGCAGCATGCCGAGAGCAGAGGAGAAATCATTGGTTGGATCGGCATCGGCGTTATTGACGGCATCGAGCGTGGTGTCGTTGTAGAATTCGCTCAGATCCACAAAGTCATTGTTGGTCTGATCGCCGTCATTGATCGAGCCGGAATTGCCTTCCCCGAAGTCGGTGATGATATCGGCACCCTGGTTGGCCGTCTCGACAAACACATCATCGCCATCGCCACCAGTCATGGTGTCACGACCGCTTTCACCGTCGAGCGTATCGTCGCCCTGACCACCGATCAGGCTGTCAAAGCCCACACCGCCGAAGAGTTCGTCGTCATCGATGCCGCCATCCAGCGTATCGTTGCCGCCACCACCGATCAGGGTGTCGTCATCGTCTTCGCCGAAGATCTGGTCATTGCCCAGACCACCATCGAGCAGGTCACGCCCGTTTTCCGTGTCGGGGTCCGGTCCGAACGGGGCGCCGGAGCCGTCATTGGGGATGTTCAAGCTGTCGGGGAAACTTGGCCCGAGACCACCGAAGATGGTGTCGTTGCCAGAGCCGCCGTCAACCGTGTCAGCGCCTTCGCCTGTGGTGATCAGGTCATTGCCTGCACCTGCGTCAACACTGTCATTGTCGATGCCACTGTCAATGGTGTCGTTGCCGCCACCAGAGACAATCGTGTCCGCGTCGTCGCCCGTGGTGATGGAGTCGTTGCCATCGCCTGTGGTCACGCTGTCGGCGTCATTGCCCTCATCAAGATCGCGCGGTGCCGGTGGCAGCGGGCCGTAAGGCGCAAAGCCAAAGCCATCGCCATTCTTGTCATCGAGATGCGGATCAGAACCGGAGGTGTCGATCACGTTGTCGCCGTCGAGATCTGTCACAGTGTCAGCGCCGTCACCGCCGGTGATCGTGTCGTCACCAGCACCGCCGTCGAGCACATCATCGCCTGCACCGCCGTCAATGGTGTCTTCGCCAGAACCGCCAGACAGCGTGTCCGCGCCGTCGCCACCATCCATGGTGTCGTTGCCGCCGCCGCCGTCGACATTCTCATTGCCGTCAGAGCCGGTCACCGTGTCATCGCCGCCACCCAGCTGGATGTTCTCGATTTCCTCGAAGGTCGTCGTGTCGTCACCGTCGGTGATGGTGCCTTCTTCCGGTGCGGTGAAATCAACGGTCAGATTGTCGTCGATATCGGTCGTGTCGATGGTGTCGCCCACCGTCTCTTCCGTCTCGCCGCCGGTGATCACATCATTGTCGATGCCATTGCCTTCTTCGACGATGAGGAACGTGTCGTCACCGGCACCGCCGTCAACCGTGTCATCACCAAGACCCGAGTCGATGGTGTCATTGCCACCATTGCCTTCGATCGTGTCGTCCAGACCATCCGGCCCGTCGATGATGTCACCACCCTGATCTGTGGGCGCGTTGCTGTCGTCATAGAGGGGGTCCATCAGCTCGCCGTCTTCTTCGCCGTCCACGACGCCATCGGGGTTCACACCCACGATGGAGAAGTTGATCGTCTCGAAGTTTTCAAACGAGATGTCGCCGATCTGACCGCTCTCATCGCCATCGGTGATCTGATATTCACCGGCAGGCTGCGCACCATTTAGAACTTCGCTCAGCGTCGGCTCACCCGGACCACCGAAGCTGACCACAGGGTCGCCATTGGCCGGTGTGAACGTACCGATGGAGTTGTCATCAAGGCCTTGGATCTCGGTCGCGATATCATCGACCGGGATCGGCGTGGTCAGGGTGATCACGTCTGCTTCATCCGGGCTTTCACCGGCCACGAAGTTCTCAACGCTATCGACCGTGTCGGTGGTGTTGTCACCCACCTTGAAGACCGTACCATCGCCTTCGTCATCAACCGTGACTTCGATGGTTTCATCGCCCTCTTCGACATAGGTATCGCGCCCTGCGCCACCGTCTACGGTGTCATTGCCGTCCGAGCTGATGATGCGGTCCGCGCCGCCATCGCCATTGATCTCGTCGTCACCATCGCCACCGTCGAGCGTGTCACTGCCGGAGCCGCCGTCGAGCGTGTCCATCCCGTCGCCGCCGTTGAGGCTGTCAACGCCTGCACCACCGTCGAGGCTGTCATTGCCACCGCCGCCATCCAGCGTATCGATGCCTTCATTGCCTTCAATCGTGTCGTCATCATCACCGCCCGAAAGGCTGTCACCGCCCAGGCCACCGAAGATCTCATCATCACCTTCGCCGCCAGACAATGTGTCCGCGCCTTGGCCACCGATCAGATCGTCATCGCCTGCGCCGCCATCGACATTCTCAGGCCCGTCAGACCCCGTGACAGTGTCATCACCGCCGCCGAGCTGAATGTTCTCGATCTGAGAGAAGACCGTGGTGTCGTCGCCATCGGTGATGGTGCCTTCTTCGACGCCTGTGAAATCAACGGTCAGGTCATCATCGATGTCCGAGGTGTCGAGGGTGTCGCCATTGGTTTCACCCGTTTCGCCACCGGCGATGGTGTCGTTGTCGATGCCATTGCCCTCTTCGTTGATGTCGAACACATCATCGCCAGAACCGCCATCCACATCATCATCACCCAGACCGCTATCAATGGTGTCATTGCCACCATTCCCTTCGATCGTGTCATCGATGCCGTCTGGGCCATCGATGATGTCACCGCCGCCGTCCGTTGCGCCATCGGCGTCATTATAGAGCGGCTCCATGTCTTCGCCGATTTCTTCGCCGTCAACGATGCCATCGCGTTCGTCAACATCACCCACTATGACCTGAACGTCCTGCTCATCAGTCAGGCCGCCATCATCCGTGCCCACAACGGTCACGTCATAGACATTGTCGCCATCGGCATCGAGGGGGGTCTCAAAGTCCGGCGGGTTGATGAAGCTCAGCTCACCCGTCACCGGATCGATGTCAAAGAGCGCCGCATCGTCGCCCACCAGAGAGAAGGTCACATTGTCGCCCGCATCCGGGTCAGTCGCATCGAAATCGCCGATCACGCCGGTGACATTCTCGTCCACATTGATGGTCGCCGGGCCGGTCACGTCAGGCTCTTCGTTCACATCTGCCACAGTCACGTTGATCAGCTGCGAGTCGGACAGGTTGCCCGGGTCCGTCGCGGTGACCTCAACTTCGTAGACATTGTCGCCATCATCATCGCCCGGGTTTTCAAAGTCAGGCGCATCGATGAAATCAAGCTGGCCCGTGACCGGATCAATCTCAAAGAGAGCTGCATCCGCGCCACCGGTGATGGAGAATTCCACCATGTCACCATCGGGGTCGACCGCGTCCACGTCCTGCACATCAGTGGTGTTCTCATCGATGGTCACATCCATCGCGATCACGTCAGGCGCTTCGTTCTGCGGATCGGTCAGGATCGTCTCAATGCCCGAGAAGGTCAGAACCTCACCGTTTTCAAACGTCACTGTCCCGGCACGCGCACCGTCATCATTGGGGTCCACATCGTCATCAATGGTCACCTGACCCGCACCGCGGAGATCCAGCGTGTCATTGTCCGCGCTGTCATCGGGGCCATTGCCGCCATCGACCACGTCACCGTCACCATCCGCGGCATTGTCCACGATGAACGTGTCATCGCCATCCTGGCCAAACATCACGTCCGCGCCGCCGCCGCCTGTGATCACGTCGTCGCCCGGTTCGCCAATGTCATTCTGAGCGATATCGAAGGCAATGTCTGTGACGTTGATGCCTGATGCGTTCGGGCCATCCTGTTCGTGGATCAGCTCCCAACGGGCCACGGGGCCCGGGATTGTGACAAGGACCGAATGGATCGGGTTGTCATCATCGGTGTAATCAGTGTCGATGCTGTCGACCTGATCATTGCCCGGCACACCATCGGTGTCCGACGCCGCCAGATCAGAGCCAACCTCCGAGAGAACCACCTCAATCGGATCACCATTTTCGTCGAAGGCACGGATGCGCACAACGCCGTCGCCGTCAATATCGTTGACGCGGAACTCAACGTTTTCGAGGGGCACATCAGAAGACCACTCATAGGTCGCAGTGGCACCTTCATTGGTCAGCAGAGACTCAAAGCTCTCGTTCTCGGCGACCTCCGGGTCGAGACCATCGGTGACCTGCGTGTCGGTCTCGTACTCATTGGTGACATTGCCGCTTTCATTGGTGATCGCAAAAGAGATATTTGCGTTGCCCGTGTCTTGATCGAAATCACCAGCTGTCACGTTGTTGCCAAAGCCGGGCGCCTCGCCCCACTGGAAAATCTCACGCTCGCCCGCGCCGGGTGTGTCGGGCGTGTCACCAAAGATGGTGTCGTCGCCATCGGCACCGTCGATTATGTCCGAACCACCATTGCCAAGGATTACGTCCGCATCGTTGGTGATCAGATCGCCACCGCCATCGGTGGGCGCATTCGCATCGTCATAGCCCAGGACCATTTCTTCGCCGAAGGCTTCGCCGTCAACAATGCCGTCCGGGTCTTCGCTCAGTGTCGCTTCGTACACGGCGACATAATCAATTGATCCGTCAAACTCCTGATCGTACTCGCCATCTTTGTTCTCACGCGCACCAAAGGTGAAAATTTCGTCGTCATTGTCGCCGATATCGAGGGTCAGCCCGGTTGTTTCATCTGCAATGACTTCGACATTCGACCCGTTTGTGACGGTCAGCTGTACGCCTTCCGCTGCGTCCCATGTGTACTGCACATTGACTGTGTCACCGGGTTCAAAGAAATCATCAGAGGTCGACAAAACCACACTTTCACCGTTGCCTGAGAAATGTGTGACCTCAACCGCGCCACTGTTTGTGACTTGAATGGCGAAGAAACCTTCGGTGGTGCGATCTGCATACTCGCCTCGGTTGACCAAGGTGTCGTGGCTCGTCCCCAGCTGCTGATCTTGGTTGAACTGCACTTCGATCGTTCCGCTGGACAGGTCAAATTCGCTTTCGAGCGGGCCGCCAAAATCGCCTTCGACGTCAAACCGGTCATCAGTCCCGTTGAAATGGGCCCGTCCACCAGAAGCGCCCGCACCTGATTCAAATGTCCCATTTTGCGCTAGGCCGTCATCCAGCCCGGTGTCCGCGGTTTTGGCACCATCGTCAAACTCCCAAAGACCAATGAGATTGGTGATCCCCGTCCGATCAAAACTCGCCATTACTTACCCTTTCAGCAACGGGCGGAGCGGCAGACCGATTCCCCCCGGAAAAACATATTGGCAAAAGGCGTAGCACCCGGTCATCAGGCGTACAAACACATCATTCCGCATATTGAAATAAATGGTAAATTGGGGCGGAACTTTGAAACATTCGCCGCAAATTGGCCATAATTTGCAGGTTTTCCGTGTTCTAGCTTGCAGATTTTAAGCGATTTTTAAGCGAGACCGCAGCATCGATTCGACGCCGCAATGGTCATAAGTGCTTAAAGCCCCAATTGCTCAGGTCTTGGAAAAACATCCGGTAGGAAGCCATACATTGAGTTAAGCGCTGCAGACGCTTCTTTGCGGTTCAAGCGCCGGTCCTGTCGTGGAGCCAGACGGATCGCCAGGGCAGACCTGTCGTCACTCTTGAGGCGCACGGAAAGCGATCCTAGATCAGCATTCCAAAGATAGCCTTGATATTGCGCCAATCGGAACCGATCAAGGAAATCCGGTTCTACGCTGGTGCCTTTCGGGCTTTCGCGCAGCACGCGCGCTGTGATGCGCGTCACATCAACCGGCTCAAACCGCGACAGCAGCACCGAAACAAGCTCACTTTCAAAGAAACTTTCACGTTCTTCCAAATCAGTCTGCGTCGTCTCCACGATTTGAAAGGTGCCTTCCAGAAGCAACAGACCGATCTCACAATGCAGTCTGCGTCCTTTGAGCGCTTCGTCAATCGCCCGGGCCACGGCATCGAGGCCCGACGGGCTGAAAAACGCGCCTTCCAATTGCGCCCTTAGCCGAGCCGTGACGATCACATGCGCCTTGCCCAATTGGTAGCGCAGAAACCCCTGATCCATCAGCGCATGGATTGCTCTGTGGACGGCTGTCCGGCTCAACCCGCTGAGTTCAGTGAGCCGCGCAGGGGTGACTGGCCCATGATCCAACGTCAGCCCCAGAACTGTGAGGGCACGCGCGGCAGATCCGCTGGGCGTCATCTCGTTCATATGGCTGCTCTTCCATTGCGTCCGGTCTTGTCGAAGGTACACTGGGCACAACGTTCAAGACAACGGCGAAGGGGCCGGTGATGCAAGCCTTTCTGGATAACCGCCAACGTGCTCACGCGCCCAAGACCTTCATGTCAGCAGGTATCAAACGCCCCAGCCCAGAAGCGCCCACGCGCGTAGACCTTCTCAAGGTCGGGGCAGAGGCGGCAAACTGTGATTTTGAAGCGCCCAAAGACAGTGGTATGGCCCCGATTGGAGCCGTCCACGAGGCGGCCTATCTGATCTTCCTGCAAACCATCCATGCCCGTTGGCAACACATTCCCGGTGCCGCGGAAGAAGTGATCCCCAATGTGCATCCCCGCGCGCGAACGGACGGTTACCCCACGGGCGCAGTCGGGCAAGCCGGCTACCACCAGGCCGACACGGCGTGCCCTATTTCCGCGGACACCTGGAGCTCCGCCTATTGGTCGGCGCAAACCTCCGTTGCCGCTGCTGATGCCGTCCTTGGGGGCGCGCAAACGGCCTATGCGCTGTGTCGCCCACCGGGCCACCATGCTTACGCAGATCAGGCCGGGGGTTTTTGCTTTCTCAACAACTCCGCCATCGCTGCGCAGCGCCTCTTAGAGGCCGGACGCAAACCTGTGATCCTCGATATCGATGTCCACCACGGCAATGGCACGCAAGGCGTGTTCTATGAGCGCGGTGATGTGCTGACGATTTCTGTCCACGCCGATCCAACGGCGTTCTATCCGTTCTTTTGGGGCTATGCGGAGGAGATGGGCGCAGGTGAAGGGCAGGGGGGCAATCTGAACCTGCCGCTGGCCATGGGATCGGGTACAGATGGTTTCTTGACAGCTCTGGACACCGCGTTTGGCAAAATCCACGCGTTCGGCGCGGATGTCATCGTTGTGGCTCTCGGGCTAGACGCCCACGAAGCGGACCCGTTTCAAGCGTTGAAGGTGACAACACAGGGATTTGAACGCATCGGCAGCGCCATAGCCGCGCAAGGCCTGCCGCTCGTCTGCGTGCAAGAGGGCGGATATGTCTCTCCCGCCCTCTCAGAGGCTCTCACAGCATTTCTCACTGGTGCGCAATCGCATTGAAATCTTTTTTAAGACTGCGCGCCCAAATCAAAGGGCTGCGCGTTCGGCCAAGCCTTGCTCTTCTGCCAACCGCGCCGCAACCGACGCCACGGCCAGATCCTGCAGGCCCACACCTGTCCCGTCGAAAAGCGTGATCTCCGCCTCGCTTGTCCGTCCGGCATGGGTGCCATTGATCACGGCCCCAATCGGCGTGATGTCGCCCTCAGTGATGTCGCCTGCGGCAATCGCGTGCTGCGCCTCGCCGATGCTGATCGACTGTGCGATTTCATCGGTAAAGACCGTGGCCGCCGCGACCAAAGCTGCGTCCACTTCCTGCTTGCCTTTCGTGTCTGTCCCCATGCACGCAATATGCGTGCCCGGCTTGATCCAATCTTTTATCAAGAGCGGCTCAAACGCCGAAGTGATCGTGATGATCACATCTGCTTGCGCGCCCAACTCCTTGGCGCTGACCGCTTCAAAAGGCAGCCCTAGTTCTTCGGCCACAGCGCCCAGTTTGGGCAGCATGTCAGGGTGGGGGTTCCAGGCAACGATGCGCTCAAACTCCCGCTGCTCGACTGCTGCGCGCAGCTGGAACGTGGATTGATGCCCGGCCCCCACCATGCCCAGCACCTTGGCATCTTTGCGCGCCAGATGGGCAATCGACACCGCAGAAGACGCTGCCGTGCGCACGGCTGTGAGGTAATTGCCCCCCACCAGCGCATCCAGTTGCCCGGTATCGGGATCAAATAGAAACACCGTGGACTGATGGTTGGTCAGGCCTTTGTCGGCGTTGCCCGGCCAGTAGCCGCCAGATTTGACACCTAGCACCTTGCCCGCCCGGTCAAACCCGGATTTGAAGCCGTAAAGCGCATCGGCATATCCAATCGCCTCCCGCACCACAGGGAAATTATAGGCATCATCCCGCGCCATCGCGCCAAACACGGCCTCCACGGCCTCAAACGCCTCCGCGCGGCCCACCAATTGCTGACACATCGCCTCGCTCACCACGAGAGGGCCGGTTCTAGGCATGCTCATATCCTTCATCTCAATCCCCTTAATAGGCTTTGCCGCGCGCCGAAATCGGCCATACGCATTCAACAACGCCGTTTCGCACACCGACATACCAGTCATGCACGTTGCAGGTCGGGTCGCAGTGTCCCGGCACCAGTTTCAGCTTGTCATTGATCTTCAGCACACCGTCCGGGTCTGCCACGACGCCATGCTCATCTGAGCACTTCACGTATTCCACATCCGTTCGCCCAAAGATGACCGGCAGGCCACTGTCCACCGATTGCGCCTTGAGCCCGGCATCGACAATCGCCTTGTCCGCCTTGGTGTGGCTCATCACCGCGGTCAGCAGAAAGAGCGCGTTTTCCCACTCGCCCTGATCAATCCGCTTGCCGTCTTTGTCGAGGATCCGCCCATAATCGGCATCCATAAAGGCATAAGACCCGCATTGCAGCTCATTATAGACGCCCGAATTGCTCTCAAAGTAATAGCTGCCGGTGCCGCCACCGCCAACGATGTCGCAGTCGAGCCCTTCCGTCCGCAGCGTATCCACCGCGTCCTTCACCATGGCCACGGCCACGTCGATCTTGGCTTTGCGATCTGCGTAGCTGTCCATGTGCTGCATCGCGCCCTGATAGGCCTGGATGCCCGCAAATTTCAGGCCCTCGGCGCCATCAATCGCCTTGGCAATCTCCACCACGGCAGGTGTCGAATTCACCCCGCAGCGCCCCGCGCCACAGTCGATTTCCACCAGGCACTCAATCGTCGTGCCGTGATGCGTGGCCGCCTTTGACAGGTCCGCCATATTCTCCAGATCATCGACACAGCAGATCGTCCGCGCGCCCAGCTTTGGCAGTTGCGCCAAACGGTCGATCTTGCGCGGGTCGCGCACCTGGTTGGAGACCAGCACGTCGCGAATGCCGCCGCGCGCAAACACCTCCGCCTCAGACACTTTCTGACAGCACACACCAACCGCGCCGCCCAGATCTTCCTGCAGCTTGGCCACATCGACCGACTTGTGCATCTTGCCATGCACCCGGTGCCGCATCCCATGGGCCTTGGCATAATCGCCCATCTTTTTCACATTCCGCTCCAACGCATCAAGATCGAGCACCAGCGCCGGCGTCTGGATTTCGCTCTCCGCCATGCCCGGCACGGCGGGGATGTCAAAACCTACATCATAGATATCGAAATTCAGATCTTTCATGGTGATACTCCTTCAGCTCTTGAGCCAGGGCAGCAGGTCAAGATCGACATTACCGCCGGTGATGATGACGCCCACGCGTTTGCCGCGATAGGTCTCAGGGTTTTTCAAAATAACAGCCAGCGGCACAGCACAGCTGGGCTCCATCACAATGCGCAGATGCTTCCACGTGATCTTCATCGCCTCGATGATGTCCTGCTCAGAGGCGGTTTGAATGTCGCTCACATGACGGCTCACAAAATGCCAAGTGTTCTCCTTCAGCGGCACCTTGAGCCCGTCCGCAATTGTCATCGGCGCGTCATCGGCAATGATGTGACCGGCCTTGAAGCTGCGATAGGCGTCATCGGCCTGCTCGGGTTCTGCCGCGATGATCTGCGTCTCCGGCGCGAGGTTGGACAGCGTCAAACACGTCCCCGAAATCATGCCGCCCCCGCCAATCGGTGCGATGGCAATGTCCACACCGCCCGTTTGCTCGAGCATCTCTGCCGAACAGGTGGCCTGACCCGCAATCACGCGCGGATCGTTATAGGGATGCACAAATTCTCCGCCTGATTTCGCCTGCACGGTCGCAAACACGGCCTCCCGGCTGGTGGTCGACGGCTCACATTCTGTGATCATCCCGCCATAGCGCTGCACCGCGTCCTTCTTGGCCTGCGGGGCCGTGCGGGGCATCACCACATTGCACGGGATCCCCCGCCGCCCCGCGGCATAGCTCAGCGACAGCGCGTGGTTGCCGGATGAATGCGTGCAAACGCCTTTGCGCGCGGCCGCCTCGTCCAGCCCGAAAACAGCATTACACGCCCCGCGCACCTTAAAGGCGCCCGCCTCCTGGAAGTTTTCGCACTTAAAAAACAGCTCCGCGCCGGTCAGATCATTGAGATACTCAGAAGTCAGCACCGGCGTGCGTTTGATATGCGGCGCGATCCGGGCGTACGCTTCGCGCATATCCTCTATCGTAAGCTCTGAGGCGGTTGTGGCCATATCGAGCATGTGTCCGTCTCCTTTAAGCTGCGGCCTGCTGTGCCGTTTTCATCTTTTGAAAGTGTCGCTGCGCTGCGGCCACCCCCTGGCCCAGTTCAATGGGGTAGTTCAGATCGGCCATCGCCATCTCAATCGTGCCAAGCCCTGCGATCACCATCGCCTCGGTCAGACTGCCCAGATGTCCAATGCGGAACACCTTGCCATTCATCTCGCCCAACCCGATGCCAAAGGACATGTTGTAGGCGTCAAACGCGTGGTCGGTCAGAACATTGCTGTCGAACCCTTTGGGCACGTAAATCGCGCTCACCGTGTCAGAGTATAGCTCAGGCGAGGCGGCGGCGAGGGTCATCCCCCAAGCCTCCACCGCGCGGCGCACACCCGTCGCCAGATGCGTGTGGCGGGCATAGACGTTGTCGAGGCCTTCCTCAAAGAGCATATCCAGCGCCTCACGCAGCCCGTAAATCAGCTGCAAAGGCGGCGTATAGGGAAACCCGCCCGAGGCATTGGCCGCAATCATGTCGCGAAAATCAAAGAACGCTCTGGTCAGACCTGCACTGTCCATCGCCTGCAGCGCGCGCGGGCTGGCACAGAGGATCGCCATCCCCGCGGGCAGCATGAACCCTTTTTGAGAGCCACTCACCGCCACGTCCACGCCCCAAGCGTCAAAGTGAAACGGCATAGATGCCAAAGAGCTTACGCAATCGACCATCAAAAGCGCATCATGGCCCGCCGCATCCATTGCCGCGCGCACGGCACCGATGTCAGAGCGTACACCTGTTGCGGTCTCATTATGTGTGACCAAAACGGCCTTGATCTCGCCCTGCTTATCCGCGGTTAAAACCTCCTCAAACGTGTCCGCCGGGGCGCCAGACCCCCATGCGCAGTCGATCACTTGCACGTCCAGCCCGTGCTTCTGACATAAATCAATCCAGCGGTGGCTGAACATCCCGTAGCGCGCGACGAGAACCCGATCGCCCGGGCTCAAAGTGTTGGTGATGGCCGCCTCCCAACCGCCCGTGCCGCTTGCTGGAAAGGTGATGACCTTGCCCTCGCTGGTCTCAAACACGCGCTTGGTGTCCTCCAACACCGGCGCGAACGTGTCGACGAAGGTTGGTGCACGGTGATCCTGGGTCTGCACCTGCATTGCCCGCCGAACACGGTCAGGAATGTTGGTGGGCCCGGGAATAAAGACGGGGTTTTGATCAGTCATGGAGCCTCCTCTCATTTGGTTTGAAATATTGACCAATTTGCCCTCATGTGCAATTTTCTTGAAAAATATTTTCATTTATGCCGGAAAAATACTAAACTGTTCATATCGTTTAATTTTTCTTTTTTCATTTTTGACGCGGAAGGTGTTTTGCAAAAAAGGTGCACGGCATGACCCCAGAAAAAAGACCCAGAGGTCGCCCCAAATCCCAATTCAAAGAAAGCTCGGCTGGCACGCTCCAAGCGCTGGACCGGGCGCTCTCGGTTCTGGTGCATGTCTCCCGGGGTGACAGCCCCACGCTCAGCGATCTTTCCCGTGAGACGGGCGTGCCCACCGCCACCACGCACCGCATTCTCACAACGCTGCAAAACCACGGCTTTGTCAGCTTTGATGAGGCGCGCCAGGAATGGCGTATCGGGGTGGAAGCCTATCGCACAGGGGCCGCGTTTTTAAACGGCAATTCAGTGATTGAAATCGGCCAAACATACCTGCGCAAACTGATGCGCCAGACCGGCGAGACGGCTAACTTGGCTGTGCCAGACGGCGTCCATGTTGTCTTTGTCGGCCAGGTTGAGGCCGCCAACCCGATCCGCGCGTTCTTTCCCCCCGGCACGCGCACATCGATGCATGCCTCCGGCACAGGAAAGGCGATCCTTGCGGCCATGTCGGACGCCGCTTTGGACCGTGTGCTATCGAGCATGACATTGGAGGCTTACACCCCTCAAACGCGGGCCAGCCGCAACGCGCTCTTGCGCGATCTTGATGATACCCGTGTACGGGGGTGGTCTCATGACCATGAGGAACGCCACATTGGCATGTCTTGCATTGGAGCTGCGATTTATGACGCGGTCGGCGTCCCCCATGCCGGCATTTCCGTATCAGGCCCCAGCTCCCGGTTCAGTCCTGACAGATTACAAGATCTGGGCGTAGAAGTGGCCCAAGCTGCGCGTGAGATCACCCAACTGAGCGGGGGTCAGATGCCGGTATAAGGGATGCCAGGTTAAGGGCGCTGACCCCGCCGGAGGCATGAAATCTTTACCCGTCCAACTTGCGCAACCGCTTGAACAAGCTCGACGTATCCCACCGCCCGCCGCCCATCTTCTGGACGTCTTTGTAATACTGATCGACCAGTGCCGTCACCGGCAGGCTCGCGCCGTTCTCATCCGCGGTTGAGAGGCAAATCCCCAGATCCTTGCGCATCCAATCCACGGCAAACCCGTGCTCAAAGTGATCGTTCAGCATGGTCTCATAGCGGTTCACCATCTGCCAGCTGCCTGCGGCACCGCCGCCGATCACATCGACCACGGCGCGGCCATCAAGCCCTGCCTTCTCGGCAAAATGCAACCCTTCGCTCAGGCCCTGCACCAGACCCGCAATGCAGATCTGATTGACCATCTTGGTGAGCTGGCCCGCACCACTTTCGCCCAGGCGCACACATTTCTTGGCATAGGCATCAATCAGCGGCTCGGCGCTTGTAAAAGCTGCCTCGTCGCCCCCGCACATCACCACAAGCTGGCCGTTTTCAGCCCCCGCTTGACCACCCGACACCGGCGCATCCACCAGGGCAATGCCCGCCTCCTTGCCCACGGTATAAAGCTCTCGCGTCACGGCCGCTGACACCGTGGTGTGATCCACAAATACAGTGCCAGAGGACATGCCCGCAAACGCCCCGTCCTTGCCCGTGCACACGCTGCGCAGATCATCATCATTTCCCACGCAAGCCATTACGAACTCCGCGCCCTCTGCCGCCGCGCGCGGGCTTGCCGCGTGGCTGCCGCCAAATTCGGCGACCCACTTCTCTGCCTTGGCCGTCGTGCGATTGTAAACTGTCACCTCATGGCCCGCTTTTTGCAGATAGCCCGCCATCGGGTAGCCCATGACCCCCAGTCCCAGGAATGCCGCCTTTGCCATGATTTTATCCTTTCCTTAAAGTGCGTCTTGCGGCGTCTTGCCTGCAAAGAACGCATCGAGATTGTCGAGCGCGCGAAAGCCCATAGCGTCACGCGTGGCCGTGGTGGCGCTGCCGATATGGGGCAGCATGAAGATGTTTTCACGCTCTGAAAGCGCGGGGTTTCCACCGGGTTCCAACTTAAAGCAATCAAGCCCCGCCGCCGCCAGCTTACCCGAGGCGATGGCCGCGATCAGTGCATCCTCATCCACCAGCGCGCCGCGCGCCGTGTTCACCATGATCGCCCCGTCGGGCAAAAGTGCAAACCGCTCTGCATTCATCAAATCCTGCGTTTCGGGCGTCGATGGGCAGTGCAGCGACAGAAAGTCTGAGACTGCCAGCACGCTTTCAATCGTGTCGTGATAGATGGCTCCCATCTCATATTCCGGGCGTAGTGGCGTGCGGTTGAAGTAGTGGATTTCCATCCCGAACCCGCGCGCCTTTTCGGCAAATGCGCGGCCCACGCGGCCCATGCCCACAATGCCCAGTCGCGCACCGGTGACTTGTTTGCCCACCATGAAGGACGGCGACCAGCTATCCCAAGCGCCGGTCCGAACCAGCCTGTCCCCGGTGACCGCGAGGCGTGCAGCGCCAAGCATCAGGAGCATGGCGATTTCTGCCGTGGCATCGGACAGGACATCGGGCGTGTTGGTCACCACAATCCCTCGTGCCCGCAGTGCATCAAGGTCACAATGGTCCACCCCTACCGAATGATTGGCCACGATCTTTAAACGCGGGTCCAACGCTGCCACAACATCCGCGATGAAAAGTTCCGAATGGCAGGGCATCATCGCATCCACCTTCGCACTCATCGTGATGATATCATCCGCTGTGCCGGGCGTGTCTGCCTCATTCAGGATCAAGTCATAGTCGCGTGCGCAACGCTCTATTGTCGCCGTAGAAAGGCGTCGCGGCATCCAGACAACAGGCCTGCCACTCATTTGTCCTTCTTTCCAATCGTCTCTTCCCAGAGATTGTAAAGCGCCATGCCGATCACGATGATCGCGATGATCATGAAGGGAAGCCCGCCAGAGAAACCTGCAAAACCCGTGGAAATAGAATGCGACAGGCCAAGCACGAAGACCACCATAAGTCCGGTCCCGATAAGTCCCATGATAATGTTGGTCATTTTAGACATGCTTTACCTTTCCATTTCCAATTGTTCATCGGTATCAGACACGGACCGCGCAAGCGCATCTTGAACCCATGCCGCCGTTCGCAGCAAGCGATCATCTTCCTCTGCCGCGCCAATCAGCTGAATTCCAACCGGTAGCCCTGTGTCACCCACGAGGGCAGGGATCGACAAACAAGGTAGCCCGGCCAATGTCCAGATCAGGCAGAAAGACGCGTCCCCTGTGGTGCCATCGCTCAAAAGCGGTGCCTCGCCCGTGGCCGATGGAGATAGGATCGCGTCGAAATCGTTGAAATGGTCCGCAAAAAACGCCTCGGCAGAGGTTTTCACCCCGATTGCGTCCTCATATTGTGCGGCACTGATCGCCTGTCCGCGCGTCACGGCCGCCGTCATCTCATCGCTTATCTGATCGCCATGATCGGTCACGGTCTGGGCCAAGGCCTGCGCCAGCTCATAGTCGTACATCGTGCGATGCACATCCAACAATCCGGCCAGCTGCGGGGCGGCGTCAAACCGTTCGATCCGTGGACTGAGAGCTTCGAACACAGCTCCAATTCCGTCATGGGCATCGCGCTTCAGTCGGTCATGATAGGGCAGGTCAAACCATGCGATGTCAGGCTCAACAGGCACGTCCATGCGCGCGCCTGCCACCATAGCAGGGGCAGGGCGGGCGAGTGAACCTGGGTCTGATCCATCATAGCCTGTGATCACATCCGTGAGCAGGGCGGCGTCTTCCAAAGAGTTGGCAAATACACCCATCTGATCGAGGCTCGGTACCGTTGACATCACGCCCGATCTTGAGATCAGCCCGCGCGTCGGTTTGAAGCCAAAGGTGCCGCAAAAAGATGCCGGTCGAATGACTGACCCGCCGGTTTGGCTGCCCACGGCCAGAGGGACATGACGTGCCGCCACCGCCGCGGCGGACCCCGAAGACGAGCCCCCGGGCGTATGGGCTGCATTATGCGGATTTGTCGTCTGAGAAGGCGCAAGATAGGCGAGTTCAGTTGTGACCGTCTTGCCCATGATCACGGCACCTGCGTCAATCAATCGTTCTACTAGGCGGGCGTCACGCTCCGCTTGTCGCCCGGCGTGGATCGCACTGCCGCATTCTGTTGGCCCAACGCGCGTATCGATGATGTCTTTCAATCCGACCGGCACCCCATGAAGCGCACCAAGCCCACGCCCGGCGCGGCGAATGCGATCTGCTTCGCGTGCCTGCGCCAAGGCGTGCTCGGGATCAATCCACGCCCAAGCCTGAATGGTGCCATCTGTCTCTTCAATCCGCTTCAGGTAAGCCGCAACCAACGCCTCAGACGTCAATTGCCCTTCTCGAATGCCCTCGGCGGCGGCGATCGCCGAAAGCGTTGTCAGATCCGTTCCCATCAGGGCACCCATTCTCCGAAGAGGTAATCCGGGAACCAAAGCGCAATGCCAGGAAACTGGTACATGAGCACCATGCAGGTGATCACAATAGCCAAATACGGCATGAGCCCTTTGAAGATCTCCATCAGCTCAATCTGTTTTTTCAACACGCCCTTAAGGTAATAGGCCGACATGGCCATGGGCGGCGTTAAAAATGAAGTTTGCAGGTTGAGCGCGACCAACATGGCGAAGAAGTAGGGGTTCACCCCAAACGTCTCTAGCATGGGCAGGAAGATCGGCACGAAGATGATCAAGATCTCCGTCCATTCCAAAGGCCATCCCAACAGGAAGATGATCAATTGTGCCAGGACCAGAAACTGCCAAGGCTGTAGGTTCAACGCCACGATCCACTGTTCAATGATGTCGTGCCCGCCGAGGTACGAAAACACGCTGGCAAAGGTCCAAGACCCAACGAACAGCCAACAGACCATCGCGGTGGCCTTGGCGGTTAGAAACACGCTTTCCTTCACTTTGCTCCAGTTCAGAGATCGGTAAAGCCCGGCTAGGATCAAACCGCCAAGCGCGCCCATAGCTGCGGCTTCGGCTGGCGTGGCCAAGCCACCAAGGATAGATCCCAGAACCAACATGATCAGAATGGTCAGCGGGACAAACGACACCAGTAAGTTCATGTAAATCTCGCGTTTCGCGGGAATGTCATCCTTGTTCGGCATCGGTGCCAGGGCCGGGTTGATCGTGACGCGGCTGACCACGTAGACGATGTACATGCCCGCCAGGATCAGGCCCGGAAACACGGCGGCCGCGTAAAGCCGCAAAGGCGATAATTCTGCGATAGCGGCATAGACAATCAACATGATCGACGGCGGGATCAAAATGCCCAACGTGCCCCCTGCGCATATGATGCCCGAGGCAAAGCTTTTGTCATAGCCAGCTTTGTTCATGGCGGGGTACGCCAAAAGCCCCATGAGCGTCACAACCGCGCCCACAATTCCTGAGGCGGTTGAAAATACCGCGCATGTCAAAAGCGCAGCAATGCCAAGAGATCCGGGCAGGTTGCTCGCCGCCTGATAGAGCGAGATGAAAAGCCTGTCGACAATGTTGGCGCGCTCAACCACGTAGCCCATGAACAAAAATAGAGGGATCGCGACCAGAACGTCATTTTCCATCACCGAATAGGTGTTCTGGTTGAGAAGATAGAAGATGTTATTGTTCAAAATGTCGGAAAAGCTGTCAGGTGGGCCGCTGGCATATGCATAGTAACCAAAGGCCACGCCCATTGCGATCAACGTGAACGCAATCGGGAACCCCAGCAAGACAAGAACAATGAACAGGCTGAGCATGAGGATGGCAACTTGAGGATCGGTCATCTGTCGCCTCCCGCATTTGAGTTTTGCCCAGACATGGTTTCGATCACGTCACTTTCGGCAAGGAGGTCTTCGGTTTCTTGGACGTCGGGCAGTCGCTCGGGCCAGACGCCTGTTCGCATTGCAATCCAACACCGCATGAGCTCTGCAAAACCCTGTATCATCAACAGCCCCCCGGCGAGAGGTATCAGCGTTTTGAAGAAGTAAACTTGGATGCTGGCCGGGCTGTTGAAGCTGAATTCTTTGTAACGCCAACTGTCTGACGCGATTTCCCACCCGAACCACAAAAGCGCGAACATGCCGGGATAAAAGAAAATGAGGTACAGAACGAAGTCTATGCGCGCCTGCCATCTGACCGGGAAGAGCCGGTACACGACATCACCGCGCACATGTGCGTCCTGGGCCAATGTGTAAGCGCCTGCCATCAGAAACAGCGCGCCGTACATTTGAATCATGACGTCAAAAGCCCAAACCGTCGGCTTGTTCAGCACGTATCGGACAAACACTTCGTAAGATACTGAAAGTGTCAGGATGAGAATGCACCATCCAAAAGCTTTGCCGACCCATTGGCTAAGCGCTTCGATGGCGTGGATAATCTTTTGCACGACCGGTTGCCCCCCGTACCGTCTTCGTTCGTTCGAAAGTTTGGTTTTCAAGGGTGGGCGGAGGCCGTTTTGACAGCCTCCGCCCACTCATAAAGTCACGCGTGCGTCTATCAGCCGAAGTAGTGCGCGTAAGCCAACTTGTAGTCAGGCTGGTTCAGATTGAGGTAGTTCATCACCTCTTTCGCGTAGGCCTTTTGGCTCTCGATCACCTTGGCAAAGAAGGCATCTTCTGCCGCAATACGCTCTACCACAACGTCCCACGCTTTCAGCTGTTCAGCCATGACACTGTCGGGCGTACGGTAGACGTTCACACCTTGCTCATCGCGCAGCGTGGCGAGATCGCTGGCGTAGCGCTTGGTGTTATTCCAATAGAAGTTGGAGTTTTCGGCCTCCGAGGCGTATTTCAGGATCGCCTTCTGCGCGTCCGTGAGGTTTTCGAACTTCTCTTTGTTGAACGTCACCTCAAAGAATTCCTGGCTCTGGTGGAAAGACGCCAGGTGATAGTGCTTGGACACGTCCTGCATACCGAAGTCGCGGTCAGAGGTTGGATTGTTGAACTCGGCCGCGTCAATCAAGCCAGACTTCATGGCGGGCTGAATTTCGCCGCCGGGCAACTGCACAACCGACATGCCCATTTCAAGCAGAACGTCGGCAGCCAGGCCCACGGTGCGATACTTCAGGCCGTTCATCTGAGAGGCATCTTTGATCTCTTCTTTGAACCATCCCATCGGCTGGGCCGGCATCGGAGAGTTGAAGAAGGACACGACATTGAGGCCAAGCTCAGCCATTAGCTCGTCAAAAAGTTCTTGGCCGCCACCGTAGTGTACCCAGCCAAGCACTTCCTGAGAGGACCAGCCAAAGCACGGACCGGTGCCAAAGAGCGAAGCCGCCTTGGATTTGGAGTACCAGTAAGCGGGCACATAGTGCGCTGCATCCAGCACGCCGCGGTGCACTGCGTCCTGCATCTGCGATGTTTTGACAACAGCGTTCACTGGCAGCAATTCGATGACAAGCGAGCCACCAGACATTTCATTCACGCGGTTGACGTAAGACTGCGCATTTTCGAGGAAAATTCCGCCGCCCCAAGCGGCCTGCATTTTCAGAGTGGTGTGACCGTCTGCAATTGCAGGCGTGGCCAAAGCGCCAGCACCGGCCACAGCGGTGCCGCGCAGAAAGTTTCTGCGGTTCAAAGTTTTGGACATGTTACCTCCCATCGGTGTTTCGCCCCACAATCGGGGACGTTGCATGATCACCCCCTCCTGAGGTGTCATGAGTCCGGTTCGCATGCCTTTCGGCAGCCCAGACATAGTCTGATCGCGCGCTAACTTCAAAGCGTTTTTCGCAAATTGGTCATATGACTTCACCAATACAACCTGTGGTGAGGATCGTCTTTATTTGCAGCTCAGTGCGGTCTGCAGGCTTTGCGGGCCCCCGTAAGCTCCTAGGTCGCGCGTGATCACGATATCATGTTGAAGCCGTGCCGCCACGATGCGAGACCAATCGCCCGTCGCAAGGATCATCTCTGTGCCCTCGCCACAATCGCGCAGACCGCCCGCGATAAAGGGCCATCCGATCTTGTGATTTGAAAACCCCGGTTGCGCAACAACCTCCACCAACCGGCCCTCTCGGTAGCGCCATATGCGCAGTGTTTTGGCCAGATGCGGTCTGTCAACATATGCAATTTCGGTCTGCCCGTCGCCGTCAAGGTCTGCCGCACCCAAAGGGGCGAGCCACCTAAACCGCGTGCCGATATACGGAGTATGGGCCAAAAGGTGCAACGGTTTGCCGACGCCGGAATAGCCATAAATCTCAAGCCGCGCGCCCTGACGTGCATGAGACGCCACCGCAATCACTTCATTCACGCCATCGCCATCAAGATCAGCAAGGCGCGGCGCGGTGTCTTCAAATACGCGATCCGGCCCTGCCGAGACAACATCGCAAAACCTATGCGTGCCATCATCATAGCGCACCAAAAGCCCGCTCGCCTCCACAGCGTCGCCCAAAACGCCATGCGCGTAGTCTGTCGTTGCTCCGGTGTAGCGTGCGGCCAAGACCGGGCTTTGGGTCGATGTCACAGTCTCTGAAAAAGGTGGGGGAGCGGGGCGGTCACACCCTTCTTCCGCGGTGCGTGCTGGATCCAGTATTTGCGAAAGGGCAGGCGCGGCCGCAAAGATCACACAAAGGATCAGGCCACCCCATTTCACAATTGGCGTTCCGGCATATGAACCACGAGCCCATCAAGCTCATCTGTAACCTTGATCTGGCATGTCAGGCGCGATCGCTGCGGATCGGGCTCATAGGCGAAATCAAGCATGTCCTCTTCCAAATCGCCGATTTGTGGCATCCGCTCGGTCCAGGCGGCATCCACATACACATGACAGGTGGAACACGCGCAGGCCCCGCCGCAATCGGCCTCAATGCCGGGAATATTGTTATTGCGGGCGCCTTCCATCACCGTGAGGCCGGGTTTGACATCCACGATGTGTTCTGCACCGCTGTGCTCAATGTAGGTAATTCTGGCCATGACATAGTTCCTTGCTTGAATTGATGCGTATCTAAGACATTTGCCGTTTTTTGCAAAAACATTGCGCGGCATTGTTTCAAGCTACAAACGCTTGCAGAAATGCGCACATGTTCTATTTTTGTTCTCAATGAGTTTCGTGCCTTCAAACCCCATGCGCCCGCCGCCTTGGCCGCGCCCACCCTCCGCGCTTCCGGCGGACCGGCTGGATGACCCGCCTGCAGGCGCGCGTATCACTGTGGCCGGGCTTGTGATCCTGCGCCAACGGCCCGGGACAGCCAAGGGGGTGATTTTTCTCACGTTGGAGGATGAAACCGGTGTGATCAACGTGGTGGTCTGGCGCGCGCTTTACGAACGCTTCCGCCGCGCGGTCATTGCTGGCCGTCTTTTGCGCGTCACCGGGCGGTTGCAGCGCGAAAATGCCGTGGTGCATGTGGTGGCCGAAGAGATCGAAGATATCTCGCCCATGCTCGACCGATTGCTGGCGCCCGAAGATAGATCAGTAGACAGGTAAGCAGACGGGCTTCCCAGATCGGCCAAAACCGGGTAAACTGCGCACATAACAACGCCCGCAAAGGGCGATCGTGAGGCAGATGAGCATGTCTAAAAAAACCTTTGTAACCGCCGTTTTGGCGGCATTCGTGTTGAGCGCCTGCGCCCCCAACGTCTTTGAGCTGGTGCCAGAAGAGGTAACAACGCGCAACGTCGCCCCTCCCGGTGCAGCACCGGGGACGTGCTGGGGCCGGGATGCGACGCCCGCGGTTATTGAGACCGTGACCGAACAGGTGATCCTCGAGGAAGCCGAAAGCCCAGTCTACCAGACTGAGACCTCCCAGCAGATCATCACCCCGCGCGAAGACACCTGGTTTGAAACGCCCTGTGATGATGTGATGACGCCCGAATTCACCTCCTCTGTCCAGAGGGCTTTGCAGGCGCGGGGGCACTATCGCGGGCCGATCACCGGCCGCATGGATGGCCGCACGCAGGCCGCGATCCGAGCTTATCAGAAACCGCAAGGGCTTGATTCTGGTCTCCTTTCGCTCGCTGCTGCGCGCCAGATGGGATTGATGCAGGTCGATCTTGAGGATGCGGGCATCGACGTGCCGGAGGTGGCCGTGGCAGCCTTGGATGAAACCGAACCGCAGGTCACGGAGACAGCATCGCCAGCACCCGTTATCGAAACCGCCGCGGCTGCAGCGGCACGGCTGGCCGAAGAGCAAGCCGCCGATCGCCTGGCCGCCATTGAACGCGCCGAAGAGGCAGAGAGACAGGCCGCGCGCGATGCCGAAGCGGCCAAGATCACCGAAGCGCAAGCCGCGCAGCACGCCAAAGCAGCGCAAGCTCAAGCCGCACAAGAGGCCGACGCAAGCGAGAAAAACAAGCGCGCCAAGGAATTGGCCCAAGCACTCGAAGATGAAAAAGCCCGTACGGGTGGCACGGTTTTTGATCCGCTGCCGATTTCGTCCGAGGGCTACTGACTTCGCTGGACACGAGCTGCCGGCAGGCCGATAGTTCTTACGTGATTGGCGGAGAGCAAGATGGTTCGGTGGACAGAGGAAGCAGAGCCAGGACGCCCGTATTGGTGGGACGCAGCGGCACCTCAACCTGCGTCACACGCCCTTCCTGAAAAATGCGATGTCCTGGTGATCGGCGCCGGGTACGCTGGGTTATCAGCGGCCATCGCGGCCCATGACGCGGGAGCCCGTGTGGCCGTGGTCGATGCGGGCCATCCCGGTGCGGGTGCCTCCAGCCGCAATGGGGGGATGTTTGGTGCGCATCCTCGGCTCAGTTGGGATAAGCTGCGTTTGCGTTTTGGCGCAGATGTGGCCGACAATGTGTTTGCCGAAGCCGCACCGGCGCTCGACTGGGCCAAGGATTTGATCCGCAAGGAACGGATTGACTGCGACTTGCAGGAAACTGGCCGCATCCAATTGGCTTGGACGCCCGATCACGCCGCAGGACAGCGCGCGCTCGCGTCCTCCGTGTCCAAGAAATCATCCGTCGTCGCGCGCATCCTCGACCGCGACGCGCTGCGTCAGGAAGTGGGCACACATCGCTATCACGGTGCGCTGCTCTTTCCTCAGCATTGCGGTTTGCATCCAGCGAAGTTCCATCGTGGCCTGCGGTCGAGCGTCGAACGGCGTGGCATCCCGATCACCGGCGAGGCAGAGGTGACCAGTCTTGAGAGGAACGGCACCGGTTTCCGGGCGCAAACACCCAAAGGGCAGATCAGGGCAGACAAAATCATCCTCTGCACCAATGGTTACACGACCCGCGCGTTTCGCTGGCACGTGGCCCGGGTGTTTCCGCTGCCCTCTTATCTGATTGCGACAGAGGCGCTGCCGGCAAATCTGATTGGGCATCTGGCCCCGGGTCGGCGGATGATGGTCGAAACCCGCGCGCGGCACAGCTACTTTCGTGTCTCTCCTGACGGCTCTCGCATCCTTTGGGGCGGACGCGCATCCATGCGCACTTTGGAAACAGGCGAGGCCGCGCGGCGTTTGCAACAGACGATGGTTGAGATCTGGCCTGAGTTGGAGGGGGTCAAGCTGAGCCATGCGTGGTGGGGCAACACCGGCTATAGCTTCACGCATATGCCTCATGTGGGCGTGGATCGCGGGCTACACTATGCGATGGGCTTTTCCGGGTCGGGCACAGTAATGGCGCCTTATCTGGGGGCCAAAGCAGCTTGGCAAGCGGTGGGCGATGCGCGAGGGGAGACGGCCTATTGCGCCACCCACCTCACGCGGCACTGGCTGCATCCGTTTAGGCGGCCGTACTTCCTGTATGCGGCGGATGCTTGGTACCGCAGCGTTGTCGATCGGTTGGAGAACCGTCGCGCAGGATGATGGCCTGTGGGCGGCTCGTCCGTCTCTTTGGTCGAGTCTCGCCAGAGTTTGTCACAAAAAAACGCCCCGCCAGTCTCCCAGCGGGGCGCATGTGTTTGCCTGAGTTCGCGTTATTTGTGGTCGCGATATTTGTCTGACTCGGTCTTTTGCCCGATGGCCAGAAGCGCAACCGCTACGATGATCGCAATCGCTGTGTAGATCCCGGGCGCAGATGAGCCGAAGCCCATAAAGATCGCACCGGACACACCTTCCCAGGTGCCTTGGTCATATGGAAATCCCATATCTTTATCTCCTTCTTAGTTCGAGGCCGGCGGCGATACCGCAATGCCCTCTGGATAGGCCTGTGCCGGCACTTTAACCGTGTCGAGACCTGCGAGTTCGGCCGCTTCCGGCACGCGCAACATGCCCATGCCTTTGAGGATGAGCGATGGCACATACCCCGTGATGAAGCCGATGGCGACAAACACGACGATGCCCACAAGCTGACCCACAAAGGAGATCACCGGCACTTCTTCACCTGAAAAGGCGGCCGCTTCACCCAAAGCCGGGTAGCCTGCACCGAAGATGCCCAAAAGCAACATGCCATAGACACCCATCGTGCCATGCACCGTCACCGCGCCAACCGCGTCATCTATGCCCATGTTTTCGAGCACCTGAGCCGCTGGCTTGAGGAGCAAACCTGCGCTGACGGCGATGAGGAACGTGAGAGAGGGCCAGTAGATATCCAGACCAGAGGCCGTTGAGATCAAACCTGCCAGAGCGCCAGACATCATCCAGAACGGATCCCGCGTGAACGCCCAAGCGCCGATGATACCACCGCCCACAGCCATCAAGATGTTGAAGCTGAGCGCGCTCAGGTTCGAGGGCGTGCCATAGATCGTGTTCCAGTTGCCCGACCAGGACCAAGCCTCACCACCTACAACAAGACAGCCCATGAGGAAGCCCCAGAAACCCACAACGATGAGCATCAGGCCTGTAGCGGTGAACGGCAGATTGTGCCCGGCCAGATCGTTTGCTGTTCCATCGGGGTTAAATTTGCCAATCCGCGGGCCGAGGTTGATCAGCACACCCAAGGCAAAGAAGGCCGCGATGGCATGCACCAGACCGGCGGCACCAAAGTCATGCACGCCCCATTGCTGAACCAGCCAGCCGTCCGAATGCCAGCCCCATGCTGCGCCCAGTGTCCAGCTGAACCCGCCAAGGATGATCGCAAGGATGACAAAGCCCACGGTCTGAATGCGTTCGATCACAGCGCCCGAGAAAATCGAAGCTGTGGTCGCCGCAAAGAGCGCAAATGCGCCCCAGAACACGCCGTCAATTTGGTCTTCGGTATTGGGCCCCATGAATTCTGCCGATGGGCCCCAAGCCCAGGCAATTGCATTGGCATATTCCGCGCCAGAGATGCCGTTTGGCCCTTCCGAGAAGGAAAATCCGGTTGGGAACCCCCAGTAGACCCACCAACCAAAAAAGTAGAAGGCTGGGATAACGAAGGCGAAGGCCAGGATGTTTTTCACGCCCGAGGAAAGGGCGTTTTTGGCGCGGGACGCGCCCATCTCATAGGCCAGAAAGCCCGCGTGAATGATGATCATGAGTGGGATGGTTAAGTAGTAGTAAAGTTCCGCGAACATGGTGTTCGTGAAATTACCTTTCGCTTCAATCGCGGCCACCTGAGCCGCTAGCTCTGCGAGCTGTTCTTCCATTGGATTATTACCTCCGTGCCGTTGGGCATGTTCCGTTAATCGTTTCCTGAAACGCCTAATTTCCAGGCTGCGAAGCCCGGTCAGATACGTTGAGCGCCTCGGTTGTTTTTGTGTGGTTCATCCGTCTTGCGGTGCGCCGCGTTCCCCCTTTCAAACCGAACCATTGAGACGCCGAGATCTCGAAAAACCTCGCCGTCTTTATCGCACCACTTGCCTGACGGTAATAATTCTTTCCCCGCGCGGCAAGAATTGTCTGCACTTGATCACGGGCGGGGCAGGGAGTGTGCTTAAAATACAGCCGCTTTCCGAGCGCCGCATTTCAACTTTTGTGGATCAGCTTTGTTTGGCCAGTTCGCGGACGCCTAAGGCCCTTTTGAGGTGTGAAAATGGCGCGACAAAGCCATGCCGCTGCGTTCGAACCCTGGTATGTCGCTCTAAGGTGTCCCGCTTACGCCGCTGGGCTCATCTCCTCACTCAGGGCCTTGGCCGCAAGTTCATAGGCCTCTTTGGTTTGGGCCAGATCGGCCTCAGTCAAGGCAAGACAGGGGTAGGTTTTGCCCGGCGACTTAAAGAGACCTTCGCCGCGGAGCACCTCATTGAAGCGCACGGCGGCGCGGGTGTCGGATTGCAAAACATCTCGGTAGTTGCGCACGTCGCGGTTTGTGAAAACCAGCTCAAAAAGCGTCGGGTCCCCCGCTACGGAATGCGAAATGCCGTGGTTATTCAACGCCTCTGTCGCCGCTGACATGAGCCGCTGACCAGTGCGGCGCAGTGCTTCATACTGCCCATCACGGCGCAGGATTTCCAAGGATTTCAACCCCGCCGCCGCGGCCACCGGATTGCCCGAAAGCGTGCCCAGCTGCATCAGCCATTTGTCAGCCCCCACGACCGCCTTGTCGAAGTGATCCATGATGTCGCGCCGCCCCACGATGGCCGCAAGTGGGAAGCCGCCGCCGATGACCTTGCCCAGCGTGGCCAAGTCTGGTGTCACGCCGTAAAGCTCTTGCGCCCCGCCATAAGAAAAGCGAAAGCCTGTGACCACTTCGTCAAAGATCAGCACGATGCCATATTTGTCCGCTTCCTCACGCAAAAGCTGCAAGAAACCGGGCAAAGGTGGAATGATCCGTTGAAGCGGTTCCACAATCATTCCAGCAACCTGATCGCCAAATTCGGCCAGAAGCGAGCGGATGTAGTCAACATCATTGAACGGCGCGATCAGCATTTCATCGGCCACCGATTGCGGGATGCCCGCGCTATCAGGCACAGCTTGCGGGAAGTTGACCATGCGCGCAGGCGCCAGCGACATCTGCGCTTCTGCCGACATGCCGTGATAGCCGCCTTCGAACTTCACGATCTTGTCGCGGCCGGTAAACGCGCGGGCGGCTCGGATGGCATACATATCCGCTTCACCGCCGGATGAGACATAGCGCAGCTGCTCGGCGCAGGGCACCGCGCGACAAATCTCTTCGGCGAGCTCTATGGCCAAAGTGTTGTTGGCAAAAAATGTCTGACCTTTGGGCAATTGTTCAAAGATGACCTCCATCACCTCCGGGTGACCGTGCCCCAAAAGCATCGGGCCCGAGCCGATGAGGTAGTCGATCATCTCATGGCCGTCGTGATCCCAGACATGCGATCCCTCACCCCGGGCGATGAACACGCTGGGGTCAAAATTGCCAAAGCCTCCGCCGGGCAGAACCGCCTTGGCACGCTCGATCCAGTCTGCCTGTGTTGCGATTTTTTCCATTGTCATGTCTCCCTATTCGAGGATGAGCTGAGGCGCGCCCATCACGTCCTCGTCGACGGTTATTCCAAGGCCGACGCCCTCGGGCGGTGCGATGCGGCCTTCGACGCGCGAAGGCAAATCCCCGGCGAGCGCAGGCCCCACATAGTCGGCCAGGTCGCAACAATTGAGGATTGCGCGCGCGGGCGTGGCGGCGGCCAGGTGCAAGACTGCCGCTGTGGTGATGGACCCGCCCCATGTGTCTTCTATGCACATTCGGGTGCCAAGGTGGAGGCACAGATCACGGGCCTGCCGCATCTTAGAAAGCCCGCCGAATTTAGACAGCTTCAACGCCACCGCATCCATGCAGCGCCGCTCATGTCCTTCAAGCAGCGTGCCCGTATCATGGGCGTTTTCATCGAGTTTCATGGGCAGACCCGTGGCGGCTTGCACAGCGGCACATTGCGCCAGCGTTTCGCAGGGTTGTTCGAGCATGATATCCAAATGCGCCACGGCACGACCCACGCGGGTGGCCTCAAGCTGTGTCGAACCTGCGTTCCAATCGCCGTAAACCAACGGGCCGTGCCCCACAGTTTCGCGCACTTTCGTCAGCCTCTCTACATCCGTGGTCCAATCGCCATCCGCCCCCAACTTGACCTGAAACTGCGTCATGCCTTTGGATTGCGCATCCGCTGCGATGCGGGCCATTTCATCGGGGGCCACACACGTGATGGAGTGATAGAGCGGCATATTCACCTGTTGCCTGCCTCCAAGCAACGCGTGGAGCGGCAGGTTGGCCGCCTGCGCTGTGAGATCCCAAAGTGCACTATCTATCGCAGATTTGGCATAGCGGTGATCCATCAGATGCCGCTCCAGCCGATCCATCAGCGCCTCTGGCCCAACAGGATCTGCACCTATCAGCACAGGGGCCAATTCCTCTAAAGCCGGTGAAACGCCGTGGGCATAGGCCGGTAAATAATGTGGGATGGGGCAAACCTCTCCCCACCCGCTGAGGCCTGTGTCCGTGTCGATGCGAAGCACAACTGACGTGACAGTCGCGCAGGTTTTGCCGCCTGCCATGTAATATGTCGCGTGGCTGGTGAGCGGCACGTGCCACAGGCTGATGCGTTTGATCTTCATGTACGGTCTCTTTGAGTGAGAAGGGGCAGGGGCTGTCTGCCCCTCTGCGCGTGCAGCGCCGTCACCCAAAGGATATTTTCGGCCAGAAGATGCACGGGTTTAGGTCTCATAGACGGCACTTGCTGTGCCAAGCTTTGCGGGGTCTGGCGTGACGCCAAGACCGGGCGATGATGGAGGCGTCGCACGGCCATTGTGGTTGCGCGCGCCCTGACCGGGGACAGGATCATGTAACAGGTGATAATGACAGAGCCAGGATGCGAGGCGATAAGCTTCGGGCGTGGAGCTGGCCAGGTGTATGGCGGCGGTATCGGCAAGGGCCGAGCCACCCACGTCTTCGATATGCATTTGCCACCCCACTGCTAGTCCGAAGTCACGGATCTGGCGCGCCTTGGTAATGCCCCCCACGCGACCGGGTTTAACTTTGACACCCTCGCAGGCGGCGGTTTTCCAAGCGGTGAGGTGATCGGGGAAGGTGGTCAGGCACTCATCAAGCAAAATCGGATTGGCGACCCGTGCGGCCACATGAGCGCATTGATCCAGCGTTTCACAGGGCTGTTCGACCCAGTCACGCGCAGGCGTCGAGTTGAGGACTTCGATAGCCACAGCGGGCGTCCAGGCGCGATTGACGTCAAAGGTGACGCGGTGACCTGGCGGAAGAGCTGCAGAAATGGCCTCAATCCGGGCGATATCGGCGGCAACATCGTGGCCGCCCACCTTTGCGGAATGGACCGTGTAGCCTTTGGCGGCGGCGCGGTTGATGAGCGTGATCATCTCTTCGGGTGTGCTTGTGGAAATGGAGGAATTGACAAGCACGGGCGCGGGTTCTGCTCCGCCGAGCATCTGCCAAAGCGGTAAGTTAGCCACTTGGCCGAAAATATCCCAACAAGCGATGTCGATCGGGGACTTTACGTATGGGTGGCCGGGCAAAGCGACATCCATCACCCGGTTCACGTGATCTATGCTGCATGGGTCAAGGCCGAGCAGCGATGGTGCAAGGGTTTCAAGCCCGGCGCGCAGGCCCGGCCCGTGGGCGGGCAGATACGTCTCCCCCCAAGGGCAGCCTTCGCCCCAACCGCTGACGCCCTCATCGGTGTCGATGCGCAGGATTGTGCTGTCTAGGCGCTCAAACTTGAGCCGCCCGCCGGAGAGCCAGTAGGGCTCCGTTAGCGGCAGGTCGAGCTGCCAGACGGTGATGCGATTGATCTTCATGTTGCGCCCCATGTGGCGACCGGCGTGCCCAGAGTTTTGAAGTCGGCGGTCACGCCAAGGCCGGGTGTATCAGTGGCAAAAAGCTTGCCATGCGATGTGGTGGGGCCGCCTATGCCGGTGGAACGTGTGTTGTAATTCATCAAGTCGGTAGAATTGATCAGGTAGTCCTCCGGCGTGGAGGCAGCGAAATGGGCGACAACAGACGAGGTTATCTCGCCGCCCCAAGTGTCTTCGGACACCACAGGTATGCGATTATCGACAAAGAAGTCTCGGACCCGGCGGGCTTTGGAGAGGCCACCCAGATTGGAAATCTTGAGGCAGCATATTTCAGCTCCGCGATCGGCTACAATGCGTTGGGCGGCCTGCATGTTGGTCACGCATTCATCAAGCTTCATGGGCTGCTCGGCGACGCGGCGCACTTGCTGGCACTCTTGATAGGTTTTGCACGGCTGTTCGAGAATGAAATCGAGATCACGGGTGGCGCGGGCCACGCGGATCGCATTGTCGACACGCCATCCCTGATTGGCGTCCGCCATGGCTTTCTCGCCCGGTTGCAGCAAAGGAACAAGCTCCCGGATGCGATCAATGTCTGTGATCCAATCACCGCCCACTTTGATCTGAAACTGGCGGTAGCCAGAGGCGCGGTGGCGGTCCATCTCGGCGATGGTTTTAGGCAGAGATCGTTGCGGGGCGACGCGATACATGGGCGCGCCGTCGGTCAGTTTGCCGCCAAGGAGCATCCAGACAGGTTGCTCTGTGGCTTGGCCCAGAATGTCCCAAAAGGCCGCATCGAAGGGCGCTTTGGCATAGCCGTGCCCTTGGACAATGTGATCCATCAAGTGTTCCATGCGCGAGACCTGTCGCGGATCCTCACCAAGGAGGTGGGGGGCCGCAAGGCGAGCGAAGGCCTCAACGCCTTCGGAGTGCGCGACCATGTAGTTTTCGCCGCAGGGCGTGAATTCTCCACAGCCTCGGAGCCCTGCATCTGTGTCAATGACCACAACCGATGCTTTGGCCGTTTCGATGCTATTGCCTGCGCCCCAAGCGTAGGCGCCGTCGATGTAAGGCAGGTCTGTTTTGAAAAGTCGGATGCGCGTGATTTTCATAAAGAGCACCCGTTGGGTGAGGCGGACGGGGGCTTTCTGCCCCCCTGCGCGTGCCGCGCATTCTTCCCGAGGACATTTTTCGCCATAAGAACGTGCATGTCAGGCCCCAAATTCCGCGATGGGCGCGCTTAGCTTGGCAAGATCATGGATGACGCCGGGGCCGGGCGTGTGGGGCGGGGTGACACCGACCTCTCGCACCGGTGCATCACGTATTGCGATCTGGGCAGCGACCATGGCGCGCATCGCCCCGGGGCTGTCGCTGCTGATAGAGGATATGATGGGAATTGGCGCATCTATCCGCCCACCGATCATATCGCATAGAGGCAAACCTGCGACGCGTGCCGAAAGATCCCAACAGGCCAAATCAAGGGCGCAGCGCGCATCCCGATGGCCTTTAAGCGGGGCCGCCATGATATCGCTGCGCTGGTCACACGCGCGTGGATCACGGCTAGTCAGTGCAGGTCGCAGCAGGTCTAGCGCTGCGCGCGCGCCTTGGCCACGTGCGGCGATGTAGGTTGCGCCAAAGGGTGTGGCCTCCCCCCAACCGTCTTGGCCGTCATCGCTGATCACGCGGGCAAAAGTCGCGTCATAAGACGTGTATTCCCGCCCACCAGACAGGCGATAGACGCCACCTTTGACGGCCAGATCATGCTGATAAATTTCAATCCGCGCGATCTTCATAAGGCGCTCATCGCTGGTGGATCAGACAGCCCATCGCCGCGCCAGAACACCAGCACCAACAGGGGAGAGGCAAGTGTCTGCAACGCGTGAGGTTGATTGGACGCATGAAAGCGCGTGCCCTCAGCGCGCAGAATTTCATCGGGCTCGCCGTCGGACATGAACTGCGCCTCGCCCGAAACGACGGTGTACAGTTCCTCCGCCACATGTTGATGTCGCTCATACCTAAGGCTCGGCCCCCAGTAGCCCACAGTGATACGCGTCTCATCGGTGATGAAGTGACCGGTGGGACCGGCAAGTTCAAACCAGCCAAACGTGTCCAGAAAATGCTGACCGACCTCGTCTGCCGTGTAAGTGTGTCGCCATTCGAGATAAGGTGCCAAGGCCTGTAGCGCGCTGAGAAGAGGCGCGGACTGGTCACTCTCTTGGCCGGGCGCGCTTTGCATGAGAGTGGTGGCAGGCAAAAGATGCGGGAGGCGTTCTTGGTAAATGAGGCGTTCCGGCCAGGGACAAAACTGGTTCAACGCAGGCAAGGCCATGTGCCAAGCCTTGGCAGCCCTCAAGGCGTCATCAAACAACGCGCGCACCGTCATGACAGACGCTTTGGATAGGTGAACACGGGCTTGATGTCGATATCACCCCGCCAAAGCACGTAGGCCAGAATGGAGCGATCCGTGGTGGTCAGCGCATGTGGCCGGTTGGAGGCGTGAAACGAAGTGTCTCCTGGCCCCAATCTACGGGTCTCGCCGTCTTCGACCACAAAATCAGCTTCGCCTGCGAGCACCAAGTAAATCTCTTCCGCTGGATGGTGGTGCAGCGGGTAGTGATAGCCTGGCGTTTGGTAGATCAAAAAACCGCGCATCGTGTCGGTTTGGAGCGGTGTGTCGCGCCCCAGAATTTCAAATGTGCCAAAATGGGCATGCAACACTTCCCCAATGGGTGTGTCGCGGTACGTATCGCGCCACTTTGCATGTGGGGCGGCGTGCAAGCAGGCGGTCTGGAAGGCAGGGTGAGGGCCGCTTAGTGTGCTATCGGCCTGTAAAGCATCACAAAGGGGATCTGTATGAGGCTCGAAACCGTCCTGAGGAATAACTTCAGGAAAAGGGCAGAATGATGATAACGCAGGCACTGTTTGATGCAGCGCGCGCGCCTGGGTCAAAAGATCCGCCCAGACCTTGTTCATGGCACAACCACGATGTTGCCCGTGTGGCGTTTTTCGATGAACGCGGTTTGCGCCTCTCGCAGCTTAGCGAGCGGGTACGTGGCCGCCAGCATCGGCTTGATCGAACCGTCTTCGATGTAGCGTACGATGTTATGGAAGACGTGCTGAGGGATAACAGTGGAGCCGGTGAATGTCAGGTCGCGCAGGTAAAGTGTGCGCAGATCGAGATGCACCATCGGCCCTGCGATCGCGCCAGAGCAGGTATAGCGCCCGCCGCGTTCCAGCACGTCGATGAGTGCGGGCCAGCCATCGCCCCCCACAACATCTGCGACCACTGTAACCTTTTCATTGCCCAGAGACGCGCGAAGATTGTCAGGGCTGCGTGGCAGAATAAGGTCCGGCTTCAGGGAGGCCACATCCCCATGCTTGGCTTCTGATGCCATCGCAATGACCCGTGCCCCACGCCGCTTTGCCAATTGGACAAGCCCGCTGCCAACGCCGCCTGATGCACCGGGAATAAGCAAAGTGTCTGCGGCGCTGACATTGGCACGTTCCAGCATGCCCTCAGCGGTGGAATAGCTGCATTGAAACGTCGCGAGTTCCGCATCACTGAGATCACTGTTCACCACGGCAATGTCGCGCCGATCGGCCATGGTGTACTCGGCATAGCCACCGTTTTTTTCGGATCCGAAATAGCCCATCTTGTCCATATTCTGCGGGTCGTTCCAATCGCGGATCCAACCATCGATCAGGACGCGCTTGCCCATAAACTCTGGGTCCGCGTTTTCGCCCGAGGCAACAACGCGCCCGACTGCGTCAGCCCCTTGAATACGCGGAAAGGTGAGCGGTTGCCCGCCCCATGTCGGGTCTTCATCATCGACCACTGCATAGGCGCCGCCGGTTGTGGCTTCGTTGACAGCCTTTGAGTACCATCCCGAGCGTGTGTTCACATCGGTGTTGTTGAGCCCACACGCTCCCACTTTGATCACTACATCATCGGGTCCGGGCACAGGTGTTGGCCAATCTTCATGCCATTGATACATGTCCACATCGCCATGACCCATCAACACCATGGCGTTCATTGTGGCGGGCAGGTGTGGCATCCGATCTTTCCTTTGGTGTTCTGAATGTATTTGCGTTGAGGCCATATGCCTACCGCGATTGAGTGCGACGGTCCGAGGGTTCTCAGGCAACCTCCATTGCGGCACCGGTGCGGGGCCGGAGGCTTTCTGCGTCATAGACTGGTGCATCTAGAATGCGGCCTTTGCGCGGCCGGCCCGCAATGATGACCTCGATCTCTGCGTTCGGTACGTTGGCGTATGGTTTGATATAGGCGAAGGCGAGTATTTTGCCGTGCGTATGGCCGTAAGCCACAGAGGCGGTGGAACCTACAACCGCGCCTTGGAACAGAACAGCCTCACCGCCATGGCCGTCTTCTACACCGTCTGGTTCGATCTCAAGATACGCGCAAATCCAGGGCATCTCGTGGCGCGCGGCCGCCTCAGCGCTCTGGCGCGTTGCCTCGATACCCAGATAGTCCTTGTCGAGCTTGGCAAAGCGCATCACATCCGCCTCGGGCAGTGTCACTTCATTAGTCAACTCGCCTGCACCTTTGAACATCTTTTCCATGCGCAGCGCGTTCATAGCAAAAGAGCCGTAATCCATGATGCCATGGGCCTCCCCCGCCGCCCAAAGCGCGTCATAGACGGCCAAAGCGCTGTCACGCGGGATGTGGAACTCCCAACCCAACTCGCCAGCATAAGACATCCGAAACGCCCAGACCTTATGACCGGCGACGATGATTTCCTGCGCGGTGAGCCAGCGGAAGCCAGCATTTGACAGATCCGCATCAGTGCAGCGGGACAGCACATCGCGGGCTTTCGGACCATTGAGCGTGATCGCCGCCCAATCATTGGACCTAAGAATGACGTCAGCGTTCTCTACCGCTTTGTTCTGGGAGAGATGATCAAGCAGACGTTGCTCGAAGAAGGCCGCACAGACGAGGTAGAAGCGGTCTTCGGCCAGTTTCACGACTGTGGTTTCCAGCTCGATCCGACCGCGACGATTCAGCATGTGGGTCAAGGCGATACCGCCCACTTTCTTCGGCAATCGGTTCGCAACCATACGGTCCAGGAAGGCCTCCGCATCTGGCCCCGCAACCTCCACTTTTGTGAATGCGGAGATATCCATAATGCCCACCGCCTCGCGCACCGCCTTACATTCAAGCCCCACCATCCCGTGCACGTCGTTGCGGCGGAAAGAATAGTGATCGCGCTGTTCCACACCGTTCTTGGCAAACCAGCGCGGGCGCTCATGTCCAAAGACCTCTTCGTATACAGCGCCCTTTTCCTTCAGGCGTTCATAAAGCGGCGACGGTTTGATCGGACGCCCCGCCAAACGGTTGAAGTGCGGGAAGGGTATCTCATGGCGCAGACAGTAATCTTCCTCTGCCTTGATGACCTGCCAATCCTTCGTGGCGTACTCCCCAAACCTGCGCGGATCATATTCCCGCATCGAAATGTCGCCCGCGCCGTGCACCATCCAGCGGGCCAATTCACGGGTGAGGCCCGGGCCCCAGCCAATGCCGATCTGCGTGCCGCAGCAGCACCAATAGTTGCGCACGCCGGGGGCTGGCCCAATCAGAGGGTTGCCATCCGGCGGGTGGCTGATGGCACCATGTACTTCGCGTTGAATGCCCAGCTCGGCAAAGATCGGCATGCGGTTCAGAGATTCCTCCAAATACGGCATGATCCGGTCATAATCTGCATCAAATAGCCAATTCTCGTAGTCCCAGGGGCAGTGATCGTGCCAGACGGAATTGGGATTTTCTTTCTCATAGATCCCGATCAGCCCGCGCTTTTGCTCCATGCGGATGTAGCCCGACACCTTCTTGTCATCGCGGATCACCGGCAGCTCACGGTCCAGATCGGCAAATTCGGGAACGGGTTCTGTGACGAAATAATGATGCGTCATTGACATCATCGGCAATTGCAGCCCCGACCATTCGCCCATCTGGCGGGCATAGGTGCCGCCTGCATTGACCACATGTTCGCAGATGATCGTGCCTTGCTCGGTTTCTACCACCCATTCGCCCGCGTCATTCTGGGTGATGTTGGTCGCACGGCAATGGCGGATGATCCGCGCGCCCTTGTGTCGCGCACCCGCGGCCATGGCCATGGTCACGTTGGTGGGGTCAACATGGCCGTCATCGGGCGTGTGCAGGGCGCCCAATACCCCGTCGAGATTGTAGAACGGGTGATTGGCGGCGATGTGATCCTTGCCCACCAACTCAATGTTGAACCCAAGAGACCGACCGACAGATAGCGTGTGCCGCAGCCAATCCATTTCGTCCTCGGTATAGGCCAGTCGGTAAGATCCGCAGCCATGCCAGGTCACAGCTTGGCCGGTCTCTTTCTCCAACGCACTAGAGTAAAGCCCGATGTTGTAATCCACGCATTTGCCCAGACCGAAGGAGGATGTGGAATGCGTGATCTGGCCGGCCGCATGCCAAGTGCTGCCGCTGGTCAGCTCCGCCTTTTCCAGCAGGATGGTTTCCGGCCCCCAGCCTTCATGGGCCAGATGATACGCAAGACCCGTTCCCATCACTCCCCCACCAACAATCACCACGCGGGCATGGGTCGGAAAGGTTTTTTGGGACATGTCGCCATCCTTTGAACACGAGTCGCGAAATTACTCGACACCGTATTCGAACATATGTACCATCGTCAATCATGAATGACACAAATGTACAATCGTCCGTACTAGACCGCCTCACGCAAGAGTGGGATGCCCTCACGCCAGAGGCGCAAAAGGCCGCGCGTTATGTGCTTGAAAATCCTGCTGATGTGGGTGTCTCAACCGTTCGTGAAATAGCCGAGGCCGCGCAGGTCAAGCCCAATACATTCGTGCGCATGGCCCGCCAGGTCGGATTCGACGGCTACGATGATTTTCGTGAGCCGTTTCGCGATGCCATCCGCCGCGGCCAGGTGTCTTTCCCGGATCGGGCGCGGTGGTTGCAAGACATTGCAAAGTCCGGTGATCTCGGCGGGCTCTACGCCGATATGGTGGGGGCTGCGATCAAAAACATCGAGGACACATTCGCGGGCATCACGGCTGATGCCTTGCAGCGTGCAGCGGAAGCAATTTGGTCGTCCCGGCAGGTCTACACCTTGGGCGTGGGCGTCAATAACGCCAACGCGCGCAACTTCACCTATCTGGCCTCCACCGGGATGACACAGTTTCACGCCATTCCGCGCCCCGGGTCCACAGCCGTGGATGATCTGGCCTGGGCCGACAGCCGCGACGTGTTGATTGCCATGACCTGTCGCCCTTACCGGACCGAGGTGATCGAGGCAGTTCGGCTTGCCCGCGAACAGAACATGACAGTGGTGAGCATCTCTGACAGTCCTGCGAGCCCCATTATCCTGAGCGCGCAGCATGGCTTTGTCATCGCCACGGATACGCCGCAGTTTTTTCCTTCGTCGATCTCTACCATTGCGCTGCTTGAGACGTTGCTCAGCTTTGTCATTGCCGTGGCCAGTGATGAGATCGTGGACCGCGTTGAAAAGTTCCACCGCCGCCGCCATCAGCTTGGTATCTATCAAGAGGAGCCCTGAATGAACGCACCCGCCACCCATTCGCTTGATGCCAGGTATTACACAGACCCCGCAATCTTTGCCAAAGAGATGGATGGGTTGCTCAGCCGCACATGGCAGTTGGCCGGACATACCAATGACATCCCCAAAGTTGGCGATTTCTTTGCCTTCGAGATCGCAGGCCAACAACTTTTTTCGATCCGCGGTCGGGATGGTCAGGTGCGCACATTCTACAATGTCTGTCAGCATCGCGCCCATGGGCTGGTGCAGGGAACGGGCAATGCGCGCGTGGTGGTGTGCCCCTATCATGCCTGGACATATGAGTTGACGGGCAAGCTGCGCAACGGCCCCAACATCGCCGCGGTGCCCGGCTTTGATAAGGATCAGGTCTGTCTTACAGAGGTGCGCACCGAGGATTTCAACGGATTTCTCTTTGTCAACCTGGACGACGATGCCGATCCGATGGATGTCTGGTTCCCTGGCGTGCAAGAGGAAATCGCTGAGTTTGTTCCCAATGTGCGAGATCTGGTCCCGCTGGAATGGGTGGAAATTCCAGAGCGGTGCAACTGGAAAGTCTCGGTTGAGAACTATTCAGAATGCTACCACTGCCCGATCAACCATCAGACCTTTGCCACGGGCGTGATCAAACCCGAAACCTATGACATTCAACCGATGGGCAGTGGCTATACTCTGCGTCACACAACGGAATGCCAAAGCATGGAGAAGATGACCTATCCGGTCGATCTCTCGGTGCCACATGCCGATGAATATCGCTCTTGGTTTTTGTGGCCGATGGTCAGCTTTCAATGCTACCCGGGCAATGTTCTCAACACCTATCACTGGCGCGTGCAGGATGTGGATCGCTGCACGGTGTGGCGCGGGTGGTATACGCCTCACGGGCAGGAAAGCGAGGTGATCCGCCAGCTCGCGATACAGGACCGGGAAACGACGGTGGAAGAAGATATTCACCTGGTGGAGTCGGTCTATCGCGGGCTCAAATCCAAGGGCTACCGACCAGGTCCTCTGGTTGTCGATCCGGCAGGCGGGGTGAGTTCCGAACATAGTGTGCAAAAGCTTCAGCAATGGATGCGTGAGGCCGTCGATGGATAACTGTCAGATCTGGAGCGTGATCCCATGCTGATGCCCGACACATGGCGGCCCGAACACAAACTCTTTGCCCATCAAGTCGGCTTTACCTGTCCGCCATTTGACTATGACGCCGCGCCATCGGATTTCTTGCGCATGGCCCCTGAGAGCGTGGGCGTACATGGTTGGATGCTGCATGTGCCGGATTACGCCCATGGCCTTGATCAGCGTAAGGCGAATTTCGGGATGATGGGCGAATTCGTACATTGTATGGCCCGCAACGGTGTGGATGTGGCAGGGCAGGTGGGCTCAAACTGGGTTCATGCCAGCGGGCTGGGTGTTGAAGGCATCCGTCAGCATTGTGAGGATCTGAGCGACACATATGGCGTGCGCTTTCATATGGCCGGCTATGCCATGGTTGAGGCGCTGCGCGCCATGAATGTCGAGAAGGTCGCGCTCAATGCCGCCTATCATTGGCCGGAATGGTGGCAAGGCACCGTGGGCTTTTTCAAAGAGGCCGGGTTTCATGTCATCTGGGCCGGCAATTTTCATGACCAAGGCTGGTTTGACAGCCAAGAGGCCGTCAATGACCTGCGCTGGGTGTTTGACGGCGATTTGGCGATCAAGAGCTTTGACTATGTGGCCGAAAAGGCCCCTGAGGCCGACGCATACCTGATCAACGGCATGTGCAATTTCCGGTCCGGGCCAAACGGCCTGCCGCAGCGGCCCGTGCATCTGACACAGATGCTTGAGGCGCGCCTTGGCAAACCCGTGATCGGCCATGACACTGCGCTTTACTGGCGCATCTTCAAATCTCTCGGTCTTGCTCCAACCCGGCCTATGGGCCGACTTCTGGCAACGCTCTAACGGCTTCTTCTGGCCGGAAATATCCCCGGCGGAGGCATAAATCTTTGGCCCAACGATCTGGAAAGACAATGCACAAGATCATCGCCCTGTGGGCTGTCCCCCGTTCCACGTCGACCGCATTTGAATGGATGATGCGCCAGCGTGGCGATCTTGATTGTCTGCACGAACCTTTCGGCGAAGCTTGGTACCAAGGCGAGGCGCCGCTCTGGCACCGCTACACGCCCGGTGAGGTCACAACCCCTGGCCTGACGCTCGAAACGGTTTGGGATGACATTCAAAGGCGCGCCGCAAAAGGTCCGGTCTTCATCAAGGATTTCCCTCATTACATCTCTCATATGTGGACACCAGAGTTTCTGGCCCATTTCACCCATGCATTCCTGATCCGCGATCCCGCCAAAACCATCACATCCATGCATGACAAATGGCCTGGTTTTCATGAGGGCGAGGTGGGCTTTCCCGAACAGCGCGCACTTTTTGATCTGCTTTGGGCACTCAATGGCGCGCCGCCCCCCGTGATCGACAGCGATGATCTGCTCGACAAACCCGAAGAGATGACAGAGACTTTTTGCGGCAGTGTCGGCATCTCGTATCTTCCCGACGCGCTGCATTGGGAGCCGGGCGGCGATCCGTCTGAGCACAGTTGGTGGGATGGCGGCTCATTTCATGCCAATCTGGCAAAATCCACTGGCCTGACCCGGCAAAAACGCAAATACATCAATATAGATGAAAGCCCGGCCAGGGTGCAGCAGGTATACCGGCGCATGATACCCCATTACAGGCGTCTCTATGACCATCGCATCGCTGTCTGAAGAAAGGACACCTTCATGAAAAAGTACTGGCAGAACTATATCGATGGTGCGTGGGTCGATGGCGGTGCAGGGCGTGTTGAGATCGTCAACCCCGGCACGGGTGAGGTGCTGGCAGAGCAAGCCCTCGCCGATGAGGCAGATGTGGATGCGGCCGTGACAGCCGCTGCGCGGGTTCACGACAGCGGTGTTCTCCATGCCATGCGCCCGGTGGAGAGAGGGCGGCTCGTACAAGCCATGGGGCGGTATCTTTTGGACCATGCCGATGAGCTGGCCAAGCTTTTGACGTTGGAACAGGGCAAGCCACTTTGGGAAGCCCACAAAGAGATCCAAGGCGCCGCGCGATACTTTGAATATTACGGCAATCAGGCGGAAACAGTGGAAGGCCGCTCGATCCCGCTGGGGCAAGGCTATTTCGATTTTACGCATTATGAGCCCTACGGTGTGTCAGCGCAGATCATTCCGTGGAACTACCCGCTTGAGATGACCGCACGGTCCTTGTCTGCGGCTTTGGCCACGGGCAATGCTTGCGTGATCAAAACGCCGGAACTGACGCCATTGTCGAACTATGTGTATGCCGAGGCCGCTGAGGCGGTCGGCCTGCCCAAAGGTGCGGTCAATATCCTGTGCGGATGGGGCCATCAGGCGGGTGCGGCGCTGTCGGGTCATCGGCGGGTCAATCAGATTGTCTTTACCGGCTCGGTCAAAACCGGCATTGCCATTGCCACAGCGGCGGCGGCCAATGTGGTGCCCTGTGTGCTTGAGCTGGGCGGGAAATCGGCGGCCATTGTCCATGAAGATGCCGATCTCGATGCGTTTGAGACGGATATCCGCTGGGGCATCTATTTCAACGCAGGTCAGGTCTGTTCCGCGATGAGCCGCGTGATCGTGCATGAAAGCCGCCACGATGAACTGGTGTTGCGCGCAGAGAAAGTGGCCAAATCGCTCTCTGTCGGGCCCGGCATTGATCGGGCGGAGGCGGGGGCGAACATGGGCGCCATGGTCTCTGAGGCGCAGCGCGACCGCGCCGCCGGGATGGTCAGCGATGCCGAAGCGCAGGGCGCGCGCGTTGTCACTGGCGGGCGCAAGATGAACATCCCCGGTGCGTTTCTCGAACCCACTGTGATGGCGGATGTGACCCCGGACATGACGATCGCGCAGGAAGAGGTGTTTGGCCCGGTTTTGTCTGTGATGCCGTTCAAGGATGAGGCGCAGGCCTACGCCATTGCCAATGGCACGGACTATGGGCTGGTGGGCGGCGTTTTCACCCGCGATCTTGACCGCGCCACGCGCGCGGCACAAAAAATTCGCGCCGGTCAGGTGTTTGTCAATGAATGGTTTGCTGGTGGCGTTGAAACGCCGTTCGGCGGCTACGGCAAATCCGGCTACGGGCGTGAAAAGGGGCGGGAGGCCCTCTGGAACTACGTGCAGACAAAGAATGTCGCGATCTCTGTGCGCTGAGGATGGCTGATTACACGCTGTACTATTGGCCCATTCCGTTTCGGGGTGAGTTTATCCGTGCGGTGCTGTCTTTGGCGGGGCAAAGCTTTGACGAGCCGGGTCTGGAGGAGGTCACTGCCTTGAAACTCCTGCCGCCCGAGGATCAACCCGCGGCCTTCATGGCGCCACCGATATTGATTGACCATGGCCAAGACCTCACGCTGGCGCAGATGCCCGCCATTTTGACATATCTGGGTGCCAAACACGATCTGATGCCTGAAAGCCCGTGTGATATCGCCCGGACAGGGAAGGTGATTGGCGATATCAATGATGTGTTGGATGAACTGACAGTGTTTGGCGGGCGGTCGATGTGGACTCTTGGCGAGTGGGAAAGCTTTGTCGAAGATCGTTTGCCGCGTTGGATGGCCATTTTTGAAAAGACTTTGAAAGCGCAAGGTGTGAGTGGTCAAGACGGGCATCTTTTCGGGCGCTCCCAACCTGGGCTGGGCGATGTAAGCATGGCCGTATTGTGGGGCGTGATGGCATCGAAACTACCGGCTTTGGGCACCATGCTGGGCGCGGTCGCACCAACCGTTGCCGCGTTTTCCAACCGGGTTTTATCCACGCCCGAGTTGGCCAAATTGCGGGCGCGCAGCGATTTGCGCTTTGGAGAGGTTTACTGTGGCGGCCAGATTGAGGCGTCGATCCGCGATATGTTGGCGCGCCACGGCACTTAAGCAGGGATAAAGGAGGGTCTGATGGCCGATGCATTTGATGAAGATCTGTTTTTAAAGGGCTTGGAGCAACGCAAGGGCACCCTCGGCGCGGCCTATGTGGAAAAAAACCTCGCAGCCGCGGATGACTTTACTCGGCCTTTTCAAGAGGCGATGACGGCCTGGTGCTGGGGTTTTGGTTGGGGCGATGATGTGATTGAGCCCAAGACGCGTTCGATGATGAACCTCGCCATGCTCGGCGCCTTGGGGAAAATGCATGAATGGGAGATCCATTGCCGTGGCGCGCTCAACAATGGTGTGACCAAGGAAGAGATCCGCGCGATCATCCATGTGGTGGCGATCTATTGCGGCGTTCCCCAAGGGCTTGAGTGTTTTCGGGCGGCCAAGACGGTGTTTGAAGAATGCGGCACATAAGGCGGCGCTTGTCGCGTCTCGTAGGGCGCGTCTCGCTTTTGCTGGAAGGGCCGCGCGAGAGCCGTTAGGCATATGAGCGAAGGAAGGCTCACCGATGTCCAAACCTTGTATCATTTGTGTCGCGATCACCGGCTCTGTCCCGCAGAAATCTGACAATCCGGCTGTGCCAATCAGCATTGAGGAACAAGTCGCGTCAACACACGCGGCGTTTGAAGCGGGTGCGAGCATTGCCCATTGTCATGTGCGACAAGACGACGGCACGCCGACATCAGATCCTGATCGCTTTGAGCGTCTGAAAGAGGGTATTGTTGCGCATTGTCCGGGCATGATTATGCAAATGTCGACCGGGGGACGCTCAGGCGCGGGAAAGGAGCGGGGCGGTATGCTGCCTTTGCGACCGGACATGGCGTCGCTCTCTGTAGGGTCTAACAATTTTCCCACAAGAGTTTATGAAAACCCGCCTGACCTGGTTGCCTGGCTGGCTTGTGAGATGCGCGCCTATGAAATTGTCCCGGAAGTTGAGGCTTTTGATCTATCCCACATTTTGCACGCTATCTCTCTGCACAAGGCGGGTTTGCTATTTGGGCCGCTTTACGTGCAATTTGTGATGGGCGTGAGAAACGCCATGCCCGCCGACAAGCACGTGTTTGACTTTTACGTCGATATCATGCGGGTGCGTGCCCCTGATGCAGAATGGTGTGCAGCCGGGATCGGTGCGGCCCAAATCGAAGTAAACGAGTGGGCCATCGCCGCAGGTGGGCACACGCGGACCGGACTGGAAGACAATGTGCGGCTGGACAAGCACACGCTGGCACCCTCGAACGCCGCCCTGGTGGCTCGGGCTGTGCGTCTTTGCGAAAAATATGAACGACCCGTGGCGACCCCGCAGCAAGCACGCCGCATCTTGGGCTTGAAAGACGCCTCATGAGCTGGGATTGGCAGATTGGCGTCACCGGTGATGCAGAGATCCGCGCGCGCCTGGCGCCGGATCGCCAGATTGCCGATCTTCTGCGCGTTGAGGCGGCATTTTCACGCGCACTCGGGGTGGTTGGGGTTGTCCCGTCTGAGTTGGCAGCAAAGGCTGCGAGAGCCATTGAGATGGCAGAGCTGGATCGAGAGCGGCTCGTGACGGATGCGCTCAGAGATGGAATGCCAGTTCCCGGTCTTGTGCGGCAACTCAAGGAAATGATGCCCACGGAGCTGCACCGGGCTTTGCATCAAGGGCTCACCTCACAAGATGTGATGGATACTGCGCTTATGCTCGCGGTCAGCGATTGCCTGAGTGTTCTTGAAGCGCGCTTGCATCGTATCGATGGGCGATTGCTGACGCTTTCAAAAGACGTCGGCGACCAGCCCCTTATGGCGCGGACACGGATGCAGGCCGCGTTACCCGTCACACTGGCGCGCCGAATTGACGCGTGGCGCGCACCGCTAACTGGCCATCTTGCAGTGCTCGATGGTCTCAGGCAGCGGGTCTGTGTCGTCCAGCTTGGCGGGCCTGTGGGAACATCAGAAGGGTTTGGCACAGCGCGTGAGCCGCTGTGCGCGGCTTTGGCTGCCGAGTTGGGGCTTGCTCCCGCACCGGTCTGGCACACGGACCGCAGCCGGATCATGGAGCTTGGCGCCTGGCTGTCGCGCGTGTCCGGAAGCTTGGGCAAAATGGGCCATGATATCGCATTAATGGCGCAGCAGGGCGTGAATGAGGTTCGGCTCCCGGCGGGAGGCAGGTCTTCGGCCATGGAGCACAAGACAAACCCCGTCAAAGCGGAAGTATTGGTTGCATTGGGGCGGGACGCAAGTGTGCAACTTGGTGCATTGCATTTGGCCATGGACCATGAGCAGGAACGATCCGGGGCGGCCTGGACGCTTGAATGGTTGGTCCTTCCGCGCTTGCTAGAGGGGGCAGGCGCCGGGCTATTGCAGGCTGAGGCGTTGCTGGAAGACCTGGAGTTTCCTCGCCCAGAACTTGGTTGAAGACCGCTCAAACTGGCGCGCGCCACTCCCCAAAAGAAGCCGAATCTACCCCAATCAAATGCGGCGAAAATGCGACGGGAGCGGGACATGAATGCGTCTGTGCCATCGCTGCCACGGGGAATCGCAACACACCTTGGAAATAGCGGCAAACACTTAAAAAATTGGGTTTTTAGAGTTATCAAGGTGGGAATCCGGCCCGGGCATCTCGCAACTGTGTGATTATTACGTCACAACGCAGGCAACAGTAGCGCAAGCTGAGGTGGCTTCGTTGACCTACCCGCGGATTTCGACCATTCCATGATCAAGCCGTATCGGTGCATTGGTGCGGTGGTCTAAAATTTATCCTGCTTACTAGGAGGGATAACCTTGAAAAAGCAACTACTCTGCACCAGCGCAATCGCCCTTGGCGTAGCCGCTGCGCCCGCGACAGCCCAGGACTGGAACCTGGACTGGGGTGGGTTCTTCAACACGCACGTCGCCATCGGTGACATCAGCACCCCCGGTATTGTCGGCGCTGATTTCGACGGTGAAGGCGTGGACATCCACACCACGGGTGAGATCATCTTCACGCCGAGCATCACGCTCGACAACGGTCTGACCTTTGGTATCAACGTTCAGCTCGAAGCTCAGAACGTGGGTACTGGCGAAATCGACGAATCGTACATGACGATCAGCTCCGACACGTTCGGTCAGTTGGACATCGGTGCGGAAAACTCCGCCGGTTACAAGTTGATGACTGGCGCACCTTCCGTGACGTCCATGTTCATCAACTCGCCGTCCACGTCGACCTTCATGCCCTTCACGGCAACGGGTACGGCCACTGGTTTCCGCCAGGCGGCTCTGTCCAGCTTCATCGAAGTTGCGGGCAACAACGACGTCAACCGCATCACCTATTACACGCCTGACTTCAACGGTCTGACGATTGGTGTGTCCTATGCACCGACTGGTGTTGCGAACGTTGCAAGCTCGTTCTCTGTGAACAAGAACCTGGTTCTGTCGGACATCTTCGACATTGGTGTGAACTACTCCGGTTCCTTCGGCACAACCGACGTTACGTTGGCTGCTCGTTGGGGTCAGGGTGATGCACCTGGTGTTCTGTCCGATCCGGAAGCATGGGGCCTTGGCGCATCTGTGACCTTCGGTTCCATCACTGTCGGCGGTAGCTACACCGAAAACGACAACGGTGGTATCCTGGGCACAGGCGACCAAGAAGGTTACAGCTTCGGTATCGTTTATGACGCAGCTGGCCCTTGGGCGTTTGAAGCTCTGACATACCAGGGTGAAGTTGATGGCATCTTCGGTGTCATCGGCAGCATCGAGCGTGAAGCCTATAAGATTGGCGCAAGCCGGACCCTCGGGCCGGGCGTTGATTGGGATATCTATCTCGTGCACGAAGATCGTGACATTGAGATCCTGACCCCCTTCACGGATCTGTCGGCAACCGTCCTCGGTACCGCGATCAACCTGAGCTTCTGATTTATCAGACACTTAGGAATGGCGGGGGTGAAAGCCCCCGCCATTTTTTTTTGACTGGTTTTCGTGGGAAACCATGCTGTCATGAAGAAAAGCATCATTTGGTTGGCCTCATACCCGAAGTCCGGCAACACCTGGACGCGTATCTTTCTGGCCAATTACCTGATGAATGCCGATCACCCTGTTCCCATTAATCAGGTGCACCGTTTCGGAATGGGTGACACGATTACCAAGACCTACCAGATGGTGGCTGGCGGCCCGTTTGACCTCCAGAACCATGATGTCATTCTCAAACTGCGCGATCGTGTTTTGCGCGGTATTGTTGGCAATAATGCGGATGTGAACTTCGTCAAAACTCATAACATTCGCGGCAAAGCCTTTGGTGTGGACCTGATCCCGCCGCAGTATTCTCGCTCCGCGGTCTACATTATGCGCAACCCGCTCGACGTGATCCTGTCCTACGCGCGTCATTTTGGCAAAACGCATGCGCAGACGGTGGCGGCGATTTCGAGCAAAGACAATGTGACGACATCTGATCAATCAACGGTGTTTCAATATCTCGGCTCCTGGTCTCAGCATGTAAATAGCTGGACCAAGAACACGGTTTTTCCAACTCTGGTGCTGCGCTACGAAGATCTACAGACAAAGCCGGAGGAAAGTTTCTCTTCTCTTCTCAAGCACATAGGCATCCCGGTGGATAATCAGCGTTTGGAAAAGGCGATCCGGTTTTCATCCTTTGAAGAGCTTGCCAAACAGGAAAGCGAGGACGGTTTTGCGGAAGCGTCTGACAAGACTGAAAGGTTTTTTTCCAAGGGAACGTCAGGACAATGGGTCGATGAGCTTGAAAAAGAGCTGATCAAAGAGACACGCAAAAAGCATGAAGCAGTTATGAAAAAATACGGGTATCTCGATGGCTGACTTGCGCCGCATCGTTTGGCTTGCGTCGTATCCCAAGTCCGGGAACACCTGGACGCGTATCTTTCTGGCCAATTACCTCGTCAATGGCGACAAACCAGTACCAATCAATCAAGCCCATCGGTTCGCCATGGGTGACTCTGTGGTCAAAACCTACGCGATGGTTGCCGGCCGCCCGATTGATCCACGCAAGATCGATCACATCCTCAGCCTAAGGGATCAGGTTCTGCGCGGCATCGTGTCTAACGGGGCGGATGTGAACTTTGTGAAAACCCACAACATGCCCGGGTCAATCAAGGGTAAGTTCATGATCCCTAAAGACCTCACCAGGTCAGCGGTGTACATCGTCCGCAACCCGCTGGATGTTCTGCTCTCTTACGCGCGCCATTTCGGGCGCACCCATGAACAGGCGGCGACATCCCTGGCCAACCCCAGCAACTGGATCGCGCCAACCCAACACACTGTGGGCCAGTTTCTGGGCCGGTGGGACGCGCATGTTACAGGATGGACAAAGCCCGCTGAATATCCCCAACTCATCTTGCGCTACGAAGATTTGTTAACCGATGCAGAGGCGCAATTCTCAAAGCTCCTAACTCATATCGGCATCCCAGTGGATGAAGAACGCTTGAAAAAAGCCGTGAAATTTTCCAGCTTCAAAGAACTGTCTGGGCAGGAAAGCCAGGCCGGGTTCGAAGAAAAGTCATCTCATACCAAGGCGTTTTTTTCCAAAGGTCAATCGGATCAGTGGAAAAGCGAACTTGCACCCGAGTTGGTGGCAAAAGTTCGGGGGGAGCACGGTAAGGTCATGGAAAAATTCGGATATCTCGATGAGTAACCTCAGACGCATCATATGGCTCGCCTCCTACCCGAAATCGGGGAACACGTGGATGCGTTCGCTTTTGGCCAATTACTTCATGCCAGCGGGGCAGGCGCCGGATATCAACAACTTGCGCCGCTTTACCACGGCCGATGTGCGCCAGGACTTCTTTGACGCCGCCAATGGCGCGCCATTCAGCTCTCATCAGGTGGAAGATTGGCTGCGCGTGCGGCCCAAGGCTTTGGCCCTCATCGCCGGGTCCAAACCTGGCACGCATTTTGTCAAAACCCACTGTCAGGCTGTGCGCTATCTGGGTCAGGATCTTATTCCTCCGCAGGTTACGGCGGGCGCTGTATACATGCTGCGCAACCCGTTTGACCTCGCCCCGTCTTTTGCGCGCCATCAAAGCACTGATTTGGATACCGCGATTGGTCGGTTGACCAATCCAGACACGATGATGGGCACGCAAACCGGAATTCGCGATGCATTGGGCCGATGGGATGATCACATCCGCAGCTGGACCGAGGCGCCAGGGCTGCCCCGCCACGTTGTGCGATACGAAGACATGCTTGATGCCGCACCCAAGACGGTTCGGGGCCTGCTTGAGTTTCTCAGCATCAAACCGGATAGCAGCAAACTTGCCCGTGCAATCAAAGCCACGAGTTTTGACAATCTCAAGAAACAGGAAGAGGAATTGGGCTTTACCGAACGTCCAGACGGAATGAAACGCTTCTTTGCCAAGGGCGAAGCCGGGGTTTGGCGTGACGAGTTAACTCCGGCCCATGTTGCTCGCATCCGTGAGGCATTTCTGCCGACTTTGGAGCAATGGTACCCTGAACTCCTTGAGGAAACAGAGAAATTTGCAAAGGCTGGGTAGCCGCCAAGTTTTGCTCAGGTTTCCAGCGGTGCTTTATGTCGGGCCCTGGACTAAAGCGCTGATGTTAAGAAGTTTTATTTGATTTGATCCCCGGCTGACCGCCACCTCGATGCGTGTCACATGCAGAGTCATAGCGTGCTTTTGGCACGATCCATTGCAGGACCGCGATGTCTTGCGGTAGAGAACGGCACTGTTCCCATTTTGTGGTTTACATGTGCTATGGCCAACCCTTTGCATCACCATTCCCGGCTGTCTGTCGCCCCCATGATGGACTGGACGGATCGACATTGCCGGTTTTTGCACCGCCAGTTTTCGCGTGAGGCTTTGCTTTACACCGAAATGGTGACGGCCCCCGCGCTTGTACGCGGAGAGGCATTGCATTTGCTGGATCACTCACCGGAAGAGCATCCCGTCGCTTTGCAATTGGGTGGATCAGATCCTGAAGAGTTGGCACGGGCCGCAGAGCTTGGTCAGGTGGCCGGGTATCAAGAGATCAACTTAAATGTCGGGTGCCCATCAGACCGCGTGCAGTCTGGTACATTTGGCGCGATATTGATGCATGATCCAGGCCTTGTCGCCGCATGTTGCGCGGCTATGCGAGCGCGCGTCACGGTGGATGTGACAGTCAAATGCCGGATCGGCGTGGATGATCAGGTGCCCGAGGAGGTGTTACCGGATTTTTTGGCTCGCGTGGCAGATATAGGCGTGGACCGGTTTATCATTCACGCGCGCAAAGCTTGGCTGAAGGGCCTTTCTCCTAAAGAAAATAGAGAGATACCGCCGCTCAACTACGATCTTGTCGAGCGAATGAAGGCACAATTTCCCAAGTTGCACATCTCAATCAACGGCGGAATTGGCACGTTGGATGAGGCCGAAGCCCTGCTCAATCGCGGATTTGACGGGGTGATGTTGGGGCGCGCGGCCTATCATCAACCCGCCGAGATCCTGAGTGCTGCAGATAGCCGTATCTTTGGCATGAATGGGGAGGTGCGCCGCGCAGAGGATGTTGTGCGCGACATGCTGCCTTACATTGACGATCATCTCGTGCAGGGCGGCAAGCTGCACCAAATCACCCGTCATATGCTCGGGCTCTTCGCAGGGCGACCCGGCGCGAGGGCTTGGCGCCGGTTCTTGTCTGAGGGTGCAACACGAGCTGGAGCTGGCACAGAGTTGGTGCTCGCCGCTTTGGCAGAGGTGGAAATGGCACGGGTTTCTGCGTAGATCGTCACCGTCAGGAGAGGGCAACATGATCGAGGCATTGTTCGACAAAGGCTGGGTGCGATTTCCGGCAGATGCCGCTTTGGGCCCGTGGCTGAAGGCAGCGCATGAAGCGGCCATCCAGCGCGTGAACGACGTCGAAGAGCGCCGTGTTTGGCTTCAATGCGAAGGGACATGGTTTGTCGGTGTTGACAGTTTGCCCAGTGATTCAGAAGGCGCAGTGGGTCAGGCAGGGCCGCTGACGGGGGCGGCCTATGAAGCTGCGCAAGGGACTTATGGCACTTTGCCGCTTCATCCCGGCCAGGTCTCGGTGATCTATCCCGGCTATCCCCGACCACGTGAAACAGAAACCGAAGCCGCGTTTCGCTACCGTCTAAATCGTGATGCCGCACATGTCGACGGGCTCTTGGGCGTGGGGCAGCCAAAGAGGCGGATGCTCAAAGAACAGCACGCCTATATCTTGGGCCTGCCTCTCACGTCTTGCGATGAGAAAGCCAGCCCGCTTGTGGTGTGGGAAGGCAGCCACAAACGCATGGCGACCGCGTTTCAAGACGCTTTGGGATCACGCCCGCCAGAGCATTGGGAGGATGTGGATCTGACGGCGATCTACCAGGCGACCCGGCAAGAGGTTTTTGAAACGTGTCCGAGGGTCAAGGTCACGGCCGAGCCGGGTGAGGCTTATCTTGTTCACCGGCTGGCGCTGCATGGTGTTGCACCTTGGGAAGAGGGGGCCAAAGCTGCCAAAGAAGGGCGTATGATCGCCTACTTCCGTCCTGAATTGCCGCCCGGGACCCGAGGTTGGCTGGACCTGCCATAATAGCGCTTTGCCTTAGCGCAGTCTCTTAGCGCCTGGCAAGCCGCGCCGCGCGCCCGCCGCGTCGCGTTTTCAAAAGACCCGCGCGATCTGACAAGCTATCCATAACCTCGCGCCGTTTGGCGGATGTCATCACTGACCAGTCGCGGATTTCATCCAACGTTCGATAACACCCTGTGCAAATCCCGGCTTCGGGATGCACGACGCAAAGGCGGATGCAGGGGCTTTCAACCTCATCGCGCGTCCATAGGGGCGTGTTCATGTGCCTGCTCTCAAGTGTCTTAAACGGTCCAACGCTCCCTGCAATATGTACGTGGCCGCCACAGAATCGATGATCTCTTTGCGACGTTTTCGGGTCAAATCTGCCTCAATCAGTGCGCGTTCTGCCGCAACGGTAGAGAGCCTTTCATCCCAGAACCCGATGGCCAGGTCCGTGAGCGCTGAGAGATTACGTGCAAAAGCCCGAGTGGATTGGCACCGGGGCCCCTCGGACCCATCCATATTGCGCGGCAGCCCTAAAATCAGGCCACTGGCCTCTCGTTCAGCTGCAATCTCCAGAACGGCTGCCGCATCAAGCCCAAACTTCTTGCGCTTGATCGTGACCACGGCGTTTGACGCCTGTAACAGCGCATCGGACGCCGCAACCCCGATGGTTTTTTCGCCCAGATCCAGCCCCAAAATGGGCCGCATCGGCAAAAGAGCCTCGGAAAACGCATCAATGGTTTGGTAAATCACTCAAGCACTCCGGCGCTGTCGGCAGAAGACCTGAGCAGCGTGAGCGCGGCATCGTCATTGGCAAACGCCTGCTCTGCCTCTTGCCAGATCGCCCGGGCTTGTTCGTCATTGCCCAGAACCCCATGCGCCCGGATCAGGCGGGCCCATTCTTCGGCTGTCCCACCCTGATTGGCCAGCCGCGCCGACAGGCTCGCCACCATATCATTGATCATCGCGGCACGGTCTTCTGCCGTCATGCCGGCCGCGGCCTCAATATCGGCGTCAGTAGGCCCGTCAAACAGGCCCGGAATATCCGGTAAGTCGTACTGCACCCCAGCCCGCATCGCGACTTCGCCGATCCGATTGAGCACGGTGGGTGTCCATGGGTCATCCATGCTGCTGTCTTCCAACAAGTCTCGCCATAGCCGGAATGCGGCATCTGGCCTGTCCACTTGCAACATGAAAACGCCGAGATAATACTGTGCTCGCGGGTTGTCTGGATCTCTCGAGAGAGCCGCGCGCAACGCCTTTTCCGCATCCGACGAAATGTAGCCCTGCGCGGCAGAAATCATCATATCCGCGAGTGTTGAAAAATCCTCGGCGGTGGCCGCATCGCCTTTGGCCTGCAGCAGCGCCAGTTGTGCTTGATGTGCAGCGCGAAAATTACCAAGCCCGGCTTCATGGCGGGCCAGCAAGGCCAAGCCTTGCGCATCGCCAGGACGGGCCGCCACGGCTTCACGCAGCTGTTCTACCAGGTCCAAATACTCCTGATTGGCCTCGGTTTGTGCTGATCTAACCGTTAACTGCGCCTCCACCTCCGCTTGGCTCAACCTGCTTGACCGCGCTGCGTCAGAGGCCGCGATCCGCTGCGCCAGAGGCAAATCATCCAGGCCAGGTGCTCCGAGTTGGGTGTAAATCCAAGCCGTGCCGCCCAAAAGGCAGGCTGATACTGCGCAGAGCAACACCAGCGATGGTCTGGTGCCTGATGCGGTGTGCTCTGCGGTTTTGTTCATTGCGGCGTCAGCGGCCAGTATCCGCCGTGAAACCTCGGTGCGAAGGCGCTCTGCATCCTCTTGAGAGATCACGCCCCGCGCCACATCGCGCTCAACGTCTTTGAGCTGATCGCGGTAAACCTGAATATCATAGGCCGCGGCCGGGGCTGTATCGGCGCGGCGGCGCAGAACCGCGCGCAAAAGCACCGCGCAGCACAGAACTGCAAGCCCCAATGTCATGATCCAGAAACCCATGCGCGCGCCCTGTTTCGCTAGAAAGTCTTATGTAACCTTCCCAACGCCCTCACAAAAGAGGCAAAGCGCGCGCAGGCGCGCACCAACAGATGAATTCGCCGTGAAAAGCCGACCGAAACAAACCGTCCTGAAAAGCTCAGCCAAAGCTGCCTGCAACGCCGCGCATATGAGCCTCATGTCGCATATTGTGCGTTGAATGCCGCGCGTACGATCCTTTAGAAATTCGGGATATCGCATACAGGCGCTGATCACGCCTGAGCGTGTGAACGGGACCTGGGAAAACCTATGAAACGCTACTCAGCTTTTGCCGTTGCCAAGGAAGCATTGAAAAACCACCTCGGCTGGGAGCGTGCGTGGGCGTCGCCTGAGCCGCGGCAACGCTACGACGCGATCATCATCGGGGCGGGTGGCCATGGGTTGGCCACAGCGTATTACCTGGGCAAAAACCACGGCATCAAAAACGTGGCGATCCTTGAAAAGGGGTGGCTTGGTGGCGGCAATACAGGTCGGAATACGACGATCATTAGGTCGAACTACCTCCAGGATGCGTCTGCCGCGCTTTATGAAAAATCCCGGTCGCTTTATGAAACGCTGAGCCAGGATCTGAATTACAACATCATGTTTTCCCCTCGGGGCGTGATCATGCTGGCCCAAACCGAACACGAGGTGCGCGGCTATCAGCGCACTGCCCACGCCAATGCGCTGCAGGGTGTGAAAACAGAGTTCATATCCCCGCAGCGGGTCAAAGAGATTGTGCCAATCATCAATCTAGAGGGGCCGCGCTATCCGGTTCTGGGTGGCCTCTGGCAGGCGCGCGGTGGCACGGCCCGCCATGATGCGGTGGCCTGGGGCTTTGCCAGGGCGTGCTCCGACATGGGCATGGACGTGATCCAGAAATGCGAAGTGACCGGGGTCAAAACCGAAGGCGGCAAAGTCACGGGCGTGTCCACCACCAAGGGCGATATCGAGACCAAGAAACTCGGCATCGTTGTCGCGGGCCACTCGGGTCATGTGGCCAACATGGCGGGGTTCCGGTTGCCAATCGAGTCCGTAGCGCTTCAGGCGCTGGTCTCAGAGCCGATCAAACCCTGCATGGATTGCGTTGTCATGGCCAACACGGTGCACGGCTACATGAGCCAGTCCGACAAGGGCGAGATGGTCATCGGCGGCGGCGCGGATGGCTACAACAACTACACCCAACGCGGCTCTTTCCACCACATTGAGGAAACCGTTCGTGCGCTTTGCGAAACCTTCCCCATGGTCACGCGCCTCAAGATGCTGCGCCAATGGGGCGGGATCGTGGACATGACCGGGGATCGCTCCCCCATCCTGTCAAAAACACCTGTCGAAAACGTCTTCATCAATTGCGGCTGGGGCACGGGCGGGTTCAAGGCCACACCCGGCTCTGGCTGGGGCTTTGCCGAGCTTGTGGCCACCGGCTATTCGCCTTTGTGCGATGAGTTCTCGCTCGAGCGTTTCAAAGAAGGCCGCTTCATCGATGAAAGCGTCGCGGCCGGGGTGGCGCATTAATGACCGTAAGCCTGTCTGTCGCCCGCTTCTTTCTTGTTTCAAATACCTCGGGGGTTTGGGGGCAGAGCCCCCATGCGGTGATGCGCTCAAATCCGCTGACAGCTAATAATAGCCGACTGACACCCGCCCAGATTGCGGGGAATGGCTCAAAATACCCGGGGATTTCCGCTCAGTCTTCTCAGACGCAAGGCCCCACCCCATCCTCCTCAGCACATGCAAAGGAGGGAATACCATGTCTGACTATGAACAATCCCGCTACAGCCGCGCATCCTATCCTGTGGACACAGGCGGGGCGAGCGCCTTCTGGGTGCTTGTCGTCGTCGTCGCCCTTGGCGCGCTTGTCCTCATCATGGCGATCGGTGGTGCGGCCACGGGCCCAATCGAAGGCACAACCGGGGCGGAAACGGCACCTGCCATCGCACCGGCAGAGCCTGAGCCGTCTGCGGCAACCGGCACAATCGCCGAATAAACTGACATCTCAATCACGCCTTTTGGGCGGGTGCCAATCGGTGCCCGCCCTTTTTGCGCGCATACGTGAGCGGAGCCTGCCATGCTAAAGCTGACATGCCCCTATACTGGCATAACTGCTGAGGAAACCGAGTTCACCCCTGGTGGTGAGGCGCATCTCAAGCGCTACGGTCCTGGTTCGAATGATGACGATTTCCACGATTACCTCTTCGCCAAGGAAAATCCCAAAGGTGTGCATTTCGAACGCTGGCGGCACAGTTATGGCAGCGGAAAGTGGTTCATCGTGGCGCGCGATACCGTGACCTTGGAGGTCTATGGCAGCTACCCCGCGCAAACCTATGAGCCGCCGCAATGGATCAAGGACAAGATTGCCGCAAAACGCCCCGGCTGGACGTGGAGGGAATTTGAATGAGCACGCGTCTGGCCAAGGGCGGGCGGCTGATTGATCGCTCAAAGCCCCTCAAATTTCGCTTCAATGACAAATACTACACCGGTGCGTCAGGTGATACGCTGGCCTCCGCGCTGCTTGCCAATGACCAAATGCTGATCGGGCGGTCTTTCAAATATCACCGCCCGCGTGGTTTCGTGGCCTCTGGTGCCGAAGAACCCAATGGCATTTTCAACATGGGCGAGGGGGCCGCGTTCGAGCCCAATCAGCGCGGCACCACGACCGAGCTTTTTGATGGGATGCGGCTGGAGAGCCAAAACCACTGGCCGAGCCTGGAATACGATATTGGTGCGGTGAACAACAAACTCGCCCGCTTCCTGCCGGCTGGCTTTTACTACAAGATGTTCATTCATCCCCGCCCGCTTTGGAAACATGTCTATGAGCCATTCATTCGCCAATCCGCTGGATTGGGCAAAGCGCCCAAGCGCAGCGATGACGACAAATACGAACATTTCTACGCGTTCGTTGATGTTCTGGTGATCGGAGGCGGCGTTGCGGGTCTCCAGGCCGCGCTGGCCGCTGCAAAAACCGGTGTCAAAGTCCTGGTGATGGAGCAGACAGCCCATTGGGGGGGACGCGCGGTGGTGGATGGCGCGATTGACGGCGCCACTGTCAATGATCTGCCTGTGGATAAGTTCGTGGACGAAACTGTGGCTGAGCTTGAGAGTATGCCAAATGTCACCCTGCGCACCCGGATGATGGGGGCGGGCATCTATGATCATGGGTATGTTCTAGGCTATGAGCGTGTGAACGATCATCAGCCCGGCGAAAAAGGCCCGCGTCACCGTCTTTGGCGCATACGAGCGGGTCAGGTGATTACCGCGACCGGGGCCATCGAACGCCCGCTGAGCTTTGCAGGGAACGACATCCCTGGGGTCATGCTAGCCTCGGCTGTGCGCGATTATGCAGTCAATTACGGCGTGTCGATTGGCGACCGTACGGTGGTTGTCACAAACAATGATGACGCGTATCTGACCGCGATTTGTCTGAAAAACAACGGGCTAGACGTTCCTGTAATCCTTGATGCCCGCGCATCTGGTGGCGGCGCATTGGCGGATGAGGCCCGCGCGCTAGGTATCCGGATAGAAACCGGGAAGGCCGTTGCGAAAGTCAAAGGCGGCAAGCGCGTCACCGGTGTGAGCGTGTGCGCTCAGGCGGGGCAAGGTGCAGTTCTGGAAGAGATCGCCTGTGACGCCGTGGCAATGTCCGGCGGCTGGTCGCCGGTTGTGCATCTTTGGTCCCATTGCGGTGGCAAGCTGGTTTGGGATGACGCTCAGGCGCATTTCCGCCCTGATGTGGATAACGCCCCAACGGGTGACGCTGGGGAAGCTTTTGTTGCGGCCTCGGGTGCGGCCAACGGAGCCGTGTCCTTGGACGATGTTCTCAGAGATGCAGATGCGTGTGGCAAGGCCGCGGGTGAGGCGACGGGTGGCAAAGCGTCCCGTACCAAGGCATCAAGCGTTGTTGAACCAGAACACGCCCCGATGGAGGCTGTTTGGATGATGCCGCAAGGCGCGGACATCCACTTGCGGATGAAATCCTGGCTTGATTTCCAAAACGATGTGAAGGTCTCTGACGTGCAGCTGGCCGCGCGCGAGGGCTTTGAAAGCGTCGAGCACGCCAAACGTTACACCACGCTTGGGATGGCCACCGATCAGGGCAAACTGAGCAACATCAACGGTCTGGCTATCCTGTCGGATGCTCTTGGCCAACCTATTCCGCAAACGGGCACAACCACCTTTCGCCCGCCCTACACGCCCATTTCTATGGCCGCGATTGCCGGTGAGGCAAGGCGAGAGCTGTTCCAGCCCATTCGCAAAACACCGATCCACGGTTGGAACGAGGAAAATGGTGCCCATTGGGAACCCGTGGGCGGATGGCGGCGGCCGTACACATACCAGAAATCCGGTGAAAGCGTGGAAGACGCGGTCAAACGCGAGATCAAGCAAACACGCGATAGTCTTGGTCTGCTCGATGCGTCGACGCTCGGAAAGCTGATTGTCAAAGGACCGGACGCAGGCAAGTTTCTCGATATGCTCTACACCAACATGATGAGCACGTTGAAACCGGGGCGGTGTCGCTACGGTTTGATGTGTTCTGACAACGGGTTTTTGATGGATGATGGTGTTGTCGCGCGACTTGATGAGACCACGTTCCTTTGTCACACGACCACCGGCGGCGCTGACAGCATTCATGCGCATATGGAAGATTGGCTGCAATGCGAATGGTGGGATTGGCAGGTCTATGTGGTGAACGCAACCGAACAGTTCGCCCAGATCGCCGTGGTTGGCCCCAATGCGCGCAAGACTTTGGAAAAGCTGACCAAAGATGACATCAGCGCGGATACCCTGCCGTTCATGGCGTTCAAAGACGTCACCCTGGCGGGGATTGAGGCGCGGGCCTATCGCATCTCATTTTCGGGTGAGCTGAGTTATGAGATCGCGGTGCCAGCAGGGCAGGGGCGCGCATTGTGGGACGCGCTTTTGGAGGCCGGCGAAGAGTTCGGTGTGAGCCCTTACGGTACTGAAGGCTTGCACGTGATGCGCGCTGAGAAAGGTTTCATCATGATCGGCGATGAGACCGATGGCACGGTCATTCCGCAGGATCTGGAAATGGGCTGGGCGATTTCCAAGAAGAAAGAGGATTACCTCGGCAAGCGCGCGCAGGAGCGCAAACACATGATGAGTCCGGATCGCTGGCGGCTTGTGGGCTTGGAAACAGTGGATGGGTCCGTCTTGCCCGATGGGGCCTATGCAACGGCAGAAGGCACAAATGCCAACGGTCAGCGCAACGTGCAAGGCCGGGTGACATCGACCTATTATTCGCCGACCCTCGACAAAGGCATTGCGATGGGGCTTGTCAAACATGGCCCCGAGCGGATGGGCGAGGTGCTGGAGTTTCCCAAGGTTGATGGCACCGTGGTGAAGGCCAAGATCGTGAGCCCGATCTTCTATGACCCGGATGGGGAGAAGCAAAATGTCTGAGGCGGTGAGCGCGCTGCCCGGCGCGGAGTATCAGGGTTATGTCAACGTCCGTGAGATCGGGCTGCAGGGGATGGTGACGCTGCGCGGCGATCACGCGACGGCGAAGATTAAGTCTGCCGTCAAGAAGGTTGCGGGTGTGGCGGTACCGGATGTGTGGCACGTGGCGCGTGACGGGGACAAGGGTGTCGCTTGGATGTCACCTGATGAGTTGATGATCATGGTGCCTTACGCAGAGGCCGGTGCAACAGTCGCAGCGCTTGATAAGGCGCTCAAAGGGCAGCATTTTCTGGCTGTGAACGTTTCAGACGCGCGGGCGGTTTTCGAACTCAAAGGTGCTAATTCCCGCGAGGTTATGGCGAAGCTGTGCCCGGTCGATATGGCGCCAGGTGCCTTTGAACCAGGTCAGTTCCGCCGGACGCGCATGGCGCAGGTCGCAGCGGCATTCTGGATGACAGATGCTGGGACCTTTCGCATCATCTGTTTCCGGTCGGTGGCGGAGTACGTCTTTGGCCTCCTCAAGGATGCCGCCGAACCAGGCGGTGAAGTTGGTTTTTTCGCGTAGGCGCACCTTCAGTCAGGCACTTTGCCAAAGGTCGCCGCCTGCCAAAGCCGCACTGCTTCTGTCGTCTCGCGCACGTCATGAACGCGCAACACCTGTACGCCTTGCGCCAAACCCGCCAAAGCCACAGCGATGGACCCGGGCGCGCGGTGTCGGGCCTCCTCTGAGCCTCCAATGGTGCCGATGAAGCGCTTTCGCGACGCGCCCAGGAGAATGGGGCAGCCCAAACTGTGAAAAAGAGAGAGGGTTTGCAGGAGTGTGAGGTTGTGCTTCAGCGTTTTTCCAAAGCCTATACCGGGATCCACAATGATTTGATCGCGTGGAACGCCGTGCGCAACGAGAGCCTCGACCCGGTCTGACAGGAAGTCATACACATCAAGCGCCACATTGGCGTAGCGAGGATCCTTTTGCATGATGTCCGGCGTGCCTTGGGCGTGCATTACGCAAACCGGCAGGCGCGCGTCGGCGCAAAATGGTGCCAGATCCGGATCAAAGGTGAAGCCGGCCACGTCATTGACCAAACTGGCCCCGGCGGTATGGGCCGCCCGAGCAACGGGCATTTTGCGCGTGTCTATGGAAATTGGAGTGCTTACCTCAGCGCGGATCGCTTCGATCACAGGGGCGGTGCGACGGATTTCCTCTTGGATCTCGACTTCAGCGGCGCCGGGACGTGTGGACTCTCCGCCGATATCTATGATCCCCGCGCCCTCATTCACCATTGTTTCTGCGCGACGCAGGGCATCGGCAGGATCAAAATGATCTCCGCCGTCGGAAAAACTGTCCGGTGTGACATTGAGAATGCCCATGAGTGTGGGTCGATCAAAGCGGAGGCGGGCAAAGCTTGGCCGCGGTGTGCTGAGGCGCTTCAACACCTCATTTGGCAGCTCACGGGCCGGGACGGTCTCTGACGGGCGATCTCGAAACAGGCATTCAACCGTATCAAACCAACACCAGGTGCCAGCAAGCGACAGGCTGGTGTCAGGTCTGGTATGATCTGTGCGTGCAATGGCGCGGTAATACGTCATGACGGCGCGGTTGGCCCTTCTGTTGGGTCGAATTGTGCGTGGCTTAGAGCCCCGCAATCTCTGTATCTTGAATGAGGACGGGCACGGTTGCGTGCCCAGATGGGCCGGCACCGATCAAAGTGAGATCAGATGCGCCGATATGGCCAGCAAACCACGTGGTGAGCGCGACGGGGTCATCGGGCCCTGTTGTGGGGCCGTCGACAGCATCGAGGACGATTTTGGACGGGGCCCAGACGCTGATCTGTCCGTTTTTCATCGCCCAGTCGAGCTCTGTACGTGTGCCCACCACAACGCAGCGGTCGTCGCGCCCTGCAAGAACCCATGCGTTTTGTTCCAATGCCAGCAAGTCAACTCGCCGTTGGGTCATCTTGTGCCCGGTCTTTGGCGCAGGCACTTCTGCGTGCCCGACACATAAAATCACCGGTTCGGCGCGGGCTTCCAATTGATCAAGCCAACCGCGCAAGTTGGGCGAAGTGACAGCCGAGTTCGTGAGGAAGACCACGTGGGGGTGTGGCACGGCGTCGACCTGCGGTGTTTTCCCTGCAACGTCATCAACAGAGCGCACGATTTCGACACCCAAAGCGCCCGGACCGCGATCGAGTTTTTCGATGCGCACGAATGTTCGGATGGCTTGCGGCTCCCACAAGATCCGTTCCGCCACCCGGTCTGCGAGCGTTTCCAGCAGGTTGAGCCGCTCTTCAGACAGAGCCGCCTCAATCGCTTCGGTCACCTTGTCGTAGCTGAGAATGCGATCAACATCGTCATCAATCACCTGAGTTAGAGGGCGCACCTCGACGACCACGTTAAAGCATATCCGCTGCGTGGTGCCACGTTCCGCCTGGAATGCGCCAATTTCCACGTCGACGGTGTGATCCCGAACCGAAATGCGATCGAGCGGGCCATCGGGCGCTGTGGCTTGAGAGCGCCCGGTGGGATGCTCGAATGCGAGGCGGATTTCATTGGTCATGGGCATGCGCCTTTGGTGAAGTCTTTGCCGTTTACCACGGTCACCCTGCGCCATGAAAGTCGGAATGCGACGCCCAAGTCGCGCAAAAAGAAAAAGGCCCCTCGGATCGGGGGGCCTTTCTCGGTTCTGTCTGGCACTTAGTGCGCGCGTTGCTTGTCCCAGTCTTCCTGCTTTGGAAGCTGCTCAAACGTGTGTTCGGGTGGCGGGGAGGGCAGCGTCCACTCAAGCGTGTCGGCATACTCGTTCCAGTAGTTGTTCTCCGTCACTTTCGCGCCGCGGAACAGGGAGTAGATCACCACGCCGAAGAAAAAGATAAAGGACGCGAACGAGATGAATGCACCGATAGATGACCACCAGTTCCACAGGGCGAACGCTTCGGGATAGTCGATGTAGCGACGCGGCATACCCTGGCGGCCCAGGAAGTGTTGCGGGAAGAATGTCAGGTTTGCACCGATGAACATCATCCAGAAATGCAGCTTTCCGGCCCATTCGGGGTAATGCCGTCCAGTCATCTTGCCGAAGTAAAAATAAATCCCGGCAAAGATCGTGAACACCGCGCCCAGAGACATCACGTAGTGGAAGTGAGCGACCACGTAATAGGTGTCGTGATAGGCCCGGTCGATGCCCGCCTGTGACAGGACCACTCCGGTCACGCCACCCACTGTGAACAGGAATAGGAAGCCAAAGGCCCAGAGCATGGGTGTTTTGAACTCGATCGATCCGCCCCACATTGTCGCGATCCAGCTGAAGACTTTGACCCCTGTGGGTACCGCGATCACCATCGTCGCCAGCATGAAATAGCTTTGCTGTGTCAGAGACATCCCCACTGTGTACATGTGGTGGGCCCAAACCACGAAGCCCAGGAAACCAATCGCAATCAAAGCCCACACCATGGGCAGGTACCCGAAGACTGGCTTACGCGAGAAGGTCGCGATCACGTGGCTGATAAGGCCGAAACCGGGTAGAATTATGATGTAGACCTCTGGATGCCCGAAGAACCACAGAATGTGCTGATAAAGGATGGGATCCCCACCGCCAGCCGGATCGAAGAAGGTCGTTCCGAAATTCCGGTCGGTCAGCAGCATTGTGATGGCGCCAGCCAGTACAGGCAGAGCCAGTAGGATCAGCCAGGCTGTCACAAATATCGACCATGAGAAGAGCGGCACTTTGAACAGCGTCATGCCGGGAGCACGCATGTTCAGAAACGTCGTGATCATGTTGATCGCGCCAAGGATTGAAGACGCGCCAGACACGTGCACGGCGAAGATTGCCAAATCCATAGACATGCCCGCCTCAGTGGTTGAGAGCGGCGGATAAAGCACCCAGCCGACCCCGGAACCCAGCTGACCATTACCACCTGGCGACAAAAGCGACGCAACGCCGAGGGATGTCCCGGTGACATAAAGCCAAAAACTAAGGTTGTTCATGCGGGGAAACGCCATATCAGGCGCTCCAATTTGCAGCGGCATGAAGTAGTTGCCAAACCCGCCAAAGAGCGCCGGGATGACCACAAAAAACATCATCAGCACGCCGTGATACGTGATCATCACATTCCACAGATGCCCGTTTGGCGTACAGGTTGCATCTGTCGCGATGAAGCGCGCGCCTTCGAGACACATGTATTGGACACCGGGCTCCATCAGCTCCAAGCGCATGTAAACAGTGAAAATCACTGCAATGAGGCCGACAAAGGCCGATACGATCAGGTAGAGAATTCCGATGTCTTTGTGGTTTGTTGACATGAACCACCGAGTGAAAAACCCTCGTGTGTCTTCATGTCCGTGGCCGTGTACGGCTGCGTCTGCCATTGGCTGTCTCCCGTTTGGGCTATTTGGCGCGGCCTGAGCATGTGCGCTAGGTCTGCTGCACTCTAAAAGCAGGGCCTCGGCGGAGCAATGCGACAATGCGCTTTTTGAGCACCTTATTGTCGCACCCTTTTGCCGAACTGTATTAGTGCTGAGACAGCAAAAGCTCTCGATTTCTACAAGCGGAAAACTATCCCAAACTTCTGAAAATAGAAGGGAAAGTTCTTTTAAGCGCCGTGTCCAGATCGCCCATTTCCACAGGCAATCCGAGATCCACCAGAGATGTTACGCCGTGCTGAGAAATCCCGCATGGCACGATGCCTGAGAAGTGATCAAGATCGGGCTCCACATTAATGGATAGCCCGTGGAAACTCACCCATTTGCGCATCTTGATCCCTATCGCGGCGATCTTGTCTTCTTGGGGCATGCCCGCCGCGGTAAGCGGTTTGTCATCTCGTTTCACCCAAACACCAACCCGGCCGGGACGCACTTCGCCTTTGATGTTGAATTGGTCCAGCGTGGCGATCAGCCATGCCTCCAATTGTTCGACGAACCGGCGCACATCGCGCCCTCGCTGGCCGACATTGAGCATCACATAAACAACGCGCTGTCCCGGTCCATGATATGTATACTGCCCTCCGCGCCGTGTGTGATGCACGGGAAAGCGGTCAGGATCTAACAAATCGGCTGGATCGGCGGCGCTGCCTGCGGTGTAGAGGGCAGGGTGCTCAACCAGCCAAATCACCTCTTCTGCTTCACCAAGCGCGATGGCGTTGGCGCGCACCTCCATCTCACGACAGGCCTCTTCATAAGGTGTTAGTCCCGGTGATGTGATCCAACTGACCATAGAGCGGTGAGTCTTTCAAAAAAATGTGGCAACGATTCGTCCCTATTGCCAAAAAACCGTGCAAGCGCCTCATTGAAAAGAGAAAAATTGATGGGTTTTCACTTGCCCTCACAACCCTGACCCGTGTTAGGCTCCGGTTTAGCATCAACGGATGCTCGCTTAACTTGAGGATAGAAAAAATGCCTTTGAAGCAGCTTACAGCGGTCGCGTTGGCCGCGTCGGTTATGGCCATTCCGGCAGAGACCGTAAAAGCAGATGAATTTGTGGGCGGCCTTGTCGGCGGTCTGATCGGTGGTGCCGTGGGCGCCGGAATTGTAAACCATCAAAACAACCAGCGTCAGCGCACCACGACCACGCGCACGCGGACGGTTTATGTAAATCCGCAAGCGTCTGCACAGCGCGCTGAAAACCGTCAGGTGCAGACATCGCTCAATTACTTCGGCTTCCCTGCGGGCGTGGCGGATGGCGCTCTTGGCCCACGCTCTCGCTCAGCCATCTCGGCCTATCAGGTCTATATGGGGTTCCCGGCGACGGGCCGTCTTAATGAATACGAAAAGACTTTGCTTCTTGGAGCTTACAGCCGCGCTGTGGCAGGTGGATCTGACGTGGCGTCTGCCATTGCTAAATCACCCGACGGTGTGCGCGCGGTGCTCAAACTGCAGCGTGACGGAACGGTTACGCCGACACGCACCGCCGGATATGCGGGCCTTCCATTGGAAGTCAGCCAGGCCGTTGATGAGGTGGCCAACAGCTCTGACCCGACCGCCGAACAGCTGTTGCAGCGCTCAGGCTTCATTCAGTTGGCCGAACTTAACGGGGATGGCAGCACGGACTACATCATCGATACCGGCCTTGCAGGGTCAAGCTTCTGGTGCAACGCGACGGCCTGTAAGACCATGGTGTTCGCCTCTACGCCCAACGGCTACCGTCGCAACGATCTGCTTGTGCATTCGCCCACGGCGGCGAGTTTTGACTGCATCGGCGGCAGCTGTCAGGTGAAATCGCAATCCCAGACGCAGCTGGCGTCCACGCAGCCTTCACAAGGGTCTGTACCGACGTTCCAAACGCAGCCCAAGCCGGCAACAACCACCGCAGGGTTGCCTGTGTTTAACACGGCTCCCAAGCAGAAATCGCTGGCAAGCTTCTGTTCGAAAGTGAACCTGCTGACCAGCTCCAACGGTGGCTTTACAACAGTCTCCACCATGTCTGACCCAAGCTTCACACTGTCCGAACAGTTCTGCCTCGCACGGACTTACGCGATGGCCTCGGGCGAAGAGCTCATGTCGACCGTACAAGGCGCAACCCCGCAGCAGATCGAGGCGCAATGTGATCAATTTGGCGGATTGCTGACAGCACAGATCGCCTCGCTTGGTGGTAAGCCCGCTGCGGCTGTGCTGAATGATGTGAACGGGGTGATCTTGAACTCCGGCATGTCTGCCGATCAACTTCGCACCACGTCCCAGATTTGCATGGCCAGCGGTTACAAGACCGACAACATGCAAACAGCCCTCGCTGGCGCGCTGCTTTTGACCGCACTTGGCGATCGTCCTGTGGCGGAGTTGGTGGGTCATCACCTGCAAGGTGGCTTTGGTGCTGCGGAAAGCGATGATCTGGCGATCAACTGGTACGAGACAGCGCTTGGCGCGCTCGACAGTGGCTCTGCCCCTGTATTCGCACCCGATCAGGTGGATCGCATCGATGTCTTGCGTCAAGCCACATTGAAGCTGTCTGGCGCAGACACCGCGACGACCGTGCCGACATCTGCGCAAAGCGGCAAGAAACTTCCTGTCTTTAGCCTCGGCGACTGATCACAACGACGTATCGGTTTTCGAACGCGGCGGGCTCCCCGCCGCGTTTCCTTTTTTACCGGCTCGGTGTTCAAATTACCCCTTCACATCACAAAGCCGATTGCGTAGAAGCGCCCCACTTACCAGATCACGTGCGGTCGTGGCGGAATTGGTAGACGCGCAGCGTTGAGGTCGCTGTGGGGTAACACCCGTGGAAGTTCGAGTCTTCTCGACCGCACCACTTTTATTCGGCCTACCGCGCGGAGCGCTGCTTGAGGCCATGTTTTGTTCGAGATTTGTCCTCTCACCTGCACCATTTATCCAAGCTAGATGCGTGTTCTAATTGGTTTCGGCGGCATCAACGGTTACCTCGCTCGCCAGCCAGAGATAAGTTGCTTGGATGTTTCTCCATCATCTTTGTCATCTCGTTACGAAGCGAAGACGAGCGGAGCGCCGAAACTCACGCTCAATTTCTCGAATGCGCAATCTGCAAATCCAATTGCACGCGGCTCACACATGTACCAACCACTATGACAGACGCCGATCAATGGACTGGCACCATGTCCGCTGAAAATCAAATCTCCGGCCCAGGACACCTGGATCACACTGTCGAGGAGGTAATATCCGGGTTGCAAGTCGCCTCTGTCCGCGACGTCACGGACGCGATCCCATGCGGCCGCTCGATTGTCATGTGGTGAACGCGAACAGTCCGAGCAGAATTTGGGTCGTCTGAATAGATCAGATGATCAGCCGTGGTCTGGTAGGACAAGACGGTGTCGATGTCGTGGAAGCGCATCAATGTCGACGGCTGGTGCCATCCAACGGCGAGCCTACCGGTCGCATCAGTGTCGCGCGACCGCGTCAACCTCGGAGCGGACAGAGTTTCAAAACTCTTGTCATTCGGCAGATCAAGTGGCGCAGGATATGGCACGCTTAGCGCATTTGGAGGTTGGGTCAGAACTGGCGCTGCCAAGCAACCTGCCAGAATGCGCAAGGGTTCTAAGCGCGGCGGCATCCATATGATCAGCCAGTAGGAAGACCCAATGGCCAACCGCATGCGGTGCCCGGCTTTGAAACGGGACGCGGTTCCGCGAAACCGGATGCGCGCATGTCGCAGGTGTAATACGGAGTTGCGGCGAATTGTGTACGTTCAAATCCTGGTGCCTCTGCCAAACGCCCCGCTGTCTTGGTTCGGGGCGATCCGATGGCGTGCAATGCATCGGACAAAAGCCCCGACATCCGAGCGGCCGGATCGGTGATGTTAAGGCGTTTCACCTCGTCGAGATGACGTTGGTCGCCGCGGTAGAAATTGGCGAATTTCTTACCCAGAAACTGCACCCCGGATTGCCAGTCTTATTTGACGTGAGGCCGCGTGCCGTTTGCGGCGTTCCAGTCTTCCTATCCTTCCTGGCCGATGATCAAAGCAAAAGCAGACAGATGCGTCGGCAGGTCAAAATTGACTTGTCTTTGTTTGATGATCACGGTGTCGGTTTGCACGGATCTCTTCGAAGCCCTGCAGGATTTGCTGCGCATCGGCCCCGCGATTGTCTTCGCGCAGATGTTGTTTGAGGGAGCAAACGACGTTTTCGGCGCTAAGTCAGTCAAACGGTGTGTCGCTCAGCCATTTGAGTGCTATCGAACGAGAGACCGCGCAGCCTTCTATGGGGGCAGTGTGTAATGTCGCGGATGCGCTTTCGGTCACGCCGGACTTGTTCTTTGCCCGCCGGTCGGGGCCAAGTTCCATGGAACAGGCCTGCATTGTCTGCGCGCAGAACCGCCGCAACCTGAATTTGCATTATCAGCAGGGTGCGCATGAGCTGGGCTACACGAACGCGCTTCTTTCCAGCTCAATCGGTGGTGATTTCTATGTGGGGATGACCATTTATTTACCTGGATCGGATCAATACGAAGACACGCTGTTCAAGCATGTCGGTGAAGTGTATGACTTTGTGATCGAAGGTGAGCTTGAATTTTACCTGGCAGATGAAAAGATCACCTCGCATGAGGGTTACAGCTATAGCTGCGATGCGCGCATACTGCATCGTGCATGCAATCGCTCCGACAAGCCGGCACGGGTGATCTAGGCAATTTCTCCAGTGATCATTAAAAATATGTGCTGGGCAGATCACCCGACACCGATAACAAGGCCAACACAAAAATAAGCAGCGTTCCGCTTTTTCACGTTTTGGATTGATCTGCACTTGGGTCGGTCCCTGCGTTGAGTCTGGCGTCATGCCAACAGCCAACAACGGCGAGACAGGTAGCACGCGCAGGACGTAAACGCCTTGCCCTATCTCTGCTCAGCGCCAATGTTTGCAGCCCAATGTCTTGGTGTGCTTGCCCATTTTGCCTCAAAAAGCAGCTATGCACGCCTTTGCATCAAGTGGCCCAAATTTCATTGCATTTTCAGACGCTATTGAAGGCTTTGGGTTACAAACCTCCAAAATAGTCGGCAGCAAAGCCTTCTGCGTGGTCTCCACTGCGCCTCAATTGGTGAACTCAGCTTCATCGGCTGGCGATCAACTCAACAAGCTTGGTGTTCGCTTACTTTTGACGCATGCAGTTCGACGTACTTCTCTTAGTGGAACTTTCACATGTGTGCGCATTGAATAAGCACTGTTTCGCGATTTCTTGAAAGACCCTTGTGAGACCTGCAACCAGAATTCGTATTTCCTTAATGTCATAAATTAAGTACACCTATAGCTGTAATTAATTTCATACACATCCTGAATTTATGCGGTGCACAATGAAATCTCACATGCAACTTTCTGTTTGGCAGCTTCGAAACACCGTTCTGAGGGCGTTTTTGGTTGCTCTTTTTTCAAGCCCTTTGCCCGCGCTTGCACAGCAGCAGGCTTTTCCTGTCGATGTGTCAAAACCCTTGGTGCGCACAATCGTAGATTGGGATGAATACACAGGCAGGTTCCAAGCTGTTCAACGGGTCGAAATCCGTCCGCGCGTGTCTGGCTATATCGATGAAATTTTATTTCGAGACGGCCAATTGGTGAAAAAGGGTGATTTGCTTATGCGCATTGACCCTCGCCCGTTTAAGACAACTCTAGACAGCGCAACAGCACAATTGGCGTCTGCAGAAGCCGAACAGCGACGCACGCGAATTGAGCTTGAGCGCGGTCAAGAACTTGTCGAGTCCGGGGCGCTGTCAGTGCAGGTTCTGGATGAAAGGCTTGCCGCGAGTTTGCGTGCCGATGCAGAAATCGTGATTGCTGCGGCCGCCATTCGTTCGGCAGAGCTTAACGTAGAGTTTACAGAAGTACGCGCCCCGTTTGACGGGCGCATCTCAGATCGGGCTGTGAACATCGGCGCGCTTGTCGTTGAAAACAACAGTGTGATCGCCACGCTGATTGCAACCGATCCCATTTATTTGGAGTTCACAGGCTCAGAGGCGGATTTTTTGAAATACTCGCGCCTGAGCCTGAACGGAAACCGGGATAGCTCCAGAAACGTGGCAAATCCGGTCGAGGCGCGGCTGATTGATGAACAAGGCTGGCCGCACAAAGGGGTGATGAATTTCGTAGATAATGAGCTTGACCCCGGCTCGGGCACAATCCGCGCGCGAGCCATATTCGACAATCCGGACGAGTTTTTGACGCCGGGCCTGTTCGCTCGTCTGCGTATTATCGGATCGGGTGAGTACGAGGCATTGCTTTTGCCTGACGAAGCCATCTTGTCGGATCAAGCCCGCAAGATCGTTTTGGTTGTGGATGGCGAAGGTATTGTCGGTGCGCGCGTTGTTGAGCTCGGTCCTCTGCATAAGGGATTGCGGGTCGTCCGATCGGGGATCACAGCCGAGGATATGATCATCGTGAATGGTGTGTTGCGTGCGCGGCCTGGTGGGCAGGTTATCCCGGAAGAAACGACCCTATTGCTGGACGAACCCATTTCAGAGTAGGCGCCGGAATGAAATTTTCCCACTTCTTCATTGATCGGCCAATCTTTGCGACAGTGCTTTCGGTCATCATGACCATCATTGGGGCTGTTGCGTATTTCTCTTTGCCTGTTGCGCAATACCCAGAGATTGCACCGCCGACCATCCAAGTGACAGCCAGCTATCCCGGAGCGTCCGCAGAAACGGTTTCTGACACGGTCGCATCGCCCATAGAACAGGCCATCAATGGCGTTGAAGACATGCTCTACATCACCTCTCAGTCGACCGGTGATGGCCAACTTACAATGACGGTGACGTTTAAGCTGGGCACCGATCTCGATCAAGCGCAGGTCCTTGTTCAGAACAGGGTCACAACGGCTGAGCCACGTCTTCCAGAAGCCGTGAGACGGCTTGGGATTACCACGCAAAAAAGCTCCCCTGACCTCATGATGGTCATTCATATGTACTCCGATGACGGGTCACGGGATCAGCTTTATGTTTCGAACTACACGCGCACACGCGTGATTGATCGCTTGGCACGAATTGACGGCGTCGGACAGGCGCTGCTTTTTGCAGAACGGGCCTATTCGATGCGGGTCTGGCTGGACCCCGAATTGATTGCGGCGCGTGGCATGACAGCGGGTGAGGTCGTTCAAGCGCTCAGAGTGAACAATGTGCAGGTTGCCTCAGGTGTGATCAACCGCTTGCCCGTGCCCGAGCCGTCCGCCTATGAGGTTGCCGTTCAAACCCAAGGCCGTCTGACAGACCCGGAACAGTTTGAAAGCATTGTTGTGCGCACTGAGGCCAATGGCTCCCAGATCCGGCTGAGAGATGTCGCGCGGGTGGAGCTTGGTTCGCTCGATTACTCGACCATTGGATATCTTGATGAGAATACGGCCCTGCCCATTCTGATCTTTCAGCGCCCAGGCACGAACGCTCTGGAAACGGCGGCGAACGTTTTGGGCGCGATGGATGAAATGGCCCAAGAGTTTCCACAGGGTGTCGCCTATGATGTCATATACAACCCCACAGAGTTTATCGAAGAATCTGTTGAAGCCGTCTATCAGACTTTGTTTGAAGCCATTCTGCTCGTTGTCCTCGTCATTTTGGTTTTCCTACAAAGCTGGCGCGCGGCGATCATCCCTGTGCTGGCCATCCCGATATCCCTGATTGCGACCTTTGCGGTGATGGCGGCGTTCGGCTTTTCGCTCAATAATCTCACGCTCTTTGGTCTTGTTCTGGCCATCGGGATTGTGGTGGATGATGCCATCGTGGTCGTCGAAAACGTGGATCGCTACATTGCCGACGGAATGGCCCCGCGTGAGGCCGCTTACAAAAGCATGAGCGAAGTTTCCGGTGCGTTGATTGCCACGAGCCTCGTGATGATGGCGGTGTTTATCCCGGCCTCCTTCGTCAGTGGCATCAGCGGGCAGTTCTTTCGCCAATTTGCTTTGACGATTGCCGTGTCAACCGCGATCTCAACACTGATCTCTCTTACGCTGTCCCCTGCATTGGCGGCGCTTTTGCTCAAGGGCGATCTTGGCGTGGAAAAGTCACGCGGGCTCTTTGGTCGGCTCTGGGACGTGCTGACATGGCCGCTGCGCGTTTTCGCAACCGCGTTCAATTACCTCTTTGGCAAACTGTCCAAAGGCTATGCCGTTTTGGTCAGAGGTCTTTTGACGGTTAGTGTTCTCGTCCTCGTGGCGTATGGAGGGCTGGTGTACCTTGGCTATGCACAATTTCAGCGCGCGCCCACGGGTTTCATTCCGGATCAAAACCAGGGCTATTTGATCACTGTCATTCAACTCCCGGCGGGGTCGTCTCTTGATCGCACTGACAAAGTCGTGCAGCGCGCAACAGAGCTGATCCTCGAGCATCCTGGCGTCGCTCATACCGCAGGTTTTGCAGGCTTTGACGCGGCTACCTTTACCAATGCTCCCAATGCGGGTGCGATCTTTTTCACGTTCGAGGATTTTGAAGATCTCGCGGCCTTGGCATTGACGCAAAACGATATCCTGCAGCAGGTTCAAGGCTCCCTCTTCCAGATCAAGGAGGCGTTCATCTTCATCGTGGCACCTCCGCCCGTGCGCGGCATTGGCTCTGCAGGCGGGTGGAAAATGTATGTGCAGGATACCAGAGGCCGCGGTTTGCGCGCGCTTGAAAGCGTGGCGCAGGAATTGTCTGGTCAAGCCAACCAGACCGAAGGCCTGACGCAAGCGTTCACCCTCTTTAACACGTCAACACCGCGCGTTTTTGCAGACATTGACCGCGTGAAGGCCGAGCAACTCGGTGTCACACCCGATCAGATTTTTGAAACGCTTGAGGTTTATCTAGGCTCTGCGTTCGTGAATGATTTCAATTTCCTCGGTCGGACATTCCGTGTCACGGCCCAGGCCGACGGCATCTTCCGCGATCAACAGCGCGATGTGGAAAACCTGCGGACGCGCACGGCTTCTGGCGGGATGATGCCCATCGGCTCCGTTGCGACCTTTCAGGACACAACCGGGCCTTACCGCGTTGTGCGATACAACCTTTTCCCCGCTGCGGCCGTTCAAGGGGCTGCTTTGCCCGGGGTTTCTACGGGGGACGCGCTGTTGAAAATGGAGGCTTTGGCTGCTGATTTGCCGCCAGGCTTCAGTTTCGAATGGACGGAACTGGCGCTTCAGGAAAAGCTCGCCGACAACAGTATTTTTATCATTTTTACTCTCGCCGTTGTTTTGGTCTTTTTGGTTTTGGCTGCACAGTATGAAAGCTTGGTGCTGCCAATGGCCGTCATTCTCATTGTGCCCATGTGCTTACTCACCGCGATCTCAGGGGTCTTGTGGCGCGGGATGGATAACAACATTCTGACCCAGATTGGCCTCGTTGTTCTTGTAGGCTTGGCCTCGAAAAACGCGATCCTGATCGTAGAATTTGCCAAGCAAGCCGAAGACGAAGGTGCCACACCTTTTGAAGCCGCCATTGAGGCTGCGCGCCTTCGGATGCGCCCCATCCTGATGACATCGTTTGCCTTCATTTTAGGGACGGTGCCGCTCATCACGGCAACAGGTGCCGGGGCCGAAATGCGCCAAGCTCTTGGCACAGCGGTTTTCTTTGGAATGCTTGGCGTAACGATCTTTGGGCTGCTTTTCACCCCTGTGTTTTACTTTTCATGCCGGAAAGCCTCTTCTGCTCTCAGGATTCGCGGGCGCACGACCGGTTTTTGACGCGCCGGAGAGCTTGGCAACCGGTTGGGATATCTGCGGAGATCGATAGATGAAAAGGGAAAAAACGGCAGTCGAGGAAGCACGAGAGGCCGCGAATGCAAGCGATCCATATGCCCGTGAACAGCAGACATTCCCAGTTCTGACCAAGGATCAGGTTGATCGGCTTTCCACCTATGGCGTGGTTGAGCGGATCCCAAAAGGCACGTGGTTGTTTGAGCGTGGTGAGCGCGGTGTGGATTTCTTCCTCATCGTCGACGGGTCTATTGAGATTGTGGACAAAGCGCCCGACGGGGAAGAGACGGTCATCACAATTCACGCCCGTCATCAGTTCACCGGCGAACTCGACCTTTTCAATCAGCGAAAAATCCTTGTCGGCGGCCGCACTGGCGAAGACAGCTGCATCGTCCGCATGTCGCGCGCGCAATTTCATCGCATGGCCAGCACCGAACAAGACATCGGTGAAATCATCATGCGCGCTTTTATTCTTCGCAGGACGGCCTTTATCGTTCACTCAGAAGCTGGTGTCAGCCTGATCGGTGAAAGCAATGATCGCGACGTCATCCGCATCAACCGCTTTTTGACCCGCAATGGATATCCGCTTTCAATCATTGAACCGACAGCACCACAAGCAATCAGCATAGTGCAGGAAAACGACGGTCATCTGCCGCTTGTCTGTACGCCGGATGGGGGTGTATTCCACAATCCTTCAACCCCCGATTTGGCCGATCTTTTGGGGCTCACCGAAGAGCTGCCGTCAGACCATCTCTACGATCTGGCCATTATAGGCGCGGGCCCGTCTGGTTTGTCTGCATGCGTGTACGCTGCGTCAGAGGCCCTCGATACAATTGTCATTGAAGCTGAAGCCCCTGGCGGCCAAGCGGGTACCAGTTCAAAAATCGAAAACTACCTTGGCTTTCCCACCGGAATTTCAGGGCAAGCGCTGGCCGGTCGTGCTTGGATACAAGGGCAAAAATTTGGTGCGACATTCGCAATTGCTCGCGGCGCGACCGGGATTGCCAAAAATCCCGAGGGTTATTTTGACGTCTCGTTGCAAGGCGGGCAGGGTGTCAAAAGTAAAGCCGTTATCTTAGCCTGCGGCGCAATCTATCGCAGGCTGAACCTCAAAAACTATGACGAGTTCGAAGGCCAAGGCATACACTATGCTGCGACGGCGTTGGAAGCGCGGTTTTGCAGCGGTTCGGAAATCGTTGTTGTCGGCGGAGGGAACTCAGCTGGTCAGGCGGCCGTGTTTTTGTCCAACCACGCACAGCACGTTCATGTCCTGATCCGAGGCGATAGTTTGGCGGCAAGTATGTCTGACTATTTGATACAGCGTATCGATCAGTCTTCGCGCATTACCTTGCACAGACATACACAGCTGACTGGTCTTCATGGCGATCGCAAGCTTCAAAAGGTGACTTGGGAAAACCGAGCGACGAAAGAAAGTGAAACGAGAGCAATTTCCAATGTCTTTGTCATGATCGGAGCCACTCCGAACACACATTGGCTTGGAGATTTGCTTGAAATGGATCAGCAAGGCTTCATCCATACCGGAGGCCTTGTTCGCAACGGCGCGGCGTCGCCTTTTGGAACCTCCGTTGAGGGTGTTTTCGCGGTTGGTGACGTTAGGTCAGGATCCGTCAAACGCGTGGCATCCGGCGTTGGAGAAGGATCCGTCTGCGTGAGCGATGTACATCGGTTCTTGGCCCTATCTCGCGAAGACCGTTGATAGGATGAAGGGCATTGACTGAGTGCCTTTCATGGGCCCGTGCTTTGCTAAGCTGCTGCCCATCTAGGTACGACAGGAACGTGTGCCGCCGCCGGGGCTTGGGCCGTAACCGAGTAACCGATTGACGCGGGTTCCGCGAAAGTCAGCACCGGAAAAACTAGAGACGAGGATCGACCGGTTCGCTTTCAAGCGACAACACGGCCAATGCGCATTCGTGAACCTTCGACAATGGCATGCCTTCGACGAAACGATGAAGGCCTTCAAAGCCAAGCTTAAATTCCCGCTCGGCCAGTGAGAACTTTCGTCCCAACCCGCGTTGTCGTAGCCGTTCGATATTCTCTGGCAGATCATAATCAGGGCCGTAAATGATGCGGAGGTAATCCCGACCACGCACCTTCATGGCCGGTTGGATCAATCCCTTTTCCCCCCGCACGAAGAATTCGGTGGGCTTGAATACCAACCCTTCGCCACCTTTGGACGTATGATCCAACCACCAGTCTGTCACGGTTTGGCGGTGTTCTGGATCGTTCAGGTCGATCCGTTTCCAACCTGTAACTTGGATGATGGGGTCAGCATGGGCCAGTTTTTCGATCGTCTGCATATGCCAAGTGTGCGGCTGATCTGTGTGCACAGAGCCCTCGGTTGCCAAAATGTGGAAGGGTGCAATGCGGTAGTCATCGACGGTGTGTGCATCCCAGCAGTACCCGGCGATGGTTTTCCCCATCAGTTTGGCGTTGGATAGCTTTATCTGCGTCTGGGCTCGCAGCTTTTGAAGGTCGGCTGATCCAGCGTGACCAGCCAGTGTATCCAGCAATGCCGCCGCAGACTTCTCCGCTGCGGAGACGGTTGGCAGATACTGACGTTTCAACAACTCTTGTGCCTTCGCCGACCAAGGCATCACTTCGGCATCCAGCAGCACCCAGTCGCTTTTGAGGTTATCCCAAAGACCTGAGGCCTCCATCGCTTTCGCGAAACGGTCAATGACGCCGGTTTCCATCTGTTCATCTTTGAAGAAGGGGCGCCCTGTCCGTGTGAAGATTACACCGGGCTTACCGTCCTCGACGCCAAAGCGGGCTTTGGCCGCCTCGGCATCTTTTGCCACGATAAGCAGTGCCCTTGATCCCATGTGTTTTTCTTCGACCACAAGGTCCGTCACGCCGCGGCTGGCATAGTGATCCATGGCTTGCTCTGGCCGTTCCAGGAACGGGCCTTCACTGGCTGTCGGACAGGCCGCCATAGTTGGTGGCAAATAGATCAACCAACGCGGATCGACGGCGAAACGGCTCATGACCTCCAACGCGGCCAGGCTGTTTTCCTCCGGGATTTGGATCGTGGATTTGAACCGGGTCTCAATCCGCATCTTGGTCGCGTAATCATCGAAGTAGAGAAGCTTGTCATGATCCTGCTGTGCCGTCAGTGATTGACCGGCATCCAATGGCTTGGCGGGGACAGCGTATTGATGCTTTGCAGGCACAGACACGGTCTCGCGTTCCGGCCACCGCAATGCGGTGAGTTTGCCGCCAAAAACACAGCCAGTATCGACGCACATTGTGTGGTTCAGCCATTCTGCCTCTGCCATCGGAGTATGACCAAACACGACATCCGCTTTGCCACGGTAATCCCTCGCCCATTCAAGCCGGACGGGGAGGCCGAACTCATCGACTTCACCAGTGGTTTCCCCAAACATTGCAAAGTTTCGGACATGGCCTGATCCACGTCCATGCATCTCTTCCTTTAGGCCCGCATGCGCGATGACCAACTGACCATCCGCCAACCACGCATGTGATCGCAAATCCCAGATGAATGCACTGGCCCGTTTTCGGAACGCATCAGAGCATTGCTCAAGCTCGGCCACAGTCAAGTCAAGGCCATGGGTCTGGGTCGCGGACCGGCCTTTTAGCCACTTGTTCAGCTTGAAGTCGTGGTTGCCGATGACACACCGGCCAGACCCTTCCTCACACATCCCCATGACCAATCTCAGGGCATCCATATTGCGTGGCCCGCGATCTGTGATGTCACCGACAAAAAACGCGGTGCGCCCCTCTGGATGTCGGGCATGGATCAGATCCTCTGATCCTTCCTCGAAAGGATCGATATGGTAGCCCATATCGCCAAGCAGTTCGATCAACTCGTCAAAGCAGCCGTGGATATCCCCAATAATATCAAACGGCCCATGATCCCCACGGTTATCAGTCCAGAGCGGCTGACGTTCGATCTGAAGGGCGTCTACCTCCTCAGGGGACTTCATGATCTGGACTTGCCGGAAACCTTCCTTTTGCAAACCACGAAGACCACGGCGCAGGGCCTTTGAATGGTTTCTGGTCACGTGTTCCCCGAAATCTCGGTTTGGACGGTGCTGGTTGCGTTCGTGACAAATCTTGGGGTCGATATCGAGAACCAATGCGACGGGCAGAGCATGATACGTCCGCGCCAATTGGACCAATTTGGCGCGATCTTCCCGTTTCACCGACGTTGCATCAATCACAGTCAACAATCGCCGCTTTAGCCTGATCGAGGCTGTGTAGTTCAACAGATCAAACGCATCGCTGGTCGCGGCAAGATCGGTCTCGTCATCAGACACCAAAGCACGACACGTATCTGATGACACGATCTCGGTCTCCAGAAAGTGCTTTCTGGCGAAGCTGGACTTACCCGAGCCAGTAGAGCCGATAAGGACAATCAAGGCGAAGTCTGGGATGGTGATGCTGTGCGTCGTCATTATCTAGCTTTCACCCTTAATGATCATGCGCAAAATACGGTCACCTTCAGTGATCAGATCGGGCCGTTTCTCTTTTTTGGCTACAACACTGGCCCACTCAATCTGCTCATGGATAAAGGCATCGATTTCGGCGATGCGGTGTCCGCTGCCTACCTCTTTTGCGACGGCTTTAAGGTCCAAGAGCTTCTCAATTTCCGCAACCAGGCTCGGTGCAATATCGAGGCCCTCAACCAGTGCTTGGAGGTTCATCGGGGGCTGCACATCGACGTTTTGTCTGATCCAGCAAATCGCCAGAGCAGGTCGCAGGATGTAAAAATACTTCTTCAGGGCAACGTTGGGGCTATTACCGACATGCTTGTCCCACTGCTTTTGGGCGAGATTGCGATAGTGGTGCAAACAGGCCTCGCCAAAGGTGGTCTTCTCAGAAAAAGCGATCAGACGCTGACACACATCGTCGCTCCATCGATACCTGATCGGGCTTGAAAGCCATTCAAGCATGACCGGATTTGGCTTGATCAAGAGAGCCAAAGCCTTGCGAATGTCCCAGCCGTTGATATCCCAATCGCCTTCGATAGGCAGTTCGATCACATCGCGACCGGGTTCAACGCTGAGATACCAGTCTGGTGTGTGCGCGTAGACAAATCGCACGTCATAATCGCTGTCTGGTGATGGGAAACCCCATGCACGGCTGCCGCTCTCAATTGCAAATAGGATCCGCACATCATGGTGCGCCTCAAGTGCCGCCAATTTGGACTGGATGGTACTTTCGATATCTGGTGCAATCTCGGGCACGAATGCAGGCAAGCTCATGTGGCGCCCCCCAAGGTGAAGAGAGCCATTTGTGAAGGTGGCCCATGGGTTTCATCGACGGGGCCCAAGGGCGCGAATTCCACAGCATACCCAGTGGCGGATGCCGCCGTGTTTGCCCAAGTTTCGAACTCCTCCCTTGTCCATTCAAAGCGATGATCAGGATGGCGAAGCTGGTTCTCCTTCATCGTGTCGAACAGCACGTTGTATTCGCGGTTCGGTGTTGTGATGACGATCAAGTTAGGTCGCGCATCTGCGAACAGGGACATGACCAACGCCGACAGCCGATGGGGTTCAATATGTTCGATCACTTCAACCAAGGTCGCGGCATCGAAGCCTTTCCAACGACGGTCTCCATAAGTGAGGCTGCCCATTTGCAGCTTCACCCGTTCGGACATCGCATCACCGGCTTGGTGCAGACGCAGTTTGCGATGCGCAGCTTCCAGCGTTCGTACTGACGGGTCAACGCCCACGATCCGATCAAGGCCACGTTCCTTGATGAGCCGAGAGATCAGCTTTCCTTCGCCACATCCCAGATCGAGAACGGATTTCACATGATGTTGCCGCAACACATTGGCCACGGTGTCCAGGCGAATGTCATGAAGTCGCAGAGGTTTCTCTAGCCTGTCCTCCGGCTTCTCCCGTTCACGTTTTCCATCTTCTGTCTCATCGTCTTCTGTGGACGCAGCGTCTTCCAGTCTGGCCAGAGCCATGTTTGCCAGTGACCGCCGATGTTTCAGGGCACGGCGGGTAATGAGGTCCTTGGACGGATGATCCGCCAGCCACCCTTCTCCTTTGGCGAGGAGTTTGTCGATCTCTTCTTGGGCAATGAAATAGTGCTTGAAGTTGTCCATAACCGGGATCAGCACATGCAAGTGCTTCAGAATGTCAGCCAACCGCAGGTTGGCCTTCAAATGCAGATCAATGACCATCTGATCATCAGTCTTTTCCGGTGACAGGATGGAGTAGCCAAGTGGTTCAAACAAAGCCGACAGCAACTCTCGATCTCCGGCGAGCGCTACCGGCAGAACGCGAACTTCGAAATCGAGGCGTTGATCAGCAAGTTCCTGACGATCCTTGGATTTTCCTGCCATGCTCTGGGCGAAAGAGCGGCCCATTGCGACGGACAAAAACGAGTTTGCCACGTAGGGACGGTCATTTACATATTGCGCCAGTAAACCATCAGCCTGTTGGTTTTTGCCGCGAACAAGCCCAATCGGATCGACCTCCAGATGAAGGACGGCCGTTGTCCTGTCATCCGAAACCTCACGATAGAAAATCGTGGCCTCTCCTGCGGATGTCTTCTTGGTGTGCACATGGTCGGGATGTTTGTGCAGCAAAAAGCCAAGATCGCGGGCCGAATAGGCTGTGCTCTTGTTTGACAGCAATGTGATCTCAAGCTGCATTTTTTACCATCCAAATCAATGCGCACGGATGTGCACTAATTGGCAAAACTGGCAAAAACAAGGTTGGCTTGGGAAGCCTCACTTGAGCGATTGCGTCTCAGGCTTCTCTGCAATCTGCCCTTGCTTGGGGCATTGCATCGGCCGGAATACCCGGGTTGCGCGTTCTCAGACCGCATCTGGTTTTGCTTCTGCGGCCAGTGTCGGCAGGGCTGGCCGCGACAGCATCACCGCGGGCGACGGCCAGATGTCGGTTACTGACCGGTTCGCGACTATGCGGTCTGTGCATGTGACCGACACAGGTGGCACCGTGCAAATGGCTACATCAGTCGATGGTCTCTGCGACCGCGAAACGCCGGAAAGCAAATTGCAGTGCAACCAAGGTCAGAAGTCCGATGAATGTGAGCGTCAGCCAGCTAACCAATCCAGCCACCACCAACGAGGTTCCCATCACCTTGAAGATGAAAAATCCCGCTGCGCCCGCTGCCGCCAAAGCCACGAAAATGAAAATTGTTTTCGCGATGAATTCGACAATGGAGCGACCCAGAAATTCGAAATCTGCCCGTCCCATAGCAACGAGTTTTATCGGAAAGAGAAGCTGTACCGTGTTTTCGACTGCATAGATGAGAAACGTCAACGGAAGCGCAAAAGCGGCTAACAGTAGTGCTAATTGCGGTGTCACACGCTCCTCAAAGATAAGCGTACTTGCGATAATTGTCAGAGCAATGACAAAGGCGAGAAGCACCTGAACCAGGAGTTGGCCCGCGCAAATACGCCAAGGCGAGATCGGCAAAGTCTTGTAGATTTCCATTCGGCTTAGGTCACCGCGAAAGTCGCAGACCAGATTGCGCGGCAGGATGAAGGCGACAAACACATAGATAATCATCATCGTATGTGCTTGCGTGACCGGCGCCCCAAGCGCTGCGGATATTGGCGCGATAGAGGCCGCGAGCCCTGCGAAAACAACTAACAGTTTGAACGAATTCCGCGATGCGTTGAGACCTTGCCGAAAGGCAATTGGCCCCAAACCGCCGAAACTTGGTGCACGCCGGACTGAGCGCATCTCAGTGCGTTCTGTCGCAAAGAAAGAACCGCCTTGCTTGATGCGCTCCCATCGGTTGCTGAGCCGGGCATTTTCCGCAAGAGACCGATCGGTCGTGCGCTCATCGAGTATAATGGCAGCTTGCAACAGCGCCGCATTTATGATGACCGCGAGCAACGCCCAAAGAGCAAGCTGTGAAACGGATGTCGCCACGAAAAGTTCGGCAAACACAATGTAGGGGATCAAAACGATGGTCCCGAGCCACGAGTGTCGAAACTCGGACAATAGCTCAAGAATACCCCGGTCGGGTGCAACCCAAGCGGAAACCATGGCGACGGCCGCAATGGCACCAAGCAACGCAACAGCGGGCCATTTCACCTTTGCGAGCCGGCTGCCGTCGAGCGCATGCCCGGTCATACTGATCACAGCGCTGTTCAGCTGAACGAACACGAGCGTTAAAAGCGAGGCGATAAATACAGAAAAAGCCGATCCTGTTTGGGGCGGCGCGATGACTGTGATGAACGCGCTCGTCAAAGCAACGCCTGCAAGATAGGCGCCAAACTTATAGACGATAAGATCCCGTCGGCGGAACGGCCCGGTAAAAAGAAAATTGATCTCATTGGGAGAAAAATGAAACGTAGGGCCGGTTGTCATCACAACCGTGAGCAGGGACAGACCGAGCATGCTGAGCGGCATGAAAGTGAGGATCTGATCGCTTAGTGCGTGTCGGTCCAAGGACGCGGACCCAAGAAAGCTTGCGCTCGTGGAACCGTTTGACGCGATCAGAAACCAAATGATCGCCCCAAACGCCAAAGAGAACAGCAGCCCACGCACGCTGGCCAATTGGAGAAAGCGCTGACGCAGACCGCCACGCAGGCGCAAGATTAGAAGTTGGCGAAGTGCAGGATCCATGTCTTACGCCGCCGTCTTTTCTCTAGGCGTCTTCTCTCTAGGCGTTTGCTCTGAGGCGTGTTCTGATCCTTGCGTGATTGAAAAATACACCTCTTCAAGGGCCGAGGTGCTGTCTGTATGGCCCACCTCGCTCAGCAAGTCTTCCATCGTGCCAAATCGCCGGCACTCACCCAGGTTCAGGACCATGATATGCGTGCAAAGGTTCTCAAACAGGCTCAACAGGTGCGAGCTGATGATAATAGCCGCGCCCGCCTGCGCTCGTTCGCGGATGGCTTGTTGTATCCCGCGGATACCTTGCGGATCGAGCCCCGTCAGAGGTTCATCGAACAAGATGACTTTCGGGTCGTGCAGAAACGCACAAGCGATCGCCACCTTTTGGCGCATCCCGCGCGACAGGTTATGGACGAGCGCATCGCGCTTGTGCGTGAGTTCGAACGACGTAAGAAGCGCTTCGGCATCCTTTTCAAAGTCCGGGAGTTTGTAAGCGGCTGCGGTGAAGGCCAGGTGTTCCCAAACCGTCATGGTGTCAAAGAGCCGTGGATCATCGGGAATGTAGCCCAAGTTGCTTTTGGCTGCGATGGGCGCCTGGGCAACATCATGTCCAGCAACCAAGAGCGTCCCCGAACTGGGCGGGATAATGCCGCACAGCGTGCGCAAGGTCGTTGTCTTGCCCGCCCCATTCGGCCCTAGCAATCCAAGAATTTGGCCTGGTTCGACGGTGAAGCTGAGGTTCTTGACGGCTGTGAAGCCTTTGTACTGCTTGCTGAAATTCGTGACTGTGATCATGTGCTCTTTGCTCACTGCTTTTCGGTTTGCTGACAGCTTGGCGCGCTGGCATCGTCACCGATGCCGCTCAATCCAGTACCGATTTGCACCGATTCATGGCAAATCTAAGTTCAAAACCGCTTTTCCTGATGATCACTGCGTCCGGATCAGAGCGAAACGGTGGCGTTAAAATGTTGGCAGGTTTGTCGTATGAGCTCATGCGCATTTTGGCAGTGCTGTCTTCATTGAAAACATAGGTTTGTGATGCGGCGCCTGTGCCTGCAAAGCAATTTCAAACCTCGACCGCGCCAGGGCGGCATTGCTATCAAATACCTTCAAATACCGGCGGGGATTTAAACCCTGGCGAACCACCAAAGCGATAGTCCTAGATATTCAAATCATCCACATGATCAGAAATATCCCTCAGGCAGACGAACCTGTCGGCGGCTACATCTGAGCCGTCCAACGCTCTGCATCGTTGGAAACTCAACGAACGAGCCGGTCTACTTCGTTCCGCAGCGGCAGCGATACCGATGAAGCCGCCCGACTGGCGGTTCCAGAACCTCGCATAGGTCCCGTTCCGGGAGAGAAGATCGGTGTGGGTGCCTTGCTCGACGATTTGGCCGTCTTCCATGACAATAATCCGGTCCATACGCGCGATCGTGCTCAGCCGGTGTGCGATCGCCAGGACTGTTTTGCCCTCCATCACCTCTTCCAGCGCTTCTTGGATCTCTGCCTCTACTTCTGAGTCGAGCGCACTTGTCGCCTCATCCAGCACCAGGATGGGGGCGTCCTTTAGGATCGCGCGGGCAAGTGCGATGCGCTGTCGCTGACCGCCTGATAGCTTGACCCCTCGCTCGCCTAGGAACGCGTCATACCCTTCACGCCCTTTGAAATCCTTGAGCCCCAAGATGAACTCGTGCGCCCGCGCCCGCTCTGCTGCGTCAAAAAGCGCGGCATCATCCGCGTCTGGCCTCCCATAAAGGATATTATCTCGCGCAGACCGATTAAACATCGCCGTTTCTTGCGTGACCATTCCGATCTGACGACGCAGGCTTTCTTGCGTGACGTGACGCACATCCTGCTCTGCGACGCGAACCTGTCCATGCTCAGTGTCATAGAGACGGAGCAACAGTGACACCAAGGTGGATTTACCCGCGCCAGACGCGCCAACGATACCAAGTTTCTCGCCCTCGTGGATTGTCAGGTTGATCCCGTTGACGCCGCCGGTCTCTCGCCCATAGGCAAAAGTCACGTCGTCGAACTCGACAACCGCCTTTCCAATGAGATCGCTCGCGCGGTCTGCATCCGTGAGCTTGTGGCCCGGGGCGAGCGTTTTCATCCCGTCTTCGATCTCACCGATATTGCCGTAAATGCCCATGAGCACCCAGCTGACCCAACCCGTCATTTGGCTCAGCCGGATCGCCATGGCGCCCGCCGCTGTGAGCTGGCCAACGGAGGCGTCACCTGTCGACACCAGATAAAGCGTGAGCGAGACCACAGCGGCGGGAAGAGCACCGGCGATGATGGAAAGACCAACACGGAACAGCGTGGCCATCTGGCCCCAATCAACCCCGCGCTCGCGGAACTCTGACATTGCACCAAGGGCCGCTCGATCTTCGTGGTCGGAAGATGCAAAAAGCTTTACTGTTTTGATGTTCGTGATCGTATCTACGATTTGGCCGGTGACCATCGCTCGCGCCGCCGCGCGCGCCGCTGAGAGCTCTCGTATCATGGGCAAGAAGACCTTCATGAACACGTAGTAACCGCCGAGCCACACAGCCATGAGCAGCGCGAGCCGCGCGTCGATAATCCCAATAAAATAGGCCGACGCCACGACTGAGGACACTGCCATGGACATGGAGTTCATCATCTCCGTCACGACATCCACCATGGCACGGGTCGTCTGCATCTGCTTTTGAGAGATCCGACCGGCGAAGTCATTGTCAAAGAATGTCACCGCTTGCCCAAGCGTGTGGCGGTTTACGCGGCTCAAAACCAGCTTGAAAACTCCAGGGCCCGCCATGATTGACTGAAAGCATGCGCCGAGGCCAAAGGCGAAAGGGCGCACGACGAGCAACAACAAGACCCAAAGTGTCAGCAAATGCCAGTTCGCCGACCAGAACGCCTCCATGCTTTCGGCACCAACCGCTGCGTCAACGATCACCCCAAGCAGGACCATCACCAGAACTTCGGTGATGCCCGTCAGCGCGCTGGCCGCAACTCCAAGCCCAAGCACGCGGAAGCTGCCCGCCAGACACCACTTAACGAAGGGCCACAGGTTCTGCGGCGGCGGACCGTCCGCATAGGCCTCATGGTCGATGAGATCCGCAAACCAATCTGTAGTCGCTAATCGCTTCACTCAGGTGCCTCCTGCTTTTCGGCGTTGATGAGCTTGCCCGTTTGAAGCTCGTGTCACTGGTAACTAGGCCGATCTGTTCCAGAAGCTCGGAATGGCCGTCGTCTTCTGCAACTTGTTGTCTTGATACAGGTCGAGGGTGCAGAGATCAGTTTTTCCGACCTTGCCGATGCTTTGGAAAGCTTTGCGAATGTGCACTACGGATCGGTTTGTTGGCCGTGTCACAAGTGGACCGTCGTGCTTATCCATCTATCTTAGGCGCAAAGGCAACCATTTGACGGAAGGAACACTTCATGATGCTTTCAACCCTCATTAAGATCAAGAAAATCGGCTTTGCGCAACAAGTGGTCACCGGTGCGTTCATCAACGGCGCGCTGATTGGCATGGGCGTTGCGGCGGGTGCCATTGCGCTTGCCAATATGCGCAAAGATGGCGGGATGTGCGCGACGGCTGGCCGAAAAACTGAAAATGGCAGAAGGGACAGCATGTCCTAAACATGCAAGACCCAGGTGCATGAGCGGCGGGGTCATACCCCGCCGCCATCACTCTTGGGCCTTAGTCCATCATCCGCGCGACTTCTTCTTCAAGTTTTGTGGCCGCTTCGGCGCCAGTCATCTCACCATTCGATACGGCCGACAATGTGTCTACGACCATCTTGGAGATGCGCACCCCATCTTTGCCGGGCCAAGCAAACCACGGAAATGACCGGTTCATCTGCTCGGCACTTGTCGCCCAATCGGGATTTTTCGAATAGAATTCGCCCAACTTGTCAACGGCAAGCGCGCCAGTGTTGACAGGCATGTAGCCGGTATTTTTTACAACGATGGTCTGACCTTCGGCGCCAGTGCCGTAAAGCAAGTAGTCAAACGCGGCCTGCCGCTTGGCTGGATCATCGGCGAGGATCACAGCGGCCATGCCACCTGAAGCCACTCCGCCGTCTTCCACCAGCTTTGGCATTGGCGCCGTGCGCCATTCAAACCGATCCCCGATTTCACGCGCAAAGCTGCCGACCACGGCGGTCGAGTTGAAATAAAGTCCCATTTGTCCTGCAAACATTTGCTGTCGCGCGGCACGATCGGCGATGGCCTCCTGTCCGCCCTCATCGTGGAAGCGGTCAAAGAGCACGATGGCGTCCTTGCCCAAATCGGTGGCAAACGCAATCGTCCCATCGTCAAGGATTGGGGCTAAACCGGCGGTCGCCAGAAGGTTTTGCGTCATCCAGTCATCATCGCCGGGGGAGTAGTACATGCCCATGATGTCGTCGCTCAACGCATCGATCTTTTCGGCGAGCGCAATAGTACCTTCCCAATCTGTGGGCATGGCTTCCGGATCGCCACCGGCCTCACGGACCAGTTCCGCATTGTAGAACATCACAGGGGTCGAAGACGTCCAGGGCAGGCCATACTGAATGCCATTTACCTGGGTCAGTGCGAGCACTTCGGGTGTGTACCCAAGCGCTTCCATGTCTACGCCCTCCATCACGTCATCGAGCGGCTCAACCATGCCACGTGTGACAAGCGCACCCAGAAGGTGCGAACCCACCATAAACACATCCGGCGCACTATCTGCGAGATCCTGACGAATGACAGAAACGAAGCCTTCATCATAGTCGCTTGAAGGTGCTTGAAAACTGATCGAGACATGTGGCGCGGTTTCGGTGAAGTTTTTCGCAATCTCCTGTTGCCAAGGCGCGTGGTGCGCCCAGGCATGGGAGACGACGAGTTCTGTGTCAGCGTGCGCAGCCTGCACGAGGGATCCTGTCAAGCAGGCCGCAGCAAGGAATTTATTCATATCACGTCCTTTCAAAATTTGTCCTGCTAGCGCAAGACACTGGTGGTGAGCCCTCGAATGAGAGCACGTTGGAAAAACAGGAAGCCGACAACAAGTGGGGCTGTGATGATAACCCCGCCTGCCATCAACGCACCGATGTTGCCCGTGCTTTCCCCCGAAGAACGGAAGGCAGCGAGGCCAAGCGGAGGCGTCATCATGCTCGTATCCGTGACGACAACGAGCGGCCAATACAGATCGTTCCAGTGATTGATTATTGAAATCGTGGCAAAGGCCCCAACGGCGGGCCACGCCGCGGGCACTATAAGACGCCACACGATCGCAAGTTCCGAAAAGCCGTCAAGCCGTGCCGCATCGAGCACGTCATCAGGGTACTGAAGAAAGAACTGCCGGAAGAGAAAAAGAGCGAAGGCCGAGATGATAAACGGCAGCACCAGCGCGGTATACGTGTTGAGAAGGCCCGCATAAGCCATCGCAACGTAGAGCGGAATGGCGGGCACTTGCATTGGGATCATGAGCGCGAGCACAATACCAAGCAGCAGCCAGCCACGCCCGCGAAAGGGGATCTTGGCCAGCGCATAGCCTGCCGGTGCGGCGACGAGCACCTGCAGCACGAGAATTGCGCCGCAAACGATCACGCCATTGAGCAAATAGCGCGCCAGCGGGACGGCTGTGAAAGCGTAAGTGTAGTTGGATAATGCCGCCGCCGGGTCTGGCCAAGGCAACACCGCGCCCGCATAAACGGTGCCAGGCTCAGCCAAGCTTACCACCACCATCACCAAGAAGGGGAGCAAAGTGAACGCTGCAAAAACGCTGAGGATCAAAGGGGACAACGCTTTAGCCACGATGGATCCTCCGGTCAAAGAAGCGTAACTTCACGATGGAGATTGCGGCGACCGTTGCGAGAAACACCACCGCAAGAGCTGAGGCCTTGCCGATGTCAAAGAAGCGAAACGCCTCTTGATAGATCGTGTAGAGGATCATCTCGGTTGCGCCATTTGGTCCGCCGAGCGTAAGCACCGCGATGGTTTCAAACTCCGAAAAGCTTCGGATCAGCGTGATAACGGCAACAAACAGCGTGATCGGCGCCAGCATAGGCCACGTCACCAGCGTAAAGCGTCGCCAGCCTGCATCGGCGCCATCAAGAGCGGCCGCTTCGTACAGGGTTCGGTCAATCGTGGCGAGGCCCGCCAAGAAAAGCAGCATATTGTAGCCGAGATTGCGCCAAAGCCCGATGCCCATAAGCGTGGGCAGAGCGAGATTGGGATCAGAGAGAAAGCGCTGCTTTTCAACACCGATCACATCGAGAAGCACATTTGCAATGCCGAAATTGGGATGAAGAACCACCTCCCAAGCGGCCGCCATCGCAACCAGTGTGGCCGTCACAGGCAGGAAGAACACCGTACGGAAAAGCCCGCCCAAACTGCCCTGCCGCTCAATCAAAATGGCCAGCCAGAGCGCGCCAAATATCGAGATCGGCGTCACGATGAGGACGTAAATGACGGTGTTGGCAATGGAATTTCGGATACCTGATAGATCGGTCAAAGCCGCGTAATTGCGCAGACCTACCCAGTCAAAGCTGTCCATTCCAAATTGGTAATCCGTAAACGACAGCGCAAGGACCAGAGTTGAGGGCACAATTAGAAGCACCAACAAAAGCAAAGCAGCAGGCATCGACAGTATCACGCCGAAGACGCTGTTTTGACGATGTGTAGCTTTGTTAGTCATGCCACCGCGCGGGTTTGATCGGTGTCGCTTGCGTCTTCGAAGACATGCGCCGCGTTCAGTGAAAATTCTAGGATGGCCTTCGATCCAGGCTCCCAATTTGGTATTTCATCCGAAGAGACGCGCACGACGATTTTGCGCCCGTCTGCGTCTAGGCGTGCGTAGACATAGGCACTCACGCCGCCATGCTCGATCATCTCGACTGTGATCAAAGGCCCAGGCAGGCCCGGGCGCGTAACGGGGCGGATTGCGGCGTGTTCCGGCCGGATTGCCACCACGCCTGAGAGCTCGCCAAGCGGTTTTCCCTGTATCTCGATGCTACCTGCGCCTGTCCGATCCCCGGCAGCCTGGCGAAGGACGTGCGCGGGTATGACATTCAGATGCGGTTGGCTAAGGAACTGGGCGACTTCTAGATCAACAGGCGCGCGGTAGAGCTCATCGGGCGTGCCGATCTGTCGAATCCGCCCGCCAAACATCACCACGACCCTGTCGGACATCGCCATCGCCTCCGCCTGATCATGGGTCACGAAAAGCGTTGTCGCCCCGACGCGCTTTTGTAGTGCGCGCAATTCGAAGCGGGTTTGATGGCGCAGAGCTGCATCAAGGTTGGCGAGCGGCTCATCGAGCAAAAACAGTTTTGGTTCTCGGATGAGAGCGCGGGCAAGAGCCACTCGCTGTTGCTGACCGCCTGAAACAGCACTTGGAAAGCGATCCAGGATCGGTTCGATCTGCAAAAGGTGCGCGGTTTGCATCACTTTTTCGGCTATTTTTTCTTTGGTCGCACGCGCACCCGGAACGAGCCAGCCAAGTGCCCGCAGGCGCGCGGCCGATGAAAGCTGCGTCATCTCTAGCGGCGCTGCGATATTTTGGCGGCATGTCATGTGCGGATAGAGCGCGTAGGACTGGAAAACAAAAGCGACACCACGCACTTTAGGCGCGTTGTCTGTGACTTCCGCGCCACCGATCATGACCGCGCCGGCGGAAGCTCGCTCCAGGCCTGCTATGGCACGCAGCAGGGTTGATTTACCGCATCCCGAAGGCCCAAGGATCGATACGAACTCTCCGGGTTCCACAAACAGGCTTACGGCATCGAGCGCGCAAGACGCGCCGTAGTGAACCGTAAGATTGCGGAGTTCGAGGCTCTCGGCGGGCGTTATAGGCAAAGTTTCTCCAAAGACGTCCTGCGCTTCAGTTGAGCGATGAGTGTTTTCTGGCGAATTGCTACAAAGTCTGGCGACGTTTCAAAACCTTAGCCGCTACTGGCTGTAGCCCTACGATAAGGCTTTGAAGGACTGTCACAAGACCAAGGTGCCGCCTGCGTCGCTTTGCGCACCGTTAAGTTGAGTTTTGCTTGTGCAAGGTGGATTGCGAGCGCCTAAGGCTCGGCGTTAAGAAGTCTTTGATAGCTGGCGTAGTCTCTTAACCCTGCGAAATCCTCGTCAAACTGCATCCAAAGTGCAAGTCGGCGGGCGGCAACAGGTGGGACCGTGAACGCGTTTTGAAGATGGTCAAGCGCCGCTTTATTGTCACCGAAAATGGCGTGCATGCGCGCGATATTGTACCTCACCAAGCAGTCGTTCGGGGCTATGGTCAGGGCCCAATCCGCCCATATGGCGGCGCGATCAGGCATATCGAGGTCGGCAAGGACGGCAGCGCCAAACGCAAGTGCGCCAGCATTGTCAGGATGATCCTGAAGTGCACGCTCGACCAAGTCCAGCGTCGATCGGAAACGCGCCGTCGCGTCGTCTTGACGGTTGAGCGCCTGTAGCTCCTCGCCCAGAAGACCACTTGCCCGGAAGTCTTCGGGGCGCAGTTCCACGGCTTTTGCAAATCGTTCGGCTGCGCCGGCGCGGTCCCCTTTCAATCTAAGGTGACGAGCCAGCAGAAACTGCCCCTCAAAAAGCTGCGGATCAAGCTCAACAGCCTTTCGTAACGCCAATTCCGCCGCCGCATATTCCCCAATCGCGTACCGAGCAAGTCCGAGAGCGGCATGACCAAGTGGAAGATCCGGATCAATGCTCAGCGCGCGTTCGGCATCCGATACCCCGTCTGTCACGGGACCGGTTTCGCCTGACTGGGTGGTGCTGAGCACAAGATGGGACTTACAAATTGATCGCTGAGCATGGGCGCGAGCAAAGCTCGGATCTCTTTCGATTGCCCTTGCAACAAGCGCTTCGGCTGCGCGCATCGAATGCGTGTAAAGCCCACGCAAGTAAAGTGAGCGCCCTTTGAGAAACAACTCATAAGCGACCGGATCTGCGGTCTCTAGCCTTGCCGTTTCTGGGGCGCTGACTGCCAGTTCTCGGCAAAGCGCCTTGACGACAACGCCGGATATAGATTGCTCCAAGGCCGCTGCGTTTGCGCCGGTCGGATATTCAATACGCTCGGCCCAGACAATCTTGCCTGAATGGACGTCGGTCAGGTGCACATTCAGCCGCAGATGTGTCGTTGATCGGCGCATGCTTCCGCTCAGAACGTGACTTTGCGCGTGGGTCTGGGCACTGTTGGTTCCGGCCTGGTCACGCGCGGGCAAACTCGCCCTGGGGATGACTTCAATACCTGGAGCGCGAGCAAGGTCCGTCGCGATGTCATCAGCCAGCCCATCTGCGAAAAACCTGTGCATGGGGTCGTCATCCAGAACGGCAATTCCCGAAACGGCCACCACTTTCTGGGGCGCCATCAACTTGGGTTTTACGGAGTTCGGTTTTGAGGAGGCCGGTGCGGCTCGTTTGGTCGCAACCTCTTCCTCCTTTGTCGTGACCATGAGCTTCACGGATTTTTCAAAACTGTAGCCAGCCTCGACAAGCCGTCGCACCTGCATCAGCTTGATCTCGCTGTCGAGAAGTGTCTGCGCCTCAGAGAGTTCCGCGTCCGCGCGCGGTGATTTTCGTCTTATCAGGATGTATTTCGAGAATTCAGGGCGCTCTGTGTCCAGATCAAACCAGCAAAGGTATCCATCGAGCCTGGTAAAGTTGCGCGTGCCGGAGAGCGCAAAAAGCGCGCTGTCCAAGGGAAACGGCCAATCCTGTGACCGGGTTTGACCGATGAACACATTGTCTTTGAAAGTGCTGTAGACAAACTTGTCGCGCATCTTGCCTTCTCGGGTTTCGAATTCAGAATGCCCCTCAACGCGCGTGCCATTTTGAACAAATGTGACATCCTCACGAATGAGATAGGGCTGTCCGTAGCGATCCGTTGCAACATATAGGCCCCGCCAATCACCGGTGAGCACAAGATCACTGCCAATTCTGTTTGCCGACCCCTCCGTGGCGATGAGACGTTCTGTTTTAACCTCAAGTTCTCGCGCCATGCGGCCGAGATAAGGTTTCAGGATCGGCCCCCCTCGTTCTGCGCGATAGATCGTGGGGACCGAAACACTTTCACAGGCCGCAGCAAAAGCTTCTGCAGATGGAAACTTTCTTTTACGCAGAAATCTAAGGTCATCACCGTTGACGCGAACGGACTCCGACTTTGCGTAAGCCATCAAATCACCTTTAAAGCTTTATCTGATCAAATCTAGCGACAATTGATCAGCATTCGGCGCAGTTTGTCCAGCGACCTGATCTGTAGGTGACTGAGACAGGCGGATAACAGCAGGGCTATGGTAGTTGCGTGGTGCGTTGGCCGAAACGCCAAGCACATTGTTCGTTCCGGGCATCGATTAAGCGATACGGGCTGTTGGCCGGCTGGATGTCGAGCCCCGTTTTGCCAACCAACGATTTTACGGTGAGCGGCTTTCCAATGGTGTTTGGGTCAGAGCTGCGGCGAGTGACAATGGCGGTTCATCCGCTTGCAAAGGACCAAAAAGATTTTGAACAAACTCATCTTCGGCGCCAACCCTGTCGCACTCGCTGTGATTGCGGCGGCCTGCTATGTGTCGGCAACATTTGCGATGAAAACATTCTCGTTGAACGCCTCAGTTGCTGCGGCACTTGTTATTTTCGGGTTCATGGCCACGGGTATTTCCGTGGAAATCATTGCAATGGGGCGCGAACAGTTAGGGATCTTGTATATCCTGATCCTAGGTCTCGAGGTTTTGCTGGTGGTTTTGGTTTCCGTTTTTCTACTTGGAGAAAGCTATACAAAGAAGGACGTTTTCGGCCTCCTGTTTATTGGTGCAGGCATTCTGGCCCTGATTGATCGCACCTAGACGGCAATATGATGAATGACGCTGCCTTAAAATTGCAATGAGGCAGATCAGAACACCCGCCTTACGGATTGTCCGGGAAACCTACCAAATAGTGAGTTGCTGTGGTCAAACGCGTGTCGCGATCGCTCAGGCGTCGATGCGCTCCACAAAGACGGACCTATCGCATCTCTTGCGCTGCAGTCATCCTATAGTGTCAGAAAACCATGCTCGGCAACCATGTCGCCAAGTTGGGCCAAACCCAGACCAACGCGACCCCAAGCGCCTGTAGGCCAATGAACGGCGCAACGCCGCGATAGATATGGCCCGTTTCAATTTCAGGCGGTGCAGCTCCCCGCAGGTAAAACAGCGAAAATCCAAAAGGCGGTGTCAGGAAGGATGTTTGAAGGTTTATCGCCAGAATAATGCCCAGCCATAACGGGTCATGGCCCAGAAGGATCAGAGTGGGCGTAACCAGCGGCAAAACAATGACCGAGATTTCAACGAAATCGAGGAAAAAGCCGATCACGAACACGATCAACATTGTGACAAGGAGCGCGCCTGTGGCACCACCGGGCAGGTTTTCAAGCCAATGTACAACGCGCTCTTCACCGCCCAGACCGATAAAAACGAGGCTGAACATACCCGCAGCAAGGATCGTCGCAAAAATCATCGCCGTCATGGTCATCGTCGAGGTGGCAGCGTCCTGGATCATCCGCGCTTGAACCCCATTCCGCAATGCCGCGAGGATGCCCAATGCGCCCAGGATCGCAAGCGCGATAAAGAACCCGCCCAGTACATACGATCCGCCGCCGATATCGCTCCTCTGAAGCCGAACCGGGAAGAGGCCGGCTGCTATCACCAAAAGCACAAGCGCGCAGGCCGCGATCAGGATCAAATTGCGCATGGGCCCCAGACGGGCACCTGCCATTAAAAGTGCCCCGACAGCCCCGACAGACGCAGCCTCAGTCGGCGTTGCAAGCCCGCCTAGAATGGAGCCTAACACGGCGAAAATCAGCAACACGGGCGGCGCGATGGCCGTGAAGATCTCCGCGCTTGTGGCGCGGGGCAGGTGGGCCTCTGCTGGTGGCATATCCTGTGGCCTGACGGCCCCGCGCAAAAGAACGTAGATGAGGTATAGGGACACCAGTACAAGACCAGGGATCAGAGCTGCCGCAAAAAACTGCCCGACGGATAGGGCCTCTACCGTAAATTTTCCCTGTTCATACTGCGCCTGTTGATACGCGTTTGACATCACATCGGCCAGGATGATCAGAAGCGTGGAGGGCGGGATGATCTGACCCAATGTTCCAGCCGTGCAGACAATCCCCGATGACACCCGCGGATCATAGCCTGCGCGCAGCATTGTCGGCAGTGCGATCATCCCCATTGCGACAACCGTTGCACCCACAATCCCGGTTGAGGCCGCCAAGAGTGCACCCACAAGGATCACCGAAATTCCCAGCCCCCCGCGCAACTGACCAAAAGCGCGGCCCATCGTATCCAGCAAGTCTTCGGCAATCCGGCTCTTTTCCAAGAGCGCGCCCATTAGAACGAAAAGCGGGATGGCGATCAAAACCTGATTGGAGATCAGTCCAAACACCCGCTGCCCGAAGGCGCCCAAAAGCGAGATATCCATCACGCCAAACATCCAGCCAGTATAGGCAAAAAGAATGGCAACGCCGGCAATGCTGAATGCCACAGGGAAGCCGGACAGAATAGCCACCACGAGCGCCGCGAACATCAGTAGGTCCAGATGTTCGGTCATTCCGTCTCCGTCTTCATGATGAGCCGCAACAGGATTGAAAGGGATTGCAGCGCCACCAGAAGGCAGAACAAAGGGATCAGTGATTTCAACAGAAAGACGGCTTCAATCCCACCGACAGACAGCGGTCCTTCGAGGATCTTCCAGGCGTTGCGCACAGATGGCCAAGACCACCACGCCAAGGCCGTCATGGCGGGCAAAAGAAGAAAAAGATGCCCTGCCATGTCGATCCGGCGTCGTGTGATCTCAGTGGCTTTGGCATAGAAGATGTCCACGCGCACATGTTTGTCGACCTGAAGCGTGTAGCCCGCCGCCAGCATAAAGAGTGCGGCGTGCAGATAAAGCACGCTTTCCTGAACCCAAATGGAATTGACGCCAAAAACGTACCGACCAATGACGATCCCAAACTGGATCAGCACCATCGCCACAGCAAACCAACGCAGGCCAAGACCTATGACCTTGTTCAGCCTGTCGACCCCCTCGGCGATCTTCAGCATCCTTGCCCCGCTTTTCCCATCCCGTGCCAAGGCGCGCCCCGATCATCGAGGCGCGCCGTTTCTCTTCGATATCAGTAACCCATAACCTTGGCACGGGCATTCATTTGCCCGTTGTCAGCATAGGTCATGTAACCACCCACGCTGTCGCGATACGCAACGAAGCTTTCGGCGATCCGTTTGACGAGGTCATCATCATCCGCGCGCAGTTCTTCGATCACCTCACCCGCGGCCACGCCCATGGCCTCGATCACGTCTTGGGGCATCATTCTGACCTGCACACCATCCTCAGACACAAGCTTGGCAAGTGAGGCTGCATGTTTCGTGGTGTACTCGGTCCATACCGGATTGTAGAGGCTTTCGCAGGCCAGCGACACGGCCTGCTTGAGGTCATCGGGCAGGGCACCGAAAACCTCTGCATTGACGCCGCATTCCTCGGCCGAGGACGGCTCACCCACGCCAGGCCAGTAATAGTTTTTGGCAACCTGGAAATACCCCAATGCACTGTCGGTCCATGGCCCGATGAATTCACCGGCATCCAAAGCGCCGGTTTGCAGTGCCTGGAACATGGCCGGGCCGCTCATAGCCTCAACCGCCATGCCGATCTTGGCGCACATCTCAGATGCAAGACCGGTCGTGCGGAATTTCATGCCCTTGAGGTCTTCGACCGAGGTGATCTCATCGCGGAACCAGCCGCCCCATTGTGGCCCAGAATTGCCACAAAGAAAGGGTTTGATGCCGAACCGGCCATACATCTCATCATAAAGCGCCTGACCGCCTCCGTGATAGAGCCAGCCGAATTGCTCATCGGCGCGCAGCCCAAAAGGTTGTGAGCCGAAAAGAAGAATGCCCTTGGATTTAGACCCCCAATAGGCGGGCACAGCATGGTAAAGCTCCGCTGTCCCCTCGCTTACGGCATCGAATACACCGCGCCCAGGGACCAATTCGCCCGCGGCAAAAAGCTGAACCTCAATCCGACCGCCAGACAGCGCGGTGATGCGGTCTGCCAGCATCTGGGCCGCGACACCCGGCCCGGGCAAGTTCTTGGGCCACGCGGTGACCATCTTCCATTGTTGCACATCCTGCGCGATGGCCGGCGTGGCGAGCGGTGCCGCAGCCGCGCCCACAACGCCTGCCTTGATGAAATTTCGTCTGTCCATTGGTCGTCTCCTTGTTGGTTGGTGAAAGGTTTAATTTCCGAGTATGCCGGGCAACCGCAGCCCGTGGTCCTTTGCGCAGTCAATGGCATCGTCATAGCCTGCATCGGCATGCCGCCAGACCCCCGATGCGGGGTCATTCCAGAGCACGCGTTCCAGCCGTTTGGCCGCCTCGGGCGTGCCATCGGCAACAATCACAACGCCCGCATGCTGGCTAAAGCCCATGCCGACGCCGCCACCATGGTGCAGGCTGACCCAGGTCGCGCCGCTGGCGGTGTTGACCAAAGCGTTCAAAAGCGGCCAGTCGCTGACCGCGTCTGAGCCGTCTTTCATCGCTTCGGTTTCCCGGTTGGGGCTGGCCACAGATCCACTGTCGAGGTGATCACGGCCAATCACGACGGGCGCTTTCAATTCCCCACTGGCCACCATTTCGTTGAATTTGAGGCCCGCGCGATGGCGATCTCCGAGCCCAATCCAGCAGATGCGCGCGGGCAGGCCTTGAAAGGCAATCCTCTCTCTCGCCATGTCGAGCCAGTTGTGCAAATGCGTGTTTTCTGGGAACAGCTCTTTCATTGCCTGATCGGTCTTGTAGATGTCTTCAGGGTCGCCCGAGAGTGCGCACCAGCGAAACGGGCCGATGCCCTTGCAAAACAGTGGGCGAATATAGGCGGGCACAAAACCTGGGAAGGCAAAGGCGTTTTCAAGCCCTTCGTCCAGCGCGACCTGGCGGATGTTATTGCCGTAATCCAGCGTCGGCACACCGTCATTCCAAAAATCGACCATCGCCTTAACATGTGCCTTCATCGACGCGCGTGATGCGGCCTCTACCGCTTTGGGATCACGCTCTCGCTTGTCGCGCCATTCCGCCATAGTCCAACCTTGGGGAAGGTAGCCGTTGATCGGGTCATGCGCACTGGTTTGGTCGGTCACGATGTCGGGTCGCACACCGCGCCGGTGAATTTCTGGAAAAATATCAGCAGCATTGCCTAAAAGAGCGACAGACTTTGCCTCGCCCGCCTTGGTCCAGCGGTCGATCATCTCCAGCGCTTCATCGAGGCTGTCGGTCTTTTCGTCGACATAGCGGGTGCGCAGGCGGAAATCGATGCTGTCGGGATTGCATTCCACCGCCAGACAGCAGGCCCCTGCAAACACCGCCGCCAAAGGCTGCGCGCCACCCATGCCGCCCAGACCCCCGGTTAGGATCCATTTGCCGGTCAGGTCCCCGCCATAGTGCTGACGGCCCGCCTCGGCGAAGGTTTCATAAGTGCCTTGAACAATGCCCTGCGTGCCGATGTAGATCCACGACCCGGCGGTCATCTGGCCGTACATCATCAGACCCTTGCGGTCGAGTTCGTTGAAATGATCCCAATTGGCCCAGTGGGGTACGATATTGGAATTGGCGATCAAAACGCGGGGGGCATCGGGATGCGTTCTGACAATCGCCACAGGCTTGCCGGATTGCACCACAAGCGTCTCATCGGCCTCCAGATCCTTCAAGCCAGCAACGATGCGGTCAAAATCCTCCCACGTGCGGGCGGCGCGCCCGATACCGCCATAGACCACCAGTTCGTGGGGGTTTTCGGCCACATCCGGGTGCAGATTATTCATCATCATCCGCATGGGCGCCTCAGTGAGCCAGCTTTTGGCCGTGATTTCTGGCCCTGTGGGCGGATAGATGTCGCGGATGTTGTGGCGGGGATTGTTCATGTCGTTTCTCCCTCAATGGGCCAGCAGATGGCCGGCAATGATATTGCGTTGAATTTCCGATGAGCCTTCGTAGATGCGCATGATCCGCAGATCGCGGGTGATGCGCTCAATCGGGAAATCGCGGGTGTAGCCGTAGCCGCCATGGATTTGCAGCGCGGTGTCGGCGACCATGTCGGCCACCTCGCTGGCTTTCAGCTTGGCCATCGCTGCGGCTTCAGAAAACCTCACGCCTAAGGCGCGCTGACGCGCGGCCTCAAGCGCCATCAGGCGCGCTGTTTCCAACTCAAGCGACATGTCTGCCAGCATCCAACGGATGCCCTGCTTTTCACTTAGCGCCTCGCCCCCGATGACCCGGTCCATGGCGTAGGCTTTCGCAGCATCGAGCGCGGTTTGCGCCATGCCGATGCACTGCGCCGCGACCTCAACGCGACCATTGTCCAGCACTTTCATGGCTGTGCGGAACCCGGTGCCTTCCTCGCCAAGCAGCGCATCCGCCGGCAAGATGCAATCGAAGGTCAGCGAAAATACGTGCCCGCCCTTAAGGCCCATCGTCCGTTCCGGCGGGCCCGCGTCAAAGCCTGCTGTTTCCTTTGGCACGATAAAGGCCGAGATGCCCCGGTGCCGCGCGTCGGGATCAGTGACAGCAAAGACGATCAGAAAATCCGCCACCCCGCCATTGGAAATGAAACATTTTGAACCCTTAAGCCGCCATCCGTCCCCGTCGCGGGTGGCGCGGGTTTTCATATCCGCCGGGTCACTTCCCGCTGTGGGTTCTGTCAGGGCAAACGCACCCAAAGCCTCACCCTGGGCGGCGCGAGGCAGCCACTTGGCCCTTTGGGCCTGCGTGCCCCCGAGCAGGATCGAGTCTGTGGCCAGGAAATGTGCGGTCAATGCCGATGCCGTAGATCCGCAGCCCCCGGCGACAATTTCCACGGCGCGCAGCAGGGCCTGCGCCGATACCCCCGATCCGTCAAATTCCTCAGGCAAGTTCGCGCCAAGCATCCCCGCCTTGGCCAGAACATCCAGTTGGGCATGTACAAAATCGGAGGTCTCATCAACCTGCGCGGCCTTTGGCGCAATCTGTTCCTCAACGATCCGCTCAAGCACGTCACAGAAGAGCCGCTCTTCATCAGACAGCATATGCCATCGATCTTTCATCGTATCACCCCGTCTTGTTTCAGAGCGGAAACAATGTTCGCATCAAGGCCACAAAGATCACGCAGAACGTAATCTGCATCTTCGCTCAGTTCGGGCGCAGGCCGCGGCGCTACTGGCTTCTCCCCGTCGAACCAAACCGGCTGTCCAACCACCGGACGCGCACCACCACGCACCAACGCGCGGGCCTTTGCGTGATCGCTGGTGCTGGCTTGCCCAAGATCCCAGATTGGCGCGGATGGAAGCTCTGTTTCAGCTAAAGCAACCATCGCAGCTTGCGTACTTTGGGTGCCACTCCATGCCTCAATGAGTGCTTTAAGTGCCGGTTCGTTCTGTGTGCGCACCTCATCGGTCACAAACCGTGGGTCTTCCGGCAGGTCGGGATGCCCGATCAACGCAGCCAGTCTGGCAAATTGCGCGGGCGTCAAGACAGCGATCGCAACCAGACCATCGACGGTGGTAAAACAGCCAAACGGAGTAGACAGCGGATGCCGGTTTCCTACCCGTTCGGGCAATCGGTCAGCATAGAAATACAGCGCATGGCTGGTCGTTAGCAGCGAATAGACCGCATCATACATCGCAATGTCTAAAACTGTACCCCGACCCGTTCGCGTCCGTTGGAAGAGAGCGGCCAGGATTGACCACGACCCGAAAAGCCCGCCCATCAGATCGGCCAGGGACTCGCCGGTCTTCAGTGGCACGCCGCCCTCTTCGCCGGTTGCTGCCATGAGGCCCGACATCGCTTGCACGACCAGATCGTAGGCTGGCAAATCCCGGAACGGCCCGGATTGGCCGAACCCCGATATCCGCGCATACACAAGGCCGGGGTTGTCGGCCTGTAAATCTTCGGGTCCCAAGCCCATTTTTTCGGTGATGCCGGGGCGAAAGTTCTCGACCACCACATCACATTGTCTTGCGATTTGGCGAGCGAGCGCCTGGCCTTCTGCGGATTTCAGATCCAGAGCAATGCTTTTCTTGCCGCGATTGTTGAGGGAGAACAGTGCACTCTCACCATCTTTGAACGGCCCGATACTACGGTAGTCATCACCGCGTGGGGGCTCAATCTTAATGATCTCCGCCCCCAGATCCGCCAGAAGCGCAGTGCAGTAGGGCCCGGCAAGCACGCGGGTCAGGTCAAGCACACGTATGTTGTCGAGAGGTTTCACGCCAAATCCTCTTTTTTCATCGCTTGCAGAGAGGCCAAGATCGCGGCGAGATGCGCCCGGGTCTCTTCGGCGCGCGGGGGGTCATAGGTCCAAGGCGGCGCCTCAACCATGTAGGTTGACTGCGCCAGCTCCATCTGGATGGCGTGCACGCCTTCGGCCGGTTGTCCGTAATGCCGCGTGGTCCAACCGCCCTTGAACCGACCATTCAGTACGCTGCTATAGCCCTTGGCCGCCTCGCAGTGACGCAGGACTGTCCCTTGGATATGAGACGCGCAGGTCGCACCATCATTGGTGCCGATGCTGAAATCCGGCAGCTGACCGTCAAACAGGAACGGAATTTGCGAACGGATCGAATGACAATCATACAGGATCGCAAATCCATGCTGTGCCTTGATCCTTGCGATTTCAGCAGCAAGGGCTTGATGGTAGGGCCCATGGTAGGTGTCACGTCGCTGCGCCACTTCGGTCGCATCCGGCGCGGCCCCCTCGCGATAAATCGGCACGCCTTCGAAGTCGGTCAGCGGGCACAATGTGGTTGTATTCTGACCAGGGTAGAGGCTTTGGCCCGACGGATCGCGGTTTACATCCACGACATAGCGATGCACCCGCGTGCGCACGCATGTTACATCCGGAGCAAGATCGGCATAAAGGTCATGAATATGCCAATCCGTGTCGGCCAGGGCCTGACCGGTTGCGTTAAGGTTCGCCATCACATCCTGTGGAACCTCCGTTCCCGTATGCGGAAGGCCCAGGATCACCGGGCTTTCACCCTGTATGATGTCCAGAAACTTCATAATGTGAGGTCCACACCAGCCGCTTGAGACAGGGTATCCCGGCGGATCAATTCAGCCGCTTTGGTCAAATCATCCGCCATGTAGCGGTCTTCACGCAGGCCTGCGACCTCACCGCGCGCCGCCTCGATTGCGCGTTGCAGGCGGGGCGAGGTCACCAGCGGCGCGCGCGCCTCAATCCCCTGGCATGCGCAAAGCGCTTCCACACCGAGGATCACGGAGAGATTGTCCACCATACGCGCTAACCGACGCGCACCATGGGCGGCCATGCTCACATGGTCTTCTTGATTGGCGGAGGTTGGTGTGCTGTCGGTGGAACACGGATTGGCCAGATGCTTGTTTTCACTCATCAAAGCGGCCGTTGTGACCTCAGCGATCATAAAGCCGGAGTTTAGACCAGGGGCCGGTGTGAGGAACGGGGGCAGGTCAAAGCTCAGCGTTGGATCGACCATGAGCGCCACGCGACGTTGCGAGATTGCGCCGATTTCAGCGAGGGCCAATGCGATCTGGTCGGCGGCAAAGGCCACCGGTTCTGCGTGAAAATTGCCGCCTGACAATATGCCGCTTTCCGTCACAAGAGGGTTGTCAGTGACCGCATTGGCCTCAATCTCAAGCGTCGTTTTGGCAAAGCGCAAGAGATCCATAGCAGCGCCCGCCACCTGCGGCTGACAGCGGATGCAATAGGGGTCTTGCACGCGGCTGTCGCCCTCACGGTGGCTCTCGCGAATTTCGCTGCCCTGCATCAGGTCGGCCATGGCCCCCGCGACGTCAATCTGGCCGGGCTGTCCTCTTAGCGCATGGATTTCCGGCCTCAGCGGCTGCGTTGATCCCATAATTGCATCGGTTGACAAGGATGCCGTCACGACCGACGCGCGCAGCATGCGTTCGGCGTCAAACAAAGCGGCCAGCGCACAAGCGGTTGAAAACTGCGTGCCGTTGATCAGGGCCAAGCCCTCTTTCGGACCCAATGTTACAGGCTTAAGTCCGGCCCTATGCAACGCATCGCCACCCGGCAAACGCTGTCCTTCAAAGACCGCCTCACCTGCGCCGATCATCACGGCTGTCATATGCGCCAAAGGCGCAAGATCCCCTGATGCACCGACGGATCCCTGCACCGGAATAACCGGCGTCACGCCTCGCTCCAGCATCGCCTCGATCAGAGTGCAAATCTCCAACCGCACACCAGACGCACCGCGGCCCAAAGACAAAAGCTTGATGGCAAGCATCAACCGCGTCGTATCAATGTCCAGCGCGTCCCCGACACCGCAACAATGCGACAAGATCAGGTTGCGCTGCAGCGTTTCGGCGTCTTCGGGCGAAATCCGGACGGAGGCCAGTTTGCCAAATCCGGTGTTTACGCCGTAAATTGGCGCATCGCCCTGTGCGGCTGTCTGCAATAGCTTCGCCGAACGATCCACCGCTGCCTTTGCCGTATCAACAAGATGCGCAGATGCAGCCTCTCGCCAGATCCGTTCTAGATCACCAAGCTGGGTGGCCCCCGGCGTCAACGTCACCCGCATGGTCGACCCCCGAAAAAACGCTGTGCCAAAGGGTTTACGCCTATCCGGTAGCTGAGTTCGGCCGGGTCTTCGATATCCCAAAGCGCCAGGTCCGCACGTGCACCCGATGCGATAACACCGCTATTCACCAACCCAAGCGCACGCGCGGCAACGCGGGTGGTGCCTGCCAGAGCTTCTGCAGGGGTCAATCCGAACAATGTGCAGGCCATATTCATCGCCAAAAGGACCGACCCCATGGGCGAGGACCCCGGGTTCCAGTCTGTTGCCACCGCCATTGGAACATCATGCGCCCGGAACGCAGCGACCGGCGGTTTTTGCGTCTCATTCAGCGTGTAAAACGCACCGGGCAGCAACACCGCGACACTGCCGGCCTTGGCCATTGCCGCGGCGTCCGTTTCGTCTGCGTATTCCACATGATCGACGGAAAGTGCGCCGTATTGCGTCGCAAGCTTGGTGCCGCCCAAACGGGACAGTTGCTCGGCATGCAGCTTGATCGGTAGGTTCAGTTTCTTTGCTGTTTCAAAGACCCGCGCGATCTGTGCCGGGTTGAAAGCGATCCCTTCACAAAAACCGTCAACCGCATCCACCAACCCTTCGGTATGGGCGGCTTCAAGGGCGGGTATGCATATCTCGTCGATATAGGCGTCGGGCTCCATCCCGTCAGGTACGGCGTGGGCCCCCAGGAAGGATGTGACAATCCGAACCGGTCGCGCCTTACCGATCGCGCGCGCGACGCGCAGCATTTTCAGCTCTGTTTTCAGGTCCAGCCCATAGCCAGATTTAACTTCGATCACCGAAACCCCTTCGGCGATCAACGCATCCGCGCGACGCAATGCCTGGGCAAGCAATGTCGCTTCGTCACTATCGCGGGTGGCGGTCACAGTGGAGACAATGCCACCGCCTGCGCGCGCGATGTCTTCGTAGCTTGCCCCTTCGAGCCGCATCTCAAATTCTCGCGCGCGATGGCCGCCATGTACAATATGCGTGTGACAGTCGATCAAGGCAGGCGTGAGGACCCGACCTTCGGCATCAATGCGTTCGATCTGGTGCATATCTGGGGGCAGGTCAGAGGACGGCCCGACCCAGACGATCCGGTCATCTTCCATCACAACAGCGCCCTCCCGCAAAATGCCATAATGACCTGCGGGCGCGTTCATCGTCGCTATAGTGGCATTGGTGATCAGCCGTTGACCCACCCTGAACCCTTTCTTGCCTGATAGCCTACATAACGTTATTATGTACCTACTTTTTTTGTCAACGGAGTTCTGCAGTGCAGAAAATCAATGCGCGCAAAGGGCTTAGGGTCGATGGCTGGGCCAGCGACTTTTGCGTTGAGATTGATCAAGGGCGAATCTGGCGCATTCATGATCAGATGCAGCCCGGCATCCCGACCGTCGATCTGCTTTTGCCGGCCCCGGTCAATCTGCACAGTCACGCATTTCAACGTGCTATGGCGGGTCTGACGGAAACGCGCGGGCCTGACCCGCGTGACAGCTTCTGGACATGGCGCACCCTGATGTACCGATTTCTGGATCGCCTAACCCCGGATCACGTGCAGGCGATCGCAGAACTTGTTTTTATGGAGATGCTGGAGGCCGGCTTTGGCGCCGTGGCCGAGTTTCACTATTTGCACCACAATATCGCGGGTGTGCCTTACGCCAATCTGTCTGAAATGGCAGACCGGATCGCAACCGCAGCCCAAAACACAGGTCTTGGTTTGACGCTGTTGCCGGTGCTCTACATGCAAGGCGGCTGTGATGGGCGGGCCTTGGTGGGCGGGCAGCAAAGGTTTGGCTGCGATCTGGATGGCTTTGCCAAGCTGTTCGATGCCACCGCCAGAACGATGGCGCAGGCACCCATGGACCACATGATTGGCATCGCACCGCATTCCCTGCGCGCGGTCACGCCTGACGCCTTGGTTCAGCTACGAAGCGTGTGTGCCAAGGGCCCGATCCATATGCATCTGGCCGAACAAGTGGCCGAGGTGAGCGAAGTTCAAGAGCATACTGGCGCGCGCCCCGTGGAATGGCTGCTGGACAATGCAAATGTGGGACCGGATTGGTGCCTGATCCACTGTACACAGATGACAGATGCTGAAACCACGCAACTTGCCGCGACGGGGGCTGTCGCAGGCCTTTGCCCGATCACCGAATCCAGTCTTGGGGATGGTGTGTTCAATGGCGTGACCTATCGCGCGGCGGGCGGTGCGTTTGGCATCGGGTCCGACAGCAACATTCACATTGCCTTGTGGGAAGAGTTGGCGACCTTGGACTACTCGCAACGCTTGCGCGATCTCAGCCGTGCCGCCATGGCCACGTCAGACCGCTCAACCGGGCGGGTATTGTTTGATGCGATCACATCGGCCGGCGCGCAAGCCGCCGGGCGCGACGCGGGCCAAATCGCCGAAGGTCTGTTCGCGGATCTAATCGCCGTTTCAACGGATAATGAATTTCTGTGTAACCGTGCCGGTGACACCCTACTGGACAGCCTGATCTTTACAGGGCGCGGCAGAAGTTGTGTCACGGATGTCTGGAGTGCCGGGCGCCATGTGGTCCAGGATGGCCGCCACATTGATCGAGATCGGATCGCACGCAAATTTGTAGATGTCGCCAATGACCTTGGGCAGCAGATATGAGCACAACGAACCGTCTGTCATGGACATATGTACGGGATGAAATTCACAAGTCCATCCTCGCGGGGCGTTACGGCCCAGGGGATAGGCTTCCTCGGGATGCCGACATTGCCGAAGACCTGAATTGCGCGCGGTCGACGGTTCAACGTGCGATGCAGGATCTGTCAGATAGCGGATTGGTGGAACGCCGACGCAAAGGCGGAACGCGGGTCCGTGCCGAACCGGTGACACGGGCCACATTGGACATTCCGATCACCCGACGCGAGGTCGAGCAGAAAGGGGGCCGATACGGCCATCAGGTGATCCGCCGGTCCCAGGCGCAGTCGCCTCTTAGCGTTATGGCGACGTTCGAATTGACCGAGCCGCATGAGATGCTGCGGATTGAGGCGCTGCATCTGTCAGACGGTGCGCCCTATATTCTAGAAGACCGCTGGGTCAGCCTGACAACCGTGCCCGATATTCAGAATGTCGATCTGACGCAGCAAAGTGCGAATGAGTGGCTGGTTCTGCACTGTCCTTACACCCGATGTGACCTGCGCTTCTATGCCATCTCGGCCGACGAAGATGTTGCTGACCTGCTCCAGACCTCGATCGGGACTGCGCTGTTTGTGATCGAACGCACAACGTGGATCGGCGTCGCACCGATCACCACTGTCAAAGCCATCACGCGGCCAGGATACCAGTTGTTGACGCAGAGTTGACGCATGACCTTTGCAGGAGGGATCTGTGCACAGCAGCCCGTCTTTGAAAGCCGGGTGTCGGGTCTATGCTTGTGGGCGGGTCGCAATGGCCGGGGGAAACCTTCACCGCAATTGATCGCAATGAGTGCTCTTTCGCCATTGATGGGGTCTGTGCTGATCGACATAGCCAATTGGATAGATCTGGCACAAGCTGCCGGGGTCATAGCGCAGAGACTGGTGTGAGGTTGAGGTGTTCACAGGGCTCGGACTTTTCTGGCAGAGACATACGTGTTGGACCCAATCCGCAATTGGCGCTGAGGTGTTTTTCCTCACTCGGATCGAGCTGCCTGTCTCACTCGTTACCTGCCATCACCCTGAATGCGGCGTCGTAAGGCGCGGACCTTTTCAGCCGAAGCGAAGACCTGCTCTTGGGTCAATCGGCCCTCTGCAATCGCGCGTCGCACCCATCGCACGGCACGCTCCGGCAACAACGGATCATAGCGGAAAAGGTTTTTGATCATGATCAGATCATTGCCAGCAGCCAACGCCTCGATAAAGGCCTCCTTGCGGTCCATGAAGGTTCTCACCGCGCCCATGTCGATGTCATCGGTCACTATAACCCCCTCAAAACCCAGCCGCCCACGCAAAAGATCGGTGACAATCGCATGCGAAACTGTGGCGGGCAATCCACTGCCATCGATGCTGTCCACCCGTAGGTGCCCCATCATGATTAAGTCGGGGGCGCGCCCCATGGCAATCAGACGGCGGTAGGGTTTGAGCTCTTCCTCCGTCCATGTTTGCGTGACGTCGGCGGGCATATCGTGGCTGTCGCTGACGGCCTTTCCTTGACCGGGAAAATGTTTTGCGGCGCAAAAGACACCGGCCTTGGCAAAACCCTCAACAAAGGCCAGTCCGTAGTCGGTGATGCAATCGGGGTCGTCAGAGAAGGCGCGACCATACTTGCCGACGGCTGGATTAAGTGGCTCATCCAAATCAAGCACGGGCCCCATATTGATCCGAAACCCCAAGCCGGCCATGTCTGTTCCGGCTTTCTCATAGATATGTCGCGCCTCATCCGCCGATTTGATGGCGACCATGCGCTTGGCACCTTGAAACCGGCTCACACCATGATCTTTGCCCAACCGCTGAACAACTCCGCCTTCCTGATCAATGGCCAAAAGAGCTGGCGCGTCTCGGCGGCGCATCATTGAGACAAGATCTTTTACATCCTCGAGAGTGCCGACATTGTGCTCAACAAAAAAGACAGAGCCAACCTGTCTGCGCCGCACCTGTCGGGCCAAGAGGCGCGCCGACGGCGAGGCGCGTGTCGCGCCGTAAAATCCCAGCAACAAAAGATCTGCCACCGCAGCGGCGAGATCATCGCGCGGCCGGAACCATCCCAACCACGCGGTGGGATAAAGGAGCATCCCTCGCGCCATGCCAATCCCGGCGCGTAGCTTGCGTTTGAGTTGCCTGAGAGATCGTTTTTGAGCCATGATCTAACCCAACGCCATGGCCGCGCACGCACGGTCACAAAGCACGCCGCATGGTGAGGTTGCAGGTTGTGAACATCGCATCGTTGAGACAGTCGTGGCCATGATCACGCACTGCACTCCTTTGCTAGATTGAAGCCAATTTTTAAATCCTTACGCTCTTTTCGGGGGAGTTTAAATCCAAAGCTTTTACGCTCCGAGGCTGCAGCGTGCCAGCGTCTTGGTTACTGCTCAACCCGCATGGCTTGTGCCTGTCGCAGCGCCTCTGGTGTGTCGATATCAAAGAGGTGCGCCGCTGAAGTTTGTACAAAGCTTGTGTGTGGACATGAGGCAAGAACACTCCCGGCGCCGTGGTCGCCCGTGATTGCCAGAAGGGCATCAAAATAAGAGGCAGGAAACCCGGCCGGAGGAGACGGGTTTTGTCCATCTGTCGCGGTGGCTGGCGTCGTCGGCGAGGTGGCAGCGATCACTTGATTGATCAGTTTCGGCGTTACAAAAGGCATATCGGCCAAGACCACGACCAACCGCGCGGCGCCCAACTGCTTTGCGCGGTGTACCCCGCAGCGCAAGCTGTCAGAGTGTTCCGGATCTTTGACGTTTGGCGCGACAATGTCGAACCCGTGCAGATGTGCTTTGGTTTTAGGCGCGTGGGTCACCGCGATGAGAATGTCGACCTCGCTTTCCCGCAAAGCCTGAGCCGCGTGGCAAATCACGGGTTGGCCGTGGAGCAGCGCTGTCAACTTGTTGTCACGCCCGTATCGGCGAGAGGCGCCAGCGGCCAAAAGCACACCGGCGGTGGTCATCCCGTGTTGGCCATTGCCTTGGCCAACACTTCGGCCAAAACGGAAACAGACAATGTGCCCGCATCCCGCGCCGACGGGATCAGCCCGACAGGCCCATGCAGGCGGGCGCAATTTTCGTGAGAGACCCCCATCTCTTGCAGCACGGCAAGGCGCGCGTCGCGTGCCCGTTGGCTGCCCTGCGCGCCGATGTAGAAGGCTGACGTTTTCAAAGCGCCATCGAGGATCTGCGGCTCCCAATCATGATCATGAAAGAACAGCACAACTGCGGTGCGATCATCGACACGAAGCCTAGGCGGGAACGCGGCCTCACGGATCCGCTGAGTTTCGCATCCTGCTGCGGTGGCATGATCAAGTGTTTCAGGGTCTGGCGACATCAGAAGGTTTGGGTATCCCGCTGATTGCACCAATCCTGCAAAGGTACTGGCCTCTGGACCTTTGCCAAAAATTAGGAAACGGATCTCAGGTTCAAACCGGATGATAAGGTCCGTGCCTTGTCGGCCGGTGGCTCCCGTTTGCGTTACGTCAAAGCCACCCGTGTCCATATCGATCAAGAGGGAACACGGTCGCCTTGCCGCCCGATTGTCCATCACGGTCGCAAGCGCTTCACGGTCCGGCTCGGGCACCAGAAGAATGTCGAGCCCGCCACCGCACGGCAATTGAATGTCAATGAAAGGAGAGCCGCGACCGTATCGGACAAGCTTTGGCTGACCTGCCTTTGCGGCCTCTATGGCATGAAGGGAAATATCTGCCTCGATGCAGCCAGAGGAGAGCGTTCCGACGCGGTGGCGTGCGTCAAGCACGGTCATCATCGCACCCAGAGGGCGATAAGATGGCCCTTCAACACCTGCAATTACCGCGAGCACGGCCTCTTGCGGGGCCGCCATGAGCGCCTCAAGTGGATCGCGCGTGGCTGGTGTTTTTTTCAACATGGCTACGGCGATTAACATGGCCTTTGCGTGCCCCTTCGGCAAGAGGCGCGTGCGCAGTGCATGGACAGACTTGATGCGGGCTTTTATGTCTCAGGGATGGCAAGGGAGAATGTTTTGCAATCCGGGCTTGAGAGTATTGACGATCTGATCGCGCATCTCAGCGCGCAAAACTACGTGTGCGGACGCGATCTTGGCACAGTTGCTTATTTGGCGCTGACGCTTGGCAAACCGCTTTTTCTTGAGGGCGAGGCGGGCGTGGGCAAGACGGAGATTGCCAAAGCCATGGCGGCAATGCTGGGGCGAGATTTGATCCGCCTGCAATGCTATGAGGGGTTGGATGCATCTTCGGCCATTTATGAGTGGAACTTTGCCGGTCAGATGATTGCTATTCGCACGGCGGAGGCGGCCGGATCTGCGGATCGTGGAGCCTTGCAAGAAGAGCTCTTTTCAGACGACTTCTTGATCCGACGCCCTTTGCTTGATGCCTTGGAGCCCAAACCCGCCGGCCCGCCGGTTTTGTTGATTGATGAGGTGGATCGCACGGATGAACCGTTTGAGGCGTTTCTTCTCGAAGTGCTTTCAGATTTTCAGGTGACCATCCCTGAGATCGGCACCATCGCCGCGCAAGAGCCGCCCATCGTGATCCTGACGTCGAACAGAACCCGCGAAGTGCATGACGCGTTGAAACGCCGATGCCTTTATCACTGGGTAGACTACCCCAGTTTTGACCGAGAATTGGACATTCTGCGCAAGCGCGTGCCGCAGGCCACGCAAGCGCTTTCAGCCGAAATTGTCGCTTTCGTCAAATCTTTGCGGGGTCAGGATTTGTTCAAGTCCCCCGGCGTGGCCGAGAGCATCGATTGGGCGCGCTGCCTGGTGGCGCTCGATGCCGTGGCGTTATCACCGGAAATGATCACTGACACTGTTGGGGCGTTGCTGAAGTATCAAGACGATATCGCGCGCATCGCTGGCTCTGAGACAACGCGTCTTTTGGACGAAGCCAAAGGCATTCTGGCAGGCGTGGAATGACGGCTGCAGCGCAGGGCGCAGACGGTCGTTTGGTCGAAAACATTGCGCATTTCGTGCAGGCTTTGCGCAAAGCAGGGCTGAAGATTGGCACAGCGCAGGTCGAAACCGCAATAGAAGCCGTAGAAGCAGTGGGGTTTTCCCACCGCGTGGATTTCTATCACATTCTGCGGGCCACCTTGATCACACGTGCGGAGCATCTGGAGGTGTATCATCAGGTTTTTTCAATGTTTTGGCGCGACCCGGAGTTTCTGGAAGGCTTGATGCAGATGCTGTCGCCGCGGCTAAAGGACGACGCACCGCCACCGCCGCCCGACGCTGCGCGCCGAAGGGCCGAAGAGGCGCTCGGCGGTGTGCCGCCGCGCACCTCCAAAGACGCGCCCAGAGAAGAGATCACAAAGGAGGCGTTGTTGACGTGGTCTCGCAATGAAGTCTTCAAGACCAAAGATTTTGAACAAATGAGCGCGGCTGAGCTGCGTGACGCGCAGGAGGCGGTGCGGACACTTACCGTTCAAGTCGCTCCGCTAAAGACGCGGCGCAAGGGCGCAGACCCAAATGGGCGCAGCCCTGATTTGCGCGCCACCTTGCGTATGGCGGCCCGGGGTGGTGGTGAGATCAGGAAGATGGCTCGCAAAGCGCCGCGGACACGCTTGCCGGATTTGGTGGCACTTTGTGACATATCCGGCTCCATGTCGGTCTACTCTCGGATGTTGATGCGCTACTTGCATGCTGTCGCCCATGCGCGTCAGCCCGCTTGGGGCCGCGTTCACGTGTTCACCTTTGGCACTGCTCTGACCAATGTAACCCGCGCTTTGAGCACAAGTGATGCAGATGCCGCGCTTGCCGCCATTGGGCGTGAGGCAACGGATTGGGAAGGCGGCACGCGCATCGGCCTGGCCCTTGAGCGGTTCAACAAAGCGTGGTCAAGGCGGGTTTTGAGCAGGGGTGCGCATGTTTTGCTGATCACCGACGGGCTTGAGCGGGACGATCTGGCATGTCTTGATCGAGAGGCGGCGCGTTTGTCTCTGATGGCTCGGCACTTTGCATGGTTGAACCCCCTCCTGCGCTACGATGGGTTTGCGCCCAAGGCCGGGGGTGTCCGCACACTTTTGGCCCATGTCGACAGCTTTCACGCCTGTCATTCGCTGGATAGCCTGCAGATGTTGTCAGAAACGCTTGCACAGCCGAATTCCCGGACATTGCATTCAGGCACGTCAAGATCACACGCATCGACGCGCCGTTGAGCCGAAAGGCACCTGCGGCATCAAGCACATTGAAATCATTTGATTTCAAATCGCCGTTGGGTAATCTTCAAAGGGATAGCAAGGTTTCGGGGAGGAAGCCCAGCGATGGATATGACCGGTGAACACCGGATTTCTGCACCGCGTAATGTGGTCTGGGACGCCCTCAACGACGGTGATGTGCTCAAAGAGTGCATCCCCGGCTGCGAAGACCTTCAAAAAAAATCAGATACTGAGCTGTCGGCGATCGTCGTGCAGAAAATTGGCCCGGTGAAAGCGAAATTCGAGGGCGATGTGGAACTGACCAACATCAACGCCCCGGAAAGCTACACTATTCAGGGCGAAGGGTCCGGCGGCGTTGCAGGCTTTGCTAAAGGCGGTGCCGACGTGGTTTTGGCGGAGGATGGCGATGAGACCATTCTCACTTACACGGTGCGCGCGACGGTGGGTGGTAAACTGGCGCGTCTTGGCAGCCGGTTGATTGACTCTACGGCCAAGAAGCTCGCCGCGAAGTTTTTTGATAACTTTCAGGCCCACCTGAACGAGACCGCCGCGGATGCGGCCGAATAGCTCAAGACACAATGACAACTGAGCAGGCCCCACGCCTGCTGACAGGGAGGACACTATGAGTAATGTGAAGATGACGGTGAACGGCAAATCCGTGAGCCGAGATGTTGCGGACACGACACTTCTGTCTGAGTTCCTGCGCGAAGATTTGCGCCTCACGGGCACCCATGTCGGCTGTGACACCAGCCAATGTGGCGCGTGTGTGGTGCATGTGGATGGTCGCGCGATCAAGTCCTGCTCGGCCTTGGCCGTGGCGCTTGATGGGGCGGAGGTCACCACGATCGAAGGCATTGCAGACGGTCAAAACCTGCATCCGATGCAGGCCGCGTTCAAAGCCAATCACGGGTTGCAATGTGGCTTTTGCACACCGGGGATGATTATGACCGGTATCGATATGGTGAACCGTTATCAGGCTGACGGCAAAACGCTTACGACAGAGGCGATCCGCGATGAGCTGGAAGGCAATATTTGCCGCTGCACCGGGTACCACAACATTGTCAAATCGATTGAAGAGGCCGCCGGTCAGATGTCCGGCATGGCCAAAGCAGCAGAATAAGGGAGAGTGAGATGAGCGAAGGCATTGGCGCCCGCGTCACGCGGAAGGAAGACAAGCGGTTCATCACCGGCAAGGGCAAATACACGGACGATATCCGCATGGAGAACCAGGCTTATGCGGCCTTCGTGCGAAGCCCGCATGCCCACGCCACGGTCAAGAGCATTGATGCCAGTGCCGCGGAGGCGATGGAGGGGGTGATTGAGGTCCTCAATGGTGCGCAGCTGACCGGCGATGAGATCGGCAACATCATTTGCGGCTGGGCGATCACATCGAAAGACGGCTCTCCGATGAACATGGGCGCGTGGTCTGCTTTGGCGACTGAGAAAGTGCGCTATGTGGGCGATGCTGTCGCGGTGGTGATTGCCGAAACGCAAGCGCTTGCGCGGCTTGCGGCTGAGGCGGTTGAGGTGGAGTATGACGAACTTCCCGCCGTGGCATTTGCGGAGAAAGCCCTTCAGGCGGGCGCGCCAGAGATCCATGACAATGCGCCGGGCAACCTGATCTACGATTGGGAGATCGGTGAGGAGGCCGCAACAGATGCGGCTTTGGCCGGAGCGGCCCATGTCACCGAAATGGAGATCACCAACAACCGGCTGAGCCCCAACCCGATGGAGCCCCGCTCCGCCGTGGCGACATACGACGAATCTGAGGAGCACTACACGCTCTACACAACGAGTCAGAACCCACATGTGGCGCGTCTGGTGCTGTCGGCGTTCTACAACGTCGCGCCCGAACATAAGCTGCGCGTGATCGCACCCGATGTGGGCGGTGGTTTTGGATCGAAGATCTATATCTACCCCGAAGAGATCACCTGCCTCTGGGCGTCGATGCGCACGGGCCGGTCGGTAAAGTGGACCTCGGATCGTTCCGAAGCATTCATGACCGATGCCCATGGGCGTGATCACGTGTCGACCGCCAAGATGGGTTTCGATGCTGATGGCAAGATTGTGGGCTTCAAGGTCGACACGATTGCCAATTTCGGCGCGTATATGTCGCTCTTCTCAAGCGCGGTGCCAACGTATCTCTACGCGACGCTGCTATCGGGCCAGTACAACATCTCAAACATCCACTGCAACGTGCGGGCGGTCTACACCAACACGGTGCCGATTGATGCCTATCGCGGGGCCGGGCGGCCCGAGGCGTGCTACGCGATTGAGCGGATGATGGAAACTGCCGCGCGTGAGCTGAACATGGATCCGGGCGAGCTGCGTCGCCGCAACTTTATCGGGGAATTCCCCCATGAAACGCCGGTGATCATGACCTATGACGCCGGTGATTTTGACGGCAACCTCGACAAAGCGCTTGCGGCAGCAAATGTCACAGGGTTCGCCGAGCGCAAGGCCGAAGCTGCATCCCGTGGCAAGTTGCGCGGTCTTGGCTACTCCTGTTACATCGAAGCCTGCGGTATCGCACCATCCGCTGCCGTAGGGTCTTTGGGCGCGGGCGTAGGCCTTTGGGAAAGCGCGGAAGTCCGCGTGAACCCGGTGGGCACGATCGAGATCCTGACAGGGTCGCACAGCCACGGGCAGGGCCATGAGACGACATTTGCCCAGATCGTGGCGGAGCGCTTTTCGATCCCCATCGATAATGTTCAGATTGTGCATGGTGACACCGACAAGGTGCAGTTCGGCATGGGCACCTATGGCTCGCGCTCCGGCGCGGTCGGCATGTCGGCCATTGTGAAGGCGATGGATAAGGTCGAAGCCAAGGTCAAAAAGATCGCAGCGCACACGCTGGAGGCGTCTGAGGATGACATTGTCATCGAAGGCGGTGAGGTCAAAGTGGCGGGCACCGACAAGGCCATGGGCTGGCATGAGGTGGGCTTGGCGGCCTACACAGGCCACAACCTGCCCGACGGCATGGAGCCGGGCCTCAAGGAAGGTGCATTCTATGATCCGGTCAACTTCACCTTCCCGGCAGGGGCTTACATCTGCGAGGTCGAAGTGGACCCTGATACGGGCGTCACCGAGATTGTGCAGTTCACCGCCGCGGATGACTTTGGCACCATCATCAACCCGATGATTGTCGAAGGTCAGGTCCATGGCGGCGTCGCGCAAGGCATCGGTCAGGCCATGCTGGAGCAGGTCGTTTACGACGATGACGGTCAGCTGATCACCGGCTCTTACATGGATTACTGTATGCCGCGCGCCGATGATGTGCCCTTCTACACGATTGAGCACAACACCACTGTGTGCCCGGGCAACCCGCTTGGTATCAAAGGCTGCGGTGAGGCAGGCGCGATTGGCGCACCACCGGCTGTGATCAACGCGATCACCGATGCGATCGGCACCAATGACCTGCAAATGCCAGCAACGCCACAGGCGGTTTGGACCGCGCTGCAAAGCGTGCAAACGCCCATGGCCGCGGAATAAGGAGAGCCACGATGTATCAGACCAAGTATCACAAATCGAACTCTGTCGACGATGCTGTGGCTGCACTTGCGGCGGCCGAAGAGGGGAAAATCCTGTCCGGTGGGCAGACATTGATCCCCACGATGAAGCAACACCTTGCGGCCCCCACGGATCTTGTTGATGTTCGTGGCGTTGAGGCGATGCAGGGCGTATGCATGGATGGCGATACCGTGGTCATTGGCGCGGCGACCTGTCATGCGGACGTGGCGGGAAACGCGCATGTTCGGGAACACATCCCCGGGCTTGCGGCGCTGGCAGGCGGGATTGGAGATCCGGCCGTTCGGGCAATGGGCACGATTGGCGGATCTCTTGCCAATAATGATCCCGCAGCGGATTACCCTTCGGCTGTTCTGGGCTTGGGCGCGACGGTTGTCACCAATTCGCGTGAGATCGCGGCCGATGATTTCTTTGACGGTATGTTTGCGACAGCGTTGGAAGAGAGTGAGATCATCACATCAATCCGCTTCCCGAAACCAGGGCGTGCGGCCTATGCCAAGTTCCCGAACCCGGCGTCGCGCTATGCGATGGTTGGTGTGTTCGTCACCGAGACAGGCGGGTCTGTGCGGGTCGCCGTCACCGGGGCAGGGGAGGACGGTGTGTTCCGCCATGACGGGTTAGAGACTGCGCTGAGCAGTGACTTCTCGGAAGGGGCCGTGGATGGCGTCGCGGTCGATGCAGAAGGTATGCTGAGCGACATTCACGCCAGCGATGCATACCGCGCCCATCTGGTCAAAGTTATGGCGAAACGCGCCGTGGCTGCAGCAGGCTAATAGCGCCGCGCGCGACAGGTACGTCCTGTCGCGCGCCGCACGCACCTCAGAGCACCTTTCGGAAAACCACTTTGTCGTCATCATCGGCCCAGAAATCGCGGATGCGCGCCTCTTCCTCGTAGCCTGCATTGAGGTAAAATGCGCGGGTCTCAGCAAAGTCTTCCGTGCTCGATGTATCAACGATAACAAGGCGTTGCCCCCGGGCGCGCAATTCGTGTTCCACTGCGCCCAGCAATGCTTTGCCAATGCCGCGTCCTTGTTTGCCTTGCGCCACCGCAATGGCCGCGATGTTCCATGCACCTTCGGCCAGCATCTCCGGCATCGTGTAGCAGAACCCAACAACGAGGTCTTCCATGCGCGCAGTGCGCCAGAACTCTGTTGTTTCCCCGGCAAAGACCGGCGCCAGAAGATTCGGCACAAGATCCGGCGGGAAAAGCCCGGTGGCATCCACAATGGCCTGAAGTGCTGCCACGTCGTCTTCTGTGGTTGGGGTGATTTCAATTTCGGCCATGTGCCTGTTTTCCTAAAATTATGCAGCCTTAGCATCAATGTGCCGAGCAAGCGGTCCCTTGCCAATGACAGCGTCGAGAAACAGCGCCTTTACATCGCGCATGGATTGGCCGAGTGCAACGAATTGTTCGGGCGTAAAGAGCACCACTAGCTGTGCAATTTCATCGTAGACGTTTTTTAGAGCCGGTGGCGGTCGCCTTTCGGTCAATCGGTAGGTCTGAACCATAGCCACGCTCAACACGGCGAGAGAGGCCGCAACATCGTCAGAGATGTCCAGATGCCGTTCATAGGCCTGAAAGATAGGCGAGGCGACATCAGACTGCGCGCCGCCGGGATCCTCAAGCCCCGTGGGCAATGTCGCAGGCGCAGCACTCAATCGGGCACGATCCCCCACACCGGTTTGTGCCCATGCCAGAAACTCTGTGCTGACAACGCCTGATCCCTCATTGACCAAAAGCCGTGGTAAATTAAAGGCCGCCCCATCCATGAGGCGTGCGGTTTGCTTGCCAGCCAGCACGCAGATATCGGCACCCGCGGCATTGAGCCCGTCAATCATCCGACTGGCTTGGTGGTTGTGATAGCCGCCGGTTGAAAGCATCCGCCCGTCAGGATGATCCGCATCAGGGGGCACGAAAAGCGGGTTTTGCGCCACGGACTGCAACGCGTTAAGCGCCACGGTTTCTGCGTGTTCTACGACCTGCATCTGTGCCGCCAGGATTGTCGGCAGGATGCGCCAGCTGACAGGCGCTTGATGCGGCAACCGCCCTTCGCGGGGTGTGCCCTTTAAATGTTGTCCGATCAGGTCAATTGCAGATTTCATGTGCGGATCTGCACTGACGACGGCTATGGCAGGATCATAGGCTTCCAAGGGCGCAGCTACGGCTTCGATCACCAAACCCATAAGGCGATGAAAAAGTCCCAAACGCCGTCGTCCAGTCAGCGCGGCGTCCAATGCAAGACCCGTGGCACAGGGCGACCCATTGTAGAGCGCCATGATCTCGCCGGTGTTGAGTGCGATGTCCCACTGATTTGGATACAGCCAGCTGAGCGCCATCACTTCCCCCGGTCCGGTCGCGGCCTCAAGCGGCAGTTTGCCCATCGGTTTCCTGCTTAGTCCGGCCACCCATTCTGCCGTTGGCAGGCTAACGGCCGTGTGTCCTTCGATGTAGCTGGCCACTCTTGCCATCAGCACAAGGCGCATGCCATGCGCCGGCACGCATTTTTGCCCCATCCCAATCTCGCGGGATGCCCACATGTTTTGCAGTTGAACCAGCCTTGCCTGATCATCTGCTGAAAGCGGTTTTTTCGCCCGTGCGCCTGGGGCGGTGGTTGATCCATACATGTAGGGCGGATTGTCGCTGGAGAGGAGCCGCTCATAGGCGGCGCGGCAAGTGCTGATTGCGTGCCGGGCTTGCTCGGACAACTCAATAGCTTGTCCTTCGAACCCAACAGCCCAAGCCTGTCGTAAATCAAGGTCTGAAAGCTTGGTCAAAAGCACCGTCATGGGCCTGTTCCTCTATGCAATTTGGAACCCTGCCATCGAGCGCAGCATTAACCAGCTGTTAATTCAAGGGTGTTTCCAAGCACATGTAGAACGACGACACCAAGGAAATTCTGCATTTCCACCGACGTCATCTGGTCATTCCCCCCAGACCGACTTACGTTGCACTTTACCAAGCGCTGATCCGGTTGGATCATGGGCACGGTATAAATACAATTTTAGCAACTCTCCGCTAAATATCGGCTAACGAAAGACAGGCAGGCGCCCATGAAGGACCCATATGACGTTTACATGAATACTCTCGTTCCCATGGTGGTCGAACAGACCAGCCGCGGTGAACGGGCCTATGACATTTTCTCGCGTTTGCTCAAGGAGCGGATCGTTTTCCTCAGTGGCCCTGTCCATGATGGCATGTCCAGCTTGATCGTGGCGCAGCTTTTGCATCTTGAGGCGGAGAACCCATCGAAAGAAATTTCGATGTACATTAACAGCCCGGGCGGCGTGGTGACGAGTGGTCTGTCGATTTATGACACGATGCAATACATCAAGCCCAAAGTGTCGACCCTTGTGGTGGGCCAGGCGGCCAGCATGGGGTCTCTTTTGCTGACGGCTGGCGAAAAGGGGATGCGCTTTTCTCTGCCCAATAGCCGAATCATGGTTCACCAGCCTTCTGGTGGATACCAAGGTCAGGCCACCGATATCATGATCCACGCCGAAGAGACGCTGAAGCTCAAGCGTCGCCTCAATGAGATTTACGTGAAGCACACCGGCCAGACGCTCAAGAAAGTCGAAGATGCGTTGGAACGTGATAATTTCATGGACGCAAAGGACGCCAAAGATTGGGGCCTGATCGACGATATCGTGGAAAACCGGGCCAAGGATGATGAAGAATAAGGCGTGTGGCGCGTAATACCTGCGTCAGATTTGATACAGCTGAGTGAGAGCATTTTGGCGTTGTGATGCCTGGGTGCCTGCCCTAAGCTAACCGAGGACGGAACAAAAGCGGCGACGTGGCGCGCGAAATTGCGTCGCGATACGCTGCCAGAGGTTGAAACATGGCAAACAGTTCAGGCGGCGACAGTAAAAACACACTTTATTGTAGTTTCTGCGGTAAATCCCAACACGAAGTGCGCAAGTTGATCGCAGGCCCGACGGTTTTCATTTGTGATGAGTGCGTCGAGCTTTGCATGGATATTATCCGTGAAGAGACAAAAACGGCCGGTTTGAAGTCGTCGGAGGGTGTTCCGACACCGCGGGAGATTTGTGATGTTCTTGATGATTATGTGATCGGTCAGGCGGTGGCCAAGCGCGTGCTGTCTGTGGCCGTACACAACCATTACAAACGTCTTAATCACTCCGGAAAATCCGGTGATATCGAACTGCAAAAATCAAACATCCTCCTGATCGGCCCAACAGGCTGCGGTAAGACGCTTCTGGCGCAGACTCTGGCCCGCATTCTGGACGTTCCATTTACAATGGCTGATGCGACGACCCTGACTGAGGCTGGATATGTCGGTGAGGATGTCGAGAATATCATTCTGAAGCTTTTGCAAGCCAGCGAGTACAACGTAGAACGCGCGCAGCGTGGCATCGTGTACATTGATGAAGTCGACAAGATTACACGCAAGTCTGAAAACCCCTCTATCACCCGGGATGTTTCGGGCGAGGGCGTGCAGCAAGCGCTGTTGAAGCTGATGGAAGGCACTGTGGCAGCGGTTCCGCCTCAAGGCGGTCGCAAACACCCGCAACAGGAATTTTTGCAGGTGGACACGACAAACATTCTCTTCATCTGCGGTGGGGCCTTTGCCGGGCTCGATAAGATCATTGCACAGCGGGGCAAGGGCTCTGCCATGGGGTTTGGCGCGGATGTGCGTGATGTAGACGCACGCGGCGTAGGTGAAATTTTCACTGACCTAGAGCCCGAAGACCTGCTGAAATTTGGGTTGATCCCTGAATTCGTCGGCCGTTTGCCAGTGATTGCGACGCTTGAGGATCTTGATGAAGACGCGCTTGTCACAATCCTGACTGAGCCGAAAAATGCCTTGGTGAAACAGTACCAGCGGCTCTTTGAGTTGGAAGATGCGAAACTGTCTTTCACCGAGGATGCGCTTTCGTCCATTGCAAAACGCGCAATTGAACGCAAAACCGGTGCACGCGGACTTCGTTCCATCCTTGAAGAGATCCTGCTCGACACAATGTTTGAACTGCCCGGCATGGAGAATGTCGAAGAGGTTGTGGTGAACGAAGAAGCTGTGGTTTCTGACTCTGCCCCTCTGATGATCTACTCCGATGCGCAGAAAGAAGGCGCCACGGCGAGTTGACCAAAAATGTCTGGGGTCCTGCCGGGGAAAACGGTAAGGAATCCATAAACAGGCTTAAGGGTGACTCACATGTCTGCACAGCAAACAACCGAAGTGATTGTGGGCACAGCTGTCCTGGCCGTGGCAGTAGGATTTATGATTTACGCGGGACAAGTCGCTGGCGTCTCAGGCAATGCATCTGAATATGAGCTGACGGCAAGCTTCCGAAGCGCAGATGGCGTCAATGTCGGCACAGATGTGCGCCTTGCCGGTGTAAAGGTAGGCCGGGTTACCGGGCTTGAGCTTGATACCGAGAACTTTCGTGCAAATGCGTCCTTTTCCGTTCGCGACGGCATAGAAGTGCCCGATGACAGCGCAGTCGCCATATCCTCTGAAGGGCTTTTGGGCGGAAATTTCGTAGAAATCTTGCCGGGTGGTTCGCCTTTTGCGTTTGAGGCCGGAGATGAGATCCAGTTCACCCAAGGGTCGGTCAGCTTGATCGGGCTGCTCACAAAATTTGTCGCCGGTGGAGAGGACGATGAAGAATGAGACGCGCGGTTTTTGCCCTCACCGCCTCCCTTCTCATGATGGCTCCTGCGCAGGCACAAAACGTGTCATCTGGCTTGGGTGCTGTTTTACGCGGGCTGGATAAAACCAATGCCAGCGTCAGTGATCTCGACATTGCAAATGGCGGAGAGGTGATTTTCGGTACCTTGTCTGTCCGGATGACCGAATGCCGCTACCCCGAAGGTGATGCTGCAGCGGATGCCTACGCCTATCTACTGGTCCGCGATACAGCCCGCGGGCGCGACATTTTCAGTGGTTGGATGTTGGCCTCATCGCCTGCGCTCAATGCGCTAGAACACCCACGCTACGACGTTTGGTTGTTGCGCTGTATCACAGAATAGACGTCCAAATCCAAAGGCTTGGCGTGGATTGAGGTTTTGATCTTGAGCGCCTCTCTCAGCCGTGCCTGGTAGTCCCGCCTCGGTATTTCAAAGGCCCCAAGACGCGCCAAGTGCGGCGTGATAAATTGAGTGTCAAATAAGGAAAACCCGCATCGCCGCAAGTGATCCGTGAGATGCGCCAGCGCCAGTTTTGATCCATTTGTACGCTCTGAAAACATGCTCTCCCCGAAAAATGCACCGCCTAAGGCCACGCCGTAAACACCGCCTGCTAGCGTGCGCCCCTCCCAAATTTCAAGCGAATGGGCATGACCCAGATCATGCAGCCCCGCATAGAGAGCCTCGATCTCAAAACTGATCCAGGTGTCTTCTCGCTCGGCACATGATGCGACAACACCGGCAAAATCCCGATTGAGGCTGACCTCGTAACCGCCTTTGCGCATCCGTCGAGCCAAAGAACGGGACATGTGAAACCCGTCCAAAGGAAGCACCCCACGCAGCCTTGGATCAACCCAAAACAGCCCTGGATCGCCCCGCGACTCCGCCATCGGGAAAATGCCGGCAGCATAGGCTTGCAACAAAAGCTCCGGCGAAAGTGGTGGATCATGATCCTTCATTGTCGGTCCCTCAGAACCGTAGGCATCCTGCCATAGATTACCGCGCAACGCCCCTATGGCGTCAACTTTGCAAATTGGTCTCCAACCATTTTTCCAGCCAATGAATGTTGTACTTGCCAGAAAGGATGTCTTCCTCCGCCAAAAGCGCGTGGAAAAGAGGCACGGTTGTGTCGACGCCGTCTACGATCAACTCTCCCAAAGCGCGATTGAGACGCGCCAAAGCTGAGGCGCGATCCTGGCCGTGGACGATCAGCTTTGCAATAAGTGAGTCGTAGTAGGGTGGAATTGAATACCCGTCATACAGTGCGGAATCCATCCGCACGCCCAGCCCACCAGGCGCATGAAACTGCGTAATCTTTCCCGGGCGTGGGGCAAATTCTGGAACTTTCTCGGCGTTGATCCGGACTTCAATCGCGTGACCGTTGATGATTAGGTCATCCTGGTCAAACGACATTGGCAAACCTTCGGCCACGCGGATCTGTTCGCGCACCAGATCAACACCAAAAATGGCTTCTGTTACGGGGTGTTCCACCTGCAACCGGGTGTTCATTTCGATGAAGTAGAATTCGCCGTTCTCATAGAGAAATTCAATCGTGCCCGCGCCGGTGTAATCAATGCGCGCCACGGCGTCTGCGCAAACTTTGCCGATTTTGGCGCGCTCTTCTGCGGTGATGGCAGGGCCCGGAGCCTCTTCAAAAACCTTTTGATGGCGACGTTGCAGCGAACAGTCTCGCTCGCCCAGATGCACTGCTTTGCCTTTTCCATCGCCAAACACCTGAATTTCAATGTGGCGCGGGGTGGTGAGGTATTTCTCAATATAGACCTCATCATTGCCAAAGGCGGCCTTAGCCTCAGACCGGGCGGTGCGGAAGGCGGTCTCAATCTCATCGGCAGAATTGGCCACTTTCATCCCGCGCCCGCCGCCACCAGCCGTCGCTTTGACGATCACGGGATAGCCGATCTCATCGCCAAGCGCGCGGGCCGCAGTGAGGTCCGGCACGCCGCCGTCAGAGCCCGGAACGCACGGCACGCCCAGCTCTTTCATCGTGTCTTTTGCGGTGATCTTGTCGCCCATAATGCGGATATGTTCGGCGGTGGGGCCAATAAAGGTCAGCCCGTGATCTTCGACGATTTGAACAAATGCCGCGTTTTCGCTCAGGAAGCCATAGCCCGGGTGGATGGCCTGCGCACCGGTCACTTCGCAGGCCGCGATAATCGCTGGGATGGACAAGTAGCTTTCCGTGCCCGGCGGCGGCCCGATGCAAACACTTTCGTCTGCCATGCGCACATGCATTGCATCTGCATCCGCCGTGGAATGCACAGCAACCGATTGAATACCCATCTCACGCGCGGCGCGGATCACGCGAAGGGCAATCTCGCCCCGGTTGGCCACGAGGATTTTGTCGAACATCTGATTACTCGATGATCATAAGCGGCGCGCCGTATTCCACGGCGGCCCCATCTTCCACCACAATGCGCTTAACGGTGCCTGCGCGCGGTGCTGGAATATGGTTCATGGTCTTCATCGCTTCGATGATCAAAAGCGTGTCACCTTCGCCCACGTTGTCACCCACTTGAACAAATGCCGGCGCACCCGGCTCTGCCTGCATGTAGACCGTGCCGACCATCGGGGATGTCACCGCGCCGGGATGCGCGGCCGGATCTTCTACCTCTGCCGATGCTGCGATGGGTGCTGGTGCTGCCGTGGGCGCAGCAGTTCCACCGCCAGCCGGTACAACCGGCGCACTGACTTGGGTCACAATTTCGGTCTTGCGGCTGACCCGCACATTCAGCCCGTCATGTTCGCCGTAGTCGCGTTTGACCTGCAATTCTGTGAGATCATTTTCGTTGAGCAGCTCGGCTAGCGCCTTGATAAAGGCCACATCGGCATCGTGGGTTTTGTTCGCCATTACGTCCTCGAACATCTTTATTTTCAATGCTTATAGGTGAGGATCGCAGCAGTGGAAAGTGGCGCTGTGGCTTGCGAGAACCCATAATGAGGAAAAGGTGACGTTAGGGCAGTGGCGATAGGGGAGGTTTAGCTGGCCCGGCGATCGTCAAAGCTTTTGGCTATGAAGCTGGGCATGTGATCTCCCATGCCAACCGTGCCGCTGCTGCTTTTCTTTTCGCCCCCGCGCCGGGATCGATTGGATTTCTGAGGCGCGTCTTCTGTCTCAGAAGCCTCTTGCGTCTGTGTCTTTGGCGCGTCAGATGCGTCTTCTTGGCGTTTACGCGACCGTGAGCGTTTGGGCTTTTCCTCAGTGGCCTCAGCTGTCTTTGCCACAGGGTTGTCAATCCGCGTGATGGTTTTCTGGATCAGCGACTCTACGGCGGTGAAGGATTTGTCATCACGTGGGCTGCAAATCGTAATTGCTTTCCCATCTCGGCCTGCCCGTCCGGTGCGACCGATCCTGTGAACATAGTCTTCCGCATGGCCGGGTACATCGAAGTTGAACACATGGCTGACCGATGGAATATCCAGCCCTCGCGCGGCCACGTCTGAGGCCACCAGCAAGCGCAGCTCATTGTTGCGAAATGCCTCGAGCGTGCGTGTGCGTTGTGATTGGTCCAGATCACCGTGGATCGCGGCCGCATCATACCCGTATTTCTTCAGCGATTTTGCGCAGATATCTACATCAGTCTTGCGATTGCAGAAGATAATGGCGTTGGTCAGCGCCTCTCCCTCATTGTCGATCAGCTTGCGCAACACCGCGCGCTTTTCGCTGTCTGCTCGATCTCGGCGGGAAAACTTGAACATCACAACGCCCTGCTCGATCGTCTCCGAAGCGGTGGCCTGGCGCGCCACTTCGATCCGAGCAGGGTTTTGCAAGAACGTGTTTGTGATCCTCTCGATCTCAGGCGCCATGGTGGCTGAGAAGAAGAGCGTCTGCCGAGTGAACGGCGTGAGACCGAAGATGCGTTCGATATCGGGGATAAAACCCATGTCAAGCATACGGTCGGCCTCATCCACCACCATCACTTTCACATCCGACAGGATCAGCTTGCCGCGCTCAAAGTGATCGAGCAAACGGCCTGGTGTGGCAATCAAGACGTCTACGCCTTTGTCGATGATCTGCTCTTGTTCCTTGAAACTCACCCCACCAATCAAAAGAGCTTTGCTGAGTTTGAGGTATTTGGAATACGCATCAAAGTTCTCTGCCACCTGCGCGGCCAATTCCCGCGTCGGGCAAAGCACCAGAGAGCGCGGCATCCGTGCCCGCGCGCGTCCACGCGCCAAAAGGGACAGCATGGGTAGCGTAAAACTGGCGGTTTTGCCGGTGCCCGTTTGTGCGATGCCGAGAACATCACGACCTTCCAGTGCGGGCGGTATGGCCCCTTCCTGGATTGGCGTGGGGTTTTCATAGCCCGCCTCTTCTACGGCTTTGAGAACTTTCGGGTTGAGGTTCAGCTCAGAAAATTTTGTCATATATGTCCACTGGTTGCGGACACGATCCTGGCCCGCCTTCTCGTCATGATGTCAGGAAAACCGATGTATTGAGCGGTCTAACCAACAATGGGTCCATCTACCGGAGGATGGTGGCCTTGGTCAATGTACCATTGGAGCTAGCGCTAAACCGCGCAGATTTAAGGGTATTTTTGCCGGTTCTCTGCATAAAGCCGGTTTTTCAGCTGAATTCGGGGAAATGCGCGCGGCGTTTGGCATCGAGATCAAGCTGAACTCTGTGCAAATGCCCGAACGTCTCAAGCCGTGCTCGTAGCTCTGGTGTCGCCGTGCACACTTCTTGAAAAAACGCGCGCAACGCGTCTTCGCCATCCTCGCTTTCCAGCGTTGCAAACAGCTGGTTCATATTCAGCGCAACCCCATCCGGCATCGGCGCAGGTTTCAGACTTTCGCGATAGGAGCCTTTTGCTAGGCGAAATTGATAGAAAGATTTGAAATGCGCCCAGCTCTCCGCGTGCATGTGGACCAACGCCATGTCCTCAAGCGGGGCAGGATCCGGATCGGCCTCTTTGTTGAAAAATGCGTTGTGGATCCGGAGAGAGACGTTCTCTTGTCCTGTGCGCACGAACACCTTGCCTGCGACATGGCTGAGGAAGCCGCCATTTAGGTGATCTCCATAGGTGGGGTAAATCGCGTTCGTTTCTTCGCGGCGCTGCTTTTGCATCCGTGCAAACCCTTTGCACCAGATGTGGCCCGGAGGCGGTGGATCGTTCGGGTCACTTTCCAATGCTTCTATAGGTCGGACACGGGCGCTTCTGGTGCCAGCAGGAAGAGAGGCCAGCTGTGCGGGTAACGCTTTGAAAGGCCACAGAAATTCGTCTACGTCAATGTGAGCCAACCAGTCAATCTGCGGGCTGCGATTGTAGCAATGTGTTGCGTTGGCTGTCTGTCTTGGCTGATGTTTGTCGGGCCGTCCCTTGCGGCGGCGCCAATATCCGTCATCGGTTAAAGTCACGCGACATTTGGGATGGCCCTTGAGCGCGGCCAAAGCGGTGTCATTGGGCGCGTCGAGGTAAATGAACACCCGGTGCGCGCCCAGATCGAGGTGGTGGGCGGCGAAATTCAGGATGTCTTCGGTCGGGGCTTTCACGGTTGAAACCACGCCCCAGGTGGGTTCACTGCGCATGGGCGCAGGATGAAGGGGGGACAGGCTCGGCGCAAGGCACGAAATTCTTTCAGTGCGCAGTGCAGCGTCACACCATCATTTCTTTGGTCGCGGACAGGGTCACATCCGGGTGGTCACGTTCGATCCGATCAATGTCCCATTGCAGGCGTGTGAGGTAGACCACATCGCCATCGTGATCGTGTGCGATATGTTGTTTATTAGCGTTTTCAAAGGCTTCCATGGCGTCTTTGGGGCCGGTCGCCCATCGGGCCGAGGTAAATTGTGACGCCTCAAACCGTACAGGAAGGCCATATTCCAGTTCGATCCGGCTGCCCAACACTTCGAACTGCAGCGCACCGACCACGCCGACGATGAAGCCTGAGCCGAAGCCGGGTTTGAACACCTTCGCCGCGCCTTCTTCGGCGAATTGCATCAGCGCCTTCTCTAAGTGCTTGGCTTTTAAGGGATCTCCGGCGCGGCAGGTCTGCAAAAGCTCAGGCGCGAAAGAGGGGATGCCGGTGACGCGCAGGGCTTCGCCTTCGGTGAGGGTGTCGCCGATGCGCAATTGGCCGTGGTTGGGGATACCGATGATATCACCGGCCCAGGCCTCATCCGCCAGTTCGCGGTCGGCGGCGAGAAAGAGGACAGGGGCGGAGACGGTCATGGGTTTTTTGGACCGCACATGGGTTAATTTCATGCCTCGTTTGAAATGGCCTGATGCCATGCGAAGGAACGCCACGCGATCGCGGTGCTTGGGATCCATATTAGCTTGCACCTTAAAGACAAAGCCGGAAACCTTTGATTCTTCTGGGGAAATCTGCCTTGGTTCAGCCGTTTGGGGTTGCGGTTGAGGCCCCAATGTGCCGATGCCTTCCATCAGTTCTTTCACACCGAAAGAGTTAATCGCCGAGCCAAACCAGATGGGTGTCATATGGCCCTCCAGCACCGATTGAGGGTTGAGCGTTGGCAGCAGTTCGCGCGCCATCTCAATCTCTTCACGCAGCTGATCGATCAGGTCGGCGGGCACGTGCTCTTCAAGCTTGGGGTCATCTAAGCCATTGATTTCAAATGTTTCTGCAACCTTGTTGCGGTCGGCGCGGTCCATCAATTCAAGCCGGTCGTTGAGCATGTCATAGCAGCCAATGAAATCCCGGCCCACGCCAATGGGCCAAGAGGCAGGGGTCACGTCAATGGCTAGCATTTCTTGAATTTCATCAATGATTTCAAAGGTATCTCGGCTTTCGCGATCCATCTTGTTACAGAAGGTCAGGATTGGCAGATCACGCAGGCGGCAGACCTCAAAGAGCTTCTGGGTTTGACTTTCCACCCCCTTGGCGCCATCGACCACCATCACTGCCGCGTCGACGGCCGTGAGCGTGCGATAGGTGTCTTCAGAGAAATCTGAGTGGCCGGGCGTATCCACAAGATTGAAGCGGAACTCCTTGAAATCAAACGACATTGCTGACGCGGATACAGAGATCCCACGATCCTTTTCCATCGCCATGAAGTCAGACCGCGTGCGCCGTGCTTCCCCTTTGGCGCGCACCTGACCGGCCATTTGAATGGCCCCGCCGAAGAGCAGGAATTTCTCGGTCAGGGTCGTCTTACCCGCGTCGGGGTGTGAGATGATCGCGAAGGTGCGGCGGCGGGCAATCTCGGGGGGAAGATCGGGGCGGTTATGGGCGGTGTCTGGCATATGCGGGGCTATAGAGCGGGTCTTGGGGGGGTGCAAGCTTTGGACATGCGGGAGGCGTTTTCTACAACATGGGGTAAGATCCAGAACGCCAAAACCCAACTTGTACAGATCGCAAATACGGGCAAAATCGGATCAATCCCATCGACGCGATTTCAGCTGCGCACCACGTAGACCGAGCATTTGGCATGGGCCACAACATGGCTGGCCGTGGTGCCGAGAATGTAGTCTTTGATCTTGGGGTTGGCCGAGCCCATGACGATGACATCGACGTTTCGCTCTTCGGCCAGTTTGACAATCTGACGGTGCACCGCGCCGAGGGGCACGATGGTTTCAACGTCGACCCCGTCGGCGGGAAAGGCGGCCATCCATTTGGCCAGCGCTTTGCCCCAGTAGTCTTTGGAATCGTGAATGTTGAGATTGCGCTCCATCTCGGGGGCGACCGTGGCCACAAGCAGCTTTGCCTCGCGGCGGCGGGCCATGGCGACAGCTTCGTCATAAGCGCTGGTGTCAATCTTGGCGTGGCGCAAGTTGATCGGGCAGAGGATGAGATTGGTATCGCCGGACATGACACATTCCCATTTTTAGGCCAAAACTGAGGCCGAAACTCGGGCCGCCTTACGGGCCCTGACTGCAGCACGCGTTACTTTAGGCGCAAATCCTGTTGCGCACAAATCGGGTGGTTCACCTGATTTTTAGATCTGTTCAATCGTCACGTCATCGCTGGCGTAAAAAGCGATGTGATCCTTGATTTCTGCCACATCGCCTTTCGGGGCTTCATAGCTCCAGGCGGCATTGGCCAACGTTTTGCTTTTGGTCACAATCGAGAAATAGCTGGCATCGCCCTTGTGCGGGCAATGGGTGGATTTGTCGGACTGGTCCAGAAAGGCCATGGCGATGTCAGAACGAGGGAAATAGATCACCTCAGAGTAGCTGCCCTCAGACAAACCGAGGGCGGATTTGCTTTCAACGAGGATCGCCCCGCCGGCGCGGACGCTCCAGGTACCGGGGGCATTGCGAATTGTAATTTGTGTCATGGCAGATCTCCTCCCTGAGATCGGGGTTTAAATGGGGGCCGTCGCGCGGTGCAGCCACATGGATGCAGGCTCAGACAAGAGCGGCGTGATCTTGTCGCGGCACGCGGCGTGATAGGCGTTGAGCCAGTTTGTTTCACCCTGCGAGAGCATGGATGTGATGATGAGCCGGCGATCAATGGGCACAAAATTCAAGGTTTCAAAGCACAGTTTTCCGGTGGCATCCCCGCCTGGAAGCCTGTCGGCCCGGGTCACCACAACGAGGTTTTCAATGCGGATGCCAAAGGCACCCTGGCGGTAGTAGCCGGGCTCATTTGACACGATCATGCCCGGCTCAAACGGCACGTCTGAGACCTTTGACAGGCGCTGCGGCCCCTCATGCACACAAAGCGCGACACCCACACCGTGGCCGGTGCCATGGGCGTAATCCTGATCGGCGAGCCAAAGCGGGTAGCGGGCGAGCGCATCCAGATCCCGCCCGGCCAGGCCCGCAGGCCAACGCAAACGCGAAATGGCAATCATGCCTTGCAGGACGCGGGTGAAGGCCTCTTTTTCATCTTGGCCCGGTTGGCCGATGGGGAGCGTGCGGGTGATATCGGTGGTGCCATCTGGATACTGACCACCGCTGTCGAGGACCAACAGCTCACCATCCAGCAACCGACGGTTGGTGGCCTCGGTCACGCGGTAATGGGGCAGGGCACCATGGGGGCCGGAGCCTGCGATCGTGTCAAAGCTGATATCAATGAGATCGCCCGTGGCGGCGCGGCAAGCCTCTAGCTTGCGAACGATATCGATTTCGGTCGTGGTGGTGGGGCGATCCGTGTCAAACCAGGCGAGAAATTCGCACATGGCGGCGGCATCGCGCAGATGGGCCGCGCGGGTGGCCGCGATCTCAGCGTCATTTTTGCAGGCTTTGGGCAAGAGGCAGGGATCGCTGCCCCAGGCCGTTTCGAGCCCTTTGGCTGTGCGCGCCTCGGCAAGGGCCACAGGCGCGGAGGTTTCATCAAGGCGCAAGGTGCCGGTGAAGGCCTCAACGGCGTCAAAAACGGATGTGTAGGGGGCCAGGGTGACATCGTTGCCCAAATGGGCGCGCACCGCGTCATTCAGTTTGGTCGCATCGACAAAGAGGGTGACGCGGGCGTCATCATGGAGCAGAGCAAAGGCATGGGGGACCGGGTTGCGCGGAATGTCCGAGCCGCGAATGTTGAGCAGCCAGGCGATGGCGTCGGGCAGGGTGATGAGCGCGCCGTTATGGCCAGCCGCCGTCAGATCAGCGGCGAGGCGGGCGCGTTTGCTGGCGTGAGGTTCACCCGAAATCGCATCGGGTTGCACGCGGATGGCACCCGCTGGTGGGGCAGGGCGATCTGTCCAGAGTGTGTCAATCGGGGTGGTGCGCGCCACAAGGGTGAAGCTTTGCGGCAGACCTTCGCGCAGTTTGTCGATCTCACGGGCGGTGTGCAGGCGCGGATCATAGGCCACAGTGCCGCCTTCCGGCAGCGTGTTTTTCAGCCAGTCCGCGGGTTTGGTGGCCGGCCAATCGACAGGGGTGAAATGCGCCGTGTCAACCTGCGCGCAGACCTGTTCGGTGTAGCGCCCATCGACGAAAACGCCGGCCTTGTTTTGAGTGGCGATGCAAAAGCCCGCAGAGCCTGTGAAGCCGGTGAGCCAGGCCAGACGTTCATCGCCCGGGGCTACGTATTCGCCTTGATGGATATCGGCGCGGGGGATCAGCGTGGCGGCGATGCCCTGCTCTTTCAGAAAGTCCTGAAGAGCGCGAAGGCGCGGCGGGCCTTGGTGGGGCTGAGCGGTTTCGGTGAAGGATTGGAACACGGGCAGGTGTGACGCCTTTGCAATGGTTTGGCTCATGGTGATCAAAGATTGAGTGAGGACGCAATCTTGTTTTTTGTCAAACACGCTCGTCGCGCCCTGGCGGTTGCGTCTCGCTGACGCTGCGGGGGTGTCAGCCGGCCTTGCGCATCCCCATAACACGGGCGCGGGCGCGGGGATCACTGTCAAAGAGCGCGGCGAGCTGTTCGGTCATGGCCCCGGCGAGTTGATCGGCATCGGTGATCGTCACCGCGCGTTCATAATAGCGCGTCACATCATGGCCTATCCCGATGGCGAGAAGTTCGACCTGGCGGCGTTTCTCAACCATGGCGATCACGTCGCGCAGGTGCTTTTCAAGATAGTTGGCCGGGTTCACGCTGAGCGTGCTGTCATCGACAGGCGCGCCGTCGGAGATCACCATCAGGATCTTGCGCGCCTCGCGCCGGGCGGTGATGCGTTTGTGGGCCCATTCCAGCGCCTCGCCGTCGATGTTTTCCTTGAGCAGCCCCTCTTTCATCATCAGCCCGAGATTGTTGCGGGTCCGGCGCATGGGCGCATCGGCGGATTTGTAGATGATGTGGCGCAAATCATTCAGACGCCCGGGGAGTTGCGGACGCCCATCATTGAGCCAGGTTTCGCGTGACTGCCCGCCTTTCCAGGCGCGGGTGGTGAAGCCCAGAACTTCAACCTTCACCTGGCAGCGTTCCAGCGTTTTGGACAGCACATCGGCGCAGATCGCCGCGATGGAAATGGGACGGCCCCGCATGGAGCCGGAATTGTCGAGCAGAAGCGTCACTACGGTGTCGCGAAACTCGGTGTCTTTTTCGACCTTGAAGCTGAGCGGCGTCGTGGGGTTGGCCACAACACGGGCGAGACGCCCTGCATCGAGTATGCCTTCTTCGCGGTCAAACTCCCAGGAGCGGTTTTGTTGCGCCTGCAGGCGGCGCTGCAGCTTGTTGGCAAGCCGCGAGACCGCGCCTTTGAGCGGCTCCAACTGCTGATCGAGATAGGCGCGCAGGCGTTCAAGCTCGACCGGTTCGGCCAGCTCCTCGGCGGCAATCTCTTCGTCAAACTTGGTCTCATAGACGTTGTAATCGGGATCGGCCTCGGAGAACGGCGCAGGGGGCGGGGGCTCATACGGAGCCTCGCCCTCGGGCATGTCCATGTCGTCCGAGAGCTCTTCATCGGCCATGTCATCGACACTGACCTGCGCCTGAGCGTCATCCATTTGCTGTTCTTGGGATTGCTCGGCATCGGCGTCCATTTCAGACTCGGCACTGTCATCCTGGCCGGTGCTGTCGGGCTGCTCTTCGTCGGGGGTGTCCTGTTCGGCGTCGGGCGCGTCTTCTTCGTCAATCGCGTCGGGGTCATCGCCCAGTTGGTCGCCATAGCCCAGATCGGTGATGATCTGGCGGGCAAAGCGCGCGAATTCGGCCTGATCGGAGAGCTTGTCTTGCAGATCTTCCAGCGTGCCGCCAGCGTGATCTTCGATGAAGCCCGACCAAAGCTCCATTACATTCTGCGCGCCTTCGGGCAGATCGCGGCCTGTGGCGAGGTGCCGGACAAGGTAGCCTGCCGCAACAGGCAAGGGTGCGTCGGCGGAATTGGTGATCGTGTCATAGCCGCGGCGCAGGGCATCCGCCCCGATCTTGGCATCGATATTGCTGGCCGTGCCGGGCATTTCGCGCGCGCCCATCGCCTCACAACGGGCGGTTTCCATGGCGTCGTAAATCTCGCGCGCCATATCGCCTTGGGGGGTGAATTTGCTGTTGAGCCCCGCGTCGTGGAATTTGTGCTTGAGCGCGAGCGCGTCGGCGGTGCCGCGGGCTTGCAGCACCTCATCACGGGTCATCCGGCGGCTAACCTGGGGCAGGCGCATGGCGTCGCCTGATAAGCCCGCCGGGTCGACCGAGTAGCTGACCGACAGGTCCGGGTCGTCGGCCATGACTTTGGTGGCTTCGGCAAGGGCCTTTTTAAACGGCTCGGCAGGGTTGTCGGATTGGGCCATGGGCGGGGCTTTCGCGGCTTTCTGTTCTACCTACTTAACTAGTCGGACATCGAAGAGTTGACCAGTGCCAAGGCCGGCACCCGCGCGGAATCAAGGCCGAAGGCCGCCGCGCGTTCGTCAGGCCGTCCCGGGGCCTGGCGAATTGCAACTGCAAAGCGTTGTACGGATTTCGTGCGGTACTGAGCAATAAAGTGCGTAGAAGAGAGCCCTGGATCGCCATGCCACGGCCTGACGAACGCGCATCGGCGTCTGTTTTATCCAAGGCTCGTGCTGGCCGCACTTTCGGGAAGTTCTTCGTCAAAGCAGCGCTGGTAGAATTCTGCCACGGTCTGACGCTCCAGCTCATCGCATTTGTTGAGGAAACTGAGGCGGAAGGCATAGCCCACATCGCGGAAGATATGCGTGTTTTGCGCCCAGTTGATCACCGTGCGCGGGCTCATCACCGTCGAAAGATCGCCGTTCATAAAGGCCGTGCGGGTGAGGTCGGCCACGGTCACCATTTGGGAGATCTGCTGACGCCCCTTGTCGGTGTTAAAGAGCGGGTTCTTGGCGATGACAATGGCGGTTTCCGCGTCGTGGCTGAGATAGTTCAGCGTGGCGACCATCGACCAGCGGTCCATCTGCGCTTGGTTGATCTGTTGCGTGCCGTGGTAGAGCCCGGTCGTGTCGCCCAAACCAACCGTGTTCGACGTGGCAAAGAGACGAAAACAGGGGTGGGGCGTGATGATTTCGTTCTGGTCAAGCAGCGTCAGCTTGCCGTCATGTTCGAGGACGCGCTGAATGACGAACATCACATCGGCGCGGCCGGCGTCGTATTCATCAAAGACAATCGCCACTGGGTTGCGCAGCGCCCAGGGCAGGATGCCCTCATGAAACTCGGTCACCTGCATGCCGTCGCGCAGCTTGATCGCGTCCTTGCCGATGAGGTCGATCCGGCTGATATGGCTGTCAAGATTGACCCGCACGGCAGGCCAGTTCAGGCGCGCGGCCACCTGTTCAATATGGGTGGATTTGCCCGTGCCGTGATAGCCCTGGATCATCACCCGGCGGTTCGACGAAAACCCGGCCAGGATCGCCAGCGTGGTGTCGGGATCGAATTTGTACGTGTTGTCGACCTCTGGCACGCGGTCGGTGGCCTCGGCAAAGCCCTTCACCACCATGTCGGTGTCGATGCCGAATACATCGCGCACAGAAATCTCTTCGGTGGGTTTGACGTGTGGGTCGCTCATTCCGTCCGCCATGGGCTTGGGTCCTTCGATTTCGGGTGCGCTTTTATCCGCCTCGTGGTGCAACATAACGCGCAGAAGGGCAAGGGGTAGGGCCAGAATTTAAGCGCGTTTGGCCTTTTGACTGATGTCTCCGCAAATGGGCGTCTGCGCGTAGGTTTCGAACGCTCAGCGGCAATTTCGGCAAAGCTGCGCATTGGGTTTTGCGCAAAACGCATCCTGTCCGTTGTGCGATATTTGAGGCGGTGGAGGCGGGTTTGCCTCAGCCAGTATCCTAAATGTGGCCGGGCTGCGCTGGCCGGATCGTCGCGCTTATGCCCGTGTGGTTTTGAGGCCTGCACAGCGCCATCCGCCTCGTGGCGTCCTGCTCTCACTTTTCAGCAGATCGCCGCGCGCCTTATTTGAAATTCCGGCTTTCTTTGATTTGGTCCCAGGCCCACACAACTTGTTGCAGCTGTTCTTCCTGGCTGCGGTCCCCCCCGTTGATATCGGGATGCAGGATTTTGATCAGCGCCTTATAGGCTTTGCGCAATTCCTGTTTGGTCCAGGTGTCTTCGGCCTCAAGGATTTCGATGGCGCGGCGTTCGGTCGGGGGCAGTTTGCGTTGGCCGGAGCGGCCCTTGCCCGGGTTTTGTGTGGCGTTGCCGCCGAGGACCTGGTGGGCATCTTCAATCCCCAAACGTGCCCAAGCCCGGGTTTCAGGATCCGAGAACGCTTTGGTCTGGCGTTCCCAAACTTTGTCCTTGGACATCTGGGCGTTCATTTCCGCCTCTGTCGTGCCGTCAAAGAAATTCCACTGGGCGTTATACTCGCGCGCGCATTCCTTGCAGAACCAGAAAAAGTCATCGAGCACATCCGGCGCCTTGGGCGCGCGGTAAAGCCCGGGCTTGCCGCAGCCTTCCTTGGCGCATTGGCGTGTTGAGGTCTCGGATGCGCCGGACATTCCCCGGCGTCCGCGTGGGTTTTTCTTCTTGGCGGCACCGACAGAGATATCGAAACCGAAGGGATCTTCCTTAGCCATGACACGTCCTTTTTGAGCACGTCCTGTTCGACTCGGACCATGAAGTTTAGATCACTGAGCGCTGATGAGAAGGGCTTGAAGTGGAGAAAGTGACGCGGGGCGGCGATTCTTTTGACGCATGGTCAAGAGATCAGCGTCACGCGCTCAACGTCGTTCTTCTGAGGGGTCAGCGTCGGAGGGTGACGGATCGCCGACATGGGGTGCGGCCAGCGGCGGTGCGCCAGTGTCATCCCCGCGTCGTGCGGGCCCCACCAGAGAAAAGCGTGCGCGGCGTTCGGGCTCGCTCACGTGCTCGGCGTCTGGTTCTGGGGCCGGGGCAGTGGCGGGGGCAGTGGCGGCATGTTCTACCGCAGGTTCGACATCCGGGACGGCCCGCAGCTCTGCCGGCTCTGCCATAGGCTGCGCTGCACCCAAAGCGCGGCGAAACACAAGCACGGTGCGATAAACGGTTTGGGTGGCGCGGAACCCGCGGCGTTCCTCACTGGGGAGAATATCGGCGCGTTGGTATTCCCAACCATCGGCGGCGTATTCGTTCATCACCGTCTCAAGGCTATAGGCAAATTTCGCTTCAGCGCCTTTGATGCGCGGGCCTTTGCGGGGCTTGGCGGGGGCTGGGACAACTTTGTATTCGTAGCGCATTTTGAGCCTGTCGATTGGAAACCAGGGGGACATTAGCGGGTTTTGCCGTGAGACCCAATGGTAAGTTTTTCAGAGTGCAGCTTGGGCTTATCTGCGCCCTCTGGGATCGAGCGCATCGCGCAGCCCATCGCCCATGTAATTCACGCTGAGCACTGTCAGCGAGATGGCAACACCCGGCCAGATCACCCGTTCGGGGTAGTCCGAGATGTAGACCGTGGCGTCATTCAGAAGCCGCCCCCAGGTGGGGAAATCGGGCGGAAAGCCAAGCCCGAGAAAGGACAGCGCGCTTTCGGTGATGATCGCGTTGGCGATGCCCAGCGTGGCGGAGACCAGAATGGGGGAGAGCACGTTGGGCAGGATATGGCGGGTGACAAGTGCGGTGTTGGGCGTACCGATGGAGCGCGCGGCAAGGATGAAATCGCGTTCCTTGAGGGCGAGCACCTCGGCGCGGACCACGCGAGCGGTGGCCATCCAGCTGGTTAGCCCGATCGCGGTGACGATCAGCAGGAAGATCCCGCCTCAGGCCCGAAGGCCGAAGAGAGCGCCTCACGAAAGAGCATCACCATCACCAGCAGAAGCGGCAGGAGGGGTAGCGACAAAAAGAGATCGGTGAGGCGCATGAGCGGGCCATCGAGCCAGCGGACAAAGCCCGCGAGCACGCCGATGAGCGTGCCCAGCCCGAGGCCGAGTGCCATGGCCGTAAGGCCCACCGTGATCGAGATACGCCCGCCCGAGAGGACGCGGGCGAGGGTATCGCGGCCGAGCTGATCGGTGCCGAAAGGATGCGCCCAGCTTGGCCCTTGGTTGCGAATGCGCGGGTCGATGAAGCTTGCGTCGATCGTCCAAATGACGGGGCCCGCAAACACGGCCAGTACGATCAACAGGAACATGATAGCACCCAGCAGCGCGCCGCGATGTCGGGCAAAATCCTGCCACAGGTCGCGCCAGGGTGACCGAGGGGGAGGGAGCGCGCGATCAGTCATAGCGGATCCGGGGATCAAGCGCGCCGTAAAGCAGATCGGCGATGATGTTGAAGAGCACGATCAGCACCGCCAGCATGAAGGTCACGGTTTGCACCATGGGCAGGTCATTGGCGGCAATCGAGCTGATCAGAAGCTGGCCCAGCCCGTTCACGCCGAAAATCTGCTCAGTGATGATGGCGCCGCCAAAGACCTGCGGCAGGCCAAGGGCGATCACGGTGACAACGGGGATCATGGAGTTGCGCAACCCGTGGATCATGACCACAGACCACTCTGACAGGCCTTTGGCGCGGGCGGTGCGGATGTAGTCCTGGCTCAGCGCGTCCAGCATGGCGGAGCGCATGAAGCGGCTGATCATCGCGGTGGTTTGCAGGGCAAGCACCATGACCGGCATGATCATCTGTTGGAATTGCACCTTCAGGCTGTCCCAATCGGTCACGACATGGGTGGTGTCATAGATCGAGGGCAGAAGTTCGAGCTGGACCGCGAAGATCATGATGACCACCACGCCGGAGAAAAACGGCGGCACGGAATAGCCCACCATGGTGACGAATGTGCCCATCTGATCGAACACCGAGTATTGGCGGTAGGCCGAATAGATGCCGATGGGCAGCGCGATGAGCACGCCCACCACGTAGGCCATGCCCACCACCCAGAGCGTTTGGGGCATGCGCTCTACCACCGTGTCCATGACCGGCGCGCGGGTTTGCCAGGAGATCACGCGCGCCTCCCCTTCGGACCAAGCGGTGCCGAGTGCGTGGTCAATCCAGACCAGCGGCTCAATGATGAAAAACTGCCAGAGCCAGAGGCCGAAACGGATGTGGGAGGGCTCACCCAGGCCCAAAGCCTCCCGCATCTGCGCTTTCACTTCGGGTGGGACGGTCAGCGGGATTTGCGCGGTGGGATCACCCGGGGCGAATTCCAGCAGTGCAAAGATCACCAGAGCGATGAAAAGCAAGGTCGGGATCGCAAGGATCACGCGCCGGATGGCGTAGGTCAGCATATGCGATGTTCCAAGTCGACACCCGCCCCGGGCTTGATCCGGGGCCTCATCCTGTGCCCGAGAGGCCCCGGATCACGTCCGGGGCGCGACAGGCGCCGCGCGGTCAATTCGTTGATTTGCGATACCAATCGGCGATGTTCCAAAGTTCACTGTCCCACGTGCTGAGGATCACACCGCCCAGTGAATTGGCATGGGCGGAGACGCGGCCCCGATCCACCAGTGGCAGCAAGATATAGCCTTGGATCAGCATGTCATTCATCGCCTTGGCCAATTGCGCGCGTTTTTCCAAGACGCCCGTGCGTTCCATTTCCTCCGTCAGAAGATCGTAATCGGCTGAGCAGAAGCGAGAGATATTGCTGCCTTGCCACTGGTTTTCGGGCGAGGGGATCTTGTCACAGCGCCAGCCCGCGAGAAACGCCTCCGGGTCTGTGCCATCAAAGCTTGCGGCAAACATTTGCACGTCCGCGAAAAATTTCTGATAGGTGTCGGGGCTGCCGGGATCAGAGCCGAAGAAGACGCTGGCGTTGATGTTGCGCAGCTCGGTCTCCACCCCGATGTCGGACCACCACTGTTTGATCAGCGCCTGGAAATCCTGGCGCACGGCGTTGGTGGAGGTCTGAAACAGCAGGCTGAGCTCAACGCCGTCCTTGTCGCGGATGCCGTTGCCGTTGCTGTCAACCCAACCGGCGGCGTCCAGCAGAGCTTTGGCCCCGTCGACATCTTGGGTCAAACAGCCGTCATTGGCGGCGGAGGCATAGATTTGTGGCGCGTTGAGGATGTTGCAGGTGGTCTGGCCGGTGCTGCCGTAGCCAATCTCAACCAGCAGGGCGCGATCAATGGCTTTGGAGAGCGCCTGGCGCACGGCGGGGTCCGACAGGATCGGATGAGGGTTTTCGGTGGTGGACCGCCCCGCGCCCAGATCGCTTGACGGATCGGTGAGGTTGAGGACAAGGCGTTCAACCAGCGTGCCGAAGGCGGAGACGACCACGCCCTTGCCGGCAGCCTCCATCGTGCCGAGGACTTCGGGGGCAAGCTGCAAATTCCAGGCGTAGTCAAATTCTCCGGTTTCCAGCACGGCACGGCCTGCTGCCGCCGCATCACCACCGCCTTTGAGGATGACGCGCGCGAAGGCGGGTTTGTCGGGGTCGCGGTAATTTGGGTTGGCCTCAAACACGGCCACGTCATTGGGGCGAAAATCGCTGACCACGAAGGGGCCTGTGCCGATGGGTGCAAAGTTCTCTGCCGCGCATTCGGGTGCGCGCGGACCCAGGCAGTCGGCGAATTGCGCGGCCTGCAGGATGGGCGCGCCGGCCCCGACAAAGGCATCATAGGGAAAGGGTTTGGGCCCATCAAAGCGGATCACCACCGTGCGGTCATCGGGTGTTTCGATATCGGTGATGCCTTTGTATTTCTCTAGCTTGGCACAGCCGCCCCCTTCGGCCGTACAATAGGTCCAGGAGAATTTGACATCGGCAGACGTGAGCGGCGTGCCGTCAGACCATGTGACCCCTTCGCTGAGAACCCAGGTGATGGACATCATATCCTCTGCCACGCCGCCATTCTCAAGCGTGGGCACATCATCCACCAGCCAAGGCACGATGGTGCCGGTTTCGTCATAGCGGGCGAGCGGCTCCAGTACGAGGCTTGCGGCCTCAAGTTCTTTTATGCCACCCGACAGATACGGGTTCAGGATGGAGGGCGCCTGCCAATAGATGATGTTGACCTGCCCATCGCGTCCACGCTCGGCTGAGGCAAAGCTGGCGGTGCTCAGGCTAACGGCTGCGCATGTCAAAAGGCCCAAAATATTTGTCACTGTCGCGTCCTGGCTTGTTGTCACTGGCATACGTATTTTTATTGCGTGATCCCATGAGTGTGATGCTCTGGGCGGCATTGGCAAGCCTCAAAAGCGACACGATGGGCTTTGAGCCGTAAGGTCACGCTCTGGTTTGAGATGATTGGTCTCAAAAACGACGCGCCGACATCTGTTGGAGATATCGGCGCCTCATATAGTCGCCTCACATGAGCCGTTCTTGATGGTCTAGAGCAAGGCTATTTTCCGGCGGGTGCGATGATCATGATCATCTGGCGGCCTTCCATTTTGGGCATGTTTTCCACTTTGCCCAAACCTTCGATATCGTCGGCCACGCGGGTCAGCAAATCGCGGCCCAGATCCTGGTGCGCCATTTCGCGACCGCGAAACCGGAGCGTCACCTTGACCTTGTCGCCGTTTTCCAAAAAACGCGTCACGTTGCGCATTTTCACGTCGTAGTCATGGGTGTCCGTGTTGGGGCGGAACTTGACCTCTTTGACCTCGATGATTTTTTGCTTTTTGCGCGCTTCAGACTCGCGCTTTTGCTGTTCGTACTTGAACTTGCCATAGTCCATGATCTTGCAAACAGGCGGGGACGCGTTGGGAGAGATCTCTACCAGGTCCAATTCCGCAGCTTCGGCCAATTCCATCGCCCGTTCGGGAGAAACAACTCCGATATTTTCGCCTTCTGCGCCAATGAGGCGAATGTCAGAGCCGCGAATGCGGTCATTTACGCGCGGTCCTGTGTCCCGTTGCGGCGGCGCGTTGTGTGGTCTGCGGGCTATGGCTGTGTCTCCTATGTGCAGCGTGTCTATAGGGTCGGGAACCTAAACACGCCGTGGGGGTTCTTCAAGCGACAATATCAGCGTTTATGAGCCGATTGCGCGCGTTTTCCCCCTTGTTGCTTTCGCTCGGTTTGCCCATTTGGCAAATATGGTTACGTAAGCGCTGCACTGCAGCGAAACCCAGGAAAGTGAGAGGGTGAATATGAAGAACCTACTTTGGATCGTGATTGCGGTCGTTGTGATTGGCGGGGGATACCTGCTGTTCACTGGCCAACAGGAAGAAGCGGCTCCTGTGGTAGAGGATGCTGTTGAAGAAACGCAAGAGCAGGCCGAAGACGCCGTGGACGCGGTGGAAGACCAGGCAACCGAAACGGAAGAGGCCACAGAAGGCACCGTTGAGGATGTTCAGACCACGGTGGAAGAGGCGGTGGATCAGGCCACGGACGCTGTTGAAGGGGCTGTTGAAGACGCGCAAACGGCTGTGGAAGAGGCGACAGAAGCAGCGAGTGACGCGGCAAATGACGCGGTTGATGCGGTCAATGATGCCGTGAGCGACACGGTTGGCGATCTGTTGGGGACATCGGATGAGGCCGCTGACGAGGCCGCTGACGCAGCAACGGATGCGGCGACAGATGCGGATGCAGCGGCTGACGCGGCCACAGATACAGCCACGGATGCGGCAACGGACACGGCAACAGATGCCGCAGATGCGGTCTCTGACACGGTTGAGTCTGTCGGTGATGCGGCCAGTGATGCCGCCGACGATGCGGTGAATTCCGTCAGCGACGCGCTGGGCCTTGATTCTGGGGACAGCACGTTGCCGGATGTAAGCAATGATACGCAAACGGGTGTGAACGGCCAGTAATCCATCGCCCCCATACCGCCGCAAGGCATAGGAGAGCCCGCGCAAAAGAGTGCGGGTTTTTCTTTACAGCGGGTCTATATCGCCTTGCGCACGCAGGCTGTGAAACTCCGCCTCCCAAGTCGCAAACGTGCCGGCGGCGATGGCGGCGCGCATCTCAGCCATGATTTGCTGAAAATAATGCACGTTGTGCCAGCTCAGCAGCATACCCGCGATCATTTCATGGCTGCGATAGACGTGGTGGAGGTAAGCGCGAGAGTAATTGGTGGTGGCAGGGCAGGTGCTCTTGTCATCCAGAGGGCGGGGATCATCGGCGTGGCGGGCGTTTTTGATATTGACCACGCCGCGCCGGGTGAAGGCCTGACCGGTGCGACCTGAGCGGGTGGGTAGCACGCAATCCATCATGTCCACGCCGCGTTTTACGGCGCCTACGATGTCATCAGGTTTGCCCACGCCCATCAGGTAGCGCGGTTTGTCGACCGGCATCATGTCGGCCGCGTAGTCCAGAACGCCGAACATCGCCTCTTGCCCTTCGCCCACGGCGAGACCGCCGATGGCATAGCCGTCAAAGCCGATCTCTCTGAGCAACTCGGCGCTTTCGGCGCGCAAGTCTTGTGTGACGCCGCCTTGTTGGATGCCAAAGAGCGCGTGACCGGGGCGGTCACCAAAGGCCTCTTTGGAGCGTTTGGCCCACCGCATGGAGAGGTGCATGCTCTCGGCCACAGCCTTGTCCGAGGCGGGCAGGGCGGGACATTCATCAAAGCACATGACGATGTCAGAGCCCAAGAGCCGCTGAATTTCCATTGAGCGTTCGGGGCTGAGCTCATGGATCGAGCCATCAATGTGGGATTTGAAAGTGACGCCCTCTTCGGTGAGGTGGCGCAGGCCTGCAAGGCTCATCACCTGAAAACCGCCGCTGTCGGTGAGGATCGGCCTGTCCCAGTTCATGAAATGATGCAGTCCGCCCAGTTTTGCCACGCGCTCTGCCCCCGGGCGCAGCATCAGGTGATAGGTGTTGCCCAGGACAATTTCAGCGCCGGTGGCGCGAACCGTTTCGGGCAACATTGCCTTGACAGTGCCAGCGGTGCCGACGGGCATGAAAGCGGGTGTGTGGATTGCGCCGCGTGGCGTCTGGATCACACCCAGGCGCGCGGCACCATCCTGGGCCTTCAATTCGAAGGAAAATTGCACAGATACGTCCCTACGACACGAGTTTGTCTCTCCTTAATCCGGATCGGGCAAACTTGCAAAATGTGGGGGCAAACCCAATATGTATACAAATGCATACTAAAAATGGAGGGTAGTGAATGGAAGACGTTCTTCTACAATTTTTGTCGGGAAATCTGATTTTTATCCTGATCGCGGTCTTTGGTTTCGTGATCATTTTCAAAGGTGTAAGGATCGTTCCTCAATCAGAGCAGCATGTGGTGGAGCGCTTTGGGCGCTTGCGGTCCGTGCTCGGACCGGGGATCAACCTGATTGTGCCGTTCCTGGACGTGGTGGCGCATAAAATCTCGATCCTGGAACGCCAGTTGCCCACGGCAAGCCAGGATGCGATCACCAAAGACAACGTGCTGGTGCAGGTGGACACGTCCGTTTTTTATCGGATCATTGAGCCGGAAAAGACGGTTTACCGGATCCGCGATGTGGACGGGGCCATTGCGACGACTGTCGCCGGGATTGTGCGCGCTGAAATCGGTAAAATGGATCTTGATGACGTGCAGGCCAACCGTGCCCGCCTGATTGACACGATCCAATTGTCGGTTGAATCGGCGGTGGATGATTGGGGGATCGAGGTGACACGCGCCGAAATTCTGGATGTGAACCTCGATCAGGCCACGCGCGATGCGATGCTGCAGCAGCTGAACGCAGAACGCGCCCGCCGCGCGCAGGTGACCGAGGCTGAAGGTCAGCGCCGGGCGGTGGAACTGGCTGCCGATGCGGAGCTTTATGCCGCGCAAAAGGCGGCTGAGGCCCGCCGTGTGGAGGCCGATGCCGAAGCCTATGCCACGGGCGTCGTGGCGCAGGCCATTGCGGCCAACGGGCTGGAGGCGGCACAGTATCAGGTGGCGCTCAAGCAGGTGGAATCGCTCACCGCGCTGGGTGCGGGGCCGTCGTCAAACACGATTGTGGTGCCGGCGCACGCGATTGAGGCGTTTGGAAATGCCTTCAGCATGTTGAAAGGGAAGCCGTCATGACCGAGCTTTGGACGCTATGGTGGGTCTGGGCCTGTGCGGCCCTTGGCCTGGCCATACTGGAGACGTTGGTGCCTGGCTTTATCTTCCTCGGCATCGCGCTGGGCGCTGCTGTGATGGCGATCTTGGTGGCTCTGGTCGGGGGATTGGGGCTGACCCCATCGGTGGCGATTTTCGCAGGCGCGTCCTTGATCAGTTGGATTGCGCTGAGGCGGCTTTTCAAACCCGACGATGATCAGACCCGCGTGATCCATGAGGACATCAACAAGTAGCGGGGCCAAAGAGGGATCTCCCGGCGTTTGCGCCGATAAGGTTGCAATCATCCGGGCGCGCGTCATCATGGGCGGGACACAGGATGACAGCAGGATCCCGCCATGGCCGATGATCAGACCCCGCATATGCAATTTGGCTGGGAGGAGTGGATCGGCCTGCCAGATCTCGGCGTGCCGGCGCTCAAGGCCAAGGTGGATACCGGGGCGCGCACCTCGGCCCTGCATGCCTCTGACATTGAGGTGTTCGGCTCTCAGGCCAAGCCCAAGGTGCGGTTTAATGTGCATCCCATTCCGGGCCGTGAGGATTTTCGCATTCCCTGTTCGGCGACCCTCCTGGACCGGCGTGAGGTGGTATCGTCCAACGGGGAAAAGGAGCTGCGCTGTGTGATTTCGACGACCCTTGATGTGGGGGGAGAGGCTTGGCCCATTGAGATTACTCTGACGGATCGATCCAATATGACCTCGCGGATGCTGATCGGGCGCACGGCGCTGCGCGATACGATCTCGATTGTGGCCACCGAACGATTTCAGCAGCCGGAACTGACCTATGACGTCTATCACACCTCCCGGATGCGCGAGGCCGCCCCGCGACGGGATCTGCGCATTTGCGTGCTGAGCCGGGAGGATAACTATTCCACCCGCCGCCTGGTCGAAGAGGGTGAGACGCGCGGCCACACGGTTGAGGTAATCAACACAACGCGTTGTTACATGGCGATCAACGCGCTGGCGCCTGAGGTGCATTATGATGGCAAACGATTGCCGCGTTATGATGCCGTGATCCCGCGGATCGGGGCCTCGATCACCTCTTACGGGGCGGCGATTGTTCGGCAATTTGAAACCATCGGCACCTATTGCGTGAACGGGGCGGCGGGGATCACGGCCAGCCGGGATAAGCTTTATGCCCATCAGCTGATGGCGCGGGCGCGGATCAATATGCCCAACACGGCCTTTGCGTCTTCTCCGCGTGACAATGCCAATATCATCGGGCTGGTGGGGACGGCGCCGCTGATTGTGAAGCTTTTGGAGAGCACGCAAGGCAAGGGTGTGGTGCTGGCGGAGACGAAGAAGGCGGCCGAGTCGGTGGTGGATGCGTTTCGCGGGCTGAAAGCGAGCTTTCTGGTGCAGGATTTCGTAAAAGAGGCGGCGGGGGAAGATATCCGCTGTCTGGTGATCGGGGGCAAGGTTGTGGCCTCGATGAAGCGCACGGGCGCGGAGGGGGATTTTCGGTCAAACCTGCATCGTGGCGGATCGGCCAAATCGGTGCGCATCTCCAAGGAAGAGCGCGACACAGCCATTCGTGCCGCCAAGGCGTTTGATCTCAATATGGCCGGGGTGGATCTTTTGCGCTCTGATGCGGGACCCAAGGTTTTGGAGGTGAATTCCTCGCCCGGGTTTGAGGGCATTGAGGGCTCCACCGGCAAGAACATCGTGGGCAAGCTTTACGAGACAATTGAGGCCCGCGTGCGGCCTGTGCCCATTCGGCGGCGCAAATCGTCTTGATCCGGGCCACTGGACGCGTGGCGCATGATTTCTTATATGACACGTAAGCAAGGACGTGATTTCGTATGCCAGACACCGTAAGCCCAGATGAAGGCGAGTTTCTGATTGCGCCATCAAGCGTGGATCACCCGCTTTATGAGCAGGTGGTTGAGGCAATACGGTCTGTCTATGATCCTGAAATTCCGGTGAATATTTACGATCTCGGGCTGGTCTATACGATCGGGATCGATGAGGAAAATGCGGTGTCGGTGATCATGACGCTGACCGCCCCGGGCTGCCCTGTGGCGGGCGAGATGCCGGGCTGGGTGGCTGAGGCGATTGAGCCGCTGCCGGGGGTGAAACAGGTCGACGTGGATCTGACATGGGAGCCGCCCTGGGGCATGGACATGATGTCGGACGAGGCCAAGCTCGAACTGGGGTTCATGTGATGTTTGCCATTCCGGGAAAACAGGCGGTGACGATCACCGACAAGGCCGCGGCACAGATTGCCAAGCTGATGGCCAAGGGTGAAACCAAGGGGCTGCGCATTGGCGTCAAGAAAGGCGGCTGTGCGGGCATGGAATACACCATGGATTACGTGGCCGAGGTCGACCCGATGGATGAGGTCGTGGAACAGGATGGCGCGCGGGTGATGATTGCACCCATGGCGCAGATGTTCCTCTTTGGCACCGAGATTGATTATCAGACCTCGCTTCTGGAATCGGGATTTGTGTTCAACAACCCCAACGTGACGGAAGCCTGCGGCTGCGGTGAGTCGATCAAGTTCAAAGACATGTAACTTTGAGCGCCAAGACATTCATTTTTCAGGATAAAGAGGTGCGCTGATGCGGCGGAAACTGGCAGCGGGCAACTGGAAAATGAACGGCTCCCGCGCGGCGCTGGCCGAGTTGGACGCGATATCCGGCGCGATAGAGGGCTTGGATCTTGATACGCTGATTTGTCCCCCGTCTGTGTACCTGTCCGAGGCGTTGTCGTGGGCGCAAGGCAAGTGTCTGTATATCGGTGCTCAAGATTGCCATTCTGAAACATCTGGGGCGCATACTGGGGATATCTCTGCAGCTATGATCGCAGATCTAGGCGCAACCCATGTCATTTTAGGGCATTCAGAGCGCCGCGCAGACCATGGTGAGGACAGCGAGGATGTGCGCGAGAAAGCGCGCGCGGCGCTCAAGGCTGGCCTGACGGCGATAATCTGTGTGGGCGAATCGGAAGCTCAGCGTTTGGCCAAGAACACGCTGGATATCATCGGCGGACAGTTGGCCATCTCCGTGCCGGATGCCAGCACCGCCGCCAACACGGTTATCGCCTATGAACCTGTCTGGGCCATCGGCACCGGGCGCACCGCCACCACAGAAGAAATCGACGAGGTGCATGATTTCATCCGCGCCCGCCTGATTGAGCGGTTCGGCGATGAGGGGGCCAATATCAGCCTGCTTTATGGCGGATCGGTGAAGCCCGCCAATGCGGCCGAGATTTTCGCCACAGACAATGTGGATGGGGCGCTTGTCGGCGGGGCCAGCCTGAAAGCAGAGGATTTTGTGCCTATTATCAAGGCGCTCGCGGCGTCCTGAGGCGCATCACCCCCGGCTTCATCTTTCCAAAAATACTCAAATCCCTGCCGTTCACTTTGATGCCGCGTGTCGAAAAGCGCAAAACCGGTGCCCACTTTTGCGCGACACGCTCTACAACGGGAGCATCGTGGTCGATTTGATCTCTTCCATCGATAAAAGCGCGGTCACGTTATAGACCTTCACCTCGGAAATCAGCGCCTGGTAGAACACATCATAGGCGCGGGCATTGGCGACGCGGACCTTGAGGATATAATCAATATCGCCTGCCAATCTGTGCGCTTCCTGCACCTCGGGGCGTTCATGCAGCGCCTTGAGAAACGCCGCTTGCCAGGCGGCATCATGCTCTGACGTGCGGATCAGGACGAAAAAACACGCTTCAAAGCCAAGCGCTTCGGCATCCAGAAGATAGGTCTGCTGTTTGATCACACCGCCGTCGCGCATTTTGCGGATGCGGTTCCACACCGGGGTTTTGGAACTGCCCACGAGCTTGGCAATTTCATCCAGAGACAGCCCGCCATCGCGTTGCAATTCGTTGAGAATTTTCCGGTCTAGATCGTCAAGACGGACGGGCATTCTGGTATTCCTTTTAGTCTGGAACGAGGTGGGTTTTCGCGGGCCTTGACGGAACAAACGTCCTTATTTGCCGCTGCATATGGCCTTGAACCGGGAATATTTTCTATAAATGGCAAAGTCAACCGCGAATGGACAGGTCCAGTGAAACACTTTCCCATCTTTGTGGCCCTTGAGGGCAAACGCGTTGTGGTCTCAGGCGGGGGCGAGGCGGCGATTGCCAAACTGCGCCTGATCCTGAAGACCGAAGCACAGGTGACGGTTTTTGCGCAGGATGCAGCGCAGGAAATTTTGGACTGGCACGAGGAGAGGCGGCTGACGCTTGTGCGGCGTGCGTTGCAATCGGGGGATGTGGTCGGCGCCACGTTGTTTTACGCCGCCGATGAGGACGCCTATGAGGATGCGCGTAACATGACCATCGCGCGGGTCGAAGGGGCGCTGGCCAATATTGTCGACAATCTCGAGGACAGCCAGTTCATCACGCCTGCCATTGTGGACCGCGATCCCGTGACCGTGGCGATTGGCACGGAAGGCGCGGCACCTGTTCTGGCGCGGGCGATCAAGGCGGATATTGAGGAGCGTTTGCCGCCGATGTTGGGCTCGCTTGCGCGGATTGGCAAAGCGTTTCGTCACGCGGTGGAGGCGCTGCCCTTTGGCCGCCCACGCCGGGATTTCTGGCGCGACTACTACTTTACCGCGGGCCCCCGCACGATGCAGGAACACGGCGAAGATGGGATCAACACTGCGCTGCAAGCCCTTTTGGAGAAACACAAAACCGCAGACCGGCGTGAGGGGCATGTGGCCTTTGTCGGCGCCGGTCCGGGCGATCCGGAGCTTTTGACGCTGAAGGCGCGCAAATTGCTGGATGAGGCCGATGTGGTGATCCATGACCGGCTTGTCAGCTCTGAGATCCTGGAACTGGCGCGGCGTGAGGCGGTTATGATCGATGCCGGTAAAAAGGGGTTTGGACCGTCGACCGCGCAAAGTGAGATCAACGACATGATCGTGGACCATAGCCAGACGGGGGCGCAGGTGGTGCGGCTCAAGGGCGGTGATCCGACGATGTTTGCCCGGCTTGATGAGGAGATTGCCGCGCTGAATGCTGCGGGCGTGCGCTGGACCATCGTGCCGGGGATCACCGCCGCGTCGGCCTCAGCAGCGGCGATTGGGCAAAGCCTGACAGAGCGGGGGCGCAATTCTTCGATCCGTTTTGTCACGGGCCATGACATGAAAGGCTTTGCCGAACATGATTGGCGCGGCCTGGCGGCCCCTGGTGCGGTTTCGGCGATCTACATGGGCAAACGCTCTGCGCGGTTTGTGCAGGGGCGGCTGTTGATGTACGGAGCGCCGAGGGATCTGCCGATCACTGTGGTCGAAAACGCCACGCGTGGGGATCAGAGGGTGGTTGCGACACGGTTGGATCGGTTCTCTCAAGACCTGGAAGAGGCTGACCTGCAGGGGGCGGCCTTGACGATCATCGGGTTGGCGCCGCGCGCTGCGCAAGCTGAGATATCCGTTTTTTCGCAAGAGCTTGTAGATCAAGCTTAAAGTCAAAAGCCTGCTTCTCCGCCGCCCCGTTTGTCAACGTGTCTGGACACCAGAACGGTGATCTGCATACATGGCGGTGACGCCCGCACGCTTGCTATGCTCGCCCGCATCCTCTCAGACGTAATTCTTGGTGCCTTTCATGACAAATCCGCAACCTGCGACCAAACCTGCCGCTGCCAAACCGATGTCTGATCAACAGGAAGTGACGTCTGTAAAGCATTGGACAGACAGGCTTTTTTCCTTTCGGGTGACGCGGCCTGCCAGCTTGCGATTTCGCTCGGGCGAGTTTGTGATGATCGGGCTGATGCAGACAGATGAAAAGACCGGACGGGAAAAGCCGCTGCTCAGGGCGTATTCCATTGCCAGCCCTTCCTGGGATGAGGAGTTGGAATTTTATTCGATCAAGGTGCCTGATGGGCCGCTGACGTCGAAATTGCAGCATATTCAACCCGGCGATCCTCTGATCTTGCGGCCCAAACCAGTGGGAACGCTGGTGCATGATGCGCTTTTGCCGGGCAAACGCATCTGGTTTTTCGCCACGGGCACGGGCTTTGCGCCCTTTGCCTCGCTTTTGCGTGATCCGCAGACTTATGAGGATTATGACGAGGTGATCATCACCCATACCTGCCGGGAAGTGGGCGAGTTGGAGTATGGAAAGCGGCTGATTGAGGAGATCCGGGAGGACGAGTTGCTGGCTGAGCTGATCGGTGAGGGATTTCATGAGAAACTGCGCTATTACCCGACCACGACCCGGGAAGAGAGCCCGAAAATGGGGCGGATCACTGATCTGATGCGATCAGGCGATGTGTTTGAGGATTTGGGCGTTGAGCCTATGTCCCCGGAACATGATCGCGCGATGGTGTGTGGCAATCTGGCCTTCAACCTTGAGATCAAAGAGTTGTTGGAGGGCTACGGCCTGCGCGAAGGGGCCAATTCAGAACCCAAAGAGTATGTGGTTGAGAAGGCTTTCTTGGACTGAGACCTGTGAAAACCCGTCCCGGACTTGATCCGGGACCTCACCCTGTTGTTTCAGGAGGCCTCAAATCGCGCTATGGATCAAGCTCTGAGGCGTGGGATGCCAGAGCAATGGCGCATTTGAAAACGCCCATTTTGTCTCAGCCAACGGCGTTCTATGCCCTATATTTGCAATCGTATCTGTATCCGCTCTTGAGCGTCCTCCACGGCGCGGTCATGTTGGCGGTCATGAGTCGGTTGAAATGCCGGGGGTACTGCCCCATTTCTTAATAACGACTGGAGAGAACCAAGGCTGCCTAACATTGGGGCCAGCGTTTTCTTGCCAAAAACAAGGATAAGAGCATGCAAGAACCCCTGAACACATCCTACCCTGTGCTGCCGCTGCGCGATATCGTGGTGTTTCCTCACATGATCGTGCCGCTTTTTGTGGGGCGGGACAAATCCGTGCGCGCCTTGGAAGAGGTGATGCAGGATGACAAACAGATCCTTCTGTCGAGCCAGGTTGACCCCGGCGAAGATGACCCGGCCGCAGACGGTATTTACCGCATCGGCGTTTTGGCCAATGTGCTGCAGCTTTTGAAGCTGCCGGATGGCACGGTCAAAGTGTTGGTCGAAGGTGTGACGCGGGTGAAGATCCTCGAATACCTCGAAAACGATGATTTCTTTGAAGCGCGTGCGGATTACCTGGCGGAAATGCCCGGCGATGCCGCCACGATTGAGGCGCTTTTGCGCACCGTGACGGATGAATTTGCGCGCTATGCGAAGGTCAAGAAAAACATTCCAGAAGAGGCGCTTGCCGCCGTTTCTGAAAGTGACGAGCCGGCGAAGCTGGCCGACCTGGTGTCGGGCCATTTGGGTATCGAAGTGGGCCAAAAGCAGGAGCTTTTGGAGACGCTGTCCGTGTCAGAACGGCTGGAGAAGGTTTATGGCCTGATGCAGGGTGAGATGTCCGTGCTGCAGGTTGAGAAAAAGATCAAAACGCGCGTCAAATCCCAGATGGAGCGCACGCAGCGCGAGTACTACCTGAATGAGCAGATGAAGGCCATTCAGAAGGAGCTGGGTGACGGCGAAGAGGGCGAAGGCGAAGTCGCCGAGCTTGAGGCCAAGATCGAAGAGACCAAGCTCAGCAAAGAAGCGCGCGAAAAAGCCGAAGGTGAGCTGAAAAAGCTCAAGAATATGAGCCCGATGAGTGCTGAGGCGACCGTGGTGCGCAATTACCTCGATTGGATGCTGTCCATCCCGTGGGGCACGAAATCGCGGGTCAAAAAGGACCTTAACAAAGCGCAATCCATCCTGGATGCTGATCACTTTGGCCTCGAAAAGGTGAAAGAACGCATTGTCGAGTATCTGGCGGTGCAACAACGCTCCAAAAAGCTCAAAGGCCCGATCATGTGCCTTGTGGGCCCTCCTGGCGTGGGTAAGACGAGCCTTGGTAAATCTGTTGCGCGGGCCACGGGGCGGGAATTTATCCGCATCTCGCTGGGCGGTGTGCGCGATGAAAGCGAAATTCGCGGTCACCGGCGAACATATATCGGATCCATGCCCGGTAAGATCATTCAGGCGCTGAAAAAGGCCAAGACGACAAACCCGCTGATCCTTTTGGATGAGATTGACAAGATGGGTCAGGATTTCCGGGGTGATCCGGCGTCGGCTATGCTTGAGGTGCTGGACCCGGAGCAGAACGCAACCTTCACGGATCACTATCTGGAGGTGGAATACGACCTGTCCAATGTGATGTTCCTGACCACGTCGAACAGCTACAACATGCCTGGGCCGCTCTTGGACCGGATGGAGATCATTCCCCTTGCCGGCTATACCGAGGATGAAAAGCGCGAGATTGCCAAACAGCATTTGATCCCCAAGCAGATCAAGAACCACGGGCTCAAGGCAAAGGAATTTGAGCTGGGCGATGACGCGTTGACCGATATCGTGCGGTATTACACGCGTGAGGCGGGTGTGCGGAACCTGGAGCGTGAGATCGCCAAGGTTGCACGGAAATCTGTGACCAAAATCATCAAGAAGGAAGTGGAGGCCGTGACGGTCACTGCCGACAATCTTGATGACTTCTTGGGCGTGCGCAAACACCGCTTTGGTCTGGCCGAAGAGGCCGATCAAGTGGGCGTGGTGACCGGGCTGGCCTATACGTCAGTGGGTGGTGAGCTTCTCAATATTGAGGCGCTGCGCCTGCCGGGGAAGGGGCGAATGAAGACCACGGGCAAGCTGGGCGATGTGATGAAGGAAAGCATCGATGCTGCAAGCTCTTACGTGCGGTCAATTGCGCCTGAGATCGGGGTGAAGCCGCCACGGTTTGAAAAGTGGGATATCCACGTACACGTGCCCGAAGGGGCGACGCCCAAGGATGGGCCGAGTGCTGGCTTGGCGATGGTGACATCGATCGTGTCGGTTCTCACCGGGATCCCCGTGCGCAAGGATATTGCCATGACAGGCGAGGTCACGTTGCGCGGCAACGCGTTGGCCATCGGAGGCTTGAAAGAGAAGCTTTTGGCGGCGCTGCGCGGAGGTATCAAAACCGTGCTCATTCCACGTGAGAACGAAAAGGACCTGGCTGAGATCCCGGACAATGTGAAAGAGGGGTTGGATATTATCCCGGTTGATCACGTGACCGACGTTCTGAAGCTGGCGCTGGTGGATACGCCGGAGCCCGTGGAGTGGGACGAGGCCGCCGAGGAAGCGGCCGCGGCAGAGGCTGCCCGCGCCTCCGGGCCTGACGGGTCTACCGCGATCACGCATTAAGACACTTCGTCCAGAGAAATGAAAAAGCGCCCTGTCCTCGGGGCGCTTTTTTGATTTAATGTGTTGCGATCAATGGCTTTGCGCGCAGCCTGTCTTGCGCGAGATTTGCCGGTCTCTGACGCTTGACCTTACCCGAACGCGCCAGCGGCGCCGAGGATGATCACAATCACCGCAAGCGCGGCCACGATCATCAGCTGATTGGCGTTGATGGATGTGTCAGCGGCGATCACCTCAGGTTCCATGAACGGTTCGGTGACACCGGATGCGTATGCAGTTCCGACCATCAAGGAGAGGAACGCAGCAGCTGTAAGCAATTTCTTCACGAGCAGCCCCCAATAACTATATGTAGTCTCTCTTACCGACGCGCTCTACCATACGTCAACTGAGTGGTGGCCTTGTCGTGGCAAAATGGCTATATTGAATGAGGAAGTGCAACAAAAGTGGCACACCTTATCAGACAGAGCCAGAGGAGCAGTCATGGCTACAAGAGCGGCTACAAAACCAGCTACGAGAACGTCCGCAAAAACCACCGCAAAAACCCGGGCTAAGGCGGACACAAAGGCGGACATAAAGACAGGCACAAACGCGGGTGCAAAGACCGGCCCTAAGCCTCAGCCCAAGACAGCGGCGAAAGTGGCATCTAAGACGCCTGAAAAGACGCCTGCAAAATCCACGGCCGCGTCAAAACCTCAACCCCAATCCACAAATGCGGGGGCGGCCACAAAGGCACCTGCGGTTTCGCTCGTGAAAGAGGTGCCTGCGGCATCCGTCGGCACGGAGTTGAAGAAAAAAGAACTTTTGGATCTTGTGGTTGCGCGGTCTGACGTCAAAAAGAAATTTGCCAAGCCGGTTGTTGAGGCGATGCTGGATATTCTAGGCGGCGCGATCGCCGAGGAGCGCGCGCTGAACTTGCAGCCGATGGGGCGGGTGATGCCCAAACGCACCAAGGATGCTGGCAAAAATCGCGTCGTCATCGCGCGTATCCGTCAATCCAAAGAGCGAGTAGAGGAGGCGGCCGCAACAGGCGCCAAACATCAGGCTGTTGCGAAGGCCGCCGAATAGCGATATTGGACCGCTCAATGGGTGATTAGCTCAGTGGTAGAGCGCTTCGTTCACATCGAAGATGTCAGGAGTTCGAATCTCTTATCACCCACCATTTCATGGCTTCTGGGGCGTTTCTCTGGCGCGTTTGCCCAAATCAGGCGGTTAGAGATCCATCGCCTCACGTGCGACACGGCGAATATCACCACGACACAGATTGATGTCAGTGAGTTCACGGTTCGACATGGAAGAAAGCTCCCGCAGCACCTTGTTGTAGGTCGCGCGTTTTGCGTAGGCATCACGCAGACGAAGTACGAGATTCGAAAACGGGTTTGTGTAGGATTGAGCAGTTTGGATGATATGCGCCATCGTGACGACCTTTCAGCATTTTTTTCATCCTCCCATGCCCGCAAGATAATCACAGTGTCCTAATAAACCATTGATAAATTGGAATTGCTGCAATGCAGAAAATACATAGTTTAGTATTGAACTATTTAAATGATGCGCTTCGCACTGTGGTGGCGCAAAGGCAGTTATTCTGATCTCGGGGGGGCGCGTGGCACACTTTCCTAAGATTTGGTTCTTGCGACATGGTCAGACCCAATGGAACCTTGAGCGCCGCCTGCAAGGGCATTTGGATTCGCCCCTGACCGAGCTGGGCCGGGCGCAGGCAGAGGCGCAGGCGCGGATCATGCGGCCAGTGCTGGCGGCGGCACCTGACATGATATGCCGTGTGTCGCCTTTGGGGCGCGCAATGCACACCGCGCAGATTGCCCTTGAAGGCCGCGCGTTTGAAACGGATGCGCGGCTGTCTGAGGTGGCCACCGGCGAGTGGGAAGGGCAGTTGCGGGATGATTTGCCGACGGGTGGGCGCAATGATCTCTACCTCTATACGTCCGCGCCGGGTGGTGAGGGGTTTGACGCGCTTGAGGCGCGGGTGCGGGCCGTTTTGGATGACCTGAGCGGTGAGACGGTGATCGTGTCCCACGGGCTTTTGGGCAAGGTGCTGCGCGGGTTGGTCTGCGGCTTGAGCCGGGACGAGATGGATGGGCTGTCCAACAAGCAGGGCTGTGTTTACGTGCTGGAGGCGGGGCGGGAGACCTGTGTTGAGGGTTAGGCGCGCCCGTAGTTTTTAAGGCGTGTCAGGGTCTTACGCGGTGGTGTTCATCTTAGGTCCCATCGTGACCGCGTTTTTCGAACCTTGGCAGCATGGCGGAAAAATCCTGTCCCAGACCGTCTTCGTTTTCCACGAATTGGGCGTAGAGATCCTGCGCGGCGCGGCCCAGGGGCGTGTCCGCATCCGCCGAGGCGGCGGCCTCCATCGCCAGGCGCAAATCCTTGAGCATCAGCTCTGCGGCAAAGCCAGGGCGGTAGCCGTTGTCGGCGGGCGATTGCGGCCCGATGCCGGGTGCGGGGCAATAGGCGTTCATGGTCCAGCTGTAGCCCGACGAGGTGGAGACCACATCAAACATCGCCTCCCGCGACAGCCCCAATTTGTCGGCCAGTGCGAAGGCTTCACAGGTCACGATCATGGTCGCACCCAAGATCATATTGTTGCATATCTTGGCGGCTTGGCCATTGCCGGACGGACCGCAATGGACGGCCTTTTGCCCCATGATATCAAATAGCTCTGCTGCGATCTTGAAGCCTTCTTCATCGCCGCCGACCATGAAGGTGAGGCTGCCACCTGCGGCCCCGGCAACACCACCTGACACCGGCGCATCAAGGGCCAGAAGACCAGCTGCGTGTGCCTTGGACGCCACTTTGCGGGCGGTGTCCACATCGACGGTGGAGCAATCGAGCAGCACCGATCCGGCGCGCATCGCGGGGATCACCTCAGCGGCGACGGCGCTGAGGATCGCGCCATTGGGCAGCATGGTGATGACCACGTCCGCGCCTTGGGCGGCCTCGGCGGCGGACGGGGCGAGAACTACGCCTTCAATGCTGATCTCAGCGGTGTCAAACCCGGTGACGTCATGGCCTTCGGCGGCCAGATTTGCCGCCATGGGTGCGCCCATGTTACCCAGGCCAATGAACCCTATTTTCATGGCGTCTCTCCCGTGTTGAATGTCAGTTTGTCGGCCCCGAGCGGCATCAGCATGCGGGTCACGTCCAGCGAAATGGGCGTGGTCAGATCATGCTGCCATTTGGGGCTGCGATCCTTGTCGATGACGGCGGCGCGCACCCCTTCGAGGAAATCGCCATGCTCCATCGCGCGGTGGGTGAAGCGGTATTCCAGTTCCAGCGCGCGGCGGATATCGGCGGCGGGCCCGCGCAGGCGGTGGATGATCTCAACCCCCGCGGCCATGGAGAGCGGCGAGTTGCGCGCGAGGCGTTTGAGTGCGTCGGTGGCGAAATCCCCGCCATCGGCCTGCAGGGCATTTGTGATGTCGCGCAGGGTTTCACCGCCGAAATAGGCGTCAATATCGGCCTGACGGCTGGGGAGGGTGCCAGTTGGGGCATCCTCAGAGGCGGTCTGAAGTGCGGAGAGATCGCCGGTGTCTTCCAGCGTTTTGATGACCTGTTCCCACTTGAGCTGTGGAATGTATGTATCTGCAAAACCAGCATAAATCGCATCTCCGGGCCCCATTCGGGCGGTGGTGAGGCCCAGATATTCGCCCAGCCGCCCCGGCGCGCGAGCCAGTAAGAGAGAGCCGCCGACGTCTGGCACCAAACCGATCCCGCATTCGGGCATCGCGATCTGAGAGCTTTCGCAGACCACGCGGTGCGAGCCGTGACAGGAAATGCCCACACCGCCGCCCATGGTGAAGCCCTGCATGAAGGCGATGTAGGGTTTGGGATATTCGGCGATCTTGGCGTTGAGGCGATATTCATCGCGCCAAAACCGCTGCCCATAAGCGAAATCGCCCTTGGTGCCGGTGTCATATAGTTCTTGAATGTCGCCGCCTGCGCAGAATGCCTTGTCGCCCTCGGCATCGATGATCACCAGTGCCACGCTGTCATCATTGGCCCATCCATCCAGCGCGGCCTCAATCGCGAGGCACATGTCATAGCTCATAGCGTTGAGCGCGTGAGGGCGGGTGAGTGTGATGCGGCCGGCCTGGCCGGTCTGGCGGATGTGGATGTCAGGCATGGTGGGGTATTCCTAAAGTGATACGCGCGCCAAGCGCAACCGAGCGCCTTCGTCAGGCCGTGGCGTGGCGATCCGATCTTGGGGTGGCAGCGCTTTATCGTGCCGTCCCGCTGAACCGGCGAGATTTGATCTGCCATGTGGATTTCGCCAGGCCCCGGGACGGCCTGACGAAGGCGCGGCGGGCTGACGCCCTTGTTTCCGCGCCGGGTCGTTCATGCTTCGGCCAAAAGCGAGCGCGCCACGATCATGCGCATGATCTCATTCGTGCCTTCGAGGATTTCATGCACGCGCACGTCGCGGACCAGTTTTTCGATGCCATAATCGGCCAGATAGCCGTAGCCGCCATGGAGTTGCAGACATTGGTTGCAGATGCGGCTTCCCGCTTCGGTCACGAATTTCTTGGCCATGGCGCAGAATTTGGTGGCGTCAGGTGCGCCGTGGTCAAGCTTCCACGCGGCCTGGCGCAGGAAGGTGCGGGCGGCTTGGAGATCGATCTCCATGTCGGCAAGGCGGAATTGCAGGGCCTGGAACTGATCGATGCTTTGCCCGAACGCCTTACGCTCGGCCATGTAGCTGCGGGTGGCATCGAGGGCGGATTGCGCGGCCCCGATGGAACAGGCCGCGATGTTGAGCCGTCCGCCATCCAGCCCGGCCATGGCATAGGAAAAGCCGCGCCCCTCTTCGCCCACAAGGGCATCTGCGCCGATCTTGCAATCATCGAATTGCACCTGCCGCGTGGGTTGGGAACGCCAGCCCATCTTGTCCTCAAGCCCGCCGAAGGAGAGCCCCGGCGCGCCGTCTTCGACATAGACGGTGGAGATGCCCTTGGGCCCGTCACCGCCGGTGCGGACCATCACGACATAGGCGTCAGAGTAGCCGCCGCCGGAGATGAACGCCTTTGTTCCGTTGAGCGTATAGCCTTCATTGGTGCGCTCGGCGCGGGTCTTGAGCGCGGCGGCATCCGAGCCGGAGCCGGGTTCTGTCAGGCAATAGCTGAGCACGGTTTTGAGCGAGAGCACATCGGGCAGCACGCGGGATTTCATCTCATCGCTGGCGAAACTGTCGAGCATTTTCGCGCACATGTTGTGAATTGACAGGAAGGCCGAGACAGACGGGCAGGCCATCGACAGCGCCTCAAAGACCAATGTGCCATCCAGCCGGGTGAGGCCAGAGCCGCCCTGATCCTCAGAGACATAGAGCGCGCCAAAGCCCAGCTCACCAATTTTGGGCCACAGATCCTTGGGGATCGTGCCGTCGGTTTCCCAGGCGCGGGCGAAGGGCGCGATGTGGTCCTGACCGAACCCATGCGCCGTGTCGAAGATCGCCTGCTGCTCTTCGTTTAAGCCGAAATCCATTTTGGATCAGTCCTCCCAAACCGATGAATTGAACACGTGTTTAATTATCCGGACCTGAGGGCCTATGACAAGAGCGCAATCCGGCAACACGCGCGGGGCCTAGCGGAATTCCTCAGACGGGCGCAGCAAATGAAGGTAATAGGCGGGCACCCGATCAATGCTGACAACGCCGGATTGGCGCGCCACCTCAAGCACGCGGCTGCAATCATCGCCCAGATGTTCGTAAACCATGCGCATGGCGCGGCGGCCCCTGACCTTTTCGCGCACAGTGCGAGAGGCATAGCCCTCCCAGATGTTGGATTGAAAGGAGGTGTCTTGAGCCAGGAAGTTGAACGAGCAGGACATGGTATCGCGGTGGGTGACAACGGCCATGACGCCTTCTTCCTGGCGCATAACGAGGCCGCGAAATTCGGCCGTGTAGGTTTGTGTGGACAGGCCCTTGGCCTTGAGCGCGCTGCGCGGTTCAAAGCCGCGCAAGAAGGTATAGCCATCCGCGCGCTTGATGAGGACAAGCCCCATGACAAATTGGCTGGCATCGAGAAAGCTTTGCCGGGCGAACCGGTAAAGCCCGCTTGGAAAGACGTCTTCGGGCACATCTACCGTCGTGCGGCCGAAAAACCCCTCCAGCATCGGGTGGTTGACCAGATCACCATATTCGACCGTCATGTCATCCAAAGGCTCAAGCAGGATGCGCGCATCGACGTCGAAGAAGCGACAAATCCGGCTTAGCACGTCCGGGCGGGGGAAGCTTTCACCGCTGAGATATCTGTTGAACTGCGTGCGGTTGATCCCAAGCTCATGACAGACGGCAGACACAGATTTGTACCCGCGCGTCAGGCGGCGGAGGTTATCGCCGAAAACCAGTCGAACTTCGGCAGGGTTCGGTTGAATTGGTGACATATCGATTTTGTTATTTGCGCTATGTCAAACTAGGCTATAGGTTGAAAATTCGCAACGAATACAACCGATTGCTTTTCCATTCTCATGTTTTCCCCTTTGAGTTGCGTGTGGCGGTAAAAACTGACGCTAATTAGCGTCAGTTCTGGCGAAATATGTCACAAAATGAAAAAGGAAAAACCGATAACGCTCCTATAACTTTAGTAGGAGGAAAAAAACAAAACGAAATTGGGGAAGCTATGTACGGTGTTGTACTTTGGAGTGACAGTGTCAAAAACTGTGCGGTGATTTGGTGTGAAGATCACAGAAAACTAGCCTACTTTTCAAAAAGTACAGATGCATCTGCGCCAGACATGTCTTTTGGCGTTGGCGATTTGGTCGAATTTGACATCCGCGAGGAAGATGATTTGCGCCTTGCTTTGGCACCGGTTGTGGTGGCGGAGCGGCACCATACGTTGCTCAGCGATGATCTGTTGCGAACTGTGGCCCCTGAGGCTGCGAATGCGCGCGCGCAGACAAGCCTTCCAAGCACGGCGCCGACGCAATCGCGTGTTCTGCCGTTTCCGGGCCCAAGTGTTGCGCCTGTGGATGCGCCAGAACGCAGTCCGTTTGCTGGCCAGTCTCGCCCGGGCGCGCTTAATGTGCCGGCTGAAAAACCAACAGACCGAAAATACGGCTGAACGTCCCTTTGCGGGTTTGAGATTTTGTAACATTTGCGGCGGCCATGCCCGATGTGACGCTGCGGAATTGTTTCAGTTCTAGAAAATATACAATTGTATACCAGGGTTTTTCCTACCGATCCTTCACGCTGACGTGTGATGCGTGGACGCGGCCCCTCGGCGTGACGATCTCTTAGTCATGTTCAACACCGCAAGATGCGGAACCAAACGAGGGAATGACCCATGGCTTACACAACAATGACCCCCGGTATCAGTGCCGACACTCAGTCCATCAAAGCGCAGTTGGTGGCGTTTTTCACCGCGGGAGCGGCGGCCTTCATCGCTTTTGATCTTTTCGGGCAAGTGCTCTCTCCGATGTTTGGATTTGCCACGCTGGCACCGGTTGGGCTGGCCAATGCGACAATCAGTGCGGTGTTTGGGTCGGGGTATCGGCCGGGTGCTGAGGCGCTGCACTTTTTTGCCGGACTTGTGGCGTATCCGCTGGGTTGGCTGATGATTGCTGAGCCCATTCGCGACAAGATCACGCCTTTTGTGCCGTCCATGGCGGCGGCGGCGATTTACGGTGTGGGGCTTTGGATCTTTGCGCTGTTTTTCATGGCGCATCTGGTGGCCGGCAATGCGCCCTTCCTGGGCTTCACCGGGATCACCTGGGTGGCGCTTGTGGGGCATGTTCTCTTCGCGGTGGTCTTTGCCGGAGTGTGGAACGGGATGCGGTCCAAGGACTGAGGTCTCACCCTAGAAAAAAACCGCGTCTCGATTGAGGCGCGGTTCTTTCTTTTGATGGGGGCGAAATCATTAAAAGATTTCGGGCGCAGTCTTTTAAAGACTGCGTAGGTTACGCCCCGCGTAGGAGGGCGGCGACACCGGTGCGGGCGATCTCGGTCAGGCCGAGAGGGCGCATGAGGTCGGCAAAGGCATCAATCTTTTCCGGCGGGCCGGTGATCTCAAACACGAAACTGTCGAGCGTGCTGTCCACCACATTGGTGCGGAAGATATCCGCAAGCCGCAGCGCCTCCACCCGTTTGTCGCCGGTGCCTTCGACCTTCAAAAGCGCCAATTCGCGTTCAACCGAGCGGCCTTCGACTGTCAAGTCATGCACTTCATGGACCACGACAATGCGGCCCAGCTGCGCCTTGATCTGTTCGATCACCTGCGGCGTGCCGCGCGTCACGATGGTGATGCGCGACTGGTGGCCTTGGTGATCCACCTCCGCCACGGTCAGGCTGTCGATGTTATAGCCGCGCCCCGAGAAGAGCCCGATCACTCGGGCCAGGACGCCCGGTTCGTTGTCGACGATCACAGCCAATGTGTGGCTTTCAATCGTGTCCGAAAAGGTGGGCCGTAGGTTGTAGGCGGAATGGCTGCTTGCGCCTTTTTTGATTTTGAGGGCTGACATTGTCTTTTCCTTACACCAGCACCGAGCCCTTGGCGTCGATCACGCCTTGGGTCTCGGCCTCGCCCAGCAGCATTTCGTTATGCGCTTTGCCCGAGGGGATCATCGGGAAGCAGTTTTCGTGCTTTTCCACCACGCAATCAAAGATCACCGGGCCGTCATAGTTGATCATCTCCATGATCGCGTCGTCGAGATCAGCGGGGTCTTTCACGATGATGCCTTTGCAGCCAAACGCCTCGGCCAGTTTGACGAAATCGGGCAGGGCCTCGGACCAGGAATGCGAGTAGCGTTCACCATGCAAGAGCTCTTGCCACTGGCGGACCATACCCAACCGTTCGTTGTTGAGGATGAACTGTTTGACCGGCAGGCGGAATTGCACGGCTGTGCCCATTTCCTGCATGTTCATCAGCCATGACGCCTCACCGGCCACATTGATGACGAGCGCATCGGGGTGGGCCACCTGCACGCCAATGGAGGCGGGGAAGCCGTAGCCCATGGTGCCCAAACCCCCGGAGGTCATCCAGCGGTTGGGATCCTCAAATCCCATATATTGCGCGGCCCACATTTGGTGCTGGCCCACTTCGGTGCAGACATAGCGATCATGGGTTTTGGTCAGCGCCTCAAGACGTTCCAGCGCATATTGCGGCTTGATCGTTTTGCCTTCTTGGGTGAAGCCCAGGCATTTGACCTTTTTCCATTCCTCGATCTGCTCCCACCACTTGGCAATGGCCGCCTTGTTGGTCTTGCGCCCGCGCGCTTTCCAGACCTTGAGCACGTCTTCGAGCACATGGGCGATGTCGCCGATGATCGGGATATCGGTCTTGATCACCTTGTTGATGGAGGAGGGATCAATGTCGATATGCGCCTTCTTGGAGCCGGGGCTGAACGCGTCGAGCCGTCCGGTGATGCGGTCATCAAAGCGCGCACCGATATTGATCATCAGATCGCAGTCATGCATCGCCAGATTGGCCTCATAAAGCCCATGCATCCCCAGCATCCCGACCCACGCTTCGCCCGAGGCGGGGTAGGCGCCGAGGCCCATGAGGGTGGAGGTGATCGGGAACCCGGTTGCGGAGACCAGTTCGCGCAAAAGCTGGCTGGCCGCGGGGCCGGAATTGATCACGCCGCCGCCGGTGTAGAAGATCGGGCGCTCGGCCGTCTCAAGCGCCTCGACTAGTTCGGTGATCGTGTCCATGTCGCCTTTGACTTGCGGCTGGTAATGGCTCGTCGTCGCCTTGGCGGGCGGGGTGTAGTCGCCAGAGGCAAACTGCACATCCTTGGGGATGTCCACCAGAACCGGACCCGGACGGCCCGAGGTGGCCACGTGGAACGCCTGATGGATCACGTCTGAGAGCTTTGTCGTGTCATCCACAAGCCAGTTGTGTTTGGTGCAAGGCCGGGTGATGCCCACCGTATCGGCCTCTTGGAACGCATCGGTGCCGATCATGAAGGTGGGAACCTGACCTGTGAGAACGACAATCGGGATACTGTCCATCAGCGCATCGGTGAGACCGGTCACAGCATTGGTCGCGCCCGGGCCAGAGGTCACAAGCACCACGCCCGGTTTGCCGGTGGAGCGCGCGTACCCTTCGGCGGCATGCACCGCGCCCTGTTCGTGACGGACCAGAATGTGGCGGATATCGTTTTGCTGAAACACCTCATCATAAATCGGTAGCACCGCGCCCCCGGGATATCCGAATACGACGTCCACACCCTGATCCTTCAGGGCTTGAACCACCATTTTCGCTCCGGTCATTTGACGTGTCATTGCTTTGCTCCGTTTATGACGTGTCTGTCGTTGTCTTAAGTTTGTTTCTTCTATGCGTTAGCGCAAAAAAAAGCCCCCGGTTGATCGGGGGCGCATGGGGTACCGTTATGGTGTCCGTTACCGGCCCATGCGCCATATATCTACCAAAATGACCACTAGGTCGGTCATGAGAGACTCCTTTGCATGGGCGAGACACTATGATCGGGTGCATGGACCGTCAACAGGCTAATTTAAAAAAGTTGTCGCATGTGGCGGGGTTTCTTTTCATTTGTTGCGCGATTTTTGAAGGGCGCTCAGCGGCCTGTGCCTTCGTTTGATCGCCTGAGGATCGTGTGGCGGTTGCGGGAAGGCCCTCTATTTTGCCAGGAAAGTTCGCTTTCGGCGTGTAGCTTTCTAGGTTGCGTCACACAAACTGAAACATCGATCAAGACGACCAAGTCGTGTCGTCTGATGCTGCCATGGACATAGCGAAAGGTGTAGGTGTGAGCATAGAACCGTTTCTGGATTGTCGAGATGTTGCTGCATCTGTGGAGTTCTATACCAAAGTTCTGGATTTCGATTTGGTGGTGGCACCCGACCCTGATCCGCAGCAGTTTGGGTCGCGTTATGCAGCGGTCTCAAGAGACGGTGACATCCTTCTTTTGAGTAGCCACAGTCGAGAAAATGGTGCGTTCGGTGCCGCGATTTACGTCAAAGTCGACAACGTAGACGCGCTTTGTGATCAGTTCGTTGGGAAAGAGGTAAAGCTTTCCGTGTCGGATGGCGGCGAGACGCCGATCAATCAAACTTGGGGAATGAGGGAAATTGGCTTCAGAGACCCTGACGGCAACAAACTGACCTTCGGTCAAACTTTGGCGTGATGGATTGCGCCAGACGTTACGCGGCGCACGGAGGCACAGTGCGTTTTGTGGCGCTCTGGCCTCTTCACGCCCGCTGCAACGCCGCATGTTCGCTTTGAGCCTTTCCCTGCAACACTCACACTGTCAGCATGTCGCTTTTCAATGAGCGTCAAGCTGCGTGTTTTTGGGGTTTTGGCCTGCGCCCACGAGTTTTGTTCGAGTTGGGAGCGCTGCCCGGTTGATGCGAACCAGTTTTGCGGCGGCGTTGGCGCCGTTTCGGCTTTGAAGCCTTGAGGCGCTGCGTATCCTGTAGCGGACCCGGCATGTCATCGGGCATGTCCCCGTCGACTTGAATGCCCGCCTTGATGAGCTTTTCGATGGCTCTTAGCAGTTTGACTTCATCAGGCGCACACAGGGTCACGGCAACACCAGACCGGCCAGCACGGGCGGTGCGACCAATCCGGTGGACATAGTTTTCGGGCTGATTGGGCAAATCATAATTCACCACCAAGCCAACAGCCGGAATATCGATACCGCGCGCGGCGACATCTGTCGCGACGAGGATTTGCATAGCGCCGGCGCGAAACTGTTTGATCGCGTGATCACGTTGCCCTTGGGATTTGTTGCCATGCACTGACGTTGCGGCAAATCCATCGGCAACGAGCCCTTTCTTCAGCCGTTCAGCCCCGTGTTTGGTGCGTGCAAAAACCAAAGTGGCTGTGTTCGGATGTTGGCCCAGAATCTCGCGCAGCACGGATGGTTTCTTTGGCTTTTCCACAGACCGCACGCTTTGGTCGATTTTTTCGGCGGCGCGACTGGCTGGGTTCAACTGAACCTTCTTGGGATTGGTGAGGTATGCGCGGCTCAACTCTTCCATCTGTTTGGACATTGTGGCCGAGAACAGGAGCGTTTGACGGTCATCGTATAGAAACGGAACGATTTTACGCAGCGCATGAATAAACCCGATATCCAGCATTTGGTCGGCTTCATCCAGCACCAGATGCGTGGTCTTGCTGAGATCGAGGCTGCCCCGGTCCAACAGGTCAATAAGCCGACCCGGCGTTGCAACGATGATGTCTGTGCCGCGGTCAAGCAATTGGCGTTGTTTTGCAATCGATGCGCCCCCAACAATTGTGGTCACGCGGATTTTTGTCTCACGCGTCAGAGACTTCAGAGTGTGTGCCGTCTGGTTCACCAACTCGCGTGTCGGGGCTAAAATAAGGGCTTTGCACGTTTTGGGCGCTGGTTTCCCAGGCTTTCGCAGGACCGCATCAAGCATTGGCAATCCAAAGGCGAGGGTCTTGCCAGTGCCTGTTTGCGCCAACCCCATGATATCATGGCCCTTGAGCGCCAGTGGTATCGCTTGAGCTTGGATGGGGGTCGGGACGGCAAAACCGCCTTTGGCCAATGCGGCCGCAATTTCCGGCGTCAAAGCCAGTTCTTCGAAGGTCTTCATAAATACAAATCCGATCCGGTTGCCAAAGACATGGTCAACCTGTTTTCGACGCAGTAAACGCCGTTCAGGGTTTTGCAGTCCTGAGAGGTCAGGTGAGTTTCAAATCTCTCGGACCAGCAATTTGAACCCTGCGTGATGGGGAACATTGGGGTTTGTTGTCGTCCGGGTCAGTTCGCGACCCGCTCACGCGACAACGTCGCCGTCCCTATGCGGTGTGGCGATCATTATGTCAACCAACACACTGGGCATGGGTCTGGTGCCACCAAATTGAAACGCCAGAGACGGCGGGCGTATATGGGTGATCTTCAACGGCTGTCATTTGCTCCCGGGAGCCGCGGATTTCATGTGTCTCGCCGCCCGGCACTATGTGTCCAACTTTGATAAGTTCGGATCGTTTGCCGCGATTGGCCGCCCTGTCCGCTTAACGGTCACTTGGGACGATTACGGCCGTGCCGCACCGCCGCAAGTCCGCTATGAGCTCATCTTGAACAGTTCTGCGACGCAGCATTTGGGCTCACAGCGCAATGCGAAACTTTGCATGTGAGCTGTCTTGTCTCTCAAAGCCGCAAGCAAGGTAAACGGCTTGGGCATCCAAATTGTCGGGATGGGTACCAACAGAGATTTGTGAGCATGAAAGCTCGCGCGCCTTCCGCATTGCGCCCTCAATAAGCCGTTTGCCGATGCCTTGCGCACGAAAAGCAGGTTCAACAAATAGGTGGTGCATATCAATACCCCTCGTACCCATCTGCAGATTTATGAGCGGGCAAAGCGCTGCATAGCCAACAGCTCTACCGTCTGCCTCGGCGACAATAACGTAAATCCATGGAACAATACCGAAGATTTCTCTCTCTAGAATTTCTTGAGTGATCTGGGGAACATCGCCGTGATGCTCAGCCAGTGCTTGCACCATTTTCCTGAGATGAGGCAAGTCGGTGTGGTTTGCATTACGTATCTTAGCGATACTCTTTTGTGTGCTTCCTTCCATTTTGGTCTCCTGTTTTAGCCACAGGAGCCAAACGAAAAAATGCCGCTCTGTGGCGGCATCATCTGTTCGAATAACACTTACCGCTCCGTTCAAGAACGGAGGTAATAGCTCGGCAGTTTTACGATTGAATTCAACATGAGCGTTGATTGAGACACTTTTGCCGATAAAGCAAGACAACAGTGTCCGGTTGGTCTGGTGAAGCTGCACCGCCGCGCGCGAGCATGAAAGCAAGGGCCGGTTTGAGCCGATGGCAACACCCGTCTCTCGAACTTGCTACAAAAATGCGGCGCTGCCTCCGACGAGCTCAATGAGCCCATGTTGTCCTGTTTTGCACTCTGCGCGGATATCGGGAACCGGCAAGGAGCCTGGAGCAACGGTGGTCCGTGTTGTGCCGGGGATGAAAGCTCAGCGCAGACATTCGGAGCGCGCTATCTTTCGCGACTGTAGCGTAAGGACATTCGAAGGCCAAATTGGAGGTGTGAGGGATGACGGCACTGGCAGCAGGAGACAAGAAGGCACCCGCTGCAGACACTGCTGCTTGCGCGCCTTTGTGAGGATGCGCCAATTCGGACAACACTGCATCCGCACGACGCTTTGAAAGGTCGAGGTTGCTAGTGCCGTCGCCGACACCCCCCAATATCCCAAGACAGCAGCCTGGAGGGTGAGGAAATGTGCGTGACGAATGCGGTCAGGGCGCAATGGAAGATCAAACTGGACTGATCACGGCGTTACTGGGCAGTTTTCTTGCAAAGACTTAAAAGTGGAAACTCCGTGTGCTGACATTCGTGTAAAGTGTTGCCATGCCATTGCGGCGGACGCCAGATCAGATCGAACACCTGCCTTCGTGCCTCAGCCTGGCGCGGTAACAGCATTTAAGTGGATCACACCGGCAGGCGCTGGTCTCATCTGGATCACTATTCCGGTTGGAAGGTGCTCTGGGCCGTGACCGTTCGCAGAAGGGTACGCACTTGGGCCTTTTAGCTTCTCCAACCTTTGACGTGATCGCATTTGGCTGGGACACACGAAAAGGCCGACTGCATGGAACAGCCGGCCTCTTCTTCATATGCGATGGATTTTAGACGAAGGTTAGATCGTCTTCGAACACATCCACCAGAGTGATTGTGCCCTGAGCATCGCCAGACACGGTGATGACCACACCATCTTCTTGATCTTCGAACTCCAGTTCGACGTCTCCCTCGAACTCCAGTTCATCACGGTTCGCTCTAAAGTCGACGATTGTGTCATTGCCGAAGGTCTCAGCAAAGATGAACGTGTCACGGCCTCCGCCGCCTTCCAGCATGTCATCGCCTTCACCGCCATCAATGGAGTCCCGACCAATCCCGCCGTCGATCATGTCGTTGCCATCACCGCCTTCAAGGCGATCACCGCCACGCTCTCCGAAGATCTTGTCGTCGTCGTCGCCGCCATTGATTTTGTCGGCGCCCCTGCCGCCAAAGAGCTCATCGTCGTCATCACCGCCGTCAATGTGATCTCTGTCGCGTCCACCAATGATGACATCGTCACCTTCCTCGCCGAAGAGAGTGTCATTGCCGCTTTCACCGAAAATCACATCGTTTCCACCCGCACCTTCGAGCTCCTCACCGCGGCGTGAGCCGAAGAGGAACTGGTCTTCTTCGATCACTTCTTCGATGAGGAAGCTTGCGACGACCGGTTCATGATCCGACACAGGATCGGAGAAGTCGTTGTTCACGTGAACGATGTCTACTTCTGCATCTTCTGCCAAGTTGTCGGTGACATAGATATGGTCAAGGACCTGACTGTTGCCCTGGAAGTTAAAGGTGGAGGCCTCATCTTCTTCCAGATCGTCAATCAGATTGGTCAACACTTCTTCTTCACCGACACCCGGCAAATCTTCGGTCAATTCGTCAGTGAACTCAAATGTGTTGAGGTCACCAAGGACGGAAACACGTGCGTCCGGGTCTTCTTCAATGATCGCATCTGCCACCTGATTGATGGCAAGTGCCTGCTCTTCGCGTTCTGCTTCGCCCGCCTGTTCGAAGGGTTGGGGCCCTCCGAAGATTGGGGATGAGCCAAACCGCGAGGAGAAGTGGTTGTTGATGAGTGTCACCTCTTCGCCGTTGAATTCAAACACACCGAGCAGAGGATCCCGCGTGCCATCAAAGGCATTTGGATTGTCGACACCGTAGTCGGCCAGAACGTCCGATTCCAGTGTTTCAACTTCTTTGAGTTCGACACGGTCAGGGTTGTACAAGAAGGCGTTGCGGATGTTCCCGCCAGGGACGCCTCCGTTTTCGCCATCTTCGTCGACAACCGCGCTTACGACCTCATATTCAGGACCTCCGGCGTCAACGATCGCATCAGCTATGGCTTGCAATGTCTCGTCAGCACTCAGCGTTCCGTCATCGGCCACACCGCTGTCATCCTGAATTTCCTGCAGCGCGATGATGTCGGGCGATCCCAGGTTGTTTACGATTTGATCACCGAGTGCCGCGATCTGCTCCTCATCGCCATCCGCCTCTGCGGATGTGATGTTGAGCACGTTGTAGGTTGCCACACTTAAACGATCCTCGGTTCCAACGACCTCGGTCACTTCGGCCTCATTGGCGCTTGGGGTTTCGACCTCGAATTCCTCTGTGACGCGGATCTCAAAGTTGCCGAACGCATAGTCGACAACACCCGTCACATTCGTCAAATCATCACCGGTTTCGATATCTACTCTTTCGAAATCGTCTGGAAGGAGGTCGTTGTCGTACTGGATCTGAATACGCTCCGGGTTCAGATCGCCGGTGCCGTCGGCATCGGCATTGATGTTGAGCCCACCGCGATCATTCAGCCCGCCGGTTGGAGAGGTGACGCCCGCGCCATCATCGGCCACAACCCATGTCTCACCAAACCTGTTGGTTGTGGAGATCGCTGTCGGGTTGTCGACGGTGACCCGCATGCCTTCCAGGCTTTCGTAGAAATCAATGCCGTCCACCTCCGGGTTGAAGGTGCCCGGATCCTCTTGGAGATTTACCGGTAGCTCATCTTCCGAGATCACAACATCGGTCGGAGGTGTGCGACCAGCGGCCCCTAGAATGACAGCGTCTGGCAAGTCGTTTCCGCTGCTCACCACCTCAATTTCGACGTCGCTCAGCTGCGTTGTCGACAGGTTGCCAGTGTCGGCACCGCCAGGGATAAACTCGGTGACGGTTCCGCGCAGATTTACCTCATCGCCCACGGAAACCCCATCAGTGCCACCAAATCCGGTGAACACAAATATCGCGTCAGATGTGGCGTCGTTGCCGTCGCCCTCAGGATCCTGAACGTAGAAGCCGGGACCATCAATAGCCGTCACAATCCCGGTTGTTCTGACCTCCTGACCCTCCAGTTCGGACACGTGGCCCGCGCCTTGGATCTCTGGAATTGTGACAAGTGGTGGGGCGGATGCCAGATCATACACCACCGTTGAGCCAGACACTTCGTAGGCCACAGCGATCTGTGCGTTGCCGCTGGTGCTGTCCTCCGCTGAGATAAAGGCGATTGTCTCAGGGGCGTGTCGTGCGACCTCTCCTTCGGGGGTCGTATCGACAAACGCAGGTGGGATGTAGTCGACATATTGTGCATCTGTCGGATCAGAGATGTCGTAGATGACGATCCCGCTATCACGTTCCAATCCGATGAATGCGTAGGTTTTTCCGTCAACCTCACCAATCGTGACCGCTTCGGGCTCTGGTCCCTTGGCATCAGATCGGTCTTCGTCGCCGTCCGTGTCTCCATCATCGTCATTGAAGCGCTCTGGCGCGATCTCAGCGATGATTTGCTCGAACTCTGGCCCGCTGTCAAAGACCAGGTTGCCGTCTGAGTCGAAGATGGAGAAGGATCGGGAAGAAAACGTGTGCAGGACATCGATGTCACCGTCGCCATCGGTGTCTCTATCGATGCTCGACACTTCGAGGCGTTCCAGACCGGTGGTGTCCACGCTTTCATCGATCAAACCCTCTTCTACGAGGTCGCCAACACGCGCTTCGTCAAAATCACGGCTGTCGCCCTCATTGGCTGTGACGATGTATGTCTCGCCGTCGACCTCATATGTGGCGATCGCATCGGCCATACGGAACCCAACAAGATTGTTGAAGTTCTGGATCTCGATCTCGCCGTTGTCATTGGCGTCAAGCTGGCTTTCGACAGCGAAGTCAGCGGTTCCGAGGGAGAAAACATCTACCACGTCGCCTGTTGCCAGATCGATGGAGGCAATCGAGTTGTTTTCTTGTAGCGAAACAAACGCTGTGCTGCCGTCTGGGCTGATCGCGATGTATTCGGGCTCCACGTCTTCTGCGAAGCTGACACCATCCTGAATGCGGATCCCAGCGTCCCGCGCCAGGTCTTCGAGACCATTAAAGGCGGTAAAGTCGATCAGGTCGACAGACGGGTTTTCCGGGTCGGTCGTATCGATGATCGCAACTGTGCCAAGCGGATTGTCGTCATTGTCGCTGTCGTCGTTCTTTTCGCCTTCTCCGGCAACGAGAAGCTGTGTGCCGTCGTCATTGAAGGTCAATTGATCGGGCAGATTGCCAACGTCGACGCGCGACAAAAGCTCGCCTGTTTGACTGTCGAACAAGGCCACAAAGCCAGGCTGAGACAGTTCAACAGTTTCGCCAAAGACAGTGTCTTCCGTCACATCGCGGGAGATCGCAACCGCGACGACACCGTTTTTGACAGCGACGGACTGCACCCCGTCGTAGCCGTCCAACCCATCAAGATCGATGGTGCGCGCCAGTGTTTCGGTTTCGATATCAAAGATATCGATGCGGTCCATTTCTCCATTTGTGACGAAAAGTTCGCCCTCTTCGTGGACGACGACCTCGGAGGCCCCGCCACCGCCTTCTCCTTCAAATTCAGCAACAATTGAAAATTCGAGGGCTTTGCTTGCTTCTGGCGCAGTTTGCGGCTGCAACCCGTCTTCGCGCTCTGAGAGGTTCTGAATGCGCGTATCCTCAGAGACATCGGTATCCTCGATGTCGAAGGCGTCTTCACCATCCTCGGGGAAGTTTTCGGTCAAAAAGCCCGATAGCGCTGCTTGCTCGCCGATACCCACGTCTGTGACATCGGAAAATGCTGAGAACGGGTATCCGTCACCGCCGCCAGCCAGAAAATCGAGCGTCACAACTTTGATGCTGTCCGGAGCGGTGGGTGCCACCTCACCATCTGTGATGACACGCTGTGTCGGGTTGCCGTCTTCATCAATCAGCACCACGTTCTTGATCCGCGTGCCTTCGGTCGAGACGGTTCCGTCCTCGTTGAGAACTTGCGCCGTGCCCTCCGGGTCAAAGGAGAAGCTCAGCCCGCCTACCTGTGGGAATTGGCCGGGCGTTGCGCCAGGTTCTGTCGCAGACACAGCATGTTCCAAGACGATCTTGAGCTCTTCCGGCGTCAGATCGACCACCACAAGATCGTTGTCGAAGCGCAGGGCATTGTCGATGTCGAGTTCTGAAATCTCTCCGGCCTCTTTGCCGGACAGAGGGTTGGCGGCTGTTGGCAAGAGAGAGGATGTGCCATCGCCATTGTCGACCAGCTCACCGATTGACGCGCGGATGCCACCACCGTTCTTGATGGAGACAGCGACCTCCGGATCAAATTCCTGCGCGGCAGCAAGGTTGGCGTCAGCGGTGAGATTGCCGAAATTGGTTTCCTCTGTACGCACGGATGTCCGCGACCCATTGAGAAAGACCGTGGCTTCGCCCGCGATATCGCCATCGAGTTCGGTGACAACGTCTGTCACGGCCTGGGTCAGGTTTTGAACTGTTGTGGCCGTCTCAGATGCGGCAATCGCATCTTCCAGGGTTGCGGCCCCCGTGACATCCAGAACGCCCTGCTCATCCGTCGCGAAGGCGCCCGACACGTTTTCGTCAATCGAGCCTGTAATGATGTTTCCGTTTTCATCGAACTCAACAACGAGGCGCCCAACGTAGGAATACTCACCGTCGGTGGACACCACAGCGGTTGGGTTTCCATCGAGATCGTTCACAATCACGGGATAGGGCTGATCCGCGGTATCCCCGGTGCGAAGGCGATCCTGGGGGTCGGCGTTGATAGTGTCAGACCCGCCCGCAATGATCACGTCCACACCGCGCAAGAGGCCAGCCAGTTCTTCTTCGAGGGCAAACTGTTGCAGGTGGCTTACAAGAACGATTTTGTTCACATCATCGGCCGTGCCGAGTGTGTCATCGTCACCGTCGATCAGATCGTCAATCACAGGCTGAAGCACGGCCGCCAGAGCAGCCATATCATTTGTGCCAGGGCTTGAGACGTCATCAATATTTCCAGGAGAGGAAATGGACGCGATCAATTGGGTTGTCGCGCCTACGACGCCAACCTTTTCTCCGTCCACGTCAATGACCGTTGCTTGCGCGCCTTTGATGTCGTTGGAATCCGATCCTCGCACGGACGGGTCGCTCGGATCGTCACGTGCACTCAAAAGATCTGATTCGAAATCAGTGCTTAGAAGGATTTCATCCGTGAAGAGGGGGCCCACGTCAAAGTCTTGCGAGAAGTCGAGATTTGCGCTCAGATATGGAAATTGAGCGCCGGGCGTGTCGACCTCTTGCAGGAAGTTCACGTTGCCATAACGCCCTGTCGAAAGTGAGTTGCCCTCTTCGCTGTCATAGTTGATCGCATTTTCAAAGGCGTCAGTGCCGGCGTCAAACTCATGGTTGCCAACCGCAGACGCATCCACGTCAAGGGCGTTGAGAACCGCGACATCGATGCGACCTTCGCTGGTGTCGATCTCTTCAAAGTAATCGGCAAATCCGTCGCCATTGATGTCTGTGGTATAAACCTGATCGAAGGTAACGATACCGCCGGCAATGGCCGCTTCGATCTCATTATTGTCGAAAAACCCGTCGCCATTTGTGTCCAGACTTGGATCCAGAACGATCGTGTCAATCAAACCAAAAAACGCGTTGTAAAAGCCTTCATATGTGACGGCGAGACCAAAATCCCCACCCGCATTGAAAAATGGCCCTGGGATATAATTGTCACCTGCGGAAAGCAGAATGGATGGAATTCCGTCGTCTGCTGCATCCTGTTCCAACTGATCGACCACAGCCGCAAAGTTTGGCGCATTTTCAATGGCATCCAAACCGCCCTCGAGGTCGGATGCGTGAAGAATTTGAAGTGTAACGTTCATATGATTCGCCCTCTTTTCAAATAAATTGACCGAGCAAAAAACTCGGCAGAGAGCTGTCAACCGGACACAAGACATCGGTGCTGGAGCGCATCGCGCGCGCCTGCAGTCTTGCCGCAATTAAGCCCCCAAGCAGGGCTTCTATTTCTGCGAAATTACAGATTTGAGTCCGGCAATGCACAGTAATGTGAAGTTTGCCGAACCGTGTTTGGCGTGCGTATTGATCTCGCACTGCGCACCGCAGCTGTAGCAAGAAACATGCGCGTGCAATGGTCGTTTGCGACCCACTGCAACGCTTTTGTTCGCCATATTTTGTCGCGCGGCAGACACTCACCACGCCTTTTGGATCGCGGCACCGATGAGAGCCTGCTTTGGAGCCCAAAACCTCCGATGCTGCGCCTTTGTCCAAGATCGGCTTTCGGTTGCGACACGCTCGATAAAGCTCCTTACGGCCTAGAAGGCTTTATCTTAATTGCCTGAGATAACGCCGTGCCCACAATCTGCAGAGCGCTGGTATGTCAATCGGTTCTTGGGAAGGTCGTCTGAGATGACCCCTGAAAACACCGCCGGCGTAATTGGACCTTCTTCACCGACCATGAGAAGAACCGGGCAGGCAATCCGATGTAGATCTCCTTGGAAATCCATCTGCGCTTGCTTTGCCCTCATCCGTTGGACTGTCTGAATAATCCTGCTCGATTTTTGCGATTTTAGAACCGCCAAGGCGTTCGAAAGCCTGGTATGCTGCTTGAACATCGTCCTTGGCAACGGCTCCTTCGTCAGCTGACCACGCGATTTGTCTAGTGAGACGGATCACACCGCCGTCCGGCTGGACCGCTCCGATTTGAAATCCGCGATGTCGCGCGCCATACGGGATCGGATTTAAATCCTACTGGCATAATTCACGCCGCTCATCCTCAAACAGAATGCGCTGCTGCAACGCGTGAGGCTTTGCGCTCAAGTCGGATTTGCGACGATGCGGCGACCCAAGATCAGCGCCCTATGTCTGCAACGCGGGCAAAGTCGCCGGTCGCTACAAGGTTTTTACAATCCACACCTACCGTCTCTGCAAGCTTATGCAGAGAGGAGCTAGGGCGTGTTCAGACCCTTTTGCCTGATAGCATTACTGGTCACGGTGGTCGCGTCACAGTCAGCGGGCGCTGAGCGCTTCTTGATCTTTGGTGATCTCCAAGACTCGAGCCTGGAGGGGCGGCAGCGCGACGTTGAACTGATCGCACGCATCAATGAGATCGCACCCGCCTTCTCGGTTTTCATAGGCGACATAAAAGAGGGCGCCAGTCCGTGTACGGATGACCTATTGGCCACGATGCGCGCGGTCTTTGATCGCCACGAAAAGCCGCTGATCTTCACGCCAGGCGACAATGAATGGACCGACTGTTGGAGAGCGCCTGCCGGGGGGTTCGACCCGTCCGAGCGCAAAAGCGCCGTTGTGTCTACGTTCACGGCACCGGGCAAGAGCATTGGGAAGCAGACCTTGCCGCTCGAGCAGCAAGACGGCCAAAGAGAGAATGCACGTTGGCGATGGAAGGATATCGTCTTTGTCACGCTTCATATGACAGGTTCGAACAACAATCTTCGGCAAAGCGATGCGGCAATTGCAGAGCATCAGGCGCGTGACGCTCTGAACGCAATTTGGCTGGAAGAGAGCGTGGCCGCTGCGTCCGACGCTGCAGGGCTCTTCTTGTTCATTCATGCCAATCCGAAATGGGATGCCCGATGGTGGGAGCCAACAGGCTTTGACCGCTTTCGTGACCAACTGGCCGAGGTCGCGGCCCAGTTTCCGGGCGCGATGGTGGTTGCACATGGGGATACCCACAGGTTTCGGATCGACAAGCCGTTTTCGGGCGCACCAAAGATGACGAGGGTCGAAGTTTTTGGACCGCCACAGCGCGGTGCCGTGATTGTTGATGTTGCACCAGAAAGCCCTGAGCTCTTTCGCTTCAGCCCATTTCTCTTGGACCCGTAATCAACGTGGAAGTTTCGCCGGCTCTTGGCCAGATGCACAGGGCTGCAAGCCCTTTTTGCTGCAGGCGATCTGAAAGGGGGCTTTCCGACGCTCTGCCGCGCGAAATTTTTGGTCTTTAGTAAGTTTTTCCAAGCAACGGTTTGGGCTCTCGCTGATGTCGGAGGCACCGCGGTATTTCAGCTGCCTGTTTTCGAGACTGGCATTGCGAACGATCTTGAGCGGAAGTTGGAATTGTTGGGTTGAGGCTGCGGCGCGGCTTTGCAAAGGAGGCGCTGATGCGATCGCGCAATAAAGGACCACTTTGATCTGGATCGACTTTTTTGGCTCTTTCAGGAGATGGTTTCGCTTCGTCGTTCCAGCATGACCACATCTCGCCAGAGGCCTTCGAACGGGCCATAGGTCATCTTGCCCAAGCGCCGTCTTGTTCCGACCGTTGAGAAGCCCAACGCGCCATGTACAGCAAGGCTGGCCGTGTTCTCGGGAAATATCTGAGCGACGAGCGTCCAATAGCCGTGATGTTCAGATGCCAAGATAAGCTCTTCCAGCAGGCGATGCCCGAGCCCATGGCCGTGCCTATCCTTTGCGACATAGATCGATACTTCCCCAACGCCGCGATAGACCGGGCGGGTTGAGGTGGGGCTGACACCCGCCCAAGCCGCGATTGATCCTGCCGCTTCGGCCACAAGGGCAAGGCCGCGGCCGTGGCAGAAACCGGCGCTGAAGCTTTCCCAGTCATGCGGTGTCGCCCGGAAGGTGGCATGCCCGGTCGCCAGGCCTTCCGCATCGATCGAGGTGATGGCGGCAGCATCCGATGGTGTCGGTCGTCTGGTTGTGATGTCGTTCAAGGCCATAATGCGACAGCCACAAGAAGAAGAGCCATGCCCACAAAGGCCTGGACCACTGCACCGCCTGTCAGGATGGCGATGACGCGCCCTTCGCTTGGCTCATCCGCAAGAGCATCCCGCCGGACGAGCCAGTAGTAGCTGTCATTGGGCAGGATCGCGATGAAAGAGCCAAGGCAGATTGCGAAGACAGCGGCGATCTCATTCACGCCGCTGGCCAGCACCACCGGAGCCGCGACGGGTGCGATGGCGGCAAAGGTCGCCATGGATGAGCCCTGCGCCAGTTTGAACAGCACCGTCAACGCGAAGAGCGCAACAAGAGTGAGCATGCCGTCACCGCTTGGCACCAGCCGATCAAGCGCGACCAATCCCGTCAGAACGGCGCCAAACGCGCTCGCCGCGCCGATGACAAGAAGGAGGGAGCCGGTCCGCCGTACTGCGCTGTCCAAGCAGGCGCGCCGTTCGGCGGGTGCCGTTTGCAAAAGGGCCAGAATGGCGGCGGTGGTCAACGCGCCCTTGGGGAGCAGCAGGAAATCAATCGCCCCGTTCCCAGTGGGGCCAGCGAACCCGCCCAGAACAAGCAAACCGGCCATCACGACATAGGGCGCGAATGCGCGGAGCACCGTTGCGGTGTCCGTGGCCTTGCCCGTTTCAGCCTGCGCGTCGACACGTTTGGTCATGAGGCGCCCCCAGATCACGCCTGCCGCCCAGACCGGAAGGGTCAGCAGCACGCCAACAAGGAGCAGGATGGCCGGCTCAACCCCCGCAACGCCCGTCACGCCAAGCCCAGACGCGACGATCAGCGGACCCGCAGGATAGAGCAGCTTAAAGCCCGCATAGGCCCCAAATACCGTGTCCATCTTAAAGCGCCCCGCCGCCGGGGACAGGGCGGCATAGGCCGTATCGGGGCAAATCATGCCCGCGCCCGCAACAGGTGAGGCCAGCGCGACGGTACGTCCTGCTGCGGCGGAGGCGATGTTGCATCGCGACAAGGCCGCCGCCAGGGTGAAGGATGGCAGAAGGATCAGCGCAAACTCTCCAAGCGCGCGCCCAAAGCCGGTGTTGAAGGCCACGACAACCTCATCCGCCTCCAGCCCGGCGGACAAACCTAGAACCAGCGTCAGAAGCACCATCCAGATCACCAGCGGTAAATCCGGAACAAAGGCCTTGACGCCCGAAGATTTGATCGGTGTCGAAGTCGTATCTGCCATAGCCGGCCCCCTGTGATTTGAGTGAGGCTCATGCTAAACTCATGACAGCTGCAGGCAAAATGAGAAAAACAGGGGATCAGCATGCGTATAACTCATGCAAGACCAACACTTCGCGCCCTTCAGGTGTTCGAAGCGGCCGCGCGATGGGGCAGCTTTACCCGCGCCGCCGAAGAGCTTGGGATCACGCAAAGCGGTGTGTCCCGGCAAGTCTCCGATCTTGAGGCGATGCTTGGGATCGCTCTATTCGTGCGCAACGGAGCGCGGCTGCGCGTGACGCCTGAGGGCGAGCGGCTGGCGGGTCAGCTAGAGGATGCCTTTGGTCATGTGTGGGCTGCGGTGTCTGATGCGCAGCGGTCCGATCAAGTCGTCACGCTGTCCATGTTGCCGTCGGTCGCGACGCGCTGGTTCGCGCCGCGCCTTGGTGACTTCCTGGCTGCGCATCCGTCCATTGACCTGCGGATCACGGCGTCCCGGCACCTTGTGGATTTCGCCGCCGAAGGTGTTGATGCCGCAATCCGCTACAGCCCCGCTCCTTCTAAAACGCTTGAGGCGGTCAAGCTTGGAACGGAAACAATCACGCCCGTCTGCACGCCCCACTATGCACAGGATCATGCGCTGCGGACGCCTGCGGACCTCTATGATACGACCCTGCTATTTGGAGATATTCCCGAGGATTGGCCCGTTTGGTTCAAAGCGGCGGGTTGCGATCGGCCACCGCCCGACGGGCCGCGTCTTGGCGATGATGGCGCGATCCTTCAGGCCGCCGCCGACGGTCAGGGTGTCGCTCTTGGTCGGTCACTGCTGGTGCAGGACGACATTGCAGTGGGACGCCTCGTTAGGCCCTTCGATGTCACGCTGGATGCCAGCCACGCGTATTGGTTTGTCCGTCCGAAAGTGACGACACCCAAGCCCGCGCTTGACGCAGTGGGGTCTTGGCTGGCCCGTCAACTCATGGCGTAGGTTCTGACGCGGCCCTTGGTTTGCTCACGGCGCGTTCCGCTTGATCCCGAAGACCAGTCTTCAGATGGGCAAGTGGCGGTCATTGCCTTCGGCCCCAAGCTGTCGTTCATTCCGATTTAATGTTCAAAATCGCAGTGCCTAAGAGCTTACTATGAGCCTTGAACGCAGCGAACGACAGATTTGAGCCCCCACTTCTCAAATTTTGCGTTGCAGCAAAAAGGAATATTCTTTCAAAATTCCAATATTTTTGAATTTGGCCACGAAAGACAAACGAGCGAAGTGATGAATGAATTTTCTGACCTATACGAAAAGCTCCACAGACAGTGCAGTTACTATTCTCGGCATCTCGGACACCTGAGAGCGCTTATTGACAAACGATGATTGCACGAGGGTCGTGGACGGCTCAATGTCAGGGCGCGTCCTGCTCCTGGGTAACAGCGAAATAACCAATGCTCTTGTTTTGTTCAACACACGGATGTTTGACAAGGGGCCCGACACAATCACGGTCTTAAGACTGGGCAAAAGACTACCAACTGAGAGTGAAATCGAGTGCCACCATACAGAGAGAATGGCAGAGATCGGCATCAAATATGAACTCGAACGCTACTTTGCAGCTAGATCAAGCTTCGTTGAAGCACGACGGAAACTGAAGAAAAATGGCACGAAGTCAAAGTTGAAGGCATTGAGAGACTATACCTTAGCCCATTTTATCGAGCCAGAAACAGAGCCCGAGAGAGAAACGCTTAACGATCTCCTAGAGTTGACCGAGGCTGTAAACGAGCTAGTGGATTTGGCCGGGATCATTGTGAGTAGTTCGAGAGGGGTCTATCAGGACTTTTCAGCCATGTCCGAGAAAGAAACGAGGATGCTGTATTCGGCTCTTCCGACGCTTTCGACTGTGGAAACCGCATAATACGGAAAGGCAGCTTTGTCCGCTTAGCGGATAGTTTCGCGCGCAAACAAAGGTGATGTCGGAACGGGCGTCGTCGATTAGGTTACGGGTCCAGGGAGCGCGCTTCATCAATCAGTAAGATCGGGATGCCGCCGCGGATGGGGAAGGCGAGGCCGGCTTGTTGGCTGATCAATTCCTGTGCGGCGGCGTCATATCGCAAGGTGGCATGGGTTTGCGGGCAAATCAGCGCCTCTAACATGCGCCGATCTGTGGCAGGGCCGGCCGTTGCCCTATCAGCACCGGCCTCGGCGCTGATGTCATCTGGGCCTGCTGCATCCTCACTCATTGCAGGATTTCCGCTTCGTCGCCTCCGCGCAGGGCATATTCCATGAGCGTGACCAGCGTTTCGCGCCGGGTTGAGAGCGAGGGGGCCTCAAGCAGCGCCTGTTTGTCTTCGGGTTCAAACCCCAAAAGCATCGACAGGGAGTTGATCAGCAGCTCATCATCGGCGTCCTTGAGCGTGTCCCAATCGGCGTTGAGCTCACGGGCTTTGAAATAGCGCGACAGAAGATCCATGAATTTCGCCCGGTCAAAGCCGGGATCGGCATCTGCCGGCCCCATGTCACGCTCAAACCCGGCCCAGGACACGCGGGTGCGGCGGTACGGGGTGAACCCATCCATTTCCTCCAGAATGCGAAACCGCGACATGCCACTGAGCGTGATCATGTAGCGGCCATCCTCTGTTTCGGAAAACTGGGTCACGCGGCCCACGCATCCGATCGTATGGAGCGGTGGTGCCTCATTGCCAGACGAGGATTTTGACGGCTGCACCATGCCAATGAGCCGCTCGGATGTTTTCAGTGCATCGTCAAACATCGCCAGATAGCGCGGCTCAAACAAATGCAGAGGCAGCCGCGACCGGGGCAACAAAAGCGCACCGGGCAGCGGGAAAACAGAGATCACTTCGGGGAGGTCGATCTGTTTGAACATAAACGGTAGGTAGGGTACTTCGCGCCTCAGGCAAATATCATTGACGACAGTTTTCGCCGACCATTGAGCACGATCGGGTCATTGGGCTTTAACGCGTCAAATATCGTAAAGAGCTGCGTCTTTGCAGCGCCATCGTTCCAGTCTCGGTCGCGGCCGAAAAGATCCAAAAGCTGAGCCACGGCATCTTCGGTCTGACCGGCTGCATGAAGCGCCTGGGCGAGATCAAAGCGGGCTTGGTGATCATCTGGGTTGGCCTCAACCGCGGCGGTCAACTCACCCAAGGGGCCGGCGTCTGCGGCCTGGCGTGCAAGGCTCAGCGCGGCATGGGCCGCCTCAAGCTCAGGGGCGGAAGAAATCTCAGCCGGGGCACCGTTCAGGACCGCCTCCGCCTGATCAAGATCATCGAGCGCGATATACGCGCGCGCCAGCCCGGCATAGGCGCGCGCGCTGTTGCCATCTTCTTGCAAGATTGCGGCATAGGTCTGCGCCGCATCGGACGCCGCACCGGCCTCCAGCATCTCATCGGCCGCATCCAGCGCGTCATCCAGACCGCCGCTGGCATCGCCGCCGCCCAAAGCCGCGGCGCGTTCGATGAAGGCATCCAACTCAGACTGTGGTACCGCCCCTTGGAAGCCATCGACTGGCTGGCCCTGCCAGAACGCATAGACGGTGGGGATCGATTGCACGCGCAGCTGGCCTGCGATCATTTGGTTGTCATCGACATTGACCTTGGCCAGTTTTACCGCGCCTTTGGCCTTGGTTACAGCCGCCTCCAGCGCAGGGGTGAGCGTTTTGCACGGCCCGCACCACGGCGCCCAGAAATCCACGATGATCGGTGTGGTTTGCGAGGCGTCCACGACCTCGGCCATGAAATCCGCTTCAGTGACGTCTTTGATCAGATCGCCGTTGGCGGGGGTGTCTTGTCCTGTGCCAAGTTCCAGCATGTACGCGCTCCTTTGAGGTTTGAGCTGTCATATGGGAAGCGGCACCGGAAATCAAAGATCAAACGTGGCAAAAACCGGTGCATGGTCACTTGGTTTCTCCCAACCGCGTGCGTCGCGGAGGATGCGGCTGGAATGACCCGCCTGAGCAATGTCACCCGTGGCCCAGATATGATCGAGACGGCGGCCTTTGTCGGCGGCATCCCAATCGCGGGCGCGGTAGCTCCACCAGCTGTAAAGCTGACCCTGTGGAATGTCGGCGCGGGTCACATCGTGCCAGCCGCCTGCCTCCATCACATCGCCCAGATGCGCCACCTCAATGGGCGTGTGGCTCACGACCTTGAGCAGCTGTTTGTGCGACCAGACATCATCTTCGCGCGGCGCGATGTTGAGATCGCCCACGAGAATGGATTTCTGCGGTGCGTCGGATTTGCCCCAATCGCGCATATCGGTGAGATAATCGAGCTTTTGGCCAAACTTTTCATTCACCGCGCGGTCTGGCACGTCGCCGCCTGCGGGGATGTAGAAATTGTGGATGGTCACGCCATTTTCGAGCCGCCCTGCAATGTGGCGGGCATGGCCGAGGGATGCGAAATCATGGCTGCCCACCTCTTCGATCGGCAGTTTGGAGAGGATTGCCACGCCGTTATAGCCTTTTTGCCCGCGCGCCAGCATGTGGGTGTAGCCCAGGGCGGCAAACACCTCGACGGGGATTTTTTCCACCGGGCTTTTGCACTCCTGCAAGCACAGAACATCCGGGGCCTCTTCGGTCATCAGTTTGGCCACGATGCCCGCACGCAAGCGCACAGAGTTGATGTTCCAGGTGGCAAGGGTGAAGGGCATGGGCTTTCCAGTCAGTTGGGGGTTTGGACCGCAATAAGCCCAAGCGCACGGGTCAGCGCAAGCAGGAAGGCAGGGGTATCTTCGATCTGCGGGATGTGGCCGACACCGGGCAGGGTGATCAACTCTGCCCCCGGCGTGAGCGTTCTCAGTTCCTCAGCCTGAGACAGAGGCGTGATCGTGTCCTCCTCGCCCCAGATGTAGACCACCGGCAGCGCGAGCGCCTGATAGGCCTCAGCCCGCGTGCTGCGCGCGTCTATGGGCGCGGCCAGCAGGTTTGGCACCCAATCGGCATAGGCGGCGGTGGTGCCTTGGCGCTTGAGCGGGCGCTGCAACAGCGCGACGCGCGTGTCAGTGACGGCGTCTTTCTTATGCACAAAACCTGACAGGAACTGCCGCGTGAGCCACGGGTTGGTCATGGTGAGCGCGGTGGCGGCTTTGCGAATGGGCTCTGGCCGCAAGGGCAAGGGCAGGGTTTCGCCGTCCGCATGCCGCCCAAGCGCCAGCGCGCCATCCACGACCACGAGCCCGGCAAAGGCCTCTTGGTTTTGCATCACGGCCTCAACGGCGGGGCCCGCGCCCACGGAATGAGCCACGAAAATCGGCTTGATCTCCAGCGCGTCAACCAAGGCCAGAATGCGCTCTGCCTGACGCGGGCGGGAATAGGTGCGATCAGACGCGTGATCGGAAAAGCCAAAGGGCGGCATATCAAAAGCAATCGCGCGCCAACCCTCAGCGCCGGTGGCGTCCAGCACAGGCTGCCAAAGCCCTGACCACGCCGCCGTCCCATGGGCAAAGAGAAGGGGCGGGCCATCCACCGGGCCGATCTCAAGCACAAAAATCGCGCCCTCTGCGGTGTCCACCAAGCGGCCCTCTGGTGGTAAAATCTCCGCGCGCTCTTCGGTCTCGCGCAGAAGCGCCGCGCCAGAGGCCAAAGCCAAAACGAGACAGGCCAAAACGCCCACAACCAAGATAAGACGATACATCCACCGCATAGGCAAACCCTACGCCTCGCCTGTAATTGAGCGCAACCGCCGACCGGACGCTCGCTTCTTTCTTTTCAAAAATATCCCCGCCGGAGGCATCCGTAAAAAAAGGCCCGGCGCCAAGATCATCCCGGGCCGGGCCAGTCCAACAGGGAAAGTGTTGCCTTGGGCCATCGCATGCTCTGCACGACATGCGAAGACCTGGCAGGTTACGACATCAGGCGATAGCCGCCCGATTCCGTCACCAAAAGGCGTGCATTCGACGGATCGGGTTCGATCTTCTGACGCAGGCGGTAAATGTGGGTTTCCAGCGTGTGGGTTGTGACACCGGCGTTGTAGCCCCAGACCTCGTGCAAGAGCACGTCGCGGGGCACCACGCCTTCGGTGGAGCGGTAGAGGAATTTGAGGATGTTCGTCTCTTTCTCCGTCAGGCGGATTTTCTTTTCGTCCTCGGTGATCAGCATCTTCATGGACGGTTTGAACGTATACGGCCCAAGCTGGAAAATGGCGTCCTCGGATTGTTCGTGCTGTCTGAGCTGCGCGCGGATGCGGGCCAGAAGCACGGGGAATTTGAAGGGTTTGGTGATGTAGTCATTGGCGCCCGCATCAAGGCCCAGAATGGTGTCGGCATCGCCGTCATGGCCCGTCAGCATCAGGATCGGCGCTTTCACGCCTTGCTTGCGCATCAAGCGGCACACCTCGCGGCCATCATTATCCGGCAGGCCCACATCGAGAATGATCAGGTCATAAATCGTGTCTTTGGTCTTGATCATCGCCTCATGGGCGTTGCCGGCTTCAAAGACGTCGAAATCCTCGGTCATCAAAAGCTGTTCGCCGAGCACCTCGCGCAGATCATCATCATCGTCGACCAGAAGGATTTTTTTGAGCTGGGCCATTAGTCACGTTCCTCGTTTGCTGTTGGCAAGGATGTGCGGTGCAAACTGTCTTGTGACAAGACGTGTGTCAGTGCTCTCACGTCCCTGTGTTGGATCGCTAGCGAATGTTTCAATTTGTGGCAAAAGACGATAGGTCTGACGCGCAACACCTGATCCGATCCGGAAATCCAATGAGCCTTGCCCCAAACCCCATTGATTTGCTGGCCCGCGGGCGGGCGGATTTGCGCATGGGCGTGCCGGTTGTGCTGATTGACGGTGCGACAGGTGTGCTTGCGGCGGCGGTTGAGACGCTGGACGCGCCTCGTTTGGCAGAGATCCGCGCATTGCGAGAGGCACCTGTGGTGGTGATCAGTGCCAGGCGGGCAGAGACGTTGAAAGCGCGCGCCTATGACGGCGATCTGGCGCGGATCGTGCTGCCGGCGGATGCCGATCAATCCTGGGTGCAAAGCGTGGCCGACCCCGCCGATGATCTTGAAAAGCCCATGAAAGGGCCGCTGATGAGCGCGCGCGACGGCAGTGCGGCGTTGCATCGGTTGGCCATGCAACTCGCCAAATCGGCGCGGATGTTGCCGGCGGCTTTGGTTGTTGGGCTCGACGATCCCAAGGGCTTTGCCGCGTTGCACGGGTTAACCGTTCTGGATGCGGGCCAGACCTTCCCGCATCTCAAACTCAACAGCCCGATGCACTCGGTCGTGAGTGCGCGTTTGCCCATTGAAGTGTCAGATTTGGGGCGGCTGCATGTGTTCCGCCCCGATGACGGCGGCGAGGAGCATTATGCCATTGAGATCGGATCGCCCCCGCGTGACACCCCGGTGCTCTCGCGGCTGCATTCGGCGTGCTTCACCGGCGATGTGATGGGATCGCTCAAATGCGATTGCGGCCCGCAGCTGCGCGCCGCACTGGCGCAGATGGGTGAGGACGGGCACGGCGTGCTGCTTTATCTCAACCAGGAAGGCCGCGGGATTGGTCTGGCCAACAAGATGCGCGCCTATTCCTTGCAGGATCAGGGCTTTGACACGGTGGAGGCCAATCACCGGCTGGGCTTTGAGGATGATGAGCGTGATTTCCGCATTGGCGCCGATATTCTACGGCGGTTGGGGTTTTCGGCGGTACGGCTTTTGACCAACAATCCAGGCAAGATCAAGATGATGCGCGCCAACGGGATCGACGTCGCCGAACGTGTGCCGCTCAAAGTGGGGGAGAACCCCAAGAATGCGGCCTACCTGGCGACGAAAGCCAAGAAATCAGGGCATTTGCTTTAAAAGATTTTATGCCTCCGGCGGGGATATTTGAGAAAAGAAAGAAGCGGGACGCTTTGCTTCTTTCTTGTCGGAAATACCTCGGGGGTTTGGGGGCTGGCCCCCAAGAAGGGTGCGTTTGGGGGCTGGCCTCCAAAAAAAACAGTCAGGTCGATTTGCGGGCGCGTTTTTCCATCGCATCCTTGCCCAGGGTGAGCGTGTAGGCGGCAAGCTCTTCTAGTGTGACATCGGCGGCGGCGGCATCTTGGGCCTCGATTGCGTCGGCAATGGCGGTGTGCAGGCCCACGATTTGTTCGCGGGAGCGCTCGGTAAAGGTGATCATGTTCATCAAAGGCTGCATCGCCTCCACCGCGCCGGCCAATTGGTAGCTGAGCACGGGGTTGTCTGCGGCGTCCACCAGCGCGCGATGAAACGTAACATCGGAGGCGCAAAAGCTTTCGTCAGAGAGGCCTGGTTGGGATTGGCGGTGGATTTCAGCGCGCATGGTGGCCAGATGATCGGGTGACCGGCGCTGGGCGGCAAGTGGCGCGCAGGCGCGTTCGAGCGCGTAGCGGGCCTCACAGGCGGTTTCGAACCGCACGGCATTCATCGACAAAAGCAGTGTTGAGGTGGTGATGTGCTGACCATAGGCCTCCTCATAGGAAAGCCGTTTCACAAAGGCCCCGCCGAACGCGCCGCGTTGAGTGCGGATCAGGGATTGCGCCGCTAAGCGCTTCAACGCTTCGCGCACTGTGGGGCGGGAGACATTGAACTCAGATGCCAGTTCGGCCTCAGAGGGCAGGCGTTCATCGACGATCATACGGCCCTCAATGATGGCGTCACGGATGGCCTTGGCGATCTGGGCCGAGAGGTCGGTGGTTTTGGCATCAGTTTTCATTTGTCTTACATTTAAATGTCTGACATTTTCTGCGCAACCTCGAACCAAAGGACGCGCTGATGCGCACTCAATTTGTCACACCGATTCGCTCTGTACTGTGGTTGGCGTTTTTCGCTGTGATCCTGGTGTCTTGGTGGATGCTGTACATGATGGCCATTGATATGGATCTCGACCTGATCGGACGCCCTGGGCCTGAGGGCGCGCGGATGCAGGCGATGGACCCGCGCATGCCGATGTATATGCCCATGGCCAATTTTGGCCCGCTGTTTCTGATGTGGGCGATCATGATGGCGGCGATGATGCTGCCCACCATGGTGCCCACACTGCGCGCCTATGAGGATCTGATGACCTCCGCGAACGGCACATGGGCCGGATGGATGGGCGTTTTGCTGGGCTATTCCATTGTCTGGGTGGCCTTTGCCGCGCTCATTGCCGCGGCGCAGCTGGCCCTGCTCTATGGCGGTGTGGTGGACATGCTGGGGATTGCCAAATCGGTGTGGATCACAGGCGGGCTTTTGATCGTGGTGGGCGCGTTTCAGTTCACGCGGATCAAGGAGGTGTGCCACGGCGTCTGCCACAGCCCGATGGGGTACTATCTGAGCCATTGGCGCACGGGGTTTGGGGGCGGGCTGCGCATGGGGCTGGGCCTCGGCGCGTTTTGCGTGGGCTGTTGCTGGGGCTTTATGGCGCTGGGCTTCGTGGGCGGGGTGATGAGCCTGCTTTGGATGGGGCTGGCCACGCTTTTTATGGTGATCGAAAAGCTGCCGCAGATCGGGCATGTGGTGACGCGGCCCATGGGTGGTATACTGATATTTGCCGGGTTGGCCGTTGTGGTTTGGCCCTTGGCGATGGGAGGATAGAGAATGGCGCTTCAACGCAGAAAAGAGGCTGACAAACTGCCGGTGAGCCAGCGGATCGACAACCGCATGGCCAACCCCAAGCGGCGCAAGATGACGCCCACGGAATGGGCCATCAAGGGCGAGCTTTTCCTCAATTGTTCCTGCACGGTTTTTTGCCCTTGTGTGGTGTCGCTGGGGGCGCATCCGCCCACGGAGGGCTATTGCCAGGCGTGGATGGCCATTGCGATTGATGAAGGTCACTATGAGGGCGAAGACCTCTCGGGTCTGAACGTGGGCCTGATGGTGGATATCCCGGGGCGCATGGCCGAGGGCGGCTGGAAAGTGGCGGCCTACGTGGATGAGCGCGCCTCTGGCAAAGCCTATAACGGTATTTTGCAGATTTTTTCAGGCCAGGCAGGGGGCACCACCGGGCTTTTCACCATGTTGGTGAGCGACATCGTGGGCGCGGAGCGCGAGAAGGTGGAGATCGTGCGCGAGGGCAAAAAGCGCGGGCTTTACATTGGCCGCAAGATCCAAGGTGAGATTGAGATGATCGACGGGGGTGACCCGGATCATCCGGTCATGATCACCAATTCCAAATACTGGATGGGGCCAGACATTATCGCCGCGCGCGGCATCAAATCGAAAGTGCGCGATTTCGGTCGGATTTGGGATTTTGGCGGCAAATCCGCCGAGATCTGTCCGATCGATTGGGGCGGTCCCAAGTAAAAGGCGGCCTGCGATGATCACGCCTGCCTATTGCGCGATGATGACGCGCTACAATGCCTGGCAGCACCGCCAGCTCACGGTCGCGCTTGATCCGGTGCCGGAGGCCGAGATTGCGGCCGATCGCGGCGGGTTTTTCGGCTCTATCCTGGGCACGCTGAACCATGTCCTCTGGGCCGATCAGATTTGGATGAGCCGCTTTGCCGATGGGTTTGAGGCGCCCGGGGGCGGCATCCCCGAAAGCCCGTTTATTTGCGCGGACTATGCCGCCTGGAAAGCGGCGCGCGCGGAGATGGACAGGCGCATGGCCAATTGGGCTAGCGCGGTCACGCAAGAGGAATTATCAGGCGATGTGGCCTGGTATTCAGGGGCGGCAGGGCGCGACATGATCAAACCGCGCGCCTTTTGCATCACCCATATGTTCAATCACGCCACCCATCACAGAGGGCAAGTACACACGATGATGACCAGTGCAGGTTTGACGGGCAATACGTCCGATCTCTTTTTTCTTCCGGAGGCTCCCTGATGGCGCCCGCGTTGTCGCTGTCGCGCCGGTTGCGGCGCACGCCTTTTAGCGATGGCGTGGAGGCGGCGGGTGTCAAGGCCTACACCGTTTACAACCGGATGCTGCTGCCGACGGTGTTTCGCTCACCTGAGGAGGATTACCATCATCTCAAAACGGCGGTGCAGGTCTGGGATGTCTCAGTTGAGCGGCAGGTGGAACTGCGCGGACCCGATGCCGGGCGTTTGATGCAGATGCTGACGCCGCGGGATCTGCGCGGGATGACGCCGGGCCAGTGTTACTACGTGCCGATTGTCGATGAGACGGGCGGCATGCTGAATGATCCGGTGGCGGTGAAGCTGGCCGAGGATCGGTGGTGGATTTCCATTGCGGACAGTGATCTGCTTTATTGGGTCAAGGGTGTGGCCTATGGCTGGCGGCTCGATGTGCTGGTGGATGAGCCGGATGTGTCACCCTTGGCAGTGCAGGGGCCAAAGGCCGAAGACCTGATGGCGCGGGTTTTTGGCGATGCGGTGCGCGACATTCGGTTTTTCCGCTATGACCTCTTGGATTTTCAGGGCCGCCAGCTGGTGGTTGCGCGGTCGGGCTATTCCAAGCAGGGCGGGTTTGAGATCTATGTGGAAGGCTCTGACATTGGCATGCCGCTTTGGAATGCGCTGATGGAGGCGGGCAAGGATCTGGATGTTTATGCCGGCTGTCCCAATCTGATTGAGCGGATTGAGGGCGGGTTGCTGAGCTATGGCAATGACATGACGGATGACAACACGCCTCATGAATGCGGGTTGGGCAAGTTCTGCAACACCCAAAGCGCGGTGGGTTGTATTGGCCGGGATGCGCTCTTGCGCGTGGCCAAGGAAGGGCCGGTGCAGGAAATCCGCGCCCTGGCGATTGACGGTGGCCCGGTGCCGCCCTGTGATCGCTGGTGGCCCTTGCGGTGCGACGGGGAGATTGTGGGGCGCGTGAGTTCGGCCGCGTGGAGCCCGGATTTCAACACCAGCGTGGCCATTGGCATGGTGCGCGTCACCCATTGGGCGCCGGGCACGGAATTGCGTGTGGAGACGCCTGAGGGGCCGCGCGGCGCGATGGTGCAATCGAAGTTCTGGCTGTGAGGGCCGGGATTTAGGTATTTATGACAAGAAAGAAGCCTGAGATTTGGCCTTAAAAAGGAGTCTGTGAGATGTTCAACGCTTTGGTGGTTGAGAAGGATGAAGAGAGCGGGAAGACGTCTGCGGGCGTGACGGAGATCAGTGTTGATGATCTGCCCGAGGGTGATGTGACTGTTGCGGTGGAGTATTCCACGGTCAACTACAAGGACGGGCTTTGCATCGGGCCGGGCGGCGGTTTGGTGCGCAAATACCCCCATGTGCCGGGGATTGATTTTGCCGGAACCGTCGAAAGCTCTGACGATGACCGCTACAAACCCGGTGACAAGGTCGTGCTGACCGGGTGGCGCGTGGGCGAGGTGCATTGGGGCGGATATGCGCAGAAAGCCCGCGTGAAAGCCGACTGGCTGGTGCCGTTGCCAGAGGGCCTTGATACGCGCGCGGCGATGGCTGTGGGCACGGCCGGGTTCACGGCGATGCTGGCGGTGATGGCGCTGGAAGATCACGGGCTGTCACCCGATACGCCAAACCCTGTTCTGGTCACCGGTGCCTCGGGCGGGGTTGGATCGGTGGCGACGGCCATTTTGGGCAAGCTGGGGTATTCGGTGGCGGCTGTGACCGGGCGGCCCGATAACGGGCCTTACCTCTCCTCCCTTGGGGCGACCACGATCGTGCCGCGCGAGGATCTGGCCGAAACGATCAAGCGCCCGCTTGAAGCGGAAACCTGGGCGGGGGCCATTGACGCTGTGGGCGGCCCGACCCTGGCGCGTTTGCTGGGGCAGATGGCCTATGGTGGATCGGTGGCCGCGGTGGGTCTTGCCGGCGGTGCGGATTTGCCTGCCACGGTCATTCCGTTCCTCCTGCGCGGGGTGAACCTGCTGGGGATCGATTCTGTGATGCAGCCCTATGACAACCGCGTTCGCGCGTGGGAGCGGATTGCCTCGGATCTGCCGATGGACAAGCTTGAGGCGATGATCCAACCCGCCACATTGTCGGACCTGCCAGGGCTGGGCCGCGACATTCTCAAAGGTCAGGTCAAGGGCCGCGTTGTGGTGGATGTGAACGGGTAACCATCCCTGTTGCGCGGGCCAAATGGCGCGAAGTGGCAAGCGGCTTTCTGTTGTTTCAGGAGGTCGTTTGCAGGACCAACGCAGCTTGACCGCCGCCAAGGCCGCCGGTCTAGCGGATCATGGTCAGGCGATCCCATTGGGCATAATCAGGTGAGCCTTCGCTTTTGATCTCTCCGTCATAGCCAAATTCAACCTGATGAACGAGGGTTGTGTGCGCATCGGCAAAGATCACGGAATAGGCCTCTGCGAGGTCTGCGGCGGACAGCAACCGTTCAGCGGCAAAATCAGGCCAGCCGGCATGGTTGGTGCCGCGGGGCGCCGAGAACGGGATCCCGTGGAGTGAGCCGCTAAGCGTCAGGTGGCAATGGCCGTGAAAGATGTGGCGGATCTTGGCGCGGTGCGGTGCGAGGGTTTGCGCAAATCGGTCAGCATCGAGCAGCATGATCTGATCCATCGGTGCCACTTGGGTGGGCACCGGGTTGTGATGCATGAAAATCCAGATCGGGCCCGGTAGGGCGGTCAGCTGATCGCTGAGCCACGCAGCGCGCGCTGTGCAAAAATGCCCGGCATGGGTTTGGGGCGCCCATGTGTCGAGCGTGATCGCGCGGCCCAAAGGCAGCGGCACAACATGGTGCACAAAGCCGCCATCCCCTTGCAACTCTGGATATGCCTTGAGCAATGTGGGCCGGTCATCATGGTTGCCAATCAACAGATGGACCGGCATGGGCAGCGTTGCCACGATGGTTTTCAGGCGGCGGTAATCCTCAAGATCGCCCCAATCGGACAAGTCGCCCGTGATAAAGAGCGCGTCTGCATCCCCGTGCAGCGCCATCGCGTGTTCGAGCCCCCGTTTGAAATTCGCAATTGGATCGCGCCCGCCAATGGTTTGGCCTGGTGTGGTCAGGTGGATGTCGGTGAAGTGAAGAAGTTTCATCGCGTTGGTCTGTGTTTCTTCTGGCTGAAAATATCCTGAGGGGGTCTGGGGGAGCAACGCTCCCCCAGCTTAGTGTGTGGGTCTGGGGGAGCAACGCGCCCCCAGCTTAGTATGTGGGTCTGGGGGAGCAACGCGCCCCCAGTTTGGCGTTTTAGGAGCCAGTGGGAAGCAGGTCCTGGACCTCTTCGGTCAGCTCTTGCTGCAGCTCTTCCATGTCGTCGTACTCACCGGTCACGATGCCTTCGAGCGCGTCATAGATCACCTGCGTGGCCGCAAGACCATTGTCGCCTGGATAGGCCTGCCATTCGCGCAGGAGCGGCAACTGACGCACAGCCGTGGCCTTGGTGGGGTTCTCGGCATAGAAATCGGCGAGGATGATTTCATTGGCGGCCTGGTTGGGCGGCATGTAGCCTGTGGTGCGCGCCACATCGGCCGCGCCCTCCCCAGAGGTGATGAACTTCAACCACTTCCACGCGGCATCGAGCTCAGCCGGGTCCTCGGAGGTGGAGACCAGCATAGCGGAGTTGCCGCCCGCAGGCAGACCCATGGGGCCTTTGTCCGTCAGACCGGGGAATTCATTGGTCACCAGTGTGAAATCCCCCATGGAGCGTTCCACAGCGCCCACGGCGGACGTGGACCAGAACATCATGCCCACATCGCCGGCTGCGAAGGAGGCCAGTGCTGCCTTCCATTCCAGGTTCTGCATGTCGCAGCCGCGGAAGATGTCATGCATGGTGGTGAGCGCGGTCAGGCCTTCGGGCTCATCCAGTGTGAAATCGGTGCCCATGACGGTCGGTTTGTCCTGGCTCCACATCAGGGCTTGCAGGAACCAATTGCCGGTGATGTTCCAGCCCCAGAAGATCGGATTATCCACGCCGGCTTCCTGCAGCTTTTCGCATGCGGTGATCACCTCATCCCACGTGGTAGGCAGGTTCTCGGTGGTGTAGCCCGCTTTGGCCATCGTCTCCATGTTGTAATAGCTCACCGGCAGGGAAATCGAGAAGGGCAGGCCGAAGACATCGCCCTCAAACGTGCCCAGATCGAGCATTGCCTTGTGATAGCCGTCCTTGGCGAAATCTGCTTCTTCCGCGATGAAGGGCTCCAGCGATTTGGCGATGCCTTTTTCGACCAGGATCGCCTGACGGTTGAGACCCTGCATGGTCACATCGGGCAGGGTGCCCGCGACGGCCTCGCGCAGGATGGTGTTGGTGCCATCTTCATAGCTTTCATAGGTGGCGCGCATCTTCACTTCGATATTCGGATGCGCCTCATAGAATTTTGGCAGGATCTTTTCATAGGTCACGTCAAAGAGGTGGCTGTAGGGGTAGGCGAACTCGATGACGATCTTGTCCTCGGCGAGCGCGGGGCCTGCGAGCAGAGCAAGCGCCATTGCGGTTGTGAGTTTTTTCATTACTCTCTCCATGTACTTGGGGCCTGACGGTTTGGCGATTGGCAGCGCCCCGGTTGGTATCCCTGTTGGGATTTCTGGGGTAGGCCGGGGTTAACCCCGGCTTACTTCATTCCGGATAACGTGATCCCTTCAATGAAACGGCGTTGCGCCAGCAAGAAGGCCACGATGAGCGGGGTCACGATGATGCAGGCGGTGGCCATCATCGGCCCGAAATTGTCGCCATCCGCATCGCCCTTGAATTCGCGCAAGCCGAGCGGCGGGGTGAACAAGTCGCGATTGCCAGTGATCACGATGCGGGGCCAGAAATAATCATTCCAATGGGCCACAACGCTGAAAATGCCAAAGGCCATAAGCGCGGGGATCGCGGTGGGCAGCATCACGTTCCAGACAATGGAATATTCACTCATCCCGTCCATGCGGGCGGCATCGATCAGATCATCCGGCACGGTCATGAAAAACTGCCGCATGAGGAAAATCCCAAAGACCGAGATCGTCCAGGGGATGATCAGCGCGGCATAGGAATTGGTCAGACCCAGCTTGGCCAGCATGATGTAAAGCGGCAAAGCGATGGCATGGACCGGGATAAGCAGGCAAAAGAGCACGAGCCCAAACACCGCCTCCCGCCCCCAGAATTTCAGCTTGGCCAGCGCATAGGCACAAGGCAGTGCGACGATCACCTGAATGAGGAAGATCGAGACGGTGACGATCACGCCGTTGAGCAGGTATCGCAGCAGCGGCGCTTTCTCAAAGGCAGTGGTGTAGTTGTAGACGATGGGATTGACCATGCAGTCTTCCACGGCATTGCCGAGCTTCACGCAGAAATCATCGCGGAAGGGTTCTTGTGAACCAAGAAAGCCACCGGTTTGCTGCATGATCTCTGCGGGCGCTTTGAGCGAATAACTGACCATCACGTAGAAGGGCAGCAACACCACCACCGCGCCCAGGATCAAGACGGCGTGTTTCATCGCCTCTCGCGTGGAAAACCGCAGAGCGAGACTGTCCGACAGGACGGACGAGCGGGCGGTTGCATCAGACATAATGGGTTCTCCGCTCCACCAGCCACCGCTGCAGGATGGTCAGAAACATCACAAAGCCCAGGAACACGACGGTGATCGCAGCGCCGATGCCCATCAGGTTCTGCTGAATGGCTTTTTCATAGATGGCGAACATCATCACATAGACGGATTTGGATGGCCCCCCGCCTTGGGGATAAAACGCCTCAACCGTGTCAAAAACCTGGAAAGACCGGATGAAACTGATCGTCACCACGAACACCGTGGTTGGCCCCAGCATGGGCCATGTGACAAGGCGAAACCGCTCCCACCCCGATTGTGCACCGTCCATGTCCGCAGCATCATAAAGCGTGCGCGGGATGGAGGTGAGCCCGGCCAGATAGAGCACCATGTTGAAGCCAAAGCCCTGCCAGACGCCGATGAACGCCACCGTCCAGATCGCATAATCGCGGTCCGTCAGCCAAAGGGGAAATGTCCGCGCGCAGCCCGCCGCATACCAATCCCATCCCTCAAGCCATGTGCCGCAGCCGCGTTCCAATGTGGCATTGATAATCCCGATCGTGGGGTGGAAGGCAAATTCCCACACGATGGCCATGGCAATCAGCGCGGCCATGACAGGCAGGAAATAGATCGTCTTGTAGAGATCCCCGAACCGCGTCAGCGAATGGATGAGCAGCGCCGCGCCAAGGCCCAGAAGCACCGTCAGCGGCACCACGACAAAGACATAGCGGAAGGTCGCGCCGAACATCTTTTCATAGGTGGTGCGGGTGAAAATGCGCTCATAGTTTTCGGTGCCCACGAAATTCGCGCTGGTATTGCCAAGCGAATAATCCGTGAAGCTCAGCGCGCCGGCGATGCCGATGGGCAAAAGCAGGATCAGCACCATCAAGATGATCGCCGGTCCGATGAACCACAGATAGGCGCGTGAGCCGGGCATCAGGCGACCTCCACCAGGCTGGGCCTTGCCACTTGCAGCCGCGCCCCGTCGGCGGCAAACACATGCATCTCGTCCGTGATGGCGGAAAACGTCACCGCTTCCTCAAGGCCCGTTCCGGCCAGAATTCTCGGGTGGCTGCGCAGGATCACGGGTTTTTCCAGCCCCTCGACCTGTACGTGCAGGAACAGATCGGACCCGAGGTTTTCGCGGTGCCTGATCACACCTTTGAACGCCCCATCGGGATCAAGAGCCAGATGTTCGGGGCGCGCGCCCACGGATACAGGCTGACGCGAGAGGCGCGTGTCGGGGATCATGGATTTGCCCATCAAGGTCAGAGCGCCAGTGCCGTTGATCTCTCCGGGCAGAACATTGATGGCCGGTGAGCCGACAAATTTGGCCACCTCAAGGGACGCAGGCGCGGAATAGACGTGCGATGGGTGACCATATTGCAGGATTTCACCGTTCATCATCACCGCCATCCGATCGGACATGGTCAGTGCTTCGGCCTGATCATGGGTGACATAAACAAACGTGGTCTCAAGGCGCCGATGCAGCTCTGAAAGCTCGGCGCGCATGTGCACGCGCAAGGCGGCATCAAGATTGGAGAGCGGCTCATCCATCAAGAACGCCACCGGGTTGCGCACCATCGCGCGACCAAGGGCTGCGCGCTGCCGTTGACCGCCGGACAGCTGCCCCGGCTTGCGATCCAAGAGCGCTTCGATCTTGAGGGTCGCGGCGGTGCGATGCACTTGCTTTCGCAGGCGAAGATGCTCTTCCCGGGCCAGGATCGGCCCCACAAAAGGCAACCGCCCCGCAAGCCCCAGATCGCGCAGCTTGAGCGGCGTCATCATGTTCTCGGCCACGGTCAGATGCGGGTAGAGCGCGTAGGATTGAAACACCATGGCGAGGTTACGCTCGGCTGGACGCATGCGCGTCATGTCTTGGCCGCCGATCGTCACAGTGCCGGTGTCTGCGGCCTCCAACCCGGCCAGAATGCGCAGCAAGGTCGATTTTCCGCAGCCCGATGGCCCCACCAGCGTCACGAATTGCCCGGGCTCTACATCAAGATCAACCCCGCGCAAGACTTGGGTTTCTCCAAAAGCCTTGCCAATGCCCGATAGCACAATTCTTGACATCCCACCCTCATTCGCCATGCGATTTGGCAAAACCATAGGTGGCGCAAATCTCGATTCTGTGACGACAAATAAGTGTCACTTATGCTTGTTAAACTGTCGCCCGAGAGGAGCGTGACAGGTGTTCAATCCATATCAATTCAAAGCCTTTTCACAGGTGGTTCGACAGGGCAGTTTTTCCGCTGCCGCCCGCGCCATGGGGGTATCGCAATCGGCGGTCACGCAGCATGTGGCAAATCTGGAAAGCACGGTCGGGGTGCGCCTTTTGATACGCGCGCGTGAGGGTGTGCAACTGACATCCACAGGACAGGAGTTTTTTGATCTTGCGGATCGATACGCGGTTCTGGATGCCGTTATTGATGAAAAGCTGCGGGGCTATTGCGAATTTTCACAAGGCCAATTGCGCATTATTGCCAACGCCCCGCAGCCTGCATTGGGGCTGATCACGCGCTATGCTGCGGACTACCCTGATGTGAATATTGATTTCGCGATCTGCGATTGGACCAAGGCGATGGAGCTGTTGCAGACACACCAGACAGACATCGCCATTGTGACCGATCCAACCAAGCAAGAGGATTGGCATTATGTGCCGGTGACGCGGGCACGCTACGTTCTTTACGTGCGGCAGGATCATCCGCTTGCCGCGCGCAACACCATTGCTTTGCAAGATCTGGCGGGCGAAACCCTTTTGTTGCCGGAGACGGGATCACTCACACAAAGGGTTGTAACCGGCGCTTTGAACAAACATGGGCTGACGGTCAGGCGCATTGTCAAACTGACGGGGTTTCCGGTCATGAAAGAGGCGATTTTGGAAGGGCTGGGCGTGGGGATCTTTCTTCAAAACAGCGCGCAGAAAAACAATGAATTGCGAGAGCTCCGCATCCAGGAATTGACGCGCGCCCATGAAACCAGCGTTGTCATTCCCAACTACAAACTGGATCTCAGGCTGACGCAGAGCTTTCTGAACATTCTGTGAGTGGTGTCGGCTCAATGCGGGGTCACTATCGAGGCGCTGGTGACGAAGCTGCGCGCCATCTTGGACCCAAGTGTTTTTTGGTGCGCCTTGGTTTGGACGACTTCACGCGCGTGGCTTGAACGACCGGCTACAGTGTTGCGTATGACGTGGCCAACCCTCTCAAGATAACCCATTCGCTGCAGCACTCCGAGCGCGATGTGGTCGGTGGTACGTGGTTCAGGTTTCGCTTTCGTTCGGCCGGGCAGGCGCTCTTTGGGATTGTTGCGGGCCGCAGCTTGGCCTTAGAGTTTGCGCGATGTTTGGCCCGAATAATAAGCGGACGGTTTTGCTCCGGCTGATGATCCTTGCGGGGTTTGTGGCCGCGATTTGGGTGATCCAGGTGATCAACTCTGCGCTGGGCTATGGTCTTAACCCGGACTTTGGGCTGATACCCAGGCGCATTGTGGGGCTCGACGGTATTTTGGCGATGCCGCTTTTGCATGTCAGCTATCCGCATCTGATCGCCAATACGCTGCCGCTTCTGCTGATGGGGGCACTGATCGCGCTTACCGCGACGCGGGCGCTTTGGTGGGTCAATGGGATCATAATTTGTCTGGGCGGCGCGCTGGTCTGGGCGTTGGGCAGCCATGCCATTCATGTGGGGGCGTCCGGACTTGTCTTTGGATGGTTCGGCTTTCTTGTGGTGCGGGGGCTGGTGGATCGGTCTTTCATCACGCTGGCCACATCGCTTTTGATCGCGGTTGCCTATGGGTCCATCCTTTGGGGGGTTTTGCCGGGGCAGGATGGAATTTCCTGGGAGGCGCATCTGTTTGGCGCGCTGGCCGGTGGTGTGGCAGCCTATGCGGTGCGCACACCCGCACATTCGGCCTCAAAGCGCGGCACCCTACGGTGATCGGGACGGCGCCACGTGAGTTATGGGAATTCATGACACCGGCTGCGAATCACCTGTGCGTGATGTGGAAAATTGGCGAAAAATCGCAGGATTATCGGCTTTGAGGCGCTTATGAACAGCCGGAAAATCTGGTAGAACGTCCAAATTGGCAGGAATTATGGGATTTTGCGGGAACTCTAGGTCGGGCGGTGCATTGTCTACATATTGTGTTTAATTTCCGAATAATCGCTAGGTGCAGTATGCATTCGTGCATAATCGGCACATCATGTTGTTTTCTGATGTCTGCGCGAACAAGATGATGTGGTAATTCCCGTAAAAACTTATTGATTACCATGAATTCCCATGTAATACCTTTCTACACGATGAGGACGGGATCAAAAGGGGCGATCAAAAGACCCCGCAGGCAAATCCCAAGTCAGGTTTCATACAGGCACCCGCTTTCATCGAATGAAGAGATCCGGCGCGCGGGCGAGCAGACATCCCCCCAGGTGGCGCGCGCAGCTGGACACCCGCTTAGCGGGACGAGGGCGGCGGATTGGACAGTGGCAGCAGTTCAATCCGCCGTTTCGTTTCTAAAGGGTCAATTTCGACCGGAACGATTTTGGGGGGCGTGAGGGCCAGAGGACAGTGGTTCGCAGGTTCAGAGGTGAAGGGCTCCACAAGGTGGATGCGAAGGGGCGGGTGTCTATCCCGGCCCATTTTCGCCGTGTGCTTGAGGCCAATGATCCCAGCTGGACCGATGGGCTGAACCCTGAGCTGGTCATTGTCTATGGCGATCATCGCCGCAAGTACCTGGAATGTTATACGGTCAAGGCCATCGAAGAGGTGGATGAGAAGATCGAGGCGCTGCCGCGCGGGTCGAAAGAACGCTCTATCCTGGCGCGGCTGTTTTCGGCGCAATCCATTCATACCAATGTGGATGAGACGGGGCGGTTGGTGCTGCCTTTGAAGCTGCGCGAGAAAATCGGGCTGACAGTGCCGGGTGAGGCGCTGTTTCTGGCCGCGGGTGACACGTTCCAGATTTGGAAGCCGGAGACCTATGAGGCCGAAGAAGAAAGCCGCACGGAGGCGTGGCTTGATGAGTTGCCTGATGATGTGGATCCGCTCGTGTTCCTTGATGGGCCTCCGGGCGCGCAGGCGGAGACGTAGAAAATGTCTGCTGCTGCCGCTCATGACATTCCCGGGGACGCGCCCCACATCCCGGTTCTTTTGACATCGATTTTGCAGCATGTGGCGCCGGTGCGGGGCGTGTGGGTTGATGGCACGCTGGGCGCGGGCGGATATACGCGCGCTTTGCTTGAGGCTGGAGCGGATCAGGTGGTTGGCATTGATCGTGATCCTTTGGCCATTGAGATGTCGCAGGAGTGGGGCGCGCGCTTTGAGGGCAAACTGCGCCCTGTACAGGCGCGGTTTTCCCAGATGGATGACCATGTGGAGGGCGCGGACGGGGTTGTTCTCGACCTTGGTGTGTCGTCGATGCAGCTCGATCAGGCCGAGCGCGGCTTTTCGTTTCAGAAAGACGGGCCGCTGGATATGCGGATGGGGCAGGCGGGGCGCTCTGCCGCCGACATTGTGAATGAGGCCGATGAAGCGGTGCTCGCCGATATTCTGTATCTGTTTGGCGAGGAGCGGGCGAGCCGGCGGATTGCGCGGGCGATTGTGAAGGCAAGGCCTGTGTCGACGACTTTGGAACTGGCGGATATCGTGTCGTCCTGTTTGCCGCGCGCGAAACCGGGTCAGGCACATCCCGCGACGCGCAGTTTTCAGGCGCTGCGGATTGCGGTGAATGAGGAATATGCCGAGCTGGTAGACGGGCTCGAGGCCGCCGAGCGCGTGCTGCGCCCGGGTGGTCAGCTCGCGGTGGTGACGTTTCATTCGGTTGAGGACCGCATCGTGAAGCGGTTTTTGCAGGCCAAGGCGGACGCGGGCGGTGGTGGCAGCCGTCATGGGCCGCAAGAGGCCGCGCGGGAGCCGCAGTTTACGCTCAGATCCCGCAAGGCAATTGCGCCGTCGGCTGAAGAAGTGGCGGCCAATCCGCGCGCGCGGTCGGCCAAGCTGCGTCTTGCGGTGCGCACGGATGCAGCGGCGGAGCCTGTGGATCGGCGCGGCTTAGGCATGCCGGAATTGAAGAGGGCGCTGTGATGGGATGCGGCAGATATTCGGGGCGCTGGCGCGGAATCAAGGCCCTTGGGCCGCCGCGCCATCGTCAGGCCCCATCCAGGGCATGGCGAATTGGCCATTGCAGGGCATCGCTCAAATGGTCGGCGGGATCGCGGGATAAAGAGCTTTTGAACAAAAGTTTGATCGCCACGCCGGGGCCTGACGAAGGCGCGGCTCTGGTCGGAAATGGAGTGTCTCTGTAATGCGTTCGATTTTTTACGCGCTCACCGTTGCGGTCGTCATTTCCATGGCGTTCTGGGCCTATCATGAGAATTACAAGACACAAGAGGCGCAGGCGCGGGCCGAAAGCCTCCAGCAGCAGATTTCGGATGCGCGGTCGCGGCTTCGGGTGCTGCGGGCCGAATGGGCCTATCTCAACCGGCCCGACCGGCTACGTGATCTGGCGGAGATCAATTTTGACAGGCTGGGATTGCTGGAAATCCGCCCGCATCAGTTTGGCCGTGTGGGGGAGGTGGCGATGCCGGTCGAAGACATCGTGATCATTGAGGATGCGATTGACGTTATGGACACGATCGAGCTGCGCAGCGAAGGAGGGCAGTTCCCATGATCCGGACACCGCTGCGCCCTCTCGCCCGTATTCTGCAGGCGCGCGACCGGGGCGAAAATCCCGACACGATTGAGCGCGAAAACATCCGCGCACGTCATGAAGAGATGCGCGACCGCGCCCGAAAGCGCGCGGAAGGGCGGCTTTTGGTGCTGGGGCTTTTCTTCATCTTTGCCTTTGCCACGATTGGCGCACGGATGGGGACGTTGGCCAATTCTGAGCCTACGGAGCCCACCGCCGATGTGGCTGGGGCGCAGATCCTCGCGCAGCGGGCGGATATTGTGGACCGTAAAGGGCGCATTCTGGCCACGAATTTCGAAACCCATAGCCTTTATGCCCAACCTCAGCAGATGATTGAGCCCGAGCGGGCGGCGGATGCACTCATTAAGATTTTCCCGGATCTGGACCGGGAGCGCCTGGTGAAGGACTTCACCGGCAAGCGTAAGTTCTTGTGGATCAAAAAGAAAATCAGCCCGGAGCAGAAGCAGGCGGTGCATGACATCGGTGAGCCAGGGCTGCTATTTGGCCCGCGTGAGATGCGGCTATACCCCAATGGTGCGCTGGCCGCGCATATCCTGGGCGGGGCGAGCTTTGGCGAGGAAGGCGTGAATTCTGCCGAGGTGATCGGCGTGGCAGGCGTGGAAAAGCAATTCGATGCCCGCCTGCGCGATCCGGCGCGGGGGCATGAGCCGCTGACGCTGTCGATTGATCTGTCGGTGCAGGCGGCGGTGGAGCGGGTGCTGCATGGCGGCATGACGATTATGAACGCGCGCGGGGCGGCGGCGGTGCTGATGGATGTGGAAACCGGGGAGCTGATCGCGATGGCGAGCCTGCCGGATTTTGACCCCAATGATCGCCCCTTGCCGCCCGCGCAGGGTTTGCCTTCGGACAGCCCGATTTTCAACCGGGCGGTGCAAGGGCTTTATGAGCTGGGCTCCACCTTCAAGATTTTCACCATGGCGCAGGCGCTTGATATCGGGCTGGTGAACCCGTCGACGCTGATCAACACGCAAGGGCCGCTGCGTTGGGGCAAGTTCAAGATCCGGGATTTTCACAATTATGGCCCGGAGCTCACGGCGACGAAGGTGATTGTGAAATCCTCCAACATCGGCACCGCGCGGGTGGCGCAGATGATCGGCGTGAAACGTCAGAAAGAGTTTCTGGGCCGTCTTGGCTTTCTGGAGCCGACAACAGTTGAGTTGATTGAGGGGCCCAATGCCAAACCGCTGACGCCAAAGAAGTGGTCTGATCTGTCGCTGATGACGATCTCATACGGGCATGGGCTGTCGTCTTCGCCGCTGCATCTGGCCGCTGGATATGCAACGCTGGCCAATGGCGGCTACAAGGTGGAGCCCACGCTTTTGCGCCAGCCGCGCAATCAGCGCGGTGAGCAGGTGATCTCCCAAGAGGCGGCGGCGATGTCGCTGAGGATGTTGCGCGAGGTGGTGACCGACGGCACAGCCTCGCTTGGCGAGGTGCCAGGCTATGCGGTGGGCGGCAAAACGGGCACAGCGGACAAACCGCGCACCCATGGCGGGGGCTACTATGAAGACAAGGTGATTGCGACTTTTGCCAGTGTCTTCCCGGCCCATGATCCGAAATATGTGTTGGTGGTCACGCTTGATGAGCCCTCGGAAAACTCCGGTGATGAGCCGCGCCGTACGGCCGGGTGGACAGCCGTGCCTGTCGCCGCAGAGATCATTCGCCGCGTGGCCCCGCTTATGGGGCTCAGACCCGTGATTGAACCCGCAGCCCCCACTGGTATAACAACCGTGTCGCATCAGGCCGAATAGGCCGGGCATAGGGGTGAAACGGGTGGGGCGCAGTGAGCCAGGTTAAATCTCTTGATCAGTTGGGCCTCACGGCCCTTGGCGGGAAAAAAGCCGAGGTTACAGGACTTGCGGTCGATAGCCGGGATGTGAAGCGCGGATTTTTGTTTGCCGCGTTGCCTGGCTCCAACGTCCATGGGGGCGAGTTTATCACCTACGCGTTGCGGATGGGCGCGGCGGCCGTCCTCACGGATGCGGAGGGCGCGCGCATTGCAGCGGATGAGTTGGATGCGTCTGATGCCGCGCTGATCATTGCCGAGGATGCGCGCCAGACACTGGCCTATGCGAGCGCGCTGTGGTTTGGCGCGCAGCCGGAGACAGTGGTGGCCGTGACCGGCACCAATGGCAAAACCTCTGTTGTCAGTTTCACCCGCCAGATTTGGGAGAAGATGGGCTTTGACGCCATCAATATCGGCACCACTGGCGTGGAAGGGGCCTATGCCGCGCCGTGCGCGCATACCACGCCGGAGCCCATTACGCTGCACCGGCTGTTGTCGGAGGCGGATGCGCATTTGGTGAGCCATGCGGCGATGGAGGCCTCCTCCCACGGGTTGGAGCAGCGGCGGCTGGATGGCGTGCGGCTGGCGGCGGCGGGATTTTCGAATTTCAGCCAGGATCACCTGGATTATCACGACACGTTTGAGGCCTATTTCAACGCCAAGGCGGGGCTTTTTGCGCGGGTTCTGCCCGAGGATGGCGTGGCGGTGATCAATATCGATGATGATCGCGGTAAGGATATGGTTGCGGTGGCCCGGGAGAGGGGGCAGGACGTGCTAACCGTGGGGCGCACGGACGGGGCCGATCTGCATATCGTGGCGCGCAGTTTTTCGCCCACGGGGCAGGTTCTGCGCTTTGATTGGCGGGGCCGCGTGGCGCAGGCGGAATTGCAGCTGATCGGCGGGTTTCAGGCTGAGAATGTGCTTTTGGCCGCAGGGCTGTGCATTGGTGCGGGCGCGGATCCGGATCAGGTGTTTTCAACGCTGTCGTCGATGCGCACCGTGCGGGGCCGTATGGAGCTGGCCGCGCGGCGGTCCAACGGGGCGTCGGTTTTCGTAGATTACTCCCACACGCCCGATGCGGTGTCGACGGCGCTGCGCGCGCTAAGGCCTCACGTGATGGGGCGGATCATTTGCGTTGTGGGCGCGGGCGGGGATCGCGACCCGGGTAAGCGGCCGATGATGGGGCAGGCCGCGGCAGAACATGCCGACCAGGTGATCGTGACGGATGATAACCCGCGCAGCGAAGATCCGGCGGTCATTCGTGCCGCTGTGATGGAGGGCTGCCCGGAGGCCACAGAGGTGGGTGACCGGGCGGAGGCGATCCTGCGCGGCGTGGATGCGCTTGGGGCAGGGGACGCGCTGCTGATTGCGGGCAAAGGGCATGAGACCGGCCAGATCGTGGGCGACGATGTGTTTCCATTTGATGATGCCGAACAGGCCAGCGTTGCGGTGTCGGCGCTGGATGGGGATATTCTGTGAGCCTGTGGACCTCTGCCGAGGCTGCGGCGGCCACGGGCGGGCGTGCCACCTGTGATTGGGCGGCAACAGGTGTTTCGATTGACACGCGCACGTTGGAGCCCGGTGATTTGTTCGTGGCGCTGACGGTTGCGCGCGATGCCCATGCCTTTGTCGCTCAGGCGTTGGAAAAAGGGGCTGCTGCGGCGCTCGTGTCGCGCGTGCCTGAGGGTGTGGCAGAGGATGCGCCGCTTTTGATTGTCGCCGATGTGCAAGCGGGGTTGGAGGCGTTGGGCCGTGCGGGCCGGGCGCGAACAGAGGCCCGCGTCGTGGCGATCACTGGTTCGGTGGGCAAGACCTCAACCAAGGAGATGCTGCGCGATGTGTTGGCCGGGCAGGGCCGCACCCACGCGTCAGTGGCCAGTTACAACAACCATTGGGGCGTGCCTTTGACGCTGGCGCGGATGCCTGTTGACACGGAATTTGCCGTGATTGAGATCGGGATGAACCACCCCGGAGAGATTGCGCCGCTGTCACGTATGGCGCGGCCCCATGTGGCTATGATCACGACGGTGGCCGAAGTGCATATGGAAGCGTTTGAGGACGGTATTGAGGGGATTGCGCGCGAGAAGGCGGCGATTTTTGAAGGGTTGGAGCCCGGAGGCTTGGCCGTGATCAATGATGATATCGCAACGCAGCCGATTTTATGCGCAGCTGCGCAGATGGCGGGCGCGAAAGAGATTGGGTTTGGGCATAAAGGCCGCGACTACAGGCTGGTCTCAGTGAGTGTGTCGGAAGGCGTGAGCGTGGCCAAGGCAGAGACGGCGGAGGGGCCATTTCTCTTTAAGCTCGCCTCTGCGGGGCAGCATTTCGCGATGAACGGGCTGGGCGCGCTGGCGGCGGCCAAAGCGCTGGGGGCGGATCTGGCGATGTCGGCCATGGCGCTGTCAAACTGGACCCCTGTGGGCGGGCGCGGCGCGGTTGAACGCATTGAGCTTGATCCGGATCGGCCCGAGGCGGCGCTGACCCTGATTGATGATGCCTACAATGCCAATCCCACCTCACTTAGGGCTGCGTTTGATGTGTTGGCTGAGGCGGCACCGCGCGGGCGACGCATTGCGTTTGTAGGTGATATGAAGGAGTTGGGCCCGACTGAACAGGACATGCACGCGGGCATGGCCGCGCATCCCGCGATGGAAAAAATTGACCGGGTTCACACGGTTGGCCCGCTGATGGAGGCCCTGCATCACGCGCTGCCGGGTGACAAGCAGGGCGTTCATGTGCTCACAAGTGAGGCTATGGCACCGCACTTGCGCGACCTTGTGCAGGCGGGGGATACCATTCTGGTCAAGGGGTCGCTATCCATGGCGATGGCGCGCATTGTTACCGGGATCCGTGATCTGGGGTGGCGCCTACCAGACAGTGCTGCACGCGATGCGGCAAAACGAGAGCAAACCGGAACCAAGAATTCCGGGACATGAGACTAAGAGCACGGGGCAAAAGAACGGTATGCTTTATTGGCTGACCATATGGTCCGACGGCGGTGATTTCTTCAATCTGTTTCGCTATATCACGTTTCGGGCCGGGGGTGCGTTTCTGACCGCGCTGATCTTTGGGTTTATTTTTGGCAAACCGCTCATCAACGTGCTGCGCCGAACGCAAGGAAAAGGCCAGCCTATTCGCGATGACGGGCCGGAAACCCATTTTGCCAAGACCGGCACGCCGACCATGGGCGGTTTGCTGATCGTGGGCGCGCTGGTGACATCCTCGCTTTTGTGGGCGCGGCTTGATAACGCCTATATCTGGCTCATCCTTTTTGTGACGCTGGCCTTTGGACTGATCGGGTTTGCAGACGATTATGCCAAGGTGTCCAAACAGAACTCTTCGGGTGTTTCGGGGCGGGTGAGGCTGCTTTTGGGCTTTGTCATCGCAGGCATTGCGGGGGTTTGGGCGGCGCTTTATCATCCTGAGGCGCTGCAATACCGCATGGCATTTCCGTTTTTTAAGGACGCGCTTTGGAATATGGGGCTGTTCTTTATTCCGTTTGCGATGTTTGTGATTGTCGGCGCGGCCAATGCCGTGAACCTCACGGACGGGCTCGATGGGCTGGCCATTATGCCGGTGATGATCGCGGCCACAGCGCTGGGCATTATTGCCTATGCCGTGGGCCGGGTTGATTTCACCGAATACCTGGAAGTGCATTACGTGCCGGGCACGGGCGAGATTCTGGTTTTTGTGGCCGGGCTTGTGGGCGGCGGATTGGGCTTTCTTTGGTACAATGCCCCCCCTGCGGCGGTGTTTATGGGCGATACCGGTGCGCTGGCTCTGGGCGGGGCGCTGGGCGCAATCGCTGTGGCCACGAAGCACGAATTGGTGCTGGGCATTATTGGCGGGATTTTCGTGGTTGAGGCGCTCAGCGTGATCATTCAGGTGGCCTATTTCAAGGCGACGGGCAATCGGGTGTTTCTGATGGCGCCCATTCATCACCACTATGAAAAGAAGGGCTGGGCCGAGCCCACGATCGTGATCCGCTTCTGGATCATTGCGCTGATCCTTGCCATGATCGGGTTGGCGACACTGAAGGTGAGATAGCCCATGCCCCATGCCGAACTGTGCTATTCTGCTGATCTGAGCCTTGATCCGGCGCAGACGCTGGCGCGGATCGAAGAGGTTTTGCAGGCCCATGATGCGGGCTCTGGCGCGTGCAAGGGCCGCGCCTATCCGGCCGAGGTGTTTCACCACACGCATTTCATCGCGCGGATTTCCCTTTTGGCCAAGCCGCATAGGGACGCGGCCTTTGTCGCGGCACTGAGCCGGGATTTGGAGGCCGCGATCAAGGCGTGCATTCCGGAGCCGTGTCTTTTCACGCTGGATATCTCGTTTTCCTCGCAGATCTATGTGACCAACGCCCATGAGGGCGCAGGTTAATGGGCACCCCTGTGAAGGATCGCGCGGCGATGATCGCCGGCATGGCGCCTGACCTGAGTGAGACGGTCTGGCATTTTTGTACGCGGCATGAGGCGGATCCGGCAGGGGCGTTGGCTGTCTTTGAAGAAAGTGAAGGGCGGTCGCTAATCCTTTCAGAAGACCAGGCGCAGGCACGGGGCTATGACCTTGGCCAGCCCATGGCGCAAATCACGCTGACGGTGCATTCGGCACTTGATGGTGTGGGGTTGACGGCGGCGGTGGCCGGGGCGCTGGCGGCGGCGGATATCCCCTGCAACATGGTGGCGGCGTTTCATCATGATCATGCCTTTGTGCCTTGGGAGATGCGCGCGCGGGCGATGGAGGTTTTGCATCAACTGGCCCAAAGGGGCCCGGCATGATCCCGGTGCGCGGATGTCAGGGGATGCGGGTGGCTGTGCTGGGGCTGGGGCGCTCCGGCCTGTCGGCGGCGCGGTCTTTGAAAGCGGGGGGTGCTGAGCCACTGTGCTGGGATGACAATCCGGTGGCCCGTGCGGCGGCGGAAGCCGAGGATTTGCCCTTGCGCGATTTGCGCAAACAGGGCGCGTTTGAGGATGTCGCACTCATGATTGTCTCTCCGGGGATTGCGCATCTTTATCCTGCGCCCAACCCGGTGGTGGCGTCGGCGATGGCGGCGGGCGTGCCGGTGGACAATGACATTGGCCTTTTCTTTCGGTCTTTTGCCAATGAGGATTGGGCGTATTTTGATAGCCCGCCCAAGGTGATCGCGGTCACCGGCAGCAATGGCAAATCGACCACATCGGCGTTGATCCATCACATTCTGGAATGCGCGGGCAAGCCCAGCCAACTGGCCGGCAATATAGGCCGTGGCGTGCTGGACATTGATCCGCCGGGCGATGGGGGCGTGGTGGTGTTGGAGCTGAGTTCTTATCAGACCGAGCTCGCACGCGCGCTGACGCCGGATGTGGCGGTGTTCACGAACCTGACGCCGGATCATCTGGACCGGCACGGCGGGCATGGCGGGTATTTCGCGGCCAAGCGCAGGCTTTTTGCAGAAGGCGGGCCGGATCGGGCCGTGATCGGGGTGGATGAGCCGGAAGGTGTGTTTCTGGCAGGGCAATTGTCCGAAGGGGCAAGCGATGATCGCGTGCTGCGCGTGTCCTCGGGGACAAAGCTCACTGGGCCGGGCTGGAACGTGTTCGCGCGCAAAGGGTTTCTGAGTGAGACGCGCAAGGGACGGCAGGCGGCATCGATTGATCTGCGCAATGTTACGGGCCTGCCGGGGGCGCATAACCATCAAAACGCCTGCGCGGCCTATGCGGCCTGTCGGGCGCTTGGGGTGGCACCACGGCTGATTGAGGATGCGTTTCATACCTTCAGCGGTTTGCCCCATCGCAGCCAGATCGTGGCGCAGGCGGGTGGCGTGACATACGTGAATGACAGCAAGGCCACCAATGTGGATGCGGCGCTGAAGGCGCTTTTGGCGTTTGACCGGGTGCGTTGGATTTGTGGCGGGTTGGAGAAAGAAGGCGGGGTTGCCGGGCTGAAGCCCGGCCTACGGAATGTGGCGAAGGCGTATGTGATCGGGCGGGAAGCGGCGGCGTTTGCCATGCAGTTGGGCGATGTGGACGCGGAGGTTTGCACCACAATGGCCGAGGCCGTGGCGCGCGCGATGGCAGAGGCCGAGGAGGGCGAGACCGTTCTCTTGGCACCGGGGGCTGCGAGTTTTGACCAATATGACAATTTTGAGCAGCGCGGTGAGGATTTCATGGCCTGTGTGAAGGCCGGTCTCGCCTAGGACCCGTGCCTCCGGCGGGGATATTTCTGGCCAGACGAAACAGCCGGGGTGTCACGTTGGCGTGAAGGGGTTGTTTTGGAAGGGGGCCGGTCGCACGTGCAGAAGGACACACTCCACAGAAAGGACCTCAATCATGCACGCGTTACACGCCGGTGAAATTTTTCCGAAACAGACTGTGGCCCAGTTGGGCGGGGGTGACCTGATCCTCGGGGTGCCAAACGAGGATCGTGATTGGCAGATGGTCGTGGTCTACCGCGGGCTGCATTGCCCGCTTTGCAAGAAGTATCTGACGCAATTGGAGGCGATCAAAGGCAAGTATCATGCCCTCGGCGTTGATGTTGTAGCTGTCTCTGGTGATCCGGAGGAGAAGGCCCGGGCTATGGTTGATGAAACCGGGCTGAGCGTGCCGGTGGGCTACGGTTTGAGCGAGGCGCAAATGCATGATCTTGGGCTTTATGTGTCGGATCCCCGCAGCCCACAGGAGACCGACCGGCCGTTTCCGGAACCGGGCGTGTTCGTGATCAATGACGAGGGACGTTTGCAGATTGTGGATATCTCAAATGCGCCGTTCGCGCGGCCCGATCTTGAAGCGCTTGTCGGCGGTTTGGAGTTTGTACGGGCCAACGCATATCCAATCCGAGGCACGCGCGCGGCCTGACCGTCTGGTCGGACGCCCAGAAGGCGATCATATGGGCGGTAGAAATGCTTCCCACGCGCGGCGGCATCTGCTAAGCTTAAAGGATAGCCCCCATCAAAGAGGGGCGTCCGATAGGCAGAGCGGCGGTTGACATGACAGAGATGGTGTATGGCGCAGTCCCGGCGAGGGAAGGCGAGCCTGTACTCCCAAAGTGGTGGCGCACGATCGACAAGTGGTCGATGACCTGTGTGCTGATCCTCTTTTGCATCGGGATTTTGCTCGGTCTGGCGGCGTCGCCGCCTTTGGCTGAAAAGAACGGATTTGACCCGTTTCACTATGTCGAGCGTCAGGCTGTCTTTGGGGGGATGGCGCTGACCACGATGTTTGTCTTTTCGATGATGAGCCCGCAAATGGTGCGCCGATTGGCTGTTTTGGGCTTTATCTTTGCGTTTGCGGCGCTGGCTTTGCTGCCGTTTTTTGGCACGGATTTCGGCAAGGGGGCTGTGCGGTGGTATTCGCTGGGCTTTGCCTCGCTCCAGCCGTCGGAGTTTCTCAAACCCGTGTTCGTGGTGGTGGCGGCCTGGCTGATGGCCGCAAGCCAGGAGATCAATGGCCCGCCGGGCAAATCCTGGTCTTTTCTTCTGGTCGTGGTGATTGTCGCGCTTCTGGCGTTGCAGCCCGATTTTGGGCAAGCCTGTCTTGTCCTCTTCAGCTGGGGCGTGATGTATTTCGTGGCCGGCGCGCCAATGCTGCTTTTGGTGCTGATGGCTGTGGCTGTCGTGGGTGTGGGCAGTTTCGCCTATTCCAACTCAGAACATTTCGCGCGCCGGATTGACGGGTTTTTGAGCCCGGATGTGGACCCCAACACGCAGCTCGGCTTTGCCACCAACGCGATCCGTGAAGGCGGGTTTTTCGGCGTGGGTGTGGGCGAGGGTGAGGTGAAATGGTCCCTGCCGGATGCCCATACGGATTTCATCATCGCGGTGGCAGCAGAGGAGTATGGCCTCGTCCTCGTGCTGTGCATCATCGCGCTTTATGCCACGATCATGGTGCGCTCGCTGTCGCGTCTGATGCGAGAGCGTGACACATTCGTGCGGCTGGCGGGTGTGGGGCTTTTGTCGGTTTTTGCGGTGCAGGCGATGATCAACATGGGCGTGGCAGTGCGGTTGTTGCCCGCCAAGGGGATGACATTGCCCTTTGTCAGCTACGGTGGCTCGTCGCTCATTGCCGGGGGCGTGCTGGTGGGGATGTTGTTTGCGTTGACGCGCAAGCGGCCGCAAGGGGAAATTCGCGATCTGCTCAGAGGGTCCGCAAGGTGAACGATCAGCCGCTTCTCATCATCGCGGCAGGCGGCACGGGCGGGCATATGTTTCCCGCGCAATCTCTGGCCGAAGTGATGCTGCGGCGGGGCTGGCGGGTGAAACTGTCAACAGATGCGCGTGGGGCACGGTATTGCGGTGGATTTCCCCATTCGGTGCAGGTGGAGCAGGTGGCGTCGGCCACGTTTGCACGCGGTGGGCTAGCCAATAAGATCGTCGCCCCGTTTCATATTCTAGGCGGCGTTTTGGGCACGGTCATGCGGATGCGGCGAGAGCGGCCCGATGCCGTGGTGGGCTTTGGCGGCTATCCGACCATTCCGGCGCTTTCGGCGGCCTGGGCCTTGCGCCTGCCGCGCATGATCCATGAACAAAACGGCGTGTTGGGGAAGGTCAATCAGGTCTTTGCCACGCGGGTGGATCGGGTGGCCTGTGGCACCTGGCCTACGGATTTGCCTGAGGGTGCCAAGGGTGTCCATGTGGGCAATCCGGTGCGTGCGGCTGTGCTGGAGCGGGCCGAGGCCGCGTATATCCCGCCCGGTGACTACCCGATGTCGGTCTTGGTGATTGGCGGCTCACAAGGCGCGCGGGCGCTGTCGGATTTGGTGCCGGAGGCGTTGTCGCAACTGCCGTCAAACATCTTGTCAAACCTGCGCGTGAGCCATCAAGCGCGGGAAGAAGACATGGAGAGGGTCAAGGAATTCTACGCCCGTCATGGCATCGCCGCCGACGTGCAACCGTTTTTCCGCGATGTGCCGCGCCGCTTGAGCGAGGCGCAACTGGTCATCAGCCGGGCGGGGGCGTCCTCTGTGGCGGATATCTCCGTTGTGGGGCGTCCGTCCATTCTGATCCCTTTTCCCCATGCAACAGCCGATCATCAAACCGCCAATGCACGCTCTCTGGCTGAGGCCGAGGCGGCGGTTGTGATGCAGGAAAGCGCGTTGACGGCGGAGCGGCTATCAGAGCATGTGTCAACCATTCTGGGGCAGCCGGATGTGGCTGCGAAAATGGCCGAAGCGGCGCTGAGCGTGGCCAAACCCGATGCGCCGCAGGTTCTGGCGGATATGGTTGAGGCGATGGTTTTAAAAGGACAAGTGTCATGAGTGCTGCCACCAAACTGCCCGGCGATGTGGGGCCTATTCATTTCATCGGCATCGGCGGGATTGGCATGTCGGGGATTGCCGAAGTGCTGCTTAATCACGGCTATGTTGTGCAAGGTTCTGATCTCAAGGCGTCCAAGATCACGGAGCGATTGGAGCACATGGGCGCGCTGATCTTTGAGGCGCAGCAGGCGGAGAACATGGATGCGGCGGAGGTCGTTGTGATTTCTTCGGCCATCAAGCCTGACAATCCTGAGCTGATGGAGGCGCGGCGGCTGGGCCTGCCGGTGGTGCGGCGGGCGGAAATGTTGGCCGAGCTGATGCGGCTGAAATCCAACGTCGCGGTGGCGGGCACCCATGGTAAAACGACGACCACGACGATGGTGGCTGCGCTGCTGGATCATGGCAAGTTTGACCCCACCGTGATCAATGGCGGGATCATTCACGCCTATGGCTCCAACGCGCGGGTGGGCGAGGGCGAATGGATGGTGGTGGAGGCCGATGAAAGCGACGGCACCTTCAACCGCCTGCCCGCGACCATTGCGATTGTGACCAATATCGACCCCGAGCACATGGAGCATTGGGGCGACTTTGATGCGTTGCGCAAAGGCTTTGACGATTTTGTGGGCAATATTCCCTTCTACGGTTTGGCCGTGTGTTGCACCGATCACCCGGAAGTGCAGGCGCTGGTGGGGCGGCTCACGGACCGCCGGGTTGTGACTTTTGGCTTCAACGCGCAGGCGGATGTGCGGGCGGTGAACCTGCGCTATCAGGGCGGTGTGGCGCATTTTGACATTGCCATTCAGCCCGATGAGATGGTGATCGAAGGCTGCAGCCTGCCGATGCCCGGAGATCACAACGTCTCCAACGCGCTGTCGGCCGTGGCGGTGGCGCGGCATCTGGGCATGCGTGGGGCGGAAATTCGCGAGGCGCTGGCGGGGTTTGGTGGCGTGAACCGTCGATTTACCCGCGTGGGGGAGGTAGACGGTGTCACGATCATTGATGATTACGGCCACCACCCCGTTGAGATCGCAGCCGTGCTCAAGGCTGCGCGTCACGCCAGTGAGGGCCGCGTGATCGCGGTGCATCAGCCGCATCGTTACACGCGGTTGTCGAGCCTATTTGATGAATTTTGCGGCTGTTTCAATGATGCCGACGTCGTGGGCATTGCCGAGGTGTTTGCCGCGGGCGAAGACCCGATCAAAGGGGCCAGCCGTGATGATCTGGTGGCGGGGTTAATCCGGCATGGTCACCGGGAGGCCCACGGCATTGACGATGAGGCGGGGCTTTATGAGTTGGTGCGCAAGGTCGCCAAACCCGGCGACATGGTGGTCTGTCTGGGCGCGGGCACGATCAGCGCCTGGGCCAATGCGCTGCCGGAGAGACTGACCGGAAAGGGCGCTGCGTGATGCTCAGAGCTGCAGATTTTTGTAAAAATCTGACCCAGAAAATATCAATTTTCTGGCGCATTTTCTTGGAAGAAAATGGCCCCTGTTCGGGTTTGGACGGCGCGTGCGCATGGTCATGATGTTGCTGTGGCGTGCATGCGTGGTAACCGCGCCTGTGCTGATGGGCGCTGTGGGTCAAAGACAGGAGATCTCTAAATGAATACGTCCTTGATGCTGGCCTGTTTGTGGGCGCTCACGGCCAATGTTTTGGCGATGCTGCCCAGCCGAGACAATCACTGGCGCAGGGCGTATGTGCTCATTGCTGTGGGCATTCCGATCCTGGGCTATGTCACCTATCAAAACGGCCCGTGGTGGGGTTTGGCGGTGCTTTTGGCGGGCATGAGTTTGCTGCGCTGGCCGGCGATCTATCTCAGCCGCTGGCTGCGCGGGCGTTTTGGGATGGGGTGAAGATGCGACGTCTTGAACAGACTTCCAGCGCAGTCTTTCAAAGACTGCGTGCACTTGTCCTAATCTGTCTGCTGACGTAGCAGAGAGGCATGACAACGCTTCCCACTCCCCGAGGTAAACTTTCGCAAAACCGTGACCTCGCGCCGCTCACTTGGATGCGCGTGGGGGGGCCTGCGGATTGGTTCTTTATGCCCGCGGATGTGCAGGATCTGGCGGCTTTCCTCAAGGATTTGCCTGCGGACATTGACGTCTTCCCGATGGGTGTGGGCAGCAACCTCATTGTGCGCGATGGGGGGTTGCGCGCGGTGGTGATCCGGCTGGCGCGTGGGTTCAATGGTGTTGACATTGATGGCACACGCGTGACGGCGGGGGCGGCCGCATTGGATGCTCATGTGGCGATGAAGGCGGCCGATGCCGGGCTGGATCTGACGTTTATGCGCACGATCCCCGGCTCGATCGGGGGTGCAGTGCGGATGAATGCAGGGTGTTATGGCATGTACACGGCGGATGTGTTCGTCTCGGCGCGGGCGGTCATTCGTACGGGAGAGATTGTAACGCTCACCAAGGATGACTTGAATTTTCAATACCGGCAGACGGAGTTGCCCGACGGCTGTGTTTTGTTTGAAGCCACATTTGACGCGCCGAAGGGTGAGCCAGACGCGTTGCACAATCGGATGGAGACGCAACTCAAACGCCGCGATGAGACGCAACCCACCCAAGATCGCAGCGCGGGATCGACGTTTCGCAACCCGGCGGGGTTTTCATCGACAGGCCAGGCGGATGACGTGCATGACCTCAAAGCCTGGAAGGTGATTGACAATGCAGGCCTGCGCGGGGCGCGCGTTGGCGGGGCGCAAATGAGCGAGAAGCATTCGAATTTCATGATCAACACCGGTGACGCCACTGCCGCGGACCTCGAAAATTTGGGTGAAGAGGTGCGAAAAAAGGTTTTTCAAGACAGCGGAATAGAGTTACTATGGGAGATTATGAGGGTTGGTGAACCGGCCCCGCAGGCTGAGTAGACAACCAAACAAAACCAGCCAAAAGAACGAGCAGCCCTGCAGGTCATTCTAGGGCATATCCAAGCGCCACAAAGGCGCGATTGATAACGGGCTATCAAAGTCCGGGAAGCTGAGGCAGAGCGTGGGACAGGCTGGCGGGCATCCCCAACACGTGGCGGTCATTATGGGCGGCCTTTCGGCGGAGAACGAAGTGTCTTTGTCAACGGGCCGTGGGTGCGCGGAGGCCCTGCGGCAGGCCGGGTTTCGTGTGACCGAAATCGCGGCCGGTCGCGATCTTTACGCGCGGCTGGTGGCCCTCAATCCCGATGTGGTTTTCAACGCGCTGCACGGTCGGTGGGGTGAGGATGGCTGTGTTCAGGGCATTCTGGAATGGTTGCAGATCCCCTATACGCATTCCGGTGTTCTGTCGTCGGCCCTGGCGATGGACAAGCAGGCAACGAAGGCTGCCTATGTGCAGGCCGGTTTGCCGGTGGCCGATAGCATCATCGTGGATGCCGATCTTGTGCGGCGCGAACATGTGATGGAGCCGCCTTACGTGGTGAAGCCCAACAATGAAGGGTCATCCGTGGGCGTGTACCTGGTGCAGGAAGCGGCGAATGGTCCGCCCGCGCTGTCTGAGGATATGCCCGATCAGGTGATGGTCGAGGCGTTTGTGCCGGGGCGGGAATTGACCACCTCCGTGCTGGGTGACCGGGCGCTGACGGTGACCGATATCCTGACCGACACGTGGTATGATTATCATGCCAAATATGTCGAAGGCGGCTCGCGCCATGTGGTGCCGGCTGTGGTGCCGGGGCCGGTGTTTCAAGCCTGTCTGGATTATGCGCTGAAGGCGCATGACGTGCTGGGCTGTCGCGGCATGTCGCGCACGGATTTCCGCTGGGATGAGGCGCGGGGCCTTGAGGGGCTTGTGCTGCTCGAAACAAATACGCAGCCCGGGATGACGCCCACGTCGCTGTCGCCCGAACAGGCCGCGGCCGTGGGCATGGATTTCCCCGCGCTCTGCCGTTGGCTGGTGGAGGATGCCTCATGCAACAGGTGACAAAACCTTGCGATCCGGCGCCATCGCGTTGGTCTTATCGGTATCAGCGGCTGATGCTGACGCCGTTTTTCCGCCTGCTCTTGCGGGTGGGCGTGCCGTTTTGTTTCGCCTTTGGCATGGTGACGGCGTATTTCGGCAACGAAGACCGCCAGGAAAAGATCGTGCTGGCGCTTGCGGATATGCGTCATCAGATTGAGACGCGCCCGGAATTCATGGTGGAATTGCTGGCCATTGAGGGCGCCAGCGAAAGCGTCGAGGAAGACATTCGCGAGATCTTCCCCTTCGATTTTCCGACCAGTTCGTTTGATATCGACATTGCCCATGTGCACCAGATGATCACCGGTCTGCCGGCGGTGCGGGGGGCGGATGTGCGCATTCGCAAGGGCGGCACCATGGTTGTCACGGTGGTCGAGCGCGTGCCGGTGGCCGTGTGGCGGACCTGGGATGAGCTGACGCTGGTGGACGCAGACGGGTTTTCCGTGGCCGAGCTTGAGGCGCGCAGCGATCGCGCGGACCTGCCGGTGATTGCGGGTGAGGGTGGCAACGCGGATGTGCCCGGCGCGATGGCCATTCTGGAGGCGGCCGCGCCGTTGGGCGCGCGGGTCTTGGGCCTTGTGCGCATGGGGGAGCGGCGTTGGGACCTCGTGCTGGACAAGGACCAGCGCATCCTGCTGCCCGAAGAGGGGGCGGTGCGCGCGCTGGAGCGGGTTTTGGTACTGAACCAGACCCAGGATATGCTCGCCCGGGATTTGACGGTTGTGGATATGCGGCTGGCTGGACGGCCGACCGTGCGAATGAATGAACCAGCAGCAGAGACCTGGTGGCGAGTGCGGCAGAGAATGACGGGGATCAAGCAAGAATGATTGAGCTTTATGACAGCCAAAGGGCGATGCGGAACATGCGCAAGGCCGCGATCCAGCGTGGCGTGGTGGCTGTGCTGGATGTGGGCACCTCCAAGATCGCCTGTCTGGTGCTGCGCTTTGATGGGACAGAGCGGCTGAACGATCATGACGGGGTGGGCGCGCTGGCCGGTCAAGCGGGGTTCCGCGTGATTGGCGCGGCGACCACGCGGTCGCGCGGGGTGCGGTTTGGTGAAATATCCGCGATGCAGGAAACCGAGCGCGCCATTCGCACAGCCCTCAAGGCCGCGCAGAAGATGGCGCAGATCCGGGTGGATCACGTGATTGCCTGTTTTTCCGGCGCGCTGCCACGGTCCTATGGTCTGGCCGGGCAGGTGGAGTTGGAAAGCCCGATGGTGACCGAGCAGGATGTGAGCCGCGTGCTTTCGGCCTGTGACGTGCCGGATTATGGCGCGGGCTTTGAGGGTGGGCGCGAGGTGCTGCACGCGCAGCCGGTGAATTTTGCCCTCGATCATCGCTCTGGTCTGGGCGATCCGCGCGGACAGATTGGGCAGACGCTGGCCACAGATATGCACATGGTGACGGTGGATGCTGTGGCCGTGCAGAACCTCGCCCATTGTGTGAAACGCTGTGATCTGGAGCTCGCGGGGCTCGCCTCAAGCGCTTACGTGTCAGGGATTTCGGCGCTGGTGGAAGACGAACAAGAGCTGGGCGCGGCCTGCATTGATATGGGCGGTGGCAGCACCGGCGTGTCGATCTTCATGAAAAAGCACATGATCTACACCGACAGCGTGCGCATGGGCGGCGATCATGTGACCTCAGATATCTCAATGGGGCTGCAAGTGCCCAAATCCGTGGCCGAGCGGATCAAGACATTCTACGGCGGCGTGGTGGCCACCGGCATGGATGATCGCGAAATGATCGAGATCGGCGGCGAGACGGGTGATTGGGAACATGACCGCCGCAATGTCAGCCGGGCCGAGGTGATCGGCATCATGCGCCCACGCGTCGAAGAGATTTTGGAAGAGGTGAAAACCACGCTCGATGGGGCCGGGTTCAATTGCTTGCCGAGCCAGCAGATCGTGCTGACGGGGGGGGCGAGCCAGATACCGGGGCTCGATGGATTGGCGAGCCGTATCCTGGGCCAACAGGTGCGCCTTGGTCGGCCTTTGCGCGTGCATGGCCTTCCGCAAGCGGCCACGGGACCGAGTTTTGCCTCCGCTGTGGGCATGTGTCTTTTTGCGGCGAATCCCCAGGATGAGTGGTGGGACTTTGAAATCCCGACCGATCGCTACCCTGCGCGGTCTCTGCGGCGGGCGGTAAAATGGTTCAAGGACAATTGGTGACCCCAAGATGCAGGCGGATCGGCGAAATATCGCGAATGTGGATAAAAAAAAGGCCATATTTGGTGTAATTTTGCATGTTTTGGGGTGACGGAACGTCGCTCTGACGGTAGTGTTGGAAAAATTTAGGCGAAATAAGCCCGGGTCTCACGGGCAAGCGACAGGCGGAAGAGCACATGACTTTGAACCTCACCATGCCCGGTCAGGAAGAATTGAAACCGCGTATCACCGTCTTTGGGGTCGGTGGCGCAGGCGGCAATGCGGTCAACAACATGATCGAAAAACAGCTTGAGGGCGTGGATTTCGTTGTGGCGAACACGGATGCGCAGGCGCTGGCCCAATCGGACGCCAAGGCGCGCATTCAGCTGGGCGTGAAGGTGACCGAAGGGTTGGGCGCTGGGGCAAAAGCGACCATTGGTGCCGCGGCGGCTGAGGAAAACATCGAACAAATCGTAGATCATCTGGCGGGGGCGCATATGTGCTTTATCACCGCCGGCATGGGCGGCGGCACCGGCACAGGCGCGGCCCCGATCATCGCGCAAGCGGCGCGGGAATTGGGCGTGCTGACCGTGGGTGTGGTGACAAAACCCTTCCAGTTTGAAGGTGGCAAGCGGATGCGCCAGGCCGAAGAGGGCGTGGATGCGCTTCAGGCCGTGGTCGACACGCTGATCATCATCCCGAACCAGAACCTGTTCCGTCTGGCCAATGAAAAGACGACCTTTACCGAGGCGTTTAGCATGGCAGATGACGTGCTGTATCAAGGGGTTAAGGGTGTGACGGACCTGATGGTGCGTCCGGGCCTTATCAACCTCGACTTTGCCGATGTGCGCGCCGTGATGGACGAGATGGGCAAAGCGATGATGGGCACAGGCGAGGATAGTGGCGAAGATCGCGCCATCCAGGCCGCTGAAAAGGCGATTGCCAACCCGCTCCTCGATGAGATTTCGCTCCAGGGTGCCAAGGGCGTGCTGATCAACATCACCGGTGGGCATGACCTGACGCTCTTTGAGTTGGATGAGGCGGCCAATCGGATCCGGGAAGAGGTGGATGCGGACGCCAATATCATCGTGGGGTCTACCTTGGATACGGGCATGGAAGGGCAGATGCGTGTGAGCGTTGTGGCGACCGGCATTGACGCCTCTGTGGAGTACAAAGACATTCCCAAACCGCGCCGTTCATTGGCGGAGCCGTTGGTGCCGACCCGCGAGATGGTGGTTGAAGACCCCGCGCCGGCTATGGAGGCGGAACCGGCGCAACCCGAAGAATTGGCCCCTGCCGCACGCCATGCAGAACCCGAGCCCGGGCTCTTTGACGCGCAAACGGCAGCGGCAGAGGACCAGATGGAAGACATTTTCGGTGTCGAAGAGGCCGGCGCGGATGCAGACGATGATCTGCCGCCGCCAGCCTATCGGCCCGCCGCAGAAACACGGCCTTTGCCAGATGACGGCGACGATATTCGCGAGACGTTTGTCGCGCCGCGCGGCCCCACGCTTGGACAGCCTTCGGCCGACACGATGGCGAGGTTGCAAGCCGCCGTGGGTCGTGCTCCGGCCGCCCGTGATTTGCCGCAACGTGAGACGGCGCCGGTTGCACAGCCAGAAGCGCAGGCCACAGCGCAGACACATGCCGATGCGCAAGACGCTGAAAAACCACGTTTTGGGATCAATTCGTTGATCAACCGGATGACAGGGTCAGGCAGTGAGGCCACAGCACCAGCGGCACGTCCTGCGCGCCAACAACCGCAACTGACATCGGACGCGGCACCCGAACAGAAATCTGAACGCGACGGTGATGATCAAATCGAAATTCCTGCATTTTTGCGGCGTCAGGCCAACTGAGCCGAATTACAGCTGATTTTAAGTAGGCCGCGCGATGCGGCCTATTTTTTTGGTGAGTAAGCATTTGTCCTGCGGGGCTTTCATCAGCGTCCGGCCATCACGTTTGGAAGTGTGGCCCTGCAACCATGGCCAGCAATTAAGGGTTGTGTTAGCGCTATGTTGCGCGCCAAATCGGCTATGCAACACCGCATGTGAGACAAAGGACAGCCTGCAACAAATCGCTGGTGTTTCGGTGGTGGAAAAGACCACGCATATGCTTTAAAAAGGGTTTAAAAACAATCTGTTGTAGCATTTGAGCGGAAACTCGCCAATGTGATGACTCACATGTTTCATACCGTTGCAAAGATTGAGTTGAGGTCAAGACTCCCGACCTTTAAATTTTTGTCAACTTTAGGCGACGAGAACTGGGGCCGCTCTTGCAAGGCACTTTACGCAAATCCATCACATTCACCGGGGTCGGTCTTCATTCCGGCATTGAGGCAAGTGTGACGGTTTATCCTGCTCCGGCCAATACCGGCATCGTTTTCCAACGCCTCGATGTGCCCGCAGATGAAGGCATCATTCCGGCGCAATGGGACAGCGTGATTTCGTCACCGCTCTGCACCCGGTTGGTCAACGATTACGAAGTTTCGGTATCAACCGTGGAACATTTGATGGCTGCGTTGATGGGCTGCGGCATTCATAATGCGCGCATCCATGTGACCGCGGCCGAAGTGCCGATCATGGATGGCAGTGCTAGCGCGTTTGTGAAGGCGTTTTTGCGCGTGGGCATTCGTCGGCAAAACGCCCCGGTTCGGGCCTTGCGCGTTTTGAAGCCTGTGGAGGTGCGCCGCGGTGATGCGGTGGCCCGGATCAGCCCGCATGAGACCCTGCTCATCGAGTTTGACATTGAATTTGAAGATGCCGCCATCGGTGCGCAAAGTAAAACCTTGAACATGTCCAATGGCAGTTTCGTGCGCGAACTATCGAGCAGCCGCACCTTCTGTCGTCAGGCGGATGTGGACCACATGCAGGCCAACGGATTGGCGCTTGGCGGATCTCCGGGAGAGAATGCAGTGGTGTTTGACGGGGGGCGGGTTGTCTCGCCGGGCGGGTTGCGCCATGCCGATGAACCGGTGCGCCACAAGATGCTGGATGCGCTTGGCGATCTGGGCCTCGCGGGCTACCCGATCCTGGGCCATTATCAAGGCATTCGCGCAGGACATGCGTTGACCAATGATCTGCTGCGCGCGCTCTTTGCAGACCGGCAAGCTTTTGAAATCGTTGAATGCGACGCGCAGATGCTGTCTCTTCTGCCGGGCGCGGGCGTGCATCTGGGCGAGTTGCCGGAAGTCGCATAGCGCGGGCACGACGGGCTGATGCGAAAAGCCGCCAAATCCGTTTTCCAATCCGAATTTATATGCTACCAATCCCCATGCTTGGCCGGGGGGCCGGGGTATTGCGGGCTGCAACAAAGATGAGAGTTCGAGCATGAGTATGACCAAGCAACGCATCGGTCTGATAGTCGGATGTGTGAGTGTGATGGCGCTCACGGCCTGTGGTGGCGCGGACCGGGTTGAGCTTGGCAAGGTGAACTATGAGAACTTCACCGCGCAGCAGATTTATGAGCGGGGCGAGTTCGACCTTGCCCGCGACAACCCCGAACTGGCCGCACAGGTTTTTGCCGAGGTGGAGCGGCTTTACCCGTATTCAGATTGGGCAAAACGGTCCATCATCATGCAAGCGTTCGCCTTTCATGAGGCCAAGAGCTATGAAGAAAGCCGCGCATCGGCGCAGCGTTACATTGATTTTTATCCCACAGATGAAGATGCGGCCTATGCGCAATATCTCGTTGCGCTGAGCTATTACGACCAGATTGACGAAGTGGGTCGCGACCAGAAGCTGACCTTTGAAGCGCTGCAGGCGCTGCGGGAAGTGATTGAGCGCTATCCTGAAAGTGAATACTCCCGCTCTGCCAAGCTAAAGTTTGAATTGGCATTTGATCATCTTGCCTCCAAAGAGATGGAGGTGGGCCGTTATTACCTGCGCCGTGATCACTATACCTCTGCGATCAATCGCTTCCGCGTGGTTGTGGAGGATTTCCAGACCACGACCCACACCGCGGAGGCATTGCACCGGTTGGTGGAGTCCTATCTGTCGCTGGGTCTGACCAATGAGGCGCGCACCGCCGGGGCGATCTTGGGCCACAATTTCCGCGGGACGGAATGGTATGAAGACAGTTACAAGCTGCTGACGGGCCGCGGCCTGACGCTTGAGGCTGTGGGCGACAACTGGCTGCGGCAAGTCTATCGTCAGACGCTTCAAGGCCGGTGGTTGTGATCTGGTGGCTCTAACCACAGGGAGGGGGCGCATCGCCCCGTAACCTGATGCTGCGTGCGCTCGAAATCCGCGACATTCTAATCATTGACCGGTTGGAGCTTGGCTTTCAGCCTGGGTTGAACGTGCTGACCGGCGAGACCGGGGCAGGCAAATCCATTTTGCTCGATGCGCTTGGCTTTGTTCTGGGCTGGCGTGGGCGGGCGGAATTGGTGCGCCAAGGGGCCGAGCAGGGGGAGGTTCTGGCCGAGTTTGATCTTTCCGAAGGCCACGCCGCGCGCGCGGTGTTGGAGGAGGCGGGCCTGCCGGTGGAGGACACGCTGATCCTGCGCCGCGTCAATAGCCGGGACGGGCGCAAGACGGCGTTCGTCAACGATCGGCGCTGTTCGGGTGAGGTGTTGCGTCAGTTGTCTGACTGCCTGGTGGAGCTGCATGGGCAACAGGATGACCGTGGCTTGCTAAACCCGCGCAACCATCTGGTTTTACTGGATAGTTTTGCAGGTCTTGGACCCGCGCGCGACACGGTTCGCAGCGCATGGCGCACCTGGCGCGCGGCGCAAAACGCGCTGGAGGAGGCACAAGCGGCCATCGCCAAAGCGCGCGAGGATGAAGAGTTTCTGCGTCACGCTGTCGGAGAGTTGGACCAGCTTGCACCCACGCCCGGAGAGGATGCCGAGCTTGATAGCCGACGCCGCATGATGCAGGCCGCAGAGCGTATTCGGGACGATGTGGTCAAAGCACAAACGGCTCTGGGGGCTGAAGGTGCGGAGGGGTCCGCAGGGGAGGCGCTGCGCTGGCTTGAGAATATCTCAGAAAGCGCCGAAGGTGGCCTTGATGACGCGATAACAGCGCTTGGGCGCGCCATGGTGGAGCTTGATGAGGCGGCGGGTCACGTGGCGCGCTTTGCCGAGATGCTGCGCTTTAACCCCCATGAGCTGGAAGAGGCCGAAGAGCGGCTTTTTGCGATCCGGGCCCTGGCGCGTAAACACGGGGTACAACCCGATGATCTGAGCGGGTTTGGTGAGATCATGCGCGAAAAACTGGCGGCCGTGGATCGCAGCGATGCCGAGATTGCCGCGAAAGAACACGCGGTGGCTGAGGCCAGAAGCGCCTTTGACACGGCCGCCGCGGATCTCAGCGCCAAACGGGGCAAGGCAGCGCAAAAGCTCGACAAGGCGATGGCCAAGGAACTGGCTCCGCTCAAGATGGAGCGCGCGGTCTTTGCCACGGATGTGCAACCCTCTGAGCCCGGCCCAGATGGCGCGGATGCCGTGACCTTTACCGTGGCCACAAACCCCGGCGCGCCTGCCGGGCCGCTCAACAAGATCGCCTCAGGCGGAGAGTTGAGCCGGTTTCTCTTGGCGCTCAAGGTCTGTCTGACGGATCAGGCGAGCGGGATCACGATGATCTTCGATGAGATTGATCGCGGCGTGGGCGGAGCCACAGCCGATGCCGTGGGTCGGCGGCTGGCGCAGCTGAGCGAGGCATCTCAGGTGCTTGTGGTCACCCATTCGCCTCAGGTTGCGGCGCGGGCGGCGCATCACTGGCAAGTGGCCAAGCGGGTCGAAGGGGGCGCGACGCTCTCAACCGTGACGCCACTCAATGGCGCGGACCGGGTCGATGAAATCGCACGCATGCTGTCCGGTGACACGATCTCAAATGAGGCGCGCGCGGCCGCAGAAAAACTGATGGCGGGTTAAGCGACCGGCCTGCTTCTTTCTTGTCAAAAATACCTCAATCCCGACCCTGCCCAAAAGGTGCAGCACATGATCAATTGCGCGGCGGCACCAGCTTGCCTGGGTTCATGATGTTGAGCGGGTCAAAGGCGGTTTTGATCGCGCCCATCATCTGCCATCCTGCACCGTGTTCGCGGGTCATGTAGCCCAGTTTGCCCAGCCCGATCCCGTGCTCGCCTGTCACTGTACCACCCAGTGAAAGCGCCAGTTCCACCAGGCGCTCAGAAGCGGCCAGAACACGGGCTTTTTCACTGAGATCTTCGGGGTCAAACATCAAGATCGCGTGGAAATTGCCATCGCCTACATGGCCCAGGATCGGCCCATCAATGCCTGCCGCGTCCAGATCGGCGCGGCAGGCGTCAATGGCGTCGGCCAGTTTGGAGATCGGCACGCACACATCCGTCACCACGGCCTTACCCCCGGGGCGCGCGGCGAGGATTGCCCAATAGGCATGGTGGCGCATGGTCCAAAGCGCGGTGCGGTCTTCGGCGCGTGTGGCCCATTGAAAATCAGAGGCTCCGCGCTGCGCGGCGATCTCGCCAAAGAGGGCGGCCTGTTCTTCAACCCCGCTCTCAGAGCCATGAAATTCAACCAAAAGATGCGGGCGCTCTGGCAGGTCACTGCCTGCATAGGCATTGACCGCCCTCACGCTCTCCACATCCACCAATTCAATGCGCGCCATCGGCACGCCCATTTGGATCGTGTCGATGGTGCCGGCCACCGCGTCGCCCACGCTTTCAAAGCCGCAAACCGCCGCTGCCGTGGCCTCGGGAATGCCATGCAGCCGCAATGTAAGCTCGGTGATCAGGCCAAGCGTGCCTTCGCTGCCCACGAATAGCGATGTCAGATCATACCCGGCGGCCGATTTGCGCGCCGCACTTCCGGTGCGGATCATCTCACCCTGCGCCGTCACAACTTCAAGCCCCAGGACATTGTCGCGCATGGTGCCGTATCGCACGGCGGTTGTGCCACTGGCGCGGGTTGAGGCCATGCCCCCCAGTGAGGCGTTGGCGCCGGGATCAACCGGGAACATGAGCCCGGTCGCGCGCAGCTCTTGATTTAAGGCCTCGCGCGTCACACCGGGTTGCACGCGCACAGTCAGATCTTCTTGATTGATCTCCAACACCTTGTTCATACGCGAAAAATCTACGCTGACACCGCCAAGCACGGCTTGGGCTTGCCCTTCTAGAGATGTGCCCACGCCCCAGCCTATGATCGGGGTGCGGTGGGCGGCACAGGTGGTGACAATGCGCGCCACATCCTCGGTGGTTTCCGGATAGGCGACGGCATCTGGCGGCGAGAGTGGGAAATGTGTCTCAGAGCGGCCATGGCTCTCCAGATCGGCCTTGGAGCAGGAGAGCCGTTGTCCTAGGATTGATGTCAAATCATCGATCGCGGTTTCATGCGCCATGTCTACCCCCCGAAACAGCCACACCACTTTACCTTTGCCGCGTGAATGTAGGGCAACGGGGCGCATGTGGGAAGGCAGTCGTGCGATCGCCTATGCACCACGGTTGACCCGGTTATGACGGTCTCATCCCGCAGCTTTCTCAAGGATCAGCTTCGTGCGGCGGGTCAGGCGATACGCCGGGGTTGGGATGTTCTTGTCATCAAGGGGCCAAGTCAGTTTCAATTCTGGTTGATCGCGCTTTTCATCGGGATTGCGGCGGGTCTTGCGGCCTCGCTTTTTCGCAAGAGTGTCAACGCATTGCAGGGCTGGGTTTACGGCACGGACGATGTGGCGATGCTGCACAGTTTTGCCGAAACCTTGCCGTGGTATTTGATCCTGGTTGTGCCGATTTGTGGTGGCTTGGCCGTGGGTCTGATCCTGCATTTCTTTACCCCTGACGGGCGCGCACGATCGGTCGCGGATGTGATCGAAGGCGCGGCTTTGGGTGAGGGACGGGTGGAGACCAAAGCGGGGATCGCATCGGTCTTTGCCTCGATCATCACGCTGGGCACCGGCGGCTCCAGCGGGCGGGAAGGGCCTGTGGTGCACATGGCCGGGCTCATCTCCACCTGGGTCAGCGATCGCATTCAGGCCAGCGGGCTCACCAGCCGTGATCTCTTGGGCTGTGCGGTGGCGGCGGCGGTCTCGGCGTCGTTTAATGCACCTATTGCAGGGGCGCTTTTCGCGCTTGAGGTGGTGTTGCGGCATTTTGCGCTCCATGCCTTTGCGCCGATCACCATTGCGGCGGTCTCGGGCGCGGTGATTGCCCGCGTTCAATTTGGTGAGATCGCGGAATTTGCCTTGCCCGTCGCCAATATCCTCGAGTTTTACGTGGAATTGCCGGCGTTTTTGCTGTTGGGCCTGATGTGCGGGCTGGTCGCCTCCGCGCTGATGTATGCGGTGTTTTTTGCCGAAGACGCGGGCAATCTGATACAAGACCGGCTGCGCTTGCCGCGATGGCTGCGCCCTGTGGTGGCGGGTGCGATGCTGGGCGGGCTCGCGATCGGGTTTCCGCATATTATCGGTGTAGGGTATGAGACGACTTTTGCCGCGCTCAATGGCTCACTTCTGTTGCATGAGGCGGTGGTGTTTACGATCCTCAAGGTTGTGGCCGTGGCCATCACCCTTGGCGGGCGCATGGGCGGGGGGGTGTTCTCACCCTCTTTGATGGTGGGCGCGCTGGTGGGTCTGGCTTTTGGTATTGTGGCCACCGGGGTGTTTCCTGAAATGTCAGGCTCTCCCAATGTCTATGCACTGGCCGGTATGGGGGCGGTTTCGGCCTCGGTCATCGGCGCGCCGATCTCGACCACGCTGATTGTCTTTGAGCTGACCGGCGATTGGCAGATCGGGCTGGCGGTGATGGTGGCGGTGTCGATGTCTTCGGCACTCAGCGCCAATCTGGTCACGCGATCTTTCTTCCTCACACAGCTGGAACGGCGCGGTGTGCGTTTGGCGGCAGGGCCCCATGCCTATGTGTTGGCGATGATGCGGGTGAGCCGGGTGATGCGCGCGCCCGATCATGAACGGGCTGCGCCGGAAGCGGCCTGTTGGCAGATGATTGAAGACGGGATCTATGTGGATGCCGGTGCGACACTGGAGGTGGCGATGACCATCTTTGAGCGTACCTCAGCCCAGTTTCTGCCGGTGGTGCAGATCGCGGGTGAGGGCGCCCCGCCCGAGCTTTTGGGCGCGGTGTTTCATGTGGACGCTTTGCGACATTACAACGCCGCGCTCGCTGAAATTTCCCGCGAAGAGCACAGTTGACCCTGCCTGACGGGTGTTTTGAGAAAATTCGCCTGTAAATGCTGAAAACTGAGTGAAACAGTCAAGAATGCCCTTGTATTTGCGTCAAAATACGGTACCTCACAAAAATAGTCAGGATATCAACAGGGAGCGTGATATGACTTTTTCCAACTCCGTTTCGACCCTTGCGGTTGCGGCCACGATTGCCGTGGGTGCCGCCAGCGCCAGCTTTGCCGAAGGCGAACTGAACCTTTATTCCTCACGTCATTATGATACCGATGAGCGTCTCTACACAGATTTCGAAGAGATGACCGGCATCAAGATCAACCGCATCGAAGGCAAGGGCGACGCGTTGATCGAGCGGATGGTTGCAGAAGGTGCGAACTCTCCGGCGGATGTTTTGCTGACCGTGGACAACACGCGCTTGCAGCGTGCGAAAGAAGCAGGTGTGTTGCAGCCGATCGAAAGTGACGTGCTTGAGGCGCGGATTCCGGCGCATTTGCAGGATGCAGACAATCAGTGGTTTGCCTTCTCACAACGCGCGCGGATCTTTTTTTACGACAAAAATGACGTGTCTGAGCCGCCGATGACATATGTCGATCTGGCCGATCCCAAATACAAAGGCAAAGTGTGCCACCGCTCGTCATCCAACGTGTACTCTCTGACGCTTTTGTCAGCCGTGATTGAAAACTACGGCGCGGATGCGGCCAAAAGCTGGGCCCAGGGCGTGGTGGACAATTTTGCACGCGAACCGCAGGGCGGCGACACCGATCAGCTGCGGGGTTTGGTGTCTGGGGAATGTGATATTTCCGTCTCAAACACATATTACTTCGCCCGTGCGATCCGCAAAGACGTGGATGGTCTGGCCAAGGCGGATCTGGAAAACATCGGTTGGGTGTTCCCTGATCAGGGCGGCAATGGCGCGCATATCAACACCTCGGGTGGTGGCGTGGCTGTGAACGCACCGAACAAAGAGAACGCGATCAAGTTTATGGAGTATCTCGCCTCTGACGCGGCGCAGGAATACTTTGCCAACGGCAATGACGAGTATCCGGCCGTTGCTGGCGTGGGCCTTGGCGCACCGGCGGCATCACTGGGCCTTTTCCAGGCGGATGATGTGGATCTTAGCGCGGCGGCAGACAATATTGAGCAAGCCACGCAGATTTTCAATGAGGTTGGCTGGAAGTAATCCAGAGAGCTTTTCAAGGTTGGGAAAGGGCGCGGGAAACTGCGCTCTTTTCTGTGTCCGGGCGCAATTTTTTAAAAAAATTGGCATAGAAAATTGAAATTTTCTTCGCAGAATTTTCCAAAATTCTGCCTCGCTGAGGATAGATCAGTCTTTCTTTAGGGGCACGCCGTAAAGCTCAAGTTTGTGACCTTTGAGCTTGTAGCCCAGCTTGCGCGCGATTTTGTCTTGCAAGGCTTCAATCTCGGCGTCGACGAATTCAATCACCTCGCCCGATTGAAGATCAATCAGATGATCGTGGTGATCGCGTTCGGCATCTTCATAGCGTGCGCGCCCGTCACCAAATTCCAGCTTGTCGAGAATGCCTGCCTCTTCAAACAGCTTCACCGTGCGATAGACTGTTGCGATGGAAATATGCGGATCAACCGCGGAGGCGCGGGTGTAAAGCTCTTCGACGTCGGGATGATCTTCGGCCTCTTCCAGCACAGCAGCGATGGTGCGCCGCTGATCCGTCATTCGCAGGCCTTTGGCCTCGCAGCGATCGGTGATTGTGTCACTCATTTGTTCGTCCGCAGGTTTTCCGCAGGATCGATACCCTTTGTGGGCCTGGGTTTCCACCGATTTTGTGGTGTGTCGCAAATGCCGGGGTGAACCCCGGCCTACGTGCCACAGAACGTGGCCTGTACCACTTCGGACGGCTCAGGCGGGCGGCGCAGATCAGCGGCATCGGGTTGGTCCGCAAAAGGTTGACTCAGCACGCTCAAGAGACGCTTAAAGGGTGCGAGATCATCCGCGACTGCAGCCGCGATGGCCTCTTCCACGCGGTGATTGCGGGGAATGAAAATGGGGTTTTCCGCAGCCATAACTGTGTCTGGATCTTTTTCGGATGCCAGACGCGCGCGCCAGTCGGTCTCCCACGTGTCAAATACGTTGGGATCGAGGAACTGATCACGTGCTTTGCCCTCAATCAGCGCGCGGAACGTGTTGGTGAAATCTGCGCGACCTTCGGCCATGCGTTGCAAGAGGCCCAGGATGAGGTCGAGATCATCCGCCTTGGCCTTTGCTATGCCGATCTTGCGCCCGAACGCGCGCAGCCACGCGGCCTCAAGCTTGGGGCCCATGGCGTGGATCGCGGCTGTAAAGACTTCGACCGCATCGTCCTGATCCGGCATCAGCGGTACAAGAGACGTGGCCAATTGCGCCATGTTCCAGACGATCACGTTGGCCTGGTTGGCATAGGCATAGCGCCCGTGGGCGTCGATGGAGCTAAAGACCTTATCGGGGTGATAGACATCAAGAAAGGCGCAGGGCCCGTAATCAATCGTCTCGCCCGAAAGCGTGGTGTTATCCGTGTTCATCACCCCGTGAATGAAGCCCACGGACATCCAATGTGTGATCAGAGTGATCTGTCGTGTGATCACCTCGTGCAGCAGGTCCACCGGGTTTTCGACATCGGGGTAATGGCGCGCAACAGTGTAGTCAAAAAGCGCCTTGAGGCCGTCAAGATCGCGACGGGCGGCAAAAAACTGAAACGTGCCCACGCGGATATGGCTGGAGGCCACGCGGGTCAGAACGGCGCCGGGCAAAGCGCCTTGTTCGCGCAACACCGTCTCGCCCGTGGTGACAGCGGCCAGCGCGCGGGAGGTGGGGATGCCAAGAGCGTGCATGGCCTCCGACAGGATGTATTCGCGCAAAACCGGACCTAGCCAGGCGCGCCCGTCGCCCATGCGGGAATAGGGCGTGGGGCCGGAGCCTTTGAGCTGAATGTCAAAACGGTGGCCGTTAGGTGCGACTTCCCCCAGAAGGTTGGCGCGGCCATCGCCCAATTGCGGGGAAAAGCCGCCGAATTGATGCCCGGCATAGACCTGCGCCAAGGGTGCCGCGCCTATGGGCACCGTGTTGCCCGCAAAGACCTCGGCCATTTCAGTCGGTGAGCCTGCCGTGATGCCCAGTTCCGCGGCCAGCGTGTTGTTGAAGTGCAAAAGCTGCGGTGCTTTCACCGGGGCAGGGGCCATGCGGGTGAAAAAGCGGTCTGGCAGGTGTGTGTAGCTGTTGTCAAAGGGGATCGTGAGCGTCATGGCCTCTAAATAAGCACCCTGCGGTGAAAGGCCAGAGCCAGCTACAATGCACGGGACATGAGCATGTACCGATCGCGGGCCTGAAAGCCCATTTTCTCATAGAGCCGTCGCACGTCAGGCTTATCACGATCCACCTCAAGATGGACGGCCTTGAGCCCAAACCCGGCCAGTTGTGCAGGCAGGCCGGCGAGGATTTCGGTGCCAATGCCGCGTCCGCGCACGCCGGGGCGGATGTAGATCTCATCCACGAACCCGTCCATGCCGCCAAATTCCAGCGACCACCCAAAGGTGAGCGCGACATAGCCCACCGGCGCGCGCGCCGGGCCTGCGAGGTAAATTGCGCCGTGGGGGGAGCCTTCGAGAAGAGGCAGGATCGCGGCCGCGCGGGTCTCATCGGATTGAGTGATACCCTCTTCGGCGTGGAAATCGGCGACCAGTTTGGTGATCACATCGAAATGGGGAGGCTTGGCGAGGGTCAACTGCGTCATAGGCGAGCGAGCCTTTCTGTCAGCAGGTCAAAGAACCCGTCGGCGTCCAGATCGCCGATGAAGAGCGCATTGGGTGCACGATCCGTGACCCGCCACCAATCGGCCACGGTCATACCGAGGGTGAGATCCGAGGTCGTCTCAATCTCCACATTGATGTGCCGGCCGGTGAAAAGGGCCGGGTTGATCAGGTAGGCGATGGTGCAGGGATCATGCAATGGCGCGCCGTTTGAGCCGTATTTTTCGCGGTCATAGCGCTCAAAAAAATCGGTCATTTCGGCCACGGCGGGGCCCACCGGATTTGGGATGGCGCGGAAGGCATCATTGCGCGCGCGGGTCACAAGCGCTTTGTGGGTGACATCAAGGGGCATCACGGTGAGAGGCACGGCCGCGCGAAAGACGATATCGGCGGCCTCAGGATCGACATAGATGTTGAATTCAGCGGCGGGCGTGATGTTGCCCACCTCGAAGTAAGCCCCGCCCATCAGCACGATTTCTTGGATGCGGTCCGAGATGTCGGGCGCGAGGGTCAGCGCGGTGGCAATGTTGGTGAGCGGGCCGATGGGGCAGAGCGTGACCGTGCCGGGCGGCTCTGCGCGCAGGGTGTCGATCAGGAAATCGACCGCATGGCCGTTGGCCAAGGGCATTGTGGGATCGGGCAGGTCAGGACCATCAAGGCCGGTTTTGCCATGGACGTGTTCGGCGGTGACCAGAGGCCGCTGCAAAGGCGTTTCGCAGCCCACATAAATTGGCGTGTCCCGCCGCCCGGCCAATTCGCACACCTTGCGCGCGTTTTGCACGACAAGAGGCAAAGGCACGTTGCCTGCCACGCAGGTGAGGCCCAAAAGCGCCAGCTCTGGGCTGGCCAAGGCGAGAAGGATCGCCACGGCATCATCCTGGCCTGGGTCTGTGTCGATGATGATTTTGCGCGCAGTCATGGGGTAGGCATTTCACGGGGCGTTTGGATTGTCCACCTTGTGCGCGCAGGACGGGGAATTGAGGCCGCGTGTCGCGTCTTTGTGGGCGCGCCTCGCTCAGATCACCGGCCCAGATCGCGCATCCCGGCCTCAATGCCGGCAAGGGTCATGGGCACCATGCGGCCCTCAAAAATCTGCGAAATCATCTGGATGGACTGGGTATAGCCCCAATAATTTTCCGGCACCGGGTTGATCCAGAGGTGGTTTGGCCATTGCTCCCGCGCGCGGTTCAGCCAGACCTGCCCGGCTTCGGCATTCCAGTGTTCATTGGCCCCGCCGGGATAGGCGATCTCATAAGGCGACATGGAGGCATCGCCCACGAAGATGCATTTATAGTCTGCCCCGTAGGTGCGCAGAACCTCATCGGTGGGGGTCTGTTCGGACCACCGCCTGCGATTGTCACGCCAGACCCCTTCATAGAGGCAATTGTGAAAATAGTAGTATTCGAGATGTTTGAACTCGGTGCGCGCGGCGGAAAACAGCTCTTCCACCACTTTGATATGCGGGTCCATGGAGCCGCCCACATCAAGGAAGAGAAGCACTTTGACCGCGTTGTGGCGTTCGGGGCGCATTTTGACGTCAAGGTAGCCGTGCTCAGCGGTGGCGCGGATGGTGCCGTTCAGATCCAGCTCTTCTTCGGCCCCTTCGCGGGCCCAGTTGCGCAGGCATTTGAGCGCCACTTTGATGTTGCGGGTGCCCAGTTCCACACTGTCATCGAAATTGCGAAACTCGCGCTTGTCCCAGACCTTGACGGCGCGCTTGTGGCGGCTTTCGTGCTGGCCGATGCGCACGCCTTCGGGGTTGTAGCCATAGGCGCCAAAAGGGGAGGTTCCGGCGGTGCCGATCCATTTGTTGCCGCCTTGATGCCGGCCTTCTTGTTCCTTGAGGCGCTCCTTGAGCGTTTCCATCAGCTTGTCAAAGCCGCCAAGCGCCTCGATCTCAGCTTTTTCTTCCTCCGAGAGGTGCTTTTCGGCCATTTTTTCCAGCCATTCCTTGGGCAGGTCGACGGCCTTCATCACCTGATCGACGGTGATATTTTCCAAGCCTTCGAAACTGGCGGCAAAGGCGCGGTCAAAGCGGTCGATGAGGCGTTCATCCTTCACCATGGCGGCGCGGGCGAGATAGTAGAACCCCTCTACGTCGTAGGTCACAAGGTTGCGGCCCATCCCCTCAAGAAAGGTCAGATATTCGCGCAAGGAGACGGGGATGCCCGCCTCGCGCAAATTCTGAAAAAACGGCTGGAACATGTCAGACCGACATACGGTGAATGATCAGCGTGATAAACAGGCCCAGCACGGCAAAGCCCATGGCGTAGACCACACCGTATTGGACGATATCGGCCCGGTTGCCTTTGCGCCGCCGGGCGGTCGTGGCCCCAAGAATGGCGCCCAAAATGGCCCCCAAAACTACGAACATGGTGTTTTATCCGCGCGCTGGTTTCACTGCGATGTGGCGACCGGGCTGAGCGCGGAAATTTCGCGCAGTTTCGCACGCACGGCCCAATCGGTGCCGAACCCGTAGCGCGCCCAGCCCAGACTGTCCATACGCACGGCGTTGGCCTCGGCGGTGCGGCCCACTTGCGCCAGTGCCTCGGCCCGGAGCATCAAAAGCGTTGATAGAAGGGCTGCATTCTCAAAGCGCTCCGCGGTGGTGATATGCGGCCCAAGGAGCACAAGCGCGTCATTGCCCTGGCCCTGGCTGATGGCGTAGGCGGCCAGCTGTGAGGCGGAATAGGCTTGATGCAGGCGCGTGCCGGGCGCGCGGCGATAGGCGACCTCGGCGGCCACAAAATTGCGAAAGGCGGTTTCGGGATCGGCGACTTGGCTGAGCCGCGCAAGTGCGAAATGGGAAAAGCCAAGGCGATGATCCGTCCAGCCTTGGGTCTGGGCGATGCGCAGGGCCTCGGATGCGGCTCGGCGGCGTTGTCCGGAATTCGTGTCAGGCCCGAGCGCGGTTTGCACGGCGCGGATCCAAGCGCGGGGCGTTTGCGGTGTGTTGCGGGCGGGCAGGGCATTGCCGCGCGGGTTGAGCCGCGACAGGATCGCAGGGATGCGCTGCGCCACCTGGGATTGGGTCATGCCCGATTGCAGCTCCGGCGCGTAATAGGCGCGCAGGATCAGCATGTCGAACCCGGTCAGAACAGTGTGAACATTGTCGTCGTTAAAAACGCTGTCGGGCAGGCGGTAGAGATCGTTGAGCGGGCCAAGCGCCTGGGCCAATTCTTCGTGCAGGCAATCGCGCACCTCTTGCGGGGCGGCGTCACCGGGCAGGAAAATCGCGATCTGGGTGCGGCGCGACAGGGAGGACCAGTTGGTCTGCGAGGTGTGCCGCGCGCTGCGGTATTCGCGCAGGCTAGAGACGTTTGGCACCACGAAACAGGCCGCTTTGGGCAGATACCGCCGGATATCGGCGCGTGAGACAACTTCGATGGTGATGGTTGACGGGTTCGGCCCGGTGGGTTGGCGTGTTGCAATGTCGATGCCAGCCTCGTTGCGCAGGCGATTTACCAGGCGGTTGAGATCCGGCATCAAGGTGGCCGGTGGATTGCCAGTGACCTGAACAGCAATGGGGCCTTCGAACCGGGAAAATTGTTGCAACTGGCGGCCAGATTCCAACTGGAAAGACAACTCAAGGAAATCGCGCGCGATATCGCGGTTGGAGCGGTCAGGCGCAGTCGGGCGCGACGCGCCAAAGGTTTTCATCGCCGGGAGGCTAGATTGTGTTGGCGTCGCCGCGCGAGAGGACACGTCTTGAGGTGCGCTCATACAGGCCGCCAACATCATGCAAATGGGAAAAAGAAGCAACCGGCGCATCGCCAAACTCTTTAACACAAAACCATTTCCAAAACGCGTGATCTGACGCCCAGCCGACCATGTTTGCGCACAGTTTTGCACGCTATGGTTGAGTATTGCCGAGTAAGTCAGGCGGGAATGTGGTGCAATTGTGGCATTTGTGCGGCGTTGCATATATCTGTCCTGCTCTGAGCGAGATGCCTTGTGTTGTTGAGCTGCGGCGATGCCTGCGCCCCGTATTTTTGCATCCTACACAGATTGGACCACACCGACAGCATAAAAGCGCGTGATGACGGGCTGTTCCCCGCGCCCTCGCAGAGGCATGACCGCATGGGGTGATCACATAGCCTGATCCATAAGGGTTTCGACGCGGGCGTTACGCCCGTTGCGTCGTGTGAACAATGGACGGCTATTGCCGCGCGTGAGGTGTCTGTGCCATGTCACGTCCTTGGGCAGCGAGATAGAGCACCCAAAACGGACTGGACAAAGGGATGCATCCTGCGCTGATTACAGTGTATCACAGGCGTTCAATGCGCGTTTGAAGGAAATGATGGCGATCATGACGCGACAACCGGTTTCGTTTTCCAAACTTCGCAAGTTGCCGGGATGGCTGGGTTGGGTCGATTTTCAGATCCTCAGATTGCTTTTGTCAGAGCAGAATGCGTCACCCGAAAGCGCTGTGGCCGAGATCGGAGTGCATCACGGCAAATCATTCATCGCACTGGCGGCTTTTTCGGGGCAGCGGCGGCTGTGTGCGATCGATATATTCGGCGATCAGCATCTCAATCTGGACCAGTCCGGAAAAGGCGATCAGGCACTTTTTCTCAACAACCTGAAACGGTTTGGTGTCGATGCGGATCGCGTGAGCATTCTGCAGAGCGCATCGGAGGATATCGGCGCGGATGATTTGATGGAGGCGGTAGGGCAGGTGGGGCTGTTCCATGTGGATGGAGGGCATCACCAAAAAGTTGTCACGTCTGATCTAAAGCTGGCCTGTGCGGTTGCAACAGAGGATGCGATCATTGTGATTGACGACGTGTTTCGCCCCGAATGGCCCGAAGTGAGCGCGGCCGTGTTCCAATCGAGTGTCTTGCGCGATCACGGGTTTTGCCTGTTTGCGGTCGGTTACAACAAATCCTTTTTCTGCAAAGCGCAAAGCGTGGCGCGCTACCGCGCCGTGTTGCAACAGGATTGGGCGCTGCGGCAGTACTTTGCCAAAGAGTACAGTATGGGCGGGCAGGATATTTTGATCTTTCAGGTCTACCCGCTGCCGGAATGGCCGCAAAAGACGGTCTTTCGCTATTACCTCTCAACGTGGCACCCGGAGCTGTTCTTGCGGCTCAGATTATGGAAGAGAAGGGCGGGGCGGTTCTTGGGCCGCAATGCCAAAGGATAGCAACCCAGGACAAGGTTTTTTAGGTTTGCCGCCGTGCCATGAAGGCCAGCCGCTCAAAGAGATGCACATCCTGTTCATTCTTGAGCAGGGCGCCATGCAGTTTCGGCAGCGCGTCTGCCCCGTCGCGGCGCAGGTCTTCGGCGGTCAGATCTTCGGCCAGGATCAGCTTCAGCCAGTCAAGCACCTCCGATGTTGACGGCTTTTTCTTGAGCCCCGCTTGCTCACGGATCTCATAGAATTGCGTGAGCGCGGTGGTGAGCAGCGCCTCCTTGATGCCCGGATGATGCACCTCCACGATTTTTTTCATCGTCTCCGGGTCGGGGAAGCGGATGTAGTGGAAAAAACAGCGGCGCAGAAAGGCGTCTGGCAGTTCTTTTTCATTGTTGGAGGTGATAATCACGATGGGCCGGGTTTTGGCGCGGATCGTTTCCCCGGTTTCATAAACGTGAAATTCCATCTTATCGAGTTCCTGCAGCAGGTCATTTGGAAACTCGATATCGGCCTTATCAATCTCATCAATGAGCAGCACGACCTTGCCGTTGGCGTCAAAGGCCTGCCAAAGCTTGCCCTTTTTGATGTAATTGGCCACGTCATGCACGCGCTCTTCGCCCAACTGGCTATCGCGCAAACGCGAGACGGCATCATACTCATAAAGGCCCTGCTGGGCGCGGGTGGTGGATTTGATGTTCCATTCCAGCATTGGCAGGCCAAGCGCCTGCGACACCTGCCGGGCAAGCTCGGTTTTGCCGGTACCGGGCTCTCCCTTGACCAGCAAAGGCCGCTCCAGCGTGACGGCGGCATTAACGGCCACGGTCAGATCATCGGTGGCCACATAGCTATCGGTTCCGGAAAATTTCATCGCTCACTCACCTTTTGATGATGCGCCTTCCTACTGCCGGGCAAGCTCCTCGAACGCAAGGCGAAATCGAAACCATGCAGTAGGATTGCCTAGTGACATTCTTGGAGCATCGGTGTATTCGGGCCTCAAACGGGGAAGCTGCAGCTTGTTAGACGCGCGTATGGGCTCAGCAAAAAAGGGATGCATTTTAATGAAAGCTGAATCGTTTGTAACTGACGACTACCGCCCAGCGGAAGACGAACCGTTTATGAATGACCGCCAACTGGAGTACTTCCGCCGCAAGCTGCTGGCTTGGAAAGAGGAGCTTCTGGAAGGCAGCAGAGACACCATCGAAGGCCTGCAAGACAGCACACGGGCAATCCCCGATGTGGCCGATCGTGCCTCAGAAGAGACCGATCGCGCGCTGGAGCTGCGCACGCGGGATCGACAGCGCAAACTGGTGGCCAAGATCGACAGCGCATTGCGCCGGATCGATGAGGGCGAGTATGGCTATTGCGAAGTGACGGGGGAACCGATCAGCCTTAAGCGGCTGGACGCGCGCCCCATCGCAACCATGAGCCTGGAAGCGCAAGAGCGCCATGAGCGGCGTGAAAAAGTTCATCGTGACGATTGAGAGCGCCGATTGAGCGCGACGTCTGAGTAAGACACCTCGAAAGAGGGACATTATGCGAAAAAACGCCAGGGTGAATGCCCTGGCGTTTTTCATTATATGAGTGGCGAGAGAGAGGCGGCACAGCAGAGGCGGCGTTGACGTTGAAGGATATGCAAATCACCGTGATCGGGGCCGGGATCGGCGGGCTCGCCGCGGCGCGGGCCTTGGCCATGCGTGGCGCTAAGGTGCGTGTGCTGGAGCAGGCCCCGGCGATCCGTGAGGTGGGCGCGGGCTTGCAAATCTCGCCCAACGGGGCCCGCGTGCTGGATGCTTTGGGCCTGAGCGAGGCGCTGCGGACGCGCGCGATGCAGGCCCGAGCCGTGCAGCTTTTGGATTATCGCGGGGCGTCTGTCACGCGGCTTGATCTGGGCCGGCTGGCGAACCGCGACTATTTCTTCATGCACCGGGCGGATTTGATCGATGTTCTGGCTGACGGGGCACGCATGGCCGGCGTGGAGATATCCCTTGGCGCGCAGGTTGAGGCGGTGCGACTGGAGCCAAAGGCGGTGCTGCGCTTTGCAGATGGGGCCGAAGAGACACCTGATCTGTTGATCGGCGCCGATGGGTTGCATTCGGTTGTGCGCAGCGCGGTGTGTGGCTCTCTTGCGCCTTTTTTTACCGGGCAGACAGCCTGGCGCGCCATTGTTCCCAACCGCACAGGGCGTTCGCCTGAGGCGCGGGTGCATATGGGGCCGCGTCGCCATGTGGTGAGCTATCCGCTGCGCGATGGGGCGGATCTGAACCTGGTTGCGGTGCAAGAGCGCGACACCTGGGTCGAAGAAGGCTGGAGCCAGGAAGACGATCCCGATCATCTGCGGGCAGCCTTCGCCGATTTTGGCGCGGAGGTCCAGGACATGCTGGTTGATGTGGAACGGGCGCATCTTTGGGGGCTCTTTCGCCACCCTGTCGCGCCTGAGTGGCATCGTGGTTGCGCGGTTTTGCTGGGCGATGCGGCGCATCCGATGCTGCCATTTCTGGCGCAAGGGGCGAATATGGCGTTGGAAGATGCGTGGGTTCTGGCGGAGGCGCTGTCATTGCCGGGTCGGTTGGACACGCGGCTTGCAGCCTATCAGACGCGGCGCCGGGATCGGGTGGTGCGGGTGACCGACGCGGCGAGCGGCAATGCGTGGAAATACCACCTGGCCCTGCCGCCTGTTCGATGGGCGGCCCATCAGGCAATGCGGCTGGGCGGGCGGCTGATGCCGGGTAAAATGATGAGGCAGTTTTCTTGGCTCTATGAGCATGATGTGACGGGGTAAGACCTGACCAGCCCCCAAACGGATTATGCATAGAGGCCAGCCCCAAAACGTACTATGCTTGGGGGCCAGCCTCCAAACGGACTATACTTGGGGGCCAGCCCCCAAACCCCCGGGATATTTCCAAAAAGAAAGAAGCCGAGCGAGTTAGGCGTCAAGATTGACCCAAATGGGGACGTGATCGGAGGGTTTTTCGCGGTCACGTATGGCTTTGTCGATCTGGCAATCGGTGAGAAGATCGGCAGCCTGAGGGCTCAGCAAAAAGTGGTCGATGCGGATGCCGTCGTTGCGGTTCCATGCCCCGGCTTGATAATCCCAGAATGTGTAATGGCCCGGCGCTGACACGCGGGCGCGGAACGCCTCCGTCAGGCCGAGATTGACCAGACGGCGATAGGCTCTTCGGCTTTCGGGCCGGGCGAGCGCGTCTTCCTGCCATGCCTCAGGGCGTTTGGCGTCTTCATCTTGGGGAATGATATTGTAATCCCCGGCCATCAGAAACGGCTCTTCGAGGTCCAACAGCGCTTGGGCGCGGCTGCGCAGACGCTCCATCCAGGCCAGTTTATAGTCATATTTCGGCCCCGGCGCGGGGTTGCCGTTGGGCAGGTAGAGCCCGCAGACACGCACGGCGGTCTTGTCGCCCATCACGGTGGCTTCAATGTAGCGGGCTTGATCATCACTGTCATCGCCGGGCAGGCCGCGCGCAACATCTTCCAATGGCAGCCGGGAAAGAATGGCCACGCCATTGAAACTTTTCTGCCCATGGGTTTCGACGCTGTAGCCGCGGCTCTCAAACATGTCGCGGGGGATGTTTTCGTCGATGGATTTGAGTTCTTGCAACAGCACAACGTCCATGTCGGCCTCATCGAGCCAATCGCCCAGGGCCGCCGCGCGCGCCTTGATGCCGTTGATGTTGAAACTGGCGATTTTCATGCGCGGACCTTTCGCTGAACCTGGCGGTCTTTCTTCTATCACGTGGCGCGGATGGAAGAGCAAGCGTGGAAGTGATGCGAGCGCGTGCTCAGATCTTGTGTGCGGCCATCACTGCGGTGGCGGATGCAGCGATTGATTCGGAGAAAAAAATGCACCTTTAAGATGAAGATCGTTTAGATTCAGGCCTGTGGATATGTTTTTTTTACGGCTCAAATGAAAAAATAACTCAATTTGATTTCAATAAATTGAAAATCGGCTGCCCAGAATTTGAGCTTGTGGATAACCCTTTTAGCAAGAAAATTCGGTTGGCAAGTCGCCTTTAAGCTGTAACCGTTTTGAGGCCTGCAATGGGCTTTGCTACGGGAGTTTAAGCATGTCTGCACTACGGAAATACAATCAACACACATCCACACCACAGTTTGAAACCAGCCTGCACGATGGCGAGGCCGTCGGCGCTTTTACGTCGTCGATGACGTCTCACCGCTCGGACATTGACGCCGGCGATGCTGTAGGGCTGTTCACGTCCTCCATGGGCCCGGTGACCGCCGCCGATGCAACGCTGGGCGACGCGACCGAGATGTTCACATCGTCGATGGCGCCAGTGACATCGGAGGCGCAAACCGGCGATGCGGTAGAACTGTTCACCTCTTCGATGGGCCCGGTCACGGCCTCTTCCACTGCGCAAGGTGATGCGGTTGAAGCGTTCACCTCGTCCATGTCGCCGGTGAGCCGGGTCGATGCAGAGGCCGGTGACGGCTGCCACATGTTCACATCCAGCATGTGATCCATGAAGCGCTGGCGGAGAGATATGTGATGAACCCGGATACGATTGAGCACGCGCCCCGTGGTCAGGTGATCCGGCTTGAAACACCGTTTCGCCAGCGCAACACATCCGCGCGTCAAGCTGCACTGATGCAGAGATTTGCAGTGGCGCGGCGCAGCGTGGATGATGTGTTTTGGATGAAAGAAAACGCCGAGCTTCTGGGCGTCTTCGAAGCCACAGGCGCGCAGATTACGTCACAGGCGTTGGAGGTCTATGCCCCGTTTTACGAAGATTTGGATCATCGTGTCGGGTTTTTTCCGCAATATTACAGGTTTTTTCTGTCTTTGGCGCTCGATATTGAAGCATTGGGCATGGCGGGCGAATCGGCCGAGCGCCTTGTGCACTGGGTGGCCCGGTCTGGGCTGATTGATGCAGAACTGTCGGATTTGCAACGTGCTGAGGCGCGCAGATTGTGCGTGCGGCGCGGCGTTGATCCAGTGGTGGATGCCTCGCTTGATGATCGGTTGCGGAGCTTTATTGCGCGCGAGGCGACATTTGCCCTGCCCAATAAGAAGGCTGCCTATGAGCTTACGCATATCGTCTTCTATTTGTCGGAATACGGTCGCCGCGATCCTCAGCTGGGCAAAGCGGCGTGTCAGTCTTTGAGACACGCAGGCACGCTGGCCTTTCTCGAGCTGAATGTGGATTTGCTGTCTGAGATCTGCATCGCGCTGCGCTTTGCCGGTGAAACGCCGCCCAGGATTTGGGAGCGGTGGCTGCGCGATCAGGTGCGGCGCTTTGCTGTCGAACCTATCGAAGGGCCTGTTGGTCATAGTATTCCTCAGGATGATTATCATCCTTGGCTGATGCTCAACTGGTTTATGGATGTGTCTGGGCAGGGCGGATTTGGTCAGGAAATGCCTGAGGGCTCAGTGATCTTTGCCGCGCCCAAACCCTGTGCCGGCCCGCTGCGAGAGTTATCGGACAGCATTTACAAGCTTGGTGATCAGCGCAGCGGCGAGTGGGCCGCGATGCGCGAGGGCGTGGGCGAGGCCCTGTCAGATGAGGCGCGCAACGTCTTGCTGGCGGCCGAAGAAGCGGTGGACTTTGATCGCTTTTTTCGCGGATTTGCCCGCGCAACTGGACCCGCGCAAATGTCAGGTCTGGCGCGCAGAGAGGGCGCGCTATGATCTCGTCTTCGGGCCGGCAGGCTGCGCGCTTGGCCGTGATGACAGGTGTCGCTTTGACCGCCGCATATACGCTGTTGATTTCCTCTGCGGATGCCATCACCAAGCTGTTTGCCGCCAGCTATGCCGCGCCACAGCTATATGCGTTGTCAGGCGGGCTTGTCGCGCTCTTTAGTTTGGTGGCCAATAGGCGCGATGGGGCATGGCGCGGGATGCGCACGGTCTGCCCCAAAGCTATGGCCGTCCGCGTTGGTGCAACTGTCGCGGCGACAGGCGCGTTTTTCTACGCTTTCGCGTGGTTGCCCTTTGCAGAGGTGTTCTTGTTCATTGCGATGATCCCGCTCTTTGCGGCTTTGCTGTCAGGCCCCGTTCTGGGCGAACCTGTCCGCCCGCAGGTGTGGATTGCGCTTTTGGTCGGCGCGGTGGGGGTGTTTTGCCTCTTTCCGTCGGGCCTGAGCTCTGTCTCCTGGGGGCACGGATTGGCATTGCTGGCCGTATTGTTGGGGACCATATCCATGGTTGCTTCGCGTTACATCGGTATGCGCGACAGCAACATCCTCAGCCAAGTGTTCTACCCCAACCTGGCGTTGATGGTGGTGATGGCGGCGCTTCTGCCATTTGTCTTTGCGCCGATATCCTTGATCGATCTGGGCTGGATTTTGCTATACGCGATGGTTTTGTTTGGCGCGCGCTGGGTGCTTGTGGCGGCCTTGCGCCTGTTGCCGGCCTATGTGGTGACACCGCTGATGAACCTGCAGTTTTTGTGGATGGTTCTGCTGGGCTTTGTGTTTTTCGAGGAGGTGCCGGGATATGGCGTCTATCTGGGCGCCGCGATTGTCATCGGGGCAAGTTGCTGGCTGGTCTGGGATCAAGCACGCGATCTGACGACAAAGCGCGTTGTGCCCGCAGAATAGATTTACATCGAAAATGATGTGCCGCAGCCGCAGGAGCTTGACGCGTTTGGGTTGTCAATCGTGAAGCGCGCGCCGATCAGCTCTTCGGTGAAATCAATGGTCGCCCCGCTGAGAAACGGCAGCGATACGGCATCGACCACAACCTTCTCACCTTCGCCTTCGAGGACCAGATCATCATCGGTCGGGGCATCAAGCTTGATCTCATATTGAAAACCCGAACAGCCGCCGCCTTCCACAGCCACGCGAAGCGCAACACCGTCTGATGCGGCGCCGATTTCGGCCAGGCGCGCAAAGGCCCGGGATGTGACTGTGGGCGGCAGATCCATGAGACCCTCGTATTCTCAACCGTTCTGTGTCGTAATATATGGGGTAGGGGATGAGGCGACAAGGACTTGTAGAAGATGCAAAAGGCGTATGCCTTGGACCCGGCCACGGCGCGCCCGCGATTGGTGGTGGAAACCGAAAGCGCTTTTCGCTCTCCGTTTCAGCGCGATCGTGACCGCATTATCCATGCCAGTGCGTTTCGGCGGCTAAAGCACAAGACTCAAGTGTTTGTGGAACATGAGGGTGATTATTTTCGCACCCGGCTGACCCATTCCATCGAAGTGGCGCAGGTGGCACGCACCATTGCAGGTGCTTTAGGGCTCAACCAGGAACTCACCGAGGCGGTCGCGCTGGCCCATGACCTGGGGCACACGCCCTTTGGTCACACGGGCGAGGATGCACTCAACGCGCTGATGGCACCCTATGGCGGGTTTGATCACAATGCGCAGGCGCTCAGGATCGTGACAGCGCTGGAACGGCACTATGCCGAATTTGACGGGCTCAACCTGACCTGGGACACGCTGGAGGGGATTGCCAAGCACAATGGCCCGGTAACGGGTGCGCTGCCCTGGGCCTTGGCGGAATACAATACGCGCCACGATCTGGAGCTGCACACCCATGCCAGTGCCGAGGCACAGGTGGCCGCGCTGGCCGATGACATTGCCTATAACAATCATGATCTGCATGACGGGCTGCGCGCGGGGCTCTTTTCGGAAAGTGACATCGCGGATTTGCCCATTGTGGCGCAGTGCTATGCCGAGGTTGACGCCGCCTATCCGGGGCTTGATCCCTACCGACGCCGGCATGAGGCGCTGCGGCGGGTGTTTGGGGTGATGGTGTCGGATGTGATCGCGACGTCTGCGCGGGGTCTGGCGCAGGCCGCGCCCGGCTCTGCTCAGGACGTGCGCGCATTGGGCTATGCGGTGATCCGCTTTGCGCCAGAGACCTGGGCCGATTTGCAGCAGATCCGCGATTTTCTGTTTCAGAGGATGTATCGTGCGCCGCGCGTGGTGGAGATGCGCGAACAGGTGACCCATGTGGTGGACGAGCTTTTCCCGTATTATATGTCCGCGCCAGAGAACCTTCCGCGGGCATGGCAACAGGATGTGGCGGCGGCGACCACCGACACGGAGCTGGCGCGGTTGGTCAGTGACTACATTGCGGGCATGACAGACCGGTTCGCACTGGAAAGCCACGCGCGGCTTCTGGGTGGTCCGGGGGGCGCGGGAGAGCGGCGAGGCTAGGATGGTCATGCCGAGGCTGCGAATTCTTGAAAAGGTTTCGGTCGCATTCTTTTAATGAATGCGTGACCCGCTTTAAAATTTGCGCCCATGCCGCGACCGAATGTCATTGGATCGGCGCGTCTCGCACCCATATATTGTTTATATGATTGCGGAGTTTGGCCATTTTGCGCTGATCTTGGCATTTGTCTTGTCCCTCGTGACGGCAATTGTGCCTTTGATCGGTGCTCAACAGCGGTGGCACGGCTGGATGGCTGTGGCCGAACCGGGCGCTGTGCTGCAGTTCTTTTTGACCGGGATATCCTTTGCCGCGCTGACCTATGCGTTCGTGGTGTCGGATTTCTCGCTGCGGCTTGTGGTGATCAATTCCCATTCGCTAAAGCCGATGCTGTACAAAGTGACGGGCGTTTGGGGCAATCACGAAGGGTCGATGCTGCTTTGGGTGCTGATTGTGACGCTCTTTGGCGCGGTTGCGGCATGGCGGGGCGCGGGCCTGCCGCCCAGCCTGCGGGCGCGGGTTCTGGCGATGCAATCCATGGTGGCGGCGGCCTTTTTCGCGTTCATCCTCTTTTCCTCAAACCCGTTTGAGCGCATGGCGATCCCGCCTTTTGACGGCCAGGATCTGAACCCGCTCTTGCAGGATCCGGGCTTGGCCTTTCACCCGCCGTTTCTCTATCTGGGCTATGTTGGGCTTTCGATGACATTCTCCTTTGCCGTGGCCGCGCTGCTAGAGGGCCGGGTGGACGCAGCCTGGGGCCGTTGGGTGCGGCCCTATACGCTGGCGGCTTGGATGTTTCTGACGGTGGGGATCGGGCTTGGCAGTTGGTGGGCCTATTACGAACTGGGCTGGGGCGGTTTTTGGTTCTGGGACCCGGTTGAAAACGCCTCTTTCATGCCGTGGCTGATTGCGGCGGCGCTTCTGCATTGCGCGATCGTGGTCGAAAAGCGCGAGGCGCTCAAAAGCTGGACGATCCTGTTGGCGATCATCGCTTTTGGGTTTTCGATGGTGGGGGCGTTTATCACGCGCTCTGGTGTTCTGACCTCGGTGCATGCATTTGCCACGGACCCCGAGCGGGGCGTGTTCCTCTTGATGATCCTTGGGTTTTTCATGCTGCTCGGACTCACCTTGTTTGCGGCCCGGGCGCCGGTGTTGCAATCGAAAGGCGTTTTTGGGCTGGTCAGCCGGGAATCCGGTCTTGTGCTGAACAATCTGATCCTTGCCGTGTCGGCATTTGTGATCTTCGTGGGCACCATCTGGCCCTTGGTCAGCGAGATCTTTTTTGATCGCAAGCTGTCTGTGGGGCCGCCATTTTTCAACCTTGCCTTTGCGCCGTTCATGCTGGCGCTGGGGCTGATTTTGCCGGTGGGCGCGATGTTGCCGTGGAAACGCGCGCAAGTCGGTCGTGTGATGCGCAAGCTGGCGCCCGCTTTTGCCTTGGCGCTCGCGGTCGGCGTGTTGGCCTATGCCATGCAGACCGGGCGCAGCGCGTTGGGGCCGATTGGGCTCTTGCTGGGGGCGTGGCTGGTCGCGGGCAGTGCTGTCGATCTGATGGCGCGGGCTGGGCGCGCCGGGTGGCGCGAAAAGCTCGGCCGTTTGATGCGCCTGCCGCGCGCTGACTGGGGCAAATCCGTGGCCCATGCCGGGCTGGGCGTGACCTTTGCCGGCGTGGCGGCGATGATGGCCTGGGAGCAAGAAGACATCCGCGTGGCCTATCCCGGCGACACGTTTGAGATAGCAGGCTACACCCTGACGCTAGACCGTGTGCGCGAAGAGCAAGGGCCGAATTTCGTAGCCACGGTGGGGGATCTGACACTGGCGCGGGGCGATCGCGTGTTGGGCAGTATGCATCCTGAAAAACGCATCTACCCGGTGGCTGGGATGCCCACCACGGAGGCCGCGCTCAACATCGGGTTCACGCGCGACATCTATGTCTCGCTTGGGGATCCGCAGGCGGGTGGCGGCTGGGCGGTGCGCACCTATTACAAACCGCTGGCCAACTGGATTTGGGGCGGTTCCATTCTTATGGCGCTTGGCGGGCTTTTGTCCTTGACGGACCGGCGCTACCGGGTGGCCGCAGGCGCGGCCAAACGACCGGTGCGTCGATCCTCTGAAATGCCAGCCGAATGAAGCGTTTGGCCCTTCTGTTATGCGTGCTTGCCGCGCCGCTTTGGGCGGTTCAGCCTGATGAGATCCTTGAGGATCCGGCGCTTGAGGCGCGGGCGCGGGCGCTGTCAGAGGAGCTGCGCTGTTTGGTTTGCCGCAATGAGAGCATTGACGAATCCAATGCGCCTCTGGCCCGCGATCTTCGGCTGTTGGTGCGAGAGCGGTTGCTGGCGGGCGACAGCGACAATGCGGTGATGGAGTTTGTCGTCGCGCGCTACGGCGAATACGTGCTGCTCAAGCCGCAGGCCACCGGGGCGAACCTGATCTTGTGGCTGGCTGGGCCTGCGATGCTGCTCTGTGGCGTTGGGCTTGGATTGGGGTATCTGCGCCGCCGTGCGGGCAGTGACGCGGTGGCGGAGGCGGCGCTTTCGGAGGACGAGAAGGCGCGGCTCCGGCAGATCCTGGACGACTAACGCACCGTTATGTTTGCTGGGGTCATTTCCACGCCCGGAGAATGCGGTTAGGTTTCCCAGACGCAAGTTCAAAGGCCGCACAGCATGAAAACCTACCAATCCATTCAGTTCACCGTTGAAAATGACATCGCCGTTATACGCCTCAACCGTCCGGATCGGATGAACGCGCTGAGCACCGAGATGCGGGCCGAGATCATGGATGCGGCGCGCAGTGCTCCGCGCCAAGCGCGTGTTCTGGTCCTCACGGGCGAGGGGCGTGCGTTTTGTGCCGGCCAGGATCTTAACGATGGGCGCATGGGCGCATCGGTCGATATGGAGCGGGTGCTGCGCGATGAATATGTGCCGATGATTGAGGCCGTGTCCAATTGCCCGATCCCCACGATTTCGGCGGTGAATGGTCCGGCGGCCGGGGCAGGGGCCAATCTCGCGCTCGCCGCTGACGTGGTGATTGCGGCCGAAAGCGCGTATTTTTTGCAAGCCTTTGCGCGCATCGGCCTTATCCCCGATGCCGGCGGCACCTATTGGTTGCCGCGTCAGATGGGGGCGGCGAAGGCCATGGGCGCTGCGCTTTTTGCCGAACCCATCAGCGCGCGGCAGGCGGATGCTTGGGGCATGATTTGGGAAGCCGTAGAAGATAACGCGTTTGAGGCGCATTGGCGCGCCCGTGCCGCGCATCTCGCCTCTGGCCCGACGGAGGCCTATGGGGCGATGAAACAGGCCATTCGTGGCAGCTGGGATCATGGTTTCAAAGGACAGTTGGATCAAGAGGCGCGGTTGCAAGGCGCATGTGGCCGAACGCGGGACTTTCAGGAAGGCGTTCTGGCCTTTTTGGAAAAGCGCAAAGCGACATTTGAAGGCCGCTAAGCCGACGCGTTAAACGGCACGATCGCATGGTGTACTGTTGATCGGCGCGCCCAAGAAAATTGGAATTTTCTCCGCATTTTCTTCCAAGAAAATGGCGCGCTTAGAGTGCTGCTCTGGCCTGTAATACGCGGATATTGGATGTGGAAAAGGCGCGGCCTTCAGCGGCGACGCGGGCCATGGGAATGCCATTTGCCAGGATGTGCACACCGTCGCGCCCTTCTTTGACGTCGAACTGCACCGTGCCTTTGCCCTCCTCCACAATCACGGAGATCACATCCTCGTCGGCATCGAAGGGGTCTATTTCAACGGGTGCCGCGCTCATCTCCCAAATCTCGCCGTCCAAAATCGCCTGTTCCAAAAGGTCCGGCGGACCCATCACAGGCTCAGGCGTCATGGGCACAGCGCGTGTCCTGAGAAGGAAACCGGGCAGGGCGGTCTTGCTCGCCAGTCTGGCGTGAAGGCGTGGGACAGCACTGCGCCGTAGGATCGTGGGGGAGATCGGGTGCGACATGGACGAAATGGCTCAGCATGGATCGAGGGGCCTTTATGTATCCATGCTTTGTCTTAAGCCTGGGTAAAATCCTGGTCGCATATGGCACAAAAAAGCCCCGATGCTGCATCACCGGGGCTTTGTATTTCAAAAGATTTGGCGCGAATGGCACCAGCCGAGGCGCGTCTCTCAGCGGTTTTCCATGTCCACGTAATCGCGCATCGTCTCACCTTGATAAAGCTGACGCGGGCGACCGATCTTGAGCTGCGGATCGGCGATCATCTCTTTCCATTGGGAAATCCAGCCCACCGTGCGCGAGACTGCGAAAATGGGCGTGAACATCGAGGTGGGAAAGCCCATCGCCTCAAGGATAATGCCGGAGTAGAAATCGACATTGGGGAAAAGCTTTTTATCGGCGAAATAGGCATCCTCAAGCGCTTGTTTTTCAAGCTCTTTTGCCACTTGCAGTGTGGGGTTATCTTCCACGCCCAAAAGCTCCAGCACTTCATCGGCGGATTGCTTCATCACTTTGGCGCGCGGATCAAAGTTTTTGTACACGCGATGGCCAAAGCCCATCAGGCGGAACTCATCGTTTTTGTCTTTGGCGCGGGCAATGTATTCAGGGATCCGGTCCACCGTGCCAATCTCGCGCAGCATCTCAAGACAGGCCTGGTTGGCGCCGCCATGGGCCGGGCCCCAGAGACAGGCAATGCCCGCCGCGATGCAGGCAAAGGGATTGGCGCCTGACGAGGAGGCCAGCCGCACCGTCGAGGTCGACGCGTTTTGTTCGTGATCGGCGTGCAGCGTAAAGATCCGGTCCATCGCGCGGCTGAGGATTGGGTTGACCTGATAATCCTGCGCCGGAACCGCAAAACACATGCGCAGGAAATTGGAGGCGTAATCAAGCTCATTGCGGGGATACACGAAGGGCTGGCCAATCGAATACTTATACGCCATGGCCGCAATCGTCGGCATTTTGGCAATCAAGCGGATCGAGGCCACTTCCCGCTGCCAAGGATCGTTGATGTCGGTGCTGTCATGGTAGAACGCGCTCAGCGCGCCCACGACGCCGACCATGATTGCCATCGGGTGCGCATCCCGGCGATACCCGCGGAACAGAAAATGCATCTGCTCATGCAGCATCGTGTGCATCGTGACGCGGTTTTCAAAATCCTCCAGCTGCGCGGCAGAGGGAAGCTCTCCGTAAAGCAGCAGGTAGCACACTTCGAGGAAGTGGGACTTTTCAGCCAGTTGATCAATCGGGTAGCCCCGATGCAGCAATTCGCCCTTGCCGCCGTCAATGAAGGTGATGGTGCTGTCGCAGCTGGCGGTCGAGGTGAAGCCAGGGTCATAGGTGAAAACACCAGCCTGCCCGTAGAGTTTGCGAATGTCTATGACATCCGGGCCCGCCGTGGGCGAAAATACCGGCAGATCATATTCCATCCCGTCGATGGTGAGTTTTGCTGTTTTGGCACCGTCTTTCATGGGCGTGCATCCTTTCCTGTCGGCGCGCCATCCCGTTCGATAACGCGTCTGATTGGCTCGCCCGTATCTGGCCCAGGGGTGGGCCCGATCAGGCGATCAAGGTTCTGCGGCGTCGCGAAGCCGCGCAAGCGACTCGTCGCGTCCCAATACCAATAGCATGTCGAATACGCTCGGGGTTACGCTTTTCCCCGCCAGGGCCGCCCTGAGCGGGCCCGCCAACTTGCCGAATTTGGTATCTTTGGCCTCCGCAAAGGATTGCGTAGCCGCCTCTAATCCCTCTCGCGTCCACGTAGCATTTTGCAACTGCGGCGTCAATTCAAACAGTATACTACGGGATACATTGCCCAATAGCTTTGCCGCCTTTTCATCTTGTTTTATGGGGCGATTGTTAAGAATAAATGACGCTTTATCAATGAGCTCCGGATAGGTCTTCGCGCGCTCTTTGAGGCAGTACATGCCTCGTTCAAAAAGCGCAGACTGTGCATCTGTGAAGGGTGCAGCCCCTGTAACCTCGCGAAACCTGTTCAAATCTTGCAGCAGCGCAGCATCCTCCATGTGGGCAATATGTTGCCCAGACAGGTGATCGAGGCGTTTGAAGTCAAATCGCGCCGGGGATTTGCCGATGCCTGCGACGTCAAACCACGCCTGCGCCTGTGCATCCGTGAAAAATTCGTCATCCCCGTGGGACCATCCCAGACGTGCCAGGTAGTTGCGCATGGCGGCGGCGGGATATCCCATGTCACGGTAGTCTTCGACGCCAAGTGCGCCGTGGCGCTTGGAGAGCTTCTTGCCATCCGGCCCGTGAATGAGGGGGATATGAGCATAGACGGGCAGAGGCCAGCCCATGGCGGAATAGATCATCATCTGTCGGGCGGCGTTATTCAGGTGATCATCGCCGCGGATCACATGGGTCACACCCATATCGTGGTCATCTACAGCGACAGCGAGCATGTAAACCGGTGTCCCATCTGAGCGCAGCAGGACCATGTCATCGAGCTGATCATTGCGAATGGTCACATCGCCCTGCACCGCATCCTTGATCACGGTGTCGCCGGTTTGCGGTGCCTTGATGCGGATCACGTAAGGCGCATCCGGGTGGGTGCTCGGGTCCGCATCGCGCCAGGGGCTGCGGAACAGCGTGGATTTTCCTTCGGCCTTTGCAGCATCACGAAAGGATTGAATTTCTTCCTGGCTGGAGAAGCACTTATAGGCCGTACCTGATGTCAAAAGCTCCTGTGCGACCTGTGCATGACGGGCCGCGCGCTCGAATTGCGAAATCACCTCTCCATCGTGATCCAGCCCGAGCCAGGCCATGCCATCGAGAATGGCCTGCGTGGCCTCAGGCGTGGAGCGCGCGCGATCTGTGTCCTCGATCCGCAGCAGGAAGGTTCCCCCACGTCCGCGCGCGAACAGCCAATTGAAAAGCGCAGTGCGCGCGCCACCAATGTGCAAGTACCCGGTGGGCGATGGGGCAAATCGGGTGACAACTCTCTCGGGCGTGGGCTGTGACATGAGCGCTGACATGAGCTGCGGTTAACCTTTCGCTAACGGTTTGGGAGGTAGCCTTTGGCGGGCAAGCGCCTTCCTATAAGCCCCAGAAAGGGGAGACAAGCCTTGCAGACCTCAACTGGGCAGACCTTCACCGTGCCGACCACCGCTTCGAGTGGCCTCACCGGACAAGCTGAGGGTCAACTCGAAAACCCGGTCCGAGCACTGTCTTTTTTGCGATCGATGTGGTTGGCGCAGCAGGGTCACTTGTTTCATTGGACGCCCGTTATGTTTGGGGCCGGGATCGGGATCTATTTTGCGCTGAAATGGGAACCCTCGACCGGTTTCTATCTCGGCTTGGGTGCTAACATTCTGGCTGTCGCCGGCCTGCTCTCTCTTTGGCGCAGTATCTGGTCACCGATCCTCTGGGCGGTTCTGCTTGTGGCACTGGGCATCGGCGCGGCTGGCTTGCGGGCGCACAGTATGGCCGGGCCTGTGCTGGATTGGCGCTACTACGGTGCGGTTCAGGGCCGCATTGTGGGTATGGACCGGTCCAGCTCTGATGCGGTGCGGCTGACACTGGATCGCGTGGTATTGGCCAATGTGCGGCCTGAGAAAACGCCAGGTCGCGTGCGGGTGTCTTTGCATGGGCAACAGGGTTTTGTGGACCCGAGCCCCGGAATGACCGTGATCCTGACGGCCCATCTTTCGCCGCCGTCGGGCCCGGTGGAGCCTGCGGGATTTGATTTCCAACGCCACGCCTGGTTTTTGGGGCTGGGTGCCGTTGGATACACCCGCACCCCGGTTCTGACACTGGCGCCAGCGCAGAGCGGGCAGTGGCTTTTCAAAGCGCGGATGGCGCTTTCGGATCATGTGCAAGACATGTTGCCGGGGGAGGCGGGCGGCTTTGCTGCGGCCATCATGGCGGGCGATCGATCTGGCATCGCCCAGGAGACGCTGAAGGATTTGCGAATATCGAACCTGGCGCATCTGCTGGCGATCTCAGGGCTGCACATGGCGCTTTTGACGGGCTTTGTCTTTTCCGCCTTGCGCCTGGGATTTGCAGCCGTGCCACGCGTCGGGCTGCGCATTCCTGGCAAGAAATATGCCGCCATTGGCGCGTTGGTCGCAGGGGCCGGGTATCTGGGTCTGTCGGGCGGTAATGTGGCGACGGAGCGGGCGTTCATCATGGTCGCGGTGATGTTTTGCGCGATTTTGATCGATCGGCGCGCGGTGTCCTTGCGATCCGTGGCGATTGCGGCGTTCATCGTGCTGGCGTTGCGGCCAGAGGCGCTTCTGGGGCCGGGGTTTCAAATGTCCTTTGCGGCCACGGCCGCCTTGGTTTTTGCATTCAACCTGGTGCGGGATCATGATCTGCGATTTGGCCCACAGTGGATGCAGCCCGTGGCCGGTGTGGTTTTGTCCTCCCTGGTGGCGGGGCTGGCCACCGCGCCGATTGCAGCGGCCCATTTCAACCAGTTTGCCCATTACGGCCTTATTGCCAATCTTCTGAGCGTGCCGTTGATGGGGGTCCTGGTGATGCCCGCGGCAGTGGTTGCGGCCTTGTTGATGCCGTTTGGTCTTGATTTCATTCCGCTCTGGGTGATGGGGTTGGGGCTCGATTGGATTTTGGGCGTGGCGCATTGGACGTCTGATCTAGACGGCGCGCGCGGTATGGTGGCCTCACCTGATCCGGGGGTCTTGCCCTTATTGGCCTTGGGCGCGCTGTTTGTGATCCTGTGGCAGGGGCGCGCGCGGTTGATAGGCGTTGTGCCCTTTGTGGTGGGGATGATCCTGTGGTCCGGTACAGAACGCCCGGCTGTGTTAATCGCGGATACGGGCGGGCTGATCGGGGTGATGACAGAGGACGGTCGCGCGCTGAACCGAGAGCGCGGCGCGGGGTTTGTGGCGCTCAATTGGCTTGAGAATGACGGCGACAAGGCCGATCAGGACGGCGCGCATACCCGCTGGCCGGCCAGCAATCAGGCGTGGCCCATCGTGGCGTTGCGCGGGCAAAAAGCGGTTGATGCTCTGTCGGGATGCGGTGGCGCCAAGTGGCTGGTTTTGAACAAAAATCCCGCCTCTATCCTGCAATTTGAGGGATGTGAGGTGCTTACACCGCGATCGTTGGAAAAGACGGGTGCCATTGCGCTCTATGATCGTGATGGGATTTTGAAACCAGTGACCGCGCGCCAGGTGACAGGCGCGCGGCTTTGGAATACGTGGCCGTAAAACCAATCAGTAGGTGCGAATGAGCCCAACCAAACGGCCCTGAACGCGCACTTTATCGTCTGGTAGAACGCGCGTTTCATAGGCCGGGTTGGCCGCTTCCAGTGCGATGGCGGTCCCATTGCGATAGAATTTTTTCAATGTCGCTTCCTGGTCTTCAACCAAAGCTACGACGATATCGCCGTTATCGGCCACATCAGTTTCGCGAATGACCACGATGTCGCCGTTGTTGATACCTGCGCCGATCATCGAATCGCCTTTGACTTCCAACGCGTAGTGCCCCGCTTTGCCGCTGATCATGTCACCGGGTACCGAGATGTTTTGACTGCCATCGGCGATCGCCTCAATCGGAACACCAGCCGCAATGCGGCCCATCAGTGGCACACTGAGCACGCTTGGTTCGAGAGTTTGACCAGACACAGTGTTGGAGGCACGTCCAGATAAAGAAGCTGGAGCTCCGGCAGGCACTGTGGCGGGTAGTGGCGGCGGCTTGGACCCTTCGATCACGCGTGGAACAAACCCGTTTGTATCATGGCTTAAGCTATCCGGCAGTTTCACCACCTCAAGCGCGCGCGCCCGATGCGCCAGGCGGCGGATAAACCCGCGCTCTTCCAGCGCTGTGATCAGCCTGTGAATGCCCGATTTTGAGCGCAGATCCAGCGCGTCTTTCATTTCATCAAAGCTGGGCGGAACGCCGTCACGCTGAACGCGTTTGTGAATGAATTCCAGCAGATCGAGCTGCTTTTTGGTCAGCATTATCCTGTCCTCCGGTGACCATCCGTCATGCTTTGTTCTACGCATGTTCTTGTTTTGTGTCAACCGGGCTGTGGATAAGTTGAGATTCATAGGGGTAGATAGTCCATCTGTTCGCCTTTTTTTCGCGCTTGATCATCGGGCGGGCGGATCATGAGGGCATTGGAAGCTGCGAGAACGGACAGCAAGGAGCTGTCCTGGCGCTCCGCAGGTGCGATTTGACCATCGTGAAGGACAGCGCGCATATAGTGTTCGCGCGGACCGTTTGGGCCAATGTCATGGGCAAGGGCGGCCGTTGTCCGGGCCGCGGGCTGACCTGGAAAACCCAGCATGACCCGTAGCATCGGCACCAAAAACACCTTGCCACACACCATAGCTGAAACCGGATTGCCCGGCAGGCCCACCATGGGGATATCGCCCATTTTTCCCGCCATAAGAGGTTTTCCGGGCCGCATACGGATTTTGTAAAAGGCTTTGCGCAGGCCCATCGTTTCGGCCACGTCGGCCACCAGATCATGATCCCCCACAGACGCGCCACCGATGGTGACGATCATGTCGGCGTCTTGGGCCAGCTCAAAGGCAGCTGTCAGCGAGGCCGCGTTGTCGCGCGCAATGGGCAGGATCCGGGCCTCAGCCCCTTCGGCGTCCAACATCGCTTTGAGGCCGTAAGTGTTTGATGCAATGATCTGATCCGGGCCCGGGGTCTCTCCGGGAAGCACCAGTTCGTCACCGGTGGAGATCAGCGCGACACGGGGCTTTCGCGTGACCGTGAGAGTGCTGATATTCATCGAGGCCAGCAGCGCCACATCCGAGGCGCGTAAGCGACGAGGCCCCGCCAAGGTCTCCCCGATTGCAAAATCTGAGCCTTGCGCGCGGATGTAAGGCCCGGCGTCGAGGGCTTCACCCAGCGTGATCGTGTCTTCAACCCGGTCAACGTCTTCCTGTATGATCACGCGGTCAGCGCCGTCCGGCACCGGCGCGCCTGTAAAAATACGAACACACTCATTGGGTTGTAGAGCGTTTTTAAAGCGATGACCTGCGGCTGATTCCCCAACCACTTGAAGCTTTACGTCGGGCGCGACATCCTTAGATCGCACGGCGTACCCATCCATCGCGGAGGACGCAAAGGGGGGTTGATCGCGCCGTGCCATCGCATCGCGCACCATCACCCGGCCAGCCGCTTCCGAAAGCGGCACCCGTTCAGTCCGAAGGGCCGTCACAAGCTCAAAGAGATGGGTCAGCGCGGCGTCAACCGAAATCATTGCGCCTCATACCGCCCTGATTTTCCACCATCTTTCAGGATCACGCGGATGCCGCCGATTTGCATCGCGCGGTCGGCGGCCTTGACCATGTCATAGACGGTGAGCGCTGCCGTGCTCACGGCTGTCAGCGCTTCCATTTCCACGCCGGTTTGGCCCGTGGTCTTGACCGTGGCCATGATGCGGATGCCCGGCAGATCAGGATCGGCGGTCAGATCCACGCTCACTTTGGCAATCGGCAGAGGGTGGCACAGGGGAATGAGCTCCGCTGTCTTCTTCGCGCCCATGATCCCGGCGAGCCGCGCGACGGAGAGAACATCGCCCTTCTTGGCGCGCCCTTCTGTAATCATATCAAAGGTATCTGCGGCCATCCTGATGTAACCGGCCGCCTGTGCGACACGGTCCGTCACAAGCTTGTCAGAGACGTCGACCATATGGGCATGGCCGTCGCCATCAAAATGGGTGAGCTTGCTCATACGCCCAAGGCCCCGGCTGATGTTGATCCCGCCAGAATGGCCTTGGTCGCGGCTGTCACATCCTCTTGCCGCATGAGCGACTCACCGATCAAAAAGGCGCGTGCCCCAAAGCGGGCCATGTCGGCCAGATCATCGGCCGTGTTCAGCCCGCTTTCGCACACGATGGTGCGGCCTTCGGGGATCAGCCGGGCCAGCGTGCGGGTCGTGTCAAGCGTGGTCTCAAACGTGTTGAGATTGCGGTTGTTGATCCCGATCATCGCGGAGGTCAAGTCTGCTGCACGGGCCAGCTCTTCTTCGTTATGAACCTCCAAAAGCGCATCCATGCCCCATTCGTTCGCTGCCGCCTCAAGCTCTGCGGCTTGTTGGTCTGACACGGACGCCATGATGATCAAAATACAATCGGCACCCCAGGCGCGTGCTTCCAACACCTGATAGGCATCATACATGAAATCTTTGCGCAAAACCGGTAGGTTACAGGCCGATCTTGCAGCATCCAGAAACTCTGGTGCGCCTTGGAAGCTGGGCGTGTCTGTCAGAACGGACAGGCAGGTCGCACCGCCTGCTTCATAGGCCTGCGCCAGGGCGGGTACATCGAAATCCTCACGTATGAGACCCTTGGAGGGGCTGGCCTTTTTGATTTCTGCAATCAGGCCGAAGCCTTGTTTGCTGGCCTGTAAAAGCGCATCCGCGAACGGGCGCACCGGCGGGGCCTCATGGGCACGCATCTCCAGATCGGCTTGCGGCACGGCCGCTTTGGCCGCGGCGATTTCCTCAAGCTTATAAGCCTTGATCTTTTCGAGAATGGTGGGTGTGCTCATGCAGCCGCCTCCGTGGTGACGCGGGCGAGGGTTTCGATCTTGGCTTTGGCGGCGCCGCTGTCGATGCTCTCACGAGCCATCTCGGTACCGGCTTTGAGATTGGCCGCCTTGCCCGCCACCATCAGGGCCGCGGATGCGTTCAGCAGTACCGCGTCGCGATAGGCCCCCGGTGCACCCTCAAGAAGCGCGCGGAAGGCCGTCGCGTTGTCTTCTGGCGTGCCGCCAAGAATGGCCTCAAACGGGTGAACAGGCAAACCTGCCTCCTCGGGGTGAAGCTCTGTGTCGATGATTTGGCCGTCTTCTTCCAAAGCCGCGACCCAGCTGACCCCGGTGATGGTCAGCTCATCCGTGCCGTCAGAGCCGTGCACCAGCCAAGCACGCTCCGATCCCAAAGCCGCGAGCGTTTCGGCCATCGGGCGGATCAGATCGCGGGAAAATGCGCCGGTCAGTTGGCGTTTGACGCCGGCGGGGTTGGTCAAAGGCCCCAGAATGTTGAAAATTGTGCGCGTGCCAAGCTCGGCGCGCACAGGGCCCACATGGGCCATGGCGGGGTGATGCATGGGCGCCATCATAAAGGCGATGCCCGCCTCATGCAAAGCGGCCTGCACCACATCCGGGCCGACCATGACATTCACGCCCATCTGCCCGAGCGCGTCCGCGGCACCGGATTTGGAGCTGAGATTGCGGTTGCCGTGCTTGGCCACCGGCACCCCCGCGCCGGCCACGACAAAGGCCGTGGCGGTGGAGATGTTGAGCGTGCCCTTGCCATCACCGCCCGTGCCGACGATATCCATTGCGCCAGGCAAGCCGCTGACTTTGTTGCATTTTGCCCGCATCACTCCGGCAGCGGCGGCATATTCATCCACTGTCTCTCCGCGCGTGCGCAGCGCCATGAGAAACCCGCCCACCTGTGCCGGTGTGGCCTCTCCGTTGAAGAGAATGGTAAAGGCGTCTTCGGCCTCTTGCCGGGAGAGCGCGCGATCGGCGGCGGCCCCGATGAGAGCTTTGAGGTCGCTCATGCAGGTACCGCCATATTGTCGAGGAAATTCTTCAAAAGTTTGTGGCCATGCTCGGACCAGATGGATTCGGGGTGAAACTGCACGCCGTGAATGGGCAGCTCGCGGTGGCTCAGCCCCATGATCGTGCCATCCTCGAGTTCTGCCGTGATCTCAAGCACATCGGGACAGGTGTCGCGATCGACGACAAGGGAGTGATACCGCGTGGCCTCAAAGGGAGAGGGCAGACCGGCAAAGACACCGCCGCCCTGATGAGTGATCGTGCCCATTTTGCCGTGCACAATCTCTGAATGGCGCACAACCTGACCACCGAAAGCCTGACCGATTGTCTGATGCCCCAGGCACACGCCCAAAAGCGGTGTGCGGGTCTCAGTGGCGGCCTCTGTGATGGCGAGGCAAATCCCGGCCTGGCTTGGATCGCAGGGGCCGGGGGAGAGCAGGATGCCATCGGGCTTGAGCGCCATCGCCTCCTGCACGTTGAGCGCATCATTGCGGTGCACCACCACCTCTGCCCCCAACTCACCCACGTAATGGACGAGGTTGTAGGTAAAACTGTCATAATTATCTATCAGAAGCAGCATTTTGCCGGTCTCGCGCGCATTGGGGCTTTGGCCCTGGTCAGGTGTCGCGGTATACTTGGCTGAGGTTGCAATGGGGCGTCAAGAGGGGCATTAGGGCACCTGAAGTAAAACAGGGGGTTAATCCCGTGAAAACAGGCATTTTTGGTGGATTTTTGGCTGGGACGGCCTTGTCAATGTTGGCATTGGGCGGGGCGTCGGTTTTGACGTATCCGGAGGCGGGGGCACCTGATGCGACAGCGGTGGATGTGCCGGCCGGCTCTGAATTTCGGCAATCTCGTGAGGACACCGAGGCCAGCTTGCCCGCCTCCGATGACACGCCAGATGCACAAGACAAGCCGAAAATCGAAGCGCCTGAGCGCGATGATTTGGCCTCATTGGACGCGGACGCGACGGCGCCTGCCGCTCAGCCCAGCACAGGATCGGCGGATGCGGGCCTGACAGCGCCGGACGCACCGGAGGAACCTTCGGGCATTTTGGCGGATGAAGAAGAGCCGGTCTTGCCCAGCCCACAAGCTTTGGCCTTGCAAGCGCCAGCCGGTGAGGATGATCTTTCGATCTCTACGGAACCCGCACAGCCGGTACAGCCTGAAATTGAAGAGGACAGCGCCTTTGACGAGGACACACAAGCCACGCTGACGCCAGAAGACCCGCCGCAAGACCCGCTACAAGATCAGGTGGAGGATGAGGCGCAGCTGAATGTATCGGAGCCAGACCCAGAGCCGGCCCCAGATGTGCAGACCGAGATTGCCGAGCCCGCCCCTGCGCCCGAGCCGGAACCCGATCCCGAGGTTTACACCGTCACTGAACCTGCGCCCCAAGCGGCGCCCGATGACGCGCCGCAGCCGGAGACAGATACCGAGCTTGCCGGGCTGCCACAGGAGGAGCCATCGAGCACCATTGGCAACATCGCCGAAGGGGTGACGGTGGGGCGCTTGCCATCGGTTGGAGACGATCAGGACGAGGGTGAAGACACAGCAGACGACGGGGCAGACGGCGGGGCAGACGGTGGGGTGGAAGACGGCGCAGATGAGGCCGCGCCCGTGGACGGCCCGCAAACACCGCTGCAGCAATTCTCAGCCGCCTTTGATAATCCTGAGGGCAAGCCTCTGATGTCGTTTGTTCTTTTGGACGACGGCACCAGCCCGATCAATTTTGAGGCTTTGGCGGAATTCCCCTATCCGATCAGCTATGCCGTGGATGTGACATGGTCTGGCGCGGGTGCCGCGATGGATCGGTATCGGGACGCGGGCCTTGAGGTCTTGGCGATGATTGATTTGCCCGATGGGGCAAACGCGGTGGACACTGAAGTGGCGATGCAGACCTACTTGTCGCAGTTGCCCGAAACCGTGGCCGTCATGGAGGGCGTGGGCACCGGCCTGCAATCCTCGCGCGAGGCGACTGAGCAGCTCATACCGATTTTGCAGGAAAGCGGTCACGGGTTGGTTTTGTTCTCAGAAGGGTTCGATACGGCGCAAAAGCTGATTGCGCGCGAAGGGGTGCCTGCGCTGAGCGTGTTTCGCGACATTGACAGCAACGACCAGACCGCCACCGTGATCCGTCGTTTCCTGGATCAGGCCGCGTTTCGCGCAGGCCAAGAAGAGGTCGGTGTGATCATAGTGGGCCGTTTGCGGGCAGAGACGGTGAGTGCGCTTCTTCTCTGGGGGCTTCAGGATCGGGCGAATTCTGTCGCGATTGCACCGGTGTCTGCGCTCCTCAAAAAACAGATAGAACAATAATGATTTCAGATATTTAGAACGGGGTCTTAATGTTAGATTCAGACCATGTTCCGGGTGCAAGATCATCCAAAGCCCAATTGCCGATCTGCCATCGGATGAGGCGCAGTGTGGGATAGCCCACATGGGCTGTCATGCGCCGTACCTGCCTGTTGCGCCCTTCTCGCAGGGTGATTTTCAGCCAGCTGTCGGGCACAGATTTGCGCACCCGAATGGGCGGCGTGCGCGGCCAGATATCGGGCGCGTCAATTGGGCAAACCTCAGCGGTTTGTGTGCGCCCATCTTTCAACATCACCCCGGTTCGCAACGCAGCAAGGGCATCCGCATCCGGACATCCTTCGACCTGCACCAGGTAGGTTTTGCCGGTTTTGAAGCGCGGGTTTGAGATTTGCGCCTGTAATTTTCCATTGTCCGTCAGCACCATAAGCCCCTCGCTATCGCGATCCAGTCGCCCGGCAGGGTAGACGCGAGGCACGTCAATAAAGTCCGAAAGCGTGGGGCGCGGGCTGCCTTGGGTGCCTTTGTCGGTGAATTGAGGCAACACGCCGAAGGGTTTGTTGAACAGGATCACGCGGGTCATAGCGGCAGCCATAGGCGGTTGCGGGGGAAAACAAAACCCTGTCCCGTTCGCCCAAATTCCATCACCTTTGCGGTGTAGATGGTGCGGAATCAGTCAAAGGGCAGCCTATCCGTGAGAGCAGGGTTTTACATGCGGCGTGCGTGGGTGGGGCTATGGTACCGCCTTCTTTTCGCGCGCCTGTCGGGCCAGGCAGAGATCACGCGGCGCAATGTGATGGCCGTTTATGGCGATCTTTCAGCCCTGCGGCGATGGTGGATTTTGCGCCGGATCAAACGTGCGCAAGGGCAGTTCTACGGCGAGGTTTTGAATTTTGAGCGCGTGCTGGAGCTTTGCCCGCGGCCCGTGATTGAAGGGCCGGGGCGCGAGGCATTCTTTACCGCTGTGGAGGAAAAGCGCCCGGTGATCTTGCTGACAGGCCATATCGGAAACTACGCGCTTGGCCTGCATTTTCTCAAGCAGGAGGGCATTGATGCGGGGTTTTTGTATCGCACGCGAGGGAACATATTGCTGGACAGCCGATTTGACGGGATGCTGCGCCTGACCGGGCAACGCGGCTTCAAGATCGGCCATCGCAGCCAAGGGGGCTATGAGGGAAAGCTCAAGGATTTTATTGAATTTCTGGGCGAAGGTCATGTGACGGTCATGTTGGGCGATCACAGGGATCGGGCGGGTGAGAAGATCCGCTTTTTGGGCCGCCGCGCGCCCACATCACTGACCCCGGCCAAGCTGGCGCGCGCCCATGATGCCCTGTTGATCCCGTGTTTTGTCATGCGCGACCGGGGTTTGCATTTTCGCGCGGTGCTGGATGCGCCGATCCCGCATAAGGGCTCGCTGCGCTCCATGATGCGGATGTTCAATGATCGCATGACTGAGATCATTCAGGCCGATCCTGCGCAATGGTCCTGGACGATCCGGAGGTGGTGAGATGAGCCAGCCTGCCCTGATCATCCATGTCCCGCGCGACATGTTGGAGCGTTACGGCCAGGACGGGTTTGGCCTTTATGCCGCGCTTGCGCCCGGACTGCGGGATCGGGGCGTGCCGGTGCGGTTTGTGGAGCGCCCGGCGACCACCGATCTCAGCCACTACACCAAGCGGGATTTTCATCTGGTCCATCACGGGTTTTTGCGGCGGTTCAATCTGCTGAACACCGGGATCGCGTATCTCTGGCCCTATTGGTATCTCGATCAGCGCGGCGTGCTCTGTGACAGCTCTCTGGGCCGTGCGCATCCGGATCTGAGCCAAATTCCCCTCGATCGGGCGCGCGCGTTTGTGGACCGTGTCGGCGGGAGGATGAAAGAGAAGGGCCAATCCAAGCACGATCAGCCGCCCCGGCGCGGTGCCATGGCAGAGGGCGCGATTGTGGTGTTTCTCCAAGGTCTGTCAGATCCGGTGCTGCGCAGTATGGCAATGATGGAGACGGAAATGCTGGATGCCGTGATCGCCGGGCGCGATGGGCGGCGCGTGCTGATCAAGGCGCATCCCAAGTTTCCCGCCACCATCGCCACGGCCCATGCGGAGGCGTTGGCGGCAGCCCATGAGGGCGTTGAGATGGTCGATGCGAATTTGCATGACCTGCTGGAGGGGGCCTATTGTTCGGTGTCGATCTGTTCGGGGGCCTGTTTTGAGGGGCTGTTTCACCGCACCCCGGCAGTGCTTTTTGGACGCGCGGATTTTGCAGCCTGTGCCTGGAATGTAGAAAGCGCAGAGGAGGGCATGCGCGCGCTGAGCAAGGTGGGGCAGACCACGTTTGAGTATGAGCGTTTTCTCTACTGGTTTTTGCAGCGCAAGATGTTCAATGCGCAGGATGACGCTCTTGTAGACCGCGTGATACATCGCATTGCACGCACGGGGTTTGATTTGGGTGTGTCATCAGCCCTGGACGCACCCAAAGTCGGGATCGGGCGCATCCGAACAGGTGGGTCTAAGACAGGTCAGGTTTGACACTCAATGCGTCGGTCTGGGCGGCAGAAAATTGGAATTTTCTGCGCATTTTCTTGCCAAGAAAATGGGCCCCTGACCGACGGGATGCTAATCATTGCCGCCGTCAAAGCGTGCTGCATCGGCCGCAGCCCGGCGGATGGCGTTCGATTTGTGCACTGTTTCCATATATTCCGCCTCGGGGTCGCTGTCATAGACAACGCCGCCCCCGGCCTGAATGTAGAGCTTTTCATCCTTCATCACCGCCGTGCGCAGCGCGATGCAGATGTCCATATCCCCGCCAGAGCTAAAGTACCCCACGCCGCCGCCGTAGACACCGCGTTTCTCGGGCTCCAACTCATCGATGATTTCCATCGCGCGGACCTTGGGCGCGCCGCTGACTGTGCCGGCGGGCAGACCCGCCAGAAGCGCGGAGAGCGCATCCTGATCCTCAGCCAATTCGCCCACCACGTTGGAGACGATGTGCATCACGTGGCTGTAGCGTTCGACGATGAATTCCTCGGTGGGGTGCACCGACCCGATCTTGGCCACGCGGCCCACATCATTGCGGCCCAGATCCAGCAGCATCAGATGCTCGGCCAGTTCCTTGGCATCCCCCATCAGATCGGCCTCATTGGCGCGGTCTTCGTCTGGTGTGGCGCCGCGAGGGCGGGTGCCTGCGATGGGGCGGATCGTGACCTCCCGGTCGAACACGCGCACCAGAATTTCGGGGCTGGCGCCCACCACCTGAAAGCCGCCGAAATTGAAATAGAACATGAAAGGTGACGGGTTGGTGCGCCTCAATGACCTATAAAGCGCGAAAGGTGGCTGGCGAAAACTTTGCGTCCAACGCTGGGACGGGACCACTTGAAAGATGTCGCCTGCCTTGATGTATTCCTTGGCTTTTTCCACGGCGGCCTTGTAGCCCTCATGGGTGAAATTCGACACAGGCGGCGCATCTTCTTCGGCCTCGCCCAGGGTGCGGGAGGTTTGCGGCAAGGCCCGATCCAAATCGCGCACGGCATCCATCACACGTTCGGCCGCCTGCGCATAGGCCGCCCGCGCCGATAGCCCGGAGGAGACCCAAGCGGGCGCCACCACAGTCACATCGCCCTTAACCCCATCAAGCACGGCCACCACCGAGGGGCGCAGCATCACGGCGTCCGGCAGGCCCAAAGGATCAGGGTTCACATCGGGCAGATGTTCGACCAAGCGGATCATGTCATAGCCCAGATACCCAAAAAGCCCGGCACTGGCGGCTGGCAGATCAGCCGGCAGGTCAATGCGGCTTTCGGCGATCAGATCGCGCAAAGACGCAAGCGGATCTTCCTCAACGCTTTCAAAGCTTTCCGCGTCAAACCTCGCTTGCCGATTGATGCGTGCCTGGGTGCCGTGGCAGTGCCAGATGATGTCGGGTTTCATGCCGATGATGGAATAGCGCCCGCGCACTTCACCACCTGTGACGGATTCCAGCACGAAAGCGTCCTTGGCCGCGGCTGTCAGCTTTAGCATCAAGGAGACAGGCGTATCGAGATCAGCGGCCAGACGGGCATACACCACCTGGTTTTCACCCGCGTTATAGCCGCGGGCAAACTCGTCATAAGATGGCGTCAGATCCAACCGGCGCGCTCCTCAGTTGAAATTGGCGTGCACGGCGTTGATCGCTTGGAAATCCAGATCAACGCCCGCGCGGTTGCGGAAATCATCAGCAACCAAACTGAAGATATCCTGCGAAATGCCTGACGCCGCTTGATTTTCCAGGATCTGACGCAGCTGAGCAAGCTCTTCATCTTCAGGATCGGGGGGACTCACGTCATCGAGCTTGAGCACATAAAGCCTGCCAGCGCCTTCGATCAGGGTGGTCTCTCCGGCCTCCATATCAAACACAACCTCGATGAATTCGGGCGGTGTCTGCCCTCCGAGCGAGCGGCGTGTGAGCGCCTGTGCGCCGTCAATGGCAAGGCCCACTTCCTCAAAGCTTGCGCCCTGGTTCAAGCGCTCCACCAAGGGCTCCGTCGTGTTGCGCAGTGCGGCGACCACGGCATCTGCTGTCCAGGCGGCTTCCACCTCATTTCGCACTTCGTCGAATGGGCGCAACGCGGGGGGCACCACCTCATCAAGGCGCATGGCGAAAATGCCGCCATCCTCAAGCGCGATCACCTCGGGAAAATCGTCTGCCGTGATCTCGCGGGCCGCTTGGCGGAAGGCGTTGTAGCCTGCGATGTCATCGGTGATACCGGGATACCAATCGATCGTGCCCAATTGAAGCTCCGTTTCCTGCGCCACATCTTCAACCGTGGCGCCGCCGGCCAACAGGTCATCCACGGTATCGATCAATTGATTGGCGACACGGCGGGCGCGATCCCCGGCGAGGTCATCGCGCAGCACGCTTTGCGCGTCTTCAAAGCTGGTTTCTTGTGCCGACAGGATCGCGTTCACGCGAAAGAGGGCGGGGCCGAGCGGTGTGGGCAAAGGGCCCACCACGGCGCCGACATCGGCTGCAAACACGGCATCGGCATTCTCACCAAGGGCTTCACGATCCAGATCACCCATGTCGATATCGGCCAGATTAAGCCCGCGTTCTTCGACCACGTCTTCAAACGTGGCCTCGCCCGCATCGATGCGGGCTTTGGCGGCGTTGAGATCCGCGTCATTGCCGAAAATCAGCCGCTCCACCAAGCGACGCTCGGGTTGGTTGAACTCATCAAACGCATCTTCATAGGCTTCGCGCAGAGAGGCTTCATCCACATCGACGGTATCGAGGATCATGTCCGGGGTGAGCCAAGCATAGGTCAGCCGCTTGGCCTCAGGCACGGTGAAAAGAGCGGCGTTTTCGGTGTGAAAGGCCTGGAGAGCGGCGTCATTGGCGACGGGCAGGCCCGTTGTGATATCGCCGCGATCAAGCAAGGACCATGACACATCACGGCGTTCGCCAAGATAGTTTGTCACCGTTTCTGAATAGGCTTGCGGCACGGAAATGCCTGCGATCACAGACGCTTGCAAGATTGAGCGCGCGGTATCAGCGCGCACATCTTCTTCAAACTGGCCTTCGGTCAACCCTGCGTTTTCCAACCCAAAGCGATAGGCATCGCGATCAAAATTCCCGTCAATCCCGCGAAATTGCTGCATCGACAGGATTTCATCGCGTAGGTTTTCGTCCCCGATCGACAGGCCCATGCCGCGCGCTTCATGATCAAAGGCGGCTTGCGCGATGAGTTGCGCCAGCACCCGCTCATCCAGGCCCTCATCCTGCGCGCGGGCAAAGCTGATCGCCTCACCCGTTTGTTGTTGGAACGCGCGCAATTCCTGCTGCAAGCCCGTGGCATAGTCTTGCGTGCCGATATCCACATCCCCCACAGAGCCGATGGACCGGATTGAGCCGCCGAAATTGGATGCGCCGAACCCGCCCAGGGCAACGATAAGAAGGCCCATAAGGACCCACATGACAGGGTTTGATTTCTTGGCCATTTGTCACGCTCGCCTGGTAAGGAAATTGCTTTGGATTTGTCTATGCGCTGCGCGGGGCGCTCGCAAGAGGTGAGGGCAGGGCGGAGAGCCGTTCAAACAATGTTTTGATCCCGGATCTATCAATATTGGCGAATGCGATGCGCAGCTCATGTGGCGCACGCACATCGCCTTCGGGGTAGAACATCGTGCCGGGCAGAAGTAGAACACCGGCCTCTCGCACCAAGGCGGGGGCAAGATCCGCCGATGACATCTCAAACGGGTGGCGGACATAAGCGAAGAACGCGCCGAGGCCCTGAAGCGCCCATCCTTGAGCGTCCATAGCGGGCCAATAGTCTTCGATCGCGGCGCGCCGATCGAGGATTTCGGCCCGCTCGCCCGCGCACCATTGCGCCATGTTCTGCAGACCCCAAAGCGCGGCTATCTGGCCCAGTTGGTTGGGGCATATGGCGACAGTGTCGAGGAATTTTTCAACTTCCATCAACATGGCCTGATCGGCGATGATTGCACCCACGCGGTGGCCGGTGAGGCGGAACGCCTTGGAGAAGGAATAGAGGTGGATCAGTGTCTTGGGCCAGTCTGGATCTTGAAAGAGCGCATGCGGCGCACCGTTGCGGGCGTCAAAATCGCGGTAGGTTTCATCGATGATGAGCTTGACCCCGCGGGATTGCGCGAGGCGGAAAAAAGCCATGACCAGATCTTCGGGGTATTCCAGTCCGCCGGGATTGTTGGGCGAGACCAACACAATGGCGCGCGTGCGATCTGTGATCAGGCTCTCAGCCCTTTCCGGGTCGGGCAGGAGATCGTCGCCAGTGGCCAAGGGCACACTTGTGACCCCTGACATATCAAGCCACATTTTATGATTGAAATACCATGGGGTTGGCAGGATAACTTCATCTTTTTCGGTGCACAGGGAGGCCATTGTCGCGCAAAACGCCTGATTGCAGCCTGACGTGATCGCCACTTGATCTGCCGTGATCTTACCCCCGTAGCCTGATTGCCATTGTGCCGCAATTTCGGCGCGCAGCTCCGGCAGGCCCAGAACCGGGCCGTAAAGATGCGCCTCCGGCGTTTCAAGCGCGGCCTCGGCGATGACTTTGCGCAAGGCCTCAGGCGGGGGATCCGCCGGTGCGGCCTGACTGACATTGATGAGCGGGCGATCAGGCGGGAACGTCACACCCTCCAGCCAGCGCCGAGCGGCCATGACGGGCGGGGCAAACGTGTTGGCGGTTCGGGATAAAACGGTCATCACTTGCCTCGGTAAGGTTCGACATATTGCAGCGCGAGATCCCAGGGAAAGAAAATCCAGGTGTCCTGGCTGACCTCGGTGATGAAGGTTTGCACCCTGTCGCCGCCTGCGGGTTTGGCATAAACGGTGGCAACATGCGCCTTGGGCAAAAGCTGTCGCACGACATCAAGCGTGCGGCCTGTGTCCACCAGATCATCGACGATCAACACACCTTCACCATCGCCTACAATCTCTGCGTCCGGCGCTTTGATCACCACCGGCTCTGACTGCGTTTGGTGGTCATAGGATTTGATCGAGATCGTGTCGACCGTGCGAATATCGAGCTCTCTTGCCACGATCATGGCCGGTGCCATGCCGCCTCGGGTGATGGCCACGACCGCCCGCCAGCCGTCTTCGGGGGTGAGCGCTTGCAGCCGCCACGCCAAGGCGCGGGCATCGCGGTGCAGCTGATCCCAGCTGACATGGAAGCCTTTTTCATGAGGCAGTTGATCAATGGTCATGGGCGCTCCTATCGCGCAAAGAGCAAGCGCAGGCCGAGCGCGCCGAGGATGGCGGCGGTCACGCGGTCAATGATGGGTTTGGCGGCCAAATACCGACGTCGGATCACGCCGGTGGAGAGCAGAATTGCCAGCGTGGGCTGAACAATAAGTTCGACGAGCAAGTGATTGAAGAATATTATGAATTTATCTGCACCTGACAGGCCAGCAGGAAAGACAACCACGATGACGGCGGCCGCGAAAAACACCGATTTCGGATTGGCGAGATTAATCGTCACTCCGGCCAGAAAAGCCCGGCCATGAGAGGCTGACACTGTGCTCTGGGTCAGGGGTGTTTTGGCATGGCGCCAGGTCTGTATGGCGATCCAGATCAAGTAGGCGGCGCCCAGCATTTTCAAAGCGGCATAGGCCCAGGGGAAGAGAGTAAACAGCCCGTCGAGCCCTAAAAGCGCGGCCAGTGTCCAGATGGCGGCCATTGTTGCCAGCCCGGCCCCTGCGGCCACACCCGCCGCGCGCCCTTGGGCCAACGTTGTTTTCGTGAGGTAAAGAAGAGACGGGCCCGGGCTCGCAATCGCGGCAAGCAGCGCGAGGTTGAACGCGATCAGATGCGCCAGCTCCACCGCTCAGCTCTTTTCGATATCGGGGGCGTCCACGGCCTTCATGCCCACCACGTGATAGCCCGCATCGACATGGAGCACTTCGCCTGTTGTGCCGCTGCCCATATCCGAGAGCAAAAACAGGGCTGAGTTGCCCACATCTTCGATGGTCACATTGCGGCGCAGGGGCGAGTTGAGCTCATTCCACTTCAGGATGTAGCGGAAATCACTGATCCCGTTGGCCGCCAGCGTCTTGATCGGACCGGCAGACACAGCATTGACGCGGATGCCTTTCTTGCCCAGATCCTCGGCCAGATACATCACCGACGCTTCCAGCGCGGCCTTGGCCACGCCCATCACGTTGTAATTGGGGATCACCTGCTCTGCGCCGTAATAGGTGAGCGTGAGCAGGCAGCCACCATCTGGCATGATCTTTTCGGCGCGCTGCGCTACGGCGGTGAATGAGTAAACCGACACGTCCATCGTGTTGACGAAATTGGAACGGGTCGTATCAACGTAGCGCCCGCGCAGCTCGGTCTTGTCGGAAAAGCCGATGGCGTGGACCAGAAAATCAATCTTGCCCCAGGCCTTTTCAATCCCTTCGAAACAGGCGTCAATTGAGGCGGTATCGCCCACGTCACAATCAAAAAGCTGCGTCACGCCAAGCTCTGCGGCCAAAGGCTCCACACGTTTGCGAAACGCATCGCCTACATATGAAAAGGCAAGCTCTGCCCCTTGATCCCGGCACGCTTTGGCAATCCCCCATGCGATCGACTTGTCATTGGCAAGCCCCATGATGAGCCCACGTTTGCCCGCCATCAAACCGTTCGACATGTTTTACCCTCGACCCATTCGAAAATACGCTCTCCTTTAGACAATCGGTCATGACGCTTCAAGGCTTTGGCGGGAAGGGCTGCAAATCTGTCAAAGCTGCCTTGCAAGAGGCCAACAGAACTTGCCCCGCAATTAAGGTTGTCCTAGGTCCTCTATTGAGGAGCAAGCAAACAAGACGACAGGACGATGAACAGAGACGGAATTTTTGCGGGCGATGATCCGTTTGATATTGCCCGGGATTGGTTGGCGGAGGCGGAGAAATCCGAGATCAATGATCCCAACGCGATGGCGCTGTCGACGGTGGATCAAGATGGTCTGCCCAATGCGCGGATGGTTTTGCTGAAAGGCATCACGGAGACGGGTTTTTGGTTTTTCACCAATTACGAATCTCAAAAAGGTCAGGAATTGGCGGCAACCGGAAAAGCCGCGGCCGTCCTGCATTGGAAATCATTGCGGCGTCAACTGCGGGTGCGGGGCGCGGTCATTCGTGAGGATGGTCCCGAGGCAGATGAGTATTACGCCACGCGCTCTCTCAAAAGCCGCCTTGGTGCCTGGGCCTCAAAGCAATCGCAGCCATTGGCATCGCGCGCGGAGCTGATGGCCGAGGTGGCCAAGGTCACGGCGAGCAAGGGGGCGAATCCATCGCGTCCGCCCTTCTGGGGGGGATTTCGGATTGAACCGCTTGAAATCGAGTTTTGGGCGGACGGGGCGCATCGGTTGCATGATCGTTTTGTCTGGCGCCGGAAAGCAGTTGAAAACAAATGGGAAATAGCCCGATTGAGCCCGTAAAATTCACGTAACGCAAAATGCAAAGCCCTGAAAACGTAATGTTTTTTCTTGATACTAAAAACTTAACAGGGTCTAATGCCACGTGGGGCGATGCGAATAGGAATACCGTGAGTGACTGAAGAAAAAGGCCAGACAGAACGCGTTTATGGCCGGGTGAAATGGTTTGATCCGGTGAAAGGGTTCGGATTTGTTGTCACCGAAGAAGGAGGTGCTGACATCCTTCTGCACGCGAATGTCCTGAGAAATTTTGGCCAGAGTTCCGTTGCCGATCACGCAGGGATCGACCTTGAAGTCCAGCATACACAGCGCGGCATTCAAGCGGTCGAAGTGTTTGGCATCGATCCACCCGAAGGAGTGGCGATGGCGGAGCTTGAGGATATCGACAATGTGGACCTCGACACGTTGCGCGATGCCCCGTTGGAGCCTGCTCGGGTCAAGTGGTTCGACAAAGGCAAGGGCTTTGGCTTTGCCAATACGTTTGGTCGCGACGAAGACGTCTTCATTCACGTAGAGGTGCTCCGCCGATCGGGCATGGCTGATCTGCAATCCGGAGAAGCCCTTGCCATCCGCGTCATAGAAGGTAAGCGTGGCCGCATGGCGACGGAGGTATGCGGATGGGAAAGCGCGGTTGGAAACGACGACTGACGGGTTTGGCAGCTGCTGTGGCGGTTTTGCCTGGGGCCATTTGGGCCGCGGAATGCCGTGATGATGCGGTTCAGATCAAAGGCGTCTGGGGCCAAGCACAGTTCACCGTGGATGTGGCCGACGACAATGATGAGCGCAGCCAAGGCTTGATGCATGTCGAAAGCATGCCGCAAAGCGCCGGTATGCTCTTTATATATGAGCGCCCTCAGGCCGCGCGGTTTTGGATGAAGAACACGCTCATTCCCCTCGACATGATTTTTATGGATCGTACCGGCACGGTGACGAAGGTGCATGAAAATGCGGTGCCTTTGTCGGAGCGGCTGATCAATGGCGGACGTGACGTGCAATACGTGCTTGAGGTGAATGGCGGGGTGTCTGCGCGGCTCGGCATCGGGCCGGGGGATCAATTGCGTCACCCAGGGATTTTGCAAGATGTGGCGGCTTGGCCCTGTTAGACCTTTTCAAGGCGAAAAATCCCGGCTAGAGAGGCGCACGGTCCGGGGCGTGGCGCAGTCTGGTAGCGCACCTGTTTTGGGTACAGGGGGTCGTGAGTTCGAATCTCGCCGCCCCGACCATTCTCTTTCACCAATATGCAGCCTGCCGAGCAGGCATTCAGGCGCTTGAGGCGACACAAGATCGTGTGTCGCAGGATGTGACGCGCGGAACGGCGCTGATCTGGTCGTGGTGTGCGTGCAACAATTTGCGCATCGGGTGGCACAAGCATGGCCCTCGAAATTTTTTTTTGAGTGTGTTTGACGCGGCAGGAAGGGTCGGGGTGAGGTGGGGATATGTGGAGAGTTGATATCGCGATGCATCAGGAAATCGGCATAAACCAGCCGGTTTTAAAGAAGTTTTAGAAATCCTTTCTGCCGCCAGTCACGATTGTAACATTTTCATGAATCACTGAGGCCGGTGATGGCCCTGTTGCTGACGTAAACGTCAACTTCTTTTTCGAGAAAGTTTGGAAAAAAATCCGTTGACCGCCTATGGGTCGATACGCCAAGTTGTGGGCCACGGTTGGAACGACACAAGATATAGTGGCGACGGCTGACAAGGCAGGGTCATCCCCAAGTAACGCAGTTTACTGAGGAAAGACACGGTTGCCCCCTCTCAGGAATAAGAGTTGGGGGCTGTGTGGATGGTATTTGCCCGACTGACGGGAGGGTTCGGACACGACGGTCGAACTCAGGGTTAAACGGCTGAAACACGGGGCTCAGCGTATGAAAATTGAAAGAAAATTCACGAAGGCAGGACAGGACGCCTACGCCGATCTGGAATTCATCACAACCAGCTCGGAAATCCGCAATCCGGATGGCACAATCGTTTTCAAACTCGACGATGTGGAAGTGCCCGCAAGCTGGAGCCAGGTGGCCAGCGATGTGATTGCACAGAAGTATTTCCGCAAAGCGGGCGTGCCGGTGAAACTCAAGCGGGTCAAGGAAAAGGGCGTGCCAGAGTTTTTGTGGCGGTCGGCACCGGCGTCGAAGGCAACCGACACGACAGGTGAGACGTCCTCCAAGCAGGTGTTTGACCGTTTGGCCGGCGCTTGGGCGTACTGGGGCTGGAAAGGCGGCTACTTCTCGACCGAGGAGGACGCACGCGCCTATTATGATGAGATGCGGTTTATGCTGGCCAACCAAATGGCCGCGCCGAACTCGCCTCAGTGGTTCAACACAGGCCTGCACTGGGCCTACGGGATCGATGGCCCCAGCCAGGGGCACTACTATGTGGATTTTGAAAGCGGCGAGTTGACCAAGTCGGCTTCCGCCTACGAGCACCCGCAACCCCATGCGTGCTTTATCCAGTCCGTCGCAGATGATCTGGTGGGCGACGGCGGAATCATGGATTTGTGGGTGCGCGAAGCCCGGCTCTTTAAGTATGGATCCGGGACCGGCACGAACTTCTCCTCCCTGCGTGCCGACGGGGAAGCATTGTCAGGCGGCGGCAAGTCAAGCGGCCTGATGGGTTTCCTCAAAATCGGGGATCGGGCGGCGGGTGCCATCAAATCCGGTGGTACCACGCGGCGCGCGGCCAAAATGGTCATTTGCGACGCCGACCACCCCGACATTGAGGAGTTTGTGGGCTGGAAGGTGAAGGAAGAGCAGAAGGTCGCCTCCATCGTCGCAGGCTCCAAAATGCACGAAGCGAAACTCAACGACATTTTTGCGGCCATTCGTGAGTGGGATGGCGCGTCTGAGGATGCGGTTGATCCGGCCAAGAACGGCGCGGTGAAGACAGCGATCCGCGCGGCCAAGTCGGTTTCGATCCCGGAGACCTACATCAAGCGCGTGCTTGATTATGCGCGTCAGGGCTATGACAGCATTGAGTTTCCGACCTACGACACCGATTGGGATAGCGAGGCTTATGCGTCCGTCTCTGGTCAGAACTCAAACAACTCCATCCGCGTCACCGATGCCTTCTTGAAGGCGGTTGAGAATGACGACGATTGGGCGCTGTTGAACCGCACCGATGGGTCCGTCTCCAAGACCATCAAGGCGCGCGATCTGTGGGAACAGGTGGGCCACGCGGCCTGGGCCTGCGCCGATCCGGGCATTCAGTTCCACGACACGATCAATGATTGGCACACTTGCCCGGAAGAAGGTCAGATTCGCGGTTCAAACCCTTGTTCTGAATACATGTTCCTCGATGACACGGCCTGTAACCTGGCGTCGATGAACCTGCTGAAATTCTACAATGACGGTGTGTTTGGTGCGCAAGAGTACGTGCATGCCACGCGGCTGTGGACACTGACGCTGGAAATCTCGGTGCTAATGGCGCAATTCCCATCCAAAGAGATCGCGCAGAACAGCTATGACACCCGCACTTTGGGTCTGGGCTATGCCAACATTGGCGGTCTGCTGATGAACATGGGCTATGGCTACGACTCAGATGAGGGGCGCTCACTCTGCGGTGCGCTCACGGCGATTATGACGGGTGTGGCTTACGCGACATCGGCAGAGATTGCAGGTGAATTGGGGGCCTTCCCGGCCTATGCCAACAACCGCGATCATATGCTGCGCGTCATCCGCAATCACCGCACGGCCGCTTACGGCGCCACCGAGGGCTATGACGCTCTATCGACGGCACCCGTGCCGCTTGATCATACCAACTGCCCCGATGCGCGGCTTATTGAGCTGGCCATGGCCAGCTGGGATGAGGCGCTGAAACTGGGCGAGGCCCATGGCTACCGCAATGCGCAGGCCACTGTAATTGCGCCAACGGGCACAATCGGTTTGGTCATGGATTGTGACACGACAGGGATCGAACCCGACTTTGCTTTGGTGAAGTTCAAGAAACTGGCCGGGGGTGGTTACTTCAAGATCATCAACCAGTCCGTTCCTGCCGCGCTTGAGGTGCTTGGCTATCGGTCATCAGAGGTCGAAGAGATCGTCAGCTACGCCGTGGGCCACGGCACGATCGGCAACGCGCCTGGCATCAACCACACGTCTCTGGCCGGTCATGGCTTTGGACCAGCTGAGCTTGAGAAGGTGGACAACGCTGTGGGCTCTGCATTTGATATCCGGTTTGTCTTCAACCAGTGGACGCTGGGCGAGGAATTCTGCACCGGTGTTCTGGGCATTCCTGCCGAAAAGCTCATTGATCCCACGTTCGATATGCTGGCGCATTTGGGCTACTCGAAAGCCGATATCGACGCGGCCAATGACCATGTTTGCGGAACAATGACGCTGGAAGGTGCACCGCATCTGAAGGAAGAGCACTATCCGGTGTTCGACTGCGCAAACCCCTGCGGTAAGAAGGGCAAGCGTTTCCTCAATGTCGACAGTCACATCACCATGATGGCGGCGGCGCAAAGCTTCATCTCGGGCGCGATCTCTAAGACGATCAATATGCCCAATGATGCCACGATTGAGGATTGCCAGAAGGCCTATGAGAAGAGCTGGTCGCTGGGCGTGAAAGCCAATGCGCTTTATCGTGACGGCTCCAAACTGTCTCAGCCTCTTGCCGCTGCTTTGGTCGAGGATGATGAGGACGCAGCCGAAGTTCTGGAAACCGGTACACCGCAGCAAAAGGCAGAAGTGTTGGCCGAGAAGATCATCGAGAAGGTGATCATCAAGGAAGTGGCCAAGACGCATCGGGAGAAAATGCCCGATCGTCGCAAAGGCTACACTCAGAAGGCCATGGTGGGTGGGCATAAGGTTTATCTGCGCACGGGCGAGTACACCGATGGCTCCTTGGGTGAGATCTTCATCGACATGCACAAAGAGGGGGCGGGCTTCCGCGCCATGATGAACAACTTCGCCATCGCGGTGTCGGTTGGTCTGCAATACGGTGTGCCGCTCGAAGAGTTCGTCGATGCCTTCACCTTCACCAAGTTCGAACCCTCGGGCATGGTGCAGGGCAATGACAGCATCCGCAACGCAACCTCGATCCTGGATTACATCTTCCGCGAATTGGCGGTGAGCTATCTCGACCGGACGGATCTGGCCCATGTGAAGCCCGAAGGCACCGCCTTTGACGATCTGGGCCGTGGTGAGGAAGAGGGTGTCTCCAACATCTCGGAAATGAGTGAAGATGCGGCGGCCAAGTCCTTGGAAGTGCTGAAACAAATCAGCTCGACAGGGTATCTGCGCAAGCGTCTGCCACAGGAGTTGGTGGTTCTCAACGGTGGACAGGCGGCTGAGGGCACTGGGGGGATGGGCGCAACTGCACTTAATGGTGCGGCCGATCCCGAGGTGGCGCTGAAGACGCTGGTGCCGGAGACCGCCAAAGAGAAGACGAGCGGCGAGCAACCTGTGCTCTCTGGTGCCTCATCGCTCTCGGCGGCTGCTGTGGACCGGGCGACGATTGCTCGGATGCAGGGCTATGAGGGTGAGGCGTGTAACGAGTGCGGCCACTACACGATGGTGCGCAACGGGACTTGTCTGAAGTGCAACACTTGCGGGGCGACCAGCGGGTGTAGCTGAGAAATCGCGTCCTTAGGGGGATGCGTAGGGGTCTTGAGGTCAGGTCTCGCAGCCGCCTCGACCCCGACGAAATCAAAGAGACACGGGGCGGGTGCGCTCGCCCCCTGACGGCGCTCAGGCCGCAGGCAGAAACCGGGCGGTATAGTAACAGAGCTTGAGTGGCGAAACTTTTTCGGGGGGCCTCGTGCCCCCCGCTTTTCTTTGCGGGAGCATGGGTTCACCAGGACACCCCGCCCCGGACTTGATCCGGGGCCTCGTCGAACGGTGGCAGGAGGCCCCGGATCAAGTCCGGGGCGCGTGTCCCTGAATGGGGAGCAAAGCGAGCAACCGCGCGGCTTCGTCTTTGGTGAGACTCAACGTCTCCCGATCCTCGCCGGGGAAAAACCGCGCACGGGTGGCGGTGGGCATGGGATTGGGCCGCAGGATGTGCACATGAGGGCCGGTTTTCACCGTCTCGGCCTGCCAAGAGCGGACGAGTTGCATCTGGGCGGCCTTGGATGCGCCGTAGCTTCCGAAAAACTTGCCGGATGCGCCCGTGTCATCAAAGAAGACCGCCTGACCCTCGGTGCCCAAAAGGGGGGCAACAAAGGAAATCAGTTGCGATGCGGCCTCCACATTCACTTTCATGGAGCGGGAGAAGTCTTTGACATCAATGTGATTTACCGGCGCGAGGGGGGCTGCATGAATGGCTGTGTGGCACCAAAGATCAACCTTCCCCCAACGGTCATAGATCGAGCGGCAGAGCTGCGCCATGGCAGGGGTTTCGCAGATATCCATCGGCGCGAGCGTGGCCGACCCGCCCTTGGCTTGGATGAGATCGTCAATGTCTTCCAGCGCGCCGGTCGTGCGGCCCACGGCGAGCACGTGATAGTCCGGCACCAAGGCCTCGGCCAGTGCCGCGCCCAGGCCCCGTGAGGCCCCTGTGATCAAAGCCAGCTTCTCTGTCATGGCGGCAGGGCATTTCATCCTGCCTTCCGGAAATCAAGCGCATTCTCTTGACTCTGCCATCTGAGCGGCGAAAAAGACCGTCAAACACATTGATACGAGGGGATCGCAATGAGCGACATGGTATTGAGCAAGGCCCTGATCGGCCATGACGGGATCGTCAAGAAACTGGGGCTGGTGCTGGTGGGGTCCATCGCGCTGGCCTTTGTCGCGCAGTTGAGCGTGGGCTGGCCTGTGCCCATGTCGCTGCAGGGGCTCGCGATTTTGATCATTGGTTTCACCTATGGGTCACGCCTCGCCGCGGCGACTTTGGTGACGTATCTGGCCTACGGTGCGATGGGGTTCCCGGTTTTCTCAAACGGTGGGGCGCTGCCCTCGCTCTATGGCCCCACGGCGGGCTTCCTCTACGGTTTTGTCGCGATGGCGTGGCTGGCTGGCTTGGCAGCAGACAAAGGCCTGACCAAAAACGTGATGGCCACGCTTGTCGTGGGCCTCATCGTCTCGGTTCTGCTTTACGTCCCCGGTTTGGCGTGGCCTGCTGCGGTTTTGGGTAAAACCATGCCAGAGCTTTGGGCCGGATGGATGGCGCCGTTCCTTGTGGGTGACGCAATCAAGGCAGTGATCGCCGCAATGGTGGTCGCCGGAGGTTGGCAGCTGGTCAAAGCGCGTCACAGCTAAACGCCACCGCAGACTGCAAAGAAAAGCCGCCCCCCGGAGGGCGGCTTTTTCATGCCTGAGGAATGGTCAGACGGTAGACTTGTCCCAGAAGGCCAAGGTCAAGATGGCCTGCCCCCACGGCGAGGACCTGCGCCTGGCCCATGTAATCATTTCGGCGCATTTCCTTGACCTCACCGGTCGGCAGGCGCACGAGGGCCTTTGTCCCCTCAGGGCCAGAGAAGGTGCCAAGCAGGGTCGGGCGCTCCATCGGCAGGACGCCGCGCTCTGTGGCGGAGAGATAGGTGGCAAAGCTCAGGGGCGTTGTATCGTTTTGTTGGCTCATGATTCGTAGCTCAGCGATTGCAAGACGGCTGACCTATGCGGCAATGCAGAAAATTGAAAGAGAGGTTCGAATTTGTGCGCGCCAAACCGCCTGTCGCGCGACGCCTTTACGAGACGCCCGCCGCATTTTTTACCCGACTGGGTGGGTTACTCAGCCGCTTTGAGTTCAAACCCCTGTTCGAGCATGTCTTTGGGCTCAATCGGGTAATCACCGGTGAAGACCGCGTCGTAATAGGCAGGCGCCTTGGGATCGCGCCCCTCGGGCACACCCACGGCGCGGTAGAGCCCATCAATTGACACAAACCGCAGAGAATCAACGCCGATATATTCGCGCATCTGGTCTTCGGTCATGTTAGAGGCCAAAAGCTCTTCTCGTGTGGGCATATCGACACCGAAGAAGCAGGGCCATGTCGTGGGCGGGGAAGCGATGCGGAAATGCACCTCTGCTGCCCCGGCCTCAAGGATCATGTCCTTGATTTTACGAGAGGTTGTGCCGCGCACCACGCTGTCATCCACGAGGATCACGCGTTTGCCCTTCATCAGAGCGCGGTTCACGTTGAGTTTCAAACGCACGCCGATATTGCGGATCTGTTCAGTGGGCTCAATGAATGTCCGTCCCACGTAGGAGTTGCGGATAATGCCCATCTCAAAGGGGATACCGCTTTCCTGACTGTAGCCGATCGCGGCGGGTGTGCCGCTGTCGGGCACAGGGCAGACCATATCGGCCTCAACCGGGGCCTCGCGGGCCAGCTCTTTGCCAATGTTGCGGCGCACCTCATAAACGGACTTGCCGCCCAGAACCGAGTCGGGGCGGCTGAAATACACGTATTCAAAGATACAGGGTTGTGGTCGGACCGGCTCAAAGGGGCGGTAGCTGTCGATGGATTTGTCTTCATTGATGACAACCATCTCACCGGGTTCGATTTCGCGGACAAATTCCGCGCCGATAATGTCCAACGCGCAGGTTTCTGAGGCCAGCACGGTTGCATCGCCAAACTTACCCATGACAAGCGGCCGAATGCCCAAGGGATCGCGCACGCCAATGAGTTTGCGGCGGGTCATGGCGACCACGGAAAACGCACCTTCCACCTGTCGCAGGGCCTCTTTCATCCGGTCCGGGATGGTGCGCCCCATGGAGCGGGCCATCAGATGAATGATGCATTCACTGTCAGATGAGCTTTGAAAGATGGAGCCGCGCTGGATCAAATCACGGCGCAGCGAATTGGCATTTGTCAGGTTGCCATTATGGGCAATCGCGGCACCGCCCATGGAAAACTCTCCGAAAAAGGGCTGCACATCGCGGATCGCGGTATGGCCTTTGGAGCCAGCAGTGGAATAGCGCACATGGCCCACCCCGATGGAGCCAGGCAAGGCCGAAATGGTTTCTGGTGTCGTGAAGTTATCCCGGACATACCCAAAGCGGCGCACCGAATTGAAGCCAGTTTTGGGATCATGAGTGACAATGCCACCCGCCTCTTGTCCGCGATGCTGAAGCGCGTGCAGGCCAAGAGCGATAAAGTTGGCGGCATCGCCAAGGCCTATGACCCCGAACAAGCCACACTCTTCTTTGATCTTGTCTTCGTCGTCGAAACCGTTTTCGGAAAACGTATCACCGATCGACATGTCACCGGGCGTGTTGGCTGGCATTTCTCTGGACAAGGGGCAGCTCCAATTCCCAGAAAGACTGTTAGCGCCATACATAGGGGGTGAAGACGCTTATGTCACGAATTGATGACGCAACGGCGCGCGGTTTTTTTCATCTGTGCCAAACGGGTCTTGAGCGCCGCCGTGCCGCGCGGGCCCTAGGCGGCATGTTTGCTGTAAAGATAGGCCAGAACACTGGCTTCTTTGGCCTTGAGAACCATCGCAGCAGAGCGCCCATAGGCTGCTGTGCCATTGTCGATAAACGGGAACAAAGCGCGCAGCTCTTCCGCCTGCTGCGGGTCAAGCGCGGCGACGGACAGATCAGACAAAAAGAAACTCTCTGACAGCTGACCATTGGCATAGATGATCTCATGCTGATCAAACATGAAGTGCGTGTACGTGATCATGCCACCTTCGCGCACCGATACACCGGGAAGATCCATGAGGTGCTTGGCCGCAACAAGCACTTCTTCTGACCCAAAAAGGAGCTCAGCAGAGGGCAAACGCAGACACATGCGGTGTTCGGGAGAGACCACCAATTCCTTGTCATTCTCAAGCGCGCCCGGGGAAAATACGATGGGCGCATATGCTCCCTTGGCCTCAACGGTGGTGCGTCCGATCCAGCGGATCGGCTGCATCTGATGGTGCTGTGTCCAAATCAGGTCACCGACGTTCAAATCCTCCACCGGGCGTTTGCCCAAATCTGTCAGGATGGCCGTGCCGGGGCCAAAACAGGTGATAAAACTGTTGTAGCTCGAGCTTCCCGCATTTGAGCCGCTGAGCTTTACGTAGGACACGCCGTCTTCCAAAGGCAAGCTTGGTGAGAAGCCCCAAACGTTGCTGAACACTCCGTTCTGAGAAAACACCGTGATGGTGATGTTGGGGCCCGTTTGGTTGCCGTCGGCGTCAAGCGCGCGGATCACCATGGTTGATTCCGCTTCCACCCCGTTGCCATTTGCCACAAGGCCGTTGCCATCGGTGACAGTGTGGCTGCCGGATTGATCGTCTTCGAAGATGTTGGGATCGCCGCCGGTGTCGTCGATCGTCACGGTCGCCCCGCCACCAGCACTGTAGGTGAACACTGTGCCGTTGGGCGTGTCGGAGTTGTTGCGAATGGGATCGCCCACAATCGACGCATTCGAGCTTGATTGAACGATCATGTTTTCGCTGTCGACGGCGAAGAAACTTCTGGCAACCATTTTGGCACCCTTTCAACAAACTGTTGCTGGTTCGTTAACATGTAAAAGGTGACTGAATTGCGGCACCCCTTGGACGTCAGGGTGGCAAGGTCTGTGCCGAGGCGAAAGCCGCGTGTTATGAGTTTTGCTGATGTGGCAGACCCATGCCCGCAGGGCGTTTGGACTAGGCGGAAAAGGGCCGCTTAAGGCGCGTCACAGTTGCCCAACAGTTGATCAACCTTCGCCTGAACCCAACCTACGGCGGCCTCGGGATCTTGGCTTTCTACGCTGCCGGTGAGGCTGGCAAAGATGCGCGCCGAACGGCTATCGTCAATCACGGCAATGTCTTGCGCGGTCACGACCGTTTCGTAGACGAAATAGGCGACAGCGACGAGCAAGATCCCCCGGGCGATCCCGAAGAGGAACCCCAAACCCTGATCGATGCCACCCAGGAAAGAGCGCTGTATCACCGAAGAAAAGAGCGGCGTGATGAGTGACGCCACGATTAGGCCAAGCGCCAAGACGGCAAAGAAGGCGCCAATCATCCCCAAATCGCAGCTTTCAGCGATAAAATCGCCGACATAGGGGATTTCCTTGATGAGCGGCTGCACTTGCGGGGCAAACATGAAGGCCAAGATCGCTGCGACAACCCAGCCGGCGATGGCCAGCCCCTCACGCACAAAGCCACGCGAATAGGCCAAAAGCCCGGATAACACGATAACGAGCGCAACGACGCCGTCGATGATGGTGAAGCCTTCCATGCGCTGCCCGCTCCCTTCGTCCCTCTGCGCGCCTCAGCCTGCCCCGAACAGATCGCCGACGCACTGGCTGAGATCGCCAAACACCTGCACCCCTATCCCGGACACGCCGACAGGTTTTCCACCCTTCGGCACGATGGCGGATGTAAAACCAAGTTTTTGCGCTTCTTTCAACCTGTTTTCCGTTTGCGCGACCGGGCGAAGCGCGCCGGAGAGGCCAATCTCCCCGAAAACAGCGGTGTCTTTGGGCAAGGATGTGTCTTCTCGGGCACTCAAGAGCGCGGCCGCGGCGGCCAGATCGGCGGCCGGTTCGGTGATTTTGATGCCACCTGCGACGTTGAGATAGACATCCAAGCCCGCAAAGGGGATGCCGCAGCGCGCCTCCAAAACCGCCAGCACCATGGCCAGGCGCGCGCTGTCCCAGCCCACCACGGCGCGGCGGGGTTGGCTGTGCGGTGTGGGGGCGACAAGGGCCTGGAGTTCAACCAACAATGGCCTTGTGCCTTCGATGCCTGCAAAGACGACCGACCCGGGCGAGGGACTGCCGCGCCCGGCAAGGAAGAGCTCAGAGGGGTTGGCGACCTCGGCCAGACCTTGACCTGTCATTTCAAAAACGCCGATTTCGTCCGCCGGGCCGAAGCGGTTTTTCACAGAGCGCAGAATGCGGAACTGATGGCCGCGCTCGCCTTCGAAATAAAGCACGGTGTCGACCATGTGTTCGACGACGCGGGGACCGGCGATTTGGCCTTCCTTGGTGACGTGACCCACGAGAATGACCGCCGTGCCCTTGCGTTTGGCAAACGTCGTCAGCTCATGACAGGTGGCGCGCACTTGGGAAACAGAGCCCGGCGCGCTGTCGACCGTGTCGGCCCACATGGTTTGAATGGAATCGATGATCACAAGACCAGGGTTTTCCGCCTCAAGCGTGGTCAGGATATCGCGCATCGACGTGGCAGTGGCGAGCTTCACCGGCGCATCTGCAAGGCCCAGCCGCGCTGCGCGCATGCGGACCTGGGCGGAGGCCTCTTCACCCGATATATAGAGCGTTTTCATGCCTTTGGAGGCGAAACTTGCAGCGGCTTGCAGAAGCAGTGTGGATTTGCCAATGCCGGGATCACCGCCGACGAGCGTGGCGGATGCCGGGACCAGACCACCGCCGAGAACGCGGTTGAATTCCGTCAGGGTGCAGGCTGTGCGCGGTGGCGGGGCCTCTTCGGCGGAGAGATCAGTCAGGTTGATCGCTGTGCCGCGCTTTGATCCCAACGCGGCCTTGCCAGGGCCGGTGGAGAGAGGTGCTTCTTCATGGATTGAATTCCAAGCGCCGCAGGCATCGCATTGACCGGACCATTTGGCGAAGGTGGCGGAGCATTCGGTGCAAAAGTAGCGGTTCATCTTGGCCATCAGCGCACCGCCTCAATTGGGCCCTCGGCGCGGCCTGAGATGAACTGATCCAGATACGGATCGCCAGACTGGTCCATATCCGCCACCGGGCCGGTCCATTGGATCACCCCGCCATGCAGCATCGCCACATTGTCGGCAATGGCGCGCACGGAGGTCATATCATGGGTGATCGTCATCGCCGTGGCCCCCATTTCCGTGACAATTTCGCGGATCAAGTCATTGATCACGCCGGACATTATCGGATCGAGGCCTGTGGTTGGCTCATCAAAAAAGATCACCTCAGGCTCAGCCGCAATGGCACGGGCGAGGCCCACACGTTTTTGCATGCCGCCTGAGAGTTCCGCCGGATATTTATCCGCTTGCTCAGGCGTCAGACCCACGCGGCGGAGCTTTTCGATGGCAATCTCGCGGGCTTCCTCTTTGGGCCGTTTGAGGGACCCGCGCATCAGGCGGAAGGCCACATTTTGCCAAACGGGGAGCGAGTCAAAAAGCGCACCACCCTGAAATAGCATGCCAAAACGGGCGAGAAAGGCATCACGATCACCTTTGGTGACGTCGGCGCCGTCGAGCGTGATGAGCCCGGTATCCGGCTGCACCAGACCCAACACGCATTTGAGCGCCACAGATTTGCCCGTACCCGACCCGCCAATGATCACCATGGAGGTGGATTTCGGGATCAAAAGGTTTACCCCGCGCAGCACCTTGTTCGGCCCGAATGCTTTATGAACGTCGCGTAACTCTATCATATGGAAAAGAAAATGCTGGTCAGGATGAAGTTGGCTGCAAGGATCAGAACCGCCGCTGCCTCCACCGCGGATTTGGTCGCCTGGCCCACGCCTTGCGCGCCACGGCCGGTGTTCATGCCGTAGTAACAGCCCAGGAGCGTGGCGATAAAACCGAAAGCGGCGCCTTTGGCCAGAGAGGAAATCACATCGCGCGCCTCAATGAAATTGATTGTGTTCGTCAGGTATGCGGCGTCATTGAAGCCCAAGGATTTGGTCGAGACGAGATAGCCGCCCATGATCCCGATGATGTCGCCCACGCCCACCAGAACAGGCACCATGATCAGGCCAGCAAGCACCCGGGGCACCGTGAGATATTTCATCGGATGCGTGGACAGCGTGACCAGCGCGTCGATCTGTTCGGTGACTTTCATCGTCGCAATTTCGGCGGCAATCGAGGAGGTGACGCGCGCGGCCACCATCAGACCCACCAGGACAGGGCCAAGTTCGCGCACCATCCCGATGGCCACGATCTGCGGCACGACGGCTTCGGCGTTAAAACGCGCGCCGCCGGAATAAATCTGGAGCGCCAGCGCACCGCCGGTGAAAACCGCCGTCAGGCCCACAACTGGAAGGCTGAAATATCCAACATTGACAAGGGCTTGGAAGATTTCCTTCGGGTAAAAGGGCGGGCGGATAAAATGGCTGAGCGTTTGCCCGGCGAAGATGGCGATGCGGCCCACAAAGGCCAGCGCTGCCAAAACAATAGCGCCGACGGCCGCCAGCGGGCTGAGCGCCCAGCTCATGCGCCGATGTAGCGCCGGGCGTAGCGCGCGCCGAGCGAGGTCAGGATTTCATAGCCGATGGTGCCTGCCGCATCGGCCAGATCATCGACGCCCTGATGGTCGCACAAAATGTCCAGATGCTTGGGATCGTGGCCCAAATCGGTGATGTCGACGCCGATCAGATCCATCGATACGCGCCCGGCGAGCGGACAGGGCTGATCCTCAAAGAAGACATGCGCCTTGGGCCCCATCGCGCGGATGAGCCCATCGGCATAACCTGCGGATATCGTGGCAATTCGCGTCTCTCGCATGGCGGTGAACGTGTTGCCATACCCCACGGTTTCACCTTCCTCCAGGCTGCGGCATTGGATCACCGGAATGGAGAGAGACACCACGGGCCGTGCCCCCGCAAACGGCAAGCCGCCATAGGTGCCGATGCCTGGGCGGGTGAGGTTGAAATGGTACTTCTCACCCAAGAGTATCGCCCCGGTATTGGCAAAGGACAGCGCCACATCCAAACCCATAGTCATGTCGCGAAACGCGTCGAGCTGTCGGATGTTCATATCATGGTCGGGATCATCGGCGCAGGCCGGATGGCTCATGATCAGAACGGGGTTTTGTTCCAGCGCCACATCACGGACCGCCGCCCATTCCGCAGGCTCCATCCCCAGCCGGTTCATCCCGGTGTCAAGTTGCACACCAAAGGGCTGACCGGGCAGGGCCTCAACATGGCGGATCAACTGATCGATGGAGTTGATCATCGGGGTGAGGTTCATATCCAAGATCATGTCGGCATCGCCGGGCATGTGACCTGAGAACACATGGATCACAGGGCCGGGCCCAAGCGCCTCACGCAGGGCAGCCCCTTCTTCCGCGATGGCCACGCAGAACGTACGTGCGCCTGCGCGTGCCAAGGCGCGGCCCGCACGATCTGCGCCTATACCGTAGGCGTCTGCCTTGACCACGGCTGCGGTTTCACAGCCCGTCATTTGATCGAGCGCGCGCCAATTTTCGACCATGGCGCCCAGATCAACAGTTAAAGTTGCACTTCCCATGGGTTGGTTTTGACAGGCCTGTGTGGGGGGTCAAGGGCAGAAACGTGTCTTGTATCAACCGGCGCTGCAAGTGGCAGGAAAACGCAGGGATTGCGCCGCGCTTCAGGCGTCAAATCCGATCTGCCTGGCGCACGTGAGCAGCGGGTATCACAGCACAAGAGCTGAGATTACCGACGTCGCAACAACAGCCCGTGCTGGGAGGTCATAAACCCGAACTGCCGATCGACCAGTTCAAAGAGATGCGAAATCTTATCCAACAGAAACGGTATTGAGAAAAAGGTAAGGCCACCCACCTTGTTTGGAGACAGGGAAAGCATGTTGATCTCCCCGTTTTCTAGCTGCTTGAAAAGCGCAAGCGGATCGCTGTCTTCAAGGTCCTTGCGGTTGCTTAGACCCATTTTGCTTTCCATCACATCACAGCTTTCGTGATCAATAATCGTGACCAGAGCGTGTGCCCCGGGTTTCAGGACACGGGCGAATTCATAAAGCCACGCGAAAGAGATAGCGTCGATATGCGTCAGAATAGACATGGCATAAATGAAATCGAGGTTTTGATCCTCAAAGGGAAGATGCGGTGCTGTGGTGTTGGCCAAGAAATGGAAAGGCGGGCTGAGATAGGTCATGGACCACAACACTGTGTTTGCGTTGATGTCCGCTCCGAAATAGTGATGCCCGTCAAGGCGCGCCTCTGGCGCGAAGTGGCGCAACACCCGGCTGTTGGCACAACCAAATTCCATCACTCGGGGCATTTGCGCGATGTCGAGTTGGTTTTTGGCAAGAATGTCCCGGATCATGTTGGCCTGAACCAAACCTTGTTGGAAATGTCCCTCTGGGCCTTCGCCGTATAACCGCAATTCTGCAGGCGGAACGGCGAAACCATCCGGCGCTATGTCGATGTCGGGGTCTTTGGCGAGCAGCTCAATTCTGGTACCGGCTGCATTGGAACGCACAGGTGACAGAAAACCCGACGGTTGGAATGTCGTGTAATTGCGTGCTATCGCTCCCGGCTTTTCATCGCTCGGATTGGTCATTTTGCACATTCCTCATTGTTGTTGGGTTTGGTCTGATTGGATTGTCTCATTTCAAGGGGCGATAGGGAACAGATGCGACATCAGATTGCGGGCACCTGTTGCGTGGTGCAGTGAATGCCGCCGCCCAGAGCGATCAGACGATCTGCGTTCAGTGTGACAATCTCGTGGTTTGGATAATGGCGGCGCACAGCCGCCAGCGCGATGGCATCTGGCTCCGCGTCACCGAATTCAGACATGATCACAGCGCCATTGCAGACATAGAAATTGACATAGTAGCAGACCTCATCGATGCGCCCGTCAAAGGCATAAGGGATTGTTTCCAAATCTATTTTCTCTGATTTGAGCGTGTCTATCAAAGCGGCTGTGGCCCGATTGTAGGGATCATCTGGGGCCGTTGTGTCATGCTGCATGAGCACAGTGCCCGTCGGTGTGAAACGGGCAAACCCGTCGATATGGGCATCGGTCACATCGCGGCCCTTCACACCCGGACCCCAAATCACACGATCCGCGCCATAGGCCGCGGCCAGCCGATCGGTGATCTCATCCTTTGACAGCCCCGGATTGCGGTTCTCGTTGATCCAGCTGCTTTCATGGGCCATCACCCGCCCGCGACCATCGGCTTCCGCGCCGCCGGGTTCCCCGACAAGGTCTGATGCATAAAGCGGCAGGCCCATATGCGCGGCCACGCGGGCGGCGATTTGAGCGTCATTTGGCAGGGTGTACCGGCCCCACCCGTTGAATTGGATATGGCTGATGGCAAGGTTGCCCGCGCCATTTACCACAAAAAGCGGCCCAGAATCGCGGCACCAAAGATCATCTGTCGGGATGTTCCACAGCTCAACCTGATCTGACAGATATGTGCGGGCTGATGCGTGATGGCTCTGATCTGCCAGCATCACCACAGGCTCAAAATCAGCGATGGTGTTGGCAATCCGGGCGATCACGGCTTGCACCTCTTCGAGGTCGCGTGAGGTGTCATAGGCGTAACGATCCACCGGCCATTGCATCAATGTGAACGCATGGGGCGCCTCTTCGGCGGGAACGTAGAAATCACGGGGTAAGGCAGCCATGGCAGGTCGTCCTAAAGTGGCCAGCAGGGCGGCTTGTGTGAGAAAGGAACGGCGCGTTTGCATTGGGAGAGCATAGACGAACAATCGGCCCGCGCGAAAGTGTCGTGATCTTGATTTGCCCGCACCGGTCCTGACCCAAGGCGGCCTGTTTCATCGATTGGAGTTCTCGGATCACGTCCGGGACGGGACGGTTGAGGGATGACCCAACCGCTTAGAATTCCCGGTCGCCATCTTGCTGCCAGGGTTTCACCAAGTTGCCAAAGCGGGTGAAACGGCCTTCGAAGCTGAGCTCAACCGTGCCGATGGGGCCGTGACGCTGCTTGCCGATGATAATCTCTGCTTTGCCATGGAGGCGCTCCATGCGCTCTTGCCAGGCGGCCATGTCCTCAAGCTTGTCGTCGGATGGTTTTTCGCGTTCGGCGTAGTATTCCTCGCGAAACACGAACATGACCACATCGGCATCTTGCTCAATCGAGCCGGATTCGCGCAAATCGGACAGCTGCGGGCGCTTGTCATCGCGGGCCTCAACCTGACGTGAGAGCTGCGAGAGCGCGATCACGGGAATGTCGAGCTCTTTGGCAATGGCCTTCAGCCCTTGGGTGATTTCTGAGACCTCGTTGACGCGGCTGTCTTTGGCCGAGGCCGGGCGCACCAGCTGGAGGTAGTCGACAATGAGCACGTCGAGACCTTGTGTGCGCTTTAGGCGGCGCGCGCGGGCGGCAAGCTGACTGATGGGCAGGGCGGCCGTGTCATCGATGTAAAGCGGGCAGGCTTCCAGGGTTTTGGCCGCTTCCACGAAACGGCGAAATTCACCTTCCGTCATATCGCCGCGCCGGATCTGCTCAGAGGGCACTTCTGATGCCTCCGAGAGAACCCGCGCGGCGAGCTGCTCGGCGCTCATTTCAAGAGAGAAAAAGCCCACAACGCCGCCCTCAACCGCGCCATCACTGCCATCGGGCAGCTGTCCGCGCCGATAGGCTTTGGCGATGTTGAAGGCGATGTTGGTGGCCAGTGAGGTTTTGCCCATGGAGGGCCGGCCCGCAAGGATCAGAAGGTCAGATTTGTGGAGCCCGCCCAGTTTGCGATCCATATCGGTCAGGCCGGTGGAGACACCCGCCAGCCCGCCTTCGCGTTTGAAGGCTGCGTTGGCGACATTAACTGCGTCTGTTACCGCGCTGAGAAAGCTTTGAAATCCGCTTTCAGACTTGCCTTGTTCGGATAAGGCATAAAGTTTGGCCTCGGCATCGACGATTTGATCGCCCGGGTCCATATCCACGTCCGCGCGCGCGGCCTGACCGGAGATATCGCGCCCCAGGCCAATGAGTTCGCGCCTGATGGCCATGTCATAGATCATCTGCGCATAATCGCGCGCGGCGAAAGAGCTGATCGCGGCCCCTGCAAGCCGCACAAGATAGGCCGGGCCGCCCAGCTCCTTGAGGCCCTCATCCTCTTCCATAAAGGTTTTCAACGTGACTGGGGAGGCCAAAGCGCCTTTGCCGATGCGCGCGGCGGCGACCTCAAAAATCCGGGCATGAACGGGGTCATAGAAATGGCTAGGGCCGATCAGGCTTGCCACTTTGTCATAGATGTCATTGTTTGTCAGAACCGCGCCAAGAAGCTGTTGTTCCGCCTCAATCGAGTGCGGCAACGCGTCAAATTCCTGCGTGTCAACGCCAGACGCGTTGAAGCTTGATACCGTATTCATGTGTCTGTCCCGTCCCCCCTGTTCGCATGGGTGTCATAACTTTGTCATCCAAAGCCGCGCAACGTGGAAATCTCTGTGGATGGGCTGTGCATATCAACATATTGCGGCATTTAGCATGTATCGGTCAACATGCTGTGGGTCCGCTTTGGATTATCCGCAAATCGTCCACAGATTTTTTTGCAACCAACGGTCCATTTTGCACGGTGACCTAAGGTCAACTACGCGCAGATTGCCAGGCTCTGGGGTCTCGCAGGAAAGCTTCCACAGAATCGAGCATGGCAGATTCGAAGGCCTCACTGGCGCGCGCCTCGGCCAGGACATCCCACCAGGTGCACAAGCTGTGAAGTTGCACCCCGTGATCGCTGAGCGTTTTGATCGTCTCGGGGAAAATACCGTAGTAGAAGATCACCGCCGTGTGCCCGCAGGTGGCGCCGGTTTCGCGAATGGCATCCACGAAACTGAGCTTTGATCCGCCATCTGTGGTGAGGTCTTCGACCAGCAAAACCCGGTCGCCTTCGGTCATGGCCCCTTCAATGCGGGCATTGCGGCCGTAGCCTTTGGGCTTTTTGCGAACATAGCTCATGGGCAGGGCCATTCGTTCGGCCACAAAGGCAGCAAAAGGGATGCCCGCGGTTTCACCGCCTGCAATATTGTCAAACGCTTCAAAGCCCGCATCGCGCATGACCGTGACGGTGAGAAAATCCATCAGCGTGGACCGGATGCGCGGGTAAGAGATCAGTTTGCGACAATCGATGTAGGTGGGTGAGGGCAGGCCAGAGGCAAGCGTGAAAGGCTCGTCTGGGTTAAAATGCACCGCCTTGATTTCAAGCAGCATCCGCGCGGTGAGGCGGGCAATCTCATCTTTGGGGGGGAAGCTGGTGGGGATCATCGGAACGGTCCTTTAGCGATTTAAAGCCTCAGATTTTAGGTCTCTGGCGGCGATACTTTCAGCCAGAAGATGCAGAGGTAACCGCCCAGTGAAGCGGGAATTGTGGATCGAACACGGTCACGGGGCCATCGTCAGTTTGGATCTGGTCAGGGTAGGCGATGGGCGTTGCAGATTTGGTGAGCGTGATCGTGTCTTCGTTCACCGGCAGGCCATAAAAGGCGGGGCCGTGCAGAGAGGCAAACCCTTCCAGTTTATCCAACGCGTTTTCGTCCTCAAACACATGCGTGAGGATAGACATGGCGCGCGGCGCAGTGAAACACCCCGCGCTGCCGGTCGCCTTCAGCTTGTTGGCATCAAGATGCGGGGCGCTGTCGGTGCCAAAAAAGAACCTGGGATCGCCTGAGACCGCCGCGGCGCGCAGGGCAAGGCGATCGCTTTCGCATTTGGCAACCGGCAAGCAGTAGTAATGCGGGCTGAGGCCGCCATCGAGGATGAAATTGCGGTTCATGACAAGGTGATGGGTGGTGATCGTGCCGCCAAGGTTGTCTGGCGTTGCTTTGACATACTCAATGCCTTTGGCCGTCGTGATGTGCTCTAGCACCACTTTGAGGCCGGGTGTGGCCAAGAGGACGGGGCCTAAAATGCGATCAATAAATACTGCCTCACGATCGAAGATGTCCACGTCTTCGTCTGTCACTTCACCATGAACACAGAGCGGGCAGCCGATCTCAGCCATGCGTTCAAGGACGCCCCGGATCTTGTCAAAATCGCGCACACCTGAGGCGGAATTGGTTGTGGCCCCGGCGGGGTACAATTTCACGGCTGTCACCAGCCCTGACGCATGCGCGGCGGCCACGTCATCGGGATCTGTGTCTTCTGTCAGGTAGAGCGTCATCAAGGGTGTGAAGCTGTTGCCCTCTGGCCGCGCGGCCAGGATCCTGTCGCGATAGGCCACAGCGTCTTGGCCTGTGATGACAGGTGGCAAGATGTTGGGCATGGTGATCGCACGCGCGAAATGCGCAGCCGTTTCAGGGCAGACAGCGGCGAGCATCGCGCCATCGCGCAAATGCAAATGCCAATCATCGGGGCGGCGGATGGTGAGGCTTTGGGTCATGACGAGCGGCTTACACAATCGTGATGAGGCTGACCAGTGCTGACCTTACCCCTGTTCAAGGCCTTTTTCCAAAGCCCGGTTCGCGCGCATCAGGCCGCGTCGGATGGGGCGGATTTCACGCTCAAGGAGGACGGCTTCGCACATGGTCTTCATGCGAGCGAACTGGCCCTCACGTTCGAGGTGAAGCATCAGATTGGTGAGGTACCCGCCATCTTCGCGCCGGGCGCGCATCAGCCGTGCCAGGCTGGTCGGGGTCAGTTTGTCGGCGCTGATCTGGGCCAGCATGCGAAAGAGGACGCCCATGCGCAACAAGGCGTTTTGCAAATCATCCCCCAGAAAGCGCGCTGGAACGAGGCTCCGATGCTCGCCCGCAAGCAGGCTCGCATGCATGGCGTCGCACGTGTTGTCGGGATCGTACATGATCCAGGCGTGATCAGCCGCCGTGAGCATATCGGGCGCATAACCAAAACGCCGATTGAAATCGAGGCGCCGGGCGTGGGAAAACCGCTTGTCCCACCCGGTGCGGCGGGGATCCAGCGTGGCCTGAGGTTGCAGAGCCAGAACCCGCGCGCCGGGCGCGGCCACGGAAAACGCGCAGGCGGCATACCCACAGGATCCTGCGCCATAAAAGATCACTTCATCGAATTCCTCAAAGAACCCATCATCAATCAGACGATCGAAAAAAGCATAGACATGAGGATCACGAAACCAGCTTTCGTGACGGGCCATCAGCGCCATGTGTGACCATCCGAGTGCTTCGGTCAGGGGCCAGGCCATGGATTGACCCATTTGTTCGCCTGCGGCAATGCCTGGGCGGGTTTCAAAGGTGACCAGAAGTGTGGGCTTTTTCTCGATCAGCACAGCCGCGTGATCGGGGCCCAACGGTTCGCAATAGCCATCATCGCCCGCCAGATCATTCAGCTTGTCACACCACGCATCCCATTCGAGCCCGGAGAGATCGGCTTGCAAGAGAGTGGACAGGTCTTTCATGCGCATGGGTCCTTGCGTTTCATCTGCTCTAGCGAGGCGCGCCAATCTGCGCACGACGCGAGGTCTTGTCACTCGTCATACCACAGCCTTGGCTCGGCAATTTCAATCGAATTGCCCGACGGGTCGCGAAAATAAATCGACCGCGCGCCGTTGGGCCAGTCAAAATCGGCTTCAACCGGGTGACCGGCGGCTTCCAGCCGCAGGCGCCAGGCAGCGATGTCCGCGCGGGTGGCGCCAAAACACAGATGGCCCGCCCCGGTTGCACCATGAGCGGGTACCGGCAGCGCAGGGTTGGAAGAGCCGTCCTGCGTGACAGATGGGTCAAAAAGCAAAAGAATTGTCCCGCCCACGCGGAAAAACACGTGGCGACCGGGCACGCGCAACTCCTCATCGAGCCCCATCACGCGGCCATAAAAATCCGCTGCCACCTCCAGGTCATCGACATAGAGCGCGGTTTCTAGGATGGAGCGCGGGACAGGCGCAAAGGGCAATTCCGACATACCCGTACGATAGGAGATGAGCACTGTGCCCTGCAAGAGCACGCGCGTGTCACAAGACGGTCACATCAGGCGCGTAAGCCACCACTAGATATGCCCGGCAAAACCGCACTTGTCAGGCGGCGGGCGCGATATATAGTGACAGTAAATACGAGGCATGACCGTGGGCGGGCACGCCGCCCCGGCGAGGATAGGGATCTTACGCGGGCAGGGGGCACGTCGCCGCATGGACACTGAATTCAGAACAGATTTCGTACGCGAGCCGTCCGCGCTCAAGCAGCATCCGGCGCTGGTGCTCAACGCTGATTATCGACCGTTGTCATATTACCCGCTGTCGCTGTGGTCTTGGCAGGATGCGATCAAGGCGGTCTATCTCGACCGTGTGTCAATCGTGGCGGAATATGACGCCCATGTGCATAGCCCATCGCAAAGCATCCGCATCCCCAGTGTGATCGTCCTCAAGGATTACGTGAAGCCGCAAAAGCGTGTGGCCTTCACCCGGTTCAACCTCTTTCTGCGCGATGAATTTCAGTGTCAGTATTGCGGGTCCAAGGACAATCTGACCTTTGACCATGTCGTGCCGCGCTGCCGTGGGGGTATCACCTCTTGGGAAAACGTGGTGGCGGCCTGTTCCAAATGCAATCTCAAGAAGGGGTCGCGCTCCTTGCGGCAATCAGGCTTTAGCTTACGCAAGCAGCCGCGCGCACCTGGGGCCGAAGAGCTGCGCAATATGGGGCGGAAATTTCCGCCAAATCATCTGCACGAAAGCTGGATCGACTTTCTCTACTGGGATGCAGAGCTCGACGCGTGATCCTTGCAATTGAGGCAGGCTTTGCCCATGCTCTGTCACGGTTGCAGGGAAAGGGCCGCGCGTGAACGTCACAAGATTGAACCAGGATCCGCACAAGCTCCGCGAAGGGCGTGAAAAGAACCTGGAAGTGGCCATTGGGCGCGAAGTCCGCGATTTGCGCAAGGCGCGCGGCATGACCGTGGCTGATCTCGCTGACGTGACCGGGCTGTCGGTGGGGATGCTGTCCAAGATTGAAAACGGTGTGACGTCGGCCTCTTTGACCACATTGCAGGCGCTGTCCACCGCGCTGTCTGCGCCTGTGACCGCGTTTTTTCGCCGCTTTGAGGAGGCGCGGGAGGCCGTCCATATGCGCGCCGGTGAGGCGGTGGAGATTGAGCGGGCGGGCACGCGCGCGGGGCATCACTACAATCTGCTGGGGCATTTGGGCGGCAACAACAGCGGTGTGGTGATGGAGCCGTATCTGATCCTGCTGGCCGACGACTCGGATGTGTTTGAGACGTTTCAGCATGATGGGGTGGAGTTGATTTACATGCTTGAAGGCGAAGTCAGCTATCGCCATGGCGATCAGAGCTTTCATCTGCGCCCCGGAGACAGCCTCTTTTTTGATGCCGACGCGCCACACGGGCCGGATAAGTTGATCAAACTGCCGATCCGATTTGTCTGTGTCATCACCTACCCTCAGCGCGGCTGAAGCGGTTTCCCCACAGGAAAATTTCATTCTTTATATTGAACGTTTCTGCGCATAGGGTTAGGTATGTCGAAGCGGCTGCAAAGGAGCGTCATATGTGTGGCATTGTGGGTCTCTTTCTCAAGGATAAATCCCTGGAACCAAAATTGGGCGCGATGCTCACCGACATGCTGATCACGATGACGGATCGCGGCCCGGACAGTGCCGGGATTGCGGTCTATGGTGAGGATCGCGAGGGGTATGCAAAGTTGACTGTGCAATCCTCTGATCCTGCAGGTTTCGACGCGCTGGGCGCTTTGGCGTCGGCCATTGATGCCGAGGTTAGCGTGCGGGTGATTGACACGCATGCCGTGCTCGAGCTGCCCGAAGATAAGATCGCCAAGGCGCGCACCTATCTGCGCGAGAACAACCCGGATATCCGGGTGATGAGCGCCGGAGAAGTGATTGAGATTTATAAGGAAGTGGGCCTGCCCGAGGATGTGGCGCAGCGGTTTGACATCCCGCAGTTGACCGGCTCTCACGGCATTGGCCACACGCGCATGGCCACGGAATCTGCGGTGACAACTCTGGGCGCGCACCCGTTCAACACCGGACCAGATCAGTGCTTGGTACATAATGGGTCGCTGTCCAATCACAATGCCCTGCGGCGTAAGCTCAAGCGGCAGGGCGTCCATGTGGAGACGCTGAACGATACGGAGGTTGCGGCGGCCTACCTCACCTGGCGGATGCAGGAAGGGGAGACGCTGGGCGAAGCGCTGGAATCAGGGCTTGAGGATCTGGACGGGTTTTACACATTCGTTGTGGGCACCAAAGACGGCTTTGGCGTGGTGCGGGATCCGATTGCCTGCAAGCCTGCTGTGATGGCGGAAACGGATAAGTACGTCGCCTTTGGCTCAGAATACCGCGCACTGGTGAACCTGCCGGGGATCGAAGCGGCCCGCGTTTGGGAACCTGAGCCCGCAACTGTGTATTTCTGGAGGCACTGATACGTGCTCACTACGGAGCAGAGTGTTGTAACCGAAATCCCCGCGGAGGTGGAGGTTCGTGGCATCCCGCGGCCCGTGGCCTATCGCAGGACGCGCTGGGGCGCCGATCCGTTTGCGCTTTGTAGCTACTCAACCCTGCCCAAAGGCGCGCGCGCCAAAGACCGTAAGATCATCCGAAAACCCCTTGGTGATACAGTGTTTTTTGCCGGTGAGCATGTGTCAAAAGACTTCCCCGCGATGGTGCATGGGGCACTGGTGACAGGCCGGCAGGCGGCGGCGAAAATTCGCAAAACCAAGGCCAAGCGCGTGGGCATCATCGGGGCTGGCATGGCCGGGATGGGCGCGGCGCGCGATCTGGTAGACGCCGGCGTCGAGGTTGAGGTCTTTGAGGCGCGTGACCGCATCGGCGGGCGCACCTGGACGGATCACACGCTGGGCCTGCCGATGGATATGGGCGCGTCCTGGATCCATGGGCCCAAGGGCAACCCGCTGACCGATCTGGCCAAGGCGCAAGACGTGGTGCGGGTGAAAACCGATTACGACAATGTCTACGGGCTGTCGCCCGAAGGCGACCGGGTGGCCAAAAAGGACATTCCCGACTGGGTTTGGGAATATTTCGAGGTGGATCAGAATTACGCCATGGCCCGCGCGGATCTATCGGAAGAGGCGTTCGAAGAAGGCGAAGACCTGCCCGGTCGAGATGTCGTTTTTCCGCGTGGGTATGCCTCTCTCTTTCCGGCTTTAACAAAGGGATATGAGATCAAGCTCAACCAACTTGTCACCGCTGTGGAATGGCACGCAGACGGCGCAAAGATCGTCATCGACGACGCGGCTCACGATTTTGACGCGGTGATTGTCACACTGCCCATCGGGGTTTTGCAGGCCGGGCACGTGCGGTTTGATCCGCCGCTGCCCAATGACAAACAAGCCGCGATCGGCAGGCTGGGTCTTGGCCTGCTCAACAAGCTCTATCTCAAGTTTGACCGCGCATTTTGGGACGTGGACAAGCCGTGGATCATGCTGGCAGCAGCAGAGCCGCGCCCGTTTTCGTCGTGGTTCAATTTTGCCTACGTCACAGGCGCGCCGGTTCTGTGCGTCTTTCAGGGCGCCGATCAGGCCTGGGACTGGGAAGAGAAATCAGATGCCGAGACGCTTCAATGCGCGCTCGATACGCTGGCAGGAATGTATGCAAAGGGAGGTGCCCATGCAGGTGCTTGATCTGACCGATATCACTCTGCGGGAGGCCAACGCGGCCCTGCAGAACCCCAGTGAGGGGAGCAACGAAACCGCCTGGGAGATCGTCAATGCCCGTGGCAGCCACGCGATTGCCGTGGGGCTGGATGCGCCCATCGATGTGCAGGTGCGCGGCTCAACGGGCTATTACTGCGCGGGCATGAACCAACACGCGACCATCCGCGTGGATGGCAATGTTGGCCCGGGCGTGGCCGAGAACATGATGAGCGGGACCGTGATTGTCGATGGCGATGCCAGCCAATATGCGGGTGCGACGGGCCATGGCGGGCTGCTGGTGATCAAGGGCAACGCATCCTCGCGCTGTGGGATTTCGATGAAGGGGATCGACATTGTGGTGCATGGCAATGTCGGCCACATGTCTGCCTTCATGGCGCAGCGGGGGCACTTGGTGGTGTGCGGCGATGCGGGTGACGCGTTGGGCGATTCGATCTATGAGGCGCAGCTGTTTGTGCGCGGATCAGTGAAATCGCTTGGCGCGGATTGCATCGAGAAAGAGATGCGGCCGGAGCATCTGGAAAAGCTGGCGGAGTTGCTCAAGGCGGGCGAATGCGATGCCAAACCCGAAGAGTTCAAGCGCTACGGCTCTGCCCGGCAGCTTTATAATTTCAACATCGACAACGCGTATTGAGGGAGGCGACAAATGGCCAAGGATGACGCAATACCGCCCCAGACAATTCCACGATATTCCAGTACCTTCTCACCCGAAGTGAATGCAGAAATCCGGCGCGCAGCGGCGACGGGCATCTATGATATTCGCGGCGGCGGGGCCAAGCGCAAAGTGCCGCATTTTGATGATCTGGTGTTTCTCGGGGCGTCCATGAGCCGCTATCCGTTGGAGGGCTACCGAGAACGCTGCGACACCAATGTGGTGCTCGGCACGCGGTTTGCCAAAAAGCCCATTGAGCTGAAAATCCCGATCACCATTGCGGGGATGAGTTTTGGTGCGCTCTCGGCGCAGGCGAAAGAGGCGTTGGGGCGCGGGGCCTCGGCGGCGGGTACGTCGACCACCACGGGCGACGGGGGCATGACGCCCGAGGAGCGGGGGCAATCCAAGCATCTTGTGTATCAGTACTTGCCGAGCCGCTACGGCATGAACCCGGTCGATCTGCGCAAGGCGGATGCGATTGAGGTGGTCGTGGGTCAGGGCGCGAAGCCGGGCGGGGGCGGGATGCTCCTGGGGCAAAAAATTTCGGATCGTGTGGCTGAGATGCGCACGCTGCCCAAAGGGATTGACCAGCGGTCTGCCTGTCGCCACCCGGACTGGACGGGGCCCGATGACCTTGAGATCAAGATTATGGAACTGCGCGAAATCACCGCGTGGGAAAAGCCCATCTACGTGAAGGTTGGGGCGGCAAGGCCTTATTTTGACACGACATTGGCGGTCAAAGCGGGCGCGGATGTCGTGGTGATTGACGGGATGCAGGGCGGCACGGCGGCCACGCAGGACGTGTTTATTGAGCATGTGGGCATCCCGACCCTGGCCTGTATCCGCGAGGCGGTTCAGGCGCTGCAGGATTTGGATATGCATCGCAAGGTGCAACTGATCGTGTCGGGCGGGATCCGGTCAGGCGCGGATGTGGCCAAAGCTTTGGCGCTTGGTGCGGATGCTGTCAGCATTGGTACGGCGGCGATGATCGCTTTGGGCGACAATGATCCAAAATGGGAAGCGGATTACCAAGCGCTTGGGTCCACCGCGGGGGCCTATGATGACTGGCATGAGGGCCGCGACCCGGCGGGCATTTCCACGCAGGACCCTGAGCTGGCCAAGCGTCTTGATCCGGTTGAGGCGGGGCGGAGATTAAACAATTATCTCAAGGTGATGACGCTGGAAGCTCAGACGCTCGCAAGAGCCTGCGGCAAGTCCCATGTCAACAATCTGGAGCCTGAGGACCTGGCCGCATTGACGATGGAAGCCGCCGCCATGGCCAAAATTCCGCTCGCGGGGACAAGCTGGTATCCGGGTATGCCGGGCGGAGGTATGTAAGGCGCGGATGGCGCGAGGCCCCGGCATCAGGTCCGGGGCGCGGGTTCCGCAACGGCCCTTTCGCTTTGACAAATGCGCGGTTCACTGGAAACGTCTGGTGAACCGTCTTTAATATAATGAGCACTGGGGAGCGCATAATGACCACGGATCTGGCCGCCTTTGCCGCTGAAAATGGCGTCAAATACTTCATGATTTCCTTCACTGACCTCTTCGGCGGTCAGCGGGCCAAGCTGGTGCCGGTGCAGGCCATCGCGGACATGCAGGAAGAGGGCGCGGGGTTTGCAGGCTTTGCCACGTGGCTGGATATGACGCCTGCGCATCCTGACATGTTGGCGGTGCCGGACCCGAGCTCGGTGATCCAATTGCCTTGGAAGCCGGAGGTGGCCTGGGTCGCTGCCAACCCTGTAATGGAAGGCGAGGACGTGGCGCAGGCCCCGCGCAATGTGTTGCGGCGTCTCATCGATGAGGCGGCGGGTGAGGGGCTGCATGTCAAAACCGGGGTGGAATGCGAGTATTTCCTGCTGACGCCCGATGGCGCGGCCTTGTCGGATGAGTTCGATACAGCCGAAAAGCCTTGTTATGACCAGCAGGCCGTGATGCGCCGCTATGATGTCGTGCGCGAGATTTGCGATTACATGCTGGAGCTGGGCTGGGGCCCCTACCAAAACGATCATGAGGACGCGAATGGCCAGTTTGAGATGAACTGGGATTTCTCGGATGCGTTGATCACCGCAGATCGGCATTCGTTCTTCAAATTCATGACCAAATCCGTGGCAGAGCGTCATGGGTTCCGCGCGACATTCATGCCCAAACCTGTGGAGGGCCTCACCGGGAATGGGTGTCACGCGCATATCTCCGTGTGGGATGCGCCGGGCGATGCGGCCAAAGTGAATGTCTTTGCCACCGATAAAACCACCGGGAGCCAGACGGCCGAAATGGGTCTGTCGGATAAGGGGGCCAATTTCCTGGGCGGGATCATGAAACACGCCTCTGCGCTGGCGGCGATCACCAACCCGACCGTCAACAGCTACAAGCGCATCAATGCACCGCGCACCATGTCAGGGGCGACCTGGGCGCCCAATACGGTCACGTGGACCGGCAACAACCGCACGCATATGGTCCGCGTGCCAGGCCCGGGCCGGTTTGAGCTGCGCCTGCCCGATGGGGCGGCCAACCCATATCTGTTGCAGGCGGTGATCATCGCGGCTGGGCTGTCTGGCATCCGCTCCAAAGCCGATCCGGGCAAGCGGTATGACATTGACATGTATGCTGACGGCCACAAGGTGCGCGGCGCGCCGAAACTGCCGCTCAACATGCTCGATGCGATCCGCGCCTATGATCGGGATAAGCTTCTCAAATCCGCGATGGGGGATGAGTTCTCAGCCGCGTTCATCAAGCTCAAAACCAATGAGTGGAACAGCTTCACGTCCCATTTCTCCCAGTGGGAAAAGGACAACACCCTCGACATTTGACAAAGGCGCAAACAGTCGAATGCGAGGCGCCATCGACCGTTGCCGGGTTAGGCGCGACAGGCGAAGAGTAGGGAGCCGAGAGAGGCGCGTGTTAGAACGTTCGTAAAGCCCGCCTCACGCGCTGATTTCCAGTTTTGCGGTTCCAGCCAGCTTTGCGCATAATCGCTGCGATCAGAGTGCTATGGCAGCATCAGATCGCGACATGTCGGATGCTATCGTTGCACACCGCAGCACGTATGTTGGTTGCTAGCCAAGGCGCAAAGCGGTGAGGTCGCTGCGGATGATGTCCGATGCCTCTTTGTGAACCACGGCGCGAATTTCTTGAAACCCCAAGGTGACGATCCTTATTTCCGTCGCTGGGCCTTCACAGCCGGGCTCGGTGCATAGTGTTTCACGCACCGACACCAGACACTGAACATCACCGCCCAGGCTATCACGCACCATCCGTTTGACCCGTTGAGTGTGCCAAAGGCCGTGTGCCTTCTTTCTGAGAGAAACGTCCACGGCTCAGCGCCCATTCAAAAGCTGCAATTTCGCGGTCGATCCGTTATCACAATCTGAGCTGGTCTGCCGAATTTGGTCTTGGGTCCAGAACGCATCCTGTTGTGGGATCGCGACGGTCGTGAGGCCAAGCTCTGCCATCCAATAAAGCAGTTGATCTTGGGATCGGAGTTCGCCCTTTATCGTACCGGTTCTTGTTGTCAGAACCACCTCCTGTGTCCCAGACGCCAAAACAGCATCGGCCCCTTGGGGGATCAGACCCGGGCTTTCAGCAGACTCTATGATTTCTGGCGCGCCAAATTGAATGCGATGAAGAAACCCGGACAAGACTGCCTTTGCTTCATCACGGCACACGCCGGTCTTCAAATCGATACCTGCGCCTAAAAGCGCTGCAAATCCGCCGCCGTTCACGCGTGGGTCAGGGTCTTGAACGGCGCAAACCACACGCGCAATACCGGCATCGATGATTGCGTCCGAACACGGAGGCGTCTGTCCCCAATGACAGCACGGCTCTAACGTCACATAAAGCGTGGCACCCTTCGCCAAGAACCCGGCCATGTCCAATGCCTTACGCTCTGCATGTGGGCGTCCGCCGGGATGGGTTGCTGCCTCAGCAACCACGTCACCGTCTTTAACGATTACACAGCCCACCGGTGGATTGGGGTAGACATGGCCCCTGACCTCGCGCGCCAACATCAAAGCGCGCTGCATCCAATCCTGATCAGAGTTGTGTGGGGTTGGGTGCATCGCCATAGACATCTTTTGGGTCGAACGTCTTGCTGTGTTCGAGAAAATCTAGCGGTTTTCCTGCGTCATCTGAGGTGGGGACCGCCCGGTAGAAACACGACCGATACCCCACATGGCAGGACGCGCCAGACCCTGCGACCTCAACCCTCATCCAAACGGCATCTTGATCATCATCGATCCTGAACTCCACGACCTTTTGTACCAGCCCAGATGTTGCGCCCTTGTGCCAAAGAACTTGGCGCGCGCGACTGAAATAATGTGCCTCGCCCGTCTCAATCGTGAGCTTCAGGGCGTCCTCATTCATCCAGCCCAGCATCAGCACTTCACCGCTTTGCGCATCGGTCGTGATACAGGGCAGCAGACCATGGTCGTCGAATTTCGGCGCCAAATCGGTGCCTTCTTCAACCTGCTCAACCGACGTTCGAGGCTGGAACTGGACTTTGCTCATGGGCTCGCCTTGTGAGGTGTTACTTTATAACATAAAGTTTTTCGCGCAGGACTGCAGGATTGTAAAGAGGAGCGGAGCGCCGATGCGAGACGAGGACAAACGCATCCCGGTGACCTTGCTGACGGGATTTCTCGGCGCGGGAAAGACCACGTTGCTCAATCATATGATCCGCGACCCGAAATCGGGTCGAATTGCCGTTGTGATGAATGAGTTTGGCGATATCGGTCTGGATCATGATCTGATCGAAGAGACAACGGAAGAGACCATCCTTCTCGATTCCGGTTGCCTGTGCTGTTCCATCCGGGGCGATCTTGCCACCACTCTTTCTGCGCTGATCAAGCGGCGCAAACAGGGTGAATTGGCCTTTGACCGTGTCGTGATCGAAACCACGGGTATCGCTGATCCCGGACCTGTCCTGCACACATTGGTCGTCAGTGACCTCATCGCGCCAGACTATCGAATGGATGGTGTGGTCACGCTTGCCGATGCCGCCACTGGCCCCGCGACCCTTGACCGTCAGTTTGAGGCCGTGCACCAGATCGCGGTGGCGGATGTGATTGTTCTGACGAAAACCGATCTTGTTTCAGACACTGAACTTCACGCATTTGAACAGCGCCTTGACGCCATCAACGCGGCCGCCCCGCGCATTCGAGCGAACCATGGCGCTGCGCCGCTTTCAGACTTATTCGGTCTGTCCGCCATGCAGAGCGATGTCCTGCAGGATGATGTGTCAAAATGGATCGGGGACGCGCAAAACGATGAAACAATCGTTTCTCACCCGGACGATCATCACCACGATCACGATGATCATGGCGCAGGTGGCGGGCATCACAATCATGACCAGTGTGATCATGATCATGATCACCACCACCATCACCACGATGATCGGATCACGTCTGCGTCAATCACGATGGACAAACCCATCCCCGCCAGCGTCTTTGATTTTTGGTTGGACATGCTGATCGCGCTCAAGGGGCCCGATATCCTCAGGATGAAGGGGATTGTCCATGTCGATGGGATGGAATGGCCGTTTGTGTTTCACGGCGTGCAACACATTTTTGACCAACCTGTTCCCTTGACGTCTTGGACGGGTGAAAACACAACAAGCCGTGTGGTGGTCATCGCCCGGGATATGACCAAAGCAGAGCTTGAGGCGAGCCTTGATGTGTTGCGCATGCAGCCAAGCGATGTCGCTCAGACAGCGAATACCTTGATGGTCGAAACCGATGAAATGCCGTTCTAGATGCCACAGACTTCCCATATAACACGCCACACAGTCGACCCCGTCACGCAGATTGATCTGGTCCGAAAATGAGAGCGTTTTTCACTTGGCTTCTCATCCTGCCAATTCGCGGGTACCGCCTATTCCTGTCGCCGTGGATCGGCCATTCTTGTCGTTTCCAGCCAAGCTGCTCTGTCTACGCCATCGAAGCTTTGGAAACACATGGGCCCGTTCGTGGCCTTTGGCTCACGCTTCATCGTCTGGCGCGGTGCAATCCTTGGGGCGGTTCAGGCTTTGATCCGGTGCCACCCGTCTCCGACCAGGGCCGTAAATGACCCGCGCATCACCATGACACAACGTGGCGCGATAATGCAGACCGAGACACTGGCTCTGCTGCGGCGCGCCGAGGGCGCTTTGTCCGCCTATGAGGTTTTGGACGGGTTGCGTGCGACCTATCCCAAGATTGCCCCGCCCACGGTCTACAATGCTCTCGCTGCTCTGGTAGAGACAGGGCGCGTGCACAGGATCGTGTCGCTCAAAGCGTATGTCGCCTGCCAATGCCGAGACACACATCGCAAAGAGCTGCACCTGCCTTCGGTCTTTTCGATCTGCGGTATGTGCGGAACCGTGAAAGAGCGTGTTGCCCCGCAAATCGTGAGAGACATTTCCAGTGTCGTGCAGCAAGATGGCTTGACGCCGCGGCGTCACGTCGTTGAAGTTCACGGAACCTGTCAGACATGCGCCGAAGATGCTTGATTGACGTGGTCACGCGCGTTTTTCGGCATGCAGCGGCGCTTTCTACCCAACATGATTTAGAGCGACGAAAAGGATCGCGTTTGCCCAAAAACGCGTATTGAATGCTCGGCACGAACTATCGACTACAGGAACAGTGCAGTCCGCTTTTTGATAAAGGATCGCGAGGAAAAGCATGTTTGATTTGATTGTAAAAAACGCCGCACTGCCCGACGGCTGCTTGGGGCTCGATATCGCCTGTCAGGACGGCACCATTGTTGCGGTTGAGCAAAACATCGCGGCGGAGGCCAAAGAGGTCTTCGATGCGCAAGGATACCTGCTCTCACCTCCGTTTGTAGATCCGCATTTCCATATGGATGCGACGCTTTCGCTTGGCACGCCGCGCATGAATGTCTCAGGCACGCTTTTAGAAGGTATTTCCCTGTGGGGCGAACTTAAAACAGTGCAATCCGTCGACGATATCGTCGGGCGCGCCATGCGTTACTGTCAGCTTGCCGTTGCACAAGGGATTGGCGCAATTCGAAGCCATGTTGATATCTGCGATGACAGCTTGACGGGCGTGCGGGCGCTGTTGGAGATCCGAGACAAGGTAAAAGACTACCTAGATCTGCAACTGGTCGCTTTCCCGCAAGATGGCCTTCTGCGAACGCCAAATGCCCATGAAAACATGATACGCGCGCTTGATCTGGGGGTTGATGTCGTGGGCGGCATTCCACATTTCGAGCGCACGATGTCCGATGGCGCCGAAAGCGTGCGGATATCGTGCGCGTTGGCGGCTGAGCGGGGCCTGATGGTGGACCTGCATTGCGATGAAAGCGACGATCCACATAGCCGCCACATTGAAACGCTGGCCTATGAGACACAAAGACTTGGTTTGCAAGGATGGACCACCGGTTCGCACCTGACGTCAATGCATTCCATGGACAATTACTATGTCTCCAAGCTTATTCCGTTGATCCATGAGGCAGGTGTCAACGCCATCCCAAACCCTTTGATCAATATTATGCTGCAAGGGCGCCATGACACCTATCCAAAGCGCAGAGGCCAAACGCGCGTTCGTGAGCTGCGCGATTCGGGCGTGACGGTTGGGTTCGGATCAGATTGCATGATGGATCCCTGGTACTCCCTCGGAAAAGCAGACATGTTGGACGTGGCGTTCATGGGATTGCATGTCGGGCAGCTCTCCAGTCGTGCAGATATGGCATGGTGTTTTGAAGCGATCACGGAGACCTCAGCGAAGATCCTGCGACTGGACGGATACGGCATCGCGAAGGGGTGTGATGCGAATTTCGTGCTGCTTCAAGCAAAGGACACCGTGGACGCGATCAGACTGCGCGCCCACCGTTTGGCTGTGTTCCGTCGAGGGCGCAAAATCGCTTGGTCGTCACCTATAAGTCATGACGTCGCTTTCGGAGATCAGCCTCGTACGTTGAACGAAGCACAGACTTGGTGAGGGTAAGGGTCTTGAAGCGCTTGGGCTGCATCCCGTGACGATGCGCATTCAGCGCGGCCAGCCTTAGCATCACTTCGGGGTCAGAATTCAACGCCACCTCATGTTTATCTTGAGGAATATGAGTTTGCTTCATGCTGAACGCCGTGCGATCAGCCTCTTTTGATTGAGGCAACCGTGGTTCAGCGCATGGTCGAATTTGTTCAATCCTTGGATGGTCGGGATCGGCTTATGACCGGTGGCGCGGACTTGGGTCTGTTCCTGCCTCATTCTTTTGACGCAAACCGATTTCGCCTTAAGGCGCATGGTGCGGGGTATAGCGCCTTTGAGCTATCCATGCGCTCAGCCGAGCCTGGATCTGACGCGGCCGACCTCGCCAAGTATTCCGCCGTTGTCGCAGGACCCGTTGGGCCGACCCGCGATGTCACGGCGCCGACTGCGCGTCTCTGCCTTGCTGGCGCAGTTGATACCTATGATGAGACGGCACCTGGCCTGAAAGACGGCGGTGCTGATGTCCTGTCGCTTGAGGCAACGCCTTCCTCTGAGGCATCCCCCGCAAGACCTCCGGTTCCCGTGGGCAGCGACGGCACCGAAATTGACGCAAAACCTGTGCAACCAGAGCGGCGCGCACATAGACACTCCGCCAAAGCAGCGGCAGCAGAGAAGGGATTTACATGATCACAATTCTTGATGGCGGCATGGGCCAAGAGCTTATCGCGCGCAGCACGGCGGAACCGACCCCATTATGGGCCACCAAAATTCTTCTTGATGAGCCGGAGCTTGTCAGGGCGGTTCACGATGATTTCTTTGCAGCGGGCGCCGTGGTTGCGACCACGAATTCCTATGCAATCCACCGCGACCGCCTGATCTCGGCAGGGCTCAATGATCAGTTTGAACCGCTCCACCGTGCCGCATGCGAAATCGCCTGCGCATCGCGCGACGCGGCGGGTGGGGGTCACGTTGCCGGGGCGATTGGCCCTTTGATTGGGTCCTACCAAACAGGCCCAATTCCGAAGGATGCAATAGACCGGTTTGCGGAAGTGTGCCGGATCCAAGCTGCTTACGTCGATCACTTTCTGATTGAAACGGTTTCGGCGTTGGACCATGTCGATGCAACGCTCGCTGGAGCGACCGGACATGGTAAACCCGTTTGGCTGAGCGTGTCCGTGGATGACTACGATGGCACGAAACTGCGCTCGGGTGAGCCGTTGGAGGACGTGATGGATCACATCGGTGGTGCGGACGCATTACTGGTCAATTGCGCAACACCGGAAGCCGTCACAATGGCCGTGGACGTCATAAAGGGCTGCGACAAACCATTTGGCGCCTATGCCAACGGATTTACGGAAATCACGCAGAGCTTTGTTCAGGTTGGGGCAACCGTGAAAGAGCTGTCAGCGCGCACCGATCTCACACCGGAGGCGTATGCAGACTTCGCCGAAAGCTGGGCAAAGATGGGGGCCACAATCATCGGTGGCTGCTGCGAGGTTGGCCCCACGCACATAGCGGAGATCGCCCGTCGTTTGACCTGATCCGTCAGCTCCGCGCCATGTAGCCTGCATCAAATGCGCCGGGCAAGAGATCCCCGATTGTGGTGGCCTCTTCTTTGCCGTCCGTGGTGCCCATCCAAACGGTCACGTCGTCTTTGCCGAATTCCTTGAGGCGCTGCCGGCATGCACCGCATGGGGGCACAGGGTCTGGCGCATCCGCGATCACATAGGCTTCAATCACCTGTGTCTCGCCGGCGACAATCATGGCGGCAAGTGCCGCCTCTTCGGCGCAGGTGCCGACCGGATAGGAGACGTTTTCCACATTTGCGCCGATATAGATCTTGCCAGAGGCGCCACGCATAGCGGCTCCGACCTTGAAGTTTGAATAGGGTGCATATGCGTTTTGGTAAGCGGCTGTCGCCGCATCGCGAAGGTCATGCGCAGAACTTTGCATCAACATCGAAGTATCTCCGTGAAAGGGGCGTCGGCATTCAGCTTGGGCAAGGGCTTCTATGGCGCTCTCATCTGATCTTTACGAGATCTGGTCAATCCTTGGAACCGCCCTCACGCGTCATTTTTGCTCGTTCGGGCCGACGTGTCAGGCAAGACTGCTGTTGGGACGCGCATTGACCTTGCTGAGCAGGTTGGCGGTGTTAGAGCCATAGGTCTGACGTGTCGACCGTTAGGCGGACCAACTTGGTGACCCTCTGCGTCGGCGCGAACTCATATCGACGGCGGCTGCAACCACCATTTTGTCTGCAGTGCAGGAACTTGACGCGACATTGCGACTGCTGCACTTCCAAAAATCCGCTTTGAGCCCACTGCGGTCCTTGTTTTGGCACCCGGCGCGGAATCAAGGCCCCTTGGGACCGCCGCGCATCGTCGGGCCGCACCCACGGCACGGCGATTTTGTCGATCTAGGCGCATCGCTCGGATCTTTTGCGGATTTTGCCGGGATAAAGCGTTGCTGTACCAAGACCAGTTCGCCCTACCGCGGCCCGACGCTGCGCGGCCTGGGTCGCAAGACTGAACTGCAGCAAAGTCCGCATGGACGACGTCAAGTCGCCCAAAATCCGCGTCCTGGCCAAGCTAGGCCGAAGAGATAAACAAGGTTGTATGATGCAGCGTCACATACGTGCTGGAACTCTGCGCAATGATCGTTTTTAGGACAGGGGCGCGAAGCTTGCGCACAGGTTGGTGTATTGCATCAAAGGAACTTCTGGTGTTGGTATCATCGGCCTAAACCGTCTTGGTAACGGTAGGGTAGGGCGCCATAACCACCGGCGTGAAACTGGCCGTAGCCGGTTGAGCGGCTGTGGCGCTCAACCGGGCGCGCGCAGTATATCGGTTTGCCAAGCATAGATCACCCAAGGAAAGACGACGTAGGCGGCTGCACGTTAGTGACGGCACCGATTGTGCATCCCGCAACGCAACGTGTTTTGCATCAGAAACCGAAATCGTCGTTGATGGTTACTTTGAAGACAACGTCTTCGAAATCGGAATCCCCAAGGCCGACCAGATCTTCAAAACCTATCGTAAGCGACCCATCCAGATTGACACCGGAAATCACGTGTTCTTCGCCATCTTCGTTCAGACTTGGATCAAAGGAATGGAACACAAACTCGTCCGTCACGGCGCCATCAACAGCCAAAAGTGCGGGCCCGTCCTCGACATTTGCAGGACCGCCGGTTTCGTTCACAAAGGACAGTTCCGCCGTCGCGCCAAGGCCGTTCACAAAGTCACTCCCATCCTGCACGATGAAGAAACCAAGCGTGTGATTGACCTCGACATCGTCGACAATAAACGTGGTTCCGACATCTGCATTCGCATCAGCGGTGAGAATGCGAGTATCAACAATATCGCCTGTTTCAGTGACTTCATAGACACCCAAGGCATTCTGAAATCCGGCAATTCCGATATCTGAAATCTCAATCTCGAATTGCCGGGTTGGCCCGCCGTTCAACAAAATTTGGTCGAACAAACCGTTGATCTCAAACGCCTGCAAAGCTCTGCCAGGCATCAAGTCGAAGGTCTGAGAGAAGACCGGCGCGAGGGAGATCAATGTGTCGCCTCCCGCGATCCTTGGGAAAAGGGTGGTCGCGTCAAATGCGCCACCAAAGGACAGCGACACATCAGGCGAATTGCTACCGCTGGTGAAGAAAGCCGCCGCTCCGCTTGATGGATTAAAAGTAATGTTGGAGATATCGAGCGTTTGACCAAGAATGCGTAGCTGATCCTCGAACCCAAAGTCCGTTATCGTGTCGCCATTGAGATCATTGGGCGTCCCGCGGAATTCATCCGCGCCGTTGCCCCCGGTCAGCGTGTCATTGCCGGAAAAGCCTGCAAGTGTATCATTTCCGTTCCCGCCAATGAGGACATTCACCTCATTGTTGCCGAAAAGACCGTCGTCGAAGTTGGAACCAATGACGTTTTCAATGTCAGTAAGACCACCGTCAGCAATGGGTGTCCCGCCATCTGACGGAAGGTCATCAAGAATGGACCCCGTCTCACTTGGTGTGCCCGTATCGCCAGCAGAATTCAGATCCAGATCAACCACGACACCGTCAAAGGCACCGGGCAGTTCGTCTGCTGCCAACCCGGAGAAATCGACGGTGTCCGTGCCTATGCCACCGTCGATATCGCCCAGATCATTGAAGATGAACGTGTCGTCATCGCTGGGCGGCGGCGGCGTGTCATCCACCAAAGCTGCAATGATGTCTGGCCCTGACGCGCCTGCAGTGTCAAAGGCAAGCGTGATGGCGGTGTCGTCGGCATCCCCATCGCCGTTGAAATCCAACCGGAATTGGGTCTCATCCACAACCACGGGCGTTTGAACGAGGGCAAGGGCTGGATTGCCAGCGTCATCATTCAGAGACACCGATTGAAACAAGGTTCCCGTCTGATCAAGAACCGCGCCGACCGTGTCATCTGCTGTGCCGGGCACCCCGTCAAACCCGTCCAATGCAACGGTATTTGCGAAAACCTGCGTGCTGTCGCCAGTGATCAGATTGCCACCATTGTCGGTGAACGCCTGCGTGCCCGCGGCCGAGAACCTTTCGATCTGTTCGCCCGTGGCGGCCCCGTTTCCAATGACGATCGAGTTCTGCAGAGACAGCTCCGCATCGGTCTGGGAGAAGATACCTCCGCCTTGATCACCGGCAAGGTTGCCACTGACCGTGGTGCTGATGAGCGTGAAAGGATCGCGAAAATCCGCTTCCGCCCCGGCACCATCCCCGCCAGTGGTATTTCCGACAATGGTGGAGGCCAACAAGATACCACCCTCGCCCGAGGAAATTCCGCCGCCGGATTGGCCTGCATAATTGCCTGAGATGGTCAGGTTCACCCCGAAGAAGGCACCATTGTCGTCAGACCCGTTGGCGCCGAAGGTGGTGATGCCGCCACCAGACCGGTAAGCCGTGTTTCCGGTGACGGCGACATTGAGCGCTGTCGCAACCCCGTTATTCGACAGACCGCCGCCTTCGTTGCCAGCGACATTGCCGGAGATTGAGCTGTTGGACAGGAAGAGAGAGGATGAGTACTCCGCCCGGATCCCGGCGCCATTGCCATAGGAATTGGTGTCGGTGGTGACACCGCCAGTGATCGTGAGGCCATTGATGGACGCGTCGACGCCTCTGTCTATGGATATGACCCGGGTGTTATCGGCAGTGTTGGTATTGTTGAACGCGTCTGTGACAGTTGCGCCCACGTTGTCAGTTGTTGTGATGTCATCTCCCAGCGCGTCGCCCGTCACCGTCACATCAGGCAGGCCATCGCCGTTGACATCTCCATCGATGCTGAGGTCGGTGGCAAAGACCAGCGTTCCATCCACAAGGCGGATGACATTATCCTGCCCGGGCACAAACACGGTGTCGTCGAATGTAATCTCGCTCTCGTCAGGGTCGCTGTTGGCAAGGATCAGGGCCTCGCGAAGTGAGGTCAAACCGTCGAACGGATTGACCGCGTCGCTCAACGTGTTCACGACCAAGCTTGGCGTGTCAGAAAACAGCACGGATGTGCCGGTTTGAAGCTCGAGCGCCCCGGCATCGATGCGCCCGCCATTGTCCACGCCCAGCCTGTCTACGCCACGATCTGAGCCGCTCGCGTCCGTCGCCGTCTGGCTTCCCGGGAAGGTATCAGAGATATCGAGCGCCGGATTGCTGTCATCATCGCGCAGCGCAACGGTTTCTATCAGGCCTCCGTTGTCCGCAGCCTGGCCCGCGATGACATCATCGGCCGTGTTGAGCACACCATCCGCGCCGGGCAGAACCACCGTGTCGGCAAACACCTGGTCCGCCCCAACATTGAGAACATTGCCACCAAGATCTGTGAAATCGGCATCAATCTGGACGTTGCCATTGTCATCCGCGTTGCCAGCAATGATCGTGTTTTGAATGCGAACGTTCTCTCCCGGTTCAAATCCGGAGACACCGCCGACGTTCCCAGCGGCGGTATTGCCCGTGATGGTCGCATTCACCAGATCCAGAGGCCCGGAATTGAAAATCGCGCCCGCATCTCCAAAGCGGCCCACCGCCGCATTGCCGACAATGGTCGCGTTGATCAGGGTCAGTGCCCCATCGTTGAAGATACCCGCGCCCGCCCGGTCCGAAATGTTGTCAGAAATGGTGACATTGATTCCAGTGAGGCGCGCACCGGCCTCGTTGCGGATCCCTGCGCCGGACCCGGTGACAAAGTTGTCCGAAATCTGGACATTGATCAGCTGCGCGGCGTCTGATTGATTGTTGATCCCGCCGCCAAAAACGGCGCGGTTGCCGATGATGGCGCCATTTTGGAACGTTCCTTGTGATCCATCCGCGAAAGCTATCCCGCCGCCGAAAGTTGCATTGCCGCCTGTGGCAATGATCCCGTTTATGACCGCGTCCGCCCCTTCCGAGAACAGGAACACTTGACCTGAATTATCGGCGATGTTCGGGTTGTTGGCCTGATCCGTCACGATAGACCCATTCGGGCCGACGGTTGTGACATCGTCGCCATTGGCATCTGCGGAGACGACGATGTCTGGCCGATCGTCACCGTCCAGGTCGCCCTCAATTGTCAAGGCGGACGCGATATCGATCTCACCAAATGTGAGGTTGATCACGTTCGTGGTGCCGCCGGTGAAAACCGTCGGATCGAATGTGATCGTGTTCTCATCGGGGTTCGAATTCGCCAAGGCGACCGCTTCGCGCAAGGACGTCAGGCCATCGAACGAATTTGAATCGCCTTGTGTGTTCACCACGAACCCAGGCGTTTCAAGAGTGACTTCTACTCCGTCCTGAACCTCAACCGCGCCTGCATCAATGATCCCCGTCCCGGGGCCGGTTTGGCGGTCGATGAACCGAGGATTGCCAAAGACATCCGTGGTTTCCTGCGAGATCGTGAAAACGCCGGTATCAATGGCGGGGTTATCATCTGCGTTGCGCAACGCCACGGTTTGAACTGGCCCGCCATTGTCTGCCAAGGCACCTGCCAAAACATCATCGGCCGTGCCCACCGCCCCGTCTGGGCCTGCGTTGATCGCGGTTTGGTCAAACACAAGCGCGGCATCCCCGCCCACGATATTGCCCAGATTGTCGACCACGCCGTCCTCGAGATCGTCATCGGTTGGCGCGCTGTTGCCAAGAACGATTGAGTTCTGAAGTTCAACGCGCGCGCGGTTCACACTGATGCCGCCACCGATACTTCCGGCGGCGTTTCCGGTGATTGTCGTATTGACGAGCTGTATTACACCACCGCTGCCCGCAACGCCGCCGCCCACGCCTGTGCCGGAAGAACTCACCGCGTCGTTGTCTGCGATGGTGGAGTTCTGAACCAGAGCGTTGCCGTTGATGGTGCCGCTCGACAATGCGCGACCGACATTGATGCCTGCGCCCGTGGTGGCCGCGTTGTCATAGATCGCCAATCCCGTACCGACAAAGTCACCGCTGATCTGAAGCCCGCCACCGAGGAAGCTTTCATTGTCCGAAATCGTAGAGTTGGTCAGCGATGTATAGCCGTTATTGACGTATACCCCGCCACCTGCCGTGCGCGCGCTGTTGCCTGTTATGGTCAGCCCCGAAAGCGTTGATTGACTGCTGGAGTAAATCCCACCTCCAAAGGTACCGCTGTAGTTCTGGGAAATCAGAGTGTCGGTGATGGTCAGCGTCGTGTTGATGGTCGAGAAAATTCCCGCGCCACTGCCATTCGTTGTGGTGAGATTGCCCGAGATCGAAGAGTTCTGAATGTCCAGAGAGCTGTCAACAAAGAGCAAGATGCCCCCACCGCTGCCATCTGCGACGCCGCCCGTGATGGTCAGCCCGTCAAAGGCAACCTCGGCACCGTCGCTGACACGCACAACCCGCGCGTTGTCAGTTGTGTTTGTGTTGGTGTCGATATCCGTGATGGTCGTGCCATTGGCATCTGTCGTGGTCGCATCATCTCCGAGCACGTCACCGCTCAACACGATGTCAGGCGTGCCATCATTGTCGATATCACCGTCGATGGTCACATTCGTAGTGATCTCCAGCGTTTCAGCGACGAAAATAATGTTCGCGGACCCGCCTGTGAAAACCGATGGGTCAAAGGTGATTTTGTTTGTATCTGGGTTGGAATTGGCGAATGCGATCGCTTCGCTGATTGAGGTCAATCCGTCCAACAGGTTGCCGTCATCCGCTGAGTTGACCACGAGGCCCGGTGTCGGCCCCACGGGGACAACCGTCCCCTGCTGCACCTCTACCGCACCGGCATCAATGATACCGCCGTTATCGACACCCGCCCTGTCCACGGCCCTTGCGTTGAGGAGGGCGTCACTGTCATCGGCATCCAGTGAAAACGCGGTGCCGACATCCAAGGCCGGGTTTGTATCACTGTTGTTTAGCGCAACCGTCTGAACCTGTCCGCCATTGTTGGCCAAAACACCGGCCAACCCATCGTCGGCGTTTCCGGCAATGCCATCGGCGCCAGCCGTCGTTTCGGTGGCATCGAACACTTCTGTCGCGTCTCCGCCAAACAGGTTGCCGCCCAGATCGACGGCGGGACCAGTGCCAAAGGAATACCCGATCTCCGAGCCGCTCAGGGCGTCATTGCCCAGAATGATGGAATTGGCGATGGTCACGTTGCCGCCATCAAGATAGACGCCGCCGCCTTCGTTGGAGGAGGCGTTGCCGGTGATCGTCACATTGAGCAGGTCAAGGGATTGGGAATCAAAAGAGGTTGAGGGCCCTCGATGATAGACAGCCCCGCCTTCGCCGAATGATCCACGCGCGCTGTTTGCGACCAATGTGGTGTTGATCAGCGTGGTGTTGCCGTCATTGTTGATCGCGCCACCGCGCACGGTGCCTGTCCCGCTTTCGCTGTCTGCCACGTTGTCGGCAAAGGTCACGCGTTCGGTGACAAGCGTCCCACCTTCCACCTGAATGGCGCCACCGCCGGGGGCGAGGTTGTCTGACACCGTGCTGTCGGAGATGTAAAGGCCGCCCTTCACATAGAACGCGCCGCCGCTGTTATTGGCCGTGTTGCCGGAAATGCTGCTATTCGTGACGGTCAGGGTACCTGAAACATAGCCGGCACCCCCGGTGCCAAAGCTCACGCCGTTGAACTCATCCAGGTCGGCCCCACCTGTCAAAACGAGGCCGTTCAGAGTGACATCTGCATCCTGCTCGACATTCAGGATCTGAACATTGTCCTTCAGGCGATTATCCGTGGCACTGAGCCGCGTGAACTCAGGGCTGTTGAACACGTCGGTGATGGTGACGCCGTGACGTGTGACGGTTGTCACGTCATCGCCTGCGCGGTCGCCGCTCAGGACAATATCGGCGGTGCCATCCCCATCAATGTCGCCATCAATGATGACATTCGTCGTGATGTTCAGGGTCTGGGACACTCTGATCGTATTGGCGGCCCCGCCGGTGAACACGGTCGGGTCGAACGTGATCGTGTTTGTGTCAGGATCTGCATTGGCAAAGGCGATCGCCTCTTCCAAAGAGGTTCTTCCGTCAAACGGATCAACACCGGCGTTGGTGTTCACGACAAAGCTTTGCGGTTCCACCGGGGTCGAAGGCGTTCCCGTTTGCAACTCGACCGCGCCGGCATCAACGACACCGCCATTGTCCACGCCCGCACGGTCAATGCTGCGGGGGTTGCCATCGGCATCCGTGCCGGTGACAACTCCGCCACCGATGTCGAGCGCGGGGTTTGCATCATTATCGAGCAAGGCCGCGCTTTGCACCGCGCCACCGTTATCCGCTAGCACACCGCCTATGGCATCATCGGCGGTACCAAGCGTGCCGTCCGATCCTGCATTGGTCTGTGTTTGATCGAAAACATCTGAGGGGTCACCCGTCAGAATGTTGCCACCCCCATCAAAGAACACCGGGATCGTACCCGCCAGGCCCACATCTGGATCGGTCGGTGCGCCGTTGCCCAGAATGATTGAATTATAGGCAAAGACAGTGGACTCCCGAATATAGAGCCCGCCCCCGTCGCCCCCGGCGGAGTTGCCGGTGATTGTCACATTGCGCAGCTCAATTGTGCCCACATCCTCTTGCGTGAAATCAAACTCATAGGCCTGGATGCCGCCGCCGGTGGACGTGGCGGTGTTATCGGCCACTGTGACGTTGACCAAGGACGCAAAGCCTTCATTGCCGTTGGTTCCGCTGTTGAGAAGACCGCCTCCATCCCGGGCACTGTTGTTGGTGATGGTGCTGCTTGTAATTTCCAACTCGCCTCTGTTGCGAATACCGCCGCCGGACGTGGCCTCATTGAATGACACGTCCGAACTGGTGATCGTCAGGGTGCCCCTGTTGGCGATCCCGCCACCCTCTGATCCGCTGTTGCCCGAGATCGAACTGTTTGTGATGGTCAGCTCTGCGTCGCGCTCTATCAGGATCCCGGCACCTTCGATGAAACCCGAGGCATCGCCGCCCGTGATGACAAGGCCATTGAGCGTGGCCTCCGTCCTGTCATCCACGCGGATCACCCGCGAATTGTCGCTGGTGTTTGCGTTGGTTGCGACGTCGGTGATTGTGTTGCCAGCGGCATCAAGGCGGGTGGCATCATCGCCCGTGGCATCGCCGGATATGGTGATATCGGCTGTTCCGTTTCCGTCAATGTCACCATCAATCGTGACGTCCGATTCCAGAACCAGCTCACCTTGGGTCAGAGTGATGATGTTGTTGGCGCCGCCGGTGAAAACCGTCTCATCGAATTCAATACGGTCCGGACCGGATGACGCATCGGCCTGTTCCAAGGCCTCCCGCAGCGTTGTGCCCGCGGCTTCGGCCGCTGCGTCATCACCGTTCTGGTCGACGATAAATGTCGCCATCTTTCCCCCAATCGTCAGCTGTATCAGCCGACCCGTCACCAATACCAGCGTGGCGCATCCGTGCTTTGCGGCTGCGTTAGGCGCAGCGACCGAGCAAAAAAGATTTGGATGTTTAGATCAGTTGTTGATCAAGCCTTTCGGCACACACCAGTTGAAAATAAAAACGTCATGTCGAAGCACTGCGCCCAACACGTCCCGATAATGCGGAGGCTTTTGTCAAAACTCATGCCCCATATGGGTCTTTTCGACGCAAAAAAAATGCATACTCTGCCAGAAGGGGTACGGGATTGTGGCACGCGTTTTAAACCAAACTGATCTGAATGATATTTTTGCAGTTATTCCTGATGCCGAAGCGCGTTACGCCAAGGAAGAGCTGCAACAGCGGTTGTCGAACACGCGCATTCCCCATGGCAGTGAAGTCGCTTGGGTGGATTTTTCCAACGACATGACCCCTTTGCGGGCCGGGGTTTCCGACGTTGGTGGGATTTCATCGCGGCTCATTTTTCGCTACTCGGATTCTGCGCAGATCACAGAAATCACGTCTGTCGTTTCGGCAAGCACGCGGCCGGGAACGATCATGATTTCACAGCAATCAGAGTGTCTCCTGTGGTTTGTGCCCGCCACGCTGCCATCGCAGAGCGGTGCATCCGAGATGATCACAAAAGGTCTGAGCGTGAGCGAAGACGTCTTCGCGCATCTGGTGTCGAGCCTGAATGAAGGCGCGAAATTGACCCCGGCCGAGACGCGCGTCGTCTATCACATCGTGGGTGGCCTCACACTTGTCGAGAGCGCGGAACGCGACGGGCTGAGCGCGGAAACACGGCGCGGTCAATTCAAGCGCGCATGTTCCAAATTGGAGGTTTCCGGCCAGGCGGAAATGATCCGGCTTGTTCTGTCTCAAGCCGTGTTTTTGCTGTTTCTCGTCGATGAAGAAACCAATTACTTCCGACTTTGCGAGGATCTTTCGCGCAAGCATCTGGACAATGGCACGCGTCTGGAAATCCGGCGTTTGCCCAATGGTCGATCCATTCGCGTGTTTGAAAGCGGTCCGGCAGATGGTTACCCGGTGGTTGTGGTCCATGGCTTCTTTTTCCTGGTCCTTCTTCAGGCCTTCGGGAAGCTTCTGTTTGATTACAAGATCCGTATGATCTTGCCTCTTCGGGCAGGCTACATGGTCGGAAATACGCATGCTATCTCAACCTATGCCCAGGATGCCCTGACCCTGAACCTCGATGACCTCGAAGCGTTTATCACCGGTACATTGGAAAAGCCTGTCACGCTTGTTGGGCATTCGATGGGGTGCGCAACAGCCGTGATATTCGCCAGCCGAAAACCGGAATGTGTCAAACAGCTTTTGCTGATGTCGCCTTTTTTGGGGCGCAACTTCAAAGCCAAATCAGGGCTGTTGCAGCGGATGATCAACGTTCTTTCGAAATTGCCTTACAACAGCTCGATCTTTAATTTCATTGCGCTGCAATACGGCAAAAGCTACCGGAAAAAGAAAAACGCGCGCTCTGCTCTGTTGAACATTTACGGGATGTGCCCTGCGGACAAGAGCACAATACTGGGAGCAGAGAGCGTAGAACCGTTCGATGCCTGGTTCGGGCAGGTTTTCGCAGATTCAAGTTCCGGTATTGCCGAAGATTTTCGCGCCGTTACGCGATTTTCGGACATGACGCTTAGCCGACTTTCGGCACCCATCAGAGTTCTTCACGGACGCGATGACCCCCTCGCAGATCCCGGGCCTTTGCTCAGCAGCCTGTCGCAGCGCACCGATTGTTCCGCCGAGTTCGTGGAGAGCGCTGGGCATTTCATGCCTGCATCTCATCCCGCCGAGGTTCTGCGATGGTTGAAAGATCAGTGTGACGCGTGATGCGCCTGTTTTTTAAGGTGAGCGTCGGGTGAGCTGCTACTTGTAACGGCTTTTCGTTCATTGCGCTTGGCGCGAGTTTAAGGGCGATTTTTATCACTTGAGCCTACGACTTGATCACGACATTCGATTGGCATAGCCCCATTCAAATAGCGCACGTGTCGTATCCCAAAGCCGGCTTAAACTCAGTCTCAGCAGGGGAAATCGATCGAGCATATTCGCACTTCGATTTTACACAGGGATGCAGGGGCGGCACGCTTCAAGCCGAAAATTTGATGAGCCACAACGCAGCGAAGCAAGCAATTGCCGCGCTTGCCAACAAAGCCGACCATGCGTCTTTGATTTCAACGGTGGTTTCGTCCACCCGGCACGCTTTAACCATCCCGTCAGCGAAAGATCGACGCGGATCTGACGAAAGGGTACCTAAAGTTTTACGAAACTTTGGCACAAGCTTTTTGCGGAGGCAGATTGTGACGGATGTAGAGAGAGCGTTTGCTATCCTTGGCGTCTCCCCCACGGATGACGCCGCAACCATTCGCAAAGCCTGGCGCGCGTTGGTGCGCAGCTACCACCCCGATACTGCCCGCACCGATCCTGCAGGCGCAAACAAGCGCCTGACGGAGATCAATGTTGCCTTTGATGCTGTGAGCGCGTGCTCTGCCGAAGATCTGGCCAAGTTGAAGGTGAAGAGGGCCGAGAACCTGCGGCGTGCGGAGCGCTTGCGTGCAGAGAAACGGCGACAAGAGCAAGCGCGCCTCAAAACGCGGGACGAGCGGCGCCGGGCGCAGGAGGTGGCGCGAGAGGCTGAGGCCAAAGCCGCACGCACAGCAGCTTATCAGGCCCGTTCCATAAAATTTGATGAAAAACGCAAGGAAATGACGCAAAACTGCCGTGCCGGGTCTGCGTCAGCCTCCTGCGCTTTGGTGCCCAGCATGTCAAAAACAAAGCGATCAGAGGGCCGCGCCAGGGCGCAATCCCTCGCGGCACGCGCTGAGAAAGGTTTTATTGACGCAATGAAAGCCTGCGCATTGCAAACCATTTTGCCGACACGGTCTTGCTACGCATAGCGACGGAGCAACCTCGCCTCGGGAGCCGGGCAATGAAGGTCAGTAAAGGTCAGAAGAAAGGCCAGGCTTGTTCGCCAAACACTTTGTTCTAACGCGTTACCCGTTTGCTTCGCGGATCTTGTCAGCGGCGTCTTTGTCGAAGGTCACACCGTTGTCTTCAAACAACGTGTCCAGTTCGCCTGAGAGCGTCATTTCCGTAATGATGTCACAACCGCCGACGAATTCGCCCTTTACATAAAGCTGTGGGATCGTGGGCCAGTCGGAATAGTCTTTGATGCCTTGGCGCACCGCATCGTCGGCCAGCACGTTTACATCCGTAAATTCAACGCCCATGTAGTTCAGCACGCCAGCCACGCGGCTGGAAAATCCGCACTGCGGCATTGATTTCGTGCCTTTCATGAACAGCACGACAGGCGTGGATTTGACCGTTTCGTCAATCTGGGTTTTGGCATCCGCGATGGCATCATTCATTGTCGTCTCTTTCCAAATCTGGGGCGTGGGTTAGTCAGGCGCTTTGGTTGTCAGGGCGAGCGCGTGCAAATCACCCGCAGGGCCGTCCATCTTGCCTTTGAGCGCGGCATAGACCGCGCGCTGTTGCTGGACGCGGTTTTTGCCTGCGAATGAGGCGTCAATCACTTCGGCTGCATAATGGTTCCCGTCGCCCGCCAGATCGGTGATGGTGATCTCTGCATCGGGGAAGGTCTCGCGAATGAGGTCTTCGATTTCCTCGGGCTGCATGGGCATAAGCGGGGATCCTTTGGCGTGGGCCGTGTCCGCAAGATTTAGGCCGGTTTTTGGCAGGCTTCAAGCATCGGGATGGAGGAGGGTGACGCTCTTATACTCGGCAAGCCGGGCAAAGTCGCGTTTGTAACATCGGGTGAGGGTCTTTAACTCATCCTCGGACCACGGCGAGAATGCGCTGTCTGGCCCGGTTTTCGGAAAGCGTTTGCGCGCCTCGATCACTGTGGTTTTGTCCCGCATCTCTTGCGCTTGAAACCACTCTGCCGCGGGGTGAGACAGGCCCGCGCGGCGGATATGTGGATCGGGCTTGATGGCGTTCTCGGCCTCTGGCTTTAACAGCTTCCCAAAAAGCGCTGTCCCTAAGGTTGGGTAGTCTTCGTAGCGCCAAAGCGAAAGGTGCAAGCCAGGCGACGCCTTTAGGATGCGAGCGATCAGGCCAGACCACACCTTTCCCGTTGGATCAAAGCCTTGTACGAAATTATTAAAGTCATCATAGCGCCCATGATGCAGGCTTTCACCCCAGCAGGATGGTAAGAAGGTGGCCGGGTTGCGGGTGGCGATGGCCAGGGTGATGTCATGGCCGTCACACAGCTCCAGAAGCCGGGCCACACGCCGCGGTGCCCAAGGGTAGAGCCGCGATTTGCGCATCAGCATTTTGCGATCCGTGCCGCCAAGGATGTTTTCATCCATGAGAGCAATCGTATCGGCCTCACCCCCGTGATGGGAGAGAAACCCATCTGCGCCTGCGCGCACTACCTCAGGCGTCATCCCGTCGCGCAAAAGCTGGGAAAAGGGGGTGAGGTCCTGACGCATTGTTTTGGGACCAATGACTGCGATGCCAAGCTCGCGAAGCGCCGCCTCAGACCCCAGCAAGGAATGCTGTACGTGGCTCGACGCGGTTTTGTGGGCGCCGGCAAGGATCACAAGGCGGCGCGGCATGGCTTAGCCCAAGTGACGCTCAAAGCTGGAACGGAAAAGCTGAGATAGCTCATCCAGCGGAGCCTTGGAGCCGCCGAGCGAGACGGTCTGCCCGGTGAATTTGCCCACGGTGTGCAGGCTCACGCCGGCTTTTCCCGCCGCCATCATCAGCGCTTCGGCCTGATCGAAATTGCAGGCAATCAGGTAGCGCGCCTGATCTTCGCCGAAAAGCGTGGCCATGTTGGCGCTATCAAGGCACAGGCCCACCCCGGCCGCCTCGGCCATTTCAAATGCGGCAAGCGCCATACCCCCATCAGATATATCCGTGCAGGCGCGGATGAATTGGGCGTTGTCGCGGATGAAATCGCCGTTGCGTTTTTCCGCAGTGAGATCAACGGTAGGGGCTTCGCCTTCGGCGCGATTGAACACCTCTGCCAAAAGTGCCGATTGCCCCAGATGCCCACCGCATTCGCCCACCATGAGCAACACATGCCCTTCGCGCGCCATGCCGGTGATGGCGGTTTCGGGATCGCGGATCAGGCCCACCGCGCCAATGGTCGGCGTGGGCAGGATCGCCGCTCCGTCGGTTTCATTGTAAAGCGACACGTTGCCCGACACGATCGGCATATCGAGCGCGGCCACAGCCTCGCCAATGCCGCGAATGGCGGCTACGAATTGACCCATAATGCCCGGTTTTTCAGGATTGCCGAAATTAAGGTTGTCGGTGCTGGCCAAAGGCGTAGCACCGACGGCGGTGAGGTTGCGATAGGCCTCGGCCACCGCCTGTTTGCCGCCTTCATAGGGGTTGGCGAAAACATAGCGCGGCGTCACGTCCGAGGTGAACGCCAGCAGTTTGTCAGTGCCGTGCACGCGGATAAGCCCCGCGCCCATCCCCGGCGTGCGGGCGCTGTCGGCCATCACCATGGTGTCGTATTGTTCATAGACCCATTGCTTGGAGCTGTAATTCGCGCTTGAAATCAACGCTTTGAGCCCCTCAATGGGGTCAACCTGGACAAGGCTCTCGGTGTCGAGCGGCGCGGCGGGTGTGGGCTCCTCCCACGGCCGGTCATATTCCGGGGCGGAGCCTGACAGCGTGGCCAGAGGCAGATCCGCCTTCACCTCATTGCCATGCAGCACCAGAAAACGGTCTTCGGCGATGGTCTCGCCCACGATGGCGAAATCAAGATCCCACTTGTCGAACACAGCGCGGGCTTCGGCCTCCAACTCGGGCTTGAGGACCATGAGCATCCGTTCCTGGCTTTCTGAGAGCATCATCTCATAGGCGGTCATATTGTCTTCGCGCTGCGGCACCTGATCAAGGTTGAGCCGCACGCCCAAGCCGCCCTTGTCGCCCATCTCCACCGCCGAGCAGGTCAGCCCCGCCGCGCCCATATCCTGGATCGAGATCACAGCACCGGTGCGCATCAGCTCCTGACAGGCCTCCATCAGGCGCTTTTCCGTAAACGGGTCACCGACCTGCACGGTAGGGCGCTTTTCTTCGATGCTTTCGTCGAACTCGGCCGACGCCATGGTGGCCCCGCCCACACCGTCACGCCCCGTCTTGGCGCCAAGATACACCACCGGCATCCCCACGCCTGATGCAGCAGAGTAGAAAATCTTGTCACTGTCAGCCAAACCGGCCGCAAAGGCATTCACAAGGCAATTGCCGTTATAGGCGGGGTCAAACCGCACCTCGCCCCCCGCGCAGGGCACACCGAACGCGTTGCCATACCCGCCGATGCCGGCCACCACACCGTGGACCAATTGGCGGGTTTTGGGGTGATCCAACGCACCGAAACTCAGTGAGTTCATCGACGCAATGGGCCGCGCGCCCATGGTGAAAACGTCTCGCAAAATGCCGCCCACGCCGGTGGCCGCGCCTTGGTAGGGCTCAATGTAGCTGGGGTGGTTGTGGCTCTCCATTTTGAAGATCACGGCTTGTCCATCGCCGATATCCACCACGCCGGCGTTTTCACCGGGGCCGCAGATCACCTGTGGGCCATCGGTGGGCAGGGTGCGCAGCCATTTTTTCGAGGATTTGTAGGAACAGTGTTCATTCCACATGGCCGAAAAAATGCCCAGCTCGGTAAAGCTCGGCTCGCGTCCGATGATCTCTAGAATGCGGTCATATTCATCAGGTTTGAGCCCGTGGCTTTCGATCAGCTCTGGCGTGATGGCCGGTTCCTGCATCTGTCCCTGTCCCCCGATAGGTGCCTTACCGGTTCGTTTAGGCGATTGATGCGGCAGGGGGAAGGGGGGTGCGGCTTGACGGGACGCGCGGTTTGGCCATTCTGGCGGCAAACGGGAGAGATTGATGCACATCACGGAAAACACCTGGCGAGGCGCGGGCCTGCCCGATGATGCGCTTCCGGGCGTGCCCATGGCCAGTGACGCCGCAGATTTGGCCGAAGAGGTGATCTCTACACATCTCATTTCCGGGCAGACGCCTTTGGTTTTGGCCGAAGGGATGGGCTGTGAGGCCTGGATCAAGGATGAGCGTGGGCGCATGGGGATGGGCAGTTTCAAGGCGCTTGGGGCGGCCTATGTGATTGCGCACGATGCCATGGCCGCGCGCCGTGCTGGGCAAGCAGAGGATATGTTTGCCGCCCTCAAAGGCCGAACCTATGCCACGGCCAGCGCGGGCAATCATGGGCTTTCCGTCGCGTTTGGGGCCAAAAGGTTCGGCGCAGAGGCGGTTGTGTTCATAGCCGAAACGGTGCCCGAAAGCTTTGCAGAACGGCTCCGCGCCCATGGGGCGCGGGTGGAGCGGGCAGGCGTGGATTACGAGGCGGCGATGGAGGCTGCGATGCAGGCCGCCGAAGATCAGGGCTGGGTGCTTCTCTCGGACAGTTCCTGGGAGGGGTACTATGAGCGTCCGCACCGGTTGATGGAAGGGTATCTCGTCATGGCGGCTGAGGCCGCGCGGCAAATGCCTGCGCCGCCCACGCATATCTTTTTGCAAGCGGGTGTGGGTGGCCTTGCCTGTGCCTGCGCGCGGCTTTTCCGCCAGGTTTGGGGCGATGCGCCGCGTATCATTGTGGTAGAACCTGATCGCGCCCCGGCGCTGGAGGCCAGTATCCGGGCGGGCGAGGTGGTAGAAAGCACGGGCGACGTGTCGGCGATGGGGCGTCTGGATTGCAAAGTGCCCTCATTTATTGCGCTCAAGCAATTGGCCGTAGATGCCGATCAGTTTGCGCTCATTAGTGAGACAGAAGCCGAGGACATCCTACCTGTCCTTGCCCGTCAGGATCTGGCCAGCACGCCGTCCGGCGCGGCGGGCATTGCGTGTCTGAAGGAGATGGGCCTTGGCGCAGAAGCACGCGCGCTATGCATTCTCAGCGAACAGGCGGACGGGTGAGCGACGGGTTTCCAGAGGCAGAATACGCCGCTCGCCTGACGCGTGCACAGCAAGGGATGGCGCAGCTGGGGGCCGGCGCGCTTTTGCTGACAACAGAGGCCGACATTCGCTATTTCACCGGGTTTCTGACGCGGTTTTGGGAATCGCCCAGTCGGTCCTGGTTTCTCGTGGTGCCTGCCCAGGGCAAACCTGTTGCCATAATCCCGTCAATCGGGGCGGCGCTTATGGCGTCCACATGGGTTGAAGATATCCGCACCTGGCCTGCGCCGCGTCCCGAGGATGATGGGGTGAGCCTGTTGGTTGATGCGCTGCAAGAGGTGGGTGGGCCCGTGGCGCTGCCGATGGGCTATGAGACCCATCTGCGCATGCCTTTGGCCGATTTTGATCGGGTGCGGGCACGTGTGGAGATCGTGCCGGATCAATGCCTGATGGCCGATTTGCGCGCGATCAAATCCCCGGTAGAGATCGCGCGCATTTCCAAAACCTGCGCGCTGGCCGGTCGCGCCTTTGACCGGATGGGAGAGATTGCCCGTCCGGGTGCGGCCTTGTCTGAGGTGTTTCGCGCTTTTCAACGGCTTTTGCTGGAGGAAGGGGCGGATTTTGTTCCCTATCTTGCCGGGGGTGCCGGGCCATTTGGCTATCGCGATGTGATTTCTCCCGCCGCTGATACACCTTTGCAACACGGTGATGTGGTGATGCTGGACACAGGCGCAGTGCGGGATGGGTATTTTTGCGATTTTGACCGTAATTTTGCGGTGGGCGCGGCATCATCTGAGGTGCGTGACGCCCATAAGCGCCTCATCGACGCCACTGCAGCGGGCCTTGAGGCAGCGCGTCCAGGCGCTCTGGCATGCGAGGTCTGGAAGGCTATGGCCAAGATTGTGGGGCCTGATGATGCGCCTGAGGATGGGGCTGGGCGCATGGGCCATGGTCTGGGTATGCAGCTGACAGAAGGGCTGTCCCTGACGCCGCTGGATAGGACAGTGTTACAGCCGGGCATGGTCATCACATTGGAGCCCTATGTCGAGACGCGCGATGGGTGCCTGATGGTGCATGAGGAAAACATCGCGATCACTGCCGATGGTGCCATACCGCTCACGCGTTTTAGCGGCCGCGACATTCCAATTTTGCCGTAAGGCGGGGTTCAGCCCGCCACACCGATCCGTAATTCGAGCAGCGGCAACATACGCCCTGGGATCGCGCCAGATGGGGTCTCGCCGATGCGAACCGCGCCCATCTTTTCGTAAAATGGCGCTGCATCAGGATCGGCCTCGATTTCAAGCCGGGTTTCCCCAAGGGCGAGGGCCTTTCTGATGCACCAGTCAAAGAGAACGCGTCCACATCCCGTACCGATAAAAGGCGGATCGACAAAAAGCCGATCAATCTCCATCTCTCCGGGGGGGCCGGCCAACTGGGCGATCCCGGCCGCCACGCGGTCTGTTTCGGCCACGATCAGCAGCCCGTCTGCCAGGTCATCGCGCTCCAAGGTCAAAACCGGGACGCAGGCGGCCATGAACGCATCATCATAGCCCCAATGCCCTTTGGACCGCAGGCAGAGCGCGGATAGCTCTGGGAGCTCATCTTCGCGCGCCGGTCGCAGCGTGAAGGATCGGTTCATGCCATGGCCCTATCGCTCATGTTGTTTGCCAAAAAAAAGGCCGAGCACTAAGCTCGGCCGAAGTCCAACAGGGAGGTATGAAAGCCACAGCTGCGGCTCGCATGCCTCCGAATTATTCCCCGCATTCCGACCGTTCAAGAAAAAACATGCTGCAAACGCAACAACCCCGCTATGTGTTGCATGCATATCTCATTAGCATTTGGCCTAAAAAATCAGCTATCTGGTTGATCTTGCAGCCGTTTTCGATAGCTGACAATCTCATCCTGGACGAAATCACGGAATGCCGCGATCCGCTGCGAGTGACGCAGCTCAGACGGGTAGGCCAAAAACACCGGAACATCTGAGCTTTGGATTTCGGGTAAAACCCGCACGACTTGTGGGAAATCATGGCTCACGTAATTGGGCAAAACCCCGATGCCGAGGTTTTCCAGAACGCTTTGCAAAACACCGAAATAATTGTTCACGGTCAAAAGTGACGGGATTTCATAGGTCATCAGTTCCTGCACCAAGGTGGCGCCGGCGCCCACTTGAGCGGATCGCAGATTTTGACAGATGAGCCGATGCTGAACCAGATCTTCAGGCGTCTCGGGCGTGCCGTGTGCGTCAAGATATTCACGCGATGCGAAAAGGCACATATGCACGCTCATGAGGCGCTTGCGGATGAGATCGGCCTGGCTGGGTTCTTTCATGCGGATTGCCACATCCGCCTCGCGCATCGGCAGATCTAGAACCCGCTCTTCCAGCATCAGATCCAGGTTGAGATCAGGATATTTTTCAAAAAGCGTCGGGAGCCGTGGCGCCAGCCAGAGCGTGCCAAAGCCGATCGTGGTGGTAACGCGCAGCTCACCAAACACCTCTTCTTCGCTGTCGCGGATGCGCGCGGTTGCGGTGTCCAGCCGTTTGGCCATGGCGCGCGTGGCGTCAAAAAGCAGCTCGCCCTGTTCCGTTAGGATAAGGCCTCGGGCATGGCGATGAAACAATGTGGCATTGAGCGATTCCTCCAGCGCGCGGATCTGACGCGATATCGCCGATTGCGACAAATGCAATTGATCGCCCGCATGGGTGAGGCTGCCTGCGTCGGCCACCGCGTGAAAAATCCTCAGCTTATCCCAATCCATGGTGATGATCCTTGCGTCCCATATCCGGCATATCAGAAAACGGTGGGCAGTATAGGGTCAACCGCGCCAAGGCTTTGAAATGAGGCCTCTTGATGCCGGCAAGCTTTGGCGCAAGTGAACTAGGTTGCGCAAATTTGCATCGCTTCCCAGCTGCTGTTGGGTTACCCCTTTGGCTGTGCCTTTCGTGATTGTTGCAGTTCGTTTACATCCTTTTGTCATAAACGACCGACGCAAAACCTAGTAAGAGCCAAACAGGTCAGCACAATGCCATCCGAACACCCCGCGTCACGCGGCCCTACCACAGCGCGCGATATCAGCTACGCCCATTCCGCTCAGACACGCGGTGGACGGGCCGTCATCCGGACGATGGAGAACCTGACGGGGCGTATACAGCTGATAAAACGCGCCGAAGGCTATGAGCGCGATGTGGCCTTGGGTCAGGATTTCTGGCAGGTGATGGTGGAGCGTTATGGCCTGAGCCTTGATATCGCCAGAGGCAGCCTCGATGCTATTCCGAAATCAGGTCCTCTTATCGTCTTGGCCAATCATCCCTACGGCATTTTGGATGGGTTGATGATGGGTCATATCCTGAGCCAGACGCGCGGAGATTTCCGCATTCTGGCCAATTCGGTGTTTCAACAGGCCGAAGATCTCAAGCGCGTTGTCCTGCCTGTCAGTTTTGACGGGACAAAAGAGGCGGTGGCGCTCAATCTGCAAACGCGCAAAGACGCGCTGCACTATCTGGCGCAAGGCGGGGCCATCGGCATTTTCCCGGGCGGCACGGTGAGCACGGCCGCCAAACCAATGGCGCGCCCGCTGGATCCCGATTGGCGCAGCTTCACCGCGCGGATGATTGCGAAATCAGAGGCCACGGTGATCCCGCTATTTTTTGAAGGCGAGAATAGCAGACTTTGGCAAATCGCCAGTCACCTGCACGTGACGTTGCGCATGGCGCTGTTGATCAATGAGTTTGGCAAGCGGGTCGATACGCCTGTCAAGGTGCATGTGGGCGACCCGCTCAGCCGCGCGGCGATTGGCGATCGTGTCAAAGACGCCAAATCGCTGATGGCATTCTTGCGCGATAAGACGTATGAGCTGAGCCCGAAGCCGATTGCCCCTGGGGCGCTCGGGTTGAATTTCTAACGATCAGCGGCGCGGGTCGCGCGTGGGGCCATCATGGCAGTGGGTATCTTTGACAGTGGCCTTGGCGGCCTGACGGTGTTGGATGCGGTGTCAAAAGCGCTGCCAGATCAGGCGTTTGTGTACTTCGCGGATCATGCGAACGCCCCCTATGGCGTGCGCACCGCCGATGATATCTATGCGCTCACCAAATCCCATGTCACGACGCTGTGGCAGAGGGGTTGTGATCTCGTGGTGTTGGCCTGCAATACCGCCTCAGCGGCGGCCCTGCGTCGGATGCAGGAAGACGGCGTGCCGGATGGCAAGCGCGTTTTGGGCGTTTTTGTTCCCATGATCGAAGCCCTGACAGAGCGGCAATGGGGTGATAACTCTCCGCCCCGCGAAGTGGCGGTGAAGCATGTGGCGCTCTTTGCGACACCGGCCACTGTGGCGAGCCGGGCCTTTCAACGGGAATTGGCGTTTCGCGCCATCGGCGTGGATGTGGAGGCGCAGGCCTGCGGCGGTGTTGTCGATGCGATTGAGGATGGCGACATGATCCTTGCGGAAGCGTTGGTGCGCTCTCATGTCGATGCGTTACAGCGCAAGATGCCAGAGCCTCAGGCGGCTGTGTTGGGCTGCACCCATTACCCGCTCCTGCAAGATGCATTCCAAAAGGCGTTGGGAGCCGATGTTGCTCTCTTTTCTCAGGCGACGTTGGTGGCAGACAGTTTGGCCGATTACCTCACGCGTCACCCGCATATGGGCGGGGATGTCGGGGAAACGGCCTATCTCACGACGGGCGATCCGGCCCGCGTGTCGGACCGCGCCACGCAGTTTTTGCGACGACAGATCGAATTTTCTGCCGCTTGACTGAACAGGTCGGGGACGGGTCGCATTGCGGTGGCTTGGATTTCTGCCTAAATCCCACATGACATATGAAAGAGGTCTGACATGACCCATAAAATCGCGATCCTCGGCGCGTCGGGCTATACCGGGGCTGAACTTATCCGGCTTTTGGCCACGCATCCGGGCATGGAGATTGCTGCGCTCGGGGCCAATTCCAAAGCGGGCCAAAGCATGGCTGAGGTGTTTCCTCACTTGCGGCACCTGGATTTGCCGGCGCTTGTGACCATTGGTGAGATTGACTTTGCCGGGATTGACCTGTGTTTCTGTGCGCTTCCCCATGCGACATCACAAAGCGTTATCAAAGGTTTGCCGCGCGATCTTAAGGTTATCGATTTGAGCGCGGATTTCCGGCTTGAAGATCCTGAGGAATATGCACGTTGGTATGGTGGCAGCCATGATGCGCTCGAGTGTCAGGCCGAGGCGGTCTATGGCCTGACCGAGTTTTACCGCGAAGACATTCGCGCCGCGCGGCTCGTGGCGGGCACCGGGTGCAACGCGGCCACCGGGCAATATGCATTGCGGCCGCTTATCAAGGATGGGGTCATTGATCTCGATGAGATCATCATCGACCTTAAAACCGGGGTGAGCGGTGCCGGGCGCGCGTTGAAAGAAAACCTGCTTCACGCGGAGCTGTCTGAGGGCAGCCATGCGTATGCCGTAGGCGGCACGCATCGACACCTGGCGGAGTTCGACCAAGAGTTTTCCAAGCTTGCCGGGCGCGAGGTAAAGGTGCAATTCACACCGCATTTATTGCCTGCAAACAGAGGCATACTGGCCACTGTTTACGTAAAAGGCGCGGCGGACGTGGTGCATGCAAGCCTTGCCGAGGCTTACGCGCAGGAGCCATTTGTCGAAGTGCTGCCGATGGGCGAACATCCCAGCACACGGCACATCCGAGGCAGTAATTTTTGCCATGTGGGTGTTGTGAGTGATCGCCTCCCGGGCCGTGCTATTGTGATCGCAGCGCTTGATAATTTAACCAAAGGATCCAGCGGTCAGGCGCTGCAAAATGCCAATCTGATGCTGGGTCATGACGAAACGACGGGTTTGATGCAGGCTCCTGTATTCCCTTGAGGAAAGACTGGTACCGACATGAAAACATTGAAAAAACAAAGGCGCATTCAGATCCTGGTGATCACCGCGGTTGCGCTCGCTGTGTCGACCGCGCTGATCGGGTATGCGATGCGCGATGGGATCAATTTTTTCCGCTCACCCAGTCAGGTGATCGCGGAACCGCCGCCCGCGACAGAGGTGTTTCGCATCGGCGGGCTGGTGGAGGAGGGATCATTGGTGCGCGGCGAAGGTGAAGAGATCAGCTTTCGTGTAACCGATGGCGGGGCCAGCGTGGCCGTGACTTACGTGGGCATCCTGCCTGATCTTTTTGCCGAAAACGAAGGCATGGTGGGACTTGGAAGGTACCAGGACGGGGTGTTCCGCGCCCAGGAAATTCTGGCCCGTCATGATGAAGATTACATGCCGCGCGAGGTGGTGGATGCGCTTAAGGAACAGGGTGTCTACAAAGAGCCTGACAGTTGAAAAGCGCCCATTTTCTTGGAAGAAAATGCGAAGAAAATTGGAATTTTCTGCGCAGAATTTTAATAAAATTCTGTTGCCGCGCTGGCTGTCAACCTAGGTGCTCTCGGTCTTTGCGGCCTTGTAAGCTTTGATCTTGCGCGCCAAAAGCTCTCGCGCGGCGATGTTCGCACGGCGTACGCGCAGGGAGGTCAAGAATGCCTCTTCGGCGGTTTGCGATGTCGCCCCGAGCAGCGCGACCATCTCCGAAATCACGCCTTCATCGCCCGAGGCGTCAATGTATTCTATGACCTTGAGCGCCAGATCGTCGGCCAGATCTTCAGTCACACCCATCAGCGCGTGGTCTCCGTGAGCCGTCGTTTGACATAGGATGTTACATTGCCGATCATCGTGTCCATATGCGGTTCTTCGAAAAAGTGCCCTGAGCCGTCGATCTCTTCATGCGTAATGGTGATGCCGGGCTGTTCGTGCAGCTTATTGACCAAAGACAGCGTATCAGCAGGCGGGGCCACGCGATCCGCGCTTCCGTTGATGATGAGGCCCGAAGACGGGCAGGGCGCCAGAAACGAAAAGTCGTACATATTAGCGGGCGGCGACACTGAAATGAACCCAGTGATCTCAGGTCGACGCATCAAAAGCTGCATCCCAATCCAGGCGCCAAAGGAAAAGCCCGCGACCCAGCAATGTTTGGAATTGTTGTTCATGGATTGCAGGTAATCCAGCGCCGAAGCCGCATCCGAGAGCTCGCCCACGCCCTGATCGTATTCCCCTTGGCTGCGCCCGACACCGCGGAAATTGAACCGCAGCACCGTAAAGCCCATGTTGTAAAAGGCGTAGTGCAGGTTGTAGACCACTTTGTTGTTCATCGTGCCGCCGAATTGCGGGTGCGGATGAAGGATAATGGCGATGGGGGCGTCTTTTTCCCGTTGCGGGTGGTAGCGACCTTCGAGCCGGCCTTCCGGGCCGGGAAAAATAACCTCGGGCATGTATTTGCAATTCCCTGTTTGTCCCTGCCTGAGCGTTGTTGACGACGCGGGCGGATTAATTTAGAATTATTCTAAATCCCCGGTCGCCCTCAGGTAGCAGGTCAAATAGGCATTGCGGCGGGTTTGGTCAATCAATTCGCGAAGGGTCTGCCCATGAAGCTCAGCACCAAAGGACGCTATGCGATGGTGGCTCTGGCTGATATTGCGATGGCCAATGGCCAAGGTTTGGTGACGCTGAGTGAAGTTTCCAAACGTCAGCGTATTTCGCTGCCATATCTTGAGCAGCTTTTTGTGAAGCTGCGCCGCGCCGAGTTGGTGACCTCCGTGAGAGGCCCGGGCGGGGGCTACAAGCTGGCCAAAGCGCCCTCTGAGATCCGTGTTTGCGATATTTTGCAAGCTGTTGATGAGACCTTTGACGCGCTGCATATGGGCGCGGGCGCATCTGGGGCCAGCAGTGGATCCAAAGCGCAATCGGTGACCAACCGGCTTTGGGAGGGTCTAAGCGCACATGTCTATGTATTTCTGCACCAAACGCGATTGAGTGATGTGATTGAAAATGCGCTTGTGCCCTGTCCGGCGGTGCCGTCTCTTTTGACGGTTGTGGATGATGAGTAAGCGCGGGCGGTGTGTCGTGCCGTGGTTTGATTGGGGGCGCTGCCCCCATACCCCAGGGACATTTTCGGCCAGAAGATGCATCAGAGTCATTCATGAGACGCCACTATCCCGAGGGTCATTCATGAGCGATCACGATACCGAGGGTCATTCATGAGCCGCCATTATCTGGATTACAACGCCACGGCACCGCTTCGTCCTGAGGCGCGTGAGGCCATGTTGGCGGCGATGGACGTTTTGGGAAATCCTTCAAGTGTGCATGGCGAAGGGCGGCAGGCCAAGGCACTTGTGGAGCGCGCCCGCGCTCAAGTGGCTGCCGGTGTCGGGTGTCGGGCGCAAGAGGTTGTGTTCACGTCCGGCGCGACGGAGGCCGCATCTGTTTTAGCGAATTGGCCTGGTGCCGTGCGCGTGGACGCCACCGCCCATGACGCGGTTTTCGCACATGGGCGCGCGGGAGACGGTGCGGAAATTCTGGCCATGGGGCTGGCTAATTCCGAGACGGGCGTTCTGAGTGATCCGCCCAAAGACGAAGGCGGAGCGCTCTTTCTTGATATCACGCAAGCTCTTGGCCGCGTGCCATTTTCTTTTGCCTGGAGCGGGGCCGATCTGGCGATCTGTTCGGCGCATAAGCTGGGTGGTCCCAAAGGTGTGGGCGCACTCATCGTGAAGCAGGGCGTGGATGTGCCCGCGCTGTCTTTGGGGGGTGGGCAGGAAATGGGGCGGCGCTCTGGGACGGAAAACATCATTGGAATCGCAGGCTTCGGTGCCGCTGTTGAAGCCGCACAGCGCGATCTGGAGGCCGGGGTCTGGGCCCGTGTCGAGAAACTTAGAAATATTCTAGAAACAATCCTTGTGAATCGGGTCGAGGGACTTACTTTTGTGGGCAAGGAGAACGCTCGCCTGCCCAACACCAGCTGCATCATTGCGCCAGGTTGGAAAGGAGAGACGCAAGTCATGGCCATGGATCTTGCAGGGTTTGCCATATCGGCCGGGTCTGCATGTTCGAGCGGTAAGGTCAGGTCGAGCCGGGTTTTGGCGGCCATGGGTTTTGACGAGATGGACGCCGCCTGCGCCATTCGCGTATCGCTGGGGCCAGAGACGACCGAAGAAATGATCACGCGTTTTGCGGAGACGTGGGCGCGGCACTACGAAAAACATCGCGCCAGGGCCGCTTGAGACGCCCAAGCAACAGACAGGAAGGAGACAGATATGACACCTCCCACAGACACAACCGCGCAGCTAACCGTCAAAGACGGCGTGGATCAGGAGACCGTTGATGCCGTCGCGGATATCAGCACCTACAAGTATGGCTGGGAGACGGACATTGAAATGGAGTATGCGCCCAAGGGCCTGACCCCGGACATTGTGCGTCTGATCTCTGAGAAAAACGAAGAGCCTGACTGGATGACGCAGTGGCGGCTCGATGCCTATGCCCATTGGCTGACCAAGGAAGAGCCGGATTGGGCAATGGTCGACTACCCTGAGATCGATTTTCAGGATCAATACTACTACGCCCGCCCCAAAAGCATGGAGGTGAAGCCGAAATCTTTGGATGAGGTGGATCCGAAACTTTTGGAAACCTATGAGAAGTTGGGCATTCCTCTCAAAGAACAGATGATCCTTGCAGGTGTCGAAGGGGCTGAGGATGCGCCAGCAGAAGGGCGCAAAGTCGCTGTGGACGCGGTGTTTGATAGCGTGTCCGTTGGCACAACCTTTCAGGCAGAATTGAAAAAGGCAGGTGTTATTTTCTGCTCAATCTCCGAGGCCATTCGGGAATACCCGGAGTTGGTGCGCAAATATCTCGGCACTGTTGTACCGGTCAGTGACAATTACTACGCAACGCTGAACACGGCCGTATTCTCTGATGGTTCGTTTGTCTACGTGCCGCCGGGCGTGCGCTGCCCGATGGAGCTTTCTACCTATTTCCGTATCAATGCCGAGAATACGGGCCAGTTTGAGCGCACTCTGATCATCGCCGACAAAGGCTCTTACGTGAGCTATCTTGAAGGCTGCACTGCGCCGCAGCGCGACACTGCACAACTGCACGCGGCGGTGGTGGAGATCATCGTCGAGGAAGATGCTGAGGTGAAGTATTCCACCGTGCAGAACTGGTTCCCCGGTGATGAGAACGGCAAAGGCGGGATCTATAACTTTGTGACCAAGCGCGCCGATTGCCGAGGTGCGCGGTCGAAGGTGATGTGGACGCAGGTGGAAACCGGCTCTTCTGTGACGTGGAAATACCCGAGCTGCATTCTGCGCGGCGATGACAGCCAGGGGGAGTTCTACTCGATCGCCATCACCAACAACTATCAGCAGGCCGATACCGGCACGAAGATGGTGCATCTGGGAAAGAACACCCGCTCGCGGATCGTCTCGAAAGGCATCAGCGCGGGCAAAGCGCAGAACACCTATCGCGGATTGGTCAGCATGGCCCCGCGGGCGAAAGACTCGCGCAACTACACCCAGTGCGACAGCCTGCTCATCGGTGACAAATGCGGGGCGCACACGGTGCCCTATATCGAGGTGCGCAACAATTCCTCGCGGGTGGAGCATGAGGCGACAACATCCAAGGTGGATGACGACCAGATGTTCTATTGCCGCCAGCGGGGCATGGATGAGGAAGAGGCCGTGGCGCTGGTCGTGAACGGGTTCTGCAAGGACGTGCTGCAGGCGCTGCCGATGGAGTTTGCGATGGAGGCGCAACAGTTGGTGGCGATTTCGCTGGAGGGCAGCGTGGGCTGATGCCCGGTCCTTGGAACGCGGAGCACACTGGGATGATCATCACCACCACCCAATCCATCGAAGGCCGCCCGATCACGGGGTACAAAGGCATCGTCGTGGGCGAGGCGATCATGGGGGCGAATGTGTTCCGTGATGTGTTTGCCTCGATCACCGATATCGTCGGCGGCCGCTCGGGCGCCTATGAGAAAGAGCTGCAAAAGGCCCGGGACACGGCGCTTTCGGAGCTGGAAGAGCGGGCGCGGGCCATGGGGGCGGATGCGGTTGTGGGCGTCGATCTTGATTATGAGGTCGTGGGCCAATCCATGTTGATGGTGTCGGTCTCTGGCACCGGTGTAACGCTGGGCTGAAATGACACTCGATGCACCCATAACCCGCCCGGAATTCACCTTCCCGGAGCTTGAGGGCACCGCCCTGCGCAACGCCTATGCGCGGGCGGAGGTGATCCTTGAATATGGTTCCGGCGGGTCCACGGTGATGGCGGCCGAGATGCCGGGCACGCAGGTCTTTTCAGTGGAAAGTGACAAAGCCTGGGCCCAGATGATGCGCGCCTGGTTTGCGGAAAACCCGCCCGCAGATGGATCCGAAGCTGAAATCATCTGGTCCGACATTGGCGAGACCAAGGAGTGGGGCCACCCCAAAACCACGCGGGACTACATCCGTTACGCCCGCTATCCCCTTGAAATTTGGGAACTTCCTGAGTTTCAGCAGCCCGATGTCGTGCTGGTCGATGGCCGGTTTCGCGCGGGCTGTGCCATGGCCACGGCGCTGCGCACAACCAAGCCTGTCACTCTGTTCATCGACGATTATGCGCGGCGCAAACATTACCACCGGGTGGAGAATTATCTCGGCGCGCCGAAGACCATTGGGCGGATGGCCGAATTTGAGGTGGAGCCGATGCAACTCGATGCCTCAGACTTACTGACCCTTATCGAAATGATGACGCGGCCTTGAGCTGCTCGAACCTGAAGGAACGAAAAGATGCTGGAAATCAAAGGTTTGACGGTTGATCTTGAGGAAGAAGAAAAGACCATCCTGAAAGGCGTGGACCTCACGGTTGAGGCGGGCAAGGTGCACGCGATCATGGGGCCGAACGGGTCGGGCAAATCTACGCTGAGCTACGTGCTGTCAGGGCGTGATGGATATGAAGTGACCGGCGGCACGGCGCTCTTGGAAGGCGAAGATATCCTCGAGATGGAACCCGAAGAGCGCGCCGCGGCTGGCCTCTTTTTGGCGTTCCAATATCCGGTCGAGATCCCCGGCGTGGGGAACATGACCTTCATGCGCACTGCCCTCAATGCGCAACGCAAAGCGCGCGGCGAAGACGAAATGAGCGCCAAAGACTTCCTGGCCCTGGTACGGGAGAAAGCCAAGGCACTCAAGATCGACGCGGATATGCTCAAACGCCCCGTCAATGTGGGGTTCTCGGGCGGTGAGAAAAAGCGCAATGAAATCCTGCAGATGGCCTTGCTTGAGCCGAAGATGTGCATTCTTGATGAGACAGATTCGGGGCTTGATGTGGACGCGATGAAGCTTGTCTCAGACGGTGTGAACGCGCTGCGCGATGCGGGCCGTGGGTTCCTTGTGATCACGCATTATCAGCGCCTTCTGGATCACATTAAACCGGATTTGGTGCATATCATGTCGGATGGAAAAATTGTCAAAACCGGTGGTCCGGAGCTGGCGCTCGAAGTGGAGCAAAACGGATATGCCGACATTCTGGCGGAGGTCGCGTGATGGCGTTGCCAGCAAAGAAAAAAGAGGCGACTGATGCCCGGTTGGCGGTTGCCAAAATCCCGGACAGCAAGGGTTGGCTCAAGCAATCACGCGAAAAAGCCGTCGAGCGGGTGCGCCAGATGGGTTTGCCGGAACGTCGCGACGAATATTGGAAATACACCCGTCCCGAAACGCTCGTACGCCCCAGCACCCCGGCGGCCAAAACCTTTCACGATCCTCAGGATCCGCCCATGTTTCACGCGGTGGACCGGCTCAAAATCGTGTTTGTGGACGGCGTGTTTGACGCGGAGGCCAGTGATGATCTGACGCTCGCGGGCGTCCAAATAGAACGGCTGAGCGCGGTGTCTGCCACGGATATTCACTGGGCCCGGGATCTTTACGGCGTGCTTGAGGCGCGTGGTCAAGATCCGGTGGAACGGCCTTTGGCGGCGCTGAATACAGCCTTGGCAACGGACGGTGTGTTGATCCGCGTATCGGCCGAGGTGAACCGGCCGATCAATCTGATTTATCACCACAAATCAGAGACTTCTGACGCGACGCTACATCATGTCATCAAGCTGGACCAAGGCGCAGATCTGACCGTTCTGGAAAATGGGCCGGCAGCGGCGCGCTTTAACAAGGTGATGGAAGTGGATGTGGCGGATGGCGCGGCCTTTCATCATGTGCGCACCATGGGCCGCGATCATGAGCGCCGCGCGGTCACGCATATTTTCGGTCGGCTCGGCACGGAAAGCACGTTCAAATCCTTCACATTGACGGCCAATGGCGTGCTGACGCGCAATGAATGCGTGCTGGAGCTCACCGGCGATAACGCAGTGGCCCATGTGGCAGGGGCCTGTGTGGGCGATGGCGATTTTCACCATGATGACACGGTTTTCATCACCCATGATGCTGTGAATTGTGAAAGCCGGCAGGTTTTCAAAAAGGTGCTGCGCAACGGGGCAACAGGCGTTTTTCAAGGCAAGATCTTGGTTCAGCCGGACGCGCAGAAAACCGATGGCTATCAGATCAGTCAGTCGCTTCTTTTGGATGATGACAGTCAGTTCCTCGCCAAACCTGAGCTTGAGATCTATGCCGATGACGTGGCTTGTTCCCATGGCTCAACCAGCGGCGCGATTGATGAGGAGGGGCTGTTTTACCTGCGTGCGCGGGGTGTTCCACGCGACATCGCCACCGATCTCATGACATTGGCCTTTCTTGCCGAAGCCGTGGAAGAGATTGAAGATGACACGCTGCGCGACGAAATTGTCACCCGCCTGGAAGCCTGGTTGGCGCGGCGGCGCGGCTGATGCCGGTCACCACTGACATCGCGGCAAGCTATCGCGGGCCACGGCGCGTGATGCGCAGGCTTTTGTCCTTGGGTGAAAATGAGGGCAGGGCGCTGGCCACGTTGGTGGCCGGGTGCGTGATCACATTTATTGGTCAGTGGCCCCGTCTGGCGCGCCAGGCCCATCTCGATGAAGTGGACTTGCAGCCCCTGTTGGGGGGCGCTTTGATGGGATGGATTTTCATTGCGCCACTGGCATTTTACCTGCTTGCGTTTCTCGCCTATCTTGTGTGTCGCGCGTTTGGTGCATCGGGGTCTGCATATGATAGCCGTTTTGCCATGTTCTGGTCCTATCTTGCGGCCAGCCCGTTGATCCTGCTCCATGGTTTGGTGGCAGGCTTTATCGGGCCGGGCCCTGGTTTGACCGCGGTGGGCGTGGTTTGGCTTGTTGTATTTGGGTGGTTTTGGCTTTCGAATATGCGTGAGGCGGGATGGGGATCAGAGTAAGCGCATGACTTTCGACACATTCAAAACGCTCTTTCGCACTACACTGACCGATCCCCGTCGGGGCGGGCGCGATGTGATTGCGCTTGACCTGCCGATTCAGGGCCTTTGGATTGCTCTTATGCTGATGGCGGTGATCCTGTCGCTGCTGGTCTCTGGGCTGTTTCAAATCTCGCCTATTCCGGATGATGATTTGGGTCAGATCATCCGCGGATCGCCAGCCTTTCAATCGCCTATCCTCTTTGCGTTGATCAATTGGGGCCAATCTATCGTCACGGTTTACGTGTTGCATTGGGTCAGCCGCATGGTGGGCGGCGAGGGGGAGGTGCGCGATATGCTCTCCGTGATGATCTGGTTGCAGGTCATGACATTGGTGCTGGCGGTTGCGTTCACGCTTTTGTCCCTGATCATTCCGGCGATTGGCGCGTTGTGTATGCTGGTCGCGTTTTTTTGGGGCCTCTGGGCGGTGGTGGCCTTTGTCGATGCGGCGGCTGATTTTGATAGCATGTTCAGAGCGTTAGGGGTTTGTATTGCGGGCTTTCTCGCGTTTTCTTTCTTGATGACAATCGTGGCCTCGTTACTCGCGGCCCTCGGAATAGGAGCTGCGCCCAATGTTTGACGTTGCAAAAGTACGGGCTGATTTCCCGATCCTGAGCCGAGAGATCAATGGCAAGCCGCTGGTCTATCTCGATAATGGAGCCTCGGCGCAAAAGCCCCAGGTGGTGATTGATGCCATCACCCATGCCTATGCTCATGAATATTCGAATGTGCATCGCGGGTTGCACACGCTTTCCAACATCGCAACGGAGAAATATGAGGCCGTGCGCGGGATCATCGCGCGTTTTCTCGGCGTGGCGGATGAGCGTCAGATTGTGCTCAACTCCGGCACCACAGAGGGCATCAATATGGTCGCCCATAGCTGGGCCATGCCGCGGATGCAGGCGGGTGACGAAATTGTGCTTTCGGTGATGGAGCATCACGCCAATATCGTGCCCTGGCATTTCCTGCGCGAACGGCAAGGGGTTGTTCTGAAATGGGTGGATATTGAGCCCGATGGCAGCCTGGACGTAGAGCGGATTATCGATGCCATTGGGCCCAGGACCAAGCTGTTGGCAATTTCGCATCTTTCCAATGTTTTGGGCACCAAAGTTGATGTGCAGACCCTGTGCCGTGTGGCGAGAGAGCGTGGCGTGGCCACCATGATTGACGGCAGCCAAGCGGCGGTGCACATGCCGGTGAACCTTGATGAAATGGGATGCGATTTTTATGCGATCACGGGGCACAAGCTTTACGGACCGTCCGGGTCGGGCGCCATTTTTGTGCACAAAGACCGGTTTGATGAGATGCGCCCATTTCTCGGCGGGGGCGATATGATCAAGGAGGTGAGCCGCGACGCCGTGATTTACAATGATCCTCCGATGAAATTTGAGGCCGGCACGCCCGGGATTGTTCAAACCATCGGCTTGGGTGTCGCGTTGGAGTATTTGATGGGGCTCGGGATGGATAACGTCGCCGCCCACGAAGACCGATTGCGCGATTACACGCAAACGCGTCTTTCCGGGCTGAATTGGTTACAGGTTCAAGGCAATGCGCCCGACAAAGGGGCGATTTTCTCTTTCACGCTGGATGGGGCGGCGCACGCCCATGACATTTCGACCATTCTTGACAAAAAAGGCGTTGCGGTGCGGGCAGGACAGCATTGTGCGGGCCCGCTGATGGAACATTTGGGGCTGAATGCCACCTGTCGGGCGTCTTTTGGCCTCTATAATTCCGAGGCGGAAGTAGACACTTTGATTGACGCATTGGAGTTGGCCCATGATCTTTTTGGGGATGCCTGACAGATTCTCAAAATGATGCGAAAACCCACACTAAGGTCTGATCAAGACGTCTTTTTCCAAGCTCTACCACACGGTTGAAGGCCGCAAGTGTTCACCAGCGCAGCGGTATTTTGCCAGCGAATCTGGTCAATTGCGGGACAAAATGGGCGGAATTCGACCGTTTTGCGCCTGAAATCAGGTGAATGAGTGTTAACTGAGCAACACCTATGAAACTCTTAGGGTACGGCTCGGTATTTCATCTCGATATCGTGAAAAGGGTGTCGACAACCCATTTGATGTATCTTTATATGGGTCGTGTTTATTGCGAAAGGAGCTGCCCAATGAAGGTGGTTAAAGTTCTCACTCTGGTGGCCGTTGGTGCTACGCTTGCTGCATGTGCACAACAGCAGCAGCAACAGCAGCAAGTCATCGTGCCTGAAGTCGTTTACGACAAGTACGGCAACCCGGTCTGATTTATCGGCCCTTTGGCCGTTTGATCATATCAGGAAAGAACAAAAAAGGGGCGATCACCTATTAGGTGGTGGCCCCTTAAACTTTTGCGGCATGCGTGTGTAACTGCGCGATGCTTTGACCTGTCCCCGCAGCGGCTCGTTTGCTGATTGCAGAGTTGAACCAGGGTCGATATACGCCTGTGTGTAAGCACCTGTAGCTCAGCTGGATAGAGCGCTGCCCTCCGAAGGCAGAGGCCAGAGGTTCGAATCCTCTCAGGTGCGCCAAACGACCCGCGACTGGTGATTTCGTTATCTTCACGGGGTTTGTGACTAAGGGTGACGTTATAGATGTGCCAGGATGCGCGAATTGCGTTTGTAGAAGACGCCTATGTCATCCTGAAACACTCCGCGCCCAAGTTTGACTTCACGCGCGTTGGCGAACTTGGCAAAGAACGTGGCTTACTTGGCAAGGTGGAAGCCGAAGATCTCCAAAGGGTCGGCGATTTGCCCGATTGGATGAAAGCGCTTTTGCATGAGCGGATTGCAGCACCTGTTGCGCATACGCGATCCTCGCTGGTGTCAACCAAACTGCTGGATCGCTACGTGGCGCATTTCACGGAGCCCAAGCGGGATGATCACGCGCATTTGCCTCCCAGATTTAAGAATTTGTCGCCCTCTGTCCCTGCACTTATGCATCATGCAGGCGGGCCATCGCGCCACAACCTGATCAATTTCAAGCCCATGATGCTCAATGATGACGGCACGGTGGGTGAGCTAACGCATCCTGAGGGCGTCATCTTGGCGCCGCTTTTGGCTGAGGCGGAGCCTATCCACTTTGCCGGGCATTGTTTTCTGGGCGTTGTGCCGGGCGCTGTGATCTATGCCCATTGGATTTTGGACACGCTGCCGCGTCTGCTGCATATGCGCAAAGCCGGATTTGATTTGAACCGGTTCGATCATTACCTCTTTACGGACACGCGCAAACCATTTCACCACGAAGTGTTGGATCTGCTGGGCATTCCGCTGGAAAAATCGCATTCGCGCAACAAGATCGGGACATTTTTTTCCTGTGACAGCTTTGAAACTGTGTCAGCCCCGCGCAGTGATCACACCGCCCATCCGGACAGTTTCGATCTGATCCGAGCCTTTTTCCTGGGAGACTGGGCGACAACAGGGCGCCCGCGCCGTCGCATCTACATTAGCCGTCAACGCTCAGAGCGTCGCAGGATTGTGAATGGTGCAGATGTGGGTGATGTTTTGGCGCAGCGTGGTTTTGAAGAGGTGTTTGCCGAAGAGCACAGCATTGTCGAATTTGCCCGCATCCTGGCCGAGGCGGACTATGTCGTCAGCCCGCATGGGGCAGGATTGACCAATCTGGTTTTTTGCCAGCCGGGGACAAAGGTTCTGGAGATTTATGGCGCGCATTTATCTCCTGATTACTGGCGCACGTCCGGGCAGTGCGGGCTTGATTACCACATGTTTCAAGGGCGTCTCAAAGATGGGCAAGAGGCCACGCAGGAGGCCATCGCCACCCTGTCACGGGCGCAGGCCAACGGGATGGGCATTCTTGTCGACACTGATCGATTAGCGCATTACCTCGACCAGGTTTTCCTGAATTAGATGTGACTACTGCGTTGGAAATCGGGTTTTGCGTGTGGGCTCCACGGCCATCCAATCCGGCAGACCGATGAGCCTCTCGATCGCGAAAAAAATCAAACAGGCCGCCACTATTCCGAGTACTAGTATCACGCGCTGCGTGCTGGGCGGTGTGTGGGCCCATTTTGCCATGCGGAAGAGCCAGCGTGGATTCATAAGAGCCTTCGTTATTGCCGCAGATACAGTGTAATTGCTTGAAATTTTTGGCTTGGTCTAAGACATACTGTGCAGCTGACCGTTTGTTCAAGGTGCCGCCTGTCTATGCCACGCCATTCTGAAACCCGACATCTTCCATTTTCTGCAGACCAGATGTTTGATCTGGTTGCGGATGTGGAGGCCTATCCCAAATTTCTGCCCTGGACAGCGGCAGCACGGGTGCGCACCGTCACGGAACGAGAGGATGGCGCGCGGGAGATGGACGCCGATCTTGTGATCAGCTTTAAGGTGTTTCGAGAGCGGTTCGGCAGCCGCGTTGTGCTCTGGGATAGCGCGCGGCGGATTGAGACGGAATACATTGACGGGCCGTTCAAGCACATGCGTTCAAACTGGAAATTCACCCCGATGGATGAGGGGTGCGAGGTTGAATTCGATGTCGATTTCGCGTTTCGGAACAGGCTTTTGCAAACAGCAGCTGAAGTGTTTTTCTATGAGGCGATGCGCCGTATCGTTCGCGCGTTTGAGGCCCGCGCGGCCGAGCTGCATGGCGGTTAAGTGAGGGCCCGAAGCAGCAGATGAAGCGCATGATCGCGCGCGAGACGACGGACCTGTGAGCGGCCTTGTGCGCCAAACTCCACTGTTTCGGTCTCAGTCGGGTGGTCGGTGCGGGCCAGACCGAAACACACCCGGCCTTCCGGCTTGAACTCTGATCCCCCGGGGCCCGCAATCCCGGTGATAGACACAGCCAAACCAGCGCGCGCATGACGCAAGGCGCCATCTGCCATCTCACGCGCGACTTCCTCAGAAACTGCACCATGTTGATCAAGCGTGGCGGCTGACACACCCAGAAGCTCTATTTTGGCGTCATTTGAATATGTTACGAAGCCGCGTTCAACCACAGCTGAAGAGCCTGCTATATCGGTGAGGGACGCTGCAACCATGCCTCCGGTACAGCTTTCGGCGGTTGCAATCATAACGGACCGGGCTTTGGCGGCCTCAAGGACCGCGTCAGCGCTCATAGACTCAAAACCCCGTGTGCGAGATAGGCCAGCGCGCCAACGCCCAAACCCGCGAAGATCCCCGCGATCACGTCATCCAACATAACCCCCATCGCATCATTGCGACGATCCGCCCAGCCAATGGGCCCGATCTTGGTGATGTCAAACAGCCGAAACAGTACGAAGGCGGCGACCCAGCCGGGCCAGAGATCCAGCCAGTTCGCGCCGCTATGCGTAAGCCCGATTGAGACCGGCAAAAGCGCGATCCACTGGCCCACGACCTCATCGATCACCACGTAAGAGGGATCATGATCGGACGCGCCGTTTGTGACATGAGCTGTGGCCCATACACCTATGACAAAAAACAAAATTGTCGCGCATAGCAGCAGCAGCGTCCCACCCAATGCATGCAGGCCCCAGGCCAAGGGCAGCGCAACAAGCGATCCCCATGTGCCCGGCGCAGGCTTCAAATGACCCACAAGGCCTGTGGTCGCGATAAGGTAGGCAATTTTGCGCATGGCGCTTGATATCGCGCGTGCTCAGTCGGTGGCAAGCGCCAAACTGCGGTGTCGCAAAGGCATCATATTGCTATCGTATTGGGGTGTGGAACCAGACGCAAATGCCTAAAAAACAGGCGGCGGGCCGCCGGTGCTTCATCTAATCCCCATAAATCGTTGTGAATTCCACATGCCCCTCCTAAACCCAAATCCATGCTCAAGGATTAAGCAAACTGATGGTTAGCCTGCCAAGCACGTCGCTTACGCCGCCTGTTTTCCTGGCCCCGATGGCCGGGATCACGGATCTTCCGTATCGCCAACTTGTCGCGCGCTTCGGCGCGGGTCTTGTGGTGAGCGAGATGGTCGCGAGCCAAGAGATGGTCCAATCCAAGCCGGGTGTGCGCGAGAAGGCGGAGCTGGGCTTGGGCGTCGAAAACACGGCTGTGCAATTGGCTGGGCGAGAGGCGCATTGGATGGCCGAGGCTGCGCGGCAAGTCGCTGATCAAGGTGCGCGTATCATTGATATCAACATGGGCTGCCCTGCCAAAAAAGTGACCTCGGCCAGCGGGACGGGGGCCAGCGGGTCAGCGTTGATGAAAGATCTCGATCACGCTCTGTCACTGATTGACGCGGTGGTCAGGTCCGTGGATGTGCCGGTGACGCTGAAAACACGGCTGGGATGGGATGATGATCTGCTCAACGCGCCAGAGCTTGCGCGGCGGGCGGAGGCGGCAGGGATCCAGATGATCACAATTCATGGTCGGACACGATGCCAGTTTTACAAAGGCCAGGCCGATTGGGCCGCGATCCGGGCAGTGAAAGAGGCCGTCACGATCCCAGTGATCGCCAACGGAGACATTGTGGATGATCAAACGGCGCGTCAAGCCATGGACCTCTCGGGTGCTGATGGCGTGATGATCGGGCGCGGTGCACAAGGGCGGCCGTGGCAATTGGCGCAGGTTGCACATAGCCTTTTTGGAGCACCCGCGCCGTTGGTGCCTCACGGCCGTGCCTTTGCCGATATGGTTTGCACCCATTACGATGCCATGCTTGGTTTCTACGGCACAGAGCTTGGAACCCGTGTCGCGCGCAAACATCTCAGCTGGTATATGGACGTGGCTGGCACCGATGCCGCCGCCCGGAGCCGCATTCTGACAGAGCGTGCGTCTCATCGGGTTATGTCCTTGTTGCCGGGTGTTCTCTCTGACGAAAGGCTGGCGGCATGACTGCGCTCGACGATGGGATTTGGGCCTCTTTGCCTGTGCCTGCTTTGATCGTTGGCGAAGATGACACCATCGCCCGGCTGAACCCTGCGGCAGAAGCATTTTTTCTGTCCTCCGCGAAAACCATGATCGGCAAACCGATCTGGGATCGGCTGGCCGTTGATGCGCCGCTCGAACAGGCGATGGAGCGCGCCAGGGATGCGGGCGCGCCGCTTTTTGTCAATGATGTCGATATTGGCACGGGCGATCGCGCGCCGATGCAATGCAACCTGCAAATCGCGCCTGTGACCGGGGCTCAGGGATCCATGCTGATCCTGATTTCCCCGCGTGAACTGGCCGGGCGGATATCGCAGAGCAAGTCGGTGAAGGCGGCGGCGAAATCCGCGATTGGCATGGCGGAAATGCTGGCCCACGAAATCAAGAACCCGCTTGCAGGGATCACAGGTGCGGCGCAGTTGATAAGCATGAACTTAAGTTCGGAAGACCTTGAACTCACGGATTTAATTGTGAGTGAAAGCCGCAGGATCGTCAGCCTTCTGGAGCAGGTCGAACAATTCGGAAATGTCACTGCCCCACAAATACAGCCAATCAACATTCATGACGTACTGGATCGCGCTCGGCGTTCTGCCATTGTGGGGTTTGCTGCTGATATGACGGTGGTGGAGCGCTATGATCCCTCGCTGCCTTTTGCGATGGGCGATCCTGATCAATTGCTGCAGGTGATCCTGAACCTGATCAAGAACGCAGCCGAGGCCGCGGGCAAGGATGGCGGTACGATTGAGCTCAAAACCTATTATGAGCAGTCTCTGCGCGTGCGAGACGGCTCTGGTGGCGACAACAAAACACTGCCTTTGCAGATTGAGATCATTGATGACGGGCCCGGCCTGCCGCAAGACATAGCAGGCGACGTGTTTGAACCCTTTGTGTCTGGCCGTGAAAACGGCACGGGCCTGGGCCTTGCGTTGGCCGCCAAGATTATTTCTGACCATCAGGGCTGGCTCTCGGTCAGCTCTGCCCCGGGGCGCACGGTGTTTCGCATCTCGCTCGCCCGCGCCCCGAAAAACATGACCCCGAAAGAAGAGGAAACCTAAATGGACGGCACTGTTCTTGTCGCTGATGACGATCGCACGATCCGCACGGTTTTAACGCAAGCATTGACCCGCGCAGGCTGTAAAGTGCATGCGACGAGCTCGCTCACCACGCTGATGCGGTGGGTTGCAGAGGGCAAAGGAGACGCGGTAATCACCGATGTCATGATGCCAGATGGCAATGGGCTTGAGATGCTGCCCAAAATTGCCTCTGATCGGCCGGGCCTGCCGGTGATCGTGATTTCTGCGCAGAATACGATTATGACAGCGATCCAGGCTGAAGAGGCCGCGGCCTATGATTACCTGCCCAAGCCCTTTGACCTGCCCGATCTGATGAAGCGCACCGCGCGTGCGATTGAGGCAAGAGGCCGCGCGGCACAAGCGAAACCGGAGACGGATGAGCGACCTGATGAGCTGCCATTGGTGGGTCGCACAGAAGCGATGCAGGGGCTCTACCGTGTGGTGGCGCGGCTGATGAACACCGATTTGCCGGTTCTGATCACGGGGGAATCGGGTACAGGCAAATCCCTTATTGCGCGCGCCATTCATGATTTCTCAGACCGCCGTACGCTGCCATTTGTGACCGTTACACCGTCTGATCTGGCCGATCTGGAAGGGCCGTCCAGGGTTATGTCTCGGGCCAAGGGCGGTACTGTGGTGCTTGATGAGGTGGGCGATCTACCTGCAGATGCACAAGGCCGCGTGGTCCGCATGATGGATGCACCCGGCGATCACGTGCCGCGTTTCATGGCAACCAGTCTGGGGCGTTTGGCCGATAAGCTCGAAAACGGGGACATGCGCGAGGATCTGTTTTATCGCCTCTCGGGGGCGGTGGTGGATGTGCCAAGCCTGCGCACCCGCGTTGATGATATCCCGCTTTTGGTGGATCATTTCATGTCTCGTGCTGAGCGAGACGGTGCGCCGACGCGGACGCTGTCGACCGAGGCAATGGAGCTGATGCGCGCCTATAGTTGGCCGGGCAATGTGCGTCAGCTGGAAAACATGGTGCAACGCATCGGCCTCACGGCCCGCGGGGTTGAGATCACCCGCGCCGAGGTGGAAGGCGTTTTGGGCAATCAGCCCGCCGCGGCGCCTGTGGTCGGGCAGGGCGGAGGCGAGAGCCTGTCGGAATCCGTTGAGCGCCACCTCAAACGCTATTTCGATCTGCACGGCAACACCCTGCCGCCGCCTGGTCTTTATGCGCGGATCCTGCGCGAGATGGAGATGCCGCTGATTGAGATCGCACTTGATGCCACGCGTGGAAATCAGGCCAAATGCGCCGATCTGCTTGGCATCAACCGCAATACTTTGCGCAAGAAGATCACGGATCTGGATATTCGCGTGACACGCCGCCGTAAGTTGATGTAAAACTGCAACAGCAGTGTTGCCGGGAATCGCGAAGACCATCGCGACGGGCCACATGTTGAGGTTGCCTGAGCGGGCATCGACTATAGATGGGGGATGCGCGTGGCGGTCAGGACACGCCAGTTGTCTTGGGATACTGTGAGCCGGATCAGGCGCTTACGCCGTGTGCAAACCGCCGCGACGTTCAGTCTGGCCGTGATGGGCCCCGTTCTGGCCTTGATCACGTATCTGGTTATGGGTCCTCTCGACCAGGGGGCATCGTCCAATTATCTGCGCATCGTGATCCTCGTGGATTTGATATACGTGATGCTGGTCGCCGCGCTTGTTTCGCAGAATTTGATCCAAATGGTTGCGGCTCGGCGGCGCAGATCGGCAGGTTCTCGCCTGCATTTGCGGCTTACGGGTGTCTTTGCGGGCATGGCGCTTTTGCCCACGATCACGGTGGCCGTGTTTGCCACGCTGTCGGTGAATATGGGCCTTGAGGCGTGGTTTTCGGATCGTGTGGGCCGGGTGGTCGATAATTCGGTGCTCGCCGCGCAGGCCTATGAGGATGAACAGCGCCGCGATCTCGTGACCGATGCCGAAGTGCTGGCCTCGTTGATCAACGCCACGTATCGCGCTGCGGTCTTCCTGGATGACGGGGAGTTGCGGCAGCTTCTCACGCGGGGGCAGCGCAGCATTCAGCGCGGGCTGCGTGAGGCTTTTGTGATCGACGGCACAGGTGAGATCCGGTCTCGTGGGGAACGGTCTTACCTTTTTGATTACGAACAGCCCTCGCAAGAGCAGATCATAGAGGCGCGCGACATGGGCGTGCTGGTGATCCAAGACTGGGATAACAATGAGTTCCGCGTTTTGATGCCGCTTCAAGAGGTGCCTGACCGGTATCTTTATGTCAGCCGGAATGTCGATGGTGCGATCCTGAGCTTGTTGGATGAGACCCAGGAAACCGCGCTGTTTTACAAACAACGTGAGAGCGAGCGGGGCCGCGTGCTCTTTGAATTTGGGCTGCTTTATGTGGGCTTTGCGGTGATCCTGACGCTTGCTGCGATTTGGCTGGGCATGTGGTTTGCCGAACGTCTGTCGCGGCCCGTGGGGCGGCTTACATCGGCGGCGCAGCGGGTGGGTGAGGGTGATCTTGATGTGCGCGTCCGCGAAGAACAGGGCGATGATGAAATTGCACAATTGTCCACGTATTTCAATCAGATGACGCGCCAACTTAAAGGTCAGCGGGATCGGCTTTTGGCCAATACGGAGCAGATTGAAAGGCGTCGCAGGCTGTTTGACTCGGTTCTGGGCTCGGTGTCGTCGGGTGTTGTGGGCCTTGAGTCGGACGGGCGCGTGGCCTTTGTAAATCGCGCCGCCGAGCGCCTTTTGGATTGGGATGGAGAGGGGCAGCAATCGCTCGCACTCAGTGTTGCGATCCCAGAATTTGCAGCGCTCTTTGAACGCCTTCAAAACACCGCCAGCGGTTTCGTGCAGGAAGAAATCAAGGTCAGCCGTGGTGGCCGGATGGAAAACCTACTGGTGCGTATGTCTACCCGCACGCGCGATGACAGCAGTTCAGAGGGGTTCGTGGTCGCGTTTGACGATGTGACTGACCTTGTCACGGCACAGCGGATGGCCGCCTGGGGAGATGTGGCGCGGCGCATCGCCCATGAGATCAAAAACCCGCTCACGCCGATCAAGCTTTCGGCGGAGCGTATCAAGCGCAAGTTCGGGCGACAGTTGGAGGAGGATGAGGCAGAAGCCTTGGAACAGCTCACGGATGTGGTCGTACGCCAGACCGACGATCTGCGCCGCATTGTGGATGAGTTCTCCAAGTTTGCGCGCATGCCTGAGCCGCAAACCCGCAGTGAAGACCTCTCTGGGCTGTTACGCGAAGCGGTTTTGTTGCAAGAGGCCGGTCAGCCCGATGTGGATTTCGCCACCGCCTTTCATGAAGGCGACATCTGGGCCGAGGTGGATGCAACGATGATTTCACAGGCGCTGACCAATTTGATTAAGAATGCCGGTGAAGCCATTGAAAGTTTGCAAGAAAAAGGCGCGCCCGAGGGGCATCGTCCAAAGATCAAAGTGACCAGTCGCGTGGCCGGCGAAGAGGCGGTGATTGAGATATCGGACAACGGAATTGGCCTTCCGGAAGATCGTTCACGGCTGTTTGAGCCTTATGTGACGACGCGTGAAAAAGGCACGGGGCTGGGCCTGCCCATTGTGAAGAAGATTATCGAAGAACACGGCGGCACGTTGTCCCTTGAGGATGCAGAGCCGTTTGAAGACGGCGCTCATCCGGGCGCGAAAGCCATCATTTGCCTGCCTATCCTGGTCGGCGCGGCACAAATTTTAGATGAAACCCAAGAAGCGGTGTGAGGACAGTATGAGCGATATTCTGATCGTCGATGACGAACGCGACATTCGAGAATTGATTTCGGATATTTTGAAGGATGAAGGCTTTACAACGCGCCTGGCGGGAAATTCGGATGAGGCCATGGCCCAAATCTCGGGCGAGCCGCCAGCGCTCTTGATCCTCGATATCTGGCTTAAAGACAGCAATATGGACGGGATCGATATCCTCAAAACGGTAAAGCGCGATTTCCCGGACGTGCCAGTGGTGATCATTTCGGGCCACGGCAATATCGAGATCGCCGTGGCCGCGATCAAGCAGGGCGCGTATGATTTCATTGAAAAGCCCTTTAACATTGATCAGCTTTTGGTGGTGATCCGGCGCGGCATGGAAACCTCGCGCTTGCGCCGGGAGAACAACGCACTGCGCAGACAAGGTACAGAGCCCACAGCGATGCTGGGCGATAGCCCCGCATATCGCACGATGATCAGTCAGCTGGACAAAGTCACCAAATCCAATGGCCGCGTCATGCTCAGCGGGCCGTCGGGCTGCGGCAAAGAGCTGGCGGCGCGGTACATTCATGCCAATTCGCACCGCGCGGATGGGCCATTTGTGTCTGTCAGTTGTGCCACAATTGAAAGCGACCGGATGGAGGAAGTCCTGTTTGGCCGCGAATCCGATGAGCGCGGTGTTGAAACAGGTCTTTTGGAGCAGGCCAATGGCGGGGTCATCTACTTTGACGAAGTGGCCGACATGCCCATTGGCACGCAATCGAAAATCCTGCGCGTGCTGGTGGATCAGACCTTTTTGCGCGTGGGCGGGGCCGACAAGGTCCAGGTGGATTTGCGCGTGATATCCTCAACCAGCCGCGATCTGGAGGCAGAGATTGAAGCCGATCGGTTTCGTCGCGAGCTTTACCATCGGCTGAATGTGGTGCCGATTGATGTTCCCAGTTTGGAGGAACGGCGGGAGGATATCCCTGGGCTTGCGGCGCATTTCATTGAGACGCTGCATCGCGATCAAGGTCTGGCACAGCGCGGTATCAGCAGTGAGGCCAGCGCGCTTTTGCAAACCATGAGTTGGCCCGGAAATGTGCGCCAGCTGCGCAACGTCATTGAGCGGGTGTTGATCCTGGGCGATGGCTCTGGCGATATTGAGGCCCGCGAATTGCCCGGTGAGACAGACGCACCAGCAGAAGATGGTCGTGTCGTGCTGTCTGGCACGGTGGCAACCATGCCGCTGCGCGAGGCGCGCGAGGCTTTCGAGCGGGAGTATTTGCTGACCCAGATCAACCGGTTTGGTGGCAATATCAGCCGCACGGCAGAGTTTGTCGGGATGGAACGCAGCGCGCTGCACCGAAAGTTGAAGTCTTTGGGGGTGGTGACCGGGAACAAAGCCCCGATGCGTGGGCCGGAAGCGGCTGAGTAACCAAGGGCGCCATTTTCTTCGAAGAAAATGCGCAGAATTTTCGAAAATTCTGCGGCGCTGTATCTGAGGTCTTGCGATTTACCCGCGTTCTGCGCGTGGCTCTGGTTTCGCCAACTCGCGATCAATCAGGCGCTCAAACACGCCGCGCGGTTTGGTGCCTCGGGCCAGCAAATCGTATAGCACGGGCGTCACGAAGAGCATCAAAACGCTCGACATCAAAAGCCCCGCGATGATCACCGTGCCAATGGCGGAACGGCTTTCAGCACCCGCACCTGTGGCCAGCACGAGGGGCAGGGCGCCCAGAACGGTCGATGTGACCGTCATCACGATGGGCCGCAGCCGCAAAGCAGAGGCGCGCAGCACTGCCTCCCGTACAGGCAGGCCCCGGTCGCGCAGCTGATTGGCAAATTCCACGATCAGAATGCCGTTTTTGGCGACAAGCCCCACCAACAGAATGATCCCGATCTGACTGTAGATATTGAGCGATAACCCCCCAAACGCGATGGCATAGATCGCCCCAGCGAGGCCTGCGGGCACCGTAAGCATGATCGTGATCGGATGGGTGAAGCTCTCGAACTGCGCGGCAAGCACGAGGAACACAATCACCATCGCCATGACCAGCACGAAGGTCATACCCGAAGAGGTGTCTTTGAACGTGCGTGATTGCCCTTCGAACCCCAGTTTCGCACCGGCAGGCAGGATGTCCGCAGCCGCATCCTCAATCTCGCTCAGGACCGTGCCGAGGTTGTAATCCGGGTCCACCGCGCCGGACAGCTGAATGGAGGGCAAACGGTCAAACCGGCGCAATGACGGCGCGGCGGCATTTTCGCGCAAGGTCACAAGCGCGCCCAGAGGGACCAAAGTTTCCCCGTCGCGGGCGCGAATGAACAGGTTGTCGATGTCTGAGGGGGCATCGCGGTCGGATTTCTCGGCCTGCAGGATCACCGGGTATTCGCGCCCGCGGCTGATAAAACTGGTCACCTCGCGTGAGGCCAGCATGGTTTGCAAAGTGGCCGCGACAACCTCAATAGGGATGCCCAGATCATCGGCGCGGTTGCGATCAATATCCAGATCGAGCTGCGGCAGGTTTTCTTCAAAGTTTATGTCAGGATTGATCAGACCCGGAATGTCACGGGCACGATCGCGCAGTTCAATGGCCCACGCCTCCACGCTGTCGAAATCGGGCCCACCGATAACCACGCGCACCGGCCGTGAGTTGCCGCGCAGCCCAAGCCCCGCCGGTGTGACAGGAAAGCCTCGTGCGACCGTGACGCGGTTCATCTCCGGGCGGATCTCCGAGACGAGCGCATCGACACTTTTGCTGCGCTCTTCCCAGGGTTTGAGGCGAAAAACCACAAAAGACCGCCAAGCCCGGTTTTGCCAGCCGGTGAATGTAAAGACCGTTTCAATTGTGCCGTCTTCGACATGAGGGGCCAAGATCTCTTCCACCTGCCGCGCGGCAAGGTCAGAATATTCCACTGTGCTACCTTGCGGGGCGACAAGCGGGATAAAGCCCACGCCGCGATCCTCCTTCGGGGCCAATTCGCGCGGGAGGGTCTCATAGAACAGCGCCGCCCCTGCTGTCACAGCGCCGGCCAGCACCAGCACAACAAGCGGCATCCGCAAAGCCTGTGCCAGAAGGCGTTGGTAAATCGCGGCCACCCCCCTGATCTCGGCGGCATCATCGGGCCGAGGCGCCCCACGTTTGAGAATGCGGGAGGCCAGCGCAGGGCAGACGGTGAGCGCTACGAAGGTTGAAATGATCACCGTGCCCGCCAAAACCCAGCCGAATTCCACAAAGAGCCGACCCACTTCGCCGGGCATGAAAGACAGGGGCACGAAAACCGCGATCAGCGTGACAGATGTGGCAATGACAGCGAAAGTTACCTGCTCTGAGCCGCGCAGGGCGGCGACGAGCGGTGGCTCTCCGTTTTCAATGCGGCGTTGGATGTTTTCGAGCACGACAATGGCATCATCGACCACGAGCCCGATGGCCAAAAGCAACGCCAACAGCGTAAGCGTATTGAGGGAAAAGCCCCAGGCCCCGATGAAAATGAAACAGCCAATGAGCGAGACCGGAATGGCCACAGCCGGGACAAGCGTTGCACGAGGAGAGCGCAAGAACACCAAGATCACCATCACCACAAGCCCGAGGGAAATGGAGAGCGCGATCAGAACTTCGCGGATCGAGGCACCGACAAAAAGCGCGTCATCTGAGCCCACGATGATCTCCATCCCTTGCGGCAGGTCCGGGGTTAGCAATGCGATTTCCGCGCGCACAGCCTGTGAAATGGCCAGCGTGTTCGACTGGCTCTTGCGCAACACCGCAATGCCTACGGCATCTGTTCCATTGTTGCGCACGATGGTTGTCTCATCGGCCACGCCGGCCTCGACCCGCGCCACATCGGCCAGGCGCACGTGATAGCCGGCCACGCGGTCAATCACCACGTCGCGGAAGTCATCAAGGCTTGAGAGCCGGGAATTGAGCCGCACCGAAAGCTGACGGTTCTGCGATTTCAGAACCCCCGAGGGAAGTTCGAGATTGTTGCGTCTGAGCGCCTGTTCCACATCTGCAACGGTGAGTTGTCGGGCGGCGAGCGCGCGCCGGTCCAGCCAGATGCGCACAGCAAATGGGCGGTCACCATAGATGCGCAGGTCGGCCACGCCGTCAATCGTCGCCAACCGGTCAGCGAGGAAGCGATCCACATAGTCGGTGATTTCCGCCGTGGTCATGCGCGGTGAGGTGATGGCCAGGCGCAGCACCGGGTCACTGTCACTATCTGCTTTGACCACGCGCGGATCGCGCGCCTCTTCGGGCAGGCGCGGCTCAACCCGGCCGACGGCATCGCGCACATCTGCGGCCGCCGTTTCAATATCGGTGCCCTGATCAAATGTCATGCGAATGATGGAACGGCCCTGACGGCTTTCAGAACTCATGGAGCGCAGGCCGGTGGTGGCGGATACGGCGCCTTCGATCAACTCGGTGATATCTGTGTCGATCACCTCAGGGGAGGCACCTTGATAAACGGTGTTGATCGTGACAGTGGCCAAATCCACATCCGGCAATTCGCGCACCGGCAGGGTTTGCACGGCGCTCAACCCGAAGACGACCAACAGCAAAGATGCTACCGCCGCCAGAACCGGGCGGCGCACGGCGATGCCGGGCAGGCTGGTCATGTATCTCCGTCCACATCGGAGGGGGCGGTTTCATCCTTGCCCAGAACGCGAATGGCCCTGCCATCCTTCACCCGTTGCAGGCCGCGTACGATAATGTCTGCGCCGTTCTCCAAGCCTTGCGTGACCTCAATCATGCCATTCTGACGTTGCCCAGTTTGAATGCGAATGCGGTTTGCCTCGCCCTCAAGGACCACGAACACATAGGTTTCCGCGGCCTGAAAGACGACAGCTTCTTCCGGCACGACCACAACATCGGTTTCTTTCAGAGTAAGCGTCAGCGACATGAACATGCCCGCAGGCAGGACGCTATCGGGGTTCGGAATGATGGCGCGCGTGCGAAAAGAGCGGCTCACTGGATCGATCCTGCTGTCGATCGCCGCGATCTGGCCGTCAAAGCTTTGACCCGGGAATGCCGCAGAGCGGGCAGAGACATGCTGGCCAATGCGGACATTGGAAAACAGCGTTTCGGGCAAAGCAAATTCCACCTCCACATCGCTGAGATCATCAAGCGACGTGATCCTTTGCCCTTCGCCGATCCAAGCCCCAGAATCGATTTCGGAAAGGCCAACAATGCCACTGAAAGGCGCGGTGATTGTCCGGTTGGCAAAGCGCTGTTCGGCGCGATCGAGCTGCGCGCGGGCTTCGGCCAGGCGGGCGGTGGTGTCTTCCAGTGTCGCCTGAGAGACGGCGGCCGAGCCAATCAGCTGTTCCACGCGGTCAAGCGCCTGTTCGCGTTCTGTGACGCGGGCGCGGGCTTCGGCCAGATCGGCGCGTTCGATATTATCATCCAGCCGCACGAGAGTATCGCCGCGATTGACGCTTTGACCCGGTGAAATCAGAAGCTCAACCACACGGCCGTCATCTTCGGGCACGATCTCAACGGATTGACGTGCCCTTGTGGTGCCCACTGCCTCAACAGTTTGGGCCATGCGCTGCATTGTGGCGGTCGCCAGTTCGACGGTGGCAGGGGTGCTTTCACGCGGGGCACTGACCTCGGGTTGAGGGCCGTATTCCTGCCATGCCACATAGCCGCCATATGCCAGGCCCGCGAACAGGCTCACGAGTAGGATTTGTTTTCCCAGAGATGTGTCGCGTGCCATGGCATCCTCAGTCGGCCGGGCGTCTGGCTAGGGCCTCGCCTTTAGGGTAGCGGATATGGCGGCGATAGCAACGATGCTGCAGGTAAGTTTGCATCGCCGTCATCACACCAAGGTGACCACGATCTTTGGCGAGGACGCAGAAAATTCGAATTTTCTGCGCATTTTCTTCAAAGAAAATGCCTCTGCGCCTCTACTGTCGCAAATCTGCCGCCAACTCACGCATCTGTTCCAGCGGCAAAAATCCACGAAGAAGACGGTTTTCCATGACAAAGCTCGGCGTGCCGTTGATCTGCAGCGCGCGCCCAAGGTTGTGGTTTTGCGCAATCACATCGTTCACATCCGGGCTTTCCATGTTGTCGACAATGGCATCCCCGTCCAGCCCGAGCGCATTGCCCAGGCGGCGCAAAGACCGCTCCGTGATATCGCCGTCAAAGCTCAGAAGCGCGTCATGGACGGATTTGTAAGCCTCATCGCCCGCCGTTTGCAGGGTGGAGATGGCAAAGCGGGAGGCCAGCAGGGATTGTTCGCCCAGAATGGGGAACTCCTTCACGATAATGCGGATATTGCCGTCACTGGTGACCAGCTCTTCTACATCGGGCGCGGCGCGCCGGCAAAACCCGCAGCGATAGTCGATAAACTCCACCAGCGTGATGTCGCCTTCGGGATTGCCGCCGTTCCAGGAATGATCATCGTTAAAGAGGTCCTCGGCATAGCTTGCCACCAGGGTCTCATCAGCTTGGGCTTGGGCCACGGCATCCCGCTGCTCGAGGATCGCCACCGCCTCCATGATCACTTCGGGGTTCTCGAGCAGGTAGTTGCGGATCTCCTCGCGGAAGATTTGACGCTCTTCCTGGGACATATCGGATAGATCAAGGGCCGCCACAGGGGCAGCCAAGGTGAGCGCAAGCGCGGCAATGGCCATTTGATTGGTCAGTGTCTTGAACATCTGGGCGGTCCTCTTCATGTCTGCGCTCAATCTGATTGTCTCGTCGGGGGCTTACGTCAGTTTTATCCTCACGCCAAGCGGCGGATTTTGCCTGTCGCCAAGCGGCGCATTTACAGCCAAACTTGCGATAGACATTCTGACGCGCTCAGGTGGTCCATTTTGACGCTCTGGCCATGAGGAAAGGATAAAATCTTTCATGCGAAACTCAAGCCGATCCCAGGTTGATCCCTTTATCGTGATGGATGTGATGGAGGCCGCGCGCCGCGCTGAGGCGTCTGGTCGGCACATCATTCACATGGAGGTGGGCCAGCCCGGCACGGCCGCGCCGAGTGCTGCCCGCGTGGCCCTGGCCCGGCAGATCAACACCGATCCTATGGGATACACGGTGGCCTTGGGTCTGCCAGAATTGCGCGCACGAATCGCGCGGCTCTATCTGGATTGGTACGGTGTTGATCTTAACCCGGATCGCGTGATCGTGACGTCCGGTTCTTCTGGTGCGTTTTTGCTGGCGTTCACTGCGCTCTTTGACAGTGGCGATCGCGTGGGCATAGGTGCGCCAGGCTATCCCAGTTATCGCCAAATCCTCAAGGCGCTTGGCCTGGTGCCTGTGGATATTGAAACGGCGCCCGAGAACCGTTTGCAACCTGTGCCGGGTGACCTCAAAGGGCGCGGTCTGGCCGGGCTGATGGTGGCAAGCCCTGCCAACCCGACAGGCACGATGCTGAACCGGGCCGCGATGAGCGCGCTGATTGAGGCCACGCATGCGGCAGGTGCGGCTTTCATCAGTGACGAGATTTATCACGGCATTGAATATGAGGCCAAAGCGGTCACCGCGCTTGAGATCAGCGATGAAACCTATGTGATCAATTCCTTTTCCAAGTATTTCTCCATGACCGGGTGGCGCATCGGCTGGATGGTTGTGCCGGAGGACCATATCCGCACGGTGGAGCGGTTGGCGCAAAACATGTTCATCTGCGCGCCTCATGCGAGCCAGGTGGCCGCCTTGGCCGCGATGGACTGTAATGCGGAGCTGCAGGCCAATATGGAGGTCTACCGGGCCAATCGTGCGCTGATGCTAGAGGGGTTGCCAGAGGCCGGGTTTGACCGGATCGCGCCGCCAGACGGGGCCTTTTATGTTTATGCTGATGTGTCTGGCCTTACCGATGACAGCCGCGCCTTTGCTGCAGACATCCTCGAAAAGGCAGGCGTGGCCGTGACACCGGGTCTGGATTTTGATCCGGTGCGCGGGGCAGGGACGCTGCGATTTTCCTATGCGCGCAGCACCGAGGATATCGCCGAAGGGCTTGCAAGGCTCAAGGCATTTATGACCGCGCGATAGATTTCATGCGCTCCGCGCGGAGGTATTTTTGACAAGAAAGAAGCCCGATCAGCGGTAGGCAAAGCGCGCGCCGTGGTGTATCATGAGGCCAACGACCGATAAAAAACGGCAGAGCAGAATGATCAGGGTTTTTGGCTGGCTGGCTTTGGTGCTGGCACTCGCGCTTCCGCGTCAGGCGGTGACGCAGGAATTGTCGGGTTTGGCGCGTGTCATTCCTGGCGCATCGGCGATGAAAGATGTGACTGGCGGTGTTGAGATCACCCTTAGCCTGACCCAAGGCGTGCCATTCCGCGTTTTCACCTTGGCAGACCCTGAGCGCCTCGTGATGGATTTCCGCGAGGTGGATTGGAGCGGCGTTGACGCCGAAGAGATGGATCAAGCCGACGGCATTTTTGCGGTGCGCATGGGCGGGTTTCGCCCCGGTTGGTCGCGGATGGTGGTAGATCTCAATGCACCGCTTGCTGTGGCGACGGCCAATGCCGAAATCGCCGAGGACACGGGCGCGGCCACGTTAGTGATCCGACTGCAGGAGGTCGACCCGGAAACCTTTGTTGAGCGGTCTGGCGCGCCGCGGCTTGCGGGATGGGCTGCGCCGGAGGACGGTCTTCCTGCTGTGCAGATGGGGCGCAAAATTGGGATAAAGCCGCTGTTGGTGGTGCTTGATCCTGGCCATGGCGGGGTGGATCCGGGCGCGGAACGGGGCGGGACCAATGAAAAAGAGCTGATGTTGCGCTTTGCACGAGAGCTGCGCGAGGCGCTGATCCGCGCCGGCGGTTTTGACGTCGCGCTCACCCGAAGCGAGGACATGTTTGTCTCGCTCGATCGGCGGGTGGCCATTGCCCATGATTTGGGTGCGGATGTGTTCATTTCGCTTCATGCCGATGCGCTGACCAATGGGCGCGCCCACGGCGCCACCGTTTATACGCTGTCTGATACGGCCTCTGATGAGGCGAGCGCGGCCTTAGCCGAACGTCATGATCGCACGCAGATTTTGGCCGGGATCGATCTAAGTGAACAAGACGATGTGGTGGCCGATGTGTTGATCGATCTGGCGCGCACCGAGACGCAGCCGCGCTCTGATCAACTGGCCAAGGCCATTCGCGCAGGGATCTATGAGCAAAACCTGGAGCTGAATTCACGCCCGTTGCGCTCTGCCGGGTTTTCCGTGCTGAAATCTCCGGATATTCCATCTGTGCTGGTGGAGATCGGATTTATGTCTAGCGAACGCGACCTGGCCAACATCCGCAACCCGGATTGGCGGGCAAAGATGGCGGCGGCCATTCGGGATGCTTTGAAAGCCTGGCAGATCGCCGATGCCGCCTCTGCCGAATTGGTGCGGCAATAGGCGACGACGCGCCGTTTTATACGTGCTTGTGTTTTGACGGGGCGATGCGCGCCGAATATAGGTGAGACAGGTACAGATGGGGAGGTGCCCTTGCTTCGAGGCATCATGTCATTTTTCGGATCGATCTTCAGCCTGCTGACCTTGGTGGGGCTGATGATTGCGCTCAGCATCGGTGCGGTGTTCTTTGTCTATGGCAAGGACCTGCCCAGCCATGAGAGCTTGGCCAATTACACGCCGCCCACGATCAGCCGGATTTATTCGACCGAAGGGCGCATCATCGATGAATTTGCCGAAGAGCGGCGCTTGTTTACCCCGGCAGAAGAAATCCCGCCCTTGATCAAAGAGGCCTTTATCAGCGCCGAGGACAAGAATTTCTACAACCACGCGGGCTATGACGCGCGCGGGATCGCGGCGGCCTTGGTCGAGGCGGTTCAAACCCGAGGCCAGACGGTGCGCGGGGCGTCGACGATCACGCAGCAGGTGATGAAGAACTTTCTTTTGTCCGGTGATCGCCGGATTGAGCGCAAGATCAAAGAGATCATCCTGGCCACACGGATCGAGGAGACGCTCGACAAGGAAGATATCCTTGAGCTTTACCTCAATGAGATTTTCCTGGGCCAGAACTCTTACGGTGTGACGGCTGCGGCGCAGACCTATTTCAACAAATCGCTTGATGAGCTGGCCCCGCATGAAGCGGCGTTTTTGGCCTCCATGCCTCAGGCGCCGGGCCGCACCCATCCGGTGTATAACAAAGACCGTCTGCGCGATCGGCGCAATTTCGTCCTGAGGGAGATGTTTGAGAACGGTTATATCAGCCGTGAGGTCATGGAAGCCGAGCGCGCGCTGCCGGTGAAGTCGGTGCAAAATGGTGACTACGCGCCGTTTCGGGACTCTCTGCCGCCACGGGACTATTTCACAGATGAGATCCGTCGCCAGCTAAGCCTCGATTTCGGGGAAGGGGAGTTCTTTACCGGTGGTCTGACCGTGCGCGCCACGATTGATCCGGAGCTGCAGGTGGAGGCCGCCAATGCCTTGCAGCGCCAGCTTGAGAAATACGACCGTGACCGCAAGATATGGCGCGGGACAGAGATTGTTCTGCCGCCTGAGGCGCTGGAGGGCGATGCCTGGCGTGAGGCGCTCGCCAACACCAAAGTGTCGCGGGATGTGAACCTCAACGGGCAGTGGTATCCGGCGGTGATCCTTGAGATCGGGGATCAGCAGATGCGCATCGGCATTGAAGGCGTGGAGGAAACCGCCGCTGAGCCCCATGTGATCCCGCGTCGCGATATCGCTTGGCTGCCCGGCAATTTCAGGGAGACGTTCAAATTGGGTGAGGTCGTTCACGTCCGGCGCATGACGGAGGATGATACCGGCAATTTCATCCGGTGGACATTGCGGCAGGTGCCCGAAGTGCAAGGCGGGTTCGTGGCGATGGACGTCAACACCGGGCGCGTGCTGGCGATGCAGGGCGGGTTTTCCTATCAGCATTCGGTGTTCAACCGCGCGACACAAGCGCAGCGTCAGCCGGGATCAAGCTTCAAACCCTTTGTCTACGCCGCCGCACTCGATAGTGGCTATTCGCCTGCCACGATCGTGATTGACGCGCCGATTGAGATCAATACGCCGCAGGGCCTCTGGCGGCCGCGCAACTCCACCAACCGCTTTTACGGGCCCACGCCATTGCGCACGGGCATTGAAATGTCGCGTAATTTGATGACGATCCGCTTGGCCCAGGAGGTGGGCATGGGTGTGATCGCGGACTATGCCGAGGATTTTGGCGTCTATGACGATATGGGCGCGTTTCTGGCAAACTCTTTGGGATCAGAAGAAACCACGCTCTATAAGATGACAGCGGCCTACGCGATGTTCGCCAATGGCGGTGAGCGCGTGCTGCCCACCCTGGTGGACCGGGTGCAGGATCGCAACGGGCGCACGATCTATCGCCATGACAGCCGCGAATGCCTCGATTGTGCGGATGCCAATTTGCCGCGCGGGTCTGCGCCAGCGATACGCACCAACCGTCAGCGTGTCATGGATGAAATCACCGCTTATCAGATCACCTCAATGATGCAGGGCGTGGTGGATCGTGGCACAGCATCCGGTGCGATCAATCTGCCGGTGCCGATTGCCGGCAAAACCGGCACCACCAATGATGCCCGCGACGTGTGGTTTGTGGGCTTTTCCAGTAATATCGTCGCTGGGTGCTACATCGGCTATGATCAGCCTCGTAGCCTGGGGCGTGGGGCGTTTGGCTCTTCAATGTGCGGCCCGGTGTTTCAGCGTTTCATGTCGAAGGCGATCAAGAAACATGGCGGAGGCCGGTTTGCCGTGCCTGAGGGCGGCCGGTTTATCAAAATTGATCGCTTTTCGGGTGCGCGCCTGCCTGAGGGTGCGAGCGGCTCATACGTTGTGGCTGAGTTCTTCCGCGATGGGGAAGAACCGCTTTTCGGCTATGTCTTCGACGGCGGGTTTGCCATGGGCGACGATTTGCAACTGTTCGAAGAGGGGCGGTACTCTGAGGATGGCACAGGGACCACGGATGGCAGTCAATCAAGCTTTGGATCTTTGAGCTCTGGAGGGCTCTACTAAGGATTGGATCAGCGTATTGGGTGCGCTGGCCCAGTGAAAGCGATGACGTGCATCGGTAAGACTATCGGACAAGGCGGGCCTTAGCCCTGTCGTGATGCGAAACTGAGGATCCAAGGATGAGCCCGATTCGCGCAAATCTTCATAAATTTGATCATTAATTCGAAACAATTTTGAAAATACGCCTGAAATAGCCATGAAATCTTGGTGATTTTTGACCCTAAGGTGTGCCCAAATTCGGCAAATGGATCGATTTCTACGGTGGAAGATTGTTTAGCAATCAAGAACAATCCTGAATTTATGCATAAACGGGAATTGTAAAAAGGATTTCGTGAAAAAGTAGAAATCCGCTTGTTTTCAAATATTTCCTACCGAGAAATTTGATCAAATCCGATCTCCATCCGGAAGCATGTCTGCCGTATTGCATGATTTTTCGAAACAAAGTTTGAGGCAATTCGGAGAGTTACGTGGCGGAAATGTGGCAATTTCTAGGTCACAATTTGCTTTCCCCCTCGGGTGCCCTTGGGTAATTTCCGTTTGTGCCTGACTGGGGGGCATGAAGTGGTCTGGGGCGGCCAACCTGCGTGACGCGTGTTTTGCGTTGCGCCGATGGTGGGGCTGACTTTTTGTCGGACATCCCTGGTTTTGCGCGGCCTGTTTGGGGCGGGTGACATGACTGTTCGGTGCGATGTTGCAACTGCGTTACCACCACATTGTGCCGGATCGTTACGTTCGGATGTTTGAACAAGTGCTTGAGTACCAGTGAGAGGGGAAACAATGCCGACAACCGAAAATATGACACCAGACCGCATAGGTGACTTGAGCACCAGTGCGGCGTCACTGCCGAATGTTGTGCCTTGCTTCACGCCTGGAACGGTTATCGCGACCCCGTTTGGCGAGAAACGGGTCGAGGAGCTTCGGGTCGGGGATCGGGTTTTGACCCGCGACAACGGCCTGCAAGAGATCCGCTGGATCGGATCCAGCCGACTGAGTGAGCGTGACCTCAATGAGACGCCTGATCTTCGTCCTGTGTTGATCCGGTCAGGTGCGTTGGAACACGGGCTGCCGGAAGCTGATATTTTGGTCAGCCCTTGGCACAATGTTTTGATCCAGAGCGCGGCAACCCGCGCGTTTTTCGACGAAAATGAGGTGCTTGCGGCCGCCGCTGACCTGACGGGAATAGACGGCGTCGATGTCTCAGATGTTCGTGAGGTCACGTATGTGCACTTCATGTTTGACCGCCATGAGGTGGTCTTGTCCAACGGGTTCTGGTCGGAAAGCCTGCGCCCGGATGATGCGGTGATGGCAAGTCTGGGCCAGAGCCAACGCCAACAAATTTTCAAACTGTTTCCGGAGCTGCGGGATGTGGAAGGGCGCAAGGCCTATCAGTCCGCCCGCCGCGCTCTGACCCGTAATGAGTGCCGTTTGTTAACCAAGTGATGTGCGAGTGATGCAGCAAGGCCGGCGACGCGTTTTGTCGTGCGGGTCTTTTGGAACCGGCTTGGGGGCTTGATCCGGTGTCCATCAAAGCAGCCTCGGCTTTTGCGCCGGGGCTGTTTTTGGTTTTTCGGGTGGGACTGAGTATTTTTGGCAAGATGAAGCCGAGCCCTTTTTTAGGCTGCACACCGAACACGGCCATGGACAGGTCTAGGCTTCGCCGACACGGCAGATCGTGCCAAAACGCCCCGGTTAAAGCCGCTTAGCGCGAAAGGCTACAACTTGCGTCCCAAGAGGCTTGATCTGCGTTTGAAACGCCAGCACGCTACCGCTCTGTGATCTACTCTGGGGGGAGCTTGTCATGGAACCACGGTTTTTCGGGTCTGAGGCCCAGCAGCGCATGCAACGGCGTGCGCACATGCTGTCCCCTTTGTTGGAGGATGATCCTGCCTACGGCACCGAAGGCCGCATGTGGGGCATTGACGGACCGGAGCTTTCCGAAGCGGACAAAGTGGCCTCGTTTGCGTCGCTCCAAGGTGCGACGGTCAACCACTATGTCCTCAAGTCCCGAGAGGCAGAGTTTACCACGGAATATGCACAGCGTGGTTTTTCAAATGATCGCTGGGACCAGTTCATGGGGCGACGCCCGTTTCTTGAAATCTGCTCGGACTACGTCAGCGAGGTTACGCTGCCAAGTCACTACCACCTGCATCAAATCGGCCCCGAGACGCCGACGCGCATCTTGATCGCGCTCGAGGTGACGGCGAAAGCCTGCGGCGTGCTGCCCCCGATGACACCGGTTCTGTTCGGGCAGATGCGCAAGGCCGTGTATTTCTGTCTGGAGGCGCCCGATGGCGGGGTTGCGGCATGCGCGGGGTCCTGCCTGCGAAATCACCCCGACAGCGCCTTTGGCCATGCGGCATGGTAGGGTATGCTTGCGACGCGTGATCAAGACAGAGGCCAGAGCTTATCGCTTTATCTTGGTGCGTTGGCGGCCCTCTACATGAACCAAACCTTTAAAGTCGAAGAGTTTTACACCGGTGTGCGGTCCGACAATGCCGTATCGCGGCATGTCTGCCAGAAGCTGGGTGTCCATAACAGCGAGTATGCGTGCCTCGCCATTCTCGATCCGTCTGCCTTTGGCGAAGGTGGATACACCAAGTAGGGTTTGCTCTGAGCCTTGGTTTGCAAGTTGTCTTGGGCAGTTTTTGCAACTTTACCATAGTGTCGCATCCGCCTCACAGCGGACGCAGAGCACAGTTCACCCAACGCAGGCCACGACAGGTCCTGCGCTCACCCCCGCATGCGTGCCCCGTCTGGGTCAAAAAGCGCCTCGGTCAGCATTTGGGCGGGGCGCATCTCGCCTAAGATTTCAATCTCGGCGGCAAGTCCATCTGCGGCCCTCTCGCGCGGGATCAATGCCATCGCGATGGATTTCTCAGCAAAGTGCGAATAGCCCCCTGACGTGCAAAAGCCTTCGACTTTGCCATCAATCCAAACCGGTTCATATCCGTTCACATCCGCATCCACTGCGTCCACTTCAAAAGGCACGAGCGTTCGGGCTGCCCCTTGGCGGCGTTCTTCTTCGGCGGCGGCGCGGCCGATGAAATCGGAGTTCTTGGAAAACTGAATGAAGCGATCCATGCCGGTTTCGCCCGGCGTGTAATCGGGTGAGAACTCGCTAAGCCAGGAGCCAAAGAACCGGTCAAGCCGGAGCGACATCATCGCCCGCATGCCAAAGGGGACCATGCCATGGTTTTGCCCTTCTGCCCAAAGCACCGACCAAAGCGCGCGTTGAGACATAGGATCGCAATAAATCTCATAGCCCAGATCGCCGGTGTAGCTGACCCTTTGGATCAGGCAATCCACCATGCCAATGGTCGCGTTGCGCACATCCATGAAGCGCATGTCGTCAAGGCTGTCGCGCGTGCAAGCCTTTAGAACGTCTCGGGCCTTGGGGCCGGCAATTTGAAAACCGTTCAGGCGGTCAGAGATGTTTTCGACCCGTACACCGCCGGCTTCGTTCATTTCAAACCACCGCATATGATAAGCTTGCGCGCCATAGCTGGCAGTAAGCTGAAATGCCTCGTCAGACAGGCAAGACACCGTAAAATCACCGATCAAGCGCCCTTTGGGCGACAGCATCGGTGTCAGCGACACGCGGCCTTTTTTGGGAATGCGCCCGGCCATGACCCGATCCAGCCACTCCCGTGCGTTTGACCCCGTGACCAGGTATTTGCCGAAATTGTGGACCTCATTGATGCCCACCGCGTTTCGCACGGCTTTCACTTCACGCTGTGTGGCCTCCCAGGCGTTGGAACGGCGGAAGGATGGGGTTTCAAACCGCGGCTCATCGCCTTGGGCGAAATAGTTGACAACCTCCAGCCCGTATTGATGGCCCCAGACCGCACCCATCGCGTCAAACACGTCATACATGGGCGTGGTGTTGAAGGGCCGTGCGGCGGGCAGTTCTTCGTTGGGATAGGCCACAGAGAACCGCTTTTGATAGTTTTCGATGGATTTGGGCAGGGTGTAGCCCGGCGTGATCCAATCGCCAAAGCGGGCCACGTCCATCGCGGTCACATCGCGTTCGCACTCGCCCTCTATCATCCATTGTGCCAGCATGAGGCCCACACCGCCGCCCTGGCTGAACCCGGCCATGACCCCGCAGGCCGACCAGTAGTTTCTTAGCCCTGGCACAGGACCCACCAAAGGGTTGCCATCGGGCGCGAAGGTGAAGGGGCCGTGGATCACGGATTTGACGCCTGCACGTTCGAGGGCAGGGAAGCGGCGATAGGCGAAATTGATAGAATGCTCGATCTTGTCGAAATCATCGGGCAAGAGTTCATGTCCGAACGTCCAAGGCGTGCCATCGACGGCCCAGGGTTTGCAGGTTTGTTCATAAAACCCAATGCAAAGCCCGCGGCCTTCTTGGCGCAGATAGCTTTCACCGGCGGGATCCATGACATGGGGGTGTTCGCCTCCGGCGGCCACGATCTCTGCAATTTCAGGAACTTCCTCGGTGACCAGATACTGGTGCTCCATTGGGTAAAGCGGCACGTAGACACCGGCCATCGCGCCCACCTCGCGTGCCCAAAGCCCGCCGGCATTGACCACATGTTCGGCGTGGATCGTGCCTTTGTCGGTCACCACATCCCATGTGCCATCGGGGCGTGGATTGGTCTCGCGCACCATGCAGTGCGTCTCAATCGTGGCCCCGCCCATGCGCGCGGCTTTGGCATAGGCGTGGGTGGTGCCGGACGGGTCAAGGTGGCCATCAAGGGGATCATAAAGCGCGCCGAGGATGCCGTCAGTGTTGGTCACGGGCGCGATCTTGCGGATCTCGTCAGGGCCCACGATTTCGGTCTCAAGGCCCATATAGCGGTGCTTGGCCCGTTCGGCGAGCAGCATGTCAAAGCGGTCCTGATTGTCGGCCAATGTCACCCCGCCGACATGGTGCAGCCCACAGGACATGCCGGTGATCTCTTCCAGCTCTTTGTAAAGCTTGATCGTATAGCCCTGCAGCGCGGCCATATTTGTGTCGCCATTGAGCGTGTGAAACCCGCCCGCCGCATGCCAGGTGGAGCCGGAGGTCAGCTCGGAGCGTTCCAGCAGCATAACATCCGACCAGCCCAGTTTGGTGAGGTGATAAAGCACGGATGCGCCGACAACGCCGCCGCCGATGATGGCGACTTGTGTGGTGGTTTTCATGATGCTTTTCTCCTCTTTGAACGCCCCCGACACTCTGTCTCTTTCGTGTGGGGCAGCACGTCCGTAAACGACAGATTTTGTCGTTTCTCATTCGCGAAGATCAGTGCGGGACCCGGAGCGGTTTTGCCTTTTTGTAAAGCGTCGGATTTGGGGCGGTACGTTGAAACGGGATGATTTGTGTTACTATTGCGCGTTGCGACGCCTTAGCTCGCGAAACACTCGGGTTTCAGCTGTCTTCAAAATGGACAAAACTGAGCTTGTTGCCATCCAGATCGCGAAAATAGCCGCCGTAAAAATCCGGCCCGTATTGAGGGCGGGGGCCAGGCGCGCCCTCATCTCTAGCGCCTTGGGCCAGCGCCGTGGCATGGGCTTTATCAACCTCTGACGGGCTGCCACAGAGAAGCCCAATCATGGTGCCATTGCCGGATGTCGCTGTGTTTTCATCAAAGGGCGTGGCAACCCATATCCGCCCCCCATCGCGCAGCCGGTAACAGAATGCATGAGGCATGTACTCGGCTTCCAACGTGCCGCCGATGACGGGCAGGAGCGCGTCGTAAAAGACCCGCGCGCAGGGCACATCATTAGATCCGAGCATGACATAGTTGAGAGACAAGGGCGCGGCCTTTCCAGTTTGCGTTCACGTAAGTGATACTCGGCCGCAGGAAAGGGGCCAATCAATTCGCCATTTTCTGGGGCAGGGTTGATCGTGCGAAAGCGTTCAGACCAAGTTTTATGTCAAACTCAAAAGCCGTCCTGTCTAACATAGAGGCCTGCTGTTCGAACGACTCACACTACATGTAGTGTGTGCGCCAATTTAAGCTTTTTTCCCAACTGTTTTGAGCTTCTGACAAAATGTGAAAATACTTTTGACTTCATCGATTATTTTGAAATCTTCAATTTAAATCAAATACCTAGGATTTTCACAATCCCGTGATCATGAAGGAAAACGTCCGTTGCAACCGGCGTCCGAGCACTTTCTTCATGACGACTTCAGGAAAACTGAAGTTACGGCAAGTGCCGCTCAGCGGCCCACGCGAAAAGTCTGTAGCTTTTATTCGTCAGCACAAGATGTAAGTAAATTTAGCTCGGCAAAACTCTACATGTAGGGACGCCAAGCTACGGCCTTTTGCCGTTGCCGCCTTTTTGAGGAATGCATGCTCTTCACTAAAATATGGCGTGTGACTTACTCCGAAGATAGGTGCTGCAATGGGAAATTCGGACGAAAGGCACGAGCAGGAAAAAAAACCATTCTTTTGGTTTATAAAAAAAGGAAAAGACATCCTTTTTGTCATCAATGAACAACCAAGGCCTTTGACTTTGATCATCATAGCAGGCGCGATCATTTTGGGGTCCTTGATCCATAAATTACTAGGATGACAAACCGGGGCTGAGGTCATCTCAGCCCCGGTTTCCTGTGTCGATCAGTTTGTTTTGATGACGTAGTTGGTCCGACCATCGCGCATGGGCGACGAAACATGTCGCTAACGGGCATCTTTCCCGGTTCCTGCCGCTTCAGGATGCAGGCAGGTCAGAGAGGTAGAACATCATGAAAACCCACGCGCAGGCGGTTGTGATCGGGGGCGGCTTGATTGGCTGTTCGATCCTCTATCATCTGGCCAAGATGGGCTGGACAGACGTGGTGCTGCTTGAACGCGATGAGTTGACCTCCGGCTCCACCTGGCACGCGGCGGCGGGCATTCATGGGCTGCATGACAGCGCCAATATCAGCCGCATCCAGCACTACACCATGAACCTCTATAAGGACCTGGAGCAGGAAACCGGGCAAAGCTGCGGCGTGTTTCAACCTGGCTCTCTCTACCTCGCGCAAACTGAGAACCGTGAGCATCAGCTGAAGCTTCAAGCGGCGAAGGCCCAGCTTTACGGAATGGATTTTCATGAGATCAGCCGTGAGGAGGCCGAAGACAAGCACCCGCTGGTGAATTTTGACGGTGTCCGTTGCATCATGTGGGAAGGAAGTGGCGGCAACGTGGACCCATCTGGCGTCACCCACGCCTATGCCATCGGTGCGCGACAAATGGGGGCAGACATTGAGCGCTTTACGCCCGTCACGGCCACCCGCCCGCAACCTGATGGCACCTGGGTGGTAGAGACGCCCAAGGGTGAGATTACCTGCGAATGGGTGATCAATGCAGCCGGCCTCTGGGGCCGGGAGGTGGCGGCCATGGCGGGCATCGAGGTGCCGCTGCAACCGACCGAACATCAGTATTTCGTGACCGAGACCATTCCGGAGATTGAGGCGGTGGGCCAGCGGCTGCCATCGGTCGCCGATCGGGATGGGGAGTATTACCTGCGCCAAGAGGGCAAGGGGCTGCTCATCGGCGCCTATGAGCGGGATATGCGGTTTTGGGCCGAAGACGGCACGCCGCTGGATTTCGCGCATGATCTTTTCCCCGATGATCTGGAGCGGATCGCGGAAAACGTGATGCGCGCGATGACCCGCGTGCCAGCGGCCGAAACCGCAGGCATCAAGCGGGTGATCAACGGGCCGATGATCTGGTCGCCCGACAGCAACGTTATTTTGGGCCCGGTTCCTGAGCTTCGGAACTATTTCATGTGCGGCGGGATCATCCCGGGTTTCAGTCAATCGGCAGGGATGGGCCTGATGGTGGCGCAGTGGATCATTGAGGGTGAGATGGCCTATGACATGTTCCCCTGGGACATCGCGCGCTTCGGGCTTTGGGCCAATGACAAACGGTTCGTGCGCGCCAAGGTGGAGGATGTCTACACCCATCGTTTCGCTATTCACTATCCCAATGAAGAACGCGCCGCGGGGCGGCCTTTAAAGACGCGACCTGTCTATGAGATGCAACAGGAAAAGGGCGCGGTTTTTGGGCTGAACTACGGCTGGGAGCATCCTCTTTGGTTTGCTGATCAGCCCGTGGTCAAGGACACCAACGGGTTCACGCGCCAGAATTGGTGGGCTCCGGTGGGCGAGGAATGCAAGATGCTGCGTGAGAAGGCAGGGATAATCGATATCTCAAACTTCGCCAAATACCGCGTGAAAGGGCCCGGGTCGGAGGATTGGCTCAACGCAGTTTTTGCCAACCGGATGCCGCGCGAGGTGGGCCGATCATGCCTCACGCCGCTCATTTCTGTCCGCGGCGGGATCGCCGGCGATGCCACCGTGACACGGTTGGCGGATGATGAGTTCTGGGTGATCTCGTCGGGCATGGCCGAGCGGTATCAAAGCCGCTTTTACAAAATGGTGCCGCTGCCTGAGGGGACCACGTTTGAAAGCCTCACCGAGAGCCATTGCGGGTTCAACGTGGCGGGGCCAAAATCAAGGGAGATGCTGCAAAGGCTAACCAATGCGAGCCTCAGCAATGAGGATTTCCCTTTCATGCACTCCAAACGGGTTGAGCTCGCGGGCGTGGAGTGTCTCGCCTTGAGGGTGAGTTTCACAGGTGACTTGGGCTGGGAGCTGCATTGCGCGACAGAGGATCAGGCGGCGCTCTATCGCGCGCTTTTAGAGGCTGGTGAGGCCGTGGGCGCAGGGCCCGTCGGCAGCCGCGCGCTGATGTCGCTCCGGTTGGAAAAAGGGTATGGGTCTTGGAGCCGGGAATACAGCCCGGAATACTACCCGCACGAGGTTGGGTTCGCGCGTCTGTGTAAGATGGACAAACCATTTTTGCATCGCGAGGCCGCAATGAAGGCGATGGCGGCTGATCCACGCGAGGCGCTGGTTCTGCTTCATCTCGATGAGGCAGATGTGAGCGCGTCTCGGGCGGATGCCACGGGCGGTGAGCCGGTGTTTTTTGACGGTCAAGGCGTGGGGCGCGTCACATCAGGGGCCTACGGCTATTCCGTGGGGATGTCGCTCGCTATGGGATATGTGAAGGCGGGCACGGCTTTGCCGGGTGATGCGGTGGAGGTCATGGTCTTGGGGCAGGCGCATCGCGCGACGGTGCTGCATGAACCACCCTTTGACCCCAAAGGCGCACGTCTGCGCATGTGACAGTGGCCCGAGGGGGCGCTGCCCCCAACGGTGACCCCGGGGTTTTCAGCGCCTCACCCCGGAAAAAAGAAAGACGCTTTGCGGCCGACATTTTGAACGCGAACGCTTCTTTCTTTTCACAAATATCCCCGCCGGAGGCATCCGAGCGTGCCATAGAGCCAGACCTTGGGACTTAGCCGCGCCAGATCCAGCCGCCGCCCAGGATGCGCGAGCCGCCGGTTTCATAGAACACGCAGGCTTGACCAGGAGAAATGCCCTCTTCCGGGGTCATCAGCTCGACCTCCGCGGTGGTCTGTGAAAGCGGGCGGATAACGGCCTCACGCGGAGGGCGGGTGGAGCGAACTTTGACCGAGACGTGCCATGCATCCTGAGAGGTCAGCGGCGCGTCACCCAGCCAGTTGATCTCGCGCACAGGTACGGTGCGCGTCGCAAGGTGTTCTTTGCCGCCCACAATCACGTGGCGTTTGTCGACGTCGAGCTTCACCACATAAAGCGGCTCACTGAGCCCGCCGATACCGAGGCCGCGACGCTGACCAATGGTGTAATGGATCACACCCTCATGCTGCCCCAGCACGCGGCCGTCCACATCAACGATCTCTCCGGGTTCTGCCGCACCGGGGCGCAGTTTTTCGATCACCGAGGCGTAATTGCCATTCGGCACAAAGCAGATGTCCTGACTGTCGGGTTTGTCGGCCACGACAAGGTTGTAGCGCGCGGCCAGCTCGCGCGTGGCATCCTTGGAGGGCAGGTGGCCCAGCGGGAAACGCAGGAAATCGAGCTGTTCTGGCGTGGTGGAGAACAGAAAATAGCTTTGATCGCGGTTGGCGTCGGCCGCGCAGTGCAGCTCGGGGCCACCTGAGCCGAGTTTGCGCTGAATGTAGTGTCCGGTCGCCATGCAATCGGCATCCAGATCACGCGCGGTTTGCAACAGGTCCTTAAACTTCACCCGCTCATTGCAGCGAATGCACGGCACCGGGGTTGCGCCCGCAAGGTAGCTGTCGGCAAACTCATCAATAACCGCGTCTTTAAAAATGTTCTCATAATCCAGCACGTAATGGGGAAAGCCCATGTCTTCGGCGACGCGGCGGGCATCATGGATGTCCACGCCCGCACAGCACGCGCCTTTCTTGGCCAGGGCTGCCCCGTGATCATAAAGCTGCAAGGTCACACCGACCACGTCATAGCCTTCTTGCTTGAGCATGGCCGCCACAACGGAGCTGTCGACGCCGCCCGACATCGCCACCACAACGCGGGTGTCGGCGGGGGCCTTTGCCAGGCCAAGTGAGTTGAGATCAGTGTCGAGTGCCATATCTTTAACAATGCCGGAAGGAAGTGCAGCGGAATATAGGAAAATCCTAAATACTCTCAAGCCCTCGGCGCGTCCAAACTTCACCGGGTGTTAAGCGAACTTATCCACACTGACCATCGTTCAAAGAGAGTTGCGCCATGTATCTCAAGAAAGTTGATGGGCCACGGGCTGTGAAGCTTCCCGATGGAACGATTATGACCCGAGCGGATTTGCCCTCGGAAAACACCTCACGCTGGGTCGCCTCGCGCAAGCTTGCGGTGGTGCGCGGGGTCATGCACGGCCTTATTGGTCAGGATGAAGCGCTAAAGCTCTATGGGTTGAGCGCCGAAGAATTTCAGGAATGGTTGACATCTTTGTCTGAACGCGGCGCGGATGGGCTAAAAGCCACACAGCGCTGATTTAAATCTAGGCATTCAGTAGACAACCTTAGGTAGATCTGTCAATTTCTTCTTTATCGGTAACCTGTGATTAACCAAATCTCGTCATGGTAGTAATGAAGAGGACGGTTAGTAGCGGAGACATAGAATGCGCGTGCTTCTTGTGGAAGACGACCCGACGACGTCGAAAAGCATTGAGTTGATGCTCACTCATGCCAATCTCAACGTCTACACGACAGATCTTGGCGAGGAGGGGATCGATCTTGCCAAACTCTATGATTATGACCTGATCTTGTTGGATCTCGGTCTGCCGGACATGAATGGGCATGAGGTGTTGCGGCAGCTGCGCCTGTCGCGCATCGACACCCCAATTTTGATCCTAAGTGGCGAAGTCGATACAGAAAATAAGATCAAGGGCTTTGGGTTTGGGGCGGATGATTACCTCACCAAACCCTTCCATCGCGAAGAGCTGGTGGCGCGGATCCACGCGATTATTCGGCGCTCAAAAGGGCATTCGCAATCGGTCATTCGCACCGGAAAGATCAATGTCAATCTTGATGCCAAAACTGTTGAGGTGGGCGGGCGCACGGTGCACCTGACCGGCAAAGAATACCAGATGCTGGAGCTTTTGAGCCTGCGCAAAGGCACCACGCTCACAAAAGAGATGTTTCTCAATCATCTTTACGGTGGCATGGACGAGCCGGAGCTCAAAATCATTGATGTGTTCATCTGCAAGTTGCGCAAAAAACTGTCTGAGGCCACGGATGGTGAGAATTACATCGAAACGGTTTGGGGGCGCGGATATGTGCTGCGCGATCCCGATCCGGCGGCAGATGATCCTGCGCCCTTGGCAATCGGAGCCTGAATTACAGGTCCTTTAGCCGTCACCTCTGATCGGAGGCAGCTTGGCTTTTGCGTCAACCGATCCGCTGGACCAATGGCAACACGCGCCCTATCACTACGCAGTGATGGGGCGTTTTTTTGCGCCGCTGGTAAATCGGTGTGACCGGGGCCTGAGATTTTGGCCCGACGAAGATGAGGCCCAATCATGCACGGCAAGGATCTGACCACCACAGGCCCGACTGAGCTCAGCGAGGATGATGCCCGCGCCGAGCTTGCCCGGCTTGCTAAGGTACTGTCTGCGGCCAACATGGCCTATCACCGCGATGATGCACCAGAAATGTCCGATGCCGAATACGATGCGCTTAAGACCCGCAACCGTGCCATTGAAGCGCAGTTTCCTCATCTCAAACGTTCTGACAGCCCATCCGATCAAGTAGGCGCGGCGCCCTCTGAGGCGTTTTCGAAAATCACCCACGCTGTGCGCATGCTGAGCCTTTCAAATGCGTTCAATGATGAGGATATTGCTGAATTTGACACCCGCATCCGGCGGTATTTGGGACTAAGCGAAACCGCGCCTCTGGCGTTCACCGCAGAGCCCAAGATTGATGGGCTGAGCCTCTCTTTGCGCTATGAAAAAGGCCGTTTGGTGCAGGCGGCCACACGCGGCGATGGCGAGGTGGGTGAGAACGTCACCGCCAACGCGCTGACCATCGATGATGTGCCGGGTGACGTCAGTGGTGCGCCGGATGTGATGGAAATTCGCGGCGAAGTGTATATGAGCCACGTTGATTTTGAGGCGCTCAACGCGCGACAAGACGCGGCCGGCGGCAAAACCTTCGCCAATCCGCGCAATGCCGCTGCTGGGTCTTTGCGGCAACTTGATGCCGCGATTACGCGGTCGCGGCCGTTGAAGTTTTTCGCGTATGCCTGGGGAGAGCTCAGCGCGCCGCTCGCAGAGACGCAGATGGGCGCGATCCATCGCATGGCAGAGATGGGATTTCAGACCAACCCGCTGACCAAACTGTGCAACGGCGTTGACGCCATGCTGCGCCACTACCGCAGTATAGAACAGGCGCGCGCCACACTGGGCTATGACATTGATGGCGTTGTCTACAAGGTCGATGATCTGGCGCTGCAGGGGCGCTTAGGGTTTCGATCCACTACACCACGCTGGGCCACGGCGCATAAATTTCCCGCCGAACTGGCCTGGACGCGGCTTGAGGCGATTGACATCCAAGTGGGCCGCACCGGCGCGTTGTCGCCTGTGGCGCGGCTGACGCCGGTGACGGTGGGCGGCGTGGTTGTGTCAAATGCCACGCTTCACAATGAGGATTACATTGCCGGACGCGATGCCAAGGGAAATCCCATTCGTGATGGCAAGGATATCCGGGTGGGCGATTGGGTGCAGGTCTATCGCGCGGGTGATGTCATCCCCAAAGTGGCCGACGTGGATCTTTCAAAGCGTCCCGAAGGTTCTGTGCCATATGAGTTTCCAACCGTGTGCCCCGAATGCGGATCGCTCGCGGTCCGGGAGGAGGGAGATTCTGTGCGCCGATGCACGGGCGGCTTGGCTTGCCCGGCGCAGGCGGTGGAGCGGATGAAGCATTTTGTGTCGCGCGCGGCCTTTGACATCGAAGGTCTGGGCTCCAAGCAGGTGGAGCAGTTTTATCGCGACGGCTGGATCGCTGAACCAGCGGATATCTTCACCCTGAAAGAGCGCTATGGGCAGGGGCTGCAACAGCTTAAAAACCGAGAGGGATGGGGTGAGAAGAGCGCCAATAACCTCTTTCAAGCCATTGAGGAAAAACGCAATATTCCATTTGCCCGTCTGCTTTTCGCGCTTGGCATCCGGCATGTAGGCGAACAGGCGAGCACGCTCATCGCGCGAACCTATGGGGAATGGGCCCTGTTTCTGGATGCCATGGATGGCGCGGCTGATTTTGCGGGCGAGGCATGGGATGGACTGCTCTCGATCGATGGCGTGGGCGAGGTCATGGCACGAAGCCTTGTGACCGCCTTCGCCCAGCCGCAAGAGCGCGAGAGCATCAACCGGCTGACCGCGCATTTGACAATCGACGCGGCAGAGCGACCCGCCACCGATGGCAGCCCCGTTGCAGGCAAGACGGTGGTGTTTACCGGATCGCTGGAAAAAATGACCCGCGCGGAGGCCAAAGCGCGGGCAGAAGCCATGGGCGCCAAGGTGTCCGGCTCCGTCAGTGCCAAGACGGATTTGGTTGTCGCGGGACCCGGTGCCGGTTCGAAAGCCAAAAAAGCTGAGGATTTGGGCATTGAAATGATTGATGAAGACGCCTGGTTGACCCTGATTGGGGCCGCATGAGCGGACGGCCGGAAATTCTGTTTCCGCTCTACGCAGGGCTCGAAACTCTGGAGGGTGTTGGGCCTAAATCAGCGCAAAATTTCAAGGGTTTGGCCGTTGAAAGGCCGCGCGATTTGCTCTTTACCTTGCCCTATTCCGGGATTGACCGACGCCCGGTTGACACGGTGCAAGGGGCACAATTGCCACGCGTTTTGACCGTTGTGGTGACAGTGGGCCATCACATCCGGCCCTCTGCGCGCGGCAGACCTTATCGCATAGAGGTCAGCGATAGTGCCACGACGTTTCAGCTGGTCTTCTTCCATGCGCATCCCGATTACCTGCAAAAAATCCTGCCCACGGGCTCGCAGCAGGTGGTGTCAGGCAAAGTCGAGCTTTTCGATGGGATCGCGCAAATGACCCACCCTGATCACGTGGTGGCGCCATCTGATGCCGCCCAAATTCCACAGTTTGAGCCGCTTTATCCCAAGACAGCGGGGATCACACAAAAGCTGATGTTGAAGGCAACGCGCGCTGCATTGGCCCGGGCGCCCGAGATGCCGGAATGGGTGGATACGCCTCTGAAGGTGGAAAGGGCCTGGCCAGATTGGCAAGAGGCGATCCAGGAGGCCCATGCGCCAAAATCCGCCCCGGATTTATCGCCTGAGGCCCCGGCGCGGGCGCGGCTGGCCTATGATGAATTCCTCGCCCATCAACTGACCTTGGCCTTGGCGCGGGCGCGGGTCCGTCGGGCGAAAGGCCGGGTGAGCCGGGGCGATGGGGCCTTGCGGCGGGCGGTTCTAGACGCACTTCCCTATGCCCCGACAGGCGCGCAAACCCGGTGCATTGCTGAGATTGCCGAGGATATGGCAAGCGAGCGGCGCATGAACCGGCTGCTCCAAGGCGATGTGGGCGCAGGCAAAACGCTAGTCGCGTTGAGCGCGTTGCTTGTCGCCGTGGAAGCGGGCGGGCAGGGGGTGATGATGGCGCCCACCGAGATTTTGGCGCGGCAACATCTGGAAGGTTTGCGGCCTTTGGCGGAAGCGGCGGGTGTGCGTCTTGAGATCCTGACAGGGCGCGACAAGGGCGCCGCGCGGCGTGAGAAACTGGCGGCGCTGGAACGTGGCGAGATCGGTATCCTGGTCGGCACCCATGCGGTGTTTCAGAAAGACGTGGTGTTTGCTGATTTGCGTTTGGCGGTGGTGGATGAGCAGCATCGGTTCGGCGTGCGCCAGCGGTTGGAATTGGGCCGCAAGGGGGAGGATGCCGATGTGCTGGTTATGACTGCCACACCCATTCCCCGCAGCCTGTCGCTGGCACATTATGGGGATATGGACATCTCCGTGCTGGATGAAAAACCACCCGGGCGCAAACCGGTGACGACAGCGCTTGTGAACATGGATCGGATGGACGACGTTATCGCGCGCCTGCGCAACGCGATTGCCGAAGGGCGGCAGGCCTATTGGGTGTGCCCTCTCGTTGAAGAGAGCGAGCAGGTTGATCTTTCAAGCGCGGAAGAGCGGTTCAAACATCTCCGCGCGGTGCTGGGCGAGGGGCACGTTGGGTTGGTGCATGGCCAAATGCCGGGAGAGGCCAAAGATGCCGCGATGCGGGCGTTTCAAACGGGCAAGACGGCTGTTCTCGTCGCCACAACGGTGATTGAGGTTGGGGTGGACGTGCCCAACGCGTCCATCATGGTGATTGAACGGGCCGAACACTTTGGGTTGGCGCAATTGCATCAGCTGCGTGGGCGTGTGGGCCGCGGGGCCGCGCACTCCACCTGTTTACTGATTTACCAAGGCCCGCTTGGCGAGAGCGGGGAGAGGCGGCTGTCGACCATGCGTGACACCGAAGATGGGTTTGCCATCGCGGAGGTCGATCTGGAAATGCGCGGGGCGGGTGATCTGATCGGCACCGCGCAATCGGGCCTGCCCCGGTTTCGCGTGGCGGACATGGAACGGCAGACCGCTTTAATGGCCACAGCGCAAAAGGATGCGCGCAAACTGCTCCTGGATGACCCAAAGCTTACATCAAAGCGAGGTCGCGCGGCGCGCATGCTCCTGTGGCTGATGGATCAGGATCAGGCGATTAAGTTGATTGATGTGGGTTAAGGACTGGCCTTTTCGGGTAGATCGCGACGAGAACAAAAGTTTCATTTAAAATCAATTATTTGCCCTTAGATCGCTCAAAAAGTTCACGTTTGTTCTCATAAAGTTCTTTACAAATGGTTTCCAAAATGAGAACAAATAAGCAACACGAGAGAACAAAAACACCCGAACGAGGCCGCTATGACCAAGCAGATCAAAATCCTGACCGCCCGCGCTGAAGACACCTATCTTGGTGATATTATCGGTGGCGCGGCTCTGATGGTGACGCTGTTGGGCGGGCTTTATCTGCCGGGATTGTTCTGACATTTCTAAGGTTCTGCCTGCGACGCTCCTTGTCGCCCTCGCGCTTTTGCATCTTCTGTCCCCAACGTGAGATGCCGCTGCGCTTGTCCCGCACCTGATCCGGGGTCTGCCTCATCCCCCCGGCCAACGCGAGGGATCATTTGGGAGCAACGCATTCCTTCCGCCGCCGCTTGGTTCAAGCGTGCGGCGGTTTTTTTATGCGCAGGAGGCCTGAAGCTCGTCCATCGCGTCAACCAAAGCGTCAAGAGAGAGCAATATAGACGCGTGCCGGTTGGAGAAAGACGCCGCAGCGCGCAACACTTCCAACTCCTCAAACGGGGCCGGCGGTGTGGGGCCATTGGCTGCCAACATTGCCTTCAATGCGTCGCGTGTCGCTCGCACCTCTTCTCGGGTGCGCCCGACGATCTGCGCGGCAACAACGCTGGCCGCCGCTTGGCCCAAAGCGCAGGCTTTTACATCGGCCGCGTAATCGATGATCTTGTCGCCATCGGTTGCGATATCGACTGTCACCGTCGATCCGCACAGCGGCGCGCGCTTTTGGACGCTGGCATCAGGTTGTGCCAACCGGCCGACACGAGGCATGTCAGCGGCAAGCTCAAGAATGCGGGCCGAATAGAGTTTGATCAGGTCAGTCTCGCCACTCATGGCTTTCCCTTTTCAGTAGAACCCCATAGATAGAGGCGCATTCGTTATCCGCAAAGGAAATTCTATCATGTTTGATCCTGCGAGTCTGAAACTCTCCGCTGACGATTTGATCCCGGCGATCGCGCAGGATCATCAGACGGGTGACGTGTTGATGATGGCGTGGATGAACCTGGCCTCACTGGAGCGCACGATGGAAACAGGCCGCGTGACGTATTGGAGCCGCTCGCGCCAGGAACTTTGGGCCAAGGGGGAGACCTCGGGCAACGTGCAAGAGCTGGTGGATTTGCGGCTGGACTGCGATCGCGACTGTATTTTGATGCAGGTGAAACAGACCGGACCGGCCTGTCACACCGGGCGTCGCAGTTGTTTTTATACAGCGATCCGAGAGGGTTCCGAGGTGGAGCTCATGCGCCCGATGGGATGACTGCCTCCGGCGGGAGTATTTTTGGAAAGATAAAGCCGGGGGTCACAGCCCGGCTTTGGCGCGAATGTCTGCAGGCGTAAGGCCGTCTTGGCGATAGGTGCGGATGGCGCGCGCATCGTCGCGCTTGGCCAGACGTTTGCCGGTGTCGTCGCGGATCAGCTTGTGATGGTGGTAGATGGGTGTCGGCAGGCCGAGCAAGTGTTGCAGTAGCACATGGATGCCTGTAGCGGGGGCAAGATCTTCGCCGCGGATCACGTGTGTGATGCCTTGGTCGGCGTCATCGCAGACGATGGACAGATGATATGAGGCACCCAGACCGGCCCGAGCGAGGGCCACGTCTCCTGCGGTTTTGTCAAGATTTTCAACAGCTTTGAGGCCGGGGTTGATCCCTGTTTCGGTGTAGGTCAAAGAGCCGGTCCGGGCCATGGCGCGGCCCATGTCGATGCGCAGGGCGGTATCGGGCATGGGGCCGGTGGGTGGCATGGCGGGGCGATGTGTGCCGGGATAGATCAGGCCGTCCGGCCCTTCTAGTGGCGCGCCTTCCTGCGGAGCAGAAACAGCGGCGCGTATTTCTGCGCGGGTAAGGGTGCATGGGTAAAGGAGGTCCGCATCCCACAGAGTTTGAAGCGCGTCGCGATAGCGTGGCAAGCGGCTGGATTGGCGCCAGACCTCGTCCTCCCATGTCAGGCCGAGCCAGTGCAAATCTGTTTTTATGAGGGTTTCCCATTCAGACCGGCTGCGAGAGCCGTCCAGATCGTCGATGCGCAGAAAAAACTGGCCCTTCTCGGCGCGGGCCATGTCATACGCAAGGCAAGCAGAATACGCATGACCCAAATGAAGCGGGCCGGTGGGTGACGGGGCAAATCTAGTTCGAAAGGTCACGTGATATCATGGCCTTACGATGGGTGTTTCATGCTGCAGTGCGGGCGGATTGCCCAAGCCATGCCAGCCAGGCATCCTTGGCGCGGTCTGTGTAGGCTTTGTATCGATCGCGCCGACCGCGTCGCCCCCCTTTGAGGCCATCCACGGGGCGGAAAAGACCAAAATTGACATTCATGGGCTGAAAGGTTTTGGCGTCTGCTCCGCCGGTGATGTGATGTATGAGTGCACCCATCGCGCTGTCTTGCGGTGGTGCGCTGAGCGGCTGGCCGAGAATGTCAGCGGCGGCCATGCGCCCCGCGAGCAGACCCATGGCAGCAGATTCAACATAGCCCTCAACCCCGGTGATTTGCCCGGCAAAACGGATATGGGGCTTGGATTTGAGGCGCATACTTGCATCCAGCAGGGTGGGTGAATTGAGGAACGTGTTGCGGTGGATGCCGCCCAAACGGGCGAAACTGGCCTCCTGCAGGCCGGGGATCATGCGGAGCACGTCAGTTTGCGCGCCGTACTTCATTTTTGTCTGAAATCCGACGATATTATAGAGCGTTCCTAATGCATTATCGCGGCGAAGTTGCACCACAGCGTAAGGTTTTTGGTCGGGCTGATGGGGATTGGTGAGGCCCACAGGCTTCATCGGTCCATGGCGCAGGGTTTCACGACCGCGTTCGGCCATGACTTCTATCGGCAAGCAGCCATCGAAGTAGCCTGCGGTTTCACCGTCTTTGAATTCTGTTTTGTCAGCCGCCAGCAGCGCGTCGATGAACGCCTCATACTGATCACGGGTCATGGGACAATTGAGATAGGCGGCGCGCTCTTCCTCAGTCTCGCCCTTGTCGTATCTGGACTGCATCCAGGCCTGAGACATGTCCACGCTGTCAAAGTAGACGATGGGCGCGATGGCGTCGAAGAAGGCCAAAGCCTCAGATCCGGTTTCCTTGGCGATCGCCTCTCCGAGGGCCGAAGATGTCAGGGGACCAGTGGAAAAAATCCAATGGCCTGAGGCGGGTAGGGCGCTCACCTCATCCTCTTCTACGGTGATCAAAGGGTGGGATTTGAGCCGCTGCGTCACGGCGCGGGCGAAAGGATCACGATCCACGGCCAAGGCGCCGCCGGCAGGCAGGCGGTGCGCGTCGGCCATTTCCATGATCAAGCCGCCCGCTGCGCGCATTTCCCAATGCAAAAGCCCTACGGCGTTTTGTTCATCATCATCGGAACGGAAGGAATTGGAGCAGACCATCTCGGCCAAATCGCCGGTGCGGTGAGCAAACGTTTCGACCTTGGGGCGCATTTCATGGATCACAACAGTCACCCCCATTTGCGCGGCCTGCCAGGCGGCCTCGGACCCGGCCATGCCCCCGCCAACGATGTGAAGCGGCTCACTCATTGTTGCCATTCCGGCGGGCGCTTTTCGATGAAGGCACTGATGCCCTCTTCCGTGTCGCGGTGCAGCATGTTTTCGACCATCACATCGCGGGTGTAATCATAAGCGTCATCGAGGCCCATTTCGATTTGATTGTAGAAGGCCTCCTTGCCGATTTTGACAGCAGAGGCGAGTTTTGAGGCGATGGTTGCGGCCAGATCATGGGCGGCGTCATAGAGGTCATTCTGCGGCACCGTGCGGTTGATGAGCCCAAGGGCCTGGGCGCGATCGGTGTCAATGAATTCACCCGTGGTCAGCATCTCAAAGGCTTGTTTGCGCGGGATATTTCGGGACAGCGCCACCATGGGCGTGGAACAGAAAAGCCCGATATTGACGCCATTGACGCCAAAACGCGTGCCCTCCGCCGCGATGGCCAGATCGCAGGATGCGACCAGCTGACATCCGGCCGCGGTGGCGATACCATGGGGGGCGGCGATGACGGGTTGAGGCAGTTTGCGTATCGCCGTCATTACGCGGGCGCAGCGGGTGAAAAGATCGGCAAAATAGGCTTTGCCGCCATCCTCCGCCTGGCGGCCTTGGGTCATTTCTTTCAGATCGTGACCGGCGCAGAATGCCTTGCCCTCACCCGACAGGATTACGGCGCGGATGGCCTGATCCGTTTTCAGCGCATCAAACTCATCCTGCAGCGCGGCGAGCATGGCATCAGAGAGTGCGTTGAGCCGCTCTGGCGCGTTAAGGCGCAGATGCGCGATGCCATCATGATCTGTGCGTTTGAGAATTGCCATCTTGTCACTCCCTTCCGGCTGTGATCCCCTTTTAAGCGGAAAATCAGAAGGGCGAAAGTATGCCGCTGAAGGCAACAGAAGAAGATATCATGGGCGCGATTGCGCGAGAGTTTCCGCAGGTCGCGGGCGACTTTTCGATTGAGGCACTGGAAGAGGGGCGCGTCACAGTGCGGCTCACTGTGCAGACAAAACATTTGCGACCCGGTGGCACAGTGTCAGGGCCGTCGATTTTTGGGCTGGCGGATGTAGCTGTCTGGATCGCGACCATGTCGATGATCGGGCCGCAGACCATGGCGGTGACGACCAATGCGTCGCTTGATTTCATGCGCAAACCGGCGGCAGGGCAGGATTTGCTGGCAGAATGCCGTCTGCTGAAGCTGGGCCGCGTGCTGGCGGTAGGCGATGTGCTGATTTACTCGGACGGCAGTGAGGCTCCGGTGGCGCGGGCGTCGATGACCTATTCGATCCCGCCTGCGCGCTGAGCCCAATCCTCAGCCGTGATGCGCCAGACAAGACCCTGCCAAGGGCCAATGGGCGGGTAATCTTCTTCGAAATCCAAGGAGGGTGTTCGCGTCAGGCCCAGGCGGGTCATGACGTCTTGGGAGCGTTGGTTGTCCGAAGCGGTGTAGGATAGGACATGGGGCAGGCCTGCGCGATGGAAGGCGTCATCGAGGCAGAGCGTGGCGGCGCGCGTGGCAATGCCGCGACCCCAAAAGCGGCGCGCGATGCGCCAGCCGATTTCGTCATGAGGGCCCAAAGGGTGGGTGGCGTCTGGGAGGTGTTGGACGCCGACATAGCCCGCGAAATCTGTGCCATCAAAGACCGCCATGCGACCATAGCCTTTCGCGCGATGCGTTGCGATGTAGCGGTCGAGCTTGGCTTTGGAGGCAGCGCGGTTGATTGGTCCTCCAAGATCCTCCATTACATCAGGATCAACGTGCAACGCACTGAAATTGTTCAGATCACTTGCCTTGAATGGGCGGAGTGTCAGAGCCATCCTGCGGCGCCCCAGAGCAGGCCAAAGCCGATCACCGCCCCGCTGATCAGCGCGGAATACCCTGCAAGCTTCCACATGGAAAAGGGCCGTTCGCCGTAGGTGCGGCCGTTGATGCCAGAAACGACGATTTTGTAGGGCTTGTTGCGGTAGGTGTAATGCAGGATCCAGACCGGAAGCAGGATGCGGCGGTAATGGATGCCCGATGTATCTGTGCGGTAGCGGATGGAATGGACGCGGGAGCGGTTGATATGACCTTTGATGCGGTTGCGGATCAGCAGGTCTTTGTCTTTGCGGTTCGACCGCAGCCCCTCAGAGACGGACATATGATGGCGTTCGGCGGCAAAGCCTGCCAGATAACCGGCTCGGTAGCTTCGCAGTTTATATGGTTGAAATTCATGCAAAATCCCATCTCGGATCAGGGGTGTGACATGGGGCGAGGCAGGCACCAGAAGATCATCGAAAGAGATGTTCATGGCACCTGACACGTTGTGGGTGCGCTTGTTGTCACCAGAGCCTGTCGTGTATTTGGCCCAGTAGGAAACGGCCTCGCGCGAGTCAAACGTCCAGAATGGCGCGTAAAGTCCCGCAACACGGGCAGGCGCAACTTTTTCGGCCAGATCAGACGGGGCGGCGACGCGGGATTTGGCCCATCTTTGTGCGTTTCCTTGCGCGGTACGTTCTTGGGTGAAAAACGGGATGAGAGCCATTGTGTCATAGCCGTTGACCGGTTGGCTGATCACCACGGAGCCTTCGCAGTAAGGGCAGTCCTCAGACAGTTGCTGACCTGTGAAAATCACACGTCCTCCGCAAGTTACGCACTGATGCTCAAGTTCCGTTGGGCGGGTCGCGGGCTCTTCTTCCGGGGCATTTGGATCATAGCCATACTCAACGCGTGCGTCCGCATCATCGGGGTGAGACAGATCGCGCACGTAGCCGCAGCTTTGACAGGTGAGCCCGCCCTCGGCCGGGTCAAACACGCTTTGGCCCGCGCATTTGGGACATTGCAGCGCGCTTTGGGTGATGCCGGGAGGAGCTGCTGAGGGAGGAGACGTGCCGGGCATCAGTCGCTCTCTGCAAGAGCGGCCAGGATTTCAAGCAGAATGCGTAAGCGCAGCTGGCCGCGAGCCCACGCACCTGCCAAATCCCCGGTGGCGCCCCAATCGCCGATGATAGTGGCCAAGAACCAAACGGCGGCGAACCATATGATGACGATGGACCAACCGCCCACGCTGCGGAGAAATCCGGCTGAACCGTATTTTAACTCATGCTTGGCCTCGCGGATTTGGATGATTTTGACCACCTGGATCATGCCCACACCGGTTGAGATTGCAAAAAGGGCCAGTGCGGCCATGAAGGGGGCCGCGTTTACAAGATCCATTGTGCGGGACCTGAATTATGGGGTAAAATAGTACCTAAATTATAAGTCATTGTTTTATATTGTGAAATACTGATTTGCACGTGTTGACTATGCGCGCCCATGCTGTAGAAAGCGCCGATCAAACACTACCTCAGAAGGTAAGACAGATGAAAACCTATTCTGCCACTCCGGCGGACATCGATAAGAAGTGGATCCTGATCGACGCAGAGGGTGTCGTGTTGGGCCGTCTTGCGTCGATTGTTGCCACACGACTCCGTGGAAAGCACAAGGCCAGCTTCACGCCCAACATGGACATGGGCGACAACGTGATCGTCATCAACGCCGAGAAGGTGCAGGTGACTGGCAAGAAGCGCGACAAACCAAACTACTGGCACACAGGCTACCCGGGCGGCATCAAATCGCGCACCACCGGTCAGATCCTGGAAGGTGCGCATCCTGAGCGTGTCGTGATGCAGGCTGTGAAGCGCATGCTGCCGGGCAATCGCCTGAGCCGTCGTCAGATGACCAACCTGCGCGTTTACGCAGGCAGCGAGCATCCCCATGACGCCCAAACCCCAGAGGTGCTGGACGTGAAATCCATGAACGCGAAAAACACGCGGGTAGGTGGCTAATGACTGAAGAGATTAAATCCCTAGAAGGGCTTGAAGCTGTGGCCGAAGGTGTCGATGCACCGGTGGTCGAGGAAGCCGTGAACCGTGAGCCGGTGCGCGATGAATTTGGCCGGGCCTACGCCACGGGCAAGCGGAAAGACGCGGTCGCCCGTGTCTGGATCAAGCCGGGGTCCGGTAAGGTCGCCGTCAACGGCAAAGACATGACGACGTATTTCGCCCGCCCGGTGCTGCAAATGATCCTGCGCCAGCCCTTCTCGGTCGCTGGTGTCGAAGACCAGTTTGACGTGATGGCAACGGTGAAGGGCGGTGGCCTGTCCGGTCAGGCCGGCGCGGTAAAGCACGGCATTTCCAAAGCGCTTCAGCTTTATGATCCGTCTTTGCGAGCTGCGCTGAAAGCGGCTGGTTTCCTAACCCGCGACAGCCGCGTGGTGGAGCGGAAGAAATATGGTAAGCGCAAGGCGCGCCGGAGCTTCCAGTTCTCCAAGCGTTAAGGCTTTATCTGACGCTGACAGCAGCAAGCCTTTGAAAAAGCGCAGTTTTGGCTGCGCTTTTTCTTTTGCGCAAGACTGACAGTTCTGATGAGCGCTGAGCCTTGGACGCCGTCGTGCAGTAAAAGGACGATTGTTTTCCGCAGAAAAGCGGATGGCGCTCGTGACGGATTTTCATGCGGTGTGACGGATGGGCATGCGCCACCCGCTCAAAAAGTGCCGATGACCGACGCCAGCGCCAAAACCACGAGCATGGCCGCCACGGGTATCGCGACTGCAACAACGAAAACCGGGCCATAAGCCTGGCGGTGGGAGAGCCCACCAATCCCGAGCAGCGTGACGACCGCGCCATTATGCGGCAAGGCGTCGAGCCCTCCGGTCGCAAGCGCAACAATTCGGTGCAAGGCGGCCGGATCGATGCCTTCGCTCAGAGCCATCTCCAGGTAGCGCGCGCCCACGGCATCAAGCGCGATGGACATGCCACCCGACGCAGATCCCGTGATGCCTGCAAGAATACTCGCCGAGGCCGCGAGGCCCGCAAGCGCGCCGCCGGGTATCTGTGCAATCAACGCGTTCACAAGCTCAAACGCTGGGAGTGCCGCAATAACAGCGCCAAAACCAACGAGTGCGGCGGTATTGAAGAGCGGCAATAGCGCGGCCTGAGAGCCATCGGCCAAGGTTTGTCGAGGATTGCCAAGCCGACGCCAAGAGATCGCGCACAGCATCACGACAGCCAGCGTCAATCCTCCGATCAACGCCCAAATCCCGGTCACTTCTGCTGCGCCTACCTGACCCCATTCTGGGTCTGAGAGATAGGTCAGATCGGCACGGGGCAGGGCGATCTCCGCAAGAACCCAGTTCCCAATGAACACCGTCAAAATCGGCGTCAGGGCGATCCACAGAGGTGGCCCACTGCCAGTGTCGTCAGACGGCTGTCGTTGGCCCCGCCGCGCCGTGCCCGTGACGTCGCCTCGCGCTGACCATGACAGATAGAGAAGCCCACCCAAGCCCATGATCAGAGCGGCGATAATGCCCAGCCCTGGTGCCGCAAAAGTCGTGGTGCCGAAGTACGGCATCGGGATTGCATTCTGGATGGCAGGCGATCCGGGAAGCGCGCTCATGGTGAAGGTGAAGGCGCCAAGGGCAATCGCGCCGGGGATCAATCGATCTGGAAGACCTGCTTCGCGGAACAAGGCTATTGCGAGCGGGTAGATGGCAAAGGCCACGACAAAGAGCGAGACACCGCCATAGGTCAGCGCCGCGCAGGAAAGGACAACCGCTGGCAAAGCGCGCGCCGGTCCCAAACCCGCGAGGATGGCCCGCGCGAGTGCCATGGCGGCGCCGGTGTCTTCCATAAGCTTGCCGAAGACCGCGCCAAGCAGGAAAAGCGGAAAGAACGACACAACAAAGCCACCTGCTGCGGGCATGAACCTTTGTGTCAATGTCGCAAACACCGGATCAGCGGCCAGGCCTGCCGCAAGGAGGGCTGTGATGGGTGCTGCCAAGAGAACCGGCCAGCCGCGGTAGACGACCCAGATCAGGAGGGCAAGCGGCAAGATCAGTGTGAACACGGTCATCATGGTTTGATCGTCTTGAGTTCGGTCTGCTCAACGCGGCGGCTGTGCCTCTGGGTCCGTGACCGGCGCTATAATAGCGGGCTGACAAACCCTTGGGGCTTTATGGCAAGGACAGGGCAGGTCAGCCGGTTGATGATGTTTTCTGCGGTGTTTCCAATGAAGACGCCGCGCACACCGGTCCTTGCCACGGTGCCCATGACGACCACATCGGCACCAAGCTCCTCTGCGGCCTGCTGAATGACTGTTTCGGGTGTGCCTCGTATCAAAAGCGGTGTTAAAGGTGCCACATGAGCCGTCTGAGCACGCGCCTCTTGAAGAAAACGCACCATCGCTTTTTGTCGGGCATCAAGAATTGAATTGACATAGGTATCGGCCTGCACACGAGCGTCACCGCCGCTGCTGAACGCCCAAACCATCCCTTCGCCGATGGCCTCCCAGGCGTGCAGAACGACAGTCTCCGCCACATCCGGTGCCGCAAGACAATTCGCGGCGGCCAGAACCTCACGGTTCAACTGTGCCAGCGTTTCGGGTTCATCGGCGTCCGAGATATCGAGGTCAACCGTAGCGATGATCCGTTTGGGGATCAATTTGGCGTCCGGCGTGCGGAGCCAGACCGGGCATGGACATTTGCGCAGCAGGTGCTGATCTGTGCTGGCAAACAGAAAACTCTGCAGACCCGACAGCGGCTCCGCCGTTTTCATCACGAAATCGCATGCGTGTTCAGTGACATGGCGGATGATTTCGATGAACGCCTTGCCAAGTGTGATATCCACTGTGACGTTTCGATCTGGCAGAACGTCTTGTGCCAAGGCGCGGGTTTGGTGGCGTGCCCGATCCTTAAGGTCTGTCATAAGCTGCTCTGGCGCCCGGCCCGTCAGACGTGATGCGATACCAAGATCATGCGGCTGTTCCACGGCAACGAGTGTGATCAGTTCCGCTTGGTGATGCTGTGCAAAGGCATCGGCGGCGCGCAAAAGGCCCGCGTCTTCTGTCTCATTCAACACAACCAGAATTTTGCGAGGTGTCACGCGACAAACTCCTGTTGCCCATCGGCATCCTCGCCCAGTGGCACGGGCGGGTCTTCGGCTGTGGTGATCAGACGTGCGGCCGCATGGGCCGCGTCGCGATAGGGCATAAGCACCAAATCGGCGGATGCCCCGGTCAGCGCATGAACACTTCTGTCATGATGCGCCGCAACCGCAATCTTACCGGCAAACCCAAGATCACGCACCGTGCGCAGCAACGAAAAGCGTGGGTCGTCATGGGTCAGCCCGGTGTCGTGCTCGGGCACAGCCATGATAAGCCACCTGGCCCGGGACAAGGGAAGGTGGGCCAAGAAGTCAGGGTCAGTGGCATCGCCAAATACGACATCAAGGCCGTTTTTGCGCGCAGCGCGCACGGCCTCGGGGCTGAAATCAACACCCAACACGTTCATGTTCCTGTCGCGCAGCGCGCCTGCGATCCCCATGCCGTAGCGGCCAAGCCCGAACAGTATGGCATCATGAGGCTGGACCGTTTCGGGGGCATCCTCGCGCGGCGATTGAACGTGCCGCTCAAAAATACCCAAGACAGGCTCAAACAAATCGTAAAGGCGGTGCGAATAGGTGATCATGTAGGTGGAGGCGGCAATCGTCACCAGCCCGACAAGCGTGACAAGACCAAGCGCCTCTTCGGCGACATGGCCGATGCTCAGCCCCATGGCCATGAAGATCAGGGAAAACTCACTGATCTGCGCGACGGTGAGGCCAGCCAGAAAGCCCGTGCGCTTGCGGTAGCCCATGGCCCCCATGATCGCCAGCACGATCAGCGGATTGCCGATCAACACGAACAGCGAGAGCATGATTGCAGGGCCCACGCTTGCGCCCAGAACGGATAAGTCCAGTGACGCGCCAAGCGCGATGAAGAAAAACAGAAGCAAGAAATCGCGCAGACTGGCAAGACGCGCGGCAATCGCCTCACGGAAAGGTGTCGACGCCAGTGAGACACCGGCCAGAAGCCCGCCAAGTTCCTTGCCAAACCCAAGGTAATGACCGAGGGCGGCAAGCAAGGCCGCCCAACCAATAGCAAACGACACCAGAAGTTCCGGCGAGCGCGACAGCCGTTCAACCAGCGGGTTGGCGGCATAGCGAATGAAAACGGCGACGAAGCCCAGCATGGCAAGACCGTAGCCAAAGACGATCAACACATCGCCCATGGCGGCGTCTTCTGCACCGCCAACACCAATGGCCGACAACACGATCATGGCCAGCACGACCACGATGTCTTGCACAATCAGAAACCCAAGCGCGATGCGACCATGCAGGCTGTCGATCTCGCGCTTGTCCGACAAGAGCTTGACGATGATGATGGTCGACGAAAAGGTGAGCGCGACAGCCACATAGAACGCCGTGAGCGCATCCAGCCCCAGGGCGAGCCCGATCAAGAAGCCGAAAACGGTTGTGAACGCCACCTGACCGAGCCCCGTGACCAGCGCCACAGGCCCCAATGTGCGCACCAGTTTGAAATCCAATTTGAGCCCGACAAGGAAGAGCAGCACTGCGATGCCAAGTTCGGCGAGCAAGTCAATCTGCGCGTCTGATCGTGCAATGTTAAGGACCGATGGGCCGGCAATGATCCCCACCGCAATGAAGCTGACGATGAGCGGCTGTCTCAGCATCAGGCCGATAAACCCGACACCCGCGGCCAGAACAAGAAGGGCTGCGACCTCGTAAAAGAGGTAGCCTTCTATGGCAGTGGTCATCAGGTCCACGACACAGTTTCCTTCTCCGGGCTTTGCGGCTGAACACCTGGCATCGTGTCGACATGTGTTCATGCGTGACGCTCATGCATCGAGTGCCATCAATTGCCTGAAAAGTATTTGAGGTAGGTCAAATAAGCTAAACGCCGTTCATCTATGCGGAACACGGCATGATCGAAGACGTTTTTTTGCTTGGTTTGGTCTGAGCTCTGGCGCGCTTTTTTGTGCGTTGGCGCTGTCGCCTATTTTGCGCAAAACCTCCGATGCCGCGGTCCGCAACCGGCTCCACACTTGGGATGTATCAGCCAGTGATTTTGGCCGTAAAAGGTGGATTATCCGGCAACCACCTTGAAAAAGTTTTGTAAAAAACGGCGCGTCAATGACGCCAACACTGAATTAAGGAACGCGCGTGAAACAAAACAGACCGCAATGATACGGAATTACACTGGCAACCACTTTGGTCCTCCCGGATCCGCCGTCCGGGCATAGTCTTGTTAGCATTGCCCCAAAGCTGCAAAAATCGTTTACGCTACAGGTGGAAATATGTACTCAAGTTTCTGAAATATATCAGTTATTCTGCGTTCGGTGTCAGTGTTGCTCAGAGCTGCATGGTCAGGCATTTACGGGGGAACACATCGCAGTTGGCACGATATCTTGGGCTTCAAGATCCGCGTCGGGCGTGCCCTCTTCATCGACCCTGGCAATGGTACTTTTTTGCCCTCCGGGCTTTTCATTTGCCCGCTTTGCCGGCGTCAACGCGTCATGTGTTATCGCCACAAAACCGTCGCCGCGAAGCAAGTCGGTGGCAAGAATACGTGAGACGTTTAACGATTTCGTACTACCTCCGCGGCTATACAGGTAAAAACCGGAGCCCATCATGGATACTATGATTGCTTTATTGGCCGTCTTGAACGTGACGTTGTTTATTTGCTTGATCGTCGTCAGCATGGCGCGAATGGACCGCCGATATGCGGCCCGCGTGCGTGCGGAATATGATCGAAAATCGGTCCTACGTGACAGACGTCGGGATGATGATCAATTCTAGCTTGCAGCGTACAGGCGGTGCGCGTGGCGGTCTAACTGTTCTTTGAGCGCGCCCAGGTTTTCATAACCTTGGCCCTTCAACATATGTAGCAAACAGACAAGCGCATCCGCGGTCACATGCGCATCCCCCAACGCCGTATGCCGATCTTTGGGGTCAATCCTGATACCCAGCCGATCGCACAATGCATCCAATGAATGCTCTTCTGTTGCGCCGAATGCCACGGCCGACAACAAAACAGTGTCGAGAACAGGGTGATCCCAAGCGGCCCCGATCTCCGCTTCATGGCGTTTCAGAAGGCCGATATCAAACGGCGCATTATGTGCGACCAAAACGGCATCCTTAGAAAAATCATATAGCTGGCGGCCCGCCTCTGCGATGGTCGGCGCCTGCGCGACATCGGCGTCGGTCACATGATGGATGCGGGTGGATGACGGAGGAATTGGACGCCCTGGGTTCACATAGCATGAAATCTCCTCGCCCGCGACTTTGATCCCGTTCATGACCCTCACGGCCCCAATCTGAACAATCGCATCCTCGGCCACAGAAAGCCCGGTTGTTTCGAGATCGAGCACGACGCAAACGAGCTGATCCAAGGGCAGATCATCAATCTCGCGGTTCTCATTTTGATGCATCAGATCGAAATCGAAAACCAACGGCCGCGCTGAAATCTGCGCCTCAGCAACCTGTTGTGACGGATCGAAGAACAGAATGTGCCCGTCCCCATTGAGTTTTTTGATGCGCACCGTGACCGCTTCTGACCCTGTCACAGGACGCAACTGGCATTGATGTTCTTGTCCAGTGTCGAGCGTGAAAGCCTGTTCAATCTCGTCTGCTTCGAAAAAATCAGAGAGGGGCGCTTTCAAACGGGGCGGCCTGATGCCTGACAGCACGCTGGCCGCCTGCGCGTCATAAAGAACAATTTCACGCGCCGGATTGACCAGGATCGTTCCAATTGGGCTTGCGGTCAGCAGCGCGGATAATCGTTTGTGTTCGAACGCAAGCCGCTCTGTTTCGCGGGCAACGGACGCTGCCATTTCTTCCACGCCCAGCCCCGCCTTTGCACCCAAGGCCGCAGCGGCAGGTGCAAGATCACCGAGGTATTGGGCGTCCTCTGCATCCATTTGATTTGCCACATCTGCGTGGGCCCGCATGCGCAGATTGGCCGAAAGCCGATTGATGGGCTTGGCCACGTTTTCATCAAACAGCAGCCAAACACCCAGCAACAAGCCGGAATTTATCAAACCAAATGCCACAAAGGCCGTGATAAACGGGGCGCGGGGCACAGGTGGGTCACTGCGATACCATCCAAGGGCCAAAGCCCCGGCAACGATGACCAATGCCCCGACCGCAAGAAGACAGAAGAACAAAAAGACGCGCAAACGCAGGCTGAGGCGCGTCATGATCCTTACACCTCACAGGCCATGGCGAAAATTGCGTCATCCGTGGTCATGCGCTGCCAGTTGGGATCACGCACACTTCCGTCGCTGGCAAAGTCAGCCCCATCAATCAGCAGCGCAGACCGTTGCCCTGCACAATCGAACAACATTGGGGCTTGATTAACCGGGGACCACCGACCGAAGAAATAGAGATCAACCATCGTTTGCGCGGGTTGGTTTTCATGACTGCGCGCTGTGCCCAGATCGACCGCGATGAACCGCTTGGTGTAGGGCCAAATTTGCGTCCACGGGCGATACCAGCTTTGCTCTTCGACGGTAACGGCGATTTCAAGGCCGTCAGGCAGCTGGTCAGACGTGCGATCGAACCACGTGTATTCGTTGGAGATGGTCACCGCGATCATACCCGCACCCGCCAAAACAGGTGTCAGCCACCGGGGCAGGCGGCGCCCCGACACCCTGATCAGCAGCATGGCCAATCCGGCGCATGCAATCCCAGCAACAAAAGTGGCGATAAGTTCTAGAAACATGGCCTCACCCCAACGTCCCTTTTCCTGTCCCCGCAGCCGCTTGCATTGTCTTCACAACGACAAAGGCATCGCGCAAATGGCTTCGCTCAAAGTCGGACAAATCCGAAGGCTGCAGAAAATTCGACGGTGGCTGCCCGGCGCGAATTTCTTCGGCCTGATGCTTGAGCCGTGTTTCAGCAATCAGATCATAGGCATCGATCAGGTCTGCGCCGCCTGACTTTGACACGGCCCCGGCCGTGATGGCCGCCTCCAGCCGCGCGCGCGTGTTGGCAGGATGCAGTTTGCCCGTGAGCGCGTAGATCCGCGCGAGATCCACAATGGGGACCACGCCATTGTGCTTCAGGTCCAAAGCGTTGCGATGTTCCCCGGAGCGAATGGTGGCAAGACCACGTAGCAGCCCAAGCGGCGGTTGATGCTTGAGAGAATTGGCCACCATATGGGCCACAAAGATCGAATTCTTGGAGGCTGCCTTTAGAACCTCGGTCTGAAGCCCGTCAAACAAACTGTGGTCGCCACCGATTGGGCGCAGATCGAACATCACAGAGGCCAACATTTGCGCCTCTGGATTGGGTTTTGCGATCCAGCCTGCGAAATACTCGCGCCATTTTGCCAGCGGCTGCATCCAGCGTGGTGACGTCGCCATCATGTCGCCAGGGCAGAAAAAATATCCGCAGTGATCAAGCCCTTGGCTGACATACTTTGCCAGAGCTGCGAAATATGTGCGGTCCTCGTCCGTGGCGTGGTCTGAGAGGATCAGGCAATTGTCCTGATCCGATATCCCGGTTTGTTCCTGGCGGCCTTGGGATCCACAGGCGAGCCATAGGTATGGCACCGGGGGCGCGCCCAGGGAGGCCTCGGCCAATGCCAGAAGCCGACGCGTTGCGGCATCGGCCACATCCGTGATCAAGCGCGTGACCGTATGGTGTTGGTTGCCACCATCGACAAGTTGCACCAGCAGTTGAGGTAGGTTTGAGATGGCCTGCGCCATGTCAGTGGCATTTTCTGCACGGGCCACACGCCGCACGATGTCAGCGGTGGAAAGACTTTGCGCGCGTGTCAGATCTGTTTGGGTCACGATACCGACCAAATTCTCGCCCTCAGTGATCGGAACATGCCCTATCTGCTTTTCGACCATCAGGTGTAAAACATCCGTGATGAGCGCGGATGGCTGCAAGGTGAGGGGAGTCGGCGTCATGATCGTATGGACTGGCGTGCTGGTTGTGTGATCCCCGACAACCACGTGACGGTTCACGTCCCGCAAGGTGAGAATGCCCGCAAACGTCTCGCCGTCGACCACGCAAATCGACGAACAGTTGCCCGCAACCATCAAGCCCGCGGCCTCCCGGACGGGCACGTCCGGGGCGCAAGACACCACATCACGCGTCATGACATTCGCGACCGGCTGTGTGTGGAATTGGTCAGGCTGCTGTTGCGGCGGACGGCGCCGATCGAAGAAACGGCTGACGGATGCATGGTTTGCGATCAGGTTGTGAAATGTCTCTGCAGGCAACCGGATCGCGCGCAAATCCTGTGTGGCCCGCGCGGTACGCATGGATGCTCCGCCGCGGAGCAAGGACCGCTCCCCAAAAGAGTTGCGCGGACCCAAAAGCGACAGCTGCACGTTTGTTTCATCGGTGACTTCAACCTCCCCTTCAGCAATGACGTACAGGCCTTGGACCGTGTCTCCCACGGAAAACACTGTGTCTCCGGATGCAAAGTCCTGCATTTCACATTCGCCAGACAGCGCATCGAGCGCGGCCCCCGGCAAGCTGTCATAGGGATGCACAGAGGCGAGAAAATGGGTGAGTTCAGGCGACAAGGCCATGGGCGACCTCTTCAAATGGGATGTCCTGCCAGAGGGAGAAACTGGCAGGACATGAGTGCGACGGGCGCAAAGCAGCGCCCATCGTTTGGGTTGGTTAGTGGCCGTCGACGGCAGCACCCGCACCGCGTGGGATACGAACGCTTTCCACGAGGTCCTTGATGTGCTGGGGTGTTTCCTTGGTCATGCCAGCTACCACATAGGCGACCGCGAAGTTGACCATGGCCCCGATCGCGCCGAAGGAGGTCGACTTGATCGGTCCCAGGAGCGGGTTAGCATCCGTGAACGTGTTGGTGTCCGGGATAAAGAACCAGCCCTTGTGCAGGAAGATGTAGACCAGCGTGACCACCAGACCGGCCAGCATGCCTGCGACTGCCCCGGTGTTGTTGATGCGGGTGGAGAAGATCCCCATCATCAGCGCCGGGAAGATTGAGGCCGCCGCAAGTCCGAAGGCTAGCGCCACGGTTTGCGCCGCAAAGCCCGGTGGATTGAGCCCGAGGATCACTGCGACTACAATCGCCGCCGCCATAGAGATCCGCGCGGCCATCAGCTCGGATTTCTCAGACATGTTCGGCGTCAGCTGCCCTTTCAGCAAGTCGTGGCTCACCGCCGACGAGATGGCCAGCAACAGACCCGCCGCCGTGGACAGCGCCGCGGCAAGACCACCCGCCGCCACCAGTCCGATCACCCAGCCCGGGAGGCTTGCGATCTCTGGGTTGGCGAGTACGAGGATATCGCGGTTGAACTTGGTCAGCTCATTGCCTTCCCAGCCATTCGCGGCAGCCTTCGCCTGAAGATCAGCGTTGGCATCGTTGTAATACTGGATCTTGCCGTCGCCGTTCTTGTCTTCCCAGTCGAGAAGACCAGTTTTCTGCCACGTCGCCATCCATGCGTATTCCGGAGCAGACTCGATCTGTTCCACGCTCACCGCTTCGCCTTGTGTGCCATTCGGCCACATCAGCTCAGAGATGTTGAGGCGCGCCATGGAACCAACAGCCGGGGCCGTGAGGTACAGCAGTGCAATGAACACCAGCGTCCAGCCCGCAGACCAGCGCGCGTCAGACACTTTAGGCACGGTGAAAAAGCGCATGATCACGTGGGGCAGACCGGCTGTGCCGATCATCAGCGACAGGGTGAAGAGCACCATGTTGATGGTCGAGCCATGGGCGGCCGTGTATTCGGCAAAGCCAAGGTCACGCACGATCTGGTCCAGTTTGACCAAAAGCGGCTCACCGGTTTCGACCGTGCTGAACATGCCAATCGCGGGGATGGGCGTGCCGGTCAGCTGAAGCGAGATGAACACAGCCGGGATCGTGTAGGCCGTGATCAGAACACAGTACTGCGCCACCTGCGTATAGGTCACACCTTTCATGCCGCCGAAGACCGCGTAGGCAAAGACCACGCAGGCCCCGATGAGCAGACCCCATGTGGTGTCAATCTCAAGGAAGCGGCCAAAGGCGATGCCCACACCCTGCATCTGACCAATCACATAGGTGATTGAGGCCGTCAGCAAACAGATCACAGCCACCAGACGCGCGGTTTTGGAATAGAACCGATCGCCGATGAACTCTGACACCGTGAATTTGCCAAACTTGCGCAAATACGGCGCCAAGAGCAGCGCGAGAAGCACATAACCGCCGGTCCAGCCCATCAGGAAGGAAGAGTTGTCATAGCCCGTGAAGGCAATGAGACCCGCCATTGAGATGAACGAGGCGGCCGACATCCAGTCAGCGGCGGTGGCCATGCCGTTTGTGACAGGGTGAACGCCGCGACCGGCGGCGTAGAATTCAGACGTGGAACCCGCACGGGCCCACACCGCGATACCGATGTAGAGCGCGAAAGAAGCGCCCACAAAGATAAGGTTGAGAGTAAACTGATCCATGAGATTATTCCTCGTCCACGCCGTGCTCTTTATCGAGCTTGTTCATCCGCCAGGCGTAGAAAAAGATCAGAGCGAGGAAGACAAGAATGGATCCTTGCTGAGCGAACCAAAAGCCCAGGTCAGTGCCACCCACGGAAATGCTGGCAAGCAGGGGGCGCAGGACAATCCCGAACCCGAATGAAACGAGTGCCCATATCACAAGACACACGCTGATGATGCGGATATTGGTGGACCAGTATGTGCTGGCCTCCGATCCCACATCCGTTGATGTTGTTGTTTGGTCTGCCATTTCTGGCCTCCTCCGTAGCTTGGTAGGGGCGCACGTAAGCCCCGGTTGAACGGGTTGTCAGGCCGCGCTGTTTTCAATGATTGGGGATAGCTCGGCTGCGATCTCTTCGACCCGGCCCATGCCATCAACGCTTTGCAACATGCCTTTGGCGTGAAAGTAACCAATCAGCGGTGCAGTCTTCTTGTAGTATTCCAAAAGCCGGAGTTTCAGGCTTTCGGCATTGTCATCGGCCCGGACCGGAAGGCCTGCGGCCTTTGCCTGCTCCGCACGGCCGACGATGCGGTCGATGAGTATTGCGTCATCGACGGTCATTTCGATCACAGCGTCAAGGCTGTGCCCTGTCTTTTCCAACAGCACCATGAGCGCGTCGGCCTGCGCGAGCGTGCGCGGGAAACCGTCAAAGATAAAACCGCCGCCTGTTTCGGTTGTCAGCTTTTCTTCAATAAGCCCGATCACGATCTCATCGGTCACCAATGCGCCACTGGCCATCACCTCTGCCACGCGCTGGCCCATTTCGGTGCCGCTTGCTTTGGCCTCGCGCAGCATATCGCCGGTGCTCAGCTGAACCATGCCGTGATTTTTGACCAGGATTTCGGCCTGCGTGCCCTTGCCGGCGCCCGGAGGCCCCAGCAAGATCACATTGACTGGCTTTGTGACAGTCTCTGTTACACCATCCATGGTCATCACCCTCGGTTCATGCGGTTTTCGATCAGATCGTCCACGACGGACGGATCTGCGAGGGTGGAGGTGTCGCCCAGGCTGCCGAAATCATCTTCGGCAATCTTGCGCAGGATACGGCGCATGATCTTGCCAGAGCGCGTTTTGGGCAGGCCCGGTGCCCATTGGATCAGGTCCGGCTTGGCGATAGGGCCGATTTCCGTGCGGACCCATGTTTCAAGCTCTTTGCGCAACGCGTCTGATGGCTGTTCTCCGCCCATCAGGGTCACGTAGGCGTAGATGCCTTGCCCTTTCACGTCATGGGGGTAACCCACAACAGCGGCCTCTGCGACCTTTGCATGGGCCACCAAGGCGCTTTCCACCTCGGCCGTGCCCATCCGGTGGCCGGAGACGTTGATCACATCATCGACGCGGCCCGTGATCCAGTACTCGCCATCCTCATCGCGGCGACAACCATCGCCTGAGAAATAGTAGCCTTTGTAGTCGCTGAAATATGTCTTTTCGAACCGGTCATGATCACCCCAGACGGTGCGCATCTGTCCGGGCCAACTGTCTTTCATGCAGAGCACACCTTCGACGCCGTTGCCGTCAATCACCTCACCGCTTGTGGGTTCAAGCACAACGGGTTGCACGCCATAGAAGGGCTGTTGCGCAGCGCCGGGCTTAAGTTTGGTCACGTATGGCAAAGGCGTCAGCATGTGCCCGCCGGTCTCGGTTTGCCAGAACGTGTCTACAATCGGGCAACGGCCTTTGCCGACCACATCATTGTACCAGGACCAAGCTTCGGGGTTGATCGGTTCACCGACCGAGCCGAGGATCCGAAGATCTGACAGGTCATACTTTTCCACCCAGTCGTTTCCTTTGCCCATGAGGGCACGAATGGCAGTGGGCGCGGTGTAGAATTGGTTGACCTTGTGTTTTTCGCAAACCTCCCAGAACCGTCCGGCATCGGGATAGGTCGGCACGCCTTCAAACATCACCGTGGTCGCGCCATTGGCCAGCGGGCCGTAGACGATGTAGCTGTGGCCCGTCACCCAACCCACGTCAGCCGTACACCAAAAGACATCGCCTTCATGGTAGTCAAAGACGACCTCATGGGTGAGCGCGGCATAAACGAGGTAGCCGCCTGTGGTGTGGACCACGCCTTTCGGCTGCCCTGTTGAGCCTGATGTGTAGAGGATAAAAAGCGGGTCTTCCGCGCCCATCTCTTCTGCTGGGCAAATGTCCGAGGCTTGCGCCATAAGGGCGGTGCAATCGTGGTCACGATCTGTCCAGCTGGTCTCACCACCCGTGCGCTTCACAACCAGACATTTTACATCGTCTTTGCCCTGCGCCAGTGCGGTATCCGCATTTGATTTCAGCGGCGTCTCACGTCCGCCCCGAGGCGCGAAATCAGCGGTAATGACGACCTTTGCGTCACAGCCGTTGATCCGCGCCCCAAGCGCGTCCGGGGAGAAGCCCGCAAACACGATGGAATGGATGGCCCCGATCCGTGCGCAGGCCAGCATGGCATACGCGGCCTCTGGGATCATGGGCAGGTAAATCACGACCCTGTCGCCCTTGCGAACGCCAAGATCCTTCAGGACATTGGCCATTTTGCAAACCGACTGATGCAGGTCGCGGTAGGTGATGTGCAGCGGTGTGTCTTTGTTCGGATCATCCGGTTCCCAGATAATCGCCGTCTGATCACCGCGATCCGCCAAGTGCCGATCAAGGCAATTGGCTGAGACATTGAGTGTGCCATCTTCAAACCAACGGATGTCGATGTTGCCGGGGTCGAAAGAGGTGTTTTTCACCTTCGTGAATGGCTTGATCCAGTCAATCCGTTGAGCTTGCTCGCCCCAGAATTCATCTGGATCGGAAACTGATTTTTTGTAATTCGCGTTATAGGTGGCGACGTCCGCATGTGGCGTGGTTTCCGCGTGGCTGGAGTCGAACTGTCTTGCGTCCTTTGGTGACATTTTGGGGTCCTCCGCTTGTGCTCGGCCCAGCCCCGTCCCAAGGCGCTGCAAATGCGAGCCCCTTTAAAATACACGTCGTGACGCAACGTATTCCTTGATTCAGGTCAATTTCATTTTCGCTGAAAATTATTTTACAAAGTCTCGCTCATCTTTAGCGCGAGTTGTAAATATCGTTTAATTTTAATGGGAAGCGAAAGGTTGTGATTTAGTTTTTGCATACATTTGTATACAAAAATGCCAATTTCTGCGACGTTCTGGCTGATAGACAAATTGTCGCACCCTTTGAACGGGGGCGTAAAGCACACGGGTTATTAATCCATTTTTGTCCTGAAAACCGAATGATTCTTCCGCGCTTCGCCTTTATGGCATCGAGGGGTAGGCAGCGCTTGTCGGACGTGTACATCTCAAGCGCGATGTGCCTCGTTGCCACAAAAATCATCGCTATATGAAAGGCGCGACTGACGCGAAAAATGTAGTTCAGATCAAGGCCCGACCATCCGCGACCTGTTCGATGCTGTGGGGCAGGCCAGCGAGCACTTTTGTCACAGTGTCTGGTCTGACATGACCTAAAACAGCACCGTCTTCGGCGATGACCGTGACGGTACGGTTGGCCGCGATCACAGTCTTTGCCACGGTGTCGACCGTATCAACGGCCTTTACGCTCACTGTTGGATCTTCGCCACCGGGCCCTTTTTCCATGATGTGCTCAACCCGGATCACTTTCGCCTTGGGGACATCGCGGACAAATCGGGCAACATAGTCAGAGGCGGGTGACAAAACCAACTCGTCCGGCCGTCCAATCTGAATGATCTCACCACTTTCCATAATGGCAATCCGGTCTGCGATTTTGATGGCTTCGTCCAAATCATGCGTGATGAAAATGATCGTCTTGTGGAGCTGTTTTTGCAGGCGCAGAAGCTCATCCTGAAGGTCAGTCCGGATCAGGGGGTCCAACGCGGAAAAGGGCTCATCCAGAAACCAGACGGCCGGATCGGAGGCAAGAGAGCGGGCAATGCCCACGCGCTGTTGTTGCCCGCCGGACAGCTCACTTGGAAAATGATCTTCCCGTCCTTGAAGGCCGACCAGGTCAATCATCTCTTGCGCGCGGGCCTCGCGGTCTGCGCGCGCCATGCCGTGAACCTGCAAGGGAAAACTCACATTGCCGAGGACAGAGCGGTTGGGCAGCAAAGCGAAGTGTTGAAAAACCATCCCCATCAAGCGACGCCGGAGCGCAATCAGATCGTGTTCATTCGCGCCAAGCAAATCCTGACCGTCTATTGTGACGCTTCCGTGGGTTGGTTCAATCAGCCGTGACAGGCACCGAACCAGAGTGGACTTGCCCGACCCGGAAAGCCCCATGATCACGAAAACCTCACCGCGCGCGATATCGAAACTGGCATTGCGCACGGCAGGCACCCAGCCTTTCGCGATCATCGCGCCCGGCGTTTCGCGCTCTGCATCAGTCAGGGCGGCAAAGCCTGCTTTGGTGGCACCAAAGACCTTCCACAGATCGCGACAAGACAGCATTGGTGTCATGGCTGTGCCTCCGCGCGTTTCGCCGCTGCTTTCAACAGGGCATCCGCCACAAGCGCCAAGGCCGCCAGGCAAAGCCCCGCCACAATGCCCTGTCCGACAATAGAACGGTTCAGCGCGATCAAGACTTGCTGGCCCAGGTCCTTGGTGCCCACAAGCGCGGCAATGACCAGCATCGAAAACGCCATCATGATGGTCTGATTGATGCCTAATAGCAGCGTCGGAACCGCCGCAGGCAGGCGAATGAAGATCAGCGTTTGCCACCGGTTGCAACCCGTGATCGCGGCGGCTTCAAGCCGGGCATGGGGGACTTGTGAAATGCCGATCATGCTGTAGCGGATGGCAGGTGCGATGGCATAGAGAAAAATGGCGATGATGGCTGAGACATCGCCAATGCGGAAGAGCATGACCGCCGGCAGCAGATAGACAAGCGTGGGCAGGGTTTGCAGCGTGTCGAGCATGAGGTTCGCCGGATTGCGAAGTGCGGGCCGACTGGCCAGCCAAAAGCCGATCGGGAAGCCAAAGAGGAGCGCCAGAAAAACGGCGATGGTCATAAGGTAGACAGAATTCATCGCGGGCGCCCAAAACCCTGTCACGACGATGAACATCATCAAGGCTGCACAATAAAGCGCCACACGCGCGCCACCCATCCAGTAGGCGATAATCGCAATAAGGCCCGCGCCCAAGCTCCACGGCATCAAGGCCAGGGCATCACGGAAAGGGCGCATGATGTTGAGCAGGACAAATGCGCGAAATGCCTCCAGGCTTTCGTACAGTTCGCGGTTCATCCAGCTGACCAAGCCATTCCAGAAGCTTGCCGTGGAAATGGCCCAGTCTTTGGGCCATGTCTGCGCAGGTTCCCACAGAAACGCGACCACAGTGGCAAGCACCAGCCATGCCGGCACGAGGATCCACAGAGGGCGTTGGCCTGGGCGACGCCTGCCGCCTTCTGCGGCGCGCCGGGCCCAGGCTTGGCTGATCCGATCCAAAACAACGGCGAGCGCGACAATCCCCATGCCGGCCTCAAGCCCCACACCGATGTCCAATTTGCGCAGCGCGGTCAAGACTTCGAACCCCAGCCCGCCTGCACCGATCATGGAAGCGATGATCACCATGTTGAGGGTCATCATGATCGCTTGGTTAAGGCCCACGGCAATCCCGGCGAGGGAGGCCGGCAATTGAACTTGCCAAAGCAATTGCCGGTTCGTGCAGCCAGCGACATGGCCACATTCCACCAGCTCATTCGGAACAGTTTTGAGCGCAAGCACCGTGTTGTGGACCATGGGCGGCAAGGCATAGGCCACCGTGGCAATCAGCGCGGCCGCTGGGCCATAGCCGAAGAGCAAAAGCGTCGGGATAAGGTAGGCAAAGATGGGCAATGTCTGCATCACATTCATGATGCCGCGCACCACCGCTTCCACCCGGTCGGATCGGAAGGAACATATGCCGATGCAAAGGCCGAGCGCGCAGGTCATGACAATGCTGACGAGCACGCTGGCCAGGGTCACCATGGCCTCGGCCCAAAGGCCGAAGACAACCAGAAACCCAAGTCCGATGCTCACCGTCAGGCAAAGCCGGCGCCCGCCCAGCCGAAAGGCCACAATGGCCACGGCCCCGACAATCGCCAGCCAGGACAAAGGCGGCACGGATTGCGCGCGGTTGAGGCCTCGGCCAGAGAATAGGCCCTCGGATAACGCGATGACGGCGGCCTCTATCGGTGCATTGACCACTGCCGCCATTCCGCGGGTGATGTCTTGCACCGCCATGCCCGCAATTTGCGCCTCACGGGCAAACCATGTCAGACCATCGCCGACCACATCGGACACCGGCCAGACCAGCCAATCCGGCGGCACGCGCAGCCAATCCGGCCCGAAAAGACCAAGCACCGCCACGAACAAAGCCGCGAGCCCCAGCACCAAACCCGTGCCGGGGCCCGCAGAGGGAGAAACGGTGGTTGTGTCAGCCATTTGCAAACCGGTTTCGCTTGGTGTGATGGCGCGCCCCGGATCACGTCCAAGGCGCGCGCTCTACAAGATAGCAGTTACCCTATGACTGAGCACATGCGGCCCAAGGTTCCCAAGTCGACCGGTTTTCCATCAACCATTCGGTTGCGACCTCATTCATGTCGCGCCCTTCAAGATCGACCTCAGCCAGAAGAGCGGACAGCGTGGCGTTGTCCATCTCGTAATTGCGGACCATCTCATAGGCGCAGGGCCAGACCTCTTCACCCCCCGCCCAGGCCATTTTCTTGATCCAGCCGCGCGGCTTGCCACAATCGGCGATCTTATCGGGGTTCACGCCCCAGCTTGGATCCTCATAGCAGGCATCCTCATAGGCTGGGAATTGCACGAACTCGCCATCGTATAAAGATGGTGCCCAATGCGGCTCCCACACCCAGAGCATGATCGGGGCCTGCCGCTCGTAGGCGGCTTTCAATTCGGCAAACATTGCCGCATCGGTGCCCGGATGGATGACCTCAAAAGGCAGGCCAAGCGCCTCTATGCGCTCTTCATCCAGCCCGCCCCATGTGACGGGGCCGCCCACATAGCGGCCTTTGGGGGCCGTATCGGCCGTGGCGAACACCTCGCCACATGTCTTGAGCGCTTCCCAATCCGGAAGGCCAGGGCATTGGTCTTTCATGTAGGTAGGAAACCACCAATCCTCGAGGCCCTTGAGGCCTGTCTCACCCATATCCAGCACTTTGCCCGTGGCCAGCGATTTGGCGAGGTTCTGTTTCTGAGTGGTCTCCCAGGTCTCCATCGCGACATGGAGATCGCCCGCTTCAAAACCCGGGTATCGCCCGGAATCATCGGCCGCCACGGTTTCGGTGTTGTAGCCATAGGTCTGCAAAATGATCTGCATGATCTCAGCCTGCAGCGCGATGGATGTCCAATCGCCGATCATAAATTTGATCGGTTCATCCGATTCCGGCACATCCGCCTGGGCCGTCGTTGCAGCCATCACCATCGCAGCCGCGCATCCAAGTATTTTTTTCATCTGAACTCCCTTTCGTTTTTTTTAGCCTTTGGAATGCCAGCCGTGGTCGACATAAAGCCCGACCCCGTTGACAAAACTCGCCTCATCCGAGGCCAGAAAGAGCACCGCGGCGGCCACCTCTTCAGGTTCGCAAATTCGCATCTGGGTGGCGGCCAGATCGGCCTCTTGCCAGTGCTGCCCGTGCGCATCGAGCTCATCGATTTCGCGCAACCCATGGGCGGTTTTGACAAATCCGGGGCAAACTGCGTTGCAGCGGATGCCGTGATCGCGATACTCCGCCGCAATCGCACGGGCCAACATCAGCGTGCCCGCCTTGGTGATGCAGTACAGCGATTCCAGCGCAAACGCCTTTTCCGACCCGATGGAGGCCGTGATCACGATGGACCCGCCGCCATTGTCCTTCATATGCGAAACCGCCGTTCGGGTGACTGTGAACGCAGAGCGCATGTTGATATCCATCAGGCGGTCGTAATCGTCATTGGTCGTTTCATGGAACGGCTTCACGATGATCGAGCCTGCGTGGTTAAACAGGCTGTCGAGCTTGCCCAAATGCGCGATGGCCTGTTCTGTGGCGGCCTCTGCCGCCGTGGCATCAGCGAGGTTGGCCTCAAAAAAACGCGCTTTGCCACCGCCGGCTTCGATGGCCGCGACGGCGGCGTTTCCTGCGTCTTTCTGGATGTCGAGAATGGCAATTTCGGCCCCCTCGGAGGCGAAAGCGAGCGAGGCCGCAAGCCCCATGCCCGCCGCGCCACCGGACACGATCACCGATTTGCCGACAAAGCGCTGGGCGCCGGTCCTCGAGGCCTCAATCGGTTGAATATTCATGCCAACCCTCCCATTGGTACTTTGGTACAGGTTTTATACCTTTCACAAATGAGTCAACGATTCGTTGGCTGGGATCAGCTTGGGAGATGCATGCTGGTGGCTGGTTAGGCGGCTTTGCTGTCGGACACGCGCGCCTGTTCATACTCGATAACGAGTTGCATGCGTGATGCGGCCTGAGGCTGCGCGCGGTCGCGTATAGCCTCAACGACATTGCCGCGCAGAAGGCCGCTTTGAGCCACTTGATCCGGCAAGGTGCCATGGGGCAGGGGCATGAATAATGAGGCCAGTGCATCCTCGATCGAGGTGACGATATAGGGGTTGGCCGACGCCTGCGCGATGGCCAGGTGGAATGCGGCTTCGCCGCGGCGCAGCTCTCCGGCATTGGTGGCCTGACTGATTTCGCGCAGCGCTTCATCGAGACGGCGCAGATCACCCGGCGTGCGACGCACAGCAGACAATTCTGCGGCCAACGGCTCCACCGCTGTGCGATATTCAAAGATGCGCAGCACCCCGCTTGGGTCACTGCTCAGCCGTTTGAGGGCCATGTCGCGCAGCTGATCCTCATCGGCGGCAAACGCGCCGCCCGATGCACCGCGTCGCACAGAGATGTAGCCTTCAGCCTCCAAAACCCGCAGTGCTTCTCGCAGGGTCACGCGCGAAATCCCAATCTGTTCGGCCAGTTTGCGTTCGGCGGGAAGGCGTTCACCGGGCAGCACCATCCCCATGTGGATTTGCTGTTTCAGATGCGTCACAGCGAGGCCGTATGCCGCCTGTTGTTCCACCGGTTTGAGACCCCAAAGCATCCTGTCACACTGCCGTAAATGTATTGTCTACATAGATTTCTGCGCCACTGACAAAGCTCGCATCGTCGCTTGCAAGGAACAGGGCAACGGCCGCCACTTCCTCAGGTTCGCAGATCCGGCCCTGAAGCACATTGACGTCATCCTCTGACGCCAGAACGCCGTAGGTGCGCAATTGTTCGATCTCATCTTCGCCATGCTTGGTCCGGATGAAATTGGGGCAAATCGTGTTGCAGCGCACACCGCTGTCGCGATACTCCACCGCGATGGCGCGGGCCAGCTGATGCATCGCGGCCTTGGACGCGATATAGGCGCTTTCCATTTTGGAGCAGACGGAAACGGCGGTGGATGAGGTGTTGATGATCGACCCGTGTCCGCGTTCCAGCATGTTGGGCAGGATTGCACGTGTGACCAGAAAAGCGCTTTTGGCGTTTTGATCCATCATCATGTCCCAGTCCTCAATCGTGTAGTCGAGAAACGGTTTCACGATGATGCCGCCTGCGTGGTTGAACAAAATGTCGATCTTGCCTTCGCGGCTGAGCGTGGCATCGACCGCTTGAGTAACTTGCTCAGGCTCTGAGACATCGGCGGGGATGAAGGTGGCTTGCGCGCCCGCTTCTGTCAGCTCTGCGCAAAGGGCATCGCCGGCTTCTGTATCCCAATCAAGAATGGTGACGGAGGCCCCCTCAGACACAAACATTCGTGCCGCAGACGCACCCACACCATTGGCGCCGCCAGAGATCAGCGCGACCCGGTCTTTCAGCCGGCCCAATGATGGACGGCCCAAAACCTTTCGGGAAATGCTTTCAACATTCATGGTCTAAATTTCATACCTTTATTTGACCTCAAAGGAAAGACCTAACCAAGCCTTTGATGGGTCCGATGACGTCAATGGCGCTCTGCATCGCGGGCTCTTTGGCGCGGAGAGGTTGTGCGCCGGGTTCGAACGCGCGGGCGTTGCGCATTAAGCCACATGGCATCTCCAACCCTATGCTTGCGCGTCGTCACCCCCAGCTTCCACATCGCCCAAGTATGCCCGGCAAGATGAAGCCTATTGCATCGCTTGTCTTGAGGCGGCCGCGCTTTTATACGGGCGCGCAAAGAGCGAGGTCAGGCGTGCAATACAGGCGAGAGATTGACGGGTTGAGGGCGGTGGCGGTGCTGCCGGTTATCCTGTTCCATGCAGGGCTCACTTTTTGGAGCGGTGGGTTCGTGGGCGTGGATGTGTTTTTTGTCATCTCCGGCTACCTGATCACCACGATCCTGATCTCGGAGCGCGAGGCCGGAACTTACTCTCTGCTTGGCTTTTATGAGCGTCGGGCGCGGCGGATTTTGCCTGCGCTTTTTGTGGTGTTGATCGCTACAGTGCCATTTGCATGGGCTTGGATTCCACCCTATCCGTTTGAAGACTATGCGCGCAGCTTGGCGTTTGCGGCGCTTTTCATCTCCAATGTGCATTTCCTGGAACATGGCGGATATTTTGATCTCTCCGCCGATCTGCGCCCGCTATTGCATACCTGGAGCCTCGCTGTTGAAGAGCAATATTATCTGATTTTTCCTCTGGTCCTTGCGCTTTTGGGCGCGTTCGGGCGGGTCAAGCATCTGATCTGGTTTGTGGTGTTTGCCGCGGCATCGCTTGCGGTGGCAGAATGGGGGTGGCGGACCTATCCCAATCAGAATTTCTATTTCACGCCCTCGCGGTTCTGGGAACTTTTGGCAGGTTCGATTTGCGCGGTGATCCTCTTTAAGCGTGATCCGTTCGACAGTGATCTTCTAGCCGGGCTCGGGCTGGCGATGATCCTCTATTCGGTGGTGTTTTTCGATGCCACGCTGCCTTTCCCGTCACTTTACACGCTGGTGCCGGTGGTTGGGACGTGCCTGATCATTCTATTTGCAAAACAAGGGGGTTACACGGCAAAGCTCCTGTCGATTGGGCCCATGGTGGGGGTGGGGCTGATCAGCTATTCGGCCTATCTGTGGCATCAGCCGCTCTTTGCTTTTGCGCGGATCAAAAGCCTGTTGGAACCCAGCTTGCCGCTCATGTTGGGGCTGGCCGTGGCCTCGCTCGTGCTGGCCTACATCACGTGGCGGTTCGTGGAACAACCCTTTCGAGGCAAGATGCCTCTGATCCTGCCAGGGCGTAGAGCGCTTTTGAGCGCATCCGTGCTGGGAATTGCTGTCTTCGCCACCTTCGGTTTGTGGGGCAAGTTTGCCGAAGGGTTTCCCAGCCGGCTCAATTTGGGCCAATCGGCCTATCTTGATCAGCTTTATGAGCAAACGACGACCCATGAATTGGGTGGCGTGTGCCCCAATCAGACCGGCCGTGCGGTGCGATCCTTTTGTGAGTTTTATAGCAGCGATACCCCAGAACGCGTGATCGCGATCACAGGCGACAGCCATTCAAACATGCTCTTGCCCGCGTTTGATCCTCTCTATGAGGACCTCAACGCGCGCATACTAATCGGGCACAGCGCGGGTTGTCCGCCGCTGTTGGGCGTTTGGCAGGCACGACTTGACGGGGCAAGTCAGCAATGTCATTCGGCCGCAACGCAATATGCCGATCTGGTGGTCGCGCAGGATGTGGATACCGTCATCCTGGCCGCGCGTTGGTCGCTTTATACAGCAGGCGATTATGACGGCCCCGACCCGCGGTTTTGGCTGCGCGCAGAAGAGCGAGGCGGCAAACTGAACGCGGACCTGGCGCTTGCCAATTTTGAGAAGGGCTTGCGCGAAACGCTGGCGTTTTATGCCGAGCATGAAATCGAGATGATCATCGTCTCGCAAGTGCCGCAGCAAAGGCTGATCCCGGGCGTTTTGGTGCAGGATGCGATGATGCTTGGGGTGTCAGATGATGAGGCACGCGCGTTGTTTGAGCGGACATTTGTGTCTCGGGAAGAAAGTGACCGGTTGCAATCCACTGTGCGGGGCGTGATGGCGAAAGCAGCCGAAGAGTTTGGTGCCCAGGTGGTCAGCTTTGATGAGGTCTTTGCCGTGGGCGACAGGTTTGCGTGGATCAAAGAGGACGCCGCGCTTTACATGGATGATGATCACGTTTCCGCCGAAGGCGCGCGGCGGATGGCGCCAAAATTCAAAGAGGCCCTTACCGATCCGGCGGAATAAGGCCCAAGCCACGCAGGTACACCCCAATACCGGACTCAAGCAGGTCTTCAGGCGAAAATGGGCTTTGCGTACCCGGCGAATTGCGGGCGAAAAGCTCAACCACGCCGTGGGACATGGCCCAGACATGGGCGGAGAACATGGCTGGCGGCGGGCGTTTTTCGGGAGGGATATGTTGGCTGAGGTCTTCGGCTGCACGTTCTAGCACAGTGCGGGCCTGAGCAGAAATGGCGGCTAATTCAGGCGTGCGATTCACGGAAATGCCACTTTCGAACATGGCGATGTAGTGCCCTGGGTAGCGGCGGGCGAAAGCAAGATAGGCGCGGCCTGTGGCCTCAAAGGCCGCCATAGCGGAGGGTTGGCCTTTGTCGTAGGCGTATTGCATCACGCCTGTGAAAATCTCATAGCCTTGGCGCGCGGCCTCGGCGATAAGATCTTCGCGCCCGTCAAAATGCCGGTAAACAGCCGCCGGGGTGACGCCTGCCTGTTTTGCGGCCTCTGACAGGGTAAAGCCCGTAGGGCCCTTGGCCTCAATGAGGGTCAATGCAGCCTCAACAAGGGCCTGGCGCAAATTGCCATGATGGTAGCCGCGTTTAGGCATCCCAAATCTCGGGGCCTCCGCAGATGCTGGGATCGGGCGCGCCGATGGCATCTGGGTTTTTGCGGGTATAATCGAGATGGCACAACACATGGCGGATCGCCTCAAGCCGGGCGCGACGCTTGTCGTCTGAGCGGATCACAGTCCAGGGGGCAGCGTCCGTGTGGCTGCGGGTCAGGGTTTCGCGAATGGCGGCACTATAGGCATCCCATCTTTGCAAACCTTCCTTATCAATCCAGCTGAGCTTCCATTGCTTGAGCGGATCGTTTTCACGGCCCAAAAAACGCCTAAGCTGCTCGGCGCGACCTACATTCAGCCAGAACTTGAAGAAATGAACGCCTTCATCCACAAGCAGTCTTTCGAAATCTGGCACTTGGGTGAAGAAATGCTCACGTTGGTCGTGGTCGCAAAAGCCGAAGACATGTTCAACCACACCCCGATTGTACCAGGAGCGATCAAAAAAAACCAATTCGCCGCCGGCGGGCAGGTGATCGATATAGCGTTGAAAGTACCATTGAGTGGCTTCGGTATCAGAAGGTTTAGAAAGCGCCACAACGCGCGCCCCACGCGGATTAAGATATTCGCGGAAGCGTTTGATTGTCCCGCCTTTTCCCGCAGCATCACGTCCCTCAAAAATCATCGCGACGCGGGCCCCGGTCTCTTTGGCCCATGCCTGCAACTTCACCAGCTCAATTTGTAGCGCTTCCAGGTCATCCTCATAGGCTTTGCGCTTCATGCGGGCGTCGTGAGGATAGGTTGTCGACAGGATGTCATCTTTGTCTGCGGCATCAATGGCCGCGCGAAGGTCTTTCTGTGCCGGATCGTTGTAAAACGCGGTAATTGCGCCGTCGAAAGGCAAGTCCATGGTGATCTCTCCCTCAGGTCCAGCCACTATGAGGGAGGCGAAGCCCTTGTGCAATCAAGGGGATAGGCCCGCGCGGGCGGCGGTGCGGTCAATCGCGTCGATCACAGCCTCGGGCGCGGTATGCTGGATCATGTGGCCTTTGCCATCGAGAATTTCCAGGTTTGCGCCGTCCACGGCGTCGCGCAACGGGATCGAATGGATTTGCAGACCCACGGCCCAGTCGGCGCTGCCATGAAGGATCTCCACGGGCACGTTGATTTCGGGATAACGGGGGGAAAGCGCCTCAATTTCCTCCAAAAGGTTGCGCCTTTGCAAAGCGTTGGCGCGAGTCTGGTCACGGCGCAAAGTAAGGGCAGGTCCAAAATGGGCGCTGTAGCCTTCGGGCACAGCATCGGGTTGAAAAACGGCCGCAACCTCGCGTTCGACAATCTCTTCGGTGGCATAGGCCGCGATCAAAGGCATGACGATCCGGCCCAAAACCGGGTGCGACAGAATTTTGTAATAGGTCGTAAGCCCGGTGTCCCAAGGGTGCGACGCAGCAGAAAGCGCGATCAGGCCGGAGATGTCATCTGGGTGATGAACCGCCCAGGCCAGCGCGACAGCACCACCGTAGGAATGGCCTGCGACGAGGGGTTTTTCCGCGCCCAACTCACGCGCAGCAGCGACGAGGGTGGCGGCTTGCTCGGTGATCGTGGAGCCGTCAGAAGAGACCGGATCAGAATAGCCAAGGCCGGGGCGGTCAAACACAAAAACGCGGTAGCGCTCGGCCAGTTTGGGGGCGAGTTGGAATGTCATGTCTCGGGTATTGCCAGAAGAGCCGTGGATCAACACCAGATCCGGCCCTGACCCCATGACAACCGCATGCACCTTATGGCCAGCCACATCGACGAATTGGCCTTCAGGCGGGAACGCGGCCTCCGCGCGCGCCTCGGTCTGGCCCGCGCGCCAAAGTGTTACCGCCCAAAACAGCGACACAGCGATAAGGATCGACAGGCCTAGAACCAATTTCATGAAGGTGACGCCCGCCAATCCGTGATTTCGAGGCCGATCTTGGCCACATCATAGGGGGTCGTTTCATAGATCTCTGATAACCAGTTGCCGTAAAGCAGATGCGCGTGAGATCGCCATCGGTTCTGTGGGGCGCGGCTTGGATCGTCATCAGGGTAGTAGTTTCCTGGCACGTTTATCGCGGTGCCCGCGGCGATATCGCGGTCATACTCTTGTTTGAGGGTATCGCTGTCATATTCGAGGTGGTTGAAGATGTAGAGCGCACGGTTGGCCGGATCTTCGACCAGACAGGGGCCCACGTCATTGCTGCTCAGCAGGGTTTTCATGCCCCCTGCGGCGTCAATCTCATCTTGGCGCATCTCTGTCCAACGGCTCACCGGGATGACGCAATCATCCGAAAACCCTCGCAAAAACGGTGAGGCAGGCGCCATGTTGCGATGCCGAAAGCACCCAAAGGCCTTGTCCGTTAGCATGTGTTTTTTGACACCGTGCAAATAATTGATCATCGCCATCCCGCCCCAGCAGATACCAAAGGTGGAGTGCACATGGGTGCGCGTCCAGTCAAAGAGCTGGCAGAGTTCATCCCAATAGGTGACCTCTTCGAATTCGAGATGCTCAATCGGTGCGCCAGTGATGATCAGCCCATCAAATTTCTCCCCTGTCGCGGCAACCTCGGAAAACGGGCGGTAGAAACTTTCCATATGTTCGGCCGCCGTGTTTTTGGTGCGGTGTTCGGACATGCGGATAAGGCTCAGCTCAATTTGCAAAGGCGTGGCGCCGATAAGACGCGCAAACTGGGTTTCGGTCTGAATTTTCTTTGGCATCAGGTTCACGAGCCCGATGCGGAGCGGGCGGATATCTTGCCGGGCGGCATCATCGTCGCTCATCACCATAACGCCTTCGCGCGTCAGCACGGAATAGGCGGGCAAGTCAGCAGGGATCTTTATGGGCATGAGAGAGACGTTTTCAGACGTAAATTTGGGTTCTGCGAGAGGGCATTTTCTTGGAAGAAAATGCGACAGAAAATTCGAATTTTCTGGCGCAGAATTTTTTAAAATTCTGGTGACGCGCAGGGCGAAGGTTTTTCATAGCCGCTACATAGAGGTCTGAGCGCGACGCTCAAGGGCGGTTGCGATTAGGGTCTCGAAATCGTGAGGGGTTTCAATCATGGCCACGTCATCTGCGGTCACGCTCACCCCCCATTTCATCATCGCCTCATAGCGCGGTTTGCGATGGGCGAGAGCGCGGGCATAGGTCCAGCGAATGAAGCTGTCTGGATCGACCTTGTCTTCGACATCTCCGGTTTCTGCGAGGTAGTCCATCCAAGCCTGATTGAGAAATTCCGGCTGATAGCACATCGGTTTGGGCGCGCGATCAAAGCGGCGGATGAGCTCTTGGGTATGGGCTTTGGTGCCTTCGATGTGAATGAGCAGGCAGTGGGCGGAAAGCTCAGTTAAAAGCGGGTCATCTGGGTCATCGCCGTCGACCCATTCGCAAATCGACCCGCCGGTGTCGCAAATAAAATTCGGATAGCCATAGAGCCGTGCTGCGCGGTCGATGAAATAGGCGGTGTCGGACAGGGCAGACTCTTCGGCATGTCGGAACTGATCCTGCCGGCGGCGGTATTCCTCTAGGTCCATGCCCCCTTTGGCCGGATCGCCCGGTTTGCCCAGATACGTGGAGACGGGCGAGAGGTTATTGAAGGTGATGTTAGAGCCGATATAGATCGAATCCGTCATCAAAAGTTCGCGCAAAAACGGAACTTTCATCGCCTCGGCTTTGGCGTTGTCTGTGATGAACTCGCCCATATAGCGCGTGCCGATGCGGTAATCGATGGAGTAGTGAAACCAATCTCCTCCGGCGCGCAGCATGTTGGACAAATGCGTTTTGCCTAGCCCTGACATACCGTAAAACAGAACCCGTTTGGCGGGGGCGTTTCGCCAGTCTTCGGGGGTGGAGTAGATCATCGGCTCGGTCCTTTTGCGCCCTCCTAAAAGGCGCGTGGGGTATTTGCAAAGAAAAACCCCCGCCTGTTGCCGGGCGGGGGTTGGTGTTTGGTATGATCCTTGGGATCAGAACCGGTAGCCCAGCTTCAAACCGAAGGCCAGCGCATCATTGCCTGAAAAGCGTGATCCGATGGTGGTGGTGGTTGCATCGCCAAGCTGGATGTAACGCACACCTGCGGTGATGTCGTATTTGCGGTTGGGGCTGTAGATGACGCCCAAGCCGTAGCTGTCAAACCCGTTGCGTCCTTCGAGGTTTCCCACCAGAGCGCCCTGAGACGGCTCATGGGAGTAGGTGCCCACAACGGCCAGTTTCTCTGTGAAGCGGCGCGCGACGCCGATCTCGTACGTGATGTAATCGCCCGCACCGAATGCAATCGGCAGACCAGCCGTGTTGAGCGGGTTGGTCAAGAAATCGTTGGGGCCGACCTGAAACTCCGACCATTCCTGCCAGCGAATGGACCCAAAGACGAGCATCTTTTCGGACACGGCAGAGCGGGCATGAAGGGTAACGGCTTGAGGGATTTCAACGGTAAACGGAGTGCCTGCGTTATCAATGAAATCATGCTCTGTTTTAGACTCGTAGGTCAGGGCGAACTTCATGAAAATCTCTTCAATCGTGAAAGCCGCGCCCAAAACGTAGCCCCAACCGATGTCCGAGCGCACATTGAGTGTGTAGTTGAATGGCGTGCCGGGCACGAGGTTCACGTTGCCGTTCACATTGGTGGCGCGCAGGCCGCCATAGACATGGAAGCGATCCGTGATGTCGTAGCGCAAGTAGCCGGTCAGCGCTGTCGACGTGATCTCAGCCGTGGAGCCGGAGAAGAAATATGGTGAAATCGGATAGCTCACATCGGCGCCAACCGGGTTGCTCCCAACCAAGGCGAATGTGAGTTTTTTGTTGATCCGCGTTTTGAAACCGGCCGAAAAACTCAGGAAAGAATTGGCAATGTCGCCCGATGCTGTGCCCGCGAAAGGGCCAGTGCCCACGCCGCTGATATCAGCGTCTGCGTAAATGGCTGAAAACTCTACGTAGTTTTTGCCTCGCTCAAACAGGATTTGTGACCCGTCGCCTGCACGCTGAATACTGCCTGCAAAAGCGCTGGTCGCGGTTAGTCCGAGCACGGCAGCTGCCAAGCTTAGGAATTTCATCTGTCTCCACCTCCATGGTACCCCGCGACATTACGTTTCTGCTTAATAATCGGTCAATCTTTTACCCTACGTAAATGGCTGAGGCGCACCGCCAACAGCCTGTGGTTGCAACATAAATGTGACACTTTTGCAGATGTTGGGCCGCGCAAGGCAGGGGCAATCAGTGCATCGCCTTTCTGGTCTCCGCCCAGATATTGGCATAGTTGGCCCCGAAAATGATGGCCGCGCCCAAAATGACAAATACGTCCAGCGGTTCGGCGTAGACAGTCATTCCAATGATGGCAATCACGGGCAAGCGCAGAAAATCCACCGGCACTACGACAGTCGCCGGTGCCAAGGTCAGCGCCTTGGTCAGGCAAAAATGCGCGGTGAGCCCGGCCAGACCGATCAGGATGAGCCAAGGCACAGACGCCGCCGAGGGCATCGCGATATCCCCGTCATACCCTGCGCAGAGAATGCCAAAAACGGCCTGCATCGCTGTCATCCAAAATAGAATGCATGTCAGAGATTGTGTCCGCGTCAGCCGTTTGGTGAGGATCATTGTCCCGGCAAAGCCAATGGCGGCCAGTGCGGCACTGACCATGCCCACATTGACCGTGTCGGGGCTGGGGCGGGCCACGAGCAAAACCCCGATGAAGCCGAGCATTGCCGCGCCAACACGCAACCGGGTGAGCCGTTCGCCCAGAAAAAGCGGAGACAGGATCAGTACCCAAAGCGGCGAGGTAAATTCCAACGCGACCACCTGCGCCAGAGGGATCAACGTGAGCGCGTAAAACCACAGGTTTTGACCAGCAAAGTGAAACAAATTGCGCAGTGCATGGGTGCCCAACTTGTCGTATTTGACCTCCTGCCACGTCCCGATAAGACGTGCCGTGGTGACCACTACGAACAGCCCCACAAAGCTGCGAAACATCATGATTTCAAAGGTATCAAGCTCAAAGCTCACGCTGCGTCCGCCCACGGCCATGCAGGAAAACGCCACCACCGCGCCCATCATCCAGGCCGCCGCCTGAAGGATGTTGGAGGTCTCAGACCGAGGGATGTCGGTCATAAGCGTATCCTAACAGGGAGGAGCGCAGAAAATTCGAATTTTCTGCGCATTTTCTTCCAAGAAAATGCTGCCACCTTGGGGGCGCCATCACTCCCATTCAATGGTGCCGGGCGGCTTGGAGGTGATGTCATAGGTCACCCGGTTGATACCGGGCACCTCGTTGATGATCCGCGTGGCCGTCTCGCCCAGAAAGTCATGGCTGAACGGGTAGTAATCCGCTGTCATGCCGTCCACCGAGGTGACCGCGCGCAAGGCGCAGGCATAATCATATGTGCGCCCATCGCCCATCACGCCCACAGTCCGAACAGGTAGGATGGCCACAAAGGCCTGCCAAATCTCATCATAAAGCCCATGTTTGCGGATTTGATCGATATAGACGGCATCGGCCGCACGCAGGATTTCGAGCTTGGTGCGTGTGATGTCTCCCGGGCAGCGTATGGCAAGGCCCGGCCCAGGGAAGGGGTGTCGGCCGATAAAGCTTTGCGGCAAGCCCAGTTCGCGGCCCAAAGCGCGCACCTCATCTTTAAACAACTCGCGCAACGGCTCGACCAGCTTGAGCCCCATCTTTTCCGGCAAACCGCCCACATTGTGGTGCGACTTGATCGTGACCGACGGCCCGCCCGAAAACGACACGCTTTCGATCACGTCCGGGTAGAGCGTGCCCTGGGCCAGAAACTCCGCACCCTCTATCTCGTTGGCGTGTTTTTGGAACACATCAATAAACAGTTTGCCGATGGTTTTGCGTTTGGTCTCAGGATCAGATTCGCCTTCTAACGCATTGAGAAAAAGATCACTTTCATCAGCATGTATCAGCGGGATGTTGTAGTTGTCGCGAAACATGCCCACCACTTCTTCGGCTTCGCCTTGTCGCAACAACCCATGATCGACAAACACGCATGTGAGCTGATCACCGATCGCCTCATGGATCAGCACCGCCGCAACCGAGCTGTCGACACCGCCGGACAGACCGCAAATCACCTGTTTGTCTCCCACTTGAGCGCGGATCTTGGCCACGGCCTCTTCGCGGTAGGCGCCCATCGTCCAATCGCCTGAAAAGCCCGCCATACGGACAAAATTTTCATAAAGCTTGGCCCCGTTCGGGGTGTGGTGCACTTCGGGGTGGAATTGCACCGCGTAGAAGTGCCGTGCGGTATCGGCAGTGATGGCATACGGGGCGTTGGGCGAGGTGCCATAAACCTCAAAGCCCGGCGCAAGGCGGCTCACATGATCACCATGGCTCATCCAAACCTGTTCGCGTCCGTCCGGCCCGTCAAACCAGCCGTCGAGCAGATCCAGTTTGGACCCGTCCGGTGTGACGTAGGCGCGGCCAAACTCGGCGGTGCCGCCACCGCCTGAGATCTTGCCCCCCCGCACCTCACCACCCAGTTCCTGCATCATCACTTGCTGGCCATAGCAAATGCCAAGGATCGGCACGCCCAGATCGAACACAGAGACGGGCGGGCGGGGGCTGCCATTACGGACAACGCTGTCCGGGCCGCCGGAAAAAATCACGGCTTTGGGGGCAAACTCGGTCAGAAAGGCATCTGAGACCTGCTGATAGGGGTGAATTTCGCAATAGACATTGAGTTCCCGCAGCCGGCGCGCGATGAGCTGAGTCACCTGGCTGCCGAAATCGATGATCAGGAGGCGGTCGTGCGAAGTGTCATTAAGCATACGGGCCTCTACCGCGTCGCCTATGGGCTTTCAAGCCGCGACCTGCGCCATGTCGCGACTGGAATGTCGCTTTCCCGTCTGAAAGGCCGCAATCCCGCCGGAGGGCGCAGGCCGCAACCGTTAGAACGCCTATCAAACCTAGGATCTATCAAGGAAGGAGAGCGGTCATGGCCGAGGCCACAGCACGCAGACGTGGACGCGGGGGCGGAGGCGCCGCGCGCCGGGCAGAGCGCACATCCGTCAAGATCGAGACCGCCAAGTATATTGAGCGCAACATCCCCGTTTTCGAAGTGCTCAATGACGAAGCGCTTGAGATCATAGAGACCAACGCCGAAACCGTGCTGGAGGAGGTGGGTGTAAATTTCATTGACAATCCGGCGGCGCTGGAGCGCTGGAAAGCCGCCGGCGCTGATGTGCAAGGCGAGCGAGTGCATATTCCTCGTGGTCTGGCGCGTGAGCTGATCAAGACCGCGCCATCCCGATTTACCCAACACGCCCGCAATTCGGAACGCAATGTTGAGATCGGCGGCGGCTCCCTCGTCCTGGCGCCGGTCTATGGCCCGCCTTTCGTGCGCGACATGGATGGCGGCCGCCGCTATGCCACGATGGACGATTTCGAAAAATTCGTGAAGCTGGGCTACATGTCCAAATGGCTGCACCATTCAGGCGGGACGGTCTGCGAGCCGACAGATATTCCGGTGAACAAACGCCATCTGGATATGCTCAAAGCGCATATGGTGTTGTCTGACAAACCTTTCATGGGCTCGGTCACCGATCCCTCCCGCGCACAAGACAGCGTGGAGATGTGTGAGATCCTCTTTGGCCGTGAGTTTGTCCAGCAAAACACGGTGATGACCTCGCTCATCAACATCAACTCGCCCATGACCTTTGATGATGTCATGATGGGCGCGCTAGAAGTGTATGCGCAAAACAATCAGGCCTGCATTGTCTCACCCTTTATCGTGGGCGGTGCCATGGCGCCGGTTTCGGTGGCCGGCACGCTGACACAAGTTCTGGCCGAGGTGCTGGCCGGAATTTCTTATTCTCAGCTCTGCCGCCCCGGCGCGCCGGTGATCATGGGTGCGTTTGTGACCTCAATTGATATGAATTCAGGCGCGCCCACCTTCGGCACGCCTGAGGCCTCGCACATCACCTATGGGGCAGGGCAATTGGCGCGGCGCTTGGGGCTGCCTTATCGCTCGGCAGGCTCTTTTACGGGCGCAAAACTGCCGGACGCGCAAGCCGCCTATGAGACATCCAATTCGCTCAACATGGGGCTTTTGGCGGGCGTGAACTTTATGTTGCATTCCTGTGGCTGGCTTGAGGGCGGGCTGGTCTCATCCTTTGAGAAATTCGTGCTCGACGCCGATCAGCTTGGTGTGTTGCACCATTTGGCGCGCGGTGTGAGCGTGGATGAAAATGGCCAAGCGATGGATGCAATCCGCGAAGTGGGCCCAGGCGGACATTACCTGGGCTGCGCGCACACGCAGGCAAATTTCAAAGATGCGTTCTGGCGCACCAATGTGCTTGATTACAAACCCTTTGAGACCTGGGCCGAAGAGGGTGGCCGCGATGCGATGACGCTTGCCAATGACAAGATGAAGCAGATGCTCAGCACCTACCAGCAGCCCGCGATGGACCCGGCCATTCACGAGGCGCTCAACGCTTATGTGGCGCAAAAGAAAGCCTCAATGCCAGACGCGTTTTCGTAATTGACGCGTCAGGGCGTGGGTTCGACGTCACCCGCGCGAGCGGCGCGCAGCAAATCGGCCTCGCTCATCAAAGCGATCATCACTTCCACGTGGCGCATCGGTGAATAGCCCGCCGTGTTGCGTGTGCGGTCTTCATTCATTTCGGCCTCCATCTCCATCAGTGCAAATAGGATTGGTGTGGTCTCGGTCGGATGCCCGAAGCCCAAAAGCCGTCGAAGCACAGTTTCTCGCCGGTAATCTCGCATGCCGATTCGCGCGGCACGGATGAGTGTTTTGGGCCTTTTGAGCCCCGCAAGCATGGTTAAAAGGTCGATCATGTCAGCCTCCCCAACAGGTTTTGACAGAACCGGCATAATGCAACCTAAACGTGTGTTGCGCCTTGCGTTTGCGGCGTTCGGTGGTCTTTAAATTTGTTCACGAAATGTCAACAATCTGGCAAGAATGATCGATAGTTAACGATCCGGTAACAATTGATCGCACACTGTGGATAAGCCTGTGGATGAACTGATTTCACATGGTGAAAACCCATCAAAGGCGGGAGAGTCTTCCATGTCTGACGTTCTTATGTCGGAGGAATTTTGTACAAGAATGCCCCCTTGGATGCCCAAGGAAACCGTTACTTATCTGGCACATACGGAGGGTGGCGCATCTTTGCGTGCCTTGGCGCGTGATGCGGGCGTTCACGCGTCCACCATTCTGCGCCAAGTGCGCGCCATTGAAGCCAGACGCGAAGATGTTTTGGTTGATCGCTTCCTTCAACGCCTCGGACAGAGGCTTCAACGCACAGCCGACAGCGTCGCGCGCGGGCGCTTAAATGTCGGGCCAGAGGATCTCTCTGAGGAACAACTTAAGCAAGAATCTTGCCGTGTGCTTGGTCATTTGAGAGATCCATCAACCTTGCTCGCTGTGGTCACGGATATGGAAAAAGCCGTTGTCGTGCGAGAGGCGGATAATGGCGATACTGCGAGGCGCACAACGCTTGACCGTGCCGTGGCCGAAGCGATGGCTTTCAAAGGATGGATTGCCTGCGACGCACCAGGCAAAATCTTGAAATACCGCATCACACAGGCCGGGCGCACCGCGCTCAGTAAGTTCATGGCGCAGGCCGAAATGCAGGCTATGGGCTTTTGCGATGATCAAAGCGCATTTGCCTTTGATGCTGCGCAGGACGCTCGCGCACCGCACCGGGGCGGGCGGTTTCAATCCTCTGAAACGCCGTTGGCTTTACTGGCGCGGCGCCGCGACAAAGATGGACAGCGTTTTCTTGCCCCTGATCTTGTGGCGGTGGGCGAACGGCTGCATGAGGATTTCGTCTTGGCCGGCCTTGCCTTGCGACAGGATGAAACCTGGGATCAGTTTATCTGTCGGGTGCAGGACGATGCACCAAGCGCGCCGCAAGCGGGTCGGGCCAAGGATCGGTTGGTCGGCGCTTTGCGCGATTTGGGTCCAGGTCTTGGCGATGCGGTGTTGCGTTGTTGCTGTTGTCTGGAAGGGCTGGAACTGACGGAAAAGCGTATGGGCTGGTCTGCGCGTTCGGGCAAAATTGTCCTTCGGATCGCCTTGCAGCGTTTGAAGCGTCACTATGCCGCTTTGGGCGAAGAAGGGGCGCTTGTCGGGTGAATTTTCTTCCCAAATCCCTATATTTCCTGATGCGACAATAACACTGTCTTAGATAGAGAGGGCCGGTGGGCACTCGTTACTCAAGCCTCGCGCCGACACAACCGGCGCGGGGAACTGGTACAATCCACCTGCCTACGTTATTGTCCAAAAATATTACGATTTCGTTCGCAGGATCCTCAGACGTGAGAGACCTCAAGATACCGCAGCAGCGCCACCCTGAAAAAGCGCACCGCCCCGACAATTCCCAGCCTAAGAAACCAAGCTGGATCCGGGTGCGTGCGCCGTCCAGCGACGGGTATTTTGAGACCCGTAAAATTATGCGCGACAACAGCCTCGTGACCGTGTGCGAAGAGGCCGCGTGCCCCAACGCTGGCGAATGCTGGTCTCAGGGTCACGCCACCATGATGATCATGGGCGATATCTGCACCCGCGGCTGTACGTTTTGCAACATCGCAACCGGCAAACCCGGGGCGCTGGATCAGTTTGAGCCAGGTCGTGTGGCCCATGCTGTGCAAAAGCTGGGTTTGAACCACGTGGTGATCACATCGGTGGACCGCGATGACATTGACGATGGCGGGGCAGACCACTTTGCCCAGACCATTCGCGCCGTGCGGCATCGTTCTCCGGATACGACGATTGAGATCCTGACCCCTGATTTCATCAAATCCGCGCCCGGATCCCTCGAAACGGTTGTGGAAGCGCGGCCGGACGTGTTCAACCACAATCTCGAAACTGTGCCGGGGCTTTACACACAGGTTCGTCCGGGCGCGCGTTATTTTCATTCCTTGCGCATTCTCCAGCGCGTGAAAGAGCTTGATCCCACGATCTTCACCAAATCCGGCCTGATGGTTGGGCTTGGCGAAGAACGCAGGGAGGTATTGCAGGTCATGGATGACATGCGCGCCGCCGAGATCGATTTTTTGACCATCGGTCAGTATCTACAGCCCACACCCAAACACCACGGCGTAGATCGGTACGTGCATCCCGATGAGTTCAAATCCTACGAAACGGCCGCTTATGGCAAAGGGTTTCTCATGGTATCTGCCACGCCATTGACGCGGTCATCCTATCACGCGGGCGATGATTTCGCGCGGCTGCGGCAAGCGCGTTTGGAGAAACTCAGCGCGGGCTGACAGTCAACCAAGCGCTACAAACGATGAGGCCCCGGATCATGTCCGAGGCGTTCGATTTACAAAATTGAGGGGTGTTAGCTGCCCCAGGTGCGGACCGGCCCGCAATCCATGTGAACAAAGTTGCTGCGCGAGTAGCGCCCAACACCGCCGCCCTTGCACGCTTTGGCGGCGCGGAACATCTGGCTGACCGAGCGCGATTTCAACTGAAGATCGGCGGCTTGACCCAAAAGATGACGGGAGTTCTTCGCAACACCGCGGGAGCGGCTGCGCAGAAGCGCATTGGTGGCGGGGCTGCGATAGCCGGACAGAAGTGTGTAGGGTTCTGTCGCATCCAGCATGTTGTGGCTGGCGGCCATGATATCGATGGTACGCAGATCAATCTTGTGCACGTCATCGGTGCGCCAATCACGCATGAAATAGTTGATCTCTTTCACGGCGTCCCGGATGTAGTCACCTTCGATCCAGTAAATGGTGTCGATGCTTTCACCGGTGCGCACGGACGTCATTTTGATGCGGCGAATGTCACCCGATCCCCGAAGAAGTCCTGCGGCTTTGGAAAAAGTTGGCGCGGCTGTCACCGCTGTCGCTGCGAATGCTGCAAGTACAGCACGTCTGTTAAGGCCCCCACATGGGGTCTTGGAACTGTAATCCGTCATTTGGTCTGCGCCCGTCCGTCGCTTGCTTTTACTTTGTGCTTCGACCCGACCTGCCTAATCGGTTTCCCCCCGAAACACGCACTTTTTATTACATATGCGTCATCGTCTACCAAGACTTGGTTTCAACTTTCTTTCCGCTGAGGCAAAGAATGGGCGAAAAACCGCGCAAATGTGAATTTGAACCACGTTTTCGACCGGTGTGGCGCGGCCACTACAGCGTGATCAGAAGTGATCATCAGACCCGGTATGACTAAAAGGTGACTGGACAGCCGTGTTACCCTATCGAAAGATAAAACCCATAAAGACGAGACTTTTAATCGGGGAACGGTACTCTCATGTCTTCTATTGCAAAAACAATGAAACGGTCGATCAAAGGCACGAGCCTCGCCATGGCGGTGAGTGCGTTTGCGCTCTTCGCGGGCAATCCGGCGGCCGCTCAGGTCACAGCGTTCAAACAGGCAGTGGCCGAAGCAGCCGCAGAAGATCGCGATATTGCGGCCTTCTATCGCTCCGTAAAATTCGAAAGCGTTTGGACAGGCACCTCAGAGGCAGACAAGGCCCGGCGCAGCGCGCTTTTCACGGCAATGACCACAGTGGGGATGCATGGTCTACCGGAGGATCGCCATAACACAGATCGTCTGATGCAAGCGTTGAAGAACATCCGCACGCCACAAGATCGTGCGCGCGCAGAGCTGGCGATGACCAAAGCCTTTATTCAGCTGGCGCGTGATATGCAGTCCGGCGCGCTGGAGCCTTCGCAGGTGGATGATGAGATCAAACGCAATGGGGTTTACTCCAGTGCTACGGTCTATCTCACCGGGATTATGGAAAGTGACAAGCCGCGCGCGTTCTTCCGCTCGATTGTGCCGCAAACAGGCGAATATGCGCGTTTGATGAAAGAAAAGCTGCGCCTTGAGAAGCTGATCCAGTCCGGCGGCTGGGGCCCGGCGGTTCCGGCAGGTTCTTTGGCACCTGGTCAGTCGGGCGGGGCCGTGGTGGCGCTTCGGGATCGTTTGATCGCGATGGGGTTCTTGGAACGTTCCTCCACCATGACCTATGACCGCAACATTCAATCGGCTGTGCAGGTATTTCAGGCCGCCCACGGCCTTGACCCCGATGGCACGGTCGACAGCGCAACCATGCGCCAGATCAACGAAGGGCCCGAGGCGCGCCTGCGCGCTGTTATGGTCGCGATGGAGCGGGAACGCTGGCTCAACAAGGATCGGGGAGAGCGCCACATCCTGGTGAATCTCACCGATTTCTCGGCCCGCATCATCGATAATGATGACATCACGTTTGAAACCCGTTCTGTTATCGGCGCCAACACGTCTGACCGTCGCAGCCCGGAATTTTCCGATGAGATGGATCACATGGTGATCAATCCCACTTGGAATGTGCCGCGGTCGATCACCGTAAAGCAGTATCTGCCGCAAATGCAGGCCAACCGCGGCGCGGCGAGCCATCTGAAGCTTTACGATTGGCAGGGGCGTGAGGTGCCGCGGTCTGCGGTGAACTTTAACGCCTATAACGGCAACACCTTCCCTTATGACCTCAAGCAGCCGCCCTCAAAAGGCAATGCTCTGGGTCTGGTGAAGTATATGTTCCCCAACAAGTACAACATCTACTTGCATGACACCCCATCGAAGCACCTCTTTGCCCATGAGCGGCGCGCCTATAGCCACGGGTGCATCCGTTTGGCCGATCCGTTTGATTTCGGCTACGCGCTTTTGGCCGCGCAAGAAGATCAGCCCGTGGATTTCTTCCATCAGGTGCTGGACACCGGGCAGGAAACCCGCGTGGATCTTGAGCAGCCGGTGCCAGTGCACATTATCTACCGCACAGCTTTCACCGACAGCAAAGGCCGCGCGCAGTATCGTTCGGATGTCTATGGTCGCGATGCTAAAATCTGGAACGCTTTGGTGCGGGCCGGTGTGACATCCCCGGCGCTTGGAACATATGGGCTGGAAGTGGCCGCCATCAGCGGTGATCCGGTTCAGGTCAACGTTTCCACCGCCCGCGCTGTCGCGACACAGCCGGTGCGCGAGACCACATCCAACTATCAGCCGCGTCTGGTGGTGAACCGGTCTTCCTCGCAAGGTACGGCGCGCGCGTCGAGCTTTAGTTCTGTGTCCAGCCGGGATAACGGCCGGTAAACGCGAACACGGAACACATCAAAGCGCCGCTTGATCCTGTCAGGCGGTGCTTTTCTTTTCATGCCTCAGGGCTTTAACCGCGCCGTTATCCCGTCTACATCACCCCTGAGAGAAGAGGGACGCTGATGGCGCACACGATCCAAGACATTGCCGATGCTCTGGCCATGAAGGCCGTTGGGGATGCCTCAATCACCGTTGCGGGTCTGGCTGAGCCGTCAGATGCCACGCCTGAGCTTTTGGCCATGGCGATGAAGCCCGAATATGCCAAGGATCTAGGCCAGGGTGCGGCGCGCGCAGCGGTGCTTTGGGACGGGGCGGACTGGCAATCGATGGGGCTGGAGGCTGCGATCCTGGCACCGCGCCCGCGCTACACGATGTCAGGACTGACGGAGATGATGGATCCCGGGCAAGGCTGGGGCAAGGGCATTCATCCAAGCGCCATTGTGTCACCCGATGCAGAGCTGGGGACAGACGTGAATGTGGGCCCGCTCAGCATTGTGGAGGCGGGCGCCAAAATTGGTGACGCCACCACCATTGGGCCGCAATGCTATATCGGCACAGATGTTGTGATCGGCGCGGAGGGCTATCTGCGTGAAGGCGTCAAGATTGGCGCGCGGGTCAGGATCGGCGACCGCTTCAAGGCGCAGCCGGGTGCGGCCATCGGTGGTGATGGGTTTTCCTATGTCACGCCTGAGGCCTCAGCGGTGGAAGAAGCGCGCAAAACCTTGGGCGACCAGGGCGAGGCAGAGGCGCAATCCTGGGTTCGGATTCATTCGCTGGGCTCGGTGACCATCGGCGATGATGTTGAAGTGGGCGCCAATGCCACCATTGATCGCGGCACGATCCGAGACACCCGAGTGGGTGACCGAACCAAGATCGACAATCTGGTGATGGTCGCGCACAACGTCGAGGTGGGCAATGACACGCTGCTGTGCGGATTGGTGGGCATCGCAGGCTCCACCAAGATCGGCAACAACGTGGTCTTGGCGGGCAAGGTGGGCGTCACCGACAACATCTTTATCGGCGACAACGTGATCGCGGGCGGGGGCACGATCGTGCTGGCGAATATCCCGGCTGGACGCGTTGTTCTGGGCTATCCGGCGATGAAAATGGACACCACAATGGATGTCTTCAAGGGCATGCGCCGTCTCAAGCGCCTCTTCGATGACGTAGCATCCCTTAAGAAAACGGTTTCCAACGGCTCTCAGAGCGACTAAATCCTCTCCGGAACTGAAAAAAAGCCCCCATATTGTGTGGCGGGGAAGGTCATGAGCATGGACGTCAAGACACGTGTGACCCAGATCATCGCAGACCAGGCGGTGCTGGAGCCATCGGACGTGACGATGGAGAGCACTCTGGAGGATCTCGGCATCGACAGCCTCGGCCTTGTCGAAAGCATTTTTGCGATTGAAGAGGCCTTCGACATCTCGATCCCCTTCAATGCCAATGAGCCTGAGGCCAGTGAATTTGACATCTCGAGCGTGTCCAGCATCGTCGCGGGCATTGAAAAGCTTGTTGCGGAGCAATCGTGAAGCGCGTTGTCATTACTGGGGCAGGCACAATCAATGCGTTGGGTGCCAATGTCGATCAGACTTTGGAAGCGATGCGCGAAGGCCGCTGCGGCATCGGTGAGCTTGAATTTCGCGACGTAGAGCGGCTGGCCATTCGCATTGGCGGTCAGGTGAAGGGCTATGAGCCCGACGAGCACTTCAATCGCCAGCAACTGTCCCTCTATGATCGCTTTACCCAATTTACACTGTTGGCCGCGCGGGAGGCGATTGGCCAGTCAGGATTGGAGTTTTCCGGTGAGCTGGCCGCGCGGGCAGGTGTGGTGCTGGGCAATTCCGGCGGGGGCATGACCACACTCGATGACAATTATCGCACGGTCTATGAGGCGGGCAAAAACCGGGTGCATCCTTTTGTCGTGCCCAAACTGATGAACAATGCCGCGGCAAGCCATGTGTCGATGGAGTTCAACCTCAAGGGGCCGAGCTTTACCGTTTCGACCGCCTGTGCCTCTTCCAATCACGCTATGGCGCAGGCATTTCAGATCGTTCATTGCGGGGCCAGCCCGGTGATGGTGTCCGGTGGATCGGAATCGATGCTGTGCTTTGGCGGGGTGAAGGCCTGGGAAGGTTTGCGCGTGATGTCCAAGGATGCCTGCCGCCCGTTTTCGGCCAACCGCAACGGGATGGTTCAGGGCGAAGGGGCAGGGGTTTTTGTATTCGAAGAATTGGAGCACGCCAAGAAGCGCGGCGCAACAATCCTGGCTGAAGTGGCGGGGTTTGCCATGTCCTCAGACGCCCAAGACATCGTGATGCCCTCCAAACAGGGGGCAGCGCGGGCCATTCAAGGTGTGCTCGCAGACGCCAAGATCAATCCCGAGGAAGTTGGTTACATCAATGCCCATGGCACCGGCACGGCCGCCAATGACAAAACCGAAAGCGCGGCCGTTGCGGATGTGTTTGGAGCACATGCGGACCGGCTCTTGATGTCCTCGACCAAAAGCATGCACGGCCATCTCATCGGTGCAACGGGCGCTGTGGAGTTGCTGGCCTGTATCATGGCGGTGCGTGACGGTGTGGTCGCGCCCACCATTGGCTATGAAGAGCATGATCCCGAATGCGCCTTGGATGTGGTGCCCAACGTGGCGCGCGAGGCGGATGTCGGCGTGGCATTGTCCAATGCCTTTGCGTTTGGCGGGTTGAATGCCGTGCTTGCCCTACGCCGCTTTACCTAAAAAAACGCCGCGCGGGGTGGCGCGGCGCATTCATTCAACTGTATTCAGGCTTACTGCGGTGAGACGGATACGTTGTCAAATGCTGAGGTAAACCCCTTGAGAGACGCCTCAATCAACACCGTTTGATCCGGCGCTTGGGCCGGCGCAATCACGATGAAGGCTGTTTCGCCCGCTCTCAATGCGTCAATATCCTCTTGCGTAAACCCGATCCGTGCAAAGCATCCAATGACCGAGCAGAAGGAGTAGTTATAAGCCTTCGCCGCGCCGCTATCGACATACATCTGCAATCCTGCGGTCAGCAATGTGCCCAGCGGAACCACGATCGTTGCGCCAGCCACAACGGCGCTGTCATCGGGAAGCTTAAAGATGGAAAATTCGGCCACGGGGTTGCCCGCTTCTTCGCGCAGAAGCTGATACATCTGGCATGGATCTTCCTCGGCATCAGACCGGAAGCATTGTAGCTGCCAGTCATCATAGACCTCTTTGATGTAGGATGGATCCTCTTGCACAGATTGCCCCAGATCAAGGCCGGTGGCGGGGTCAACCGTGCCGGTGGCGGCATCGTCTGATGCCTCTTGCGCCAAGGCAGCGCTGCTGAGTGCAAGTCCTCCCAAAAGACCTGCAACACATGCAAAATTGGAAAGCCGTCTGATCATGAAATCCCCATTTCGATGCTTGCTTCAACCTGTATCTGAGCCCGTGCTCTACCATGCGCAAACCGCGTTGTCAGGGGTAAAACGCAAGCCGCGCGGCGACGCGCGAACCCTGGCACGTATTGACGCGGAAAAAAGGTTAAGAGTGTGGGCTATTGCCCTGTCAGAAAAAAGAAAAGAGGCCGTGCAGCCTCTTTCCTGTCTTCTCCCTGCCGGACTGGCCGACTTAGTAATTGCCGGAACGCTATGACAGGAATGACGAACCGTCAACCGAATATGCAGAAAAAATCTACAGGGAGGGGTAAAGCCCTGAATCTAGGGTGAATTTTGTCCTTTAAGCCGAAAACAGCGCGGCGAAAACACGCGTCAGTTGTCCTATAAAAAGGGCCGCACCCGAAGGCGCGGCCAGTCTGACAGGGAGGAATTCACCCCGCAACCAAGAGGACTTGAGGCGCGAGGCAATTTGGAGTGTGGCACATAATGGTTAACTTTGTATGTTCGAGCCATATTTGGTTCTGGAAGAGGTGCGCCGTGACGCAGAATGTGGCTCAAGAAAACGTGTTTGTTGGTGGCGGCGGAGAGGGCTACGCGGAGGCCCAAGGACTGACCTTGAAATATGCCAATCGGCATGGGCTCATTGCGGGCGCAACCGGCACCGGCAAGACAGTGACGTTGCAGATTTTGGCCGAAGGATTTTCGGCCGCGGGCGTGCCGGTGTTTCTGTCGGATGTGAAGGGCGATCTCTCCGGGCTGGCGGCCGCGGGCCGTTCGGATTTCAAGCTCCACGATGCCTTCATCAGCCGCGCTGAAACCATTGGTTTTGAAACCTACTCATATGATGCGTTCCCGGTCACGTTCTGGGATCTCTTTGGTCAGCAGGGCCACCCGGTGCGCACCACCGTGGCCGAGATGGGGCCGCTTTTGCTCAGCCGCCTGCTTCAGCTGACAGAGGCGCAAGAGGGGGTGATGAACATCGCCTTCCGTGTGTCTGACGAAGAGGGCTTGCCGCTTCTGGATCTCAAGGATCTGCAATCGCTCCTGGTGTGGGTGGGCGAAAATCGCGATGCGCTTTCGATGCGCTATGGCAATATCTCTCCACAATCTGTGGGGGCCATTCAACGTCAGCTTTTGGTGATTGAAAATCAGGGCGGAGCCGGGTTTTTTGGTGAACCGGCATTGGAGCTTGAAGACCTGATGCATGTGGGCACCGATGGGCGTGGGCAGATTAACATTTTGGCCGCCGACAAGTTGATGGGCGCACCTCGGCTTTACGCGACATTCCTCCTCTGGCTCCTCAGTGAACTGTTTGAAACGCTGCCTGAGGTGGGCGACCCGGACAAACCCAAGCTGGTGTTTTTCTTTGACGAGGCGCATTTGCTGTTTGAAGACGCACCCAAAGCCCTTGTGGACAAGGTGGAGCAGGTTGCGCGGCTGATCCGCTCCAAGGGCGTGGGTGTCTACTTCGTGACGCAAAACCCTGATGACATTCCCGAAGATATTCTGGGCCAGCTTGGCAACAGGTTTCAACACGCTTTGCGCGCCTTCACTGCGCGCGATCAAAAGGCCCTGCAACGCGCGGCGGAAACCTATCGCCCGAACCCGCGCTTTCAGACGGTTGAGGCCATTCGCGATGTGGGCGTGGGTGAGGCGGTGACGTCCATGCTCGCCAAGAAAGGCGTGCCCGGGATTGTGGAGCGCACGCTGATTCGGCCACCATCGTCGCAATTGGGTCCGGTCTCAGAGGCTGGACGCAAGGCCGCAATGCAAGCCTCACCGGTGGCGGGCAAATATGACAGCGCGGTGGATCGCAAATCGGCCTATGAGATGCTCTCGGCCCGCGCGGACGCAGCGGCCCAAGAGGCGGAAGTGGTGGAAGAAAAGGCCGAAGAACTGTCCGCGGCGGAGCGGGAATTCAATGCCGGGCGGCGCTATTCGGGGTCCCGCGTCAGCCGGTCGTCGTCTCGCAAGGATCGCAGCTTTGGCAGCCAGATCGGCAGTGCGGTGAGTTCGGTTGTGATCAAGGAGCTCAAAGGCACGACCGGGCGCCGCATCGTGCGCGGCATTCTGGGCGGGCTCTTCAAAGGGCGGTAGCACGCCTTGAGATTTGTAGCGCACACGCCCCGGACTTGATCCGGGGCCTCCTTTTGGAGGGGGGCTGTTTTCAGACGTGAGGCCCCGGATCACGTCCGGGGCGGGCTGTCGATCGCTGCTAAATCCTCCACCAAAGCCTCATAAAACCTTTGCGCCCGTCGCAGGCGCGATCGGGTGAGGTCAGGTGTTTCTGACCTAAGCAGCGCCTCGATCCCGATCATGAAAGGCAGCCAAATTTCCCGCTCTGCCTCGTCCAGGTCAAAGACTTGGGCAAAAAGATCAAACGTCCCCCGATCCACACCAAATCGAACCTCGCCCGAAGGATGCAGCCCGCGCCGGCCCATATGTGTAAGAAACCGTGCCATATCCTTGTAAATCGGAAGTTTCGCCGACCCGCCCGTGTCAATACCGGTCAGAATATCGCCCTTGACCAAGAGATTGTTGGGGTGAAAATCTCCGTGGCTGATCGACACGCGCCACGCGTGGCCGTCCATCGCGGGCAAGAGCCGTTCCAGTTCCGCCCGCACGTTGCGCATCAGCGGGCGCAACCGGGCAGAGGCATTTTTACCGAGCCGCTTATCCGCCTTGGCAATCCAGGAGGCGGCCCGCATGGGTGCGCGCCGTTCCATTGGCTGCGTGTAGTGCCGCAGCCAATGAACTGCGCCGGGCATCATGTTGAAACGCTTGTCAATTTCCGCCTGCCAAACCCGTTCCAGCATGGGTTGCCCGGTTTCGCGTTGCACAACAATGAGCCCCAGATCAGGCAGGTGGTAAAGCGGCGCATTCACGCGAAACGGCCCCTCAGACATATAGGCGCGCGTCCGCTGCAACTCGTCCCAATCGCGTTTGGCATAGGCGCGCGGCGCATCGAAGTAAAACCGCGCAATCGCCGGGGTGCCATCAAAGGATCCCGCAAAAATCGCACGCTTGTCTTTGATAAAGCGGAGCACCTCATCCAGCTCCATACAGGCAAGTTCGGGTGCCTCTGTTGCGGCGGTTTCGATGCGCTGCGTCAGAGCGGCCATGGCCTCAAGATCAGGCAGCGGAGGAGCTTTCTTACCCATATGCGCACCCTGTCAGCGCGGCACGTGGCTCGTCAACCGGATCAATTGAACCTCCTGCGATCCCTCGCTAATGTGGCGTCAGAACCCTAAAGATTGAGGCCAGATATGTCCGATACCCCCGTTGCCGAGATGTCATTCGAAGAGGCGATGAAAGAGCTTGAACAGGTGGTCGGGCAATTGGAACGCGGCGACGTCGCGCTTGAGGCCTCGATCGCGCTTTATGAACGTGGAGCGGAATTGAAAAAACGCTGCGAAATCAAGTTGAAAGAAGCTGAAGAGAAAGTAGCTGCACTCACGCTCGACGGATCCGGGACACCCACCGGCACAACCCCGGTTGACGGGCTCTGAGCCTTGAGCGCGGAGGCGTTCCGCGCCCGCGTTGAGGCGCATTTTGAGACGGTTCTGGCCGGATTTGAGGACACTAAGGTGACGCGAGGAATGCGCTACGCGGTGTCGGGTGGCAAACGTGTTCGTGCGATGCTGGTGGCAGAAGGGGCGCGGCTGCATGGGGTCGGCCTTGAGCGCGCGATTTGGCCTGCCTGTGCGATTGAGGCCTTACATGCCTATAGCCTTGTCCATGATGATCTGCCCTGCATGGACGATGATGATGTGCGCCGCGGCCAGCCCACGGTGCACGTGAAATGGGATGAGGGCACCGCGGTTTTGGTGGGGGATGCGTTGCAGGCCTTGGCCTTTGAGATGGCCGCCCATCCGCAGGGGGCCGACACGTCCGAGGCCCGCGCGGAGCTGGCGCTGACACTGGCGCAGGCGGCAGGTGGGCAAGGGATGGTATTGGGGCAAGCCCTTGATATCGCGGCAGAAACAGCGAAAAATCCGCTTTCCCTTGATCAGATCATCGCGCTTCAGCAGGGCAAGACCGGCGCGCTGATCGTGTGGGCCGCCATGGCCGGGCCGAGAATGGCGCGGGCCGAAACCAAGCCTTTGCAAACCTATGCCAATGCCCTCGGGCTGGCCTTTCAGGTGCGTGATGACATCATAGATGTGATCGGTGATGCGACCACGACGGGCAAGGCTGTGGGCAAGGATGCCGCTGCCGGAAAGGCCACCTTCGTGTCGCTCTTGGGGCTGGAGGCGGCCAAAGCCCGCGCCCATGCTCTTGCGGAGGAGGCCTGCGAGGCTCTATCACCTTACGGAGAGGATGCGGCCACTTTGCGCGATCTTGCGCAATTTGTGGTAACTCGCACCGCCTGAAAACCCAACTTGTACAAAAAAGGAGCGCCGGGTGACGGACAGACCTCATACGCCGCTTCTGGATCAGGTGGCCGGGCCTGCGGACCTCAAGGGGCTGAGGGACGCAGAGCTGCGCCAGCTGGCCGATGAGTTGCGCGCCGAGACCATCTGGGCGGTGTCGCAAACCGGTGGTCATCTGGGGGCAGGTCTGGGCGTGGTCGAACTGACGGTGGCGCTGCATCACGTGTTTGATGCGCCGCGCGATAAGATCATCTGGGATGTCAGCCATCAGTGCTATCCGCACAAAATCCTGACCGGGCGGCGCGCGGCGATGATGAGCTTGCGGCAGGCGGGCGGCCTGAGCGGTTTTACAAAACGGTCTGAGTCGGTGTTTGATCCGTTTGGCGCGGGGCATTCATCCACCTCGATCAGTGCGGCCTTGGGCTTTGCCGTGGCGCGGGAACTGGGCGGCGTCTGCGAGGAAGGCTTGGGCGATGCGATTGCCGTCATCGGTGATGGCGCCATGAGCGCGGGGCAGGCCTTTGAGGCGATGAACAACGCGGGTCACCTGGGCAAGCGGCTGATCGTGATCCTCAATGACAATGAAATGTCGATCGCCCCGCCCGTGGGCGCGATGTCTGCCTATTTGTCCCGGCTGTCAGTCAGCCATTCCAAAGAGGATCTGGACGCCGCAGCCAAAGCCGCGGCAGACCTTCTGCCCGATGACACGCGGCCCGAAGACACGACGGGATCAACATCAGCTTTCGGCGGCAAGATATTTGAACAACTGGGATTTTCCTATATCGGCCCGATTGACGGCCACGATATGGACCACCTGTTGCCGGTTCTGCGCATCGTGCAAGAGCGCGCCTCTGGCCCCACCCTGATCCACGTGATCACCAAAAAGGGCAAAGGCTACCCGCCCGCAGAACAGGCCCGCGATGCAGGCCATTCCCGCGCCAAATTCAACGTGGCCACAGGCGAGCAGGCCAAAACGCAGTCCAATGCCCCCAATTACACCAAGGTATTTGCCGAAACCCTCACCGCAGCCGCGCGCCAGGACGACAAAATTTGCGCCATCACAGCGGCCATGCCCGATGGCACCGGGCTTGATCTTTTTGCTGCCGCGCATCCTGAGCGCTGTTTTGATGTGGGCATCGCCGAACAGCATGCCGTGACCTTTGCCGCCGGGCTGGCGGCGGGGGGGATGAAGCCCTTTTGCGCGCTTTATTCGACCTTTCTGCAGCGCGGGTATGATCAGGTGATCCATGACGTGGCCATTCAAAATCTGCCTGTGCGCTTTCCCATCGACCGTGCCGGGCTGGTGGGGGCGGATGGGCCGACCCATGCGGGCGCGTTTGATGTGGCCTATCTGGCCTGCTTGCCCAATATGGTCGTGATGGCGGCGGCTGATGAGGCGGAGCTTACCCATATGGTGGCCACAGCTGTGGCGCATGATGCAGGCCCCATCGCCTTCCGCTATCCCAGAGGCGAAGGGCAGGGTGTTGACCTGCCTGAGCCGCCCGAGGTGCTTGAGATCGGCAAAGGGCGCATCGTGCAAGAGGGCGCAGGCGTGGCGCTTTTGTCCTTTGGCACACGTCTGGGTGAGGTGCTGCGCGCGGCAGAGGCCCTTGCCGGTCATGGGATCACGCCCACGGTGGCCGATGCCCGCTTTGCCAAACCGCTGGATCAGGCGCTGATCCTTGATCTGGTGGCGCGCCATGAGGTTTTGATCACGATTGAAGAAGGCTCCATCGGTGGCTTTGGCAGCCATGTGGCGCAGCTTTTGTCGGAGAGCGGTGTCTTTGATCGCGGTTTTATCTTCCGCGCGATGGTGTTGCCGGATGTCTATCTAGACCATGGCCGCCCGGCCGATATGTACGCGCAGGCCGGTTTGTCTGCTGAGAAGATCGAGGCAAAAGTCCTGTCTCTATTGGGGCGCGGATCGGACCGGTGACAGCCCCATCCCGCCAGCGGGCCTTTAAGGATCTTGGTCGTCTTGGTCGTCATCGTCTGAGCGGTGCATGTTCATCCGCTCATGCTGCCACGCGCGGGAAAAGCGCACGCCTTCTACCAAGGAGAACGCGCCAAGCGATATCAAAAACGCCAGCGTGACCATGGGCACGCCATCTGACGCGTCATATGCAAATGCCGTTATCGCCGCCAAGACCAGCCATGTGGCCGCCAGCCCCTTTAAGGCCGAAAGATGTCGTTTCACTGCATACACCATTTGTGCTGCGTTGTGGCGCGTGTGAGACGGAGCTAGCGCGTGTGATGAAAAATAAAACCCAAAAGATTGAGTAATATCTGTGCTGCAAGAATGGATGTGCTGCCTGTCGGATCGTAATCCGGGGCCACTTCGACAAGGTCAATGCCGACGATTTCATGCTCGCGCACCACGTTTTGCAGGAGTTCCAGGACGTCATAGTAGAGAAATCCGCCATGGCTTGGCGTGCCTGTGCCGGGCGCGATAGACGGGCAGAACGCATCGATATCAATCGTGATGTAAACCCGCGCGCCCTGGGGCAATCGGGCGGCGGTGCCTTTGGGCCCCAATTTGCGCACCTGACGCACCGAGAGAATGTCAGAGCCCCGCGCGCGGGCATCGTCATAGCCTTCTTTGGCGGTAGAGCTGACATTGCGAATGCCCAGTTGCGTGAGGCCGGTCACATAAGGTTTTTCGGCCGCCCGGCGCATCGGGTTGCCATGGCCATGGCGCACCCCGTGACGTTCATCGACGAAATCAAGATGGGCGTCGATCTGAAGCACGTGAATGTCGCCTTGGGCATCAAAGGCGTTGATGCAGGGAATATTGACCGAATGATCGCCTCCGATCACAACCGGCAAAGCCCCGGCCTTGAGGATCGCGCGCACGCCGGTTTCGATATTGGCATGGCTTTTCAGCGTGTCGGTATGAACGATGTCGGCATCACCGATGTCCACGATGCGCACGTCACCGGGCAGATAGGTGGCATCATCTTCGTGGTCATAGGCCCCGGCATGGCCGAAACTGAAGAGCGTGGAGGCCTCCCGCACGCCGCGCGGCCCAAATCGCGCGCCGGAGCGCCACTGCGTGCCAAAATCAAACGGCGCGCCGAGGATGGCCACATCGGCATCAATCGCGCTCCAATCCGAGATGTAAGGCCGCTTGCCGAAGGTGGAGATCCCGACGAAGGGCAGATCAAGCCGCCCGCCTTCATATCCGTGAGTGCTCATCTTTTGCTCCTGCCTGCGTCGCGGCAGCCTAGCCCCATTGCGCCCGTGTGAACACCATTTTGAGCGCGCTCAGGACTGAATGGCGGCGCTTTGATCAATCTGTCCGCAATCCGCATTCGGCCCTTTCCATTCCGCGCGCCCCATGCAATAGGGAACCGCCAAACGAGCTGTCCATGGAGAGACGATATGGAGATTCGTGAGGCCCTGACCTTTGATGACGTACTGCTGGTTCCTGCCAAGTCGTCCGTGCTTCCCAATACCGCTGACACGCGCACCCGGGTGACGAACTCCATCGCTCTGAACATCCCGCTTTTGAGCTCTGCGATGGATACCGTCACCGAAGGTCGCATGGCGATCACGATGGCGCAGGCCGGTGGCATCGGTGTGCTGCACCGCAATCTCAGCATTGAAGAGCAGGCCCAGGAAGTGCGCCGGGTGAAACGGTTTGAATCGGGCATCGTCTACAACCCGGTCACGCTGACCCCTGATCAAACACTGGCTGACGCCAAGGCCCTGATTGAACGCTATAATTTCACAGGCTTCCCGGTGGTGGGCGAGGATGGTCGCATCGTGGGCATTGTGACCAATCGGGATATGCGCTTTGCCAGCTCTGATGACACGCCTGTTCATGTTATGATGACATCAGATAACCTCGCCGTGCTGCAAGAACCCGCAGATCGTGAAGAGGCCAAATCCCTCATGAAATCGCGGCGGATCGAAAAGCTGCTGGTGACGGATGCAGACGGCAAGCTGACCGGGCTTTTGACGCTCAAGGACACCGAGCAGGCCGTGTTGAACCCGACCGCGTGCAAGGATGGGCTTGGGCGGTTGCGGGTCGCGGCGGCCTCCACCGTGGGGGATGCGGGCTTTGAGCGTTCGGCGGCCTTGGTCGATGCGGGGGTCGACATGATCGTGATCGACACCGCGCATGGGCATTCCGAGGGTGTCGCGGCGGCCGTAGAGCGTGCCAAGACGCTGTCCAACGAGGTGCAGATCGTGGCGGGCAATGTCGCCACGGGTGAGGCCACGCGCGCCTTGATCGGGGCCGGTGCAGATGCCGTGAAGGTGGGCATTGGGCCCGGCAGTATCTGTACCACGCGCATGGTGGCCGGTGTGGGTGTGCCGCAACTGACCGCGATCATGGATTGCGCCGCCGCCGCCGGGGATACGCCGGTGATTGCCGATGGGGGCATCAAGTTCTCAGGTGATTTTGCCAAGGCCATCGCGGCAGGCGCCTCTTGCGCCATGGTGGGCTCAATGCTCGCCGGCACAGACGAGTCCCCCGGCGAGGTGATCCTTTACCAAGGGCGCAGTTTCAAGGCCTATCGCGGGATGGGATCGCTTGGGGCGATGGCGCGGGGCAGCGCGGATCGGTATTTTCAGAAAGATGCTGCCAGCGACAAACTGGTGCCCGAAGGTATCGAAGGGCAGGTGCCCTACAAAGGCTCTGCCGGTGCGGTTTTGCATCAATTGGTCGGCGGGTTGCGGGCGGCTATGGGCTATACCGGCTGCGCCACAGTCGATGAGATGCGCGCGTCTTGTGAATTTGTGCGCATCACCGGGGCCGGGTTGAAAGAAAGCCATGTCCACGATGTGCAGATCACCCGCGAAAGCCCGAATTACCGCGTTGGCTGATCGGGTCGGGAGCCTTTTGGCGTGACCCCGGCTGCGCGGATCGCCGCCGCAATCGATGTTTTGGATCGTGTGCTGGATGGGCTGCCCGCAGAACAGGCCCTGACCCGCTGGGCGCGGGGGGCGCGCTTTGCCGGATCCAAGGATCGCGCGGCGGTGCGCGATCACGTGTTTCAGGCGTTGCGGTGCCGTCGATCCTATGCCGCCCTGGGCGGCGGCACCACAGGCCGCGCGATCATGATCGGCGCGTTGCGCGCGGCAGAGATTGACCCGGGCACGCTCTTTCACGGCGAGGGGCACGCCCCTGCGCCTTTGAACGCTGCAGAGCTGACGGCCGGGCGTGCGCCCGGCTCTTTGGCAGAGGCGGTTGATCTGCCAGATTGGCTTTGGTCCGTGTTTGAGCGCGATTTGGGGCACGGCGCGCAGGTTGCCGCACAGGCCCAGCAGAGCCGCGCCCCGATCACGTTGCGGGTCAATCAGAGAATGAACGTCTTTGCGCAAGCTATTGAGATGTTGCAAAAAGATGGGATTGATGCGCGCGAAAACAGCCGGTGTGCCACGGCTTTGATCGTGACATCTGGCGCGCGTAAAGTTCGGCAAAGCCAGGCCTATCTGTCAGGTATGGTGGATCTTCAGGATGCCAGCAGTCAGGCCGCGATGGCCCGGATCACGGTGCCGCCTGGCGCCAAGGTGCTGGATTACTGCGCCGGTGGCGGGGGCAAAACCCTGGCTTTGGCGGCCAATATGTCTGCGGATGATACGGCCCGCTTTTTTGCCCATGACATTGATCCCGCGCGCATGGGCGATGTGCCGGCGCGTGCGGCCCGGGCCGGGGTAGAGATCACCTGCGTGGCTCCAGAGGATCTGTGCGCGAACGCCCCATTTGACATCGTGCTCTTGGATGCGCCCTGTAGCGGGAGTGGAACCTGGCGCCGCAGCCCGGATGCCAAATGGCGTCTGACGCCGGAGAGGTTGGACAATCTTGTTAGAATTCAAAAAGATATCCTTGAAAGCTCAAGACGATTGCTGACTCAGGGTGGTCAGCTTTACTACACCACATGCTCAGTTTTGACGCGGGAAAATGAGGCGCAAGTCGCGGCCTTTTGTGCAGCGCATCCTGAGTTTGAGCTGACAGATGAAGCCCGATGGCCGGTGACGGAAGACGGCGACGGGTTTTACTTTGCGGCTCTTTCTTCGAGCTGACTGGGATTGATTAAGCGTTAATTAACGAATTCTGGATCAAACTGTTTCCATAAATGCGACGAGCATGAGGAGGCGGTAGGCGCGTGTCCGACCAGGCGTTTTCAGGACAAATGACATCTCTTGGCGAGACGCTGTCGTCATGGCAGCCTCGTGGCAAGTTGATCCTGGGCGCGTCCATGCTGTTTATGGCAGCCGCCATTGTGTCTCCGGTGATCGTCGTCAAACTGACCTTTTTGTTGGTGTCTGGGGTGCTGCTCGTGGCTTGGGCTGCGGCCTTGTTCGGCCCTGCTGCGCTTGATCGTTGGCGCCAGTTTCGCCTGACCCGGCATCTTAGGCTGTTGGATGTGGATCCCTGCCCAGTGGTGGTGACGGGCCCTGACGATAGTGTGCTCTATACCAATTCGGTGGCCAAACGAGAGTTTGCGGCGCGGCCGACCATGGCCTTGGCCGATGTTTTGCAAGGTGTTGTGGCCGATCCGCACAGTATCATCACGCGTGCGAGTGAGCACCTTAAGAAAGATCAAAATTTCAATCATAAAATCAGACGATTGACAGGCGATATTGATGTTAAAGTAATGGCGCTTGACGGTGGGTTGACGGCGTGGCGATTGACCGTTGAAGACGGGCGGCTTTCTAACGACACCACGTTGCCGACCGTGACATTGAGCCAAGATGATACAGTCGTTCACGCCAATGAAGAGGCGCGCGCGCTATTGGGTGCTCATGCTGATGCGCTGGCTTTGTTTTGCCCCAAACCCCCTTTGCAACCTGGTGCAATCAATGAGCTTCGTACGGCGGGCGGCTTGCTGCCTTGTTTTGTACACGAACTTGATGGGCATGCGCCCAAGGTTTCTAGCAGCACGCGTGACATTGCGCTTATACCGGCCGGCGATGTTGCGGCGCAGCCCTCTGACACCTGGTCCGTGTTGGAAACATTGCCTGTCGCGCTGTTGCGGCTGTCCGCTGATGGCGTGATCGAGCTTTCCAATCGGCCGGCGCGCGCGATCCTCGGGGTGGAAAGCGGGGCCGGGCGCCGCTTGTCCGAGTTGATGGATGGACCAGGACGCCCTGTGACGGACTGGCTGCATGATGCTGTTGATGGTCGTGGCACGGTGCAGCCGGAAATTTTGCAACTGCGGCGCAAGGACAAGGATGTTTTTGTCCAGGTGGCGCTCAGCCCTGTGCGCGACGGTGGCAGAACCGTTTTGATCGCCGTGCTGCAAGACGCCACAAAGCTGAAATCGCTCGAGCTGCAATTTGTCCAAAGCCAGAAAATGCAAGCGATTGGACAGCTGGCAGGCGGTGTTGCCCATGATTTTAACAACTTGCTCACCGCGATTTCGGGCCATTGTGATCTCTTGCTGCTGCGCCATGCGGTCGATGACCCGACCTATCCTGACCTTATGCAGATCAGCCAGAATGCCAATCGGGCCGCCGCGCTCGTGGGTCAGCTTCTGGCCTATTCGCGCAAACAAATGCTGCGGCTTGAGATCATGTCTTTGCGGGACATGCTGTCGGATGTGACGCATCTGTTAAACCGGCTTGTTGGCGAAAAAGTGGTGCTGCGGCTGGACCATGATCCGGACATCGCGCCTGATCTGTGGTCTGTGCGCGCGGACAAACGGCAATTGGAGCAGGTTTTGATGAACCTTGTGGTCAATGCCCGCGATGCCATGCCGGACGGGGGTGAGGTGGTGATCCGGACCAAAAATTGCCTGCTCGAAGCCCCGCTCAAACGCGATCAAGCCGAAGTCGCGCCCGGTCGGTATGTTGTGGTCAGCGTTGAGGATCAGGGCGTGGGCATCCCCGAAGACTTCATCGACAAGGTGTTTGAGCCGTTCTACACGTCCAAAAAGCAAGGCGAAGGGACCGGGCTGGGCCTGTCCACCGCCTATGGGATCGTCAAACAAACCGGCGGATTTATCTTTGTTGATAGTGTCCCGGGTCAAGGGGCCTGCTTTCAGATATATCTTCCAGCGCACAATGTTGCCTCTCAACCGACCGATCGCGCCCGTGTGCCCAAGGCGCAAGTGCAACCATCGAGCGGGGTTGTCATGTTGGTTGAAGATGAGGCGCCGGTGCGGGCGTTTGCGTGTCGCGCGCTGAAAATGAAGGGATTTTCCGTCATTGAGGCCAGCTCGGGCGAGGACGCTCTTAAATTGCTTGAGGATGACGCGCTCCATGTGGATGTGGTCGTCACTGATGTGGTGATGCCGGGCATGGACGGGCCAACATGGGTTGCGAAAGCGTTGAAAACACGACCCAAAACGCGCGTGATTTTCGTGTCTGGCTACGCGGCAGACTCGATTGAAGGAGGCCCTATGCCAGGAGATGCCTCTGTGTTTTTGCCCAAACCGTTTTCGCTGACCGAACTGGTTGAGACTGTACAAGCACAAGTGCCCGCATCCGAAACAGTTTAAGCCGCAGTTTTCACCTGGTCTATGGTCAACCTCGTTGAAAGCCATTCTTAAAACCGGCGCAATTTCTTGGTTCAACGGTTCTGCTGCTCCGTAAATTCGGCTTTCTCGCAATCTGCGCTGGTCAAATCCCGCCCAGCCCGGTAAGCCGCGCGCAACTTGAGGCCCCAGAGCAGAACTGAGAGCATAAATGGACCTGCGCAACATCGCCATCATCGCCCATGTGGACCATGGAAAGACCACTTTGGTCGACGAATTGCTGCGCCAATCCGGGGCGTTTCGCGCCAATCAGGCCGTCGACGAGCGGGCCATGGACAGCAATGACCTGGAGCGCGAGCGCGGGATTACGATCCTGGCCAAAGCCACATCCGTGGAGTGGAAATCCAACCGGATCAACATTGTAGACACGCCCGGCCACGCCGATTTCGGTGGGGAGGTGGAGCGGATCCTGAGCATGGTCGATGGTGTGGTCTTGCTGGTGGATGCCGCCGAAGGCCCCATGCCGCAAACAAAATTCGTCACATCGAAGGCGCTGGCCCTGGGATTGCGCCCGATCGTGGTGCTCAACAAGGTCGACAAGCCCGACGCGGAACCCGATCGCGCGCTTGATGAATGCTTTGATCTTTTCGCGGCGCTCGATGCCAATGAAGATCAGCTGGATTTCCCGCATATGTATGCCTCTGGTCGGTCTGGCTGGGCGGATCATGAGTTGGACGGCCCGCGCGAGGATCTGTCCGCCCTCTTTGATCTGATCGTGAACCACGTGCCCGCGCCGCGACAGGTGGCGCATGTGGACGAAGATTTTTCCATGCTGGCGGTGACGCTCGGGTCTGATCCATTTGTCGGGCGCATTCTGACTGGGCGGGTGGAAACCGGGCGCATCAAAGTGGGCGCGACGGTGCAGGCGCTCTCTCGCGTCGGGCAGAAAATCGAACAGTTTCGCGTCACCCGCATTCAAGCCTTTCGCGGCCTCACCATGCAGGACCTTACAGAAGCGGAGGCTGGCGATATCGTGACGCTGGCGGGCATGTCAAAGGCGACTGTGGCCGACACGATTTGCGCGCTGGCGGTGGATGCCCCGCTGGAGGCGCAACCCATTGATCCGCCCACCATTTCTGTCACGTTCGGCATCAATGATGCCCCCTTTGCCGGGCGCGATGGCAAAAAGGTGCAATCCCGTGTGATCCGCGATCGCCTGATGAAGGAGGCCGAATCCAACGTGGCGATCCGTGTGGCCGACACGCCCGGCGGTGAGGCGTTTGACGTCTCGGGCCGTGGCGAATTGCAAATGGGCGTGTTGATCGAAAACATGCGGCGCGAAGGCTTTGAGCTTTCGATTTCTCGCCCGCAGGTTCTTTTGCGCGACGGCGAAAACGGCGAGACCTTGGAGCCGATCGAAGAGGTCACTGTCGATGTGGATGATGATTATTCCGGCGCGGTGATTGAAAAACTCACCGGCGCGCGCAAAGGCGAGATGACCGAGATGAAGCCAGCCGGAACCGGCAAAACCCGGATCGTGGCGCTGGTCCCGTCGCGTGGTTTGATCGGCTATCACGGTGAGTTTCTGACCGACACCCGCGGCACCGGCGTGCTCAACCGTGTGTTTCACAGTTGGGCTGCGCATAAAGGGCCCATTCCCGGTCGCCGCGCCGGTGTGTTGATCTCAATGGAGCAAGGCGAGGCCGTGGCCTATGCGTTGTGGAACCTCGAAGACCGCGGGCGCATGTTCATCGGGCCGCAAACGCCGATTTATCAGGGCATGATCATTGGGGAACACAGCCGCGACAATGATCTTGAGGTGAACCCGCTCAAGGGCAAAAAGCTGACCAATGTGCGCGCGTCGGGCTCAGATGAGGCCGTGCGCCTGACGCCCCATGTGCAATTCAGCCTTGAGGAGGCGATTGCCTACATCAATGATGATGAACTGGTGGAGGTGACACCGAACGCGCTGCGCCTGCGCAAGCGCTTTCTGGATCCGCATGAACGCAAGCGGCAGGCTAAATCAGGTTAAGAACCACGCGTGACGCGCTGATTTTAATCAGAAATCTCGACAATCACCAGCTCACGCTCAGCGGCGCCCTCTGCGAAGGACAGCGCGGCTTGGTACGCCTCTGAGCGATAGCACGCCTCTGCGTCTTCGACACTGGGAAAGCGTGCCACGACATTGCGCGGCCGATCCGGCCCTTCCAATTGCACATATCGCCCGCCGCGCGCGATGAAGCTGCCCCCGTGTTCTGCAATGGCGGGGCCGGCCAGTTTGGCATATTTGCCGTAGGCGTCTTCGTCGGTCACGCGGACATGGGCGATCCATAAGGCGGGCATCGGGTTACTCCTGTTCAAATCCATCGACCACGACGATATCCCGTTTTGAGCTGGATAAAGCAATGGGCAGAATGCGTTGATATTCCTCGGAATTATACCAATCCAGCGCGGCCTGCTGACTGTCGAACCGAATGATCACGTGGCGGTCGGGGGCGTTGCCCTCCAGCTGCGTTTGCGCGCCGCCCTTCACCAGGAACATGCCGCCATGCCGTTCCGCTGATGCCACCGTCTGCCCGGCATAAATTTGATAATCCTCCGGGTTGGTCACGCTGATCCGCGCGATGACATAAGCAGACATGTGGTTCACTCCCCCTCGATCACAGCCTCCGCGGCCGCGATGGCGGCATCGGCTGCGTCAACAGATTGGCCACCGCCTTGCGCCATGTCGGCACGCCCGCCGCCGCCTTTGCCTCCCAAATGCGGCACGGCTGCGCACACCAGATCAACCGCAGAAACACGATCCGTCAAGTCTTCTGTGACGCCTGCCGCGATGGCCGCCTTGCCGCCCGCATCGGCGATAAGGAGAATCGCGCCGGAGCCCATGCGCGATTTATGCGCGTCGATCAGCGGTGGCAAATCCTTGCCCGACACGCCTGAGAGAACTTGCGCCAAAAACGCGATGCCATTGATCTCCTTGGAGGCCGGAGCATCGGAAGAGGGGCCACCGGCCAAGGCCAGATCACGACGCAATTGCGCCAATTCGGCGGTCAAGGACTTGCGCTCATCCAGCAGCGCGCGCACCCGGTCTGGGACGTCAGAGGCCTGAGTTTTCAGTGCCTGCGCGGCCTCTGTCAGAAGACGATCCTGACCTGCCAGATGGTCAAACGCGGCCTGTCCGGTCAATGCTTCGATCCGGCGCACACCGGAGCTTGACGCGGCATCGCCGAGGGCCACGAATGTTCCAATATCTCCGGTCTGGCGGACATGGGTGCCGCCGCAAAGTTCCAAGGAATAGGTCTGACCATCCAGCCCTTTGCCGGATCCGTCTTCTCGGCCCATGGACACCACGCGCACTTCGTCGCCGTATTTTTCGCCAAAAAGCGCCTGGGCGCCGATTGCGCGGGCATCGTCGGGTGTCATGATGCGGGTTTCGACCGCAGAGTTTTGGCGGATATAGGCGTTGACCTCGGTTTGAACGGCGCGCAGTTCTTCGGCGCTCAACGCTTTGGCATGCGAGAAATCAAAGCGCAGCCGGTCGTGCGCATTGAGTGACCCGCGCTGTGCCACATGATCGCCAAGCGCCTTGCGCAGGGCTTCATGCAACAAATGCGTGGCGGAGTGATTGGCGCGAATGGCGCTGCGACGGGCATGATTGACCACCAATTTCGCGGCATCGCCCGGGCTCAGCGTGCCCTCAGCCACGTGGCCCATATGGATGAACACACCTGCTGCTTTGCGTGTGTCGGAAATCTCTACCGTGGCGGTGTCGGTGGTCAGCGTTCCGGTATCGCCCACCTGACCGCCGGATTCGGCGTAAAACGGGGTTTGATTGAGGACGATTTGCACCGCATCGCCCGCCTTGGCCGCCGCAATCTCTTGGCCATCTTGCACCAAAGCCATGATCTGTGCTTCGGCGGTTTCTGTGTCATAGCCCAGAAAATCCGTCGTGCCGGCCCGCTCAGCCACGTCAAACCAGATGGTGGAATCCGAGGCCTCTCCGGAGCCGGCCCAGGCCGCGCGCGCTTTGGCTTTTTGCGCCTCCATGGCGCTGTCAAAGCCCGCGACGTCCACCTCAAGCCCCTTTTCGCGCAGCGCGTCCTGCGTCAGGTCAAGAGGGAAGCCATAGGTGTCATAGAGCTTGAACGCGGTTTGGCCGGGCAGGGCCGCCCCCTCGCTCAGTTGGCTCAGCTCTTCGTCGAGCAGCGTCAAACCCCGATCCAGCGTTTGTTTGAACCGTGTTTCTTCCAATTGCAGCGTCTCTTCGATGAGCGACTGCGCCTGGCCCAGTTCAGGAAAGGCCTGACCCATCTGGCCGACCAGCGCGGGCACCAAGCGATACATCACCGGATCTTTCGCACCCAAAAGATGGGCGTGTCGCATGGCGCGGCGCATGATCCGCCGGAGCACATAACCGCGCCCTTCGTTGGAGGGCATGACGCCATCGGCAATGAGAAAGGAGCTTGATCTGAGGTGATCGGCGATAACGCGGTGATGCACATTGCCGGGGCCATCGGGATCGTGGTTGGTGGCGTTGGCCGAGGCTTCGATCAGGTGGCGGATCAAATCCGTGTCATAATTGTCATGCTTGCCCTGCAAGAGCGCGCCGATCCGTTCGAGCCCCATGCCGGTGTCGATCGATTGCATCTCCAGATCGATCATGGAGCCGTCTTCGAACCGTTCATTCTGCATGAAAACGAGGTTCCAGATTTCGATGAACCGATCGCCATCTTCCTCGGGTGAGCCGGGCGGGCCGCCCCAAATTTCTGGGCCGTGATCATAGAAAATCTCAGTACAGGGGCCGCAGGGGCCGGTGGCGCCCATGGACCAGAAATTGTCATCTGTGGCGATGCGGATGATCCGCTCATCAGGCAGGCCCGCGTGCTTTTTCCAGATGTCTGCGGCCTCATCATCGGTGTGATAGACCGTCACCAAGAGCTTGGATTGATCGAGTTCAAAATCCTTGGTCAGCAGATCCCACGCAAAGCGAATGGCGTCTTCTTTGAAGTAGTCACCAAAGCTGAAATTGCCCAGCATTTCAAAGAACGTGTGGTGGCGCGCGGTGTAGCCGACATTATCGAGATCATTGTGTTTGCCGCCCGCGCGGACGCATTTTTGCGAGGTGGAGGCCCGTTTGTAATCGCGGGTCTCTACGCCGGTGAAGAGGTTCTTGAATTGCACCATGCCGGAATTGGTGAACATGAGCGTCGGATCATTGCGCGGCACCAAAGGCGAGCTGGCCACAACCTCATGGTCGTTGCGATCAAAGAAGGTCAGAAAGGTGGAGCGGATTTCGTTGAGCGTTGGCATGGGGCGGATCCGGATTGAACATGTCCGGGCGGTGTAGCGGGCTACCCCGGCGGTGTCCACAGTTGGCAAGGGGCGTGCGACCGGCCAAATGAAAAAGCCCGCGCGTGGTGTGGCGCGGGCTTTCGATGTGAGGTTTTGACAGGTTACGATTCGAGAATGTCGTCGCGGCCTTCGTCTTTTTCGTCCGCGGTGGGTTCGAAATCAAAGTCGAGCCCGTGGGCGGCGCGGATCTTATCTTCAATGGTCAGCGCCACGCTCTTGTTATCCTTGAGAAATTGTTTGGCATTCTCACGGCCCTGGCCGATGCGCTCATCCCCGTAGCTGTACCAGCTGCCGGATTTCTCCACCACGCCGGCCTTCACGCCAAGGTCAAGCAGTTCCCCGGTTTTGGAGATGCCTTCGCCATACATGATGTCAAATTCAACCTCCTTGAAAGGCGGGGCCACTTTGTTTTTCACCACTTTCACCCGGGTGGCGTTGCCCACGATTTCGTCGCGGTCCTTGATGGCGCCGATGCGGCGAATGTCGAGACGCACGGAGCTGTAGAACTTCAGCGCGTTGCCGCCGGTTGTCGTCTCCGGGCTGCCGAACATGACGCCGATCTTCATGCGGATCTGGTTGATGAAGATCACGGTGCATTTGGATTTGTTGATGGAGCCGGTCAGCTTGCGCATGGCCTTGCTCATCAAACGGGCCTGAACGCCCACAGAGCTGTCGCCCATTTCGCCCTCAAGCTCGGATTTTGGCGTGAGGGCAGCCACCGAATCGACGATGATCATGCTCACCGCGCCGGAGCGCACCAATGTGTCGACAATCTCAAGCGATTGCTCGCCCGTGTCAGGCTGTGAGATCAGCAATTCGTCAAGATCGACGCCCAGCTTGCGCGCGTAGACCGGATCAAGCGCATGTTCGGCATCAACAAAGGCGCACACACCGCCCTTTTTTTGTTCTTCGGCCACGCAATGCAGGGTCAGCGTGGTCTTGCCAGAGCTTTCGGGCCCATAAATCTCAACAATTCGGCCTTTGGGCACGCCGCCGATGCCAAGCGCGATATCAAGACCGAGCGATCCGGTTGACGTGGCTTCAATATCCTCCACCGGGTTGTCACCGCCCATCTTCATGATGGAGCCCTTGCCAAACTGGCGTTCAATCTGCGCCAGCGCGCTGTCGAGCGCCTTTTGTTTGTCTGCTTTTGACTTGTCGTTCATGTTGAGAATATCTGCCGTTGCCATGCTATTTCCTTTCTTATTCCACACCCTGTCCGGTGCGTCTATCGCTGCTTTCGTTCACCTCTTGTTCCAATTTTTATGGATACAAAAAGAGAACAATTCAAGAAAAAACTGGGTAGCCTTACCTTTTTATGGATATGGTTAAGGATGTGTTTAGAACGGTGAAGAAAACGTGTTTGGGCGCGCGGGCAGATCGATATGTTGATGTTTCACAAGGCAAAATTGGTGTTCCTGGCGGTGCCAAAAACCGGCACCACGGCCTACGCCAATGCGCTTGAGCCGCTGGCCACGATGATTGTGCGCGATCCGCCTGAGCTCAAACACGCGCCGGTTTACCGCTACAACCGCTTTTTCCGCCCGATGTTTGAGAAGTTCGTGGGCGAGGATCTCACGGTGATGGCGGTCATGCGTGAGCCTATTGACTGGCTCGGTAGTTGGTATCGCTATCGCAAGCGCCCGTTTCTGGATGGGCAGAGGACCAGCACAAAGGACATCAGCTTTGACGCGTTTGTGGATGCCTTTTGCAAAGGGGATACGCCGCCTTTTGCCAATGTGGGCAATCAGGCGCGTTTTTTGCGGCCGCACCAAAATGGCACGCAGGTGACCCATGTGTTTCGCTATGAGGATCAGGCCGGGCTGACAGCGTTTCTGGAAGCCCGGTTGGAGACGAAGATCACCACCGAGAAAGTGAACGCCTCACCGCCGGAAAAGCTTGATTTATCAGAGGATACAGAGGCGAAGCTCAAGCGTAAATTTGCGCTTGATTTTGAGGTTTATGAGAGTATTCGGCCTGGCGGCATGTATACACCACCCCCTGCGCCAGACACATGATCCATGGGGGCGCTGCCCCCAAACCCCCGAGGTATTTTTAACAAGAAAGAAGCCGGGACGGGCGGGGTTTAGAACGGGATCTCATCGTCGTAGTCGCGCGAGGGGGCCGGGGCGGAGCCGCCGGTGGAGCCACCTTGCGAGGGGCCGCTGTCGTAGCCGACGCTGCCATAGCTGTCACCCTGGCCACCCGAATTGCGCGAATCAAGCAGCGTCATGTTGCCCGTATAGGGGCGCAGCACCACTTCTGTTGTGTAGCGGTCTTGGCCGGATTGATCCTGCCATTTACGGGTTTCCAATTGACCTTCGAGATACACCTGAGAGCCTTTGCGCAGATATTGCTCTGCAATGCGGCCCAAGGGTTCGTTAAATATGGCCACGGAATGCCATTGCGTGCGTTCCTGGCGTTCGCCGGTGTTGCGATCTTTCCACTGCTCAGACGTGGCCACGCGCAGGTTGCAGACCTTGCCGCCATTTTGGAACGTGCGCACCTCAGGGTCCGCGCCAAGGCGGCCGATCAGGATGACTTTGTTTACAGAACCGGCCATGTGCGCCTCCCTCAGAATCTATGGTTCACCTTGGTTACACCATCGTAAACTGGTGAAGAAGGGATTAATGAGCGCGGGTCTTGCCGCCATCCTATGGGAGACAATTCGCCTATGGCGCCCTGTGACACCTGAGAACTTGGCACATCGGTCAGGATTGCCTATAACGCTGGCACATATTCGTTTGGGGGATTTAGGGGATGAAAGGCGTCATTGCTTGGGCAGCAGTGGGCATGGTCGCAGCGGCGTTACCTGCGCAAGCCGATCTCTTTGGCAAAAAGAAGAACGTGTTCAAATCGCAAACCAGTGTGCTGGATGACCGCTCTCGCGTCGGCACATCCGTGTCCATTGCCGCGACGGCCGTCATCACGCCCACGAAATGGGGCACGACCACACCCTATGACGGGCGCTACAAAGGGCAGTATCTGTCCATGGCCAAATCGGCGGCACAGCGTCACGGCATTCCGCAAGACCTGTTTTTGAAGCTTGTCCAGCAGGAAAGCGGGTGGAACCCGAAAGCGCTTTCGCACAAGGGGGCCATTGGTCTGGCGCAATTGATGCCGCAAACCGCAAGCCTTTTGGGTGTGGATCCTCATGATCCGCAACAAAACCTCGAGGGCGGCGCGCGCTATCTTGCGCAGCAGTACCGGAAATTCAGGTCCTGGCGGTTGGCCCTGGCGGCTTACAACGCAGGGCCGGGGGCCGTTGAGAAATACAATGGCGTGCCCCCCTTTGATGAGACCCAGAATTACGTGAAAGTGATCTGGGGCAGCTAGGCCTTCTTCATGTCTATCCCGCCCCGGACGTGATCCGGGGCCCCGTGTCACGGTGGCGTTCGGTCTTTTACTCAGCCGGTTCCAACGCTTGTGCAGATTTGCGCAGCGCCGTGGGTGTTTGGCCGGTGTGCTGCAGCACAAAGCGCGAGAAGTAGGCCGCGGATTTGAAACCGAGCATGGCCGCAACGCGGTTGGCAGGATGATCCGTCGTCTCCAGAAGATCGCGCATTGCGTACACCGTGCGCCGGGTCAGCAAATCAGAGGCTGTCATGCCCGATGACGTGCGGCAGGCGCGGGTGAGATGCGTGGGTGTGACGCCCAGGGCCTTGGCATATTCCGCCATGGGTTTTCCTGAGGTAAAATCTCTTTCAATCAATGCTGTATAGGCCATAGCTAATCTTTGCGCGGCCGAGAATTCCACCCGATCATCGCGTTGGTCAATGATCGCGCGACGGAGCCAAACCGTCAGCATGGCTGCATGAGCATTCATGGCCTCATCGAGAAATGGCCGGTCGCTGGATTGTTCGCGCTGCATTGCTTCGAGCAGAGTGTTCAACTCGGTCTGAGCTTGTGCGTCCCGGACACGCAGAATGGTGGGCTGGTCGGGCATCAAGGCCAGGCTGCGTCTGGGCACCACGCAGACCGTGCCAAAGCTTTGAGGGCTCAGATCAAGCTGCAGCATCGTGCCCGCGGGGATGCACAGCGCCGTATGCACCGTCACCCCGCGCAGCACCCCGTCGATCACGGCGCGCCCTTGACCGCGCGTGATCCAGATCAGCGTGTGATCCTCGCGGCTATGAGGCAGTTCGGCGCGCCAGGGCGCTTCTCCCAGCCATTGATGCAGGCTCATAACTTGTGCGTAATTGGCCATGTTCCCCGTCCCGTCGCGCATGAGTAGAGTTGTGATTTCGACAGTTTTGCCAGAAAAATCACGTTTGAAAAGGGGTAAATGTCCGATTTTCTATAGGTCCGGCGCGAAAATGCGGGTCCAGCCCTGCATTCGGGCGCGAAACCAGGTGCGCTGGCGTTTGGCGAATTGCCGCGTGGCGATGGTGGCGCGGTCGCGCGCGTCGTCTTTTGTCATGCGCCCGGCCACCACGTCGATCAACTCGGACGCACCGATCGCCTTGCTGGAGGGGTGGCTGGGATCCCATGTGTCGAGATTGGCGCGGGCCTCCTCCAATGCGCCCTCCGCGAGCATCTGGTCAAAACGCTGTTCGATGCGAGGGGTGAGCCAGTCTTTGGGGGCGTCGATGACGATGGCGATGGCCTGAGACAGGGGCAGACGCGGTGGATCCGTGCTGTCTTGCCAGTTTGCCAGGCCGCGCCCGGTGGTTTGGAGCACTTCCCAGGCGCGTTGCACCCGCATTGGGTTGGCGGTGTCGATCCGCGCGCGGGTGGGCGCGTCAAGTTCGGCGATCATTTGGGACAATTCACCCCGCTCTAGCCGCGCCAAAGCTGTCCGGCGGGTGGCGTCAGGCGTGGCGGGGATATCTGCAAGGCCTTCGGTGAGTGCGGTAAAGTAAAGCCCGGTGCCGCCGACAATGACGGGAGCAGTTGTTGGGGCAGGGGCCGGAGCAGGGATCGGAGCAGGGATCGCGTCGAGCAGAGGTGCGATATCGCGAAGCCACGTGCCCACAGAATAAGGCGCATCGCCGGGCACGTGTCCGTAGAGGTGGTGCGGCCCGCGAGCCTCATCCGCAACCGATGGGCGCGCGGTCAGAATGCGCCAGTTTTCAAAGACTTGGATCGCATCGGCGTTCACCACCGCACGGCCCTGATCTTGGGCGATCCGGAGCGCCAAGGAGGACTTGCCAGAGGCCGTGGGGCCTGCGAGGAGAACAGGGCGCGCACTGTCCTTTGCTGCAAGCGTTAGAATATCGTCAGCCCGCATCCGCCGCGTTCCATATTAACACTGTTTAAGGCGTTGAACCTTGCCCGGTTTTGCGACATTTTGCCTGCAATTGCCAGCTTGGCCAAGACAGAGGCGACCCGCATGCAGGATGACGATCCCCAATCCACGAAATTCCGCCGGGTGATGCTGAAGATTTCGGGCGAGGCGTTGATGGGAGATCAGGGGTTCGGGCTTCATCCGCCGACGGTGGAGCGGATCGCCAATGAGGTCAAAACGGTGCACGATCTGGGGGTCGAGGTCTGCATGGTGATTGGCGGCGGCAACATCTTTCGCGGGTTGCAAGGCTCTGCCCAGGGGATGGAGCGCACCACCGCCGATTACATGGGAATGCTCGCCACGGTGATGAACGCGTTGGCGGTGCAAAGCGCGCTGGAGCAAATCGAGGTCTATTGTCGCGTGATCACGGCCATACGCATGGACGAAGTGGCCGAGCCATATATCCGCCGCCGTGCGGTCCGGCATTTGGAGAAAGACCGGGTTTGCATTTTCGCCGCGGGCACAGGCAACCCATATTTCACCACCGATACCGCCGCCACGCTGCGCGCCTCTGAGATGGCGTGCGAGGCGATTTTCAAAGGCACCAAGGTGGATGGCGTGTATGATAAAGACCCGGTGAAGGAGCCTGATGCGAAACGGTTTGATAACATCACCTATGATGATGTGCTCAGCAAACACCTCAAGGTCATGGATGCCTCCGCCATTGCGCTGGCGCGGGACAACAATTTGCCAATCATCGTGTTCTCACTGGATGAGCCCGGAGGGTTTCGATCGATTCTCGCCGGAGAGGGCACGTATACAACGGTCCATGGTTGACAAAAATGGGCTGACGTAACACGGGCTGACGGACGAAGAAGGATGACTTCCCAAGATGGACGAGTTTGAGCTGGATACCGATGATTTGCAGCGGCGCATGGAGGGGGCCATGGCCTCTTTGCGCACGGAATTTTCTTCACTGCGGACAGGGCGGGCATCGGCGTCGATGCTGGAGCCGGTGATGGTGGATGCGTATGGCGCGATGACGCCGATCAACCAGGTTGGCACCGTCAATGTGCCCGAGCCGCGGATGGTGACTGTAAATGTGTGGGATAAGGGGTTGGTCGGAAAGGTAGAAAAGGCCATTCGCGAAAGCGGGCTGGGGATCAATCCGCAGCTCAATGGCACGATCATCATGCTGCCCATTCCCGAGCTGAACGAAGAACGCCGGCGTGAGCTGACCAAGGTGGCCTCTCAATATGCCGAGAACGCGCGGGTGGCTATTCGCAACGTGCGCCGCAGCGCGATGGACGACATCAAAAAGGCCAAGGGTGACGGCATGTCCGAGGATGATCAAAAATTCTGGGAAACCGAAGTCCAGGAGATGACGGATCGGTTCGTGTCGCATATAGATGAAGCCCTAGAGGCAAAGCAGTCAGAGATAATGCAGGTATAGTATGGTCGCAGCCACCCCCCAACCGAAGACGCCCAAAGATGGACCAAGGCACGTGGCCATCATCATGGATGGCAATGGACGCTGGGCGCAGGCGCGCGGGCGGCCGCGGCTTTTTGGCCATCATGCCGGGGCGCGGCGCGTGCGGGAGATTGTGACGGCCTGCCCGGATTTGGGCGTGAAATACGTGACAATCTTTGCCTTCTCCACGGAGAACTGGCGGCGCACACAAAGCGAAGTGGCCGGGCTGATGAGCCTTTTTCGACGCTATATTATGAAGGAAATGCAGGCCTTTGTGAAAGAAAACGTGCGGGTGCGGTTTATTGGTGATCGTCCACGGCTTGATGCCAAGCTGCGGACCCTGATGGACGAAGCCGAGCTGATGACCAAGCACTGCACCGGCACAAACCTGACCATTGCGCTGAATTACGGCGGTCGCGATGAGGTGTCGCGCGCGGCCAAGCGTTTGGCAGCAGATGTGGCCACGGGCAATTTGTCGCCCGATGAGATAGATGAAGAAACGCTGCCAAAGTATTTGGATACATATGTTTTGCCAGATCCTGACCTGGTGATACGCACCTCGGGTGAGGCGCGGATTTCCAACTTCTTGTTGTGGCAATCGGCCTACGCGGAATACGAATTTATTGATACACTCTGGCCGGATTTCACACCCGACGTCTTTACCAAACTCTTGGAAGGCTATGGCGCGCGCGATCGCCGGTACGGCACCGTTATCGCATGACACCCGCCCCGAAGTGGCAAGACCTGCTGCCGCGCGTGGCCTCGGCGCTGGTGCTGATTGTGGCAGGTGCTGTTGAAATTTACTTTGGCGGCTGGCTTTTTCTGATCACGGTATGTGCGGTGTGTGGCATTATGATATGGGAAGCGGCGCGTATGTTTGCGGCGCCCCGTCCGCGTGCCGATGGGCTCATCGCAGGATCCACGCTTTTTGTCTGTATTCTTGCGCCGCCTGCGTTTCTGGCACCGATGGTTTTGGCCTCTGCCTTTGTGGCGCAAACCCGCGCCGGGAAGGATCGCAAACTTTATTTCGTGTCTTTCGTGTGGATCCTCATTGCCAGCTACGCTGTGTTTCAGTTGCGCGATCTGGGCGGGTTTTTGTGGTTTCTTTGGGCGATTTTTGTCATCGCGGCCACTGATATTGGCGGGTATTTTGCGGGCCGCATGATTGGCGGGCCCAAGTTCTGGCCGGCCATCAGCCCGAAGAAAACGTGGTCCGGCACGGTGATGGGCTGGATCGCCGCGGGCGTCGTGGGGGCCGTTATGATGCCTTACCTGGATGTCGGCCCGCGCCTTGTTTTTGCGTCGATTCTCGTCAGTTTTGCCGCGCAAATGGGCGATATCGGCGAAAGTGCCATCAAACGCCGGGCAGGGGTCAAGGACAGCTCAGGCCTTATTCCCGGTCACGGCGGCGTGCTGGATCGGTTTGATGGGGTGATGGGTGGCGGGCTTGTCGCGCTGGCCTTTTGGATCATGCTGCGCCCTGAAATTTCAGGATAAATCCGGATCATCTAAAGACAAAGCACGCAATCCGCTCTAAGTGGCTGTTGAATATCTGGCCTGCGCGGGCCACATCGAAGCAAACGCGCCAGACCATAACATGACAGAGGAGCAGACATTGGAAGCCTTCGCATTCATCCCTGGGGTCGGTGGGCTCCTTATGACTTTGGTGGCTTTCGTGATTGCCTTGTCCGTGATCGTCGCGATCCACGAATACGGCCATTACATTGTGGGCCGCTGGTGTGGGATCAAGGCGGAGGTGTTCTCATTGGGGTTCGGACCGGTTCTGTTTTCGCGCGTCGACAAGCACGGCACGCAGTGGCAAGTGGCCGGGCTGCCCTTTGGCGGATATGTGAAATTTCTGGGCGATGCCAATGCCGCCAGCGGCACCAAGGCGGAAACCTATGATGAGATCCCGGCCCATGTGAAACGCCAGACCATGTTGGGCGCGCCGCTTTGGGCGCGCACGGCGACGGTGGCAGCGGGGCCGGTGTTCAACTTTATCCTGTCTATCCTGGTCTTTGCGGCCGTGATGATGATCCAGGGCCGCGCGATTGAGCCGCTGGCCGTGGGGGAGCTCAAGCCGCTTCCCTATGAGGGCATCACCATTGCGCCAGGCGATCAGTTGCTGCGCATCAACGGTGACACCGTGCCGGAGCGTGACGAAGACAACCCGGATGCGTTTGAGGATTTCATTGACGGGCTGCCCTATCAGGCGACGCTTGAGTATGAAGTGACCCGTGATGGCGCAGTGACGGTGTTGCAGGGGCCATACCCGATGCCGCCGCTGATCACGCAGCTGGCCCCGCAATCGGCCGCCTTTGACATTGATATGAAGCAAGGCGATGTGATTGTGGCTGTGGATGGCGCGCCGATTGTCGCCTTCAACCAGCTCAAAGAGGTGGTCGAATCCTCAGACGGTCGTGTGCTGCAGCTTGATGTGTGGCGCAATGGTGAAATGCTGAAATTCGCGCTTGCACCGCGGCGGGTGGATGAACCGCAGCCCGAAGGCGGGTTCAAAACCCAGTGGCGCATTGGCATTTCCGGTGGTCTGGCCTTTGAGCCTGCAACGGAGGCGCTGAGCCCGGTGACTGCACTCGCTGATGGTGGCGTGCAGGTCTGGCGGGTGATTACCAGTTCAATGTCGGGGCTTTATCACATGGTGTCCGGCGCGATCAGCACATGTAATATGTCGGGCCCGATCGGCATTGCCGAGGTTTCCGGCGCGATGGCCAGCCAGGGCGTCGACAGTTTCATCTGGTTCATCGCCGTGCTCTCAACCGCCGTGGGGCTTTTGAACCTGTTTCCAATCCCGGTACTGGATGGGGGGCATCTGGTGTTTTACGCCTATGAGGCCGTGACGCGGCGCAAACCAAGCGATGGGGCGTTGCGCATTCTCATGACGGCGGGTTTGACGCTGGTGCTGGGCCTTATGGTGTTTGCGCTCTTTAACGATATCTTCTGTCCGTAAATTCAGCGCCGGGCCGTAGATTTCACAATCTCGCCACATTTGTGTCTCGTTTTTTGCCGCATTTTCAGCGTCTCAAGGCGACGTTTGTAAATCAGGTGAACGCCATGCATCACATTGCTAACGGATATCGCGGGTTGACTGTGCTGGTCGATGTGAACTGGGACCGGATTGTGTATATCGGGACCATCATTTTGGCATTGGCAGCAGGCGCTTTTGTCGGCTCGCTTTGATCGGTAAGGCCGGTCTGTCGCGAACGCGCGTCTTTTGCGACCTGTGACCAAGGGGCCACGCCCTAGGGTTGCAACCACCCTTCAGACACAAAATATGCCCATCAGAACTTTGACAACCACTGCCTAACGGGGTAGGGGTTTGGAACAGGGATGTCTGACTGGGTATAAAAAATGATGAAGAATATCGTCGGGCGAGCAGTACGCCATAGACGGGTTTCCCAAACCTTTATTTTGAGACGGTTTTTTGCCGTTTTAGCGGTGTTGATGGCGAGTTTTATTCTGCCCAGCAGCGCGGACGCACAAACGTATCGATTCACCTCACTGACCATCGAAGGCAATCAGCGCATTGCCTCTGAAACGATCATCACACTGGCCGATATTGCGCGCGGGCAAACGATTACCGCCGGTCAGCTGAACGATGCCTCTCAGCGCATCCTTGAAAGTGGTTTGTTTGAAAATGTCGAAGTGATCCCCCAGGGCAGCCTGTTGCTGATCCAGGTGGAAGAATTTCCGACGATCAATGCGATTGCCTTTGAAGGCAACAAGAAGATCAAGGACGAAGACCTTGAAGGCATTGTAGAAAGCCGCGCCAGACAGGTGTTTAGCCCGTCCAAAGCGGAGCGGGATGCCGCAGAGATTTCGCAGGCCTATGTGCAAAACGGCCGTGTGGCGGCGCGCGTGACGCCTAAGATAATCCGCCGCTCTGACAACCGCGTAGACCTTGTTTTTGAAATTTTCGAAGGCCGCGGGATTGAGATTCAGCGCGTGAGCTTTGTCGGCAACCAAGTGTATTCCGATCGTCGATTGCGCCGCGTGGTGGAAAGCAAACAGGCCGGTCTTTTGCGCGCGATCATCGCCCGCGACACATTTGTCGAAGATCGTCTGGCCTTTGACCAGCAGGTTTTGACCGATTTCTACTTCTCCCGCGGGTATGTGGATTTCCGCGTGACCGGCACCAACGCGGAGTTGGCGCGGGAGCGTGACGCGTATTTCGTGACCTTTAATATCCAAGAGGGGCAGCAGTTCCGATTTGGTGAGATCACGACCACGACAGAACTCGCTGAGGTCGACGCGGCCGAATATCAAGACGTGCTGCGCATCAAACCGGGCGTTGTTTATTCGCCGACATTGGTGGAAAACGCCATCGCCCGGATGGAGCGCTTGGGCATCGCCAATGGTGTTGACTTCCTGCGCGTCGAACCGGTGATCACGCGCGATGACCGCAATCTGGAACTGGATATCGAGTTCAAGCTGATCCGCGGCCCGCGCGTGTTTATCGAGCGCATTGATATACAAGGCAACACAACCACGCTGGATCGGGTGATCCGCCGTCAGTTTGATGTGGTTGAGGGGGATCCGTTCAACCCGCGCCAGATCAGAGAAACCGCAGAACGCATTCGCGCGCTCGGCTACTTCTCGGAATCAGATGTGGACGCGCGCGAAGGATCGCGCCCTGATCAGGTTGTCGTGGATGTGGACGTGGAAGAAACCACCACGGGCTCGCTCACCTTCGGTGGTAGCTTTTCGTCGGATGCCGGGCTTGGCATCAGCATCGGCCTGAGAGAGCGTAATTTCCTTGGCCGCGGTCAGCAGGTCGGGTTCAGCATTGCCGTCTCTGGTGACAGTGCGAACTACAATATCAGCTTCGTGGAGCCGGCTTTCTTGGGCCGTGATGTGGCGTTCAGCTTCTCAACATCGCTTTTGGAAACCGACTCGGACAACTCGCTCTTTGATACAACCACGGCAACATTCCGCCCGGGGCTTCAGTTCCCGATCAGCGAAAAATCCCGGGTGTCGCTTTACTACAGCGCGCGCTATGCGGAGATGCGTGATTATCAGGGCACGTCACCCACGCTGGCCGCGGAAGTGGCGCGCGGGGCAGAGTGGTCCAGCGGCATCGGCTTCGGTTTCCGCTATGATACACGGCGCATCGGCCTTAATCCGAACGCGGGTGTTCTGCTCGAGACAGATATTGAGTTTGCCGGCCTCGGTGGCGATCAGAACTATATTCGCGGCACCGCCCGGATCGTGGGCGAACGCCAGATCCTGAATGAAGAAGTGACCCTGCGCGGGATCCTCGAATACGGTGCGATCCGCTACAACAGCAGCTTTGGAAGCCGTCAGGTTGACCGCTTCTCGCAAAAGGTGATCCGTGGTTTTGATCCCAACGGCATCGGGCCGCTGCAGAATGGCGAATTCCTTGGTGGTAATCTCTATGCTGCGGCCAAGTTTGAGGCGGAATTCCCCCTCGGGCTGCCCAGCGAGTTCGGCATTTCTGGCGGGGCCTTTTATGATGTGGGTTCTATCTGGAACGTGGATACGGTGGGTCCGGCCACCTCTGTGGGGTTTGAGCCGCGCCATGTGGTCGGTCTGTCGCTCTTCTGGGACTCACCCTTTGGCCCGCTGCGGATGGATTTCTCCAACGCGCTGAAGAAAGAGCCAGGCGACATTGAGCGCCAGTTCGACTTCTCCGTTCGCACGGATTTCTGATGACACTGTCAGGGCGCGCCATTTTGGCCGCCGCCCTGATCGCTTTGGGCGGCGTGCCTGCGCCCTCGGTGGCGCAGGATTTGGGCGTGTTGCGGTCAGATATCCTGGTGATCGATCCGGAGCGGCTGTTTGAGGACAGTGAGCTGGGGCGAAAAATGCTCGCTGATCATCAGGATGAGCGTGAGGCCCTGGCCGCCGCCAATGAGGCGCTTGCCGCAGAGCTTGAAGCCGAGGAGCAGCGCCTCACCAATATCCGCGCGGACACCAGCCCCGAAGATTTTCGCGCATTGGCCGATGAATTTGATGCCCGCGTGCAACAGATCCGCGCCGACAGCGAACGCCGCGTGCGCGATCTGGAGCGCAAGCGCGATCGCCTGCCGCGGGAGTTTCTCAACCGCGTCGATCAGATCATCCTTGATATCATGCGCGCGTCTGGCGGGGTTGTCCTCCTGGACCAGCGCAGCGTCATATTGCGGGCAGAGGCCGTTGACATCACGGACCGTGCCATTGCCCGGATCAACACAGAAATCGGTGACGGCACCGGGCCGGAGTGATGCCTCAAATGCTTGCTCCAAAGCACCGAGCTTGATAGGGACAGGCGGCTAAAGACAAGGACACCATCACCATGACAGAGCCGCTTCAGACCGCGGATATCCACATGATCCAGCGGCTTATCCCGCATAGATATCCGTTTCTTCTGGTCGATAAGGTGGTTGATATTGACGGCTATCAGACCGCGCGCGGCATCAAGAATGTCACGATGAATGAGCCACATTTTCAGGGGCATTTCCCAGGTACGCCGATCATGCCCGGCGTGACCATTGCCGAGGCGATGGCGCAGACGGCGGCGGTGATGGTGGGCATGGCGCTTGGTATGCAGGACAAGAACCTGCTGGTGTATTTCATGGCCATCGAAGGCTGCAAATTTCGCCGCATGGTGGTGCCGGGTGACACACTTGAGATGTATGTAGAAACCGTGCGCGGCAAACCCGGTGGCAAGGTCTGGAAGTTCAAAGGTCGCGCGCAAGTGGGTGATGAGCTGGCCTGTGAGGCCGAGTTTACCGCGATGCTGGATCTGACAGGAGAGAAAGCCGGATGAGCGCCGACACGCAGGTTCACCCAAGCGCGATTGTCGAAGCGGGCGCAGAGCTGGGCGCGGGCGTTCAGATCGGCCCGTTTTGCCATGTCGGCCCTGACGCGCGGCTGGGGGATGGCGTGGTGCTGAAATCCCATGTTGTGGTGACAGGGCGCACATCTGTGGGCGAGGACACGGTGATTTTCCCGTTTTCCTGCATTGGGGAAATCCCGCAGGATCTGAAATTCAAAGGGGAGGCGACGGAGCTTAGGATCGGCGCACGCAATCGCATCCGCGAACATGTGACCATGAACACCGGCACCGAGGGCGGCGGCGGCATTACCCGGGTGGGCGATGACGGGCTCTTTATGGCGGGCTGCCACGTGGCCCATGATTGCCAGGTGGGCAACCGTGTGATCATCGTCAACAACGCCGCTTTGGCAGGGCATTGCGTGATCGAGGATGAGGTGATCATCGGCGGGCTGTCGGGGGTGCATCAATGGGTGCGCATCGGGCAGGGCGCGATCATCGGGGCGGTCACCATGGTGACCAATGATGTGATCCCTCACGGGCTGGTTCAGGCGCCGCGCGGTGAGTTGGATGGTCTCAACCTTATCGGTCTCAAACGTCGCGGTGTGGCGCGGGCGGATATCACTGCGTTGCGCGCGGCCTTTCAGATGCTGGCGCAAGGCGAAGGCACGTTTCAGGATCGCGCCCGCCGCCTCGGAGAAGACACCGAAAGCGACTATGTGCGCCAGATCGTCGATTTTGTGAGCGGCGCCACGGATCGATCTTTTCTCACCCCTGGGTCGAGCGGCTGAGCATGGCGGAGCGGCTGGCCATCATCGCCTGTGCCGGAGAGCTGCCGGTGCTGCTTCACAAGGCCAATCCCGGCGCGATGGTGATCACGCTTGAGGGGATCGAAAGTGATCTGACAGATCAGTCGCTGCGATTTCGGCTTGAAGAAATTGGTGTGCTTTTTGAAGCGATGAAGATCGAAGGCGTGACACATGTGATTTTCGCCGGAGCGCTCACGCGGCCGGCGCTCAATCCGACCGCCTTTGACAGCCAGATGATGGCCATTGCGCCGCGCCTGATGAAGGCGATGACGCTGGGCGATGACGGGCTTTTGCGCACAGTGATTGACGTGTTTGAAGAACAGGGGTTTTCGGTCATCGGTGCGCATGAGGTGGTGCCGCAGCTTCTGGCAGAGCCCGGTTTGGCCCTCGGCGCAGAGCCCTCTGAGGCAGACGAGGCGGATGTTGCGCGCGCCGTGGCGATTCTGCGCGGGATTGCGCCGCTCGATATCGGGCAGGGTTGCGTGGTGGCGGGCGGGCAGTGCCTGGGTATTGAAACGGTGCAGGGCACCGATGCGCTTTTGCGGTTTGTGGCGGAAACGCCCGCGCGGTATCGGCTTGGCCGCGTCCAAGGCGTTTATGTGAAAGCTGCCAAATCAGGGCAGGATCTGCGCATGGATATGCCTGCGATCGGCCCCAAAACCGTAAGGGCCGTGGCCGATGCCGGGCTTTCGGGCATTGTGGTGGAGGCCGATCGCGTGCTAGTCCTTGATCGCTATGCCACGCTGCAGGCCGCCAAGGAGGCAAACATTTTCCTGCGCGCGTGGGCGCTTTAGATGCGTGTTTTCCTGGTCGCCGGTGAAGCCTCTGGAGATCGGCTGGGGGCGGCGCTGATGGCGGGGCTGAGGTCTCTGACTAAGGTGGCGTTTTCAGGTGTGGGCGGCCCGCTCATGCAGGCCCAAGGCATGTCATCGCTGTTTCCAATGGATGAATTGAGCGTCGTGGGTATTGCGGAAATACTGCCCAAATACATGCATTTGCGGCGCAGACTTGATCAAACGGTCGCGGCTGTCCTGGCAGAGCGGCCGGATGTGCTGATCACCATCGACAGCCCTGAATTTTCCTTGCGTCTGGCGCGCAAGGTCAAGGCCGCAAGCGATATACGTACGGTGCATTACGTGGCGCCGTCGGTCTGGGCATGGCGGCCGAGGCGCGCCGAAAAACTGCCGGGTGTGATTGACCAGGTGCTCGCGCTTTTACCAATGGAGCCTCCGTTGATTGAGGCGGCGGGCGTGGCCTGCGATTTGGTGGGGCATCCGGTGGTCACCGAACCAGTGGCCTCAGAAGAGGAGGTCGCGGCGTTCAGAGCCCAGCATGGTTTTGGGACCTCCCCGGTCCTGATGGTGCTGCCCGGGTCGCGCGGGGGGGAGGTCGCCCGTTTGGGCCCGCGGTTTGGCGCGGCTTTGCGAGATATTTGCGCGGCACGCCCCGATCTGCGCATTGTGTTGCCCACAACCGGCCCGCGCGCGGCACAGATCCGCGAGATGACGCGCGATTGGCCGGAGCAGCCTTTGATCATCGCGCCCGATAACATGAGCTTTGAGGCCTATGCCCATGAAAAAATATGCGTTTTCGGAGCGGCAGACCGGGCGCTTGCGGCCTCTGGCACGGTGTCTCTGGAACTGGCGGCCAGCGACACGCCGATGCTGATTGCCTATGATGTGAGCTGGCTTTCGCGTCAGATCATCTCTCGGATGTTGATCACGGACACGCTCACGCTGGTCAATCTGGTGTCTGAGACGCGCGCGGTGCCGGAACTTTTGGGTGCGGATTGCACGCCTGAGAAAATTGCGCCGGCTGTGCTGAACTTGCTGGAAGACACCGGGGAGCAGCCCGAGGCCATGCGCCTGACGATGGAGCGTCTTGGGCGCGGTGGGGAGGCACCGGGGCTGCGGGCGGCGAAGGCCGTGTTGAAGCGGCTTTGAGCGGGGCGGTGGGGTGAAACCCCACCCTACGGAGTGGGGCAATCTTCAGAGTTTGCGCACTTTCATCTGCGTGATGCGGTTGTCGGATTTTTCCGTGATTTCAAAGCGAAAGCCGTGGAAGTTAAACACCTGCGCCACGTTCGGAATGATCTGCGCCTCGTGGATGACGAGGCCCGCCACGGTGTTGGCCTCATCATCCGGCAGAGACCAATCCATCACGCGATTGAGATCACGAATGGTCATCGCGCCTTCCACGAGGAAATGCCCATCCTCGGTTTTGCCCACTTGATCCTCGGCATCCTCATCAAATTCATCGGCAATTTCGCCCACGATTTCTTCAAGGATATCTTCCAGCGTGATCAACCCCTCTAACGCGCCATATTCATCCACCACCAGCGCGAAATGTGCCCGTCGGCGCAGGAATTGGCGCATCTGGTCATCCAACGTGGTGGTTTCCGGCACGAAATAGGGCTTCATCGCGACCTTGAGGATGTCAAACCTCTGCAGCGCGTCGGCGGACAGGCCATCAGACGTCACCAGCTTGTGCACCGTGCGCAAGAGGTCTTTGGCATGGACCACGCCGATGATGTTTTCAGGGTCATCGCGGTAGACCGGCAGGCGGGTATGGGCGCTGCTCAGACATTGCTGCAAGATCGCCTCGGGCTCATCATCGGCGTTGATCATCTCAATGCCCGAGCGGTGGCGCATGATCTCATCCACCGTCCGGTCACCCAGATCGAGCGCGCCGAGAATTCTGTCGCGGTCTTCCTTTTCCACCACGCCTTCGGAATGGCCCAGATGGAGCGCACCGGCAATCTCTTCGCGCACGGCAAGGATGTTGCTATCAGGGTCGATCTTCACGCCCACAAGGCTGAGCACACCGCGCACCAGCATGCGCACCGCGCTCACCACAGGGGAGAACACCATGATCACATAGCGGATGATCGGCGCGGTGAGCGAGGCGGCGGTCTCAGAATTGGTGATGGCGTAGGTCTTGGGCAGCACCTCGGCAAAGATCAGCACCAGAAGCGTCATCATCAACGTGGCGAGCGCCACACCGGATTCGCCAAAGAGCTTGGTGAACATGGCCGTGGCCAGGGACGCCGCCAGAATGTTGACGAGGTTGTTGCCCAAAAGGACCGACCCGATGAGCCGCTCATTGTCCTCGGTGATGTCGAGCGCCTTTTGCGCGCCTTTATCGCCCTTGTCAGCGCGCGCACGCAGCTTGCCGCGTGAAGCGGCGGTCAGCGCGGTTTCACTGCCGGAAAAATAGGCGGAGAGCACAAGGAGCAGGAGAATAGAGCAGGAGGTGATCCAGAAGGCGGCATCAAGTGCCGGTGATGTGGGTTCCATTAGTGTATCGTCGTTCTGGGCATCGTCTGGATCATGAACTACGGTTATGGGGTGCGATTGTTACTCATTCAAGGGATCAAGCCGATGAGAGTGCAGGATTTAGGCCGCTTGAAGGGTCCAGTGTTGCTTTTTGGCGGTCCTTATTCGAATTTGCACGCCACCGAGGCGCTATTCCTTGATGCGAAGGTGACCGGGTTCAGGCCGGACAACAGCACCATGATCTGTACAGGGGACATCGTGGCCTATTGCGGTTATCCGAGTGAAACCGTGGCAGTTATCCGGCAAAGTGGGTGTGCGGTGGTTGCGGGAAACTGCGAAAAACAGCTCGCAGCGAGCGCCTTCGATTGTGGTTGCGGTTTTGAAGAGGGCAGTGCCTGTGATCTTTTGTCCGCCAGTTGGTATCCGTATGCCGCCGCTCACATCGGGCAGGAGGATCGTGTGTGGATGGCAGACTTACCGGATGTGGCGGTTTTTGAGCACAAGGGCCGACGTTATGCCGTCATTCATGGGGGTGTGAGCGACGTCAGTCGGTTTCTGTGGCCCACATCCCCAGAGGTGGATTTCCTAGAAGAGATTGCGCTGATTGAGCGTGAATTCGGTCGTGTAGATGGGGTGGTGGCTGGGCATTGTGGCCTGCCGTTTGTTCGGCAGATTGGTGAGGTTGAGTGGATCAATGCTGGCGTTATCGGCATGCCTGCCAATGACGGTTATGCCAGCACGCGTTTTGCCGTTTTGGGATACAATGGCGTGGAAATGCGCGAGCTTCACTACGACCATCAATCTGCACATGATGCGATGGTGGCTGCGGGACTGACCCAAGGCTATCACGACGGACTGCTCTACGGTTACTGGCCCTCGGAAGAGGTGCTGCCGCTTGATTTGCGAGTATCGTCATTGGCCAGAGGGTGATGGGTTTCGACCAGATCGCGTAGACGATCCTCCAGCACGTGGGTGTAGATCTCGGTCGTGGCGACATCGGCATGGCCCAGGAGCGTCTGGATCGTGCGCAGGTCGGCCCCGCCAGCAAGGAGATGCGTGGCAAAAGCATGGCGCACGGTGTGGGGCGTCACAGTGGCGGGATCCACATAAGCATGGACGGCTAGGTTCTTGATCAGGTTGTAGAAATTGACCCGTGTCATGTGACCCTGCTTGGCGCGGGAGGGGAAGAGAAAGCTCGGTACCGGCCTGCCGTCTTGCCGGGCGATATCGTCTTCTGCATCCCGGTGCGCCAGCCATGCGGCCAATGCGTTCTTGGCGGGTTGTGAGAGCGGCACCAGACGCTCTTTGTCGCCCTTGCCGCGCACCAAAAGCATTTCGGGGTTGCCGCGGGCCGAGGCCATGGGAAGGGAGACAAGCTCACTCACCCGCATGCCCGTGGCGTAGAGCAGCTCCATCAAGCAGGTGTTGCGCAGCCTCAGCGCCGGGGATTTGCCCATCTCGCGGGCGGCCGTGAGCAATTTGTCCACGTCCTCAACAGACAGCGTTTTTGGCAGCCGGCGCGCACGACCCGGCCCTTTGATCGTGAGCGCGGGATTGTCCTCGCGCAGGCCCTCTTCAAAGGCAAAGGCAAAAAGCTGCCGGATCGCAGAGAGGCGGCGCGCTCGGGTGGCGGGGGCCAGGCCCTCATTGGCGCAATCGACAAGATAGGCCTCAACCTGTGCCTGCGTCACCGTGCACAGCCGGGCTCCCTGTGGCGCAAGCCAGGCGCAAAACTCTCCCAGGTCACGGTCATAGGCCAATAGCGTGTTGCGCGCGGCTCCAGCCTCGGCGGCGCGGGCCTCTAGAAACGGGGTGATCCATGGGTCTTGCATGGCTCACTCAGCCGGTAAAAGCAGGATTTGCAGCGCGGCCTGCCGGGCCACATCTTCCAACCCGACAAAACGCAGGGTCGACAACGGCCCTTCGATCTGTGCGCCGTTCGCGGCCACTGCCCGGTTGAGATCGATCACCGCATCGAGAATGACCTCGCCCAGCCTGCCTTCCGACAACGCCCCTGCGTATTTGCGCGCGGGAACGGCCTCAGAAAAGGCGCGGGCGATGGCTTGCTCTGTGCCGGTGCGGGCAAGTGCTGCATCAGGCGCGCCCATGGCGATCCCATCAAGAAACCGCGCAGACCGGCCGCGCAATTTGCCGGTATGGCGGGCACTGGCGGGCGACAAAAGGCCAATGCCGTGCACCGTTTGTTCCAGCCCCGGAAGCTCCAGCCCGGCCAGGCGATCTCCGTAGAGTGTGGCAAACACGACGCCGAGCCCCGCATCGCGCATCTCTTCCCACACTACGGGGAGCGCGTTGGCGATGCGATCGGTGTCACCCGACAACATGGCGCTGTCGAAGGCCTGCAGAAATTGCACGCGGTCCCATATCCCGCCAGAGGCAGCGGGCCGGCGTGCCGTATAGAGCCCCAGCAGCCGGTTGGCAGGCAAAGCGCCGGTGCGTGCAAGGCGCTCAGCGGCCTCAATCTCACTGCGCCAGCCGGTTGTTCCGCGCAGATCAGCGGCGGCAAATTTGCGCGGCAAGGTGCGTGTGGGCAATGCGGCGCCATTGGCTTCATAAAGCCGGAAGAGCAGCGGCGACATTTCGCGCGGTGGGGGCAAATCAATGCCCGTGCCGCCAAAATCTGGATCTAGAAAAAGCGCCAGTTGTTCGGTGCTTGCGGGATCAAGTTGATCTATGATGAGGGCCGTGTCGTAAATCAGCGCCGCCGTAGGCCAATCGCCCGTGCGCACCAGGCAAAAGACCCGCGCGCCATAGTCATTTGACAGCGTCGGTGTCTCAGATAGCGCTTTGCACACCTCTTGCTCTGTGCCGCGCAAGAGGCTCAGATCCAACCAATCATCAAAGAGAAGCGGCGTTTGCGGGCCTGCACGCTCCACCAAGGCAAGCGCTGCGTCTACGGCGCCATAGCGCTGCAACGCTTCAATGCGCGCGTGCAGGAACCGCGCATTGTCTGTGGTATCGGCGGGCGGATCGGCCTCCGCCAAAAGCAACGTGTAGATCAACGCCTGAAGCGCGGGCAAAGGCGCATCGGGCAGACGGCCAAGACGAGCCACAATATCGTCTGTGGCGCTGGCTTTCCACAGGCTGACAGGCAGGCCGGTATTGGCCGATGGCAAAAGGCCCACAGCATCAGGTTGTGCCGTATCAAGCGGGGTTACCGCGACGCCGGGCACGCTTGCGCCGTCGGTGTCGCGAAACACCGGATCGGTTTCATCCAACGGTTCGATCAAAGGTTGGGCAACGGTCACAGGGGCAGGCTCTTTGAGCCAATCAATCGCAGAAAGCGGCTCTTCTGCGGCCGCGCCAAACGGGACAATCGCCCAAATCAGGGCTGCCCTACTGCGTTTCAAGGATCAAATCCTGCCGGATTTCCCGCTCGGGCGGGGAAAAATCTGCCCCGAAAAAGGGGCCGATATAGGCATAAACGACCAACGCGATGAACCCCAATATACCGAGGTAAATGAGCCATTTAATCAGCCTAAACATTGTTTTTGTCTGCCCGTATTCGTCTTTTTCTGAGCGCAATATAGCTGGCCTTTTTGGCAAGATCACGTCATTCAGTTCAAAAGGTGTTTTTTTTGGCAGGGGAGTGCCGAAAGTGGTCGATGCGGCCCAGTTCAAGCTGCACAAAACGGTGGTGATGGTCGGCATGATGGGTGCTGGTAAAACCGCTGTGGGCCGTGCTTTGGCCAGCAAGCTTAATGTGCCGTTTCTCGATTCAGACGCCGAAATTGAAGCGGCCGCGAAAATGACGATTGCCGAGATTTTTGACCGGGATGGAGAGGCGTTTTTCCGCGATCGGGAGGCGGAAGTGATCAACCGGCTGCTGGAAAGCAACCCAGGCATTCTGTCGACCGGGGGTGGTGCATTTCTGGCCGAACGCAATCGGGACAACATCACGCAAAAGGGCGTCTCTGTCTGGTTGAATGCTGATCTGAATTTGATATGGGGCAGGGTAAAACATAAGGATACCAGACCTTTGTTGCGCACAGCTAATCCATATGCCACGCTCAAGGATCTCTACCGGGAGCGGGTGCCGCATTATCAAACTGCCGATCTCAAGGTGACCGCGCAGCCGGGCCTGTCGCTTGATGAAATGGCGATGCGGGTGATAGACACCCTGCTTACCCGGGCAGATGTGTTGGAGGCGGCGTAATGGAACAGGTGCACGTGCCTTTGGGCGATCGGGCCTATGACGTTCTGATCGGTCCGGGGCTTTTGGAGCAAGCGGGCGCGTTGATCGCCCCGCTTTTGAGCCGCCCGCGCGTTGCCATTGTCACCGATGAGCGCGTGGCCGCCCTGCATTTGCAGGCGCTTTTGGCCGGGCTTGCCGCGCATGGCATCTCTGCCAGCCATATGAGCTTGCCCGCGGGGGAAGCCACCAAATCCTGGCCGCATTTTGAGCGCACGGTAGAGTGGTTGCTTGCTGAACAGGTTGAGCGTGGCGATGTCGTTGTGGCCCTGGGCGGGGGTGTCATCGGCGATCTGGTGGGCTTTGCCGCAGCTGTTTTGCGCCGCGGCGTGCGGTTTGTGCAGGTGCCCACATCGCTTTTGGCGCAGGTGGATAGCTCCGTGGGCGGCAAGACCGGGATCAATGCGCCGCAGGGCAAAAACCTGATCGGTGCCTTTCATCAGCCCAGCCTGGTTTTGGCCGATACAGATGTGCTCAGGACCCTGGAAAAGCGTGATTTTCTAGCCGGTTACGGCGAGGTTGTGAAGTATGGCCTGCTGGGCGATGCTGCGTTCTTTGAGTGGTTGGAAACCCACGGCCCGGCTTTGGCCGATGGCGACGAAGCCGCACGGATCAAGGCCGTGCGCCGCTCGGTTGAGATGAAAGCGGCGATCGTCGTGCGCGATGAGACAGAGCAGGGCGACCGCGCGCTTTTGAACCTCGGCCATACATTCTGTCACGCGCTTGAGGCCGCGACAGGCTATTCAAACCGCTTGCTGCATGGGGAGGGCGTGGCAATCGGCTGTGCCATGGCGTTTGAGCTGTCGGCGCGCATGGGCCTTTGTGCGCAAGAGGATCCAAGCCGCGTCCGCGCGCATTTGCATGACATGAAGATGAAGGTGGATCTGACGGATATTAAAGGGGATTTACCCGATGCCAACGCCCTGCTTGCGCTGATGGCGCAGGACAAAAAGGTGGTCGACGGAACGTTGCGCTTTATCCTGGCGCGCGGCATTGGAGAGGCGTTCGTGACGGCGGATGTGAACCCCGATCACGTGCTGGATATGCTCGACAGTGCCTTGGCGGCGCGGGCGTCGTGATCCTTTTTGCGCTCTGAATAGCGGTCTGTGAAAAAGTTTTTCTGATCGCGTGTGAGCCGCGTGAACTTTACCAATTCCTCCATCACATCCACCACCCGATCATAGCGTGGAGAGGGCAGCATGCGACCGGCCTCGTCAAACTCCTGATAGGCCATAGGAACCGAGGATTGATTGGGAATGGTGATGAGCCGCATCCACCGCCCCAGAATGCGCATCTGATTGACAGCATTGAAGCTTTGGCTGCCGCCCGACACCTGCGCCAGCGCCAGCGTTTTGCCTTGCGTGGGCCGCACACCGCCCATCGAGAGCGGGATCCAATCGATCATCAGCTTCATGATCCCGGTCATGGCGCCGTGCCGTTCCGGGCTGATCCAGACCATGCCTTCGGACCATGTCACACGGTCGCGCAGCTCTGCCACTTTGGGGTGATCGGTGTCCGCGTCATCGGTCAGGGGCAGGCCGGAGGGATCATAGGTCTGCGTCTCGGCCCCCAGATATTCGAGGATCCGCGCGCATTCTTCGCTCAGCAGCCGAGAGTAAGACCGCTCCCGCAGGCTGCCGTAGAGCAGCAGGATGCGTGGCGCGTGGGTGCTGGGTGCGGTGGGCCACAGCTGTGCCAGATCGGTCTGGGGCAGGTGATCGGGATCGAAAAGGTGGTCAGACATGATGGTTTCCAATGCGATTTCCCTCACGGTCGATGATCATCTCACCATCTTCCTTTGCGTAAGGCCCTGGGGGCCAGTGATCGAGCAGGTCCAGCACGGTTTCTGATGGGCGGCACAGCTTCACGCCCTTTGCGGTGCAAACGATAGGGCGATTGACCAGCACCGGATGATCCAGCATTGCCTCTATGACGGCCTCATCCTCGACACTGTCTTCCAAAAGGCCGAGCGCTTCGGCCGGAGATTTGGTTGTGCGTAGGGCTGTGCGGGGTGTGAGGCCAGCCGCGGCAAACAAAGCGTGGAGCTGCGGGCGGGTCCAACCAACGTCAAGATACGGGACCACAATCGGTTCGTATCCCGCGTTCTGCACTATTTTCAGAACGTTACGGGACGTTCCGCAAGCTGGATTATGATGTATGACAACCTGCATTTACGCGCTCTGTTCATCAGGCTGAGATGTGAGCAACCAGCCAAAAACCAATACAGCCAGCGCCGCACCGATCAGTTCGGCGGTGATGAAACCGGGCAGATCCTGCGGCCGAATGCCCGAGAAGGTATCGGTAAAAGATCGCGCGATGGCCACGGCCGGGTTGGCGAAGGAGGTTGACGCGGTGAACCAATAGGCGGCGGTGATATAGAGCCCGACAAGCCATGGGATCGCCTCCGCCTTGAACCTGAGCCCGGCCAGAATGGTGCCCATGAGGCCGAATGTGGCCACGACCTCGGCCAGCCATTGCGCGTGGCCCGTGCGGATGGTGGTGGAGCTTTGCACAATATCAAGCGCGAACATGCCATGGGCCAGAAAGGCACCAAGTACGCCGCCGATGATCTGAGCCAGCATATATTGCGCGGCTGTGGGCGCAGAGATGTCGCCTTTGAGCGCGAAGGCGAAGGTGACGGCCGGGTTGAAATGCGCGCCTGAGACTGGGCCAAAGAGCGTGATCAGCACCACAAGGATTGCGCCCGTGGGGATCGTGTTGCCAAGTAGGGAAACCGCCACATCATCGCTCAGCTGATCGGCCATGATGCCGGAGCCGACAACGGTGCAGACCAAGAGAAGGGTGCCCATGCCTTCGGCGACAAGGCGACGTGAAAGGGTGAAGGTCATCGTGTAAATCTTTGTTTTTTAAACATGACAGGTGATTTCTGAAAGAAGTGGCTCACACGCCTTTGGGTTGCCGCCGCAGCAATCCTGCATCAGAAATTGCAAAAGCCCGCGTGTGCCGTTGAAATCGGCGAAATAGCGGATCACCCGGCCTTCGCGCTGATTGCGGATGAGGCCCGCGCGGTGCAGGACCGACAGATTGGCTGACATGGTGTTTTGTTTGACCCCGAGCGTGGTGGCGATGTCACCGGCCTGCATCCCGTCCGCGCCCGCCTTGATCAAGAGGCGAAACACGTCCAATCGCAGCGGTTGCGACAAGGCGGAAAAAGCAAGGGTGGCGGAATTTGTATCCATATATCATGAAATATTGATATATACTCGCGTTGTCAACCCGTTCAAACGCCCGTGTGCTGGGGTTTTGTTTGGTGTGGCCACAGCGTAAGGACAGGCGCATGTCCAAGATTTTTTCGCCCCTCACCTTGCGCGATGTGACCGTCCGCAATCGCATCGCAGTCTCCCCCATGAGCCAGTACCGCGCCAAAGAGGGCCACGCCAACGCCTGGCATATGGTGCATCTTGGCCGCTTTGCCCTTGGGGGCGCGGGGTTGGTCTATGCCGAGGCGACGGCGGTGACGCGGGATGGGCGGCGCACCCATGGGGATTTGGGCCTGTGGGAGGATAAGCAGGTTGAAGGGCTGGCCCCGATTGCGGCCTTTCTAAAATCCGAAGGTGCGGTGCCGGGGGTGCAATTGGCTCATGCGGGGCGCAAAGCCTCGGAACGGCGGCCTTGGCACGGGGAAACGCCGGTGGATGCCGAGGATGAGGCGCAGCGGGGCGAGGCGCCGTGGCAGGCAATTGGGCCGTCCGCGATCCCCTATGCCGATGGCTGGCCCGCGCCGCGAGAGATGTCTGAGGGCGATATCACTGAGACGATTGCGGCCTTTGCCGATGCCGCGCGCCGCGCCCATGCGGCGGGGTTTGAGATGATTGAGGTTTATGCCGCGCATGGGTTTCTCATTCATCAGTTTTTTTCACCCATCGCCAATCAGCGGCAGGATCGCTGGGGCGGATCTTTGGAGAACCGCATGCGTTTTGCCGTGGACGTGGCGCGCGCCATTCGCGGGGCCTGGCCTGAGCGGTTGCCGCTGGCGTTCCGGCTGTCGGCCACGGACTGGCTCGAGGGCGGGGTTGAGGTGGAAGATACCGTGATGCTTGCGCGCGCGCTGAAGGCGGAAGGCGTTGACATGATTGATTGTTCGTCCGGCGGGATCGGTGGCAAGGAGCGCCCGCGCCGGATGGAGATTGCGCAGGGGTTTCAGGTGCCGTTTGCGGCGCGGGTGCGGGAAGAGGCGGAGATGCCCACAATGGCCGTGGGGTTTTTGTGGGATGCGGCGCGGTGTGAAGAGATCATCGCGACAGGCGAGGCGGATATGGTCGCGCTTGCCCGCGAGCTTTTGGATGATCCCAATTGGCCACTTCACGCTGCGGCATTGCTTGGAGCGGATGAGGGGCACGGGATGTGGCCGGTGGAGGCCGGGTGGTGGCTGATGAAGCGGGATCGGTTGCTGTCGAAGCTGGGGATCAGGTCGTAACCGAGGTTCTATTCCCGTGCGCGGCTCAGCCCGTGAGTTTCACCAAGGCATGGCGTTTCTTACCCGCCGAGAGTTTCACCGGGTCCGACAACGCCCCCGCGTCCAACATCAGCCCGGCGTCCGTCAACGGCGCGTCATTCATCCGCGCGCCATTTTCAGAGATCAGCCGTTTGGCCTCTTTGCCCGACTTCGCCAGACCTGAGCGCACGATGAGCTGCACCACGGATATGCCCTCTGCCACGTCGTCGGAGGAGAGCTCCAGGGTGGGCAGATCATCGCCCACGCCGCCTTGTTCGAACACCTCACGCGCTGTGGCCTCCGCCGCCATCGCCGCATCCGCCCCGTGCAAAAGCGTGGTCACCTCATTGGCGAGGATGATCTTGGCGTCGTTGATCTCAGACCCCGCAAGCGCGCCCAGACGGTCGCATTCCTCGACGGGCAGTTCGGTGTACAATTTCAAAAACCGGCCCGTGTCGGCATCTGTCGTGTTGCGCCAAAACTGCCAGAACTCATAAGGTGACAGCATGTCGGCATTGAGCCACACCGCACCGCCCGCCGATTTGCCCATCTTGCGCCCATCCGAGGTGGTGAGCAGGGGCGAGGTCAGGCCGTAAATCTCCTGCTCCAGCACGCGGCGGGTGAGATCGATCCCGTTGACGATATTGCCCCACTGATCCGACCCGCCCATCTGCAAGAGACAGCCGTAACGGCGGTTCAGCTCCAGGAAATCATAGGCCTGCAGGATCATGTAGTTGAATTCCAGAAACGACAGCGATTGTTCCCGGTCGAGCCGCGATTTCACACTTTCAAAGGCGAGCATCCGGTTGACGGAAAAATGCCGCCCAATGTCGCGCAGAAACTCCAGATAGTTCAGCCCGTCGAGCCATTCGGCATTGTTGAGCATGATGGCGCCCGCAGGCCCATCGCCATACTCAAGGTAGCGGTCAAACACCTGCTGCATGCCTGCGATATTGGCGTCGATTTGCTCCGGCCCCAGCAATGGCCGCTCATCAGAGCGAAAGGACGGATCGCCCACCTTGGTGGTGCCCCCGCCCATCAGCGTGATCGGTTTGTGACCGGTCTTTTGCAGCCAGCGCAGCATCATGATGTTGAGCAGATGGCCCACATGCAGCGACTGCGCGGTGGCGTCATAGCCAATATAGGCCGGCACCACGCCCTGGCTCAGCGCCTCATCAAGGCCCTGATAGTCGGTGCAATCGGCGAGAAAGCCGCGCTCTATCATGATGGTCATGAAATCCGATTTGGGGTGGTAGGTCATTTGGCTTGTCCCGATGCGTTTCGCGCGGCATGTATAGGGACGGTTTTGCGCAAAGGAAATGGCCATGTTGAAGCCGGGTCGCGTGTGGGCCTTGGGGGCGATGTCGGGCACCTCTCTGGATGGGGTGGATGCGGCCCTCATTGACACGGATGGAGAGCAGGTGTTCGGCTTCGGAGCGCATGGGTATCGCGGGTACAGACATGCCGAGAGGACCTGCCTAAGAGAGGCACTGGGACGCTGGCATGAAGACGACACGAACGCTGCACTGGCGGTGGTGCAAAGCGCCCATCAAGAGGTGCTTGGCGGCTTTGAAGAGGCAGACCTGATCGGATTTCACGGCCAGACCTTGGCCCATGACCCGGGCGGGCGCGGCACGCATCAATTGGGCGATGGTGCGGCCCTGGCCGAGGCGCTAGGCCTGCCGGTGGTGTGGGATTTTCGCAGTGCGGATATGGAGCTGGGCGGCGAGGGCGCGCCGCTTGCCCCGTTTTTTCACTTCGCCTGCGCCAAGTGGATGGGGGCCGAGGCACCGCTGGCGTTTCTCAATCTTGGGGGCGTGGGCAACATCACCTGGGTCGATCCGCGCAAGGACAAACCCGAAGACGACGGCGCGCTATTGGCCTTTGACACCGGGCCTGCGAACGCACCGATCAATGATCTGATGGCGGCCCGGCGGGGGGAGACGTTTGACCGCGACGGCGCGCTGGCACGGCAGGGCGAGGTGGCCCAGGGCGCGTTGGAGCTTTTCCTTGATGATCCCTATTTCTCCCGCATGCCGCCCAAATCGCTCGACCGGAATGCGTTTTCGGAAATGATCGGGCTGGTGGGGGAGCTTTCAGATGCCGATGCGGTGGCCACGCTGACGGGTATGGCGGCGGCGGCGGTTTTGCGCGCGATGGAACATTGCCCATCGCCGCCGACGCGCGTGCTGGTCACAGGGGGCGGGCGGCACAATCCGGTTTTGATGGAGATGCTCCAAGCCGCGCTCGATTGCCCGGTTGAACCGGTGGAGGAGGTCGGCCTCAATGGTGATATGCTGGAGGCGCAGGCCTTTGGCTATCTGGCGGTGCGCGTGGCGCGGGGTTTGCCCACATCCTGCCCGTCGACCACGGGCGTGCGCGCGGCGGTCAGTGGCGGCATTCTGAGCACGCCGCAGGTTGTGTCATGACGTATGTGTTGGATCCCGGCCCGGTCGCGCGTCTGGGGCTTGTGGTGCTGAGCACGGACGAGACATTGGAGGATGAGGCGCGGCAAATCCTGCCTGCATCGGTTTCGCTTTACCACACGCGCATTGAAAGCGCGCCGGATGTGACGCCCGAAAACCTCGCCGAGATGGAGGCGCGGATGGTGGCCTCTGCTGCGCTCTTGCCTGCGGTTCTTGATGCGATTGGCTATGGCTGTACGTCCGCCTCGGTGGTGATAGGGCCTGAGGCTGTGGCGCATCAGATGCACCAGGTACAGCCGAGCGTGCCTGTCACCAATCCGATCAGCGCCGTTGTCGCGGGGCTTGAGGCATTGGGCGCGTGCAAAATCGCGTTGGTCACGCCCTATGAGGCCGATGTTGTGGCTCCGATGATGGCACATCTGGCACGCTTCGGGATCGACGTGATCAGCGAGCTGAGCTTTGGTGAACGCGATGACCGCCGCGTCGCCCGCATATCAGAGCAGTCCACCCATGATGCCGTTCTGCAGGCTGGGCAGGCAGCGGGCGTTGAGGCCGTCTTTGCCAGCTGCACCAATCTGCGCAGCTTTGGCATAATTGACGCAGCGGAACGCAAATTGAATGTGCCGGTTGTCAGTTCCAACTCCGCGCTGCTATGGCATCTGTGCCGCGCGGCGGGGGTGCTGGGCCTTGGGGGGCCTGGGAGATTATTTAAAATTTGAAAGACCGACACATGTCGAACATGGCGTATCGCGATGAACTGGACGGGGTTCGCGCGCTGACAATGATCACAATCTTGCTCTTTCACCTCGGATTTCCAAGCGTTCCGGGCGGGTTTATCGTGGTGGAAGTGTTTTTTGTGCTTTCAGGGTACTTGATCCTCGGCCAGACCTATATGCGCCTGCAGGACGGGAATTTCTCTGTCACGGATTTCTTCGCGCGCCGGATCAGACGCCTCGCCCCGGCCTATGGGGTGTGTTTTCTGATCATCGCGCTTGTGGCCAACTGGTTTTACCTGCGCTCCGAGATGCAGATGGTCGCCGAAAACTTCCTCGGCGCCATCACATTTACCAACAATTTCAATCTGATGGGGTCGGCGGGCTATTTCGCCGGGCCGAACGCGGAAAACCCGTTTCTGCACACCTGGACGCTCTCGATCGAAGAGCAGTTCTACATCGCGATGCCGCTCATCGTCTTGTTGCTGATGCGCAATGCAAGGGCGTTTGTTTGGACGCTGATCTTGATCACAGTGGTGTCACTGGCGCTGACGCTCTTTACCACGGACCAGATCTACACCAAGGATGAGCGCTATTTCTCCACCATTTACCGGCTGTGGCAGATCGCGGTGGGGGGGCTGGTGTTCCTGCTCATGCATTACAAATACGTGCCGGAGCGGCTGCGCGGTGCGTCTTTCATCGGGGCGGTGTTCATTGTTGCGCCAATTTTCCTCTTCAACTCCAGCTATCTCTACCCGTCCTGGGTGGCGCTGTTTCCGGTGGTGGGCACCATACTGATCCTGATGTTTGGTGAAGAAAAACACAGCCTGACGGGCCGCGCTTTTGCCGTCAAACCGATGGTCTATCTGGGTAAAATCTCTTACGGCACCTATCTCTGGCACTGGCCGCTGATCGTGGCCGTGGTCTATTCCGGCACGCGGATGAATGATGAGATCCGGGTGATGATCATGCTGGCCTCTTTCGTGATGGGGTCGCTCTCCTACCACCTGATTGAGACGCCGTTCCGCAAAACCTCGGTCAAGAAAAAGAACAAGCTTTTCATCTACTTCTTTGTCCAACTTGGTGTGCTGCTGGCGGTGGCATGGTATCTCTGGCAACAGCCGGGCCGCGCCGATGAGGGTGAAGGCCCGCGCGTGGCGGTGCTGAAGACGCAAGTGGATGCCAACCATGATGGCTGGAATGACTGCTGGGGGCATACTACGCCTGAGACCTTCTGCCGGATGGGCGCGGACATGAATGCAAACGGGGAGAGCCCGGATTTCTTCCTGTGGGGGGACAGCATGGCCAATAGCGCCTTCTGGGCCTTTGATGACTACGGCCGCGCGCGGGGTGAGGCCGGGTTCCTGGCCACCTCACCGGGCTGTTCGCCCATTGATGGCGGCGGGCCCACGGAGGAGTGCGTGGAGCGTAACGCGGCCGTGCTCGACTATCTCGATCAGGCCGAGCCGATGGATGTGTTCCTGATGTCGCGCTGGTCCTATCTGGCGCTTGGGCTGGGGCATTTTGGCGATGTGCCGGGGCAGGTGCCGATGTTCCTCGAAGATGGCAGCGTGGCGCCGGACAATTTCCCCGCCTTCATGGAGCGGTTGGATAAATCACTGGCCCGGTTGAGCGCGCGGCACAACGTCTACCTCTTCATGACATTGCCCAAATTCGACACCTCGGTGCCGCGTGCGATGCTGCGCAATGTCCGCTTTGGGGCGCAGCTTCCGGTGCAGACCATCGCGGAATACGAGGCGCGCGAGGCAGAGACCAACGCCGCTGTGACAGAGATCGCCCAACGCTACGGCGTGACGGTGCTGAAGCCGCATAAGATCCTGTGTGAAACCGGCACCTGCATCATCGAGATGGACGGTTTGCCGCTTTACATGGATCAGGTGCATCTGGGCCCGCGCGGCAATGAGTTCCTGCGCGACTACCTGTTTGATCAGCTGGGGCGTCGGCCGTGACCGACAAACCGCTCAAGCCCGCCACCATCGCCGCGCGCGCGGGCGGGGCTAAGGGCGCTCAAGGCGCCGTGGTGCCCGGTATTGAGGTTGCCACGACATTTGCGCGGGATGCGGATTATGCGCTGACGGGCGAAGGGGGCTATGGCCGCGATCGCAACGCGACCGTGGCGCAGGCCGAAGAGGTCTTGCGGCACTTGGAAGGCGCGCGTGAGACGCGCCTTTTCGCCTCAGGCATGGCCGCGGCTGCCGCGGTGTTTCAGGCGTTGCCGAGCGGCGCACGGGTTGTGGTGCAATCGGGGATTTACTGGGGTGTGACCCATTGGCTTGGCAGGTTTTGCGCCAAGCGCGCGATCACGCTCGACACCGTGGATGCGGCCGATCCTGAGGTGATTGCGGCGGCACTATCGTCACCTGCTGATTTGGTGTGGATTGAGGTGCCCTCGAACCCTTGGTTGAAAGTGGCCGACATTTCCCGCGTGGCCGACCTTGCACATGCGGCAGGGGCCCTGTTGGTTGTGGATGGCACAGCGGCAACCCCGGTTTTGACGCAATCGCTCGCTCTGGGCGCGGACATCTCCATGCATTCCGCGACCAAGGCCATCAACGGACACAGCGATGTTTTGGCGGGCGTTGTCTCCTGCCGGGAGGCTAGCCTGCCGATTTGGGCGGATATATGCGCCCAACGGGCTGAGGCCGGTGCGCTTTTGGGGCCGATGGATGCCTGGCTTTTGCTGCGCGGGATGAGAACCTTGCCTCTGCGCATGGAGCGGATGTGCGCGACAGCGCAGCGCGTGGCAGAAGCGATGCAGTCACATGACGGTATTGAGGCTGTATGGTACCCGGGTTTGCCGGATCATCCGGGCCACGCCTTGGCCCAACGCCAAATGTGCGGCGGGGCAGGTTATCTCCTGTCTGTGCTGGTCAAGGGCGATGCCCTCACCGTGGCAGGTCGCTTAAAGCTCATTCATCGCGCCACGTCGCTTGGGGGAACAGAAACGCTGGTTGAACACCGCGCCACGGTCGAGCCGCAATCCGGGATCCCGGACACCCTGCTCCGGCTGTCGATCGGGCTGGAAGAGGCCGAAGATCTGATATCCGATTTGGAGCAAGCTTTGGCAGGCTGACGCGCGTCGGAACACCGTCGTTTTTGGCCGTTTGGTGCCGCGGCTGGGCGTTACGCTTATCGCTTAGGACGGGCGCGAAATCTTTCGGCCTAGCACTTTCGAAAATTGGACGTCCTTTCACGTCAAGCTGTGCTTTTGGTTCTTTGCGAAACACTCTAGGGTGCGCGACAACTTGAATAGGAGGTCACCCATGTCCGAACTCACCCATTTCATCAACGGCGCGCAGGTCAAAGGCATGTCGGGCCGGTTTGAAGATGTCTTCAACCCTGCCACAGGCGAGGCGCAGTACAAATGCCCCATGGCCAGCGCGGCGGAGACCACGGACGCCATTGAAAAGGCAGCGGAAGCGCAGGTCGCCTGGGGCGCGACAAACCCGCAACGCCGCGCGCGGGTGATGATGGCGCTCGTGGGTCTGATGCATCGGGATATGGACAAATTGGCCGAGGCGCTGAGCCGCGAACACGGCAAGACGCTGCCTGATGCGAAGGGCGATCTGCAGCGCGGGCTGGAAGTGATTGAGTTCTGCATCGGCGCGCCGCATCTGCTGAAGGGCGAGTATACCGACAGCGCGGGGCCGGGGATTGATCTTTATTCGATGCGCCAGCCGCTGGGTGTGGTGGCCGCGATCATGCCGTTTAACTTCCCGGCCATGATGCCGCTGTGGCATGTAGGCCCGGCGCTCGCCTGCGGCAATGCGGTGGTGCTGAAACCCTCTGAGCGGGACCCCTCCGTACCGCTGATGCTGGCGGAGTTGTTTGTTGAGGCGGGGCTTCCGGCGGGCTGTTTTCAGGTGGTCAATGGCGACAAAGAAGCTGTCGATGTGCTGCTCGATCACGATCTGATTGGCGGTGTGTCCTTCGTGGGGTCCACGCCCATTGCGCAATACATCTATTCCCGCGCCACGGCGAATGGCAAACGCGCGCAGTGTTTTGGCGGGGCGAAAAACCATCTGATCGTGATGCCGGACGCGGATATGGATCAGGCGGCGGATGCGCTGGTAGGCGCGGGCTTTGGCGCGGCGGGCGAGCGCTGCATGGCGATTTCCGTTGCGGTGCCTGTGGGTGATGAGACGGCAGATCGGTTGATTGATAAGCTGGTGCCGCGCATCGAAAAGCTGAAAGTGGGGCCCTATACCGCTGGCGATGACGTGGATATGGGGCCGGTGGTCACGGCGGCGGCGAAAGAGCGGATCCTGGGCCTGATTGACAAAGGCGTGGAAGAGGGCGCTGAGCTGGTCGTCGACAACCGCAATTTCTCGCTTCAGGGCTATGAGGATGGGTTTTTCGTGGGCCCGCATCTCTTTGACAAGGTGACGCCGGATATGGAGATCTACCGCCAAGAGATCTTTGGCCCGGTTCTGAGCACCGTGCGCGCGGGCTCTTATGAAGAGGCGCTTGGCCTCGCCATGGACCATGAATACGGCAATGGCACTGCGATTTTCACCCGCGATGGAGACACCGCGCGCGACTTTGCCAATCGGGTGAACATCGGCATGGTGGGCATCAATGTGCCGATCCCGGTGCCGCTCGCCTATCACACCTTTGGGGGCTGGAAAAAATCCATGTTCGGCGACCTCAATCAGCACGGACCGGACAGTTTCAAATTCTACACGCGGACCAAAACCGTGACCGCGCGCTGGCCCTCGGGCATCAAAGAAGGCGGTGAGTTCAACTTCAAAGCGATGGACTGACCCATAAGACACACCCGCCCCGGGCTTGACCCGGGGCCTCTGGCTTTACAACATGGAGGCCCGGGATCAAGTATGGGTCAAAGCCCAGGGCGGGTGACGACCAAGGGGGACACCATGTGGCAGGATCGGCGGATTTGTGACCTTTTGGGGATTGATCACCCCATCCTGCTGGCGCCCATGGCGGGCACGACAACGCCAGACATGGTGGCAGCGGTGTCCAATGCCGGGGGGCTGGGCAGCCATGGCTGCGCGACCATGGCGCCTGATACGCTGGAGGCTGAGATGGCGGCGATCCGGCGTCTGACCAACCGGCCTGTTAATCTCAATTTTTTCTGCCATGAGCCGCCCCGGATGGAGGAGGCCCATCACACCGGCCTCTTGGCCGCGCTTGCGCCGCATTATGAGGCCGCGGGCATCGACGCACCGACGGATATGCCCGCCCCCGAATTCGTGCCCTTTGGCGACGCGCATCTGGAGCTGCTCTTGCGCCATCCGCCATCTGTGGTCAGCTTTCATTTCGGACTGCCGGAGGACGCAGCCGTGGCGGCACTAAAGGACGCGGGCGCAACGATCCTGTGCTCGGCCACCACGGTGGAGGAGGCAAGATGGCTTGAGGCACGCGGCGTGGATGCGATCATCGCGCAGGGCTGGGAGGCTGGCGGGCATCGGGGTGTGTTTCTGGAGTTGGACAACGATGCCCAAGTCGGGTTGTTCGCGCTTTTGCCGCAAGTGGCGGACGCGGTGGATGTGCCGGTGATTGCGGCAGGCGGCATCGCCGATGGGCGCGGCATCGCGGCGGCCTTTGCTTTGGGTGCCTCCGGTGTGCAGATTGGAACGGCTTTTATCACCGCGACGGAGACACGCTCACACGCGCGGCACCAGAGCGCAGTGAAGGCGGGTGATGACAGGTCAACCCGGATCAGCGCGTCCGTTTCCGGCAGGCCGGCGCGGACCCATCGCACCGTTTGGATGGATGCGATGGCCCGCGTTGACGCAGCCCCCTTTCCACTGATGTATCACTACGCCCGCCCATTGCAGGCAGCAGATGGCGACAGGCATCAGTTTTCGCTTTACGGTCAAAGCGCGCGCCTCGCGCCTCAGGGCGATGCTGCGGCGCGACTTGCGACCCTGGTCGCTGACGCGCAGGCGAGATTGGGCTAGGGTTTGCCCTCTTCCGGCAGGAGTTGAAACAGCTCCGACAACCACGGCATTTTTTCCACAGATGGTCGGATCGCGCGTTCGTGGATCAACCGGCGCATGGTGGAACTGACAGGTGCCACGACCTGGCTCGGCGTGGCCTCTGCCGTAAAGATCGACAGGTAGCGCGAAAATGTCTTTCCGGGGAAGGGGGCCAGCGTGATCTGGCGGTGAAAGCGGCGCGCGCGCATGTAGTTGAGCGGGGTGGCGATGGTCCAGCCATCGCCATCGGCGACCATGCTCAGAAGCGATTGATTGCTTTCAAATTCAAAACGCGAGGGGATGTGCAACCGCAACCGGCGCAAATGCTGCTCGATCTGGGTCGCGATGAACTGATTTGACGAATAGCGCAACAAGGGCAGGGGCGGTGTGTTGCTGAGATAGCTTTCCGGCGCGTCGGGGGCATCGGCGGGCAGCACCAGCACAAAGGGCTCTTTCAGAAGTGGCCGCTCATTGAGATCTTCCGAGATAAACTGCGGGCGCGCGGCGATGCCGATATCGACTTCCTGGTTGCGGATCATGTCGAGGATCTCATGGCTGGGCCGGGTCAGATGGCGAAATTTGCACTTTGGCATCCCGGCGGCGAGGGCGCGGGCCAGTTCCGGCCCGATCTCACTGTCGAAATCTTCGACCATGGCCAGCGACATCGCGCGCGTGTCGGCGATATCCCCGCTTTGCGCCTCAACCTCCGCCTTGCGCAGGATCCGCATCGCCTTGTCCACATGGCCGTAAAACACCGCGCCCGCGGAGGTCAGCCGCATTGGCCGCCGCGTGTGGTCAAAGAGCGTAACGCCCAGCGTATCCTCCAGACTGCGCAGATGGTGGCTCACGGTGCTGACAGACAGCCCAGCCTCCTCGGCGGCATCCTGCACAGCGCCGGTGCGCGCGGTCAGAAGGAAGGCATCAAGCCATTTGAGAGAGAGTTTTGAGGTTTTCATCTCCAACACCCGTGTTCGCCGGATGCGTGTATCATAAAGCCTGCGCCGCGGGGGCAAAAGCCACCCCATCGGCGGTCAACCGCCGCTTGGTCAGGATCTATTGCCAAGGGTCGCGATCTTGATCGACATGGCGTCGGGCCTGTTTGCAGCCCGCCTATCCATTGCACCGGTGACTGTGTCCTTGGCGGCAGCGCTTAGGCGCACAGCCATGGTTTTTCTGACGCCGCCATCGCGTGTCGCTGTGGCCTTTTTATTTTGTGAGATATCATTCCCCTTGAGCCAATTGACCTCATCTTCATGCTGGGCTGTGCGCTGGCACGTCCGGGTCCTAATTGCTGTACAGCGTGGGATGCGAATAGGGCAAAAACATGGCGAAATCTCGATGGTCACAGTGTTAAACGTGGCCACACACGCTTACACGTCTTTGTCTTCGATTTCCTCTGAAACGGTCGTGCTTAGCCCAAAAACACCAGCGCCAACATTAACGGCCGCCAAAACAGCAAGACCCACGAGGGCCGCGCACATCACGAACCAATCCACGGCAACTGCACCGTTTTCTTCTTTGAAAAATGACTTCAGGCAGCGCATTTTTAACAAGTCCCCTTTGGACAATACTGGTTACTCACGGTGATCCCAAAGGCGACAGACAGGCCTGTTCAGAACCAAAAACATGGTTAAGAAGCGCGTTCAATTGTGGCGAAAACAAGGCGGGCGTGTCAAAATCGTGGCTTTTTCGCGTTTGGCCATGTGCCGTGTTCAAAAGTGCGAAACGGTCATGCATTCCACTTCAGATTGTTCATAAAATGGAAACACGGATGCGCAGCCCAAGGCTACTTTTCGGGAATCAGACCTCTTGGGCTAAAGCGCAGCACCAGGATCAAGACGATCCCCATGGTGAAAAGCCGCATATGCGCGGCACTTTCCAAAAGATGGTCTTTGAGCGCGCTGCCATCGGCGAGCCCTGAGGTGATCACCTCCATCAGCCACAGCCCCATCGGCTCCACCTGAACCCACAAAAACCAGATCAGAAACCCGCCCAGCACCGCGCCGAAATTGTTGCCCGACCCGCCCACGATCACCATCACCCAAATGAGGAAGGTAAAGCGCAGCGGTTGGTAGGAGGTGGGCGTCAACTGCCCATCGAGTGTGGTCATCATCGCGCCTGCAATGCCGCAAATGGCCGAGCCGAGGATGAAGATCTGCAAATGCCGCGCGGTGACGTTTTTGCCCATGGCGCGAGCTGCCGTTTCATTGTCACGAATGGCGCGCATCATCCGGCCCCAAGGAGAGTTGAGCGCCAGTTGCGCCAGCACCAGGACAAGGATCAACACGGCCGCAAAAAGCGCGGAATACCCTAGCTTCACAAACAGCGATGAGGCCGTCACCGGATCCAGCCCGAGACCTTGCGCCTGCGCGACAAAGCCCGGATCCTGCTGCAAATCGACCTCGTAAGGCACAGGCCGGGGCAGGCCCACCACGTTTTTCACGCCCCGCGCCAGCCAATCCTCATTCTTCATCACGGCGAGGATGATCTCAGCAATGCCCAGCGTGGCGATGGCCAGGTAATCTGATCGCAGCCCCAAGGCCGATTTCCCGATGATCCACGCCGCCCCCGCCGCCAAAAGCCCGCCCACAGGCCATGCCACGAGGATCGGCAGGCCAAGCCCGCCCAAGTACCCTGTGGCGGCCGGATCCACGCTTTCCACCGCTTCAACGCCCGGATCAAACACCGCGCGATAGAGAAAGAAACCGCCCACCAGCAGCGCCAACGTGACCACGCTGCGCAGCCGTGACGGGGCCATGCGCCGGCGCAGCACGATCACCGCAACCACCACTGCCGCGCCGCATAAAAGGCCCGCCAGAACCCGCGCACCGCCCGCGGCCCAAGCCGCATTTGTGGGCGGCATGGAGACCAGCACCGCCGCCAACCCCCCAAGCGCCACAAACCCCATGACGCCCACGTTAAAGAGCCCCGCAAACCCCCATTGCAGGTTCACGCCAAGCGCCATAATGGCCGAGATGAGCCCCATATTGAGAATGAGCAGCGCGGTGTTCCAGCTTTGCATCACGCCAGTGAGGACGATCAAAAAGGCGACCACCCCGAAGAGCGCGGTGTTGCGCATCGTCTCACTCATACTGCTTTCCCTTTGAAGAGGCCGGTGGGCTTGAACAGCAGCACAATGAGCAAGATCACGAAACTTACCGCGAACTTGTAATCCGTGCTCAATAGCTGCACGAGGCCTGATGGCTCAAGGCTTTCGGGCATCACATAGCCCAGCACCTTCTTCCATGCATAGGTGATGAACACCTCGGAGAAGGCGATCACAAACCCGCCTGCGATGGCCCCAATCGGGCTGCCCAAACCGCCCACGATGGCGGCGGCAAAAATGGGCAGAAGCAGCTGAAAATAGGTGAAGGGTTTGAAGCTTTTGTCGAGCCCGTAAAGCGTGCCTGCGATGGTGGCGAGAGCTGCCACGATGAGCCAGGTTACCATCACCACCCGGTCGGGGTTGATGCCTGACAAGAGCGCCAGATCCTCATTGTCGGAATAGGCCCGCATGGATTTGCCTGTCCGCGTTCGGTTGAGAAACCAAAAGAGCAGGGCCACGACAATGACGGCGGTGATGACCGTGATCCCCTGGCTCGTCTTCAGCGCCAACCCCTCGCGCAGCCCGGTCATATCGCGAAATTCGCGGGCCGAGATTATGAATCGTTCGCCATCGCCAAAGCGCTGATCGCCCGGCCCAATGATGAACCGCACCAACCCGTTGAGCACAAACATCACGCCAATGGACACGATCACCAGGATGACCGGCTTGGCGCGCTGCACGCGGTAGAATTGATAAACCATCTTATCCGTGCCAAGCAGCAATAGCGCACAGCCCAATATCCCGATCGGCAGCGCCAAAAGCGCGGTCGGCAGGCCAAAGGGCAGGGTGACACCTGCAGCCTGCAGCCACCATGTGACCAGGATCGTCACCATCGTGCCAAAGGCCATCGTGTCCCCGTGGGCGAAATTGGAAAACCGCAAGATCCCGTAAATCAGCGTCACACCGAGCGCGCCAAGTGCAAGCTGACTGCCATAGGCCACCGCCGGGATCAGAACGAAATTTGACAGCGCCACAATGGCGTTCAGCAGATCCATCCGCGCCTCAGAATGTCACAGGCTGCGTGCCGCGCGTGCACTGACCATTGGGGAAATCATTGGGTTTGGTGGTGAGCTGCCCTTCGCCGCGCGCCTCTCCATCGGCGGCAATCAACACCTCACTGCGGTCGCGCAGTTTATAGACCACCGCCGCGCCAAACTTGCGCGTCTCGATATCAAGATCAAACCGCGCGCCGGCCTCGCGCAGCACCACCGGCGTCCAGCGGCTTGAGGTCCCATTGGCCAGCACAAAGCGCCAGGCGGCCCCTGCCTCATTCGTCATGGTGCAGTTCCAGATATAGGCCCCGTTCAGTGAGGCCACGAACGCGTCATGGCTCACGGTGGGGGCAGGCGCCTCAGTGCGCGCAGTGCCGCCGCCCAGACATCCCGCCACCAGCATCGGCGCGATCAGTCCCAATATTGCGTATCTCAAGGCATCACCCTCCCAGAAAACTCTTGCGGACCTCAGGATCGGCGAGCAGCTCTTTGCCGCTGCCGGTATAGGCATTGCGCCCTTGCACCAGAACATAGCCCTTATCGGCTATTTCCAGCGCCTGGCGCGCGTTTTGCTCGACCATCAGCACCGAAAGCCCGGTGCGGCTGATCTCAATGATCCGGTCAAAGAGCTCATCCATCACGATAGGGCTCACCCCCGCCGTCGGTTCATCGAGCATCAGCACCTTCGGCTCGGTCATCAGCGCGCGCCCCACCGCCACTTGCTGACGCTGCCCGCCGGAGAGTTCCCCTGCGGCTTGGCGGCGCTTGTCCTTTAAGATCGGAAACAGCTCATAAACCTGGGCCATCGTGCCTGCGATATCGTCTTTGCGGATAAACGCGCCCATCTCCAGGTTCTCCTCCACGGTCATGGAGGTGAAGATGTTTGAGGTCTGCGGCACAAACCCCATCCCCTTGGCCACCCGCGCCTGCGGGCTGAGGCCTGAGATATCCTCGCCCCCCAGCCGCACCGCGCCTTGGCGCAGATCGAGCATCCCAAACACCGCCTTCATCGCCGTGGATTTTCCCGCCCCGTTGGGTCCCACGATCACCGCAATCTCGCCCGGCTCCACCGCAATGGTGCACTCATGCAAAATATCCGGCCCAGACCGCCCGTAGCCGCCGGTCATGGTGTCGCCTATGAGGAAGGGTTCACTCACGCCGTTGCAGTCCTTGGAGAAATTCATCATGCAATTCGGTGTGAACCTGTGTGAGGTCTCGAGAGACCTCATAGGTGACCGCCTGGATCGTCACCTCTTCCTCAATCAGTATCGTGTTTCGGTAAGTGATTGGCAGCCCGTCAATGACAGCGGCGTAAGTGATTGTTTGTGCATCCTCACCGAACAGCGCGGTGTCTTGAACATTGATCACTGGTATATCTTCTCGGCGCACACCAGCTGCGGAGGCGGCGATCTCCAGCACAGAGACCGATATCGCTTCAAATGTGATACCCTGCCCATGGCCCAGTTCTTCCAAAATCAAAAGGCCGTAAGTGCTGTCATCGAACCGAAACTGTGCCGCGATGTCCGCATTGACCGCGGGCAGAGAGGTCCATCGCCCTTTTTCGGCGCAAAGCATGATGTTTGATGTCACCGTCTGGCAATCGTCCGGCAAGGCTTCGGCATAAACCCATGTGCCGTCAGCGAGGATCTCCACTTTCCGCCCTTCCAACAGCGTGGTGCCCAATATCTCAGACCCTTGCGCCGGATCCATCAAACCAACGCAGCACAGCAATCCCAAAGCCCATCTGCTCAGCATCGCGTGTCCCCGGCTTCATCTTGCCAGAAATACTCCGGGGATTTGGGGGCAGAGCCCCCATGCGGCCTCACCATCACGTGCCCACCTTGTCTTTGTGCTTCAGCCCTGTGCCCAGATATGCCTCAATCACCTGCTCATTGGCCTTGATCTCGGCCAATGTCCCCTCGGCCAGCTTCTTGCCCTCGGCCATGCAGATCACCGGGTTGCAAATCCGCCCGATGAAATCCATGTCATGCTCGATCACCATGAAGGTGTAGCCGCGATCCTTGTTCAGGCTCACGATCGCATCCGCAATGGTGTTGAGCAGCGTCCGGTTCACGCCCGCACCCACCTCATCGAGAAACACGATGCGGGCATCGACCATCATGGTGCGGCCCAGTTCCAAAAGCTTCTTCTGCCCGCCGGAAACCTGCCCCGCCTTGTGATCGGCCAGATGCTCGATGGTCAGAAACTCCAGCACCTCATCGGCCTTCGCCCTGAGCGCGCGTTCCTCATCGGCGATGCGCTTGCGCCCGAACCAGGTGTTCCACAGCCGCTCCCCCGATTGCCCGCCGGGCACCGTCATCAGGTTCTCGCGACAGGTCATGGAATAAAATTCATGCGCAATCTGAAACGTGCGCAACAGGCCTTTGTGAAACAGCTCATGAGGCGGCAGCCCGGTGATGTCCTCGCCATCCATGATCACCCGGCCAGAGGTCGGCTCCAACACGCCCGCGATCACGTTAAAGAGCGTGGTTTTGCCCGCACCATTGGGGCCGATCAGCCCGGTGATGGAGCCTTGCGTGATCTCCATGCTGGCGCCATCCACCGCATGAAACCCGCCGAAATGCTTATGCACGTCCTCAACGACGATCATGTGAAGCCCCCAGAACGCCCCCAGAATGCATCAGCCCCGGCCGTTACCGGGGCTGATGATGTTCGTCCAGACCGGTTTAGCGGTACTGCGCGGTTGTGATCTTGCCGCCTTCAAAGACGATCTCACGGTAGTTGCCTGCGCTTTCACCCGGACCGATGAGTTCGACCGCCGTGGCACCGACATAATCAATCTCTTCCCCCGCTGCGATGAGTTCCAGCGCTTTACCCAGCTCACCGGGGAAGATCTGCGTGCCGGGCGCGTTGGCCACATCCATCACGTGATCTTTGTAATCCCCCGGCTCAACCGAGCCTGCTGCCTGCATGGCCAGCATGATGAGGGCGGCGGCGTCATAGCTTTCCTTGGAGAAAGGCGAGGTGCCGTCAAAGCCTTCGGCCATGCCTTCAAAGATCGCAGCCCCCTCGCTGTCTGTGCCCGGGTGCTGACCGGTGGAGCCATCGATCTCAGAGCCAAAATTCGCCTCAAGCGCCTCACCGATCATGCCATCGGGGAAATGGAAGCTGTCAAAAGCACCGGAATCGAGCGCTGCGCGGACAATCCCGCTGCCGCCCTGATCCACGTAGCCTGCCACGACCAGACGCTCACCGCCTGCGGCCGCCAGCGCGCCCACTTCGGCAGAGTAATCCGCCTTGCCATCTTCATGGGCGGCGTTGATCGTCACGGTGCCACCGGCGGCTTCAAATGCGGCGGCAAAGCTGTCGGCGAGACCTTTGCCGTAGTCATTGTTGGTGTATGTGAGGGCCACCTCGGTGATGCCCTGATCGATCAGAACATCCGTCATCACCACACCCTGACGCGCGTCAGAGGGCGCGGTGCGGAAGAAAAGGCCGTTGTCTTCGGCGGTGCTGAGACCCGGTGAGGTGGCCGATGGTGAAATCATCACCATGCCATTGGGCACCGCCACGTTGGACAGGATTGCGCCTGTCACACCAGAGCAATCCGCACCCATGATGCCTTTCACCCCTTCGGCCGTGACCAGACGTTCGGCGGCAGCAGAGGCGGCACCGGCGTCAATGCAGGTGCTGTCTGCGCGCACGGGTGTCACGGTCATCCCGTCGAGCAGCTTGCCGCTTTCCGTCACTTCGGCCATGGCCAGCTCTGCGCCATCGCCCATATGCGGGGTCAGCGATTCAATCGGCCCGGTAAAGCCCAGGATCACGCCGATTTTCACTTCGCCTTCGGCCAAAGCCGCGCCCGTGCTGAGCGCCAGTGCTGCGGTTGTCGCTAGCAGTTTTTTCATCTTTTACTCTCCCTGTAGATCAATGATCATTGGGGCAAAGTGTTAGAAACCTGCGCAAAAATAGCAAGCGCAATCGGGGTTTGACCTTTGTCATGAGGGTCCCCACCTTACAGAGAAACGCTCTGAGAGGTTGTCATGCGAAGATTTCGTGCACTTGCTTTGCTGTTGGCGTCGTTCCTGCCGGTCAACGCGGCGGCATTGGAGACCAGCGTCGGCACGTTGACCGTTACGCCGATGGCCACTGGACTGAACGCACCGTGGGGCTTTGGCTTTTTGCCCGATGGCTCGATCCTGATCACGGAACGCGACGGCGTGCTCAAACGCGTGGCAGACGGGCGCGTGACGCAGGTCGCGGGTGTTGGGCCGGTTTGGGCCGAAGGGCAGGGTGGGTTTCTCGACATTCTGGTGCCGCGCGATTTTGCCAATACGCGCAGCTTGTTTTTCACGCTCTCGCATCCGCAATCGCGCCAGGCTGGCACTGCCGTGGCCCGGGCGCAGCTCTCGGGGGACGGCACGCAGCTCACTGATTGGCAGATCATCTATGAAGTGGATCCCGGCAGTCGGGGCGGGCGGCACTTTGGGTCTCGCCTCGTCGAGGCCCGCGACGGCACGTTGTTTCTGACCGTGGGCGACCGGGGTGACAGACCGTCAGCGCAGGATCTAAGCGTTGAAAACGGCTCAGTTCTCAGGATCACGCGCGACGGGCAGATCCCTGCCAACAACCCCTTTGTGGGGCAAGCGGGCGCGCAGCCTGAGATTTGGTCTTACGGGCATCGTAACCCGCAGGGGGCCGCGCTTGATCTCGACGGCAACCTTTGGGTCGCCGAACACGGCGCGCGCGGGGGCGATGAGGTCAATCGCGTGAAGCGCGGGGCCAATTACGGCTGGCCGGTGATTTCCTACGGCACGCATTATTCAGGCTTCAAGATCGGGGAGGGGACCGAAAAGGACGGTATGGAACAGCCCGAGTATTACTGGGATCCCTCCATGGCGCCGTCGGGCATGATGATCTATTCCGGCGCGCTTTGGCCCCAGTGGCGCGGCTCGATCTTTGTGGGCGCGCTCAAGCATGATTACATCTCACGCCTGTCCGGCAATCCTTTGACGCAAGAGGAATTGAAATCGACGGAGACCTTCCGCGTGCGCGATGTGCGCGAAGGGCCAGATGGCGCGATTTGGTTTTTGTCAGTGGGCGAAGGCGCGCTTTACCGGATCACGCCATAGGTGCGGATCATCAGCAGGTTTCGGCCCAAAAACTGCCCTGAAACAGCCTGCAGCTTGCCCGGTTTGGCGTTTAGTGTGACCTTAACCAACCAATCATAAGAGCAGCGCGGGCCACCATGCCAGATCCGTTTTTTTCCGAGATTAAGTATCTCGGTGGTGCCAATGAGGACTTTATCGAAGTGGCCGTGGATGCGGGCACGGATGTGTCTGACTTGGTCCTTACCGTTTACAATGCCAATGGCTCAGTTCGCAGCTCAAGCAACCTTTCTGTGCTGACGCCCACCACGGTGAACGGCTTTGACGTTTATCTTATTGAAAACGGCGACGCCACGAACTTCAACGGCGTGGCGCTCAGCAATGCTGTGGCGCTGTCAGAAAACGGGACCGTCTATCAATTTCTGTCCTTTACCGACACGCCTGATCCGGTCACCGCCACGGCGGGCCCGGCCAATGGTTTGACCTCAACCGAGATCGGTGAGGCCCCAAGCGGCAGTTCGCTCGAAACTCAGGATCAGGGGACATCCTATTTTACGCAGTCTGACCCTGATCCCAATAACGTGGTGTGTTTTGCCAATGGCACGCGGATTGAAACCGATGCCGGGCTGGTCGCGGTCGAAGACCTGCATGAGGGCGCGATGGTGCGGATGCTGGACGGGGCGTTCCGCCCGCTCAGGAAAATCCTCAGCCGCCGTTTTGCGCGGTCCGAACTTGCCGGCAATCAGGCGCTTTGGCCGGTGCGGATCAGCGCCGGTGCGCTCGGTCAGAACGTGCCGGCCCGCGACATCCGCGTGTCCCGTCAGCATCGGATGCTGGTGTCCTCGCCCATCACGCAACGCATGTTTGGCCGCGACGACGTGCTGGTCGCCGCAATCCGGTTGACCGATCTGCCGGGTGTGTTCGTGGAGGAACCGGACGAGGCGATCGAATATTTCCACCTGCTGTTCGACGCCCATGAGGTGATTTTCGCCGATGGCGCGCCGTCAGAGAGCTTCTTTCTGGGCCCGGTCGCGCTCAGCCGCTTGCCAGAGGAAAGCGTGGACGAGATCAAGCGCATCTTCCCTGACCTGACGCTGCCCATGCAGGTGGAGGATAGCAAGCACCTCATTCCCAACAAGAAGCGGCAGATGCGCCTCATTGCACGTCACATCCGGCGCAATGAAAATGTGGTGACCACGCCCTCTTGATCGGTTCCGGGAATTTACGAGACACCCGCCCCGGACGTGATCCGGGGCGGGTTTGCCTATCCACGCATGTCCGAGATGGTGTCCAAGTCGGAAAGCGTCGCAAGCCTTTGGACCGTGCTGATCAGGCGGCTTCTGCTGCGCTCGTAAAGCGTCCGTAGAAGGTCTGATCCTTCTCCGCCATGTCCCGCAGCAGGGCCGGGGCTTCAAACCGAGGCCCAAACTCTGCCGCTAGCGCATCGCAGCGCTCAACGGCATAGGCCGCGCCGATCATGTCGAGCCAAGAGAACGGACCGCCCGACCAAGGCGCGAAGCCCCAGGCCAGGATCGCGCCCACATCACCTTCGCGGATGTCTTCAAGCACACCCTCTTCCAGCGCCCGCACCGCCTCTAACACCTGGGCAAACATCAAACGATGCTGCACGGTGATGAGATCAGGCTGCTCCTCGGCGCGCGGGTACTGTTCGGCCAGCCCCGCCCAATAGCCCTGCCGCTTGCCCTTGTCATCATAGTCAAAGAACCCGGCACCCGATTTGCGGCCCAGACGCCCCAAACCTTCCAACCAGAAGATCAGATCGTCCGCACTGTTTTCCGGATACGCATCGCCCATCGCCTCACGCGTGGCGCGTGCGATCTTGGCGCCGAGATCAATGGAGGTTTCATCGACCAGCTGCACCGGCCCCACCGGGAAGCCCAGCTGACGCGCCGCGTTGTCAATCAAAGCGGGCTCTACCCCTTCGGTGATCATGCGGCCACCCTCATTGATGTAGGGAATGATGCAGCGGTTGCAGTAAAAGAACCGCGCGTCGTTGACCACGATCGGCGTCTTCTTGATCTGGCGCACATAGTCGAGCGCCTTGGCCACGGCCCGCGGTCCGGTCTGCGCGCCTTTGATGATCTCGACCAGCAGCATCTTTTCCACTGGTGAGAAGAAGTGAATGCCGATGAATTGCTCGGGCTTGTCGGACGCCTTCGCCAGTTCCGTGATCGGCAGGGTGGAGGTGTTGGTGGCGAAAATGCAATCGTCGCTCACATGCTTGAGCACCTCTTTGGTGACTTCGGCCTTCACGCCCACATCTTCAAAAACGGCCTCGATGATCAGATCGGCGCCGGCAAGAGCGGAGTACTCCGTCGTCGCGGTGATCAGACCCAGCATGCTGTCTTTTTTCTCTTGCGTGACCTTGCCGCGTTTCATGCCTTTGTCGATATAGCTCTCAACATAGGCCTTGCCCTTGTCCGCGGCCTCTTGCTTTTGGTCGATCAGCACCACTTCGATACCGGCCTGCGCAGAGACAAGCGCGATGCCCGCGCCCATCATGCCCGCGCCCATCACGCCGACCTTCTTCACCTTCTGATCCGGAGCATCAGGGCGGGAGGCGCCTTTTTCCAGCGCTTCCTTGTTGATGAAAAGCGACCGGATCATCGCGCTGGAGGACGGGTTCATCAGAATGCTGGTGAACCACCGCGCCTCAATCTTGATCGCAGTGTCAAAGGGCACGAGCGCGCCTTCGTAGACCGCGCTAAGCAGCGCCTTGGCCGCCGGAAACGCCCCTTGCGTCTTGCCATTGACCATGGCGGAGGCACCCACAAAGGTCATGAACCCTGCGGGGTGGTATGGTGCGCCGCCGGGCATCTTGTAGCCCTTTTCATCCCAAGGCTTCACGATGCTCGGTTTCGACAGAACCCAAGCCCTGGCCGCGTCCATCAGTTCATCTGCTGGGACGACCTCATCAATGACACCTGCGCTTTTGGCTTTCTTGGGGTCATTCAGCTTACCCTCAAGCAGCAGAGGTGAGGCGCCCATCGCGCCGAGCTTGCGGGCCAGACGTGTCGTACCACCGGCACCGGGGAAAATGCCGACCATGATCTCCGGCAGGCCGATCTTGGCCTTGGGGTTGTCTGCGGCAAAAATGCGATGGCAGCAGAGCGGGATTTCCAGACCGATGCCCAACGCCGTGCCGGGCAGGGCGGCGGCAATCGGCTTGCCGCCTTTGTTGGTTTTGGGGTCCATGCCCGCGCGTTCGATCTTGCGCATGATGCGGTGGGCATTCATCAGCCCGTCAAAGAGCCCCTTGGCCGGATCATCGCCTGCCAGTTCCTTCATCTTGGCAATCACGTTGAGGTCCATCCCGCCCGCAAACGAGCCCGGCTTGCCCGAGGTGATCACCACGCCTTTGACCGCGTCATCGGCCAGCGCGTCATCCACAAGGCTTTCCAAAAGCGGCCAGGCTTCCATGGTCATCACATTCATGGATTTGCCCACCGTGTCCCAGGTGATCACCGCGACGCCGTCGGCGCCTTTTTCCATCGTGAAGTCTGTCATTGTCTTGTCTCCCTTAAGAGGTATCTGCGCCCTGCGGCCCTGGACTAGGCCAGGCCCGCATCCGTGATATGGCGCTTAATGTCGCTCAGCATGGCGTCAGGGGTCGTGTCCTCAATCCGAACATGCGTCCAATAGTCAAACCGCTGTCGATCCATGGCACTGCCGGGATCGCCCTGGCGTTTGAACACCAGGTTGGCGGAGCGGTGAAACAGCCGAATAAGCGCCCCATCATGGGCCTCCACCTTTTCAAGCAGGTGCATGTTTTCGGCCTGAGCCAAAGCATACACCGCCCGAAACGGATGGTCGTCGCCGATAGGGTGCTGGTAAGCCATTTACACGCGCTCAATGATCGTGGCGGCCCCCATGCCGGAGGCGACACAGAGTGTGGCGAGCCCGACTTCCTTGTCCGAGCGTTCGAGCTCATCCATCAGCGTGCCGATGATCATGGCACCTGTGGCCCCCAGCGGGTGGCCCATGGCGATGGAGCCGCCGTTCACATTGACGAGACCAGGGTCCACATCAAACGCCTGCTGGAAGCGCAGAACGACGGAGGCAAAGGCCTCATTGACCTCGAAAAGATCAATGTCGCCAATCTTCATGCCGCTATCGGCCAGCGCCTTTTCGGTCGCGGGCACAGGGCCCGTCAGCATGATCGTAGGATCGGTGCCGATCTTGGTGGTCTGGCGCACGCGGGCGCGGGGTGTCAGCCCGTATTTTTCCCCAAACGCCTTGGAACCAACCAGTACACCGGCCGAGCCATCCACGATGCCAGAGCTGTTGCCCGCGTGGTGGATATGCTCAATCCGCTCCAAATGCGGGTACTTGATCTTGGCCACGGCATCAAAGCCCGGCATGACCTCACCCATATCCTTGAACGACGCCTTGAGCGCGCCCAGAGATTGCATATCCGTGCTCGGGCGCATGTATTCATCATGATCGAGAATGGTGATCCCGTTCATGTCCTTGATGGTGATGATGGAGCCGTTGAACCGGTTCTCTTCCCAGGCCTTCGCGGCACGCTTCTGGCTTTCCACGGCGAGCGCGTCGGCCTCATCGCGGGTAAACCCGTACTCGGTCGCGATGATATCGGCGGAGATGCCTTGCGGCACGAAATAGGTCTTCATGGCAATGGACGGGTCCACGGCAATCGCCGCCCCGTCTGAGCCCATGGCCACGCGGCCCATCATCTCAACCCCGCCCGCGATATAGGCCTCGCCCGCGCCACCGGCGACCTGGTTTGCCGCGAGGTTCACCGCCTCCATTCCGCTTGCACAGAAACGGTTGATCGACAGGCCCGGGATCCGCTCATCAAGGTCGGAGGCCAAGACAGAGGTCCGTGCCAGGCAGCCGCCTTGTTCCATCACCTGCGTGGCATTGCCCCAGATCACGTCTTCGACGGCGTGGCCTTCCAGCCCGTTGCGCTCTTTCAGCGCGTTCAGCACATTGGCAGAGAGCCGTGCGGCGGTCACCTCATGCAGGCTGCCGTCCTTGCGGCCTTTGCCGCGCGGCGTGCGCACGGCGTCATAGATGTATGCTTCAGACATATCAGTCTCCTTCTTCTGGCCCTGGGTTACGCCCTGTCAGCGGGGCTGCCGGGCATCAGGTCATAGGGGTGTTTCCAGCCGGGCAGGGCGGAGATGTTGCCCAGCCAGCGATCAATGTTTTTCCACTCGGTACGGTCAAACCCGAACGGTTCGGGGTAGTAGAGATATCCGCAGGCGCTCAGATCGGCGTTTGTGATGGCCTCGCCCACGATCCAATCCCGGCCCTCCAAATGCGCATCCAGCACCTGATAGGCGGCCTTGAGACGGCCCTGCATGAAGGCAATCACCTCCGCGGGGCGTTTGTCCTCAGGCAGGAAATTCATCAAAAATCGGGTCATGCCGGCCTGGCTTGAGAGCTTGTGATTGTCCCACAGCACCCAGCGCAGCACCTCATAGCGCTCGGCCTCGGTGGTGCCGCCGAACGTGCCGGATTTCTCGGTGATGTAGGTCTGGATCGCGCCGGATTGGCTGGTCTGAAAATCGCCATCCACCAGCACAGGCACTTCCCCCATCTCATTGCGCTCGGCGCGATACGCCTCGCTGCGGGTCTCGCCGCCGAAGAAATCCACCTTCACCGGGTCCCAGTCGAGGCCAGAAAGCTCCAGCGCCAGCGCGGCCTTGTAGGCGTTGCCGCTTTCCCCGAAACAGTAAAGTTTGATGGTCATCGCGCTGCCCCTTCTGTCCGCGTGCATGGCACGGGTGGGATTTGAGTATTTTTGGCAAGATGAAACGGGTGGCCTTCACTCATGATTAACCATGTTGCGCTATTGTGAACTGGCGTCACAGGCTGGAGAGGCGCCCGAGTGCTTCGGGGACGTGCAAGGTGAAACCCCGCCTCAACGTGCAGCACCTCGTGACTGACCCGTGGGGTGGGGTGGACACCACGTGTTTCATCTTGCGAAAAATACTCCCGCCGGAGGCATGAAATCCTATCCCGGCGCGCCGACATCAGTGGGACTTCCCGGATTGGAACGACCGCGAGATCAGCTCTTTCATGATCTCATTGGTGCCGCCATAGATCCGCTGCACGCGCGCGTCCGCCCACATCTCGGCGATGTCATACTCGGCCATGTAGCCATAGCCGCCATGGATCTGCACGCATTCATCGAGCACCTCGAACTGCGTGTCGGTGATCCAGTATTTCGCCATCGCGGCCTTTTCGACCGACAGCTCACCGCGCAGATGCTCGGTGATGCATTCATCCAGAAACGCACGCGCCACTTTGGTTTTGGTTTGGCATTCGGCTAGCTTGAACCGCAGGTTTTGGAATTGCAGCAGGTTGTCGCCAAAGGCCTGACGCTCCTGGGCATAGGCAATTGTGCGCTCCACCCCGCCTTCCATCGCGCCTTGGGCGCAGCAGGCGATGATCAGCCGCTCTTGCGGGAGCTGCTGCATCATCTGGTAGAAGCCTTTGCCTTCTTCGCCGCCGAGGATGTTCTCGGGCGGGATCTCCACATTGTCGAAGAACAGCTCGGACGTGTCCGCCGCCTTCATCCCGTTTTTTTCCAGATTGCGCCCGCGCGAGAACCCTTCGGCGCCATCGGTCTCAACCACCACCATGGAAATGCCGCGCGCGCCCTGTTTGGGGTCCGTCTTGGCGGCGACCACGATGAGGTTGGCGTGTTGCCCATTGGTGATGAAGGTTTTTTGCCCGCTGAGGCGATAGGCATTGCCGTCGCGCACGGCCTTGGTCTTGATCCCTTGCAAGTCAGAGCCTGCCGCCGGTTCGGTCATCGCCAAAGCGCCCACCAGCTCGCCCGAGATCATCTTGGGCAGCCATTTCTTTTTCTGCTCTTCCGAGCCGTAGGACAGGATGTAATGCGCGACGATACCGGAATGGATCGGGTGGCCCCAGCTGGCCAGATTGGCGCGGTTGTGCTCCATCAGGATCACCGCCTCATGGCCGAAATCCCCGCCAACCCCGCCATATTCTTCCGGGATCGACGGGCAGAGCAGACCAAGCTCACCCGCCTGGTTCCAGGTGTCGCGATCCATCATGCCCTGCTTGCGCCAGCGCTCAAAATGGGGGGACCATTCGTCATTGATGAACTTGGCGGTCATTTCGCCCAGCATCTGATGCTCTTCTGTCATCCAGGTCGACATGCGTGGTCCTCTCCCTTTCTTTTTAGGCGTAGGCCGGGCTTCAGCCCGGCTTTCCAGTCACCAAGCGCGCTTAGAACAGCGCCTCTTCCAGCTCCATCACCGGCTCGGCACCACTTTCGATACGCGCCAGGTGCATGCCCGTGGCGGGCAGGCGGCGGGACATATAGTAGCGTCCCGTCTTGAGCTTGGCTTTGTAGAAGTCCTCATCCGACGCACCCGCCTCAAGCGCCTCATGCGCGGCTTTCGCCATCCGCGCCCACATGTAGCCCAGGCAGACATGCCCAAAGAGGTGCATGAAGTCATACGACCCAGAGAGCGCCGCATTGGGGTTCTTCATCCCGTTTTGCATGAAGAACATGCCCGCTTGCTGCAGGTGCTTTGAGGCCGCTTTGAGCGGGGCGAGGAAATCTTTGTCCAGCGCCTCGTTGCCGTCATTGGCCTTGAGGAAGCCCTTCACTTCTTCGAAAAACGCCATCATGTACTTTCCGCCACCCGCGGTCAGCTTGCGCCCCACGAGGTCGAGCGCCTGTACGCCGTTGGCCCCTTCATAGATCTGCGCGATGCGGGCGTCACGAACGAACTGCGACATGCCCCATTCTTCGATATAGCCGTGACCACCGTAAACCTGCTGGGCCTTCACGGTCATGTCGTAGCCTTCATCGGTGAGGAAGCCTTTGATCACGGGGGTGAGCAGGCTCACCAAACCCTCAGAGGCCTCATCGCCTGAGCGGTGCGAGCGGTCGATCATCTCAGAGCCCCAGAGGAGCAGCGCACGGCCACCCTCGACAAAGCTTTTCTGATCCAAGAGCGCGCGGCGCACATCGGGGTGCACGATCAGCGGGTCAGCCGGCCCATCGGGGTTCTTGTCGCCTGTGACGTCACGGCCCTGCAGGCGGTCCTTGGCGTAGATGAGCGCGTTTTGATAGGCCGCTTCGGCCTGAGCTACGCCCTGCATGCCCACACCCAGACGGGCCTCGTTCATCATCACGAACATGGCGCGCATGCCCTTGTGCTCTTCTCCGATCAGATACCCCGTCGCCTCGTCATAGTTCATGACGCAGGTGGAGTTGCCGTGAATGCCCATCTTCTCTTCGATCTTGCCGCAAGAGACGCCGTTGCGCGGGCCAAGTGAGCCGTCTTCATTCACGAGGAGCTTCGGGACAATGAAGAGGGACACACCTTTGATGCCTTCGGGCCCGCCGGGGATTTTGGCCAGCACCAGGTGGATGATGTTGTCGGACATGTCGTGCTCACCGGCGGAGATAAAGATCTTCTGCCCGGAGACTTTGAACGTGCCATCGTCCTGCGGCACCGCCTTGGTGCGCATGAGCCCGAGATCCGTGCCACAGTGCGGCTCGGTCAGGTTCATGGTGCCGGTCCATTCGCATGAGGCCATTTTCGGCAGGTAGGTGTTTTTCTGTTCGTCAGAGCCATGGGCCAGGATCGCATTGGCCGCGCCGTGGGTCAGACCCTGATACATGGTGAAGGCCTGGTTCGCGGCGGAGAAAACCTCGCCTACGGTCGTGCCCAAAACGACCGGCATGCCCTGGCCGCCATATTCCTCCGGCAGATCAAGCGCGGGCCAGCCGCCGTCGCGGACCTGATCAAATGCCTCCTTGAAGCCTGTAGGCGTGCGCACGACGCCGTTTTCCAGGTGGCAGCCTTCGGTGTCGCCCACCACGTTGAGCGGCATCAGCACTTCCGAGGCAATCTTTCCTGCTTCTTCCAGAACGGCCCCGGTGAAGTCAGGCTCCAGATCGGCATAACCCGGCACGTCGGATTCGGAAATTTTCAGCACCTCGTGCAGGACAAACTGCATGTCTTTGGTGGGCGCGGTGTAGCTTGGCATGTGATTGCTCCTCTCAATCAGAGTGGTGTGGCCCGCATCGGACCCAATGGTTTGAAATTACTCGGCGGCGCGTTTGGACGCGCGGATGGAGGCGAGCATCTTCTCCCCCCATTTCATCTGGTCGCGCAGTTCTGCGATCGCATCGTTGAGATCGTCGCGCTGACGCTCAAGATCGGCCAGCCGCGCCTGTGCCAGCTCATAGGTCTGGGTCAGCTGTTCATGTTGCTGGTCTGAGCGGTCATAAAGTTGCAAAAGCTGACGGATTTCTTCGAGGGAGAAGCCAAAGCGCTTGCCCCGCAGGATCAGCTTGAGCCGCGCGCGATCAGATCGGGTGAAGAGGCGCTTCTGGCCTTCCCGGATTGGAAACAGAAGCTCTTTGGCCTCATAAAAGCGCAGCGTCCGGGGTGTGACATCAAAGGCATCACACATCTGCCGTATGGTCATCGTTTCGTTCGTCATGGATCAGCTCCTGGCTGCTTGCGTTTCGCAATAGCTGTGCATGTGCGCGATTGGATACAACAGGTTTGACGGTTGACGTACCCTATACGTTACGTAACTTTCAGTGTTTACGTTGGATAAGGCAAGGTCAACTCATTGTGAGGGTGGTTTTTCGCCGCTTTTGCACCGCATCTTAAACACCGCACATGGCCTGCACGCGTCTGGTTTTAGAGCTTGACTTTGAACCCCGTTGCCCGGATAAGCGCGCTCTCAAGGCCCGATTGGGCCATGTTGATATTGCCCGAATGGGCACGCCGTCCGAGGTGGGGCAACCCGCAAACACCTGACCAGGAAACTGTCATGGGGCCGAAGGACGCGGAAGCGAAAAGGAAAACCACATGTTTGCGGTCCTCAAGACCGGTGGCAAGCAATATAAGGTCCAATCGGGCGACATGCTCCGCGTGGAAAAGCTTGCAGCCGATGCCGGTGAAAAAGTTCAATTCAACAATGTTCTGATGCTCGGTGGGGATGCCCCCGTGATCGGTGCACCGTTTATCGATGGCGCGGCCGTGCAGGCCGAGGTTGTCGATCAGATCAAGGGCGACAAGGTCATCCACTTTGTGAAGCGGCGCCGGAAGCACGGCTCTCAGCGCACCAAAGGTCACCGCCAGCAGCTCACCGTGTTGCGCGTGACGGACATCCTGGCCAAAGGTGGCGACAAGTCGGGCGTGAAAGCGGCTGTTGGTGCCGGGTCGGTTGCGGGGGTTGCCGTGGCAGCGGCGGCAAAGAAACCGGCCAAGAAGGCTGAGCCGAAAGCGGAACCAAAGGCCGAAGCGCCCAAGAAGGCCGCTCCTAAGGCTGCGGCAAAGTCTGACGGCGATGATCTCAAGCAGCTGTCAGGCGTTGGTCCGGCGCTTGAGAAGAAGTTGCACGAAAACGGCGTGACGACATTCGCGCAGATCGCAGCATGGACGGAAGACGATGTGGCTGCTATGGACGAGAAACTGTCGTTCAAAGGCCGGATCGAGCGTGAAGGCTGGATCGAACAAGCCAAGACATTGGCGAAGGGCTAAGGAGAAACCAAATGGCACATAAAAAAGCAGGTGGTTCATCCCGGAACGGGCGCGACTCAGCGGGTCGTCGCCTGGGCGTTAAAAAATTCGGCGGTCAGGCTGTGATCCCCGGCAATATTATCGTGCGTCAGCGCGGCAATAAGTTCTGGCCGGGCGACGGCGTGGGCCAAGGCAAGGATCACACGCTCTTTGCTGTGGTTGAAGGCGCTGTGAAATTCCACAAAGGCCTCAAAGGCCGCACATTTATTTCGGTCCTCCCAGCTGCGGAGGCCGCGGAGTAAGCCGACCGAAAGGGTTTTGAGAGAAACATCAGGGGGATCGGCAAGCGCCGGTCCCTTTTCGCTTTTGGAGGGAAGTGACGATGATCATTGAAGATATAAAAGGGCAGCCGGTGATCGAGGCCGATCGTTTTATCTTGCGCCCCTTGCAGGCCTCGGATGCCGGGCTGATCACGCTTTATGCAGGCGACGAACGCGTGGCGCGCATGACCACATCGATCCCGCATCCGATGCCCCCCGGCGCGGCGGAGGCCTTTATTGCGCGCGCGCAGTCTGAAGATCGAACCGAAGATGTCTGGGTGATCGACAGCTCCCGCTCAGGTGGGGCCGAACTCGTGGGCCTCATTGGGATGGAGCGGATGGAAGGCGACCAATCCGAGGTGGGCTACTGGATCGCCCCGGCCTTCTGGAACACCGGCATCGCGTCTGAGGCGGTGGCGGCGATCCTTGCGGCCAACCCCCAGGGGGTTTCGGTGATCTTTGCCTCCGTGTTCCAAGACAACCCGGCCTCAGCCCGCGTGCTGACAAATTGCGGTTTCAGCTATCTGGGCGATGCCGAAAGCTTTTCGGTGGCGCGGGGCAGCAACGTCCGGACCTGGACATATTCGCAGCGCCTGAAGGGGTGACGCGTGCGGCCATCTCTGATCGCGCGATCACGCCGCGCGGTTTTGTGAGCATTTGGAAGGTGGTGGGCCAACGTGGCACTGTTGTCTTGGCCGCAGTCTTTGGCTGCCGGCCTGGTCCGTCTTGAAGCACAACTTGGAATACAGTAACGCCTGCGCCACGCGGTCAGAAAGATGAACCCATGAAATTCCTCGATCTCGCCAAGGTTTATATCCGGTCCGGTTCGGGCGGCGGGGGCTGTATCAGCTTCCGGCGGGAGAAATACATTGAATATGGCGGGCCCGATGGTGGGGACGGGGGCACGGGTGGCTCGGTCTGGGCCGAAGCCGTGGAGGGGCTCAACACGCTAATTGATTTCCGCTACCAACAGCATTTCTTTGCCAAAAACGGCCAGCCCGGCATGGGACGACAGCGCACGGGCAAAGACGGCGATGACATCGTGCTGCGCGTGCCGGTGGGCACCGAAATCCTTGATGAGGACCAAGAGACCGTGATCGCCGATCTCACCGAAGTGGGGGAGCGCATTCAACTGGCCCGCGGCGGCAATGGCGGCTTTGGCAACCTGCATTTCAAAACCTCCACCAATCAGGCGCCGCGCCGGTCGAACCCCGGTCAGGCGGGAATTGAGCGCACGATCTGGCTGCGCCTGAAACTGATCGCCGATGTGGGGCTTTTGGGGATGCCCAATGCGGGCAAATCGACGTTCCTTGCCGCCACATCCAATGCGCGACCCAAGATCGCCGATTACCCTTTTACCACGCTCTATCCCAATTTGGGCGTCGTGGGCGTGGATGACACGGAATTCGTCGTGGCCGACATTCCGGGCCTCATTGACGGCGCGTCAGAGGGTAGGGGCCTGGGTGATCTTTTCCTCGGCCATGTGGAGCGGTGTTCGGTGCTGTTGCACCTGGTCGATGGCACCTCCGGCACGATGGATGAGGATTACAAAACCATCATCCGTGAGTTGGAGGCCTATGGCGGTGCACTGGCAGAGAAACCCCGCGTGACCGTGCTCAACAAGATCGACGCGCTCGATGACGAAGAACGCGCCTTTCTGCGTGAAGAGCTGGAGGCCGTGGTGGGCGGGCCTGTGATGCTGATGTCGGGCGTGTCGCGCGAAGGGGTCACGGATGTGCTGCGCACGGTGCGCGACAAAATGCGCGCGGTGCGGGATCATGAAACGGCGCAAACCATGCAGGCGGAACCATGGCGACCCTAGGCGATGCGCGTCGCATCGTGGTCAAGATCGGTTCGGCGCTTTTAGTGGACAAAAAAAGCGGGGCTTTGCGGGCGGAGTGGCTCACGGCGCTCGCTAGTGACGTGGCGGGCCTGCGGGCGCGGGGCGGTGATGTGATCTTGGTCTCATCTGGCTCTATAGCGCTTGGCCGGGCGGCCCTCGGCTTGCCTGTCTCTGAGCTTACATTGGAGCAATCCCAGGCCGCGGCCGCCGTCGGGCAAATTCAACTGGCCCATGCCTATGATGGCGCTTTGGCCGAGCACGGGCTGCGTGCGGCCCAAGTGTTGGTGACACTCGAAGACAGCGCCGATCGCCGCCGATACCTCAATTCCCGCGCAACGCTGGATCAGCTTTTAACGCTGGGCACTGTGCCGATTGTGAATGAAAATGATACCGTCGCCACCGATGAGATCCGCTATGGCGACAATGATCGCTTGGCCGCACAGGTGGCCGTGACGGCGGGGGCGGATGTTCTGGTGTTGCTGAGCGATGTGGATGGGTTTTATTCGGGCAATCCGTCCGATGATCCCTCGGCCCAGCGGTTTGATCGTATTGTTACCATCACGCCAGAGATTGAGGCGATGGCGGGGGACGCGGGCTCGGGGCTTTCCAAAGGCGGTATGAAAACCAAACTGATGGCTGCCAAGACCGCGACAGCGGCGGGTTGTGACATGGTGATCACAGAAGGTTCGGTTCTTAACCCACTGACAAAGCTTGAAAAAGGCGCGCCCGCCACGTGGTTCACTGCCCAAGGCGACCCGCGCCAGAAACGCAAGCAATGGATCGCCTCGATGAAGCCCAAAGGCCGCGTGCATGTGGACGCGGGCGCGGAAAAGGCGCTGACGGGCGGCAGTTCCTTGTTGCCCGCCGGGGTGAGCGGCGTCGAAGGCGCGTTTACACGCGGCGATATGGTTGAAGTCGTGGCACCCTCAGGTCAGGTGCTGGGCCAGGGTCTTGCGCGTTACGACGCCCAGGATGCAGATCGGATCAAACGGCTGAAAACCCAAGAAATTGAAGCGGTTCTGGGCTACCCTTCACGTGGTCCACTGATCCACCGTGACGATCTGGTGTTTTGAAGCGCATGTGCTAGGCTGAAGAGATGAAAGATGTCGATACCATTCCCGCATTGATGGCTGATATTGGGGCCCGTGCCAAAATCGCGGCCGCGACACTCGCCACCGCCTCGGCAGAGGTTAAAACGCGTGCGCTCATGGCCGCGGCGGACGCGATCCTCGCGGCGGAGGCTGACATCATCGCTGCCAATGCGCAGGACATGGAGTTTGGACGTTCCAAAGGCCTCTCAGATGCCATGCTGGACCGGCTTTTGCTTAATGCGGACCGGATCAAAGCGATGGCGGGTGGTCTGCGCTCCGTCGCGGGCCAACCCGATCCCGTGGGCGAGGTGATGGAAGAGTGGACCCAGCCCACAGGCCTGCACATCCGTCGCGTGCGCACCCCGTTGGGCGTGATCGGGGTGATTTACGAAAGTCGGCCCAACGTGACGGCAGATGCCGGGGCGCTGTGCCTGAAATCGGGCAATGCGGTGATCCTGCGCGGCGGCTCGGAAAGCTTTCATTCCTCTGAGGCTATCCATGCCTGCCTCAAAGCCGGACTTGCCGCGGCAAATTTGCCCGAAGACGCCGTTCAGTTGGTCCCCACGCGCGATCGTGCCGCTGTGCGCGAATTGCTGACCATGACCGACACTGTGGATGTGATCGTGCCGCGCGGGGGTAAGGGGCTGGTGGGTCTGGTCCAGCGTGAGGCGCGGGTGCCGGTCTTTGCCCATCTCGAAGGGATTGTGCATATCTATGTGGATAAATCCGCGGATCTGGAGAAAACGCGCCAGGTTGTGCTGAACGCCAAAACGCGTCGGACCGGAATTTGCGGCGCGGCGGAGTGCCTTATCTTCCACGCAGATATTGTTGATACGATTGGAAAAACAGTGATCGAAGATCTGCTGGCCGCAGGTGTGGAAGTGCGCGCTGATGCAAACCTTAGGGCGATTAAAGGTACAGTCGCCGCGTCACCGGATGATTGGGGTCAGGAATACCTCGACAGCATCATCGCCGCGCGCGTCGTGCCTGATATGGAGGCCGCCATCGCCTATATTCGTGCACACCATTCCCAGCACACCGATTGCATCATGACCGAAGATGATGCCGCCGCAGAGACCTTCTTTGCCCAGCTCGACAGCGCGATTTTGATGCGCAATGCGTCCACCCAGTTTGCCGATGGTGGCGAATTTGGCATGGGCGCAGAGATCGGGATTGCCACTGGTAAAATGCATGCCCGCGGGCCGGTGGGCGCCACGCAACTGACCAGTTTCAAATACCTTGTCGTCGGAAATGGCACGGTCCGCGCCTAAAAGCGGAGCGTCAGCACATCCTCTGACGTTGACATGCTGAGCGTGCGTCCCATCAGATCCAAGACCCCGGGCAAAATAGCAAATTGCACAGCGGCGGGCGCGATTTTTGCGTCTTTGCTTTGGCCGCTCAAAATGCGCCATGGATCGCCTTCAAGCATCAGTTTCGGCCCTTTGGCATCGACCGTCCAAGTGTCATCTTGCAACGTGACATCAATGCGCCCTCCGCTTCCGAGCGCGACTTCGGCGCACATCAGAGCCAACAGCGCGGCCTTCATCTCAGCGCGTGGCCTGTCTTCGATGACATGCCAGTTCGCCTCAATCCGACCACTGATAAAAACGCCCTCAAGAATGGAGACAATCTCAGCGCCGCGTACCGGGTGAGCCGCATCGATATGCCCAAAATCTCCGAAGGCTAGCCGATAATATTTGATCCGCGCCGCAGCGCTGTGGGCGCTTTGGTTGACCAGATCCATTTCCGGGCTTGACGGCAGGCCGGTCAGTTCCAGCAATTCCAATCCATTCGTCACCGCGCCGATCGGACTTATCAGATCATGGCAAATGCGCGACCCGATGAGGCTCGCCAGGTGGTCATCAGTGGGATGCACGACAGAGATGTCCTTTATGTTAATTCTGTTGCTTTTTCAACGCCTTGTGCGCTTTCATCTCTTGGCAAGGCCTGCTTCGAACAAAACCACAATCAAGGTAGGCGATGTGTTAACACACGTTTTGGTTGTTTGCCATTCTTTAAACGAGAGTGGCGTTGAAAAGCTGGCCGGGGGGGCATAAAACCCAACAAGCCCGATTGGGCAGGAGATTATGGGGTGTGATGGGCGATCATGAGCGCTTTGAGGTCAGGCTGGCCAGGGATGCCGCCGATCTGCGCGCGGCGCAGCGGCTGCGCTATGATGTCTTCGTGCGCGAGCTGGGCAGTGATGGCCCCCTTGTCGATCATGATGCCGGGCTAGAGCGGGATCGTTTTGATCCGCATTTTGACCACCTGTTGTTGATTGACCGCGCAGAAAAGGGCGCCGTGGTTGGGGTTTACCGCCTGTTGCGGAGCGATAAGGCCCGCCAGATTGGTCAATTCTACTCAGAGGATGAGTATGATCTTACCCCGTTGCTGCAATCGGGGCGGCGGCTTTTGGAGCTTGGGCGATCCTGCCTTGCGCCCGCCTATCGCGGCGGGGAGGGTATGTATCACCTGTTCACCGGCCTGGCCGGATACGTGTTGGAGCATGAGGTGGAAATCCTCTTTGGTGTGGCCAGTTTTCATGGCACTGATCCCAAAGCGCTCGCCGCGCCGCTGTCGCTTCTCTATCATCGCCATCTCGCGCCGGAGCCACTGCGCGTGCGGGCCAAGGGGGCGCATTCTCAATCCATGAACCTGATGCCCGAGGATCAGATTGATCGCCGTGCGGCGATGCTTCAGGTGCCGGCACTGCTCAAGGCCTATCTGCGCCTGGGCGGCTTTGTGGGCGACGGGGCCTTTGTGGATCACGCGTTCAACACCACGGATATCTGTTTGGTGATGGACACGCAGCGCATGAATGAGGCGCAAAAAGCCATTTACACCAAAGGCGTTACCGCGTGAGCTTCACCTGGTCTCCGCAAGAGACCCCGCCTGAGGTTCGGATCACCAAATCGGGTTGGGTGCGGGTGGTCCTGCGCGGGTCGGTGCTGCTTTTGGTGCTGCTCAGCGGCGTGATCATCATGGCCGTGTTGCGGCTGATTGAGCGTCCTCTCTACGGCCTTGCGCGGCCCTGGACACCGTGGATCACCGTTGTGGTGTGCGCGCTGTGCCTGCGCATTCTGCGCCTGCGACATACGGTGGACGGGCAGATCATGGCGCAGAACGGCGCGTTGGTGGCCAATCACTCCTCCTGGCTTGATATTTTTGCGCTGAATGCCGCGATGCCGCTTTATTTTGTGTCCAAATCCGAGGTGGCGTCTTGGCCGGGCATTGGGCTCTTGGCGAAGATCACCGGCACAGTCTTTATCGCGCGGGAGCGCAAACAGGCCCGCGCGCAACAAAACCTGTTTGAGGCGCGGCTCAAGGCCGGGCATCGATTGGTGTTCTTCCCCGAGGGCACATCAACAGATAATTTCCGTGTTTTACCTTTTAAATCAACGCTTTTTCAGGCGTTCTTCAGTCCAGATTTGCGGGATAGGCTCTACATCCAACCGCTCAGCGTGATCTATACCGCACCGGGTGGTCAGGATCCGCGATTTTACGGGTGGTGGGGCGATATGGAATTTGGCCCCCATGCGCTGACTCTATTGGCCACGCGGCAAAGGGGATGTGTCAGGATTGTCTGTCATGCGCCGATCCCGGTGCGGGATATGACGGATCGCAAGGCGCTTGCGCAGGCCGCTGAGGCCGCCGTTCGCGCAGGCATGCCCGAGGCGCGACAGGGCAATGCCTAACCCATCGCTTGCGTCAGGTCATGCAAGGCGCGGGCCGGGTCAACGCTGTTCCAGATCTCGGAGCCAATGCCGAAGAAGTCAGTTTTATCAGCAAGAAGCGCCACGTTTTGAATGTCGAGAGCACCTTCGGCAACAACTGGCACTTCGATCATTTCTGTCCACCAGGAAAAGAGCTCTGCCTCCGCTTGGCTGCCATCGCCAAGGGCGCTCTCTCCGGCCGGGCCAAAGCTGACGTAATCGGCGCCCGCTTCGCCCGCAGACATGCCACTGTGACGGCTGACGCCACAAAAACTGCCGACAATCGCATCCGGGCCAAGAGCTTTGCGCGCGGCCCGCACTTGTCGCGCACCATCCGTCAGGTGCACCCCATCGAGCCCCAGTCGCTCGGCGAGGACAAAATGCGTCTCAATCACCAAAGCCACGTCGCGGGCATGGGTCACCTCGCGACAGGCATCCGCCGCGCGTGACAGCTCGGCCTCATCATGGGTCGACAGGGCCAGGCGCACACACGCCACCTCATGGGCGTCAAGAACCCGCGCCAAACTGTCAGGAAAGCGGCTCAACTCGATCTCAGAGGGGGTGATCAGATAAATTTGCGGCCGCTCGGACCCTGCATCCCTTTGATCTGCCATCGCTGCCCCCCGTGATCGTTCAGCCCCTATAGCGGCGTTTTTGGGCTGCTGTCCATCCGGTCTTTTCAGTCGCGCCAAACCCGCCTAAAGCAGCGCAGAAAGGAGCGCGTATGATGCCAACCACCGCAAACCAACCGGTTTTCGTTCTTGTACGTCCGCAGATGGGGGAAAACATCGGGGCGGCGGCGCGGGCGATGTGGAATTTCGGGCTTGATGCGCTGCGCGTGGTTGCGCCGCGCGATGGCTGGCCCAATTCCAAAGCGGTCGCCATGGCCAGCGGGGCCGGACGGCTTCTTGATGAAGCACTGCTGACCGAGACCACCGCCGCCGCCCTGGAGGATTGCGAGATGGTCTTTGCCACGACGGCGCGCCCCCGCGGCCTTACCAAACCTGTGGTGACGCCAGAACGCGCGATGCAGTTGGCCTCTGAACGGATCGCTGCGGGCGGGCGCGTGGGCGTGCTCTTTGGCCCAGAACGGGCCGGGCTTGAAAACGATGACATCGCACGCGCCAATGCCATTATCAACGTGCCGGTGAACCCTGATTTTCCCTCTTTGAACCTGGCGCAATGCGTGTTGCTGACCGCTTATGAGTGGCGCCGTGCCACGGAAAACCCGCCTGCCGAACGCATGGAAATGGCGCAAGCCGATTGGGCGAGCCATGCCGATATCGAAACCTTATCAATGCATTATGAGGAAACGCTCACCCAGGCCGGGTTCTTTTTCCCTGACACCAAGGCGGCCAATATGAAAACCAACCTGCGCAATATGTGGAGCCGCATGGCCTTGACGCGCGCTGATGTGCAAATGCTCCACGGTGTGCTGCGCCAGATGGTGCGCTGGAAAGAGCGTTGAAGCGTCGCGCCGGCCGACATAGGGTTTGGCACGTAGCCGAGTGAGGAATATATCACAGCCATGAGCAGCAAACGCAGTATCTTCGAAGAGGTCTCCAGCGACACGCCCACGCGCGCCGCGCCCACCACCGGGGTGATTGACAAAGGCCGCACAGGCTCTCGTGCGGCGGCGCGGCTGTGGCTGATGGTGCTGTTTGGCTTTGTGGTGTTGATGATCGTGGTGGGCGGGCTGACGCGTCTGACCGATAGCGGGCTGTCGATCACCGAATGGAATGTGGTCACCGGGGCCATTCCGCCGCTCAACGCCGCCGATTGGCAATCCGAGTTCGATAAATACCGCGCGATCCCGGAATATCAGCTGCAAAACAAAGGCATGAGCCTTGAGGAATTCAAGGTCATCTATTGGTGGGAATGGGGTCACCGGCAATTGGGCCGGGTGATCGGGCTGATTTGGGCCATCGGCTTTTTCGGTCTTTTGATCACGCGCAAAATGCCCCCCGGTTGGACGGGGCGGCTGTTTTTAATCGGCGCCTTGGGTGGGCTTCAAGGCGCAATTGGCTGGTGGATGGTGTCATCGGGCCTGACGGGCACGATGCTGGATGTGGCCAGCTATCGCCTTGCGGTGCATTTGGGGCTGGCCTTCATCATCCTGGGCCTCATTGCGTGGTATATCATGAAGCTGTCGCGCACCGAACAAGAGCTGATACAGGCGCGCCGTGACGGTGAAAGGCGGCTTTTTGCCATGGCGGGCGGCGTCTCGCATTTCGTGTTCATTCAGATCCTGCTGGGCGCGTTGGTCGCGGGCATTGACGCAGGCCGTTCCTTTACCGATTGGCCGCTCATGGGCGGGGATTTTGTGCCCATGCAGTTCTGGATGCCAGAGCTCGGGGCCAGCAACTTCTTCGAAAATGCAGGCTTTGTGCAATTCCTTCACCGCAAATGGGGGTACCTGCTGCTCGCTTACGCCCTTTTCGTCTGGTACCGCAGCCGCCGCAGCGCCCATAGCGCTACGCGCCGGGCCTTTAGCGTGATGATGCTGGCGATTTTGGCGCAAATGGTACTTGGCATTGTGACGGTGCTTTACGGCGCGCCCTGGCAAATCGCCATTGTGCATCAGCTGCTGGCCGTCGCGCTTTGGGTGCTCATACTGCGCGCCCGCTTCCTGGGGCGCTACCCCCTTGTGCAATCCATCCGAGGCTGAATATGACCCCATTTGACGCGCTGATGGCCTATGATCGCCAGACGCAGGCCTTGGGCCAGATTGCCGGGCGGCTGAGTTGGGATCAGGAAACCATGATGCCCACCGGCGCGGCCGATCAACGCGCCGAAGAGCAAGGCGCGATGGAGGCTATGCTGCACGCGCGCCGCACTGATCCGCAAGTCGGGGAATGGCTCGCCGCGGCTGAGCCGTGCGATGACGTGGAGGGTGCGAAGCTGCGCGAGATTGCCCGCAGCTATGCCCGTGCCTCCAAAGTGCCCGTTGAACTTGCCACCGCGCTTGCGCGTCTGACAAGCCGGTCGCAAGGCATCTGGGCTGAGGCGCGTGCCAAGGATGATGTGGCGCTGTTTTTGCCGGTGTTGGAGGAGGTTGTCGCGCTGAAACGCGAAGAGTCGCAGGCAATTGCGGGGGCAGACGTGGCCCCCTATGACGCGCTGGTTGAGGATTTTGAGCCCGGCATCACCGGGGCCGAGTTGCAAAGCATGTTTGACGCGATGCGCCCCGGGCTTGTGGCCTTGCGCGAACGTGCGCTTGGCGCAGGGCAGGGGCCAGCGGTCACGGGCCACTTCCCGGCGGAGCAGCAAATCGCACTGGCCAATGATCTGGCCGCGCGCTTTGGCTATGACACCACGCGGGGGCGGCTCGATCTGGCGGTGCATCCGTTCTCATCCGGGTCAGGCGATGACGTGCGCATCACCACCCGCACCGCCGCAGACGACCCGTTCAACTGCATCTATTCGACGATCCATGAAACCGGCCATGCCTGCTATGAACAGGGCGTTGATCCGGCCTATCGCCTGACCCCGCTGGGCCGGGGCGTCTCCATGGGTGTGCATGAAAGCCAATCGCGCATCTATGAAAATCAGCTCGGCCGGGGCCGCGCCTTTTGCGGCTGGCTTTTCAGTCAGATGCAAGACCGCTTTGGCGATATCGGCGTGGCGGACGCGCAGGCGTTTTATGCCGCCGTCAACCGCGTCCATCGCGGCTATATCCGGACAGAGGCCGATGAGGTGCAATATAACCTCCACATCATGCTGCGCTTTGATCTTGAACGCGCGCTTGTGGGGGGCGACCTGACGGTCAAAGATCTCGAAGTCGCCTGGAATGACCGCTTTGAGGCGGATTTCGGCTACGCGGTCGATAAACCTTCCAACGGTGTTTTGCAGGATGTCCATTGGTCCGTCGGGCTTTTCGGCTATTTCCCGACTTACAGTTTGGGCAATGTCTATGCGGGCTGTCTCTATGAGGCGCTCAAGACCGATCTGCCTGATCTCGACACGCATTTGGCCAAGGGCGATCCTAGCCCTGCCACGGATTGGTTGCGCACCCGGTTGCAAACCCATGGCGGGTTGCGCACCCCCAAAGAGACGATCACCCATGCTTGCGGCGCAGCGCCCACATCGGCCCCGCTCATGGACTATCTGCAAGAGAAGTTCACCGCGCTCTATCCCGGCTGATCATCGCCCCCATATTCACGCGTGTCGCCCTGTGCTAGGCTTCCAGCAACCTGCATTTCCAGAGGGAGGGATTTCTCATGGCCATTCGAACCACCAATGGGCGCGGACGGCGCTATGACAGCGTGCTGGACACTGTGGGCGACACGCCCTGCATTCGCATCAACCGCATCGCGCCCGACAATGTGACGGTCTATGTGAAGTTTGAGGCGTTCAATCCCGCAGGCTCCGTCAAGGACCGGCTCGCGCTCAACATCATTGAGGCTGCCGAACGCGATGGCACGCTGCAACCCGGCCAGACGGTGGTTGAGGCCACATCGGGCAACACCGGCATTGGGTTGGCGATGGTCTGTGCCGCCAAAGGCTATCCGCTTGTCGTCACCATGGCCGAAAGCTTCTCGGTGGAACGCCGTCGCCTGATGCGGTTTCTTGGCGCGAAGGTGGTGCTCACGCCCAAGGGCCTCAAAGGGTTTGGCATGTACACCAAGGCCAAGGAACTCGCCGAAGAAAATGGCTGGTTCCTGGCCAGTCAGTTTGAAACCTCGGCCAATGCCGACATGCATGAAAACACCACAGCGCGCGAAATCCTCGCCGATTTCGAAGGTGAGCGGCTGGATTACTGGATCACAGGATATGGCACGGGCGGCACGGTTTCTGGCGTCTCCCGCGTGCTGCGCCGCGAACGGCCCGATACCAAGATCATCCTGACCGAGCCGGACAATGCCGCGATCCTTGCTTCGGGCTATATCAACACGCGCAATGAGGCCCACCAACCCACCGAGGGCCACCCGCATTTCAACCCGCACCCGATCCAGGGCTGGACGCCGGATTTCATTCCCTATGTGCTGCAAGAGGCGATTGACACTGGCGGCTATGATGAGCTCTTGCCCGTGGCGGGCGCGGATGGGATCGCCTGGTCACGCCGGTTGGCGGCGGAAGAGGGGATTTTCACCGGCATTTCCGGCGGCTCCACCTTTGCCATCGCGATGCAATTGGCCGAAAGCGCGCCGGACGGGTCGGTCATGCTGGTCATGCTGCCCGACACCGGGGAGCGCTATCTTTCAACCCCGCTCTTTGACGGCATCCCCGAGGACATGAGCGAAGAAGAACACGCCATGTCGCTCTCCACCCCGTCGGCACAGATGGCTGCGGAGTAGAGGCATATCACTTTAACTTAGGGCGCGAACACGCTCTCAATAAACGCAATTTCGCGATTGAAGCTGTCAAGTTGATAGAGCATTTGATGGGTCGCGCCCTCAATCGGCAGGAAGGTGACCCCATCCCCTGCCAGATCAGACAGCGCGCGACCAAATTCAAACGGAACAATCCTGTCTTCGGTGCCATGCTGAATAAAAATCGGGGCCGTCACCCGGGCGATGTGATCGCGGCTGCGAAACTGATCTTTCATCAGCAGCCGAACCGGCGCCCAAGGATAGGTCCGCGCCGCGATATCCACCGCAGCGGTGAACGGCGCGCCCAGCAATAGCGCGCCAACCTCTCGCTCTGCGGCCAATTGCACGGCAACAGCGGTGCCCAGCGATTCCCCCACAACGGCGATGCTTTGCGCCGCGACACCGCGTGCGATCAGCCAATCATAGGCCGCGCGCGCGTCGGCTATAAGACCGGCTTCTGTGGGTGCGCCTGTGCTGCCGCCATAGCCGCGGTATGATACGAACAGCGCACCAAAGCCCGCGTCTTGGTAAGCTTGAAACCGATTGGCGCGATCGGCAATCTCACCACCATTGCCATGAAAGAAAAGCACGGTCGGGCGCCCTTGCGGTGCGGCCGCGTGCCATAAGGTGATCGTTTCCCCATCCGGCGTATCCAGGCGCACCACTTCCACGCCTGTCAGCCCGACAGCCTCCGGGGCCTGGTCAATATTGCTGGGAAAGTACAGTATTTGGCGCTGCAGCACGAAGAGCAGGGCCAGCACCACGCAGTAAAGCGCAGCGATCTTGAAAATGGTTCGGGACAGAAATTTCATCGAGATAGCAAACCGTGACCCAAAAGGAGCGACGTCTTTAAATGACGTCGACCGCAGTCTTTTAAAGAATGCGATTGCAAGACAAGAAAAAACCCCCGGCACCCCATTGGATGCCGGAGGTTTCCCCCTTCACTGTCCGAAAGTTTAGGCGACCATTTTCTCCACCACGTCCCCAAAGGACGAGGGCGTCGGCACAATGGACACGCCTGCTTGCTTGAGGATGTCGACCTTCTCTTGCGCCGATTCCCCGAAGGCCGAAACAATCGCGCCTGCATGGCCCATCCGGCGGCCTTTGGGGGCGGACAGCCCCGCAATATAGGCCGCCACAGGTTTGGTCATGTGATCGCGGATGTATTCAGCGGCCTCCGCCTCTTGCGGGCCGCCGATTTCCCCCACCAGCACCACGGCATCGGTATCCGGATCGGCCTCAAAGAGTTCCATGATGTCCTTGAAGCTGGACCCGTTGATTGGATCGCCGCCAATCCCGATGGAGGAGGACACGCCAATCCCCCGCTCTGACATCTGGCTCGCCGCCTCATAGCCCAGCGTGCCCGACCGGCTGACAATGCCCACGCGGCCCGGCTTGTAGATATGGGGTGGCATGAGACCGGCAAAGGCCTGGCCCGGCGTGATGACGCCTGCACAGTTTGGCCCGATGAGGCGCATCCGCTTTTCTTCCTTGTAGCGGCGCATGTAGCGCTTCACGCGGATCATGTCTTGGGTCGGCAGACCATCGGCGATGCACACGCAGGTTTTGATGCCTGCGTCCGCTGCTTCCATGATAGAATCAGCCGCAAATGGGGGCGGCACGAAGCTGATCACCATATCGGCCTCGGTCTCGGCCACAGCGCCTTTGACCGTGTTGAAGACAGGCAGCCCCAGATGCGTGATGCCACCTTTTCCTGGGGTCACACCGCCCACCACATTGGTGCCGTGATTGATCATGTCTTGCGCGTGAAAGCTGCCGATGCGGCCGGTAAATCCGGTCACAAGAACGCGGGTTTCGGAATTGATGATAATCGCCATCACACGGCCTCCTTTAATTCGGCTGTTTTCCACTGGCCTACCACCTTGTTTGCGGCCTCCTCCAGCGTGCTTGCGGTTAAGATATTGAGGCCGGATTCCGCGATAAGCTTCTGACCTTCCTCAACATTTGTGCCCGACAGGCGCACGACGAGCGGCATTTGAATATCCAGTTCCTTCACCGCGCGCACCACGCCTTCGGCGATCCAGTCACAGCGGTTGATACCCGCGAAGATGTTGACCAAAATCGCCTCAACATTCTTGTCATTCAGCACCGCCTTGAACGACATCAGAACGCGTTCCGGGCTGGCCCCACCGCCGACATCCAGGAAGTTGGCCGGCTCACCACCTGCCATCTTGATCATGTCGAGTGTGGCCATGGCGAGGCCTGCACCATTCACGATGCAGCCGATCTTGCCGTCCAAACCGATATAGTTGAGCCCCCGATCGCCCGCATAGGTTTCACGGGGGTCTTCCTGGCTCTTGTCGCGCAGCTCGGAAATGCTGGGATGCCGGAAAAGCGCGTTTTCATCAAAGCTGAGCTTGGCATCCAGCGCCACGATCTCATTGCTGGCTGTCACGACAAGCGGATTGATTTCCACCATCGCCGCGTCTTTTTCGCTCATCAGTTGATAGCAGCCCATGATCGTCTTGGCCGCTTGAGTGATGAGCGGCGCGTCAAGGCCCAGCTGGAACGCGATTTCGCGCGCCTGGAAGGCCTGCATGCCCACGGCCGGATCCACAACTGAGCGAATGATCGAATCCGGCTCATTTTCAGAGATTTCTTCGATCTCCATCCCGCCCTGTGCTGAGGCCACAACCACCACGCGCTCCAACGTGCGGTCCATCACAAAGGCCAGGTAAAGCTCCTGGGAGATATTGGTCGCCTCCTCGACATAAAGGCGATTGACCAGCTTGCCTTGTGGCCCGGTTTGGTGCGTGACAAGGCGACGGCCAAGCATCCATTGCGCGGCTTCCTGCACTTGCTCTTCAGAGGCGCAGATGCGCACACCGCCCGCCTTGCCGCGCGCGCCTGAGTGGATTTGCGCCTTCACCACCCATTTGTCGCCCGACAGTTCGGAACAGCGATAGACCGCCTGTTCGGGGCTGTAGGCAATCCCGCCGCGGGGCACCGCGACGCCGAATTGCTTTAGCAGGTCTTTGGCCTGATATTCGTGGATATCCATGGTGTTATCCTCCTCTCTTAACCCTTGGATGCAATCGCGTCTGCGACAGCGATCACGTTGTTGGCCATGCGTTCGCTGGCCGCGTCAATCATCTTTCCATCCAGCGCTGCCGCGCCCTTGCCTTCGGCTTCGGCCTTGCGCAGCTCCTCGATGATCCGGCGCGCTTTGGTCACTTCCGCCTCAGGCGGTGAGAAAACGGAGTTCGCCAGTTCGATCTGCGTGGGGTGGATGGCCCATTTGCCTTCGATCCCCAGGGTCGCGCCGCGTTTGGCCGAGGCGACATAGGCATCCGGATCCGAAAAATCGCCAAACGGCCCGTCAATGGCGCGCAGCCCATAGGCGCGACAGGCCACCGTCATGCGCGACAAGGCGAAATGCCATTGATCGCCTGGGTAGTCGGGATTGAGACCCCCGATCACCACCGTACGCGCCCGCGTGGAGGCTGCATAATCCGCGACGCCAAAATGCATCGCCTCCAACCGGCCCGGAGCGGCGGCGATGGCTTCGACATTGGCCATGCCCAGCGAGGTTTCAATCAGGGCCTCAAGGCCGATCTGATGCTCAAACCCCATCGCCTCTTCAATCTGACTGACCATGGTTTCGACCGTGTAGAGGTCCGCCGGCACGCCCACTTTGGGCACGAGGATGGTATCGAGATGCTGCCCCGCCTGTTCTACGATCTCGACCACGTCGCGATACATGTAATGGGTGTCGAGCCCGTTGATCCGGATCGACATGGTCTTGCCTTTGGCTTTCCAATCGATGTCATTGAGCGCCTGAATGATGTTAGACCGCGCCTGCACTTTGTCGGGGGGCGCAACTGCGTCTTCGAGATCAAGGAAAATGTAGTCGACATCGGTGTCGACGGCTTTGTCGATCATCGACGGGTTGGAGCCCGGCACGGCCAGTTCGGAGCGCTGAAGGCGTTGTTTTTTGAGCGGGTGGAGTGTGTAGCTCATGTCGTGGGTCTTTCATTGAAACGTGGTGCGTTGGGCCGAGTGTCTCAGGTTCCACTACGTCTCAACACTTTCGCCTGGGTAAAAAGGCGTCCCGGGGATAGGTGTCAAAGCCGGAACGGGTAGGGAGTTACTACCCGGCGTGATCACCTCGGGATGCCTTTGGACACCGAACCAAAGGCGCCCGCCTCTTAAGGAAAACAAAGGTTTACGATAGGAAACTTATGCGGCGCGCATTGTGTGAGGCGAATCAGAATTTTGGAAAATTCTGCGCAGAAAATTCGAATTTTCTGCGCATTTTCTTCCAAGAAAATGGTCGCTTCAAAACCGACGTATGGGTTCTTGGTTGCAGAAAATCACGATCTGGCCAGAGTTTTCAATGGCTCGGAATCCGCGTCTGCTGAGCTCTTGAGCGAAACGCTCCCGGCCAACGTATTTGTCAATGTCGCGCAGGTTACGTCGCACAACCTGACCGTCTCTCGCCGCTCTGGACGAAAATACATCTCGGATCCATTTTTCAGAATCAAACGGGCCATGGTTTCTCATCATGGCCCGATTGTTGATTTTCATGGTTAAAAAAGGATTGACGGCTTACGTCACCAGATCCCCCGGCGTGTCCCCATTCAGATATGCCTTGAGGTTGTCAATCGCGCGGTAGCCCATGCCGATCCTTGTGCCATCGGTGGCAGAGCCCAAATGCGGGGCCAGAACGATATTGTTGTACTCCATGAACCGTGGATCAAGGGCAGGCTCATTGTGAAACACATCAAGACCGGCCGCCGAAAGCTGCCCTGCATCGAGTGCCGCAAAAAGCGCATCTTCATCCACCACGTCGCCCCGTGCGGAATTCACCAAAATCGCACCGGGCTTCAGTGCATTGAAGACCTCGGCGTTGATCATCTTGTAGGTGTCATCCCCGCCCGGCATGTGCAGTGACAGAAAATCGGCTTGCGCGGCCACCTCAGCGATGGATCCCAACTGTTCGGCATTGCCGTTCTGGATCTTGATGTCATCGGGCACGTGCCACGCGTCCTGAAACACAACGCGCATGCCGAACCCGTAATGCGCCCGGCGCGCCATGGCCTGACCAATACGGCCAAACCCGACAATGCCCAGCGTTGCCCCGGTCACTTTCTTGCCGATCATATGGGTGGGCCGCCACCCGGCCCAGTCACCGGCGCGGGTTTCCCGCTCCCCCTCACCAATCCGGCGCGCGGCCGTGAGCAAGAGCCCCATGGCCAAATCCGCCGTGCAATCGGTCAGAACCTCGGGCGTGTTGGTCACAGCAATGCCGTTCTCACGCGCGGCATCAATGTTGATGTGGTTAAAGCCCACGCCGTAATTGGCCATGATCTTCACGCGGCCCTTCGCCGCCGGATAGAACTCCGGCGGAATTTTGTCGGACACTGTGGGCATGATCACATCGCAGGTCTCTGCGGCTGCCATGAACTCATCCTTGCTCATGGGTGTGTCAGGATGACGGAGGGTCACGTCGCCCAAACCCTGGGCGACGAGATGGTCTTCTGCTTCTTTTGGCCAGGCGCGGGTGACCAAGATCTTCGTGGTGCTCATCGTCGTCAGGCTGCCTTCGCGCTGGCCTTCAGAGTGGCCGGGGTCGACGCGCGGTACTGCGCCTGCGCAGCCGCCACACCTGAGCCCGGCTCAATCTTCGCACCGGCATCGACCAGCGCCATTTCCGCCGCCGAGATCGCCCCGCAGAGCATCACCGGGTTGAGCGAGCCCAGGTGACCAATGCGAAACGCCTTGCCCATCAGCTTGTTGAGGCCTGAGCCCAAAGATGTCTGGTACTTGTAATAGGCCGTGGAAATCACATCGCGCGCATCCACACCCTCGGGCGCATAGATTGCCGACACGGTGTCAGAGGCCCATTCCGGCCCTTGCGCGACCAATTCACAGCCGTCCCACGCGGCCACAGCGGCGCGCACACCTTCGGCCAGGCGGTTGTGCCGCGCCCAGATGCTTTCCATGCCCGTCTCAAGGATCATATCGAGAGAGCAGCGCAGACCGCGCAGAAGCTGCGTGGCAGGCGTGTACGGGAAATAGCCTGTGTCATTGAGCTTGATCATGTCTTCAAAGCTGAAATAGCAGCGCTTCATGCCGGCATTGTTGAGCGCGGCATTGGCAGCGAGAGCTTTGTCCGACACACCCAGAAAGCCCAGGCCCGCGGGCAGCATGAACCCCTTCTGCGAGCCTGACACAGCCAGGTCGACGCCCCATTTTTCCATTTCAAACTCGATCGACGCGATGGAGGATACCCCATCCACAAAGAGCATCGCCGGGTGACCGAGATCATCAAGCACTTTGCGCACGCCCGCGATATCCGAGGTCACGCCCGTCGCGGTCTCGTTTTGGGTGGCAAATACCGCCTTGATCTCGTGGGTTTTGTCGGCCTCAAGGCGCTTGGCATATTCTTCAAGTGGGACACCCTTGCCCCATTCCACCTCAACACAGTCCACGTTGAGGCCCAGACGCTCTGCCATGTCCACCCATAGAAGAGAGAACTGGCCAAAGCGCGACATCAGCACTTTGTCACCGTCTTGCAGCGTGTTCTGAATCGCGGATTCCCACGCGCCGGTGCCGGAGGAGGGGAAGATAAACACGCGGCCGTTTTCTAACCGGTAGGCCTTTTTCATGTCGGTCAAGAGCCCGCTCACCAGATCACCGAAATCGGGGGCACGCATGTCTTCCATGGGCACATTCATCGATTGACGGATGGGTTCGGGAACATTGGTTGGTCCCGGAATGAATAGGTGCTGATTGCCGTTCATGTGCGTCTCCTTCGTTTCGCTTCCGGGGTCTTGTCTCTTGTCCATGCCCCGTTTTCTACGCCTGACGGGATATCTGCTGCGAACAAGTGAGAAATCAAGCAGCCCTATCGGGTGGGGTCTCCCACCCGCTCGGGTGGCGATCATCACGGGAGCACAGGACGGCCTCATGACAATCCAAGAGCGATTCCCAAAAGGGCACTTCAAACGAGAGCAGCATACGATTGCATACCGGCTTTTTGTTTGTTTTCAGAGACTTCCGAACCACCTCCGCAGTGATTTAATGGGAGAATTGAGGAGGGGTTTCAGTGTATACTGATAAGATGGAAGCCCTGAGAAATACAGCAAAGATCGCTGTCGCACCTGTTGATGACCGGCCTGAAGTGATCGTCGCCGACCGCCAATTGATCGTCTGTCAGGGTCTTGGATCACTTGTTTCTCAAATCTCTGAGGTGCGTCTGGGGGAGTTTGCAACAGATCTCGACGGCCTCAGCAAAACCCTTTCTGCCGTGAGCGGGCAATGCATTTTGATCCTCGGCGTCAGGCTCAGCGACGCTGATCTCACCCAAGCGCTGGATGTGGTGCGCAAGGAGTTTCCACAGGTGATGGTCGTGGTGGTGGCCGAGGACTCAGAGCTGGCCTTCATTCGGACAGCGATCAAATCAGGCGCCAACTCCATTTGTATGATGAGCCAGATCCTCACCAGCCTGCCCAAAATCTTGGGTAAATTGGTGGAAGGGCACTCAATTTTGCCGACAGATATTCTGCGCAAACTCACCTCTGAAAAGACCGACAGCCTGTCAAAGCGCGAGCATGAGATCCTCGCCCTTCTGGTGGACGGGCTGACAAATTTCCAGATCTCAGCGCGGTTGGGTCTGTCGGAAAATACGGTGAAATACTACCTCAAGGCGATCTATCAGAAGCTCGATGTAAACAGCCGAGGTGCGGCCATCGCGAAATATGTGGCCGGCAATTACTGACCGTAACTCGGGGGCTGCATTTTCTTGCTAAGAAAATGCGCAGAAAATTATTATTTTCTCCGCAGAATTTTCCAAAATTCTGGTTCCTGCGTCAGCGCGCATTCCTCAAAAAATGTCGAGGACCGGCGCTGTGGCACGTCACGAGGGCGTCTCTTCCACGCGCACCTGATGCCACCGGATCCGATCGCTTTTGAACCCTGGAAGGCCTTTGACCCGGGGTGAGAGCCCGACGAGCTGCGTGCGGTGAAACGGGATCAGCGTGCCAGAGCGCTTGAACAGGTAGTGTTGCGCATCCACGTAAAACTTTCGCCGCTCAAAGAAATCCAAGCTCTCACGCGCGCGGCGCATTTTGTCGTCGAATGTGTAATCCTGAAAATAGCTTTCATTCCATTTGGCCTGACTTTGGAACGGCTCATTCAGGGCCTGATCCCCGGGTCGCTCACCCCAGCTTGTGGCAAAGGCATCTTTTTTCATCCACACCTCTGACCAGTAGCCATCGGCGGAAGCATTCACAATCTGCACGTCAATCCCCGCCGCGGCCGCGTGATCCTGAAAGACCAGCGCCATGGCCTCCCATGCGGCATCTACCGCGGCCACATGGAGCTTGATCGTCAGCCCATCAGGGTAGCCCGCTTCGGCCAAAAGCGCCTTGGCCCCCTCAACGTCGCGGGCGCAGTCCATATCCGCGCGGTATTGATCAGAGGGCGCGACAGGCGTGTCGCAGGACACGATGCCCCCGCCATCGAGCGCCAGTTTCAGCATCTCTTCGCGATCTACAGCCATCCGCAGCGCCCGGCGCACGCGAACATTGTCAAAGGGCGGCACATCGGTGCGGAACACCAGGCCCGACCAGTTCCCGGTGGGGATTTCCTGCACCACATAGGCGTCTGAGCGATTGAGCGCGCGGCGCACCAGCGGCTTGATCCCGCGCTCCATATCCAATTGCCCGGCCAGAAACGCCTGCAGCCGGGTTTTTTCATCGGGAATGCCGTAGACCTCCATCCGCGCCAGCAGCGGCTCGCCCTCATAATAGTCCTCAAAGGCTGTCAGAGTGGTAACGCCATCGGCGTCAAATTTTTCAACCTTGAAAGGCCCTGTGCCGATGCCCGTCTGCCCGATCGCGTCGCCGGATCCTTCTGGGATGATCCGCAACCTGGGGTCCATCAATTGCAATGGAAGATCGGCAAAGGTCGATTCGAGTGTGAGCTGCACCGTCATGTCATCAAGCGCCGCCACATCCGTGACCATGGCGATGACGGATTTCGCCGGGCTGTCGGAGGCCGGGTCAAGAATACGCTCTAGCGAATAGACCACATCGGCGGCCTCAAACGTGCTGCCATCATGGAAGGTCACACCCTCGCGCAAGGCAAAGGTCCAGACCGTGCCATCCTCATTTGCCGACCATTTGGTGGCCAGATCCGGCTGCGGGATGCCTTCAACACCTGGGCGCACCAGGCGGCTCATCAGCTTTTCAGTGATGGTGAGGATGCGCCCATTGGCAATCGGGTCCAGGCTCGACAGCGCGCCCGACCCCACGTCATGGGCAAAGCGGAACGTGCCCGTGGGCTCTGCCGCCGCAGGCCAGGCCAAGGCGCTTACAACCAATCCCGCCGCGATCCGTTTCCAAACCTGTGCCATCACCATTCCCCCGAAATCACACCAGCACCGTATATCTTTACCGTGCCGCAATATCTTTACCGTGCCGCAGCCGCGGGCGTAAAGCAATGCGTCGCAGGCGCAAACCCATGCAAACCCATGCAAACCCCGTGGCCAAGCGAAATCTATGTGATAGGCTTGCCCTCAAACAGACCATTGGGGGATATCATGACACGGACATTTGCAACTCTGATCGGGGCAGGGACCATGGCCATCGGGCTCAGCACATCCGCCCAGGCCGAACTCAGTTTTTGCAATGATACGGACGTGAATGTCTCCATCGCCATTGGCTATCTGGGCGGGGATCAGTGGACATCTGAAGGCTGGTGGAACGCAGGCGCGGGCGAATGTGTCACCGTGGTCGATGCCCCGGCGCCGCAATCCTACTACTATTGGCACGCGGTCAATGAAAACGGCGCGTTTCAGTCGCAAGATTATTTTTTCTGTGCGGTCAATGATGTGTTCACCATCATCGGCGACACCGAATGCGCCGCACGCGGGCATGAGCGGTTGAGCTTTACCGAGGTGCAAATTGCCGCCGATGGACAAACCGAGGTGCGCCTCACGGCGGCCCTTGCGCCAGAGCCGCCCGCGCCTGCGCAAACGCAGCGCAAAACGGCTGAGCCCGCGCAAACTGCCGAAACCGCCCCGCAAAAATCGCAGGAAACCGCCGCTCTGTCTGAGGCTCCTTCAGAACCTGTCGCTGAGCCTGTGGCCGAACCGGTCGCTGAACCCGCACCAGAGCCAGCGCCAGAGCCGGAACCCGCCACCGGACCCGCGCCGACGCCAACGCTGACGCTCGCCAAGAACATCCCGGCGTCTGAACTGCTCGCCTCCGTCCCGTTTGATTTTCCGGGTGTGAAGCGCGCGCTTTTGGGGGAGTGGAATTCAGACGACAACCCCGGCCAGATGTCCAAGATCACCGCCGCGCGTTTTGAAGATTTCAAGGATGGCGCGGCCAACGGGGCCGGGTCCTGGCGGCTGGCGGCGGCCTGCCCGGATCATGCGGGCGCGGGGGCGGGCATCATTGTCATCTATGATGATCGGCCAGATGAAACGCTTTGCATGCTGCTTGATACGCTGAGCGAGAACGCGTTCACCCTGCGCGATCCGGCCCGGGGGGAGGTGCTTTCCTACAGCCGGTGATCTGCACATCGCTAAGGCCCAAATGCCACGTTTGCCGCGCGTGCGGCGGCGCGGGCGCAATTCAACTTGTGTCGCAATGGGTGCCCGCTTACCTTTCGGAAAAAGCAAAAAGCGAGCAGTCCCATGGCGAAACCCAAATACTCTCTGAGTGGCATCACCGTCGAAGATCCTTACGGTGTGTTTTCCCCCAAACTTCATCGCTCAATGGCCAAAGACCGCTACGAGCGGCTCGAACGGGTCGCGGTAGAGCGCTGCCTCAAAGACGGCGATCGCGTGCTGGACCTGGGTGCGGGCTGCGGCGTGGTGGGGGCCTTGGCAGCCTCGATCGTGGGCGCAGAGGCGGTCACATCTGTTGAGGCAAACCCCGGTCTTGAAGACGTCATCAAGCATATTCACAAGATCAACGGATATGGCGAGATCAACCTCGTCACGGGACTGGCGGGCAAAGGCAAAGGCAGCGCGACCTTCTACATTTCCCGTGATTTCTGGGCCTCATCGCTGAGCCCGGACACGCCTGATATCGTCTCCAAGGAAAAGATAAAAAAGATTGATATCAATGACCTGGCGAAGAAAGCTAAGGCAAATGTCTTGATCTGCGATATCGAAGGCGCGGAGTTTGCCTTGCTCGATGTGCTTGATCTTGCGCCTTTTGACTTGGTGATCATGGAGGTTCATCCCACGCCGGACAATATCGAAGAGGTGGGCGCGCTCTATCAAACCATGATCAACGCAGGGCTGCATCCCGATCTGTCAACGGCTCTGCGGCCCACCGTGGTGATTTTTCAAAGGCCTGCACGCTACAGCGCTTGACGGCTTGGGCGCATTTTGGGTGGCGGGCCGTTCACTCGGCGGCAAACTCGCTTTGTGACATCCAATCGATGAACTGGCGTATCTTGGGTTTGAAATCCACATCGGGTTTCCAGCCCAACCGCGCCACCATTTTGTCATTGTTAATGTGCACATGCCCCAGATCGGCCGGGCGCGCAGCTTGCATATAGGTGCGTTCTGCGGTTTGGCCCATCACATCCTCCAGCATGTCAAGGATGGACGAGATCGACGACGATTGCCCGGACGCAATATTGACAATGCCTTCCTCACCCATGCCCATAAGCTCATGCAGCGCGCGCATGGCGTCTTCCACGGTGATGTAATCCCGCTCGGCTGAGCCATCGCCGAAAAGGCGCACCGGCTGACCCTTGACGATGAGGCGGGAAAACACCGCCATGATGCCCTGACCATCCGCCCCCGTCTGGCCGGGGCCGAATGGGTTGGAAATGCGCGCGATCAGCGTGGACAACCCATGCGCCGCGCCCAAATGGGTGACGTAGCTTTCAGCCGCCAATTTCACGATCCCGTAGGAGGAGAGCGGCTGACAGGCATCAGATTCAATATAAGGCCGGCCCTGACCAATGCCATAAATCGCCCCGGCTGATGACAGGTAGACCAGCCGCTTGGCCCCGCACGCGCCGGCGGTTTGAATGATGCTGACAGTGCCTTTGAGATTGATATCAATATCCTGCTCAATCGCGACGTCAGAGTTGCGCGATTTGGAGGCGGACGCGGCATGGATGACCGTTTCGGCACCAGAAATGGCATTGGTCAGATCAAACGGATTGCTCATGTCCCCGCGCAGGACCTCTGCGCCCCTGAGCATCTCCTCCTGCCACGGGTTGAGCCCGTTGGGCCCCCGACGTGACATCACGCGCACCGGGTAGCCATCCGCCAAAAGTTGGCGCACAAGATGAGGCCCGCAAAAGCCGGTTCCTCCAATGATAACAACGGGTTCTTTGGCCAAATTAATGCTCCTTCGCGGCTCAGAACGCGGTGCGAATGTGATCGGGCAGCCGGATCAGCTTTTTCTGAATGTAATAGGGCCCGAAATGATAGCTGTTGCGCCGCTTTTCGCCGAATTTCTTTTGGAACATGCGGAATGGACGCAACCCGCTCAGGCGGTCCGCCTCATAAATGGGCCAGGTGCGGATTTTGCGGATCATGCCTGCGGCCTTTTCATCGGTCACGTTCCAGTTGGCCCCGCCCACGCCCGCCACATGTTCGCCGGTCTTTGGGTCCGATGTCGCCTCACGCCGCCCGCGCATTTTAATCAGATACATGTCTTCATCCACAAAGCGCAGGTGAAATTGGTAGAGATCCGGCGCCAAATGCAGCCGGGGATGGGTCGCGGCATGCCCGCCCGAACACCACCGTACGGGCTTTCGAATGATGCACGGTTTGGAATAGGCCGTGTTGATGCGGGCAAACGCGCGCTGTTCCAGGATCGGCGTGTCGCCCGAGATCGGTTCCGGCTCCAAATCGCCGCGATGCATCACCTCAAACCCGTGTGGTGAGATGACAGGCGCCTCAATTTTCTCAATGTACTCTAGCGGGTTATCCGCAACAGTTGGATCTGAAAACACAATCTCATCGGTGTCGAGATACATCACCGTATCGTATTGATAGGTCAGACCGGAGGCAAAATGCGACAGCATCAGCCAGCGGTTCACCTCAAATTGTGGGGTGATCTCGGGACGGGTGATATTGATGATGTTGCAGCCCTTGGCGATCTCTTCCAGTGCTGTATCACGGCCATGGATGAGAACATAAATCTGTTTTTTATCAACAAACTGTGCGTAATACTTAATCCAAAGCGGCAGGAAAAACGTGTCCTGATAGGCCATCGTGATCAATGCGGTGCTCATGGATGCGTCCCTTGGGGTGTCTGCTCGGGCCATTGTGCCTCTTTGCGTGTGACATTAGGCAAAAATCGGCCAACAAGAAAGACTTTATAGCGCTTTGATGTGTCTCGGCGCAGCGGCGGCCACCACAGGCGCACACTCACCTGCGGCATGTGCGCACGACGCCGCGATTGTCACACCGGCATGCATTGCCAAGTGCATGCCCGTTTGAAACCTTCGCCACGTAACCGCCATTCAAGGAACCTTCCCATGTGCCGCTTTGCCTTCTTCGCCGTCACAGCGTGCCTTGCCGCACCAAGCGTGGCCCAAGAGATTGACACATCCGTCGATTTCACCGCGCTAAATCGTGGTCAATTCGTAGACGAAGCCCGCCGCGTCGCCGAGGCGTCCTGGGTTGGGTCGATGGTCATCTTTTCGCGGATTGATGCGTCCGTTGCGCAGGCCATACCGGCCTTTCCTTGGAATGAGGATTTTGTGACGGCCTACAGCTGCATCTATGATGATATGTCTACGGCTGGTACGTTGAATGAATACAACGCCATGCGGGATGAAAGCGTGAAATTCCTGGCGTTTGTGGAGCAAAACCCTGAGGTCACGCTTCTTACGATTGATCAATATGACGAAGCGCTGGATTTGATGGTGCCCAGCGATATCACGATTGCAGCCATGCAGGGTTGCGGGCTGATGACGCTCAACCAAGAGGCCATGGTCGAAAGCGGTTTGATGCAGGCCGTAACGCAGTTTTTCGCTGAGCAGGACGAATAGCCCCCAACGCCTGCTTTTGCCCTACTCCGCCGGGGCAAACCCGGTGATCAACTGGCGCAGGCCCAGTGCCGCACCCGCGAAAATGGCCAAAAACGCCACCGGCGCGCTGTAGGCCAACACGGAAAAGGCCGAAATCCCCTGACCAACGCTGCATCCCACCGCCAAAATGGCGCCGGGCCCCATGATCGCGGCGCCGAAAATCTGGCGTTTCAATTCGCGCGGGTCTTCGCAGGCCTCCCACCGGAAATGCCCCTTTGAGTAGGAGCCCAGCGCGGCCCCGATCACAACGCCCAAGACAGAGCCCACACTGAACGACAGCGCATTGCCTGAGGCGGTCATGGTGTAAAAAATCGTGTCCCCGATGGGCGCTGCAAATGTATGGGTTTCGATCGGCTCTGCCTCAAACCCGGTGGTGGCCACCCAATAGGTTCCGATCCAGCCTGATATGATGGCAACGCCCACCACGGCAGCCCAAAAAATCTGCCCCGGAGATGGCCGCATATCGGCCCCGATCATCATAAGCACCAAAAGGCCCACGCCCACCGTCAGCCCGCCGGCCACAGGGGACATCCCGATCAATGAAAACACATGCGCAAAACCTTGCGGCGTTGCTGCGCCCATCTCAACAGGGAAAGCCCAAACCCGTGCATGGGCCAAGGGGCCCGACATAACGAAATACGCCGACAAGCCCATCACCAGCACGATCACAAAAGACCGCAGATCGCCCCCGCCCAGTCGCGCCAGGGCACCATAGCCGCAATTGCCACAAAGCGCCATGCCGTAGCCGAACATCAATCCACCAATGATCGTGCCAAGCGGGTTCCACACACGGGCGAGATAGACCGTCTCGGTGCTCTCAAAGACATCGGCGTAAAGCGCAAGATGGGTGCCAATGATTGCCACACCGATGGCGATCCCCCACATCCGCAACCGTCGGGTATCGGCCCCGTAAAGCGCGTCTTCAATCGCGCCCAAAGTGCAAAAGCGGCCCACACGCGCCGCCAGGCCAAGCGCGATCCCTCCGACCAATCCGATCAGAGCATCGGTATTTGCCTCTCCAAGCCAGTCCAGCATTTGTGCCTCCCAACAAAATGCTGTTTACATGTCTGGATTTTGTCAGTCCTGACGACAGAACAAATCATAGACCACTTCCATGATTTGCTTGGGGCGATCATCTGTCAAGCGATAGTAAATCGCCTTGCCCTCGCGCCGAGGTGTGACCAACCCCTCAAGGCGCAGCCGCGACAATTGCTGTGAGACCGCCGCCTGCCGCGCCGATAACAACTCCTCCAGCTCGGTCACGGATTTCTCGCCAGAGGCCAGATGGCACAGGATCATCAACCGGCCTTCATGGCTGATGGCCTTAAGAAAATTTGAGGCCCGTTGCGCATTTTCCATCATGCGCTCCATGTCTTCGGCGCACATGTCCTTGTCGAACAAAGGCAGGCGCGAAACCGGCTGAGAGGGCGTGTCCATTTCGGTGGTCATGTCAGAGGTCATCATCTCGGGGGTCATAGTGAGTTAGCTCGCCGTATCCAAGGGAATTTCGGCCCGGTCAAACATCTGTGTCAGCAGGGCCCAAAAGAAGTCTTCGCCTGGATATCCTTCGATCCGGCCCACCTCACGCCCATCCTGCACGAGGATAAAGGTCGGCGTGTAGAGGACACGGCGGTCGAACGTGACATCTGGGGTTTCGCTATGCAGATCATAGCGGCGCAGCGGGGCCGTTCGGCCTTCTGCGGTCTTGGGGTAGATATGCGCAATCTCTTCAGTCCACTTGGCGCACCAGTGGCACCCATCCTCTTCGGCCATCAGCAAAACAGTATCTGCCGTGGCCAGAACCGGCATACAGGAAACGAGTGTTACGATGAGCGCTTTGAGCATGCTCGTCAGAGCCTTTGATTGACGCAGTCTCGCCCGATATCATAATCTAATATGTGAATATCTCAAGCCATGGTCACGAAAACAGGCGCCTCAGCATGTTCGATGTCACTTTGATAGGCGCAGTGCTGGCGGGGCTTTTGTCCTTCTTGTCGCCGTGCATCCTGCCCATGGTTCCGTTTTACCTCAGCTACCTGGCCGGGGTGGGGATCAACCAGATCTCGGCCGAGGCAGAGATATCGTCTGGTGTTCGGTTGCGCGCCCTTGCGGCCACATGCGTCTTCTCGCTGGGGGTGATCACCGTGTTTGTCGGGCTTGGGGCATCTGCGACCGTGTTTGGCGAGCTGGTGCGGGAGTATTTCGACGTTTTACGATGGATTGCGGCCGCGATCATCATCGCCATGGGGCTGCATTTTCTCGGCGTGATCAGGATCGGCCTGCTTTACCGCCAGTTTCGCGCCGATGCGGGCCGCACGTCAAATGTCGGGGTGGTGGGGGCCTATGTGATCGGGCTTGCGTTCGCGTTTGGGTGGACACCCTGCGTCGGCCCGGTTCTGGCCACCATCCTCTTCACCGCCGCAGGCCAAGAGACGGCGGGGCAGGGGGCGATGCTGCTGGTTGCGTATGGATCGGGCATGACCTTACCCTTTATCGCGGCCGCGTTGATGATCGGGCCGTTCATGACGTTGATGGCCCGGTTTCGCCCGTATTTGGGCCTGATCGAAAAGCTGATGGGCGGGATGCTGATCCTCTTCGGCATGCTCATCGCGACAAACTCAGTCAACAGGATCGCGCAATGGATGCTGGAGAACGTGCCGTGGTTCCAAACCATTGGCTGACAGGTAAGGCGCTGTAATACATCAAGCACCCTTTCTGCATTTGCGAAATAAAATTGCGTGAAATGCCGCAGATGCAAACGAATTTAAAAATTCATGTAATTGAATTTGTTGTTGCTTGAACGCGAGGCCCTGCAGTAGGCTGCTTTGCACCAAGGCGCGGAATCGACCTAGGGAGGGATCATGCAGCATTCAACGGGGCTAAGCCTTACAGGGCCGAGCGGCATCGCAGGGCTGCGCCAAAAGCGGCCCGGTTGGGTGGTCGACCTCCAGACCTTCAATCACAGCGCGCACCAAACTTCATGACCGTCTCAACACGGAGATCACTATGAAACTGACACGGACCCTGTCACGGCGAAAATGGCTGGCGCTCAGCTCTGGCAGTATCGCATTTGCCGGTTTATCCGGCCTTCCCGCCTTTGCGAGCCTGGCAGAAGACGCCATCGCCGACTTCACCGGCGGCGCTGAGGCTGCGAGCGGCGGTGTCACCCTCAGCGCGCCGGAGATTGCTGAAAATGGCAACACCGTGCCGATTGGTGTTGATGCCCCCGGCGCGTCCGAGGTGATGCTTTTTGCCGATGGCAATCCAGAGCCCAACGTGGCGCGGTTCACGTTTGGCCCGCTTAGCGCGACGCGCAGCGCATCGACCCGCATTCGCCTGGCCACCACGCAAAATGTGATCGCCATCGCCAAGATGGAAGACGGCTCATTCCAGATGGCACAGGCCGAAGTCAAAGTGACCATTGGCGGCTGCGGCGGATGACGCTGCCTGCAAAAGGCACGATGCTCGGCCCTCAAGAGATGTAGGAGAAAATCCATGGCAACAGGTGTAAAACCCCGGGTCAAAGTCCCCAAAACAGCGGCGGCAGGTGACACGATCACCATCAAAACACTGATCAGCCACAAAATGGAAAGCGGTCAGCGCAAGGATGATGACGGCAATATCATCCCACGCTCGATCATTTACCGCTTTACGGCCGATTTTAACGGCCAAAATGTGATTGATGTGGCGATGGAGCCGTCGATCTCCACCAACCCGTTTTTTCAATTTGACGCGACCGTGCCGGAATCGGGCGCATTCACGTTCACCTGGTATGACGATGATGGCGACGTCTACGAGACCAGCAAAGAGATTACCGTGACTTGAGACAGTGAGGTGGAGCGTGCCGTGCACCCGCGCGCTGCATCACATGAACGGGAGGGACAACATGGCACTTGAACGGCTTGGGCTCGCATCCGCGAACCGCGCTTTGGGCACCGCATCACAGAACATCCATGGGCGTGCCGCCTTAGGTGAACGCGTCCGGGCCAAAGCGGCTGTCTTCAAATCGTCTGTCCTCAAAAAGTCTGTCCTCAAAAAGTCTGTCCTCAAAACGTCTGTGCCCACGGATCTGACAATTTTGACGATGCTCGCTGTGGTGCTGGCTCGACCCTGAAACACCAATAGGGCTCCGCAGTTAAGCGGGGCTTTTTTTAATCGCGCACCCTTTAATTATGCGCATCTTTGAAAGGAACCCGACAGAGTGATTGCGCGCCGCGATTTTTTGCAAGTGGGGATGGCCGCAGCGGCCATGCTTGGCGCGTCAGGGTTTGGCAATTGGGCGCGGCTCGGGGCGCAACAGGCGCTGACCCAGGATCAGCTGCTCGAATTTGAGACATTTGGCAATGTCTCCCTCATCCACATCACGGACATTCACGGTCAGCTCAACCCGATCTATTTCCGGGAGCCGCATGTCAATATCGGCGTGGGCGAGAACAAAGGCGCGGTGCCGCATCTGACAGGCGCGGCGTTTCGCAACCTTTACGGCATCCAGGATGGCAGCGCGCAGCACTATGCGCTGAGTTCGGGGGATTTCACAGCACTCGCCCGGGCCTATGGCCGCGTCGGTGGCCTGGATCGGGTGGCCACGGTGATCAACGCGATCCGCGCTGACCGGCCCGATGCCATCTTGCTTGATGGCGGCGACACCTGGCACGGCTCTTATACCTGCTGGAAAACCCAAGGCCAGGATATGGTCAACGTGATGAATGCCCTTGGCCCAGACGCGATGACCTTTCATTGGGAATTCACGCTGGGCAGTGATCGGGTGGCCGAACTGGTGAATGATCTGCCCTTTGCCGCTTTGGGCCAGAACATATTCGATGCCGAATGGGATGAACCCACAGAGCTTTTCGCCCCCTATAAGATGTTTGAACGCGGCGGCACCAAGATTGCCGTCATCGGGCAGGCCTTTCCATACACGCCCATCGCCAACCCGCGCTGGATGTTTCCGGAATATGCCTTTGGCATTCGCGATGAAAACATGGCGGCCATGGTCGAAGAGGTCCGCAACCAAGGCGCCGAATGCGTGGTCGTGCTCAGCCATAATGGCTTTGACGTGGACAAAAAGATGGCCGGCATTGTTCCGGGCATTGATGTGATCCTATCCGGCCACACCCATGACGCGCTGCCCGAGCCGGCGGTCATAGGAGACACGATCCTTGTTCCGTCGGGCTCTAACGGCAAATTCGTCAGCCGGGTGGATCTGGATATGCGGGATGGCCGGATAATGGGCTACAAGACCAAGCTGATCCCGGTTTTCTCGGATGTGATTGCGCCCGATGCTGAGGTCTCCGCCCTGATTGAGGCCGAACGCGCGCCTTATCTGGCCCAGATGACCGAGGTGATCGGCCAGACCGACAGCCTGCTTTACCGGCGGGGCAATTTCAACGGCACCTGGGATGATCTGATCTGTGACGCGCTTCTGAGCGAACGCGAGGCGGAGATTGCGCTCAGCCCCGGGGTGCGGTGGGGGCCGACCCTGATCCCCGGCCAGGACATCACGCGCGAAGACATCTTTTGCGTCACGTCCATGTCCTACGGAGAGGCTTACCGCACCGAGATGACGGGGGAGTTCCTCAAGGTCGTGCTGGAGGATGTGGCCGACAATATCTTCAACCCCGATCCGTACTATCAACAGGGCGGTGACATGGTGCGCACCGGCGGGCTTGGCTACCGCATTGACGTGGCCAAGCCGCAGGGGGAGCGGATTTCGAACATGACTTTGCTCAGCACGGGAGAGGCGATTGATCCCGCGCGCAGCTACATCGTGGCCGGTTGGGCCAGTGTGACTGAAGGGACGGAAGGCCCGCAGATTTGGGACGTGGTGGAGCGCCACATCGCCAAGCTGGGCACTGTCACCGTGAACCAGACCCAAAGCGTCGACGTGGTCGGCGCGTGAAAGGGACCAAGAATATGAATAACGCATTGAAACCGTCCCGCCGCGCCTTTCTGAGGGGGGGCGCTGCTATGGCTGCGGGCACAATGGCGGGCGCGGCCTCCGCGGCGGACGGGCCTGACCCGCTGATCACGGACTTGCAGGATTGGGCCAGCTACACAGGCGCGGGCGTTGATGAAACACCCTATGGCATGCCCATTGAACATGAGGCCCATGTGGTGCGCCGCAATGTGGAATGGCTCACGGCCTCGCCCATCTCGTCGATCAATTTCACGCCCATTCACGCCCTTGATGGCACGATCACGCCGCAGGGCTGCGCCTTTGAGCGGCACCATTCCGGCGCGATTGACATGCGCAAGGAAGACTACCGGCTGATGATCAACGGGCTGGTGGAGCGCCCGCTGGTGTTCACCTACGAAGACATCGAACGCTTTCCCCGCGAAAACCACGTCTATTTCTGCGAATGTGCGGCCAATACCGGCATGGAGTGGGCCGGTGCGCAGCTCAATGGCGTGCAATTCACCCACGGTATGATCCACAACATGGAATACACCGGCGTGCCGCTGCGCAGCCTGTTGCAAGAGGCCGGTGCCGATACCTCGCCAGACAAATGGGTCTATGTGGAAGGCGCGGATGCCTCCTCCAACGGGCGGTCCATTCCGATGGAAAAGGCGCTTGATGACGTGCTGGTTGCCTTCAAGGCCAATGGTGAAGCGCTGCGCATGGAGCATGGTTATCCGGTGCGGCTTGTGGTGCCGGGCTGGGAAGGCAACATGTGGGTCAAGTGGCTGCGCCGGATTGAAGTGGTCGACCGCGCCGTGGAAAGCCGCGAAGAGACGTCAAAATATACCGATGTCTACGCAGATGGCACCGCGCGCAAATGGACCTGGGTGATGGATGCGAAATCCGTGATCACCGCGCCCAGCCCGCAAATGCCGATCCGCCATGGGGCGGGGCCTTTGGTGATCTCCGGGCTGGCCTGGTCTGGCCATGGTCAGATCACCCGCGTGGATGTCTCCAAAGATGGCGGCATCACCTGGGAGACCGCACGGCTGGGCAAACAGGGCGACGCCAAGGCGCTCACGCGGTTCTACCTCGATATGGTTTGGGATGGCGCGCCGATGCTGCTTCAGGCCCGCGCCATGGATGAAACCGGCTATGTCCAACCCACCAAGGCGCAGTTGCGCGCGCAACGGGGGGAGAATTCCGTCTACCACAACAACTGTATCCAAACCTGGTATGTGAGCGCGGAAGGGATCGCTGAAAATGTCGAACTCTCTTAACGTCTCTATCCTCAGCCTCTTTGGCGGAGTGACGGCGATTCTGACGCTGGCGCTGGTCGTGGCCAATCGCGATTACGGCCAAAACCGGATCGAAACCCTGGAGGCCCGCGTGGCAGAGGTGCAGGATCAGGCGACAGCGTCGAGCGACAAAGCCCGCGCCGAGGCCGATCGCGCGGCCGCGCTGGAGGCCCAAATCGCCGAGGTTCAAGCGGCCGCCCAAGCGCGCGCGGCCCAAGGGCTGAACCTGACTGCACCTGCACCCACACCCGAGGGCACGTTGGGCTTGGGCCGCCCAGCCCACGAGGAAGAGATTGCCGCCTGGGATGTGGATGTGCTCCCCGATGGGCGTGGCTTGCCTGAGGGCCGCGGCGATGTTTTCTGGGGCGAAGAGGTCTTTGCGGAAAAATGCGCCGCCTGCCATGGTGACTTTGCCGAAGGGGTCGACAATTGGCCGGTTCTGGCAGGCGGGTTTGATACGCTGGGCGACAAAGATCCGGTCAAAACGGTGGGCTCTTACTGGCCGCATCTGTCAACCGCTTGGGACTATATCAACCGCTCCATGCCTTTTGGGGAGGCTGGCACGCTAAGCGCGGATGAGACCTATGCCATCGTGGCCTACATTCTTTATTCCAACGATATGGTCGATGATGATTTTGAGCTGTCGCACGAAAACTTCGGCGAGGTTGAGATGCACAATGCCCAGGGGTTCGTAATCGATGACCGGCCCGAGCTTGAATATTCCCAGTGGCGCACAGAGCCCTGCATGGCCAATTGCAAAGACGAAGTGACGGTGACCATGCGCTCGGTCTTTTTGCTGGAAACCCCGCCCGAGGGTGGCAGCGTCTCTGTGATGAACCTGGCGTCGGTTGAGGGGCTGCCGTCCTTTTCCGCGGATGGCCCGTCTTTCATACCAGAACCTCAGGCCATGCCCGAGCCGGAGCCGGCTGTAGAGCCCGAACCCGCTGAGGACGTGGATGAAGCGCAGCTTTTGATCGACAAGGGCGAGAAGGTGTTCAAGAAATGCGCGGCCTGCCATGCGGTGGGGGACAGCGCCAAAAACAAATCCGGGCCACAGCTTAACGCCCTCATGGGCCGCACCATGGGCTCGGTCGAGGGGTTTGCCTATTCCCAAACATTCAAGGCCGCCCTTGCCGAAGGCCGCGCCTGGGACGATGCCGCGCTCACCGCGTTTCTGGCCGATCCCAAGGGCTTCATGAAAGGGACGAAAATGGCCTTTGCTGGCCTCAAGAAGGAAGGAGATCAGGCAGCGATAATCGCGTACCTGAGTACCTTTCGCGATGAGTGATATCCCCGCAAATACAGCCCCCGCTGCGGCGGCCATCAGCGCGCCAGGCTTTTCCGTGGCGCCAGAGCTTTTGGCGATTGAGGGGGATATGGAATATGGCGAATACCTCGCCTCGGAATGCACCGCGTGCCATCAGGCCAGCGGTGCCAATAACGGGATTCCCGCCATCATCGGATGGGAGCCCGACGACTTTGTCATAGCGATGCATGCCTATAAGCAAAAGCACCGGGACAACCCGGTCATGCAGATGGTCACTGGCCGTCTCGCCAATGACGAAATTGCCGCATTGGCGGCATACTTCAACAGCCTTGAACCCTAAGGCGTTACGGGAGGACACTCAAAATGAAACTCAACAGACGGACATTTCTTGGCACCACGGCGGCAGCCTCAGCGGCGCTTGCCGCACCCATGGTCATGGCCCAGGGCCGGCCCCGCGTGGTCGTGGTCGGCGGAGGAGCAGGGGGCGCAACCGCGGCCCGCTACATCGCCAAGGACAGCAAAGGTGAGGTGGATGTCACTCTCATTGAACCCACGCGCACCTATTACACGTGCTTTTTCTCCAACCTCTATTTGGGCGGGTTCAAAGAGATTGACGATATTGGCCACACCTATGGTGGGCTTGCCGCCAATGGCGTGAATGTGGTGCACGATTGGGCCACGGGCGTGGACCGTGACGCCAAAACCGTGGCCCTCGCCGGGGGCGGTTCGGTGGCCTATGACAAGCTGATCCTGAGCCCGGGCATCGATTTTGTTGATGGCGCGGTGGAGGGCTGGGACATGAGCGCCCAAAACGCCATGCCGCACGCCTACAAGGCCGGGTCGCAATCGGAACTCCTGCGCGCGCAATTGCAGGCCATGCCCCAAGGCGGCACCTTTGCCATGGTGGCCCCGCCCAACCCCTATCGCTGCCCTCCTGGACCTTATGAGCGGGTGTCGATGGTGGCCCATTGGATGAAACTCAACAATCCGACCGCCAAGATCCTTGTGGCCGATCCCAAGCCCAAATTCTCAAAGATGGCTCTTTTTGAGGAAGGTTGGAACAATCACTACGCGGGCATGATTGATTGGGTCGGCGAAGATTTCGGCGGGGGCGTGGTCTCGGTCGATCCGGCTGCCATGACCGTGACGATCGACGGAGAGGTGACCAATGTCGATGTCTGCAACGTGATCCCGGCTATGAAAGCCGGCCGCATTGCCGATCTTGCCGGCGTCACAGATGGCAAATGGGCGCCGGTGAACGCGGCGGATATGTCCTCCAAGGCGGATGCCGATATCTATGTGCTTGGCGATGCCAGCCAACAAGGGGACATGCCGAAATCCGGCTTCTCAGCCAACAGCCAGGCCAAGGTCTGCGCCAATGCGGTGCGCGGGGCGCTCACCGGGTCCAAAGTGTTCCCGGCGAAATACTCCAACACCTGCTGGTCGCTCATTGAGGCCAATGACGGCGTGAAAGTGGGCGCAACCTATGAGGCGACGGAAGAAAAGATCGCCAAGGTTGACGGCTTTATCTCTCAGACGGGCGAGACCTCGGCCGTGCGCAAAGCCACTTATGAGGAATCTGAGGGCTGGTACACGGGCATTACTTCCGACATGTTCGGCTGATCCCGGCGCAGAGGCCGACGCCCTGTCCACAGGCGCGGCCCAACAGCGTAAATTTTTGGCTTGGTTCCGGTGCGTTTGCTCCCGGTGCCAAGCCGCACAGCCTTACATGCACATCCATGGCAAAGGCCCCTAGACCCTGATCAAAGTCACCCGCGCTCGGTATTCAAAGCGCTGGTCCGCAGGGCCCCAACGCGAGACACTCACTCGACCTGTGGTGAGGAAATGTCTTTTACGTCTCTGATTTAAAATAAGATTTTGGCTCCGGCGGTAGGGATCGAACCTACGACCAATTGATTAACAGTCAACTGCTCTACCGCTGAGCTACGCCGGACCACGTCGGGGCGTATACCAAGGGTGATGGGCTGCGTAAAGTGGGTTTGTTGCGAAAATGAGCTGCGATGTCACGTCTTTTGAAATCGCGCAGCTTCTGTCAGATCTTTGATCGGGCGGACTTTCTTTTTAACATATAAATCAATGAGATGGGCGAGGATATTGCGCTTTGCGGCCGGGATAAGCTGCGGGGGCGTTTCGGTGTAAATCATCGCGGCCAGATCCGAGGTGGTGGCAGGTCCATTGTCCAGCGCGTCTAAAATCGCGGTCTCGCGTGACAAACGATGCGCGATCAACCAATCAAGACGCCCCATCGGATCTTTGATCGGTGCACCGTGCCCGGCGTGAAACACGCGCGCACCACGGGTTCGCAAGCGGCGGCAGGAGGCCATGAAATCGGTGAGATCCCCATCGGGCGGCGACACCAGGGAACTGGCCCAGCCCATGACCAAATCTCCGGTAAAAACAACGTCGTCCCAGGCAAAGCTAAGGTGGTTTCCCAAATGTCCCGGGGTCCAGATCGCGGTCACGTCCCACTCAGGCGTGGTCACTTTATCACCGTCCGCCAAGCACGTGTCTGGGCGAAAATCAGGATCAATGCCTTCGCCTGCATCACTCAGGCCCGTGGCGGCCAGTTGGGTCATGATCGCGCTGCGCCCGGCTCCGGACGGACCAAAGGCCAGCACGGGCGCATCGATGTGCGTGCTCAGCCGCCGGGCAAGGGGCGCGTGATCCACGTGAGAATGAGTGACGAAGATGTGGGTGATGCGCTGTCCTGGCTCCAAGGCATGCAGGATGGCCTCAAGATGGGCCTCGTGATCGGGGCCCGGGTCAATCACCGCAATGTCACGCGTGCCCAAAAGGTATGTGTTGGTGCCACGATAGGTCATGGGCGAGGCATTGGGCGCCAGCACGCGCCGCAGCCCGGGGCTGAGCACTTCTGCCACGCCCACGGGCGGATCGAATGGATCGTCGTTCATGGCGCTGTCCTTACATCAAGGGCGCATTTTCTTGCCAAGAAAATGCACAAGAAAATTCGAATTTTCTTGCGCAGAATTTTGGAAAATTCTGGTCGCCCGGTCTGACAGGCATTTCCTCTGCCGCCAAATTCGCCCAAAACTACGGTCATGAGCTTTCGCTGGATCAAACCCTACATGCCGGGCACGCTTTATGGGCGCGCTATTTTGATCCTGCTCTTGCCGGTGATTTCGGTGTTGCTGGTGGTGTCGGTCGTTTTTGTGCAGCGCCATTTTGACGGGGTGACCAGCCAGATGACAAACTCCGTTTCGCGCGAATTGCGCCTGATGCTGGAAAGTGGGCTCACGGCGGAGGAGTTGGCCACCTCACAAATGGCGCGCACGTTGCAGATCTCGGTGGAGCGCGTCGCGCTTGAGGATGTGCCGGAGGCGGATTTTTGGCGTTGGTATGATTTCACCGGGGCCATCGTGGTGCGCGAAATGCGTCGATTTGTGCCGCGGCTTTTGTCGGTGCAATTGCCGGATGACCGCATCGTTGAGCTTTATTTTTTCCAAGAAGATGGCCCGCTGCGCATGTCCTTTGACCGCAGGCGCGCCTCAGCGTCCAATCCGCATCAGCTGTTGGTCAACATGGTGGTCTTTGCCGCGTTGATGACGGTGATTGCGTACTTTTACTTGCGCAATCAGCTGCGCCCGATCACCCGGCTGGCCCGCGCAGCAGAGGCGTTTGGGCGCGGGCGGCATCTGGCCTATCGCCCGGCGGGCGCCGTGGAAGTGAAGGCCGCGGGCCGGGCATTCCTTCAGATGCGCGACCGGATTGAGCGTCAGATCGAACAGCGCACGCTCATGCTTTCCGGGGTAAGCCATGATTTGCGCACGCCGCTCACGCGGTTGAAGCTGGGCCTGTCGATGATTGAGGCCGAAGAGCGCCCGGCGATGGAGCGCGATGTGTCCGATATGGAGCGGTTGATCACCGAGTTTCTGGATTTTGCCCGCGGTGCGCAACAAGGCGACATGGAAGAGGTGGACCCGGGAGAGATTGTGACGCAGATCGTAGAAGACGCACAGCGTGCAGGCAAAGATGTGCGGTTTTTGGGCGAGGGCGGGCAAGGGCCTGTGATGCTGCGCCGTGATGCGGTCCGCCGCGCCGTGGAAAACCTGATCAACAATGCCGTGCGCTATGGCAGTAAAGCGGAGGTGGCCTTGGAGGTCAGACCGGATCTGTTGCAAATTACGGTGGAAGATGACGGGCCCGGGATCCCCGAGGCGCAGCGTGAGGAGGCGTTGAAGCCGTTTTCACGGCTGGACACGGCGCGCAACCAAAACCTCGGCAGTGGCGTGGGTCTGGGTTTGGCCATCGCGGTTGACATCGCTCGCAACCACGGTGGGGACATTGTGTTGGGTCAAAGCGCGCGTTTGGGCGGGCTGCGCGCGGATTTTCAGATCGCGCGATGACGAAAAGAAACCGCACATTCGCGATACTGACGGCATCACCGGACAGGATGGCAGGTTGAGACAGCGCGCAGAGCCAACAGCGCAAGTCAGAACCAAAGCCAGACGATGACCCCGCCGAGAGCTTGGATTTCGCTGTGTTTTCGCGTATTTTCATGTGGTCGGGCCGGTTTTTTGCGCCACACCGCTCAACCCTCTTGACGCCTTCTCAGTCAGGCTCTAGTGACCACCATCCCTAACTAGGATTTGATTCGAACCGAGCGCATTGGGCTTGGCGTTTCAAGCACAGACATTCAGCTGCAGCCCGACGCGGCAACGCTCGGGCTGACGTTGTGAAAAAAGGTTCTGGAGCTACGGAACCGCAACGAAAGGACAAACCACGTGGCACGTATCGCCGGCGTTAATATCCCGACCAACAAACGGGTCCCAATCGCCCTCACTTACATCACCGGAATTGGCCATGCTTCGGCCCGCGAAATCTGCGAAGCGGCTGGCATCGACCAGACCCGCCGCGTCAATGAGCTGTCTGACGCTGACCTTTTAAAGGTCCGTGAGCATATTGATGCCAACTACACTGTCGAAGGCGATTTGCGCCGCGAAGTGCAGATGAACGTCAAACGCCTGATGGATCTGGGCTGCTACCGGGGTCTGCGCCACCGTCGCAACCTGCCGGTCCGCGGTCAGCGTACCCACACCAACGCCCGCACCCGCAAGGGCCCGGCCAAGCCGATCGCCGGCAAGAAGAAATAAGGGGGCGAGAGTATGGCACGTGATACACGTAAAAAACGCAAAGTTTCCAAGAACATCGCCACCGGTGTGGCGCATGTGAACTCGACGTTTAACAACACCAAGGTTCTCATCTCTGACGTCCAAGGCAACGCAATCGCGTGGTCTTCGGCGGGCACGATGGGCTTCAAAGGCTCGCGCAAGTCGACGCCCTATGCGGCACAGCTGGCCGCAGAAGATGCCGGCCGCAAGGCGCAAGAGCATGGCATGAAGACCCTTGAGGTCGAGGTGCAGGGCCCCGGGTCTGGCCGCGAAAGCGCGCTGCGTGCGTTGGCGGCCATCGGGTTCAACATCACCTCGATCCGTGACGTCACACCGATTGCACATAATGGATGCCGCCCGCCCAAGCGCCGCCGCGTCTAAGACTATTCTTTTGGGGCCTTGTGCGGATGAACGGCCCCAATCCGCATTTTTAACCTCGGGCGTTCTCAAAGCCGTTGATCATCAGGCAGAGAACAAGAATGGAGGCACGTATGATCCATAAAAACTGGGCTGAACTCATCAAGCCAACACAGCTGGACGTCAAGCCGGGCAACGATCCCCTGCGTCAGGCGACGGTTGTGGCTGAACCGCTGGAACGCGGCTTTGGCCTGACCATGGGCAACGCGCTGCGCCGTGTTCTCCTGTCGTCGCTGCAGGGTGGGGCCATCACCTCGGTGCAGATTGACAATGTTCTGCATGAGTTTTCGTCTGTCGCCGGTGTGCGCGAAGATGTCACTGATATGGTTTTGAACCTCAAGGGTGTGGCCCTGCGCATGGAAGTCGAAGGGCCCAAGCGCCTGTCAATCTCGGCCAAGGGGCCGTCTGTTGTGACCGCGGGCGATATCTCTGACAGCGCGGGCATTGAGATCCTGAACAAAGAGCACGTGATCTGTCACCTCGATGACGGCGCGGACCTCTTTATGGAGCTGACCGTAAACACCGGCAAAGGCTATGTGGCCGCGGACAAGAACAAGCCGGAAGATGCGCCGATTGGACTTATTCCGGTTGATGCGATCTACTCGCCGGTCACCCGCGTCAGCTATGACGTGCAGCCGACGCGCGAAGGTCAGGTTCTGGACTATGACAAACTGACCATGAAGATCGAAACCGATGGGTCGATCACGCCCGATGATGCCGTGGCCTTTGCCGCGCGCATTCTGCAGGATCAGCTCAGCATCTTCGTGAACTTTGAGGAGCCTGAGGCCGCTGGTCGTCAGGACGAAGACGATGGTCTGGAATTCAACCCGCTTCTGCTCAAGAAAGTGGACGAGCTGGAACTGAGCGTGCGCTCTGCCAACTGCCTGAAGAACGACAACATCGTTTATATCGGCGATCTGATCCAGAAAACCGAAGCGGAAATGCTCCGCACGCCGAACTTTGGCCGTAAATCCTTGAATGAGATCAAGGAGGTGCTGTCTGGCATGGGGCTGCACTTGGGCATGGATGTGGAAGACTGGCCACCGGACAACATCGAAGACCTCGCCAAAAAGTTCGAAGATCAATTTTAACCGTAGGCCGGGCTTAAGCCCGGCTTACACCCCGGGCAATCCCGCCCCAAGGAGAGCGGCTGACACGCATCAGACCGCCGGACAAAGCAAAAACCCGTAAGGAGACACGAAAATGCGTCACGCAAGAGGTTACCGCCGCCTGAACCGCACCCATGAGCACCGCAAGGCGCTGTGGGCAAACATGGCTGGCTCGCTCATCGAACATGAGCAAATCAAAACCACGCTGCCCAAAGCCAAAGAGCTCAAGCGCGTTGTGGAAAAACTGATCACCCTTGGAAAGCGTGGCGATTTGCATGCGCGCCGTCAGGCCGCGTCGCAGCTCAAGCAGGACATGCATCTGGCCAAGCTTTTTGACGTGCTGGGCCCACGCTATGCCGAGCGTTCAGGTGGCTATACGCGCGTGTTGAAGGCCGGGTTCCGCTACGGCGATATGGCACCCATGGCCATCATCGAGTTTGTGGACCGCGATATCGATGCAAAGGGTGCCGCAGACCGCGCGCGCAATGAGGCCGAAGAGGCCGCCGACATCGAAGACTGATTTTACATCGACCTGGCAAAAAACCCCCGTCCGGTTTGGGCGGGGGTTTTATGTTGCAGAATTTTCCAAAATTCTGCGCAGAAAATTCCAATTTTCTTCGCCAAATTCTTCGAAGAATTTGCGCGCGCTCAGATCAGCCGATCCGCCCCATTTCCACGGCCACATCTGCCATTCTGCACGAAAACCCCCACTCATTGTCATACCACGCCAGCACGCGCACCAGCCGCCCACCTGTCACCCGCGTCTGCGCGGGCGCGAAGATGGAGCTTTCTTCCGTGTGGTTGAAATCAATGCTCACCTTGGGCTCCGGATCATAGCCCAGCACCCCTTTGAGCGGGCCGGCTGCGGCTTCGGCCACGATCACATTAACGTCATCGGCGGTCACATCGCGTTGCGCAACAAAGGTCAGATCCACGGCGGAGACATTGGGCGTCGGCACACGAATGGCCGATCCGTCGAGTTTGCCTTTCAAATCCGGGAGCACTTCGCCCAAGGCCTTTGCTGCGCCTGTTGAGGTCGGGATCATTGACATGGCCGCGGCCCGCGCACGATAGAGATCTTTGTGCCGGCGATCCAATGTTGGCTGATCCCCGGTATAGGCGTGGATCGTGGTCATGATCCCGCTTTCAATCCCGATCCCCTCATGCAGCACCTTGGCCACCGGTGCGAGGCAATTGGTGGTGCAGGATCCGTTTGAAATCATCGTCTCACCGGCTTTGAGATCTGAATGATTGACGCCAAAAACCACCGTGCGATCCACGTTCTTACCTGGCGCTGACAGCAGGACCTTACCCGCCCCTTGCTCCAGATGCGCTTTGGCCTTTTCGCCATCATTGAACTTGCCCGTGCATTCCAGCACCACATCCACACCGGACCAGTCAAGCGCCCCCATGTCATAGGTGGAAAACATCTCCATCGGCCCGCGGCCCAGATCCATCGTGCCATCGCCCAGCGTCACCTCATTGGGAAAGCGGCCGTGCACGCTGTCGTATTTGACCAAATGTGCGGCCGTCTCAAGCGGGCCGGTCGCGTTCACCTTAACCACCTTGATGTCGTTGCGCGTCGAGGTGGCGATATGGGCCAGCGTGGCCCGCCCGATGCGGCCAAAGCCGTTGATCCCGACAGTGATGGTCATGGGCGGTCTCCTTGAAAACAGGGGTTTGGTGGGGTTGTAGACCTGCCTGCCCAGCGCGGAAAGCTCTAAACGCGGTGATAGCGGTAACCGTTATCGCAAAACCATGGCCGCGTGGCCCTGAGGGTGGTCGATGGCCCAAGGAGTGTCCATAACTGGGGGCTCGGACGGGTCAGGTGCGTTGCCAACTGGTTGCCCAGAAAGGGTAACATTCCGGCGTTTTTGAACCTCTTGTGAGAACGGCGTGGCGCTTGGGCGGCCGGTTGGCGTAAACACATGCAAGAGATCTTGTTGGGAGAGAGTGCATGAGCGGGTTACTGGCGTTGCTGGATGACGTGGCGGGTTTGGTCAAGGTCGCGGCGGCCTCCTTGGATGATGTGGCCGGCCAAGCGGTCAAGGCAGGCTCCAAGGCCGCGGGCGCGGTGATCGATGATGCCGCCGTGACGCCCAAGTATCTCAAAGGGTTTGCGCCCGCGCGGGAATTGCCGATCGTCTGGCGCATCGCGCGGGGCTCTTTCATCAACAAGCTGGTGTTTTTGCTGCCGGTGGGCCTTGCTCTGGCCAATTTCGCGCCTTGGATGATCCCGCCGCTGTTGATGCTGGGCGGCGCGTATTTGTGTTTCGAGGGGGCGGAAAAGATCGTCCATGCGCTTGGTTTTGGCCACCATCACGAGGCGGGCCATGGCGTGGCCAAGCTCAAAGACCCCGCCAAGCTGGAGGAGGAACGGGTGTCAGGCGCGATCAAGACCGATTTTATCCTGTCTGCGGAAATCATGACCATCGCACTGGCCGCGATCCCCGAAAGCAATTTCTGGATGGAGGCGGGAACGCTCGCGCTTGTGGCGATTGGGATCACGGTGGCGGTCTATGGCTCTGTTGCGATCATTGTGAAGGCCGATGATGTGGGGCTGTACCTCGCGCAGAAAGGCGGCATTGGTCCGATCCGCGCCCTGGGCCGGGGCATCGTGAAGGCGATGCCCGGCTTCATGTGGTTGCTGATGGTGGTGGGCACGGCGGCGATGCTGTGGGTGGGCGGATCGATCATCCTGCACGCGATGTCAGAGATGGGCTATCCGGTGATCTATGAGGCGATCAAGCATGTGGCAGCGAACGTGGCGGCTGGATTTGAAGGCGCAACAGGGTTCGTCAAATGGGCTGTCACAGCGCTTCTGGATGGCATTCTTGGGCTCGCTGTGGGCATTGTGCTGATCCCGCTTGCCACGCGGGTGATCACGCCCGTGTGGCGTCAAATCACAAAACTCAATCCCGTTGGATAACGTCGCGTCCCGGACATAGGTATTTTTAACAAGAAAGAAGCGAAGGTGCGGCTTCTTTCTTGTCTTAAATACCTATCTCGACCTGTCCATCAGAGCAGGTCTTTGACCGTCTGGGTCACCGCCTCCGCCGTGATGCCAAACTTCTCAAAGAGCACCTCGGCCGGGGCAGAGGCCCCAAAGCCTGACATGCCAACAAAGCCGGCCCGCGCCGCACTGCCGCCATCGCCCATCAACCAGCGGTCCCAGCCTTGGCGCACACCGGCTTCAACCGCCACACGCACCTTGGTGCCAGGGCCCAGCACACGCCGGCGATAGGCTTCATCTTGTGCCTCAAAGAGCTCCCAACAGGGCATGGACACAACGCGCGTGCCAATGCCTTGCGCCTCAAGCGCGTCCCGCGCCGCCATGGCCACGCTGACCTCTGATCCGGTGGCCAAGAGCACCGCTTTGAAACCGGCCTCCGCATCGGCCAGAACGTAGGCGCCTTTGGACGTGAGATTGGCGTTTTTATGCTCGGTCCGCAGGGTCGGCAGGCCTTGCCTTGTGAGCGACAACACCGATGGTGTCGACTTGGCCGAGAGCGCCAATTCCCACGCCTCCGCCGTCTCCACCGTGTCACAAGGGCGGAAGACCATTGTGTTGGGCGTTGCGCGGCTGATGGCCAGATGCTCCACCGGTTGATGCGTGGGGCCATCTTCGCCCAGGCCGATGCTGTCATGGGTCATGACAAACACGGTGGGCACCTTCATCAGTGCGGCCAGCCGCATGGCAGGGCGCGCATAATCCGTAAAGCACATGAATGTCCCGCCATAGGGCTTGATCCCGCCATGGAGCGCCATGCCATTCATCGCCGCCGCCATCCCGTGTTCGCGCACACCCCAATGGATGTAGCGCCCTTTGCGGTTGCCGGTGTCGAAAACGGTCATATCCTTGGATTGGGTGTTGTTGGACCCCGACAGATCCGCCGAACCGCCCACGGTTTCCGGCATCACCGGATTGACCGCGTTGAGCACCATTTCGCTTGATTTCCGCGTGGCCACCTTGGGCGCCTCCTCTGAGGCGGCTTTCTTCACCTGTTTGATCGCCGCGGACAGGCGCTTGGGCGCATCGCCTGCCATGATGCGGGCAAACTCGGCCTGACGCCGTTCGCTGACCTCAGCCATCCGCGCCGACCACGCCGCGTGCTCGGATGCCCCGCGCGCGCCGATGGCCTCCCAGGCGGTTTTTACATCTGCGGGAACCTCGAAAGGTCCACCGGTCCAACCGTAGGCCTCTTTGGCCGCTTTTAGCTGATCGGCATCGGTTAGCGCGCCATGGCCTTTGGAGGTGTCCTGCGCGGCATGGCCCAACGCAATATGCGTCTTGCACGCGATCATTTTGGGCCGCGCGCCGGTTTGCGCCTGGGTCAGGGCCGCGTCAATCTCATCGGGGTTGTGGCCATCGACCTCAATCACCTGCCACCCCGCAGAGCGGAAGCGGCGCACCTGATCGGTCGTGTCCGACAGCTCAACCTTGCCGTCGATGGTGATGTTGTTATTGTCCCAGAGCACGATCAGCTTGCTGAGCTTATGCCGACCCGCCAGCGTGATCGCCTCCTGGCTCACCCCCTCCATCAAACAGCCGTCCCCCGCGATCACATACGTGCGGTGATCCACCAGCTTCTTGCCAAACCGGGCGCGCAGGATTTCTTCGGCCATGGCAAAGCCTACGGAGTTGGCAATGCCCTGACCCAGCGGGCCTGTCGTTGTCTCAATCGCCGGATGCAGAAAATTCTCCGGATGCCCGGCTGTGGGCGATTTCCACTGCCGGAAACTCTTGATCGCGTCGATCTCCATGCCTTTGTAGCCGGTCAGATGCAGCAGCGCGTAAAGCAGCATGGAACCATGCCCCGCCGACAGGATAAACCGATCCCGATCGGGCCAATCCGGCGCAGATGCATCAAATTTCAGGTGCTTTTCAAACAGCACGGTGGCCACATCTGCCATCCCCATGGGCATCCCGGAATGCCCGGAATTTGCGGCGTGCACGGCATCAAGCGTCAGCGCGCGAATGGCCGCGGCTTTGGTCCAATGTTCGGGGTGAGCAGAGCGAAGGGCGTTTATGTCCACGGAGAAGCAACTTTCAGCAAGGGAGACGATGGGAAAGCTGCTTATCAGGCTCATACCAAAGTGCAAGCAGACTGATTGCGGCAAAATAGGGGGGGAGCCTTTTATCCTGCGTTTATGTAGACTTGTGGGCAAAGGTTGAGGCGGCGATTCGCGCACGAGCGTGTCCAAACCCTCGGCAAAGACGAAAAAGGTGGGAAGATGAGCCAAATCGAAGAGCTTCAAGGGCGCATCGCAAACGCGCTCGACAGGATCAGTCAGGGCCTGGATTTGCAAGCCAACACCCAGGCAGACCCCGAAGAGATGGCCGCGCTGCAACAGGCGTTGGAGGAAGAGCGCATCGCCGCCCAGCAACTCGAAGAGCGCAACAAGGCCCTCAATGAGCGGATCACCGCGCTTGAGGCGCAGGTAGAGACACTCGCGGCGCAAGAGCCGGTGGTCGAGGACATCACAGTGCCCGACGTGCTGGAACGATATGGATCCACGATTGCCAAACTGCGCGAAACAAACCAAACCATGCGCACCACCAATGAACGCCTGCGCGAGGCCAACAAAGCCCGCACCGGAGAGCCGCACCTGATCAATTCCGGTATGATGGCAGAGCTCGACAGCCTCAAAGCCGCCTATGACATGGACCGGGCGGAAATGACGGCGATCCTCGAAAGCCTGGAGGCCGTGCTTGGGCCAACGCCAACCACGACAGGAGACGCATAATGCCAGAGATCGAGATTGAAATCGGTGGTCGCACCTTTGAAGTGTCCTGTCAGGAAGGCGAAGAGCATTACCTGAAATTTGCCGCCAAGATGCTGGATGAAGAAGCCGCCGTGCTCACCGCGCAGATCGGGCGCATCCCCGAGGCGCGGATGCTGTTGATGGCGGGGCTGATGCTGGCCGACAAGACCGCCGCCATGCAGGACAAGCTGCGCGAGGCCGAAGACAAGATGTCGGAAAAAGAGGCCGAGCTTGATCAGCTGCGCAACGCGCCGCAGCCTGAGCCGAAAACCATCGAAGTGCCGGTGGTGCCCGATGCCGTGACCGATGCCATGGCCGAGATTGCCGCGCGGGCCGAATCTCTGGCCGATCAATTCGCCGCCGCGCCCAAAGCGTGATGCGTCACAGCCGTTGGGTTACTGCATTCGGAGCGCGCCATCCATGCGGATCACCTCGCCGTTGAGGTAGTCGCATTCGACGATAAAGCGCGCAAGGGCTGCATATTCCTCGGGCCGGCCAAGCCGTTTGGGGCACGTCACATCCTGCGCCAACCCGTCTTGCACCTCTTGCGGCAGTCCCATCAACATCGGTGTCAAAATGATCCCCGGTGCAATCGCCATAACCCGGATCCCCTCGCGCGACAGATCGCGCGCCATCGGCAGGCTCAGCCCGACAATCCCGCCTTTGGAGGCGGCGTAGGCGCTTTGGCCTTTTTGCCCGTCAAAGGCTGCGATGGAGGCGGTGTTGATGATCACCCCGCGCAGACCATCATCGCTTGGCGCGTTTTTGGCGATCTCTGCCGCCGCAAGCCGCGCCACATTGAATGAACCCACCAGATTGATATCAATCGTGCGTTGAAACGCGGCCAGATCATGGGGCCCGTCCTTGCCCAAGGTCTTCGCGCCCGTGGCGATGCCCGCACAATTGACCGCGCAAGTGATCCGCCCCATCGCGTCACGCGCGCGCGCCATAGCCTCTTGGACAGAGATCTCATCGGTCACGTCCGTCTCGGCATAGCTTGCGCCAATGTCATCGGCCACCTTCGGGCCGCGGGCCCTATCGCGATCAAAGATCGTCACCTGCGCCCCCATCTCGCGGAAATGCCGGGCGGTGGCCTCGCCCAGGCCGGAGGCGCCTCCGGTGATAATCGCGGCGGTGTCGTCAAGGCGCATATTTGGGTCCTTTCGCAATGGTTTACGCGGGCTTAAACCGGGGATACCCGCCTGTCAAAGCCCGCGCCGAAAGAGGCGTGCCGAGAGCATAAGCCCGGCCACCGTGATCAGAATGCGCGCAATGTGATGCAGTGTCACAAAGGCCGGGTTCGCCTGCAGGCTCAACGCCACAAGCGACATCTCCGTGACCCCGCCGGGTGCAAAGCTGATCAGCAACACGTCAAAGGGTTGATCCATGAGCGGCATCAGCGCCACTGCAAACATGGCTGACACCACCAGCATCCCGCCCACAGATACACAGGCCAGCCCCACACCGCGCAGCACCAGCGCGCGCGACAACCCGGTGAAGCGCATGCCAAGGGCGGTTCCTACGACAATCTGCGCCAGCTTGATCAACCACTCTGGCATATCAATGGCAAACACGCCTGTCAGGGACAGGATGGCCGCCATCAGCATCGGTCCGGTGATCTGTTTGGCCGGAAGACGCAGCACATGGCCGATGCCCAAACCCGCCGCGCCGGCCAGCGCCACAAAGGGCAAGTCCGTCCAAGGCACATCATCGCTGGAAAACCGCATCCCCGCGGCACTTCCCACAGGCGCACCAAGGTAGAACGACAGACCAATGGGCAGGGCCGTCACCACAATGACAATGCGCAGGAACTGCTGCAATGTCAGACGCGCCACATCGCCCCCGGCCTCTTCGCCCAAGGCCAGCGATTCAAACAGCCCCCCGGGGGAGCCCGCGTAAAAGGCCGTGGGCCGGTCATAGCCGCCCAATCGCCGGAACACCCAGTAATTGAACCCTTGGCACAGGCCGACAAACAGCGCCAGCGCTGCAAAACTGATCACCAGACGCTCTGCTCCGGCAAAGAGCTCGGGCGTGACCTGCGCGCCAATGATCAGCCCAATCACCGCGATGAAAATGAGCCTGAGACGCGCCGGGAAGCCATAGCCCGCCGGAAGCCAATGCGGCAGCGCGAGCGCCACCGCACCAACGCTGAGGAGCGGACCCACCATATAGGGCAGGGGCATCCCCAGCCTGTCCGCCGAGAGACCGGCCAATGCGCCCAGCGCAATGAGCACGAAAGTGGTGACCAAATGCATGCCCCCATCAATCATTCCCCCGCGGGGCTTGCAACAAATGGGTGGGCAAGCCTGTGAAATTCCGGTTGGGTGGCAGGAAGGCTTCAAACAAAGGCGCTCATTGATGACGACGACAGATCTCTCGCTTGAGGATATCCATAGGCTGGCCCGGGATGTGATGATGACCAATGGCTGTGACGCGGCCAATGCGGATGCGCTGGCCGATATCATCACCCGGGCCGAGCGGGATGGCTCTCATTCGCACGGGCTCTTTCGCGTGCCGGGCTATGTCAAAGCGCTCAGAAGCGGCAAGGTGGATGGCACGGCGCAGCCTGTGGTCACCCGGCGCAGCGCGTCGGTTGTGCATGTGGCGGGCGGTGGCGGCTTTGCGCCACTGGCCCAATCCGTCGGTCTGCCTGTCTTGGCTGAGGCCGCGTTGGAGAGCGGTGCGGCGGCGCTCTCTCTCACGGGAATACACCATTTTGCAGCGCTTTGGCCGGAGACGGAATATTTGGCCGAACGCGGCCTCGTGGGGATCGCCTGCACGGCCTATATGCCGGCTGTCGCGCCGGCCGGTTCAACGGAAAAGCTTTTTGGCACCAACCCGATTTCCTTTGCCTGGCCGCGCCCCGGTATGACCCCGCTTTGCTATGATATGGCGACGGCCTCGATGGCCATGGGCGATGTGCAAATCGCCGCCCGCGATGGCAAAGAGGTGCCGCCCGGCACCGGGCTTGATGCGGATGGTCACCCCACGACCGACCCCGCCAAGATTGCCGGTGGTGGGGTCCTATTGCCCTTTGGCGGCTACAAAGGCTCGGCCATTGCCCTCATGGTGGAATTGCTGGCCGCGGGGCTGACAGGGGAACGGTTCAGCTTTGAGGCGGCTCAGGCCGATAATGGCGATGGCGGCCCGCCGCGAGGGGGTGAGATGGTGCTTGCGCTGTCTCCCTCCGTGATCGCGGGCGAGGGATGGGAGGCCCATGCCGATGGGTTTATCGCGCGGCTGCAGGGGCTTGAGGGCGTGCGCCTGCCCGGTGAACGGCGGCACAAGAACCGGCAGAACACCAAACCAAGGGCGATCAATACAGCGCTTCTGGATACAATCCGCGATTTGATGTGATCGGTGGTTTGGCCGCGCGTGTGGCCAACTCATTGGCGATGTCATGGACAAGAACTTGCGCCCCTGTGAGCGCGTTGGGTCACCGGTTAAAGCAATAATACAACGTATAGGGTGTTTTTAGACCCACTTTGCAACCTGATCTTGAGCCGCGGCGCAATCGACGTATCCTGCTACCGCAATGCGTGTGGTGACGCAGTGTGATGTGTCGTTTGAAATCTGGTGAGATTGACCATGACTTTAGCCTGGCAACGGGAACATTCAGGCGGGACGCGGGTCAGTTCACTGCACGATGCTCCCGCCGTGGACGAGGTTTTCTGCCGCAGCCTGGCAACCCATTGGCAAGGTGATTTTTCGGCCAAAACCCGTCTTTTGGTGATCTGCAGCCATCATGATGCCACGCTGGATATCTCCTTTCTGCGTCCCTTCGCGGGCGATAAGGGAAAAGCATCAGGCAACACGGCCGTGGTCGTCTTGGATGAAAACGCGCTGTCATCGCTTTATGCTCAAACCGCGCCGGCCTCAGACCATTTGGGCCTTGCTCCGATTTTGGCGTGTTTCAACCCAACCCATGTTGTCATCTGCCGCTACTGGGGGGCCAGAAGTGCCGATATCAAAGCAGAGCTGCGCCAGCTCAACATCCCGGTGATCACCTTTCTGGATGATGATTTGTTTCATGTGCCGGTCGAGGCTGGTCAGAATGTCTTTGCCTTCTTTAATGATCCGGATCGGCGCCGGACGCTGCAAATGTGGGTGGAAGAGGCCGATCTTTTGCTCGTGTCCACGCCGCAGCTTGCGAAATCTCTGAAAAGACTGCGCAAGACGCGCCCCATGGAGGTGTGCGAAATCTACCGCAGCGTGACCGATGAGGAGTTTGCCCTCATCCCCGGCCTTTCGGAAGACGAGGATGTGATCGGCTACATGGGATCGCAAAGCCACGCGGATGATCTCGATTTGTGGGTGCCGTCCTTGGTCTCCCTGATGCAGGAACGCCCCACGCTGCGCTTTGAAACCTTTGGCACAATTCCCATGCCGATTGCTTTGAAAGCTTTCGGCGATCGTGTCCATGCGCGGGGCAAGGCTGCCAGCTATGATGAGTTTATCAATACCTTGCGCATGACGCAGTGGTCGCTGGGCCTCGCGCCGCTGGCTGAAACCGCGTTCAATGCCAATAAGGCTTGCACAAAATGGGTCGAATACACGTTGGCCGGTATTCCAACTTTGGCCTCACCTGGGCCGGTCTACGCTTCGGCCATATCACGCCAAGCTTGCGCCGCAACGGAGACCGACACTGTCAAATCCGCGATCACAAGATTACTGGACAATCCCGACGCGCGGGCAAGCTTGCTTTCCTCTGCGGTGAAAGAGCTGAAAAACAACTATAAGGTTGTACAGCATCAAAGATTTCTTCTAAAAGTGTTAAAAAGCGCAAGTCGCAAATCGAGCACATGAACGGGCACGCAATGGATCATAAGGCTCTGCGGATGGCCGCGATTTTTTCACATCAGGAGTTTTGGTAAATGCGTGGGTTTGCGCAGCCATATATGGCGAAAGGGCATCGTCGCATCGGGGTCATTTTGCCAGGCAATAACCCGTTGGAGCTTTTTTTCGCGGTGCGAGACGGGCTGCCGCATCATGATTACTTCGTGTTTGCGCCCGGTCTGAGCGAAGACAACAAAGCCCGGCTCAACGGCTTGGGGGTACGTCACACGCATGAGCTTGGCACCTTTCTGATGCTGTCGGACAGTCTGGAATGCGCGTTGAGCTTTGGGCTCCTGGCCCATGATGCGCATCTTCAACCTTTGATCGCGGCGTCGCTTTTGCGGGAGATGTCCATCCCGATCATCGACATTCAGCATGGCCTTTTCCAATGGGGCATCAATTTCAGTGACTCGTCCCTGCAACAGGGGTTTTCAAAGGGCGAGGGGGTTTCGCTTCCGTTCTCCACCGAAGCCGATGTGCAACTGACGTGGAATGGCATCAATCCCATCGGCTATCCCCGGATGCACGCCACCCGTCCTCGGCGGGTTGGGGCGCCTGGCTCTCACGTTATCACCATCGCGACCAATACGAATTGGCATATCTATTCTGCTGAAGAGCAGATCCGCTTGCGAGAAATTCTGCGTCAGCTGTTTTTGGACCTCCCGCACCAAACCTTCGCGTTCAAGCCGCACCCGGCTGAGACATCCGCGAAGAAATCACTGCTCTTTGATCTTGTGGCCGAAGTCTCCTCAGATCGCAAAAAATTCGTGAACGTGCAGGTTTTGCCCTCCATGTCGGAAGGCGGTCAATCGCTGACAGATGTGATCAAAAACAGCGATGCCGGGATTGTTACGGCGGGCACTTCGATCATGGATTTCGAATTGTTCGGAATTCCGTGTGTGGCCTTTGAATGCCGCTCAACCTCCAAGCTTCTCGGTGCTTTGACGCATGTGGAAACCTTCTCCAATTACGATGAGCTGCTGGCGTTTCTGTGTCGCCCCGATCGGGCAAGCTGCGTGCCAGAAACAGGGCATCTCAGAGCGTTTGATCCCGATGCGTTGCAGCAAACGATAGAAGAGCAATGTGATGGCGCCCAGAAAGCCGATCAGCAAAACAAACTCAAATCGCGTCTCGAACACATGATGATCGCGCGGCAACTTGGTCAGGTATGAACGGGGGCTGATGGCAGATGTCGAGATATGCAAATCTAGGGGCTCAAAGCATGGCGGAATTCAAATGGGTGTCAGGGGCCTATGATGACGGCTGGCTGTCCATTCGCGCGCGGGCCACGCTCAAAGGCATCAAAACCCTGCGTTTGGAGCTGTACCTGCCGCCCCTTGAGAACTGGAACCACAAACATGTGTCGTTCAAGTTTGACGGGGTCGAGACGCAGCAAGTCCTGCTTGCCCGTGGCAAAAGTACGGTGGTTTTGGTGGAGCCTCCGGACAGCAGCGCGGAACTGACCTTCGAAATCGTGTCAGATCATCGCGAAGAGGCCACCATCGATGTGCGTATGTTGGGGGTGATGTGCGTCTCCGTGGGGATCGATGATTTCGATCAGGTGCCCCAAATGGACATTCTGGAACATGTGGGCGTGCGCGGTGTGTTGCCAACATCAGAGCCGCAAAACCCGCATGGCCGCGCATTCATGAGCGCCTCTGGACACCGCGCCGATACCGAAGGCGCAAAGGCCTTGCGGCAAAACTTGGATAACGAAGACGCCGCCCAGAAAACAAGCGGTGACCTCAAACCGGGCCTGTTGCCATCCATAGCAACGCAGGTTTTGCCCCGCTCCGATAACCCCAATGCGCGGCCGTCTTCTGCACGCGCGGTTCCAACACGCGTACCGCCCAGCACGTTCCGCCGCCCGGTCGTGATTGATCAGCGCACGCGTGCCATGATCCGCGGCTGGGTTGAACACACCACACCGTCTGGCCCGCCCGCGGTGGAACTTTTGGCCAATGGCCATGTGGTGGATATGTGTCGGGCGTCCGCGCCGGCCCCTGGTCTTGGATCTTCGGCTCAGGCCCGTGCGCTCAGCTTTGATTTGCGCATTCCTTTGGAGTTGCGAAATACGCCCAATGTGAAGTTCGAGGTTCAGCGCAGTGATGCCTCGGGCGCCGTGCGCGCCGACCGCGCCGCACAACGCCGACAAATGCGCGTTCTGTTTCTGGCCAACGCCAATTCCAAAACCGATGGGTCGCGGATTTATCGATCTGAATTGCCGGTGCAGGCGTTGCGCAAAATCGGGTGGCATGCTTCCGTCATGAGCGAAGAACACGCCCGAGAGCAACGCATTGACATCAAACAGGCCACCGATCCTCTGGACGTGCTGGTGTTTCAACGGGTGCCGTTCAACAATTTCACGATAAATCTGTGCGAAAACGCCAAGGCATCTGGCGCCTTGGTGCTGTTTGACACCGATGATCTGAATTTCAAACCCTGGCGCCGTGGGGAAATGGGCGTGATCCGCTCCGGCGCGATTGATCTCAATGATGAATCGCACGCTGAGTCGCTGGAACGGCGCATGAAGATGATGCTGCGCTGTGATGGGGCCATTGTCTCCACACCGTATCTCCAACGTGAACTGCTCACCCTTGGGGTCGATAGCATCTTGTCCCGCAACGCGCTCGAAGATGAGCTGTTTGCCTTTGGTGGGCGCCGCCTGTCTCAGCCCCGGCGCGACGGCTCTGACCTCAAACTTTTGTTCATGTCCGGTTCACCAACCCACGCCCGAGATCTTGCGACCATCGAAAGCACGCTTCACGCCTTTCTTGTCTCGCGCCCTGATGCCTCGCTCACGTTGCTGGGCCGGGTGGGCAACACACATTTGCAAAACCTGCCCAATGTTCATCTCAAGGACTCGGTGGATCGCAAGGAAATGGTGCGCATTGTCTCTCAGCATGATGTGGCGCTTGTCCCGCTGGAACGGACCGGTTTTAACACCGGCAAATCCTCTTTGAAGTTTATGGAATGTGCGGCGGCCGGGGTGCCTGTGATTGCCTCTCCGCTTTATGAATTCAAACGTGATATCACGGCATGTGGCGGCGGTTTTGTGTGCAGTGACGCGTCTCAATGGCTCGCGGCGCTCAACCGTTTTGCAACAGATCCAAACCTCTCCTATGAGCTGGGCGAGAAATGCTATCGCTACGCAGGGGCCAACTACACATTATCAACGCGTGGCACGCACCTGCGGGATGAGTTTCTTCGCTTTGACAGATCCAAATCCCAAACGCGCGCAGCGCGGGTAAGACAGCTCATCCGCTGCTGAACGCCGCGGCAAATAAAGGGAATTTTGGGTTTGCGGTTATTTCTGACGGGCGGTGCCGGCTTCATTGGGGCGCGCTTTGCGCAAGCGATGGCAGGCAGCGACGCGTCTGACATTCTGGTCTATGACAATCTTAGCCCACAAGTGCATGGGCAAAATCCTGATCTGTCGGTCCTACCCGATGGCACAGAGCTGGTCCGGGGTGACGTGCAGGATGCGCAAAAACTGTCTGAGACGCTCAAACGCTTCCAACCCACCGTGGTGGCGCATCTGGCGTCTGAGACGGGCACAGGCCAATCCTTTCACGAACTGACCCGGTATTTGAGCGTCAATGTCACAGGCACGGGCGCGCTCCTCGAGGGGCTGCGCGCGTCCGAGTGCGTGCCGGAGTGCTTCATCCTGGCCTCCACGCGTGCGGTTTATGGCGAAGGCCCCTACCGCACCAGCACAGGCCAGATCCTGGTGCCGCCCCATCGCTCCGTTGCGGCGATGGAGCAGGGTGACTTTCGTATCCTGGATGCAGACGGCGTTGAAATGGAGCCGATGCTGGCCAACCACACATCACCCGTCAGGCCGATCTCTGTCTACGGATCAACGAAGCTCGCCCAAGAACACATTGTGCAAAATGTTCTCGGCTCAACAGAGTGCCGCGTTGTCACCTTTCGGTTTCAAAATGTCTACGGAGCCGGGCAATCGCTGATCAATCCCTATACGGGTGTTCTGTCGCATTTCATATCTCGGCTGGCATCGGGGCAGGGCGTGTCCATTTTCGAAGACGGGCAGATCGCGCGGGATTTTGTGCATGTTAGTGATGTGGTCGCCGCCATGGCCCTGGCGACCCAATCAGATGCGCGGATCGACCATCCGATCGATATCGGTTCGGGGCAGCGCAGCATGATCCGCGATGTCGCCCGTGAGATCGCCTCTCTTATCGGTGTGCCGGATGCCCCGATGCCAATCACCGGGGAATTTCGCGTGGGCGACGTGCGCAACACATGCGCCGATATCAGCTACGCCCAGGAGGTGCTTGGCTGGAGCCCGCAAACTTCGATGAAGGATGGTTTGGCCGATCTTTGGCAATGGGCACGCGCATTCACCTGACCCAAGGAGGGGCGCGCCTGTCTAAACCGAAGCTTGCCTCTCTGTCACGTCCATGGCCTCAATCCGCGCGGCAATATCGTCCATCCGATACACCGATAAAACACGGTTGGCGTGATCTTCGCTCACCACGTCACCTGTCAGGACAACATTGTCAGGAATGCGCGCTATCGGCGGCGGCAAGGCAAAAGGCGGCATGGAATAGTCAATCCGCCGATAGCCCCCCAACCGTACGGGTCCGTTCATACGCGCGTGAAAAGCGCTCGTGTCAGGCTCATCGGGAAATTCGGTGGTGATGAGATACGTGCTTGAAGAGGTCGCAAAATTCTTCAGGCAGGCGATGATCATCTCATTGGGCAAATGGATCGCCACATCCCGAAATAGGATGGCATCACCTTTGGGCGGGGCAGCCTCCACCGGGTTCAGCACCCCGTAAGATGCGTTGCCCAGGCCAAGCTCACGCGCGCGCTCTGTGTTGCTGGCAATCAGATCCGGCACAATGTCAAAACCCCGGTATCGCAGCAGATCGGGAATGATCTTGAGCATCCAGTGCCCATCGCCACAGCCCACATCCACCAGATCCCTGATTTTGTGGTCCGCCAGAAACGCCGCCAGCAAAGGCACGGTGTTTTTGGTGGATTGCAGCGTCGATCCGCTGCCGCTTCGGGTTTCATCGCCTCCGGCCCAGGCGTGATCCTTGTAGATCTGGGTAAACACGGTTTGTTCGGCCTTGGGCACCGGCAGCACAAGCACGTCATCCCTCTTGGCCGCCAAGAGCGCCTTCTTGTCATACATCGTCGCTTTGATCGGCGCGCGAAAATTGTTGTAGATCCGCGCCGGATCCCGGCTCGACTGCATCACCCGGAACGCGGCATAAAGCACGTTCTGATCCATCCACCATTGATCCGTCCGGCTGCCTGAAAACACGGTTTCGGTAAAGTCCTTGAGAAGCCCGGCAAACTGTTTGGCGGGCGCGGTTTTGTTGAACAACAACTGGTTTGCATTCACGCTGGTCCAGGGAAAGCGCCGGTTTGGAAATGGGTTGAGATTAAGCCCAAGATCGTAGTTTTCGGTCTCGGTAAGGTAGGTTGCAAACTTGGACCCATCGAACTCCACATCGAAATCAGTGACAAGAACGCGGGTGTCATAGTGCTCGATCACCTCCATCACCAGAAGCCAGCGCAGCAACGTAAACCATGTTCTGTCCACAACACCCGACGCGTCTGAGATTGAGATATCAACGCTTAGGTTTTCATAGGCCGAAAAATCCAGATCGAGCGTGTCTCGCTCTTCGCGGCAGGCTATGTGTATATGGACGCAAAGTTTCAGATTAAGGGCGTTCAAACTGCTTAGAAACCTACCGGATAAGGCCCGAAAATAGGCATCATCGCAGCAGGAAAACAGCACCATTTCCTGTGGCCCGTCAGAGCTTTGGAGAGCAAAGCTCAAAGGGTCTGTCAGTGCTCTCTTGCTCTCACCGATCTTGATGAATTCCGCCCGTTCAATCACGCTTTTGGCGCCGCTGAGGTAATGGGGCAGGCTGTAGCTTGGGTTCTCTGAGCGCACGGCGGCCCTCAGGTTTTGCGCCGCACTGTGCGCATCACCGCGCAAATGATAGAGCACCCCCGACCAGAACAGCACCGCATTATGCGCGCCATGGCGTTTGACCTCTTGTGACAGGGCGCTTTCAAGCGCCTCAAACATCTCCAATGACGGGGCGCGATCCCCAAGCGCGGATGTGTCAAAGAGACCCGGATCATGCAAAATAGCGTCGATGAACTGCTCGAAAAAGACAAAGTAGAGCTCTGCGTTGAGGTCTTTGAGGGCCGCACTGGTCTCAATCACCTGGCCCAGGACGCGCTTGGCGCGCGCGGCATCCTTAAGCACCGCTTCTTTCAGCGCCCCGCGCACCGCCTGATACCGGGATTTGTCCACACTGCCTGCGCGCAAGCTTAGCTCTTCGTTGGCAAGATCGAAAAACCCATCAAAATCCGCCGCAATGGACGCCTTTACGTCTATCACAAAGTCACTCATCGCAGCGCTCCGCTGGCCTGCCGGTCTTGGCGCAAACCTGTTCTAAGCACGCTCATACCCCAGCCCATCCAATATGTGCCCGCCAGCTGCGTAAAAATGGTCGATCTGGCTGGGCGTCAGCATTTTTTCAAAATTATAGGCCCGCCGCTTCCAGAAAAATGTGCCGTTCTGAGCGGTGTTCTTGTCACTGTTTGAGACAATCTGCGCGCGCGCCTCATCGGAAAACTTACGCCCGAAAAAGCCCGCAATCTCCTGCACGCTCCTCGCCGGATCGTCCATCAAATCCTCATAGCGCAATTCCAGAACATTTTCTGTCTTCGCCGCAGCGCGCCAACCTGTGACGAAGTCGACAATGTTGCCGGTCGCCACCTTGAACCAAGGCGAACACCCCAATTGGCAAAACTCATCGATGTAGTGGCGCATGTCATCGCTGGCGATGATCTCTTCGACAGTCTTGATCTCTTGCTTGAGAAAGACACGCTTTTCACCTTCAACGCTGGCGTAGTTGAGCGTTGACAGCAGGACGTCAAATGGGTGCCGCTTGACCAAAACAATGCCGTTGGTGCGATTGGGCAGACCTGTGATTTTCTCATGTGCGCTTTTGAGATGCGTTTTGGCGACGACGCAGATCTCACCCGCGCGCGCGATCTCACCATAGGTATCGCAATCCGCGCCATGATAGGTCGGCACCGCCTGCATCCGCGTCACATCAGGGAAAAACATCTGGCGCAAGATTTCCCGGACCCATGTGTTGCCACTCTTGGGGTAAGAGGCCAGCCAGATAATCTCATGCCCGGCGAAGAGTGTGGGGGGCGCTGTGTTCTCTGCCAAAAGACACTTCCTTTTGCTGGCCCTCTTTGTGGCACAACTATACCTTTGGTTGTTTTTTACTGCGCGATGGCCGCGACCGCAAACAATGGCGCGCAAGATTAGCGTTCTTTTTCGCATCTGGTGTCCGCGCTGCAAGATGGCGGGCAGTGCCTCTTTGCGGGAGATGTGCCTTCGGCCGGCGCTGCCCCTGAGTTCAGACAAATCCCACCTATGGCATTGGCTGCAGACAGCCCCTCTTAACGGCAATTTCCGCTCCGCGGCGCGATCAATCACGGGCGGTCCCCGCACAGGCTGTAAAGGCCAGATCAATCGCGTCATCGGTCCAACCGCACTGCGCAGGGCGCGCAATGGCCACGGACATATCACAGGCCCTCAAGAAGGGGCAGGGCGGCTCAAGGCGGGGAAACGCAGTGTGGCGGACCAAGGACGCGTCAGGCTATGTTGAATAAATATTGATAGATTAGCACGCTGCGAGATTTTGGATGTTGTGTATCCCAAATTTTCTCCCAAACTGAATGATCGCTCTGCATTCGTGATGTTCAGCCTCTTATCATCGTCATCATCATGATGGCGAACATCATGATGATTGTGGCTTGCGTGATGATCATGAAATATCTTGACTTGTACGGCTAAGAGCCGTACGTAATGGCCTGGAAAAAGGAACAAGATGATGTTTGTTATGATTGAGCCTGTCGATACGGATGAACGCATGACTGCGCGCAAAGAAGTTCGTATGCGCCCAAGCGACGAAAACCGCATCAAAGCGGCGGCCGCTGCTGTTGGCTTGAACGAAGCGGACTTCATTCGTCAAGCCGCTCTTCAACAAGTGAGTGAAGTGGAACGCCGTTCAACGATGTCGGTTTTGCCTGTAGACGCTTTTGAAGCGTTCAAGAGTGCAGTTTCTAGGCCGGGCAAAGTTATCCCCGGTTTGGCCAAGGCTGCCGCTCAAGCGGAGGGCATCCTAAAGGATGCCTGACGCACCAGCTGATGTGGCTGAACTGACAATCTCACCATTTGACGAAGCGCTGCATGACCGCAGCGCTTTTTCGTGTGGCTTCGAACCAATTGACAAGTTTCTAAAAGAGGCACTGATTGATCATATCAAAACGGGATATCTAACCGCGTTCATGGCAACAGAGGAGGAGCAGAAGGAGGTCATAGGCTTCTATACACTAAGTGCGTTTGCTGTCAGTCCTGAGTACATCAAAACCCCCAAACGGCCGCGTCCTCCGCCTACTATCCCCGCTACCTACATAAAAGCTGTTGCAGTTCACGAAGACTGGCAGGGCAAAGGAATTGGACGCGCACTGATGGTTCACGCTCTAAGACAAGCAATGGAGATTTCGGAGAAAGTCGGAACCATGGCCATTATTCTGGATGTCTTGCGAGATGAGGCCTTTGATCGCCGTTTCGCATTCTATGAGGGGCTAGGGTTTCAACTAATGCATGATCCAGAAAACGTTGATCGCGTTTATATCAGCATGAATGATGTGCGCGCTACGCTTGGCAGCTAGCCCGATAGAAAAGCATCGTGATAGCTCGGATAAGAGCGGAACGCATTGGTCCGAGCGACCCCGCGAGGTGTTGCGAAAACGTCCTCATAGCCGTGCCCGGCGCGAAATTTCGCCTCGTTTCACCCCTGAAAATAAGGGTCAGAGCTATTCTTTGACAGTCTAAATCATAAAAAATTGGAAAGTGGCGGACCGAGGAGGATTCGAACCCCCGACCCCCTGATTCGTAGTCAGGTACTCTATCCAGCTGAGCTATCGGTCCGTGAGAGCGAGGCAATAGCCCCACGCGCCCGGGTATGCAAGAGCTTTGTCGCCGCTCAGGCTGGATGCGCTTTGTGCGGCAGGGTCATCACAAACTGCGTCCCGCTCTCACCCGTATACTGCAGCGCAAGATCGCCGCCATGCCCGCGCAAAAGCTCTCGTGCGATGGATAAGCCAAGCCCTGTGCCGCCTTTCGTCGTGCCGCCCTGAAATGGCTGGAACAGATGCTCTTGCGCCTTGGGCGGTAGACCGGGGCCGGTGTCGGTGATCGTGATCACGTCGTGGTCATCGGTGGCGCGCGCGGTGATGCTGATCTCTCCGGGCTTTCCGGTGGCCATGATGGCCTGTCTGGCATTGCGGCTGAGATTTGAGATCACCCGGTGCAGTTGTTCACTATCGGCGCACACCATCATGGCCACCGGCACATCGGCGGCATAACTGACATCGGCCTCGCCCACGGCAAGGCGCTCGGCCTCAATGACATCCTGGATCAGATCATCCAGATTGACATCGGTCAGCGTCGGTGCGGGCTCCTCGGCCTTGCCAAAGGCCAGCGTGCTTTCGCACAGATGCACCGCGCGGGTGATTGAATTGACAAGCTTGGGTGCCATGCGTTTGACGGCCGGATCCTCGCTCATCTCGATACGGTCGGTGAAAAGCTGCGCTGAGGTCAGGATATTGCGCAAATCATGGCTCACCTTGGCCACAGCACCCCCCAATTGCGCCAGTCGTTCGCGCTGCTTCAATGCGCCGGTCAATTGCGTCTGCATCGACAAAAGCGCCTCTTCGGCCTCGCGCAGCTCTGTCACCCCGGCGGAGGGATGGATCAGAAAACGGGCATCCTCGGGCGCATCGGCATAGGCGGCCATCGTGCCCACCACATGTTTGATCGGTTTGACCAAAAGGGCGCGCACGGCGATGAACAAAAGCCCTGCCGTGACAATCGAGATCACCGCCGACAGGATCAAAATCCGCACGCCGTAATCCAGCATGGCATTGCGCAGCTCAGACGTTTCAAGCGTCACTTCAATCAGCAGCCCACCCATCTGCCCGGGCTGGCCAATGATGCGGATCACCTCCGTCTCCGGGTTGGTCAGCCGGGCGAGCGCGTCTCTGATCAGCACGGTGGCGGGCGGGTCGCGCAAATCAAACGTGGCGGCAATGGGCGCGGGCATCGGCGCAGACAACATCAATTGCCGCGCCTCATCGCGTCTGAGCACCACATTGAACACGCCTGCATTCATCAAAAGCTCTTCGCGCAACTCGGTGCTGATATCATCACTGGCCAAAAGCGCGAGCGAGGCAATCTGCGAGCGTTCCAGCTTCATGCGTAGAAAATCTTCTCGGAACCGCGCCACCGATGGCACGAAAATCAGGATCTCCGCGATCATCACAAAGATCGCTGTCAGAACCAGGAACCGCCCCGAGAGTGTGCGTAGAAACGTCATTGTTCCAATCAGTTACGGAAGCCAGCGTTGGACCAGCCCCACGATGGTCTTGACCTTAGGGTTATCAAACAACCGCGGTGAGAAATAGGCCCCCGCGACACGTTTGTTGACCTCACCCAGCGTGGGGTATGGGGCGACCATATTGGCGATCTGGCTCATCTTCATTTTGTTGGCCAGCGCCAGTGCCCACACCCCGATCAACTCGCCCGCCTGCGGCCCTGCGATAGAGGCCCCGACAGGGCGGCCTTTGACCACCATGACCTTGATCAGGCCCTCGGTCTTGCGCTCTGCAATGGCGCGATCATTGCCGCTGAATTCAAACCGGGCGACCTCCAGAGCGGGTCCATGGGCCTTGCGCGCCTCAGCCTCGGTCATACCCACCTGCGCCAGTTCCGGATCGGTATAGGTGGCCCATGGGATATGATCGGTGCGCTCTTTGGCGGGCAGGCCGAAGAGGGCAGAGCGAATGATCACGCCTGCATGATAGCTTGCCACATGGGTGAATTGCAGCCCACCGGCCACGTCGCCAATCGCGTAGACGCGTTTGTTGGTGGTCTTGAGGCTTGCATCCACTTTGATCCCGCGCTTGTGCGTCTTGATGCCCGCCTTTTCCAGATCAAGCCTGTCGGTGTTGGATTTGCGCCCCACGGCCATCAGGAGATGCGTGCCGGTGAAACTGCGCCCGTCTTCGGTGGCAACCGTGATGTCGCCTGCCTTGCCGGTGATTTCCTTGGCTTGTGCGCCTTCTTCTATCACAACCCCTTCCGCGCGCAGGTTTTTGAGAACAATATCCGCCATTTCAGGATCGTCATTGCCAAACGCCTTCGCCCCTTCGATCACCGTGACCTTGGAGCCAAGCCGCACATGCGCCTGCGCCATCTCCATGCCAATCGGGCCGCCGCCGATGATCAACAGATGCTCGGGCTGCTCGCGCAGATCAAAGATGGTCTCATTGGTCTCATAGGGCACGCTGTCCAGCCCCGGAATAGGCGGCACGAAAGGCGATGATCCCGTTGCAATCACCACGCGGCGCGCCTTGATCACCGTGTCCGCCACCTGCACCTCAGTGGGTGAGATGAAGCGCCCGTATTCTGTGATGACTTTCACGCCGAGACCTTCAAACCGCTCCACACTGTCATGGGGGGCAATGGTGGCAATCACGTCATGCACGTGGTCCTTGGCGGCGGCATAATCCACCTTGGGTGTCTGATCCGCCACGCCGTATTTCTCGGCATGGGCTTGCTGATGGGCGGCTTTACCTGCCGCGATCAGCGCCTTGGAGGGCACGCAGCCAAAATTCAGGCAATCCCCGCCCATCTTGTGGCCTTCCAGCAGGACAACGCTCGCCCCCATCTGCACGGCGCCTGCGGCTACGGACAAACCTCCTGAGCCGGCGCCGATGACCAGCAAATCCGTCTTGATGCGTTCCATGGGTCAGATGTCCTTCTTGCCGCGAATGGCTTTGATGATGATGGGCAGCGCGGCCAGCACACAGAGCCCGAGGATCGGGCCGATCACCTGCGGCTCCCACAGGATCGACAGGTTCGGGCTTTCGCCGCGGTCAAACACCTCACCCAGACCCACACCGATCCAGGTAAAGACCAACGCTCCGGGGATGATGCCAAGCACCGTGGTAAAGGCAAAATTGCGGAATTTCACGCCCACCAGCGCAGGCAGCAGATTGGCCACAAAGAACGGCACAGCGGGCACAAGACGCAAAAGAAAAAGCACGCTGATCTCATTCTCGCGCAGACCGTTCTTGAGCTTTTTCAGGCTCCCCTCTGAGGCGTCCATCTTGGCCGCCAAGGTGCGACCCAGCCCGTATCGCGCGGCCAGAAAGATCATCGACGCACCCAGCGAGGCCGCCAACACGTTGAATGTCGTGCCAAGACCCAGACCGAAGAGAAACCCGCCCGTGACTGAGGCCACGGCCGCACCGGGCAGGGAGAAGGCCACGATGATGACGTAAATCGCAATAAAGGCGGCGGCGAGGCCAAGATAGTTGTTATCTCGAAACGCCAAGAGAGCCTCCCGATTGTCGCGCAATGTCTCAAATGTCAGATAGTCCTTGAGCGTAAAGAACCCGATTGCGGCCACGGCGAGGATGATCGCAAGCGGCAAATGGCGCATGATCCCGGGTTTGCCCTCGGGCTTTACGGTGTTATCGGCGTTCTCCATATCATGCTCCGGTCGATGGTTCATTTTCTGTCCTGAACGTTACATGCGTGGAAAGACGCGCCCGCGCCAGCCGCCTCACGCGGCGGTGATCCCGGGTGAACATGTCCTAAGGTCATTTGCAGCATTCTGCGGGTTTTGTAACATGGGACCAACGCCAAACGGCCCATTTTGTTGCAAAAGACCACGGGGGAGGTTTGACTTGGGTGTTACGCGCCTCTATAGACCGGGCTTCACAGTGATTTCCGGGTTGGGGTGGCGAATCTCGCCCAGCCTGACCGAAAAAGACCTGACACAGAGAAAAAACCTGACAGAGAAAAGAGCGGACCCATGAAACGCACATTTCAGCCTTCCAACCTCGTGCGCAAGCGCCGTCACGGTTTTCGCGCGCGCATGGCCACCAAGGCCGGCCGTAAGATCCTGAACGCGCGCCGCGCCCGTGGTCGCAAATCGCTCAGCGCGTAACGTCGCGAGCGCAGCCGAGGCTTAGACATCATGACACCGCCTGAGGCCTCCGTCGAGATCACGGAGAACGCCCCTCAGGCGGTGCTTTGCGTTTTGACACTGAAAAAACGCTCTGACTTTGTGGCCCTCAATCGCGCGCGGCGGCAAGCCATGCCGTCGATGCTGGTCCAGGGCCGCGACCGGCGCGATGGCACCCGTGAGGTGCGCGTGGGCTTTACCTGCTCCAAAAAGGTCGGCAACGCGGTGGCCCGCAACCGCGCCAAACGCCGTCTGCGGGAGGTGGCACGGCTGGTTCTGCCCTTGCGCGCGCAGCCCGGGTGGGATTACGCGCTCATCGGGCGGGCAGCGGCGACAGCAGACCGCCCGTTTGACGAGCTCACACAGCATTTGGCCAGCGCATTGCGCAAATTACATGCACCAAGATGACGTTGCTCGCCCGCATTCTCGCATGGCCTGTTCGGGCCTATCGGCTAATCGGCAGCCCATGGGTCGGTCACTCTTGCCGCTTTGAGCCCACCTGCAGCGCCTACGCCCTTGAGGCGTTGGAAAAACACGGCGCGGTCAAAGGCGGTTGGCTGAGTTTGCGTCGGATCCTGCGGTGCAATCCCTGGGGTGGGTATGGATTTGATCCGGTGCCAGAGCGCACGCGGTGCGCGTGCTGCGACGCCACGCCCAATTCGAGCGACGCTGATCCCGGCGTTTGACAGCCTTTGATGCTGGAGTGCTGCTCGTCCGCCCTCGCGGGCAGTCTCGCAGGGCAGAGGTCGCCTCGCTTCGCTCGGCGGGGCTCAGGGAGCCTCGCTTACGCTCGGAACTGTAAGTGGCGCCTCGCTTACGCTCGGAACTGTAAGTGGCGCCTCGCTTACGCTCGGCGACGCCGACGCCCACCCGCGCGGCCGCCTCGGCCTCCGGCCTCCTCGCCAGCTTTGGCCGGCGATTTGTTGAACTTGATCCACTCACCGCCATGGGGGTCATTGTTGGTCAGGAAGTTGGCCGCACGAATGGCTTCCATCTCCTTGCCGGCCTTCGACTTGGTGGAGCCAAGCCCGAAAAGCTGACAAAAGGTTTCATCATCCATGCCGTCGGGGATCACAATGCCCGCGGCCTCAGCCTCTGCGCGCTTGGCGTCCTTGTCGGCCTGTTTCACCGGCAAAGAGATCGGGTTCATGATCGCCGATGTCATGCCCGCGCCCATCGCCATGGGCAAGAACGCGTTGTTGATGCCGTGACGGTTGGGCAGCCCGAAAGAGATGTTCGATGCCCCGCAGGTCGTGTTGACACCCAGCTCCTCGCGCAGCTTGCGCACCAGGGTGAACACCTGTTGCCCGGCGGTGGCCATCGCGCCAATGGGCATGACCAGCGGATCCACCACGATGTCGCGCGCTGGAATGCCGTGATCGGCCGCGCGTTCGACGATCATTTTGGCCACGGCAAAGCGCACGTCGGGGTCTTCAGAGATCCCGGTTTCGTCATTGGAAATCGCCACCACCGGCACATTGTATTTTGCGCAAAGCGGCAGCACTTTTTCAAGCTTGTCCTCTTCGCCCGTGACCGAGTTCACCAGCGGGCGGCCTTCGCAAGCCTCAAGCCCCGCTTGCAGCGCCTCAGGCACAGAGCTGTCGATGCAGAGCGGCACATCGACCACGCTCTGCACCAGGCTCACCAGCTCTTTCATCAGCGGCGGCTCGACAAAGTTGTTGTCGGCATAGCGCACATCCTCAGACATCTTGTTCTTGAACACCGCACCAGAATTGATGTCGAGCATCGTCGCGCCGGCCTCAACCTGGGCAATCGCATCGGCCGTCACCATTTCGAAATTGCCCTGCTCAAGCTGTTCATTGAGAATGCGGCGCCCGGTGGGATTGATACGTTCGCCGATCACGCAGAAGGGCTGATCAAAACCGATGATCGCGGTTTTGGTTTTGGATTCGACGATGGTTTGGGTCATCAAAGGGGTCCTTTAGGCCGCGTTGGCGGGTTTGGTCGATTGGCCGCCATTCTCGATGGCCCAGTTCGCGTTGGTCTTGATCCCGCCCAGCGGGAAGAAATGCACTGACTCAATGTTGAAGTCAGGGTTGGCCGCCTTGTGCGCGGCCAGTTCCGCCAACACCTCAGTCGGCTCATAGGGCAAGAGCAGCTTCGTCACATCCATCGCCCGCTTTTGCAGCACCTTGAGCGATGGGCCCACACCGCAGGCAATCGCGAATTTGATCAACGTCTGCAGCTTGGCCGGCCCCGCGATGCCGATATGGACGGGGATATCAATGCCCGCGGCCTTGAGGCTGTTGGCCCATGCGATGATCGGACCGGCTTCAAAGGCAAACTGGGTGGCGAGCGCCATCTGGGCATCGGTCCGCTCATAGAATTTCTGTTTCCACTGCAGCGCGTCATCGACGTGTCTGGTGGAGCCATCAGGATCAATGTCCTTGTTGCCCTCAGGGTGGCCCGCCACGTGCAACCGCTTGAAGCCTGCACGGTCAAAGGCGCCGCTTTCCATCAGCTGCATGGAGCTGTCGAATGCCCCATGGGGTGTGGCCACGCCCCCGGCGAGCAAGAGCGCCTGATCAACACCGGCCTCGCCCTGATAGCGCGCGATCCAATCCTGCAGCGTGGCCTCATCTTTGATGATGCGTGCGGGGAAATGGGGCATCACCGGATAGCCATCCTCGGCCAAGCGCTTCGCAGTGGCGACCATATCTTCGATCGGCGTGCCTTCGATATGGGCGATGTAGACGCGCGTGCCAGCGGGCAGAAGCGCGCGAAAATCGTCAACCTTCTCGGCGGTGCGCGGCATCACCTCAATGGAGTAGCCTTGAAGAAACGCCTCCATCTCAGGCGTGGGCCCCGGCGTTTGCGTGTCCCGCTTTTTGAAGTTCAAAAGTGCCATGACGGTCTCCCATAGACTGCGTGGAGTTGGGCTCCGGTGAGAAGGTGCCTTACGTGAAGGGCCCTGGTGAGAAGCGCTCCGAGGGGTTGCAGCCTCAGGCCCAGCCATTATTGGCGATCAGCTTTCTGACCCGCTCACGATCAAATTCTTGTTCGAGCCGCGCCGCCTCGGCCTCGGCCACCTCGGCGGCGTCGCCCTCAACCTGATAGGGTTCGGCTTTGCGCCACTCGGCCAGATAGGCGTCTGCGTCCTTTGCGCCAAGCCGCATCGCGGCCGCATCAATGGCCTGTTCAAAGCGCTCCGGCAGCTGTTTTTTCGCGCCGCGCCGCCCTTTGCCCACGATCACCTGGGCGGGAATATCGCGCCAATAAACCACTGTGACATCGACCATTGTTGATTCCCTAGCTTTCGTTCTCCCTACCTAATGCAGAGCTTTCCTGTCCCGGCGTCGAATTTCGACAAAACGGAAACTGCGAGCGACACCGATCTGGCATGTCCGTCAAATGCGGCCAGCCCGCCAAAGTGATACGCAGACGAAGAGCGCATAGCATAACGTCTCGAAAAGCCGAAATCTACCGCGCCGAGATTGAAAGCTTTTCATCAAAACCTGCCAATGCGCCTCAATGCTTGCGTCAGGGCGCTTGCGTCATTGCGGAACTGCGCCTAACTTGACTGCAACTCAAAATGAAAGGCGTGTATCCATGGCGCCTAAGCGTCCCGAAAGTGCGGGCGCTATCCCTGAAACGGTTGAGAGCCCCGCACTGAACCGGCCCGGACCTGCCCCGCTTTATGCAGCATTGGATCTGGGCACGAATTCTTGTCGTATGCTGGTCGCCCGGCCAAAGGGCGGCCAGTTTGAAGTCGTGGACAGTTTTTCCAAATCGGTGCAGCTGGGCTCTGGCCTGGAAAAGACCGGCAGGCTCTCGCGCTCTTCCATCTTCCGCACGATCCAGGCCCTGCGCGTCTGCCAACAGAAAATCAAACGCAACAAAGTCAGCCGCATGCGCCTTGTGGCCACAGAAGCGTGCCGACGCGCCACGAATGGGGCTGAGTTCATGGCCCGGGTCAAACGGGAAACGGGCCTCGCGCTTGATATCATTGAACCTCAGGAAGAGGCACAGCTGGCCGTGGTGTCCTGCGCGCCTCTCGTGGGAAAACGAACCGAACAGCTTTTGGTCGTCGATATCGGCGGTGGCTCGACCGAATTGGTCTGGATTGATCTGACGAAAGTGCCGCCCAAGGAACGGGCGCAATCGATCATGCGGATGCATGACGGGTTTGAACCGCGCGGTGACAGCGCCACGGCGGCCAAAGTGGTGGATTGGATCTCTGTGCCTTTGGGCGTGGCCACATTGCGCGATCAATTCAACGACGTGGAAGATGACGGCGCGCGCTTTGCCCTGATGAGCTGGTTTTTTGAAGAAAATCTGGCGGAGTTTGCCCCCTATAAGAATGAGCCCAACCGCGAAGGGTTTCAAATCGTCGGCACCTCGGGAACCGTGACAACCGTCGCGGCCAGCCATCTTGGCCTGAAACGCTATGACCGCAACAAGGTGGACGGGCTGCGCATGACCTCCGAAGAGATCGACACGGTGATCCGATCCTATCTGGCTCTCGGGCCCGCGGGGCGGCGCAAGGATCCGCGCATTGGTTCAGATCGGCAGGCGCTTATTATGTCCGGTGCGGCGATCCTGCAGGCGCTGCTGCGGTGTTGGCCGACGGATCGGCTATCGGTCGCCGATCGTGGTCTGCGCGAAGGCATTCTCTACGCGCTGATGTCCGCCGATGGCAGGCTCGAAGACAACCCGATCGATTGAGGGGCAGTCATGGCCAAAACACCAGACGGCAAAAACACATCCGGGCGCGGGCAGCGCGACCTCAAGGTCAAGGTCAAAACGGCGCGGGGGCGCAAATCCTCTTCCACGCGGTGGTTGCAACGACAATTGAATGATCCATACGTCAAACGCGCCCGGGCCGAGGGCTATCGCGGGCGCGCGGCTTTCAAGATCATGGAGCTGGATGACAAATACGGGTTTTTGAAACCAGGTGCGCGCGTGGTCGATCTGGGCTGTGCGCCGGGCGGCTGGTGCCAGGTGGCCGTGCCCCGCGTCAACGCTCTGGGGGAGGCGGGCCGGCCGCAAGGCTATATTCTGGGGATCGACCTGCAAGAGGTGGAGCCGATCCCGGGGGTGGAGCTTCATGTCTTGGATTTCATGGAAGATGACGCTGACGCGCAGGTCAAAACCTGGCTTGGCGGGCCTGCCGATGTGGTGATGTCGGATATGGCCGCGGCCTCCAGCGGGCACAAACAGACCGATCACTTGCGCATAATCGCGCTGTGTGAGGCGGCGGCCTATCTGGCCTTTGACGTACTGGAACAGGGCGGCACATTCGTGTCCAAGGTCTTGCAGGGCGGGGCCGAGGGTGAGCTGCAGAAGATCCTGAAGCAACGGTTTGACAAGGTGGCCAATGTCAAACCACCGGCCTCCCGTTCGGACAGTTCTGAGAAATTCGTGGTGGCCACGGGCTTTCGGGGTTAGGCCGCACTGTCGTGGCGCCGCCGCAACGTCCCTGCAGAATTCACAAGATAGCGGGCCTGCCAATCGGCCTCGGTTTCTTGGGGCTCAGCCCTCATACTGGCATTGTTCGACAGGTTCTCCTGACGCAACAACTCAAAAAGCATGGCGTGACGGGTTGGGGCATCGCGCATGGGTGTCTCCTGCTGTCTTCCTGCCCCGATACATTGGATATCGTTAAAATCTGACCGAAATGGACCGAAAAAGCGGTGATTTAACGCGTGCCGGTCCAATTTGCGCTAAACTTCCGCAGAAGATGCCCAAAGGTTCCGACGCCCCGATGTGTTTTACCGCGTGCATTTTGCGCAAACAGGCCGATTTGCCTCGTTACATCGTGGTGCCCGCGGAGCACATCCCTGGCCGGCAAGCGGAATTCGCGGCGCGCGTCACGCTCAATGGGGTAGCCCGTTTGAGCGCAATATCCGTCCTTGGGGCAAAGGATTGAACGTCTTCTTTTTCAACCTGACAGCACAGCATTGCGCCAAAGCTGGGCTTGCGACGCATGACAGCTGCACCGTCACGATCACTCCGATCGACGGGTAGGACATGAAGGCGAAGGGGATGCGTTGACGTTCCATCAGACAAGGTCACCGACCTTTCGGTGTGCCGCCTGCCGCGCGTGTCTGGATGCGCAAAACCACAGTGATGGCGGAGAGACAGGGATTCGAACCCTGGGAACCCGTGAAGGCTCAACGGTTTTCGAGACCGCCCCGTTCGACCACTCCGGCACCTCTCCGCGGGGGTCTGGGCCGCCCGTTTACTGGGCTTTCAAACACTGGGCAAGGGATTTTGCGTGCGCCCAACAGGCCCCGAATACCAACCACATGCCCACCAATCGCGAACCCGACGCTGATTTGTCGCGCCCAGCCTGCGCGAAGTTGTGATTGCGCGGCTTTCCCTTCACGTCTTAGGGTCGCACCATCACAGCGAACGGGAGTACGGAATGCAGCACTGGCGCCACGTTTTCAGTTTCATGGGCTTGTGTGCCCTGTTGGTTTTAACAAGCCAGGCGCGCGCCGCAGACCGCGCAAATATTGAAGCGTTCTTGCACGTGACCGGCTTTGATGTGGCGCTCGATGCCATTGCCCATTCGGCCGAACACGCGCCCGCGCTTTTGGGCCAGGAACCTGATGATTTCGGACAGGATTGGATGCGCGTCTCTCGCGACGTGTTTGACGGCCATGAGATGCAGCGTATGGCCGTGGACATCCTGACCCAAACCATGACGCCGGACCATTTGGGCCATGCCGCGCGGTTTTATGCCTCTGATTTGGGCCAACGGCTGGTGGCAGTTGAAAACGCCTCTCACGCGGACGCAGACACCGACACCAAGAGAGATCAGGGCACCTTGCTCCTCCAAGATATGGGTCCCGAAAGCGCGCGGATCACATCGATCATGCGCTTGCTCAAAGCGGTGGATTCCTCTGGCCAGGGTGTGCGCGCCGTCCAAGAGGTGATGGTGCGTTTTTTGATGGCCGCCTCTCACGCCGGCGCACTTGGCTATGAGATCGATGAAGACACGCTGCGCAGGTTGATCAAAGAAGATGAAGAGGCCATGATCGCGGATATGGAGGCCGGCGGCTTGGCCAGCGCGGCTTATACCTACCGCGATATCTCTGACGCCGATCTGGCCGCCTACGCCGAGGCGCTGGAACATCCGACCATGCAAGAGGTGTATCAACTGATGAATGCCGTGCAGTATGAGATCATGGCCAATCGCTTTGAAACCCTTGCCGTCATGCTGGCGGAGCTGCACCCGGCAGAAGAGCTGTGAGACGGCGCGTGCGCCTGACATCCGGGTTCGGCGCGCTCGCGTCCGTGATCCTTTGGGCGCAAATGGCGCTGGCCGATCGCGCCGCGCAGTTCGACGCGTTGATGGACGCGCTCCGCATGACCGAAACCGTCGCCCTCATGCACAAAGAAGGCGTGCAATACGGTGCCACCCTCATCCAGGACATGATGATGGATGCCGACACCCCCGGTTGGCGCCTGCGCGTGAGCGAGATCTATGATGAAACGCGCATGTATGATCTGCTCACCTCCGGGCTTGAGGCGGAACTCTCTGAGACAAATCTTACCCCCATCGTCGCATTCTTTGCCTCCGACCTTGGCGGCGAGGTGATCGCGCTTGAGCTGGCCGCGCGTGAGGCGTTTTTTGACGAAGAGGTTGAGATGGCCGCCCGTGACCGGTTTGAAGACCTCACCGATAATGACGACCCGCTGATCGCGCAAATCACCACCATGATGGACGACAGCGATTTGGTGGAATTCAACGTCATGGGCATCATGAATGCCAATCTGATGCTCTATCGCGGCCTTGCCGATGGCGGCGCGATTGATCTGGGCGAAGAGGATATTCTCCGCGATGTCTGGACCCAGGAAAGCAGCGTGCGCTCTGAAAGCACGGGCTGGATCCAGGGGTATTTTCTGACCGCCTATGGCGCGCTGCCCGCCGAGGATCTGGAGGCCTACGCCGCGTTCTGGCGCACAGATGAGGGGCGCGCCTTCAACGCCGCGCTCTTTGCCGTGTTTGATCAGATGTATGAGGAGCTCTCTTATCTTCTGGGCCGCGCCACCGCCGAACAGCTGCAAAGCGAAGAGCTTTAGTCAAACGCCTCTCGTTCCAGCGCGCGGTAGCGCAGCCCAAGGGTGAGCGCGCGCGCGCCAAAGCTGATCAATAGCGCAATCCATAGCCCGTGATTGCCCAACAAAGGCAAGAGCGCTGCTGCACAGATCAGATACAGCACAGCGCTCATCACCATCGTGTCGCGCATATCCCGAGCGCGCGTGGCGCCCACGAAAATCCCGTCGATCATGAAAGACCACACGGAGGCCAAAGGTGTGGCGATGACATAGATCAGACAGGTGCCCGCGGCGGCGCGCACGGCCTCGGATGTGGCCATCAGCGCGATAATCTGGGTCCCCAAACTTGCAAAGGCCAAGGTGATCAACAGCGCCACCAGAAGTGCCCATTGAAACCCGATCTTTGCGGCGCGTCTGAGACCTGCGCGATCCCGCCCACCAATCGCCTGCCCGATCAGAGTTTCCACCGCATGGGCAAACCCATCGAGGCCATAGGCGGTCAGAAACACGAATTGCAGCAACACCTGATTGGCCGCCAGCGTGACATCGCCCAGATCCCCGCTGAAGAACAGAAAAGACACGAAAATCACCTGAATGAACAGCGAGCGCAGCAGGATATCGCGGTTGATCAGCGCCATCCGCATCAGCGGCGCGCGCGCCAGAACCCGCTCCCGGTTGCGCCAATGAGGGCCACGAAAAACGCCTCGGCAAAACCAAAGCCCAAGGATCAGCCCGGCCCATTCCGCCAGGAAAGTGGCCCAGGCCACACCTGTCACCCCCATCTCCAGCCCCAGGACAAACCAGATATTGAGCGCGATATTGAGCCCGTTCATCGCCAATTGCAGCGCCAGCACCGCGCCGGTGCGCTCTTGCGCAATAAGCCATCCCGTCACCCCGTAAAGGGAGATCAGGGCAGGGGCGCTCCAGATCCTGATGGCCAAGTAGTCCCGCGCGAGGGTTTCCACCTCCGCACTGGCCGGAGAGATCACAAAGGCCCCGTAAAACAGCGGCCATTGCAATAGAATCATCAGCGCACCGCCCAGCATCCCAATGATCATGCACCGCGTGAGGATCACATGCTCTTCGGCCTGATCATTTGCGCCTCTGGCCTGGCTGGCCAAACCGATGGTGCCCATGCGCAGAAAGGCAAATAGCCAATAAAGCGAGGAGAGGATAATCGCCCCGATCCCCACCGCGCCGATGGGGGCGGCGGCCCCCATTTGCCCCACCACAGCCGTGTCCACCGCCCCAAGCAATGGCACGGTGCTGTTGGACAGGACAATCGGCACCGCAATGCGCAGTAGACGGGCATGGGTCAGCGGGGTCTGCGCCGTTTGTGTGTCAGCCATCCCGACGCGGCATCAGGAAATGCCCTGTGGCTTGCGCATGGGGGCGCTGGCGGTTGTCCTGCCAGGCCTCCACGTGAACGGATGCATAGCGCCGACCCGATCGGTTGACGCGCGCACGGGCATAGCTGTCCCGCGGCAGGCCAGAGCGCAGGTAATCCACCGTGAAGCCGATGGTCTTGGGCAGGCGCGGTAAATCACCTGCCTGCATCGCCTCAATGTCCAGCTCTCCGCGTTCCACCCCGTCCCACAGCATTGACCAGCTCAGACCTATGATCGCCGTGACTTCCAAAAACGCCGCCGTCGCGCCCCCGTGCAGTGCAGGCAGGGCAGGGTTTCCGATCAAATGCTCGGCAAACGGCAAAATCCCCGTCAGCTCATCCCCGCGGCGGTCAAATTCTATGCCCAGAAAACGGATATAGGGAACACCTTGCACAAGGCTGGTCAAAGCTGCATCGCGGCGCTGCTTGACCACTTGCACAGGCTCGGGCTTGCCGCGGCTCATGCACGTGTTCCCGCCGTGAATGTGCCCGTGGCAGAGGCCACCGGGCGCTCCTCATCATCGTCAATCGCACGGGCGCGCAGAAACGCCACATTGCGCGTGACATGGTAACACGTGGCCTGCGCGCGGATGCATTGACCCGGCGTGGCAGGGCGCATGTAATCAATACGCAGGTCGATGGTTGCGGTGATCCCCTGCACGTCCGGATGGGCCATCGCGGCGGCACCGCAGCATGTATCCATCAAGGCCGACACCGCCCCGCCATGGATCACGCCGGTTTCCGGGTCACCCACAAATTGCGGATCGTAGGCCATCGCCAATTCGGCCGTGCCCGGCCCGGCGGACAGCACGCGCATCCCAAGCGCCTTCGAATGGGGCAGGGCCTCAATAAACTGCCGTGTGGCGTGCAATTGGGCGTCATGATCAGCGGGCGGCGGTTTGGCGGACATGATGATCTTTCTTCACGGTCTTTTCAGGCGGTCATTTGCGGTCTCATCACGCCTATATGACCGTGTCCGGCGCTCTTGGGCAATAGCGACAGTTGCCCCAAACGCCTCGACGCAGTATTCTAAAGACAGGGAGGACACATGGCAGAGACGCAGCTTTCTTTCAAAGAGATGTGCGCGAAGTTCGACGTGACGCCTCGAACCTTGCGCTACTATGAGTATATCGAATTGCTCAATCCCGTGCGCGATGGGCGATCCCGGTTTTATGGCCCGCGTGAGGTGGCGCGGATGACCTTGATCCTCAGAGGCCGCAAATGGGGCTTTGCGCTTGAACAAATTCGCCAGTGGCTTTTGATCTACGAAGAAGAAGGCACGAACGCACAGCTGGAAATCTGGATCGAACAGGCCGATCAGCAGCTTGCCATCCTGGCGCAGCAACGGGCGGAGCTGGACGAGGCCATGAAAGAGCTCAAGGGCGTGCGCGATCAATCCGCAGCGGCGTTGAAAAAGATGAGCGCGTGACGCAGCGTTTTGACAATTTGATCAAATTTCATTTCATCACTGGATTTGCCGCCCTGAGCGTGCAAAAAGGCAGCGGTTCTGACCTAATTGCGTGATTGGCCCCCGCGCCACTCAAACCACCTGACTGCTTTTACCACCTGACGTCCCAAGAGCCTGCTATGTCCAACCCTCCCATCCGCATCGCCATCAACGGGTTTGGCCGTATCGGGCGCACGCTCCTGCGCGTTCTCCATGGGCAAGGCACGGATTTTGACATCGTCTTGATCAACGATATCGAACCTTTGGAAACCTGCGCGTATCTTTTCGAATATGATAGCGTTTTTGGCCCCTGGCCGGGCCATGTCAGCACAGCGCCCGGCATGTTGCATGTGGATGCGCAGAGCATTCCGTTTCACGCCGAGCCGGATCTGTCCAAGCTGGATCTCAGCGGCGTTGATCTGGTGCTGGAATGCACAGGCATGGGCGGCACGCGGGCGGTGGCCGAACGCGGGCTCATGGCCGGCGCCACGGCGGTGCTGGTCTCTGGTCCTGCGGCGGAGGCGGATGTGACATTGGTGATGGGGGCCAATGAGGCTGATTTGAAGGCGGAACGCATCATCTCCAACGCGTCATGCACCACCAACGCGCTGGCACCTTTGGCGCGGGTTCTCGATGACGCGTTTGGCATTGTCAGCGGCCAGATGACGACGGTGCATTGTTACACCGGCAGTCAGCCCACCGTCGACAAACCCCGCGCCGCGCCAGAGCGCAGCCGGGCCGCCGCGCTCTCCATGGTGCCCACGACCACCAGCGCGCAGCATCAGACCGGGCTGGTCTTGCCGCGCCTCAAAGGCCGGATCGAGGCGCGCGCCATCCGCGTGCCCACGGCCAGCGTGTCGGCCATTGATCTCACGGTTCAAACTGAACAACCGGTGCGCGAGGCGGACGTCAACCGCGTGCTCAAACGTGCGGCAGACGGCTCTGATGTCTTTGGCTGGACGGAAAAACCCCTGGTCAGTGCAGATTTGCGCGCCCGGCCCGAAAGCATCGTGATCTGTGGGCCGGAAACATCCGTTTCTACGGGCGGGCTTTTGCGGGTGTTTGGCTGGTATGACAATGAATGGGCGTTTTCGTGCCGGATGCTGGACATGGCGCGATTGATCGCGCGGCGGTAGTGCCGCGCTCGTCGCTCCCCTGTCGGGTCACGTTTCGCTTTTGATTAGCCCGCGCACATGGATTTGATGGCGGCGGCGTGCTCTGGCGTGGCCGCCAGCGTATCAGCAGCCAAGGCGCGGACCGTCTCCATCAGGTTCTCTGGCTCCGTGATCTGGTCAAAAAGGCCCCAGGCAAGGGCCGTGTCCGCCTCCAGCTTCACTCCACCCATCAACACCATCTTGGCCCGCGCCGTCCCTGTAAGCTGCACCAAGCGGGGCGGATCAGAGGGCTGAGGCAAAAAACCAAGCTTCATGACAGGGTAAAACGCTTTGGCCCGGGGCACCGCCACGCGCAGATCACAGGCCAGCACCATCCCCATCGCACCGCCCGCCACCGTGCCGTTGAGCGCCGCAATCGTGAGGCAGGGCAGGGCGGCGATGGCCCCCGAAAGCCGCTCCCACACCGGGCTCAGGGCAAGACCCGCCCGCGCGGCGTCCAAATCCGCCCCTGCCGAAAACACCGATCCCGCGCCTGTCAGCACCAGAGCCCGCGCGTCCTGCGCCGCCTCGGCAATCTCGGCAAGGTCGGTCAGCATCGCCTCCGTCAGCGAATTGGCCTTCTCGGGGCGATCAATCGTGGCAATCCACAGCCCCCCATCCTTCTCCAACCGGATCATATCAGCCCCACCCGACGGCGGATGTCCTCTTGGCGCAGGCTGATCTCTTGGCCGACAAACTCATCGGCCTCCGCGCTGCACATCCACAAAAGCGCGCGGGCAGGCCAATCTGGCGGAATGTGATCGGACCACTCCAGCTGCGCGACGGGGTTAAGGCCGCTTGATTTGATCTCATGCTGCATCTGCGTGGCCACGGTACCGGGCGAGAGCCCCATCACGCGCAACCCCGCCGCGCGGTTTTCCTTGTCGGCACAGCGCGTGAGCATCGCCGCACCCGCCTTGGAGCTGCAATAATGGCTCCAGCCTTCCAGCGCGTTGCTCGCCGCGCCCGAAGAAATGGTGATGATCGTGCCATGCCCCGCCGCCTGCATCACCGGGATGGCCGCGCGCATGCCGTAAAACACGCCCTTGAGATTGATGTCGATCACCTGTCCCCACGCGTCGGGGTCAAGCGTGCTCAGATGACCAATGGGCTCAATCACCCCGGCATTGCCAATCAGCACATCAAGCGACCCATACGCGCTTTGACAAAGTTCCACGGCGGCCGTCACCTGCGCGTGGTCGCTGACATCACAGGCCACCGCACGGGCCTTTTCACCGATCTCTTCTGCGATTGCGTCAATCTCAGACGTGCTGCGCGCGGCCAAAACAACATTCCCGCCCGCTTGGGCAAAAACCCGCGCCGCCGCCGCGCCAATCCCACGGCTGGCCCCGGTGATCAGGGTGGTTTTTCCGGTCATATCCATGGGCAGGGTCCTTTGATTGCGTCCAAATGACGGGCCAACTAGCGCTTGACCCTCACGGTTCTTGGGCAGAAGCTACACATGAACGCAAAAAACGGAAGGGTCGATCATGGCGTCCTTGAAATCCCCCGCGCTCACAGGTGCGGCACTGGCAGCGCTGCTGTCATCCACCGCTGCCTATGCAGACGTAACACCGGAGCAGGTATGGGCTGATTGGAAGGCCTACATGGCCGCGTCCGGCTACACGATGACCGCCTCTGAGGCGCGCGTTGGCGATGCCTTGCAGGTCACCGATATCGTGATGGTCACGGAACTCCCCGAAGAAGATGTCTCCATCACGCTGACCATGTCTGAAATGACGCTGACGGATAATGGCAATGGCACGGTCTCCATAGGCCTGCCCGAAACGCTGCCTTTCGGCGTGCTGGTGGAGGCGCCGGGCGAAGACCCGGTCAACGTGACCGCCAGCTACACGACCAAGGACTGGTCAGGCGTTGCCTCGGGCGACCCCGATAACCTCCTCTTTACGTATTCCGCCTCTGAGCTTGGCCTGGCCATTGACGAGATCACGGTCGATCAAGTCACATTGCCGATGTCGACCATCGGCAAGGCGGAGTTCACGATGGCCAATATCGCCGGGTCGTCGACCTCCAAAAGCGGCGCACTTTATGAAGTTGCCCAAAAAATCACGACCGGGGCAGTGTCATATATCATCGATGCCACCGATCCTGACGGTGCTGAAGGTCGGCTGATCTTCCAAGGCAGCGCGGACAGCATGGACACCGCATTGATGGCCGCTTTGCCGGCGGACGGGGATATGAATGATATGTCCGCCATGCTCAAACAAGGCTTTGCTGTGGATGCTACGCTGTCCTTCACCGGCAGCACGATGGATGTGAATTTCAATGACACCGGCGAGATCTTTCAGCTGAAATCAAACTCTGACAGCAGCGAGTTTGGCGTGGCCATGAACGAAGACGGGCTCAACTACGCGATTTCCTCCACGGCGCAGGACATCTCTGTGGCCGGCACGGATATCCCTTTCCCGGTGGAGCTCTCGGCGGCGGAAAACGGGATCAGCCTGCAAATGCCGGTTTCGGCGCGTGAAGAGCTGCAGCCCTTCGGCATGGATTTGACGCTGGCAGAGTTTGTCATGTCCGATCTGCTCTGGGGCCTTGTGGACCCGACAGGCCAGTTGCCGCGTGATCCCGCAACGGTGGCCGTGGCGCTCAGCGGAACGGCGAAACTTCTGGTCGATATCATGGATCCCATGGCGATGGCGCAATCCAGTGTGGGCGGCGCGCAACCCGGTGAGCTGCACTCGCTCGATGTCAAAGACCTCACTGTGCGGGCCGCGGGCGCGGAGCTTTTGGGCGATGGTGCCTTCACCTTCGACAACTCCGATCTCACCACCTTTGACGGGCTGCCCGCGCCGACGGGTAAACTCAACCTCTCTCTGGCAGGCGGCAATGGCCTGTTGGACAAGCTGGTCGCCATGGGCCTCATTCCTGATCAGGAAGCCTCGGGCGTGCGCATGATGATGGGTCTCTTTGCGGTGCCGGGCTCTGAACCTGACACGCTGACCTCCACCATCGAAGTGCAGGGCAATGGTCAGATCTTTGCCAACGGTCAGCGCATTCAATAAGCACGCCAGCTAAAGGATGAGGGGCCGCCCATCGCGCGGCCCTTTTTCTTGGCCGAATGAAAGGCCCGGCGCTTGCAGGCACCGGTGCAGCGGTCTACCTGTGAGCGCAGCACAACGCCACCGCAAGAGATCTCTATGACAGCTTCCCTCGACACGCTCACCGATGCCCTGCTTAGCGCCGCTCTGGACACAGGCGCTGAGGCCGCTGATGCGGTGGCGATGCAGGGCGCATCCGTGCGCGTGGGCGTGCGAGCGGGCGATCTGGAACAAGCCGAACGCGCCGATGGCACCGATATCGGCCTGCGCGTCCTGATCGGCGGGCGACAGGCCTGCGTGTCGGCCTCTGACACATCCAAAACCACAATCGCAACGCTGGCCGAACGCGCGGTGGCCATGGCCCGCGAAGCGCCCGAAGATCCCCATGCCGGGTTGGCAGAGGCCGCTCAATTGGACCTGGGCTGCGATCCGACCACGCTTGAGCTGAATGATCCCTCGCCCGATCCGTCCCCGGATGCGCTGCGGGACGCCGCTTTGGCGGTTGAGGCGGCGGCATTGGGGGTAAAGGGTGTGAGCCAGGTCTCCACTGCGGTGGCCAGCCATACCCGCCGGACCATCCATATGGCCGCGACCAACGGGTTTTCGGGGGGTTATCAGCGCTCTGACAGCTCTCTTTACGGGGTGGCCATCGCGGGCGAAGGCACAGGTATGGAGCGTGACAGCGATGGGGAAAGCCGCATTTTCCGCGCTGATCTGCGCAGCGCCGAAGATATTGGCCGCAGCGCCGGGGAACGTGCTGTCGCGCTGCTGAATGCCCGCAAGCCCAAAACCGGGGCCTATCCCGTGCTCTATGACGAACGCATCGCGAGCTCGCTCATCGGGCATCTATTGGGCGCGGTCAACGGTCAGGCGATTGCGCGCGGGGCCTCCTGGCTGCGTGACAAAAAGGGCGCAGCTGTTCTGCCAGACGGGCTTGATCTCATTGAGGATCCGCACCGCCCGCGCGTGGCGGCCTCCCGCGCGTTTGATGCCGAAGGTCTGCCCACCGCCCGCCGCGCCATCGTGCAAGACGGCGTGCTCCAAGGCTGGACGCTCGATCTTGCCACCGCTCGCAAATTGGGGGAGGCCTCCACCGCCAACGCCATGCGCGGCACGTCCAGCCCACCCAGCCCCGGCACTTGGAACGTGGCGCTGACCCAAGGCCGCAAATCCCGCGAAGAGCTGATGAAGGAGATGGGTGCCGGCCTTCTGGTCACCTCCATGATCGGGGCCACGATCAACCCCAACACCGGCGATTACTCTCGTGGCGCGTCCGGGTTCTGGATTGAGAATGGTGAGATTGCCTACCCGGTCAATGAATGCACCATCGCGGGTCACCTGCCCGAAATGCTGCGCCGCCTGATCCCGGCCAATGACGCGCGCACCCATCTGAGCCGTGTCGTGCCGTCGCTTCTGGTCGAAGGGATGACCCTTGCCGGCGCCTGATCTGGAGCTTTTGATCCATGCCGCCCGTGCCGCCGGAGAGGTGGCCTGCCGCTATGCGCCCGATCGCACCAAAACCTGGGACAAACCCGAAGGCGCAGGCCCGGTGACAGAGGCCGATCTCGCCGTCAATGACACGCTCTACGATATCCTTCAAGGTGCGCGTCCGGACTATGGCTGGCTGTCTGAGGAAAGCGAAGACACGCCCGCGCGCCTGACCCGCGATACGATCTTTGTCGTGGATCCCATCGACGGCACCCGCAGCTTCATCGAAGGCTCCAACACCTGGGCGCATGCGCTCGCCGTGGTCGAAAACGGCCTGCCGCGCGCGGCGGTGGTATACTTGCCCAAACGCGATATGCTCTATGCGGCGGCCATCGGGCAGGGGGCCACACTCAACGGCTCGCCCATCACCACACGCCAGACGGCGGACCTCAACACAGCAGAGCTTTTGTCGGTCAAACACAATTTCAAACCTGAATTCTGGCACGGCCCTCCGCCCGAGGTCACGCGCGCCTATCGCCCGTCGCTGGCCTACCGCATGGCGCTTGTGGCCGAAGGGCGATTTGACGGCATGATCACCTTCCGCCCCAGTTGGGAATGGGATGTGGCCGCCGGGGATCTCATTTTGCGTGAGGCCGGCGCCACCACCTCAGATCGCACAGGCCAACCGCTTTTCTTCAACAATCCCAAACCCTTGGTCACCGGCGTGCTCGCCGCCAATGCAGATCTGCACGGCCAGATCGCCAGCCGCCTCACATTTTCGAACTAACCCATGCGCGCGCGATCCCTGTTTCTTTTGGCCAGAAGTATCCCGCGGGTCGCCAGTGTTGCGCCATTGGTCCGAGCGACAATGGCCGCGGGGCTGGCCCCCACCGTGGCCCATGCCTAATACCCCCACACCGTTGAAAGACAACCTGCTCGCCGCCGGGTTCATGACGGCGTCCATGGCCGCGTTCACCTTCAACGACACACTGATGAAGATGTTGTCGGGCCAGGTGCCGCTCTATCAGCTTCTTTTCCTGCGCGGCGTCATGACCACCTTTGCGGTGGGCATCATCGCCTGGCGCATGGGGGCCTTTCTCGTGCGGATCACACGCCAGGACGCCGGGCTTTTGGTCCTGCGCAGCCTCACTGACACCGCAACCGCGTATTTCTTCCTCACCGCACTTTTCAACATGCCGCTCGCCAACGTCACCGCGATCATGCAAGCGCTGCCACTCACGATCACACTCGCGGCCTGGGCTGTGCTGGGGGAGCCGGTGGGGTGGCGGCGCTTTACCGCCATCGCCGTGGGTCTTGTGGGCGTCCTGCTCATTATTCGCCCCGGCACGGCGGATTTCACGATCTATTCCCTCTATGGTCTGGCCGCTGTGGCCTGCGTGACGGCACGAGACCTCATCACACGCAGCATGTCGCGCACTGTGCCCACCATGCTGATCGTTCTGACGAACTCGGTCGCGGTCATGGTGGTCTTTGGCGCGCTGAGCCTCACCGAAGACTGGCAAGTCATGAGCGATCGGTCCTGGGGCCTGATCACGGCGGCGTCTGTTTTCATCATCGGTGCCTATCTCTTTGCCACGCTGGTGATGCGCGTGGGCGATATCGCGTTTGTGGCGCCCTTCCGCTACACCGGCCTGCTGTGGGCGCTGATCCTGGGCTATCTGGTCTTTGGCGATTGGCCGACACCGATCACATTGTTGGGGGCTGGCATCGTTGTCACGTCCGGGCTCTTTATGCTGTGGCGTGAGACGCAGCTTGCCCGCGCGCAGGCTTCGTCCCATAAAGCGCCATGATTGATCTCAAAGACCTCGAATGCCTGGTGGCCCTTTCGCGCACGCGGCACTTTGCGCGCGCGGCCCAGGAATGCGGCCTCTCGCAGCCCGCCTTTTCCATGCGCATCCGGCATTTGGAGGAGGGTTTGAATGTTGCCATCGTCAAACGCGGCAACCGCTTTCAACAGCTCACTCCCGAAGGCGAAAAGGTGCTGGCCCATGCCCGCGACATCCTGGAGCGCACGCAAAATCTCGAACGTGAGCTTAAAGCCACCAAAGGCGAAGTGTCAGGCTCGCTTGTCCTCGGCGTTGTCCCCACGGCCACGGCTGTTGCCGCGCAACTGGCAATCCGGCTTCACGGCGATCACGCCGGGCTCAGGACGCGCATCATCACGGCCTCGTCGCTGGCCATCCAACAGGGCATTGAGGATCGTCAGTTTGATGCGGGCCTCACCTATGCCGATGGTGTCTCGGCGGATCTGATGCATGTGGATCCGGTCTATGATGAGCAATATGTGCTGATCGCGCCCAAGACGATGGTGGCCGATAAATCCGATACCATCACCTGGGGTCAGGCCGCGCTGTTGCCGCTCAGCCTGCTTGAACCGGCGATGCAAAACCGCAAGATCATCGACCGGGTGTTTCAGGATGCTGGCGCGCGTCCAAAGGTCATTGTGGATTCCAACGGCTTCAACGCCGCCATCGTGATCGCAAAGCAGGGCACAGCGGCCACCATCGTGCCCAAGGTTCTGATCGAAGAGTTGGGCGATGAAGGCGACATTGCCGTGCTTGATCTGGTGGAACCGCGCGTGGAAAAGAAGATCGCCTTGGTGGCCGCGCGCCAAACCTCCAAAACAATCATTGTGAACGCGCTTCGGGCGGCGGTTCGCGACGGGTTCTAGCGAATTTGACGGCTGTTTCTTGATTGGCAAATCAAAACCTAACTGAAATAGTCAGGTTTTCTTGATAAGGTATGATTATCAATCGATCAGGAATGACGATTTGATACAAGGGCTTAGCCCTGCCATACCATTGTGCACAGAAAACGCGGCAGTTCGCCCACCCACGGCATCAAACGGGACCGGAGGCAGTATGGCACTTGACGATAGAGAAGGCGTCTGGAAACGCGCCCGAGGCAAAGGGCGTCACACGCCCAAGGGCCGTCAGGTCGAAGATCAGCCTTGGGACGAGGTGCGCGCGCTTTTGGGCAACAGGCCCCGCCGCCGCGATCTTCTCATTGAATTTCTTCACTTAATTCAGGATGCCTACGGTCACCTGAGCGCGGGCCACCTGCGCGCCTTGGCCGAAGAGATGCGCATTGGTCAGGCCGAAGTCTACGAGGTGGCGACCTTCTACGCCCATTTCGATGTGGTGAAAGAAGGGGATGTGCCGCCACCCGCACTCACGATCCGCGTCTGTGATTCCCTCTCTTGCGAACTGGCCGGTGCCCAGCAACTCAAAGCAGCACTGGAAGACGGGCTTGATCCGTCGCAGGTCCGCGTGTTGCGCGCGCCGTGCATGGGCCGCTGCGATACTGCGCCGGTGCTGGAGATCGGGCACAATCACATTGATCACGCGACACCTGAAAAGGTGCAAACCGCGATCATGATGGATGACACCCACGCCCATGTGCCGGACTATGAAGCGTTTGAGGCCTATCGCGCGGGCGGCGGCTATGAAAAGCTGGCGGAATTGCGCGAGACGGGCGATTTTGACGCGGTTCAGGATGAAATTCTGGCCTCGGGCTTGCGCGGCTTGGGCGGGGCCGGGTTTCCCTCGGGCCGCAAATGGGGCTTTGTGCGGGCAGAGCCCGGCCCACGCTACCTTGCCGTCAACGGCGACGAAGGTGAGCCCGGCACGTTCAAGGATCGCTACTACCTCGAACGCACCCCGCATCTCTTCCTCGAAGGCATGCTGATCGCCGCCTGGGCGGTCGAGGCGGACACGTGTTTCATCTACATGCGCGATGAATACCCGGCGGTGCTCAAAATTCTCGCCAAGGAAATCGCCGCTCTCGAAGAGGCCGGTATCGTCAAACCCGGCTACATTGATCTGCGCCGCGGGGCAGGGGCCTACATTTGCGGCGAAGAAAGCGCGATGATCGAAAGCATCGAAGGAAAGCGCGGCATCCCGCGCCATCGCCCGCCTTTCGTGGCTCAGGTGGGCATCTTCAATCGCCCCACGCTGGTCAACAACATCGAAACGCTCTACTGGGTCGCCCGCGTCATGCGCGAAGGCAAGGAAATCCTGTCAGGCGTTGAGAAAAATGGCCGTATCGGCCTGCGGTCTTACTCCGTGTCGGGCCGTGTCAAAAACCCCGGTGTGCACCTGCTGCCCGCCGGCTCCACCATGACCGACATTATTGCGGCGGCCGGTGGCATGCTCGATGGCCACACCTTCAAAGCCTATCAGCCCGGTGGCCCCTCTGCGGGGATTTTGCCGGCGACCATGGCCGATATCCCGATGGATTTCGACGTGCTGCAGGAATACGGCACGTTCATCGGCTCTGCCGCGATTGTCGTGCTCTCAGACCATGACCGCGCCCGCGATGCCGCGCTCAACATGCTGCGCTTCTTTGAGGATGAAAGCTGTGGTCAGTGTACGCCCTGCCGCGTGGGCTGTGAAAAGGCGGTGAAGCTGATGGAGCAGGACACGTGGGATCAAGACCTGCTCGGTGATCTCTGTCAGATTATGGGCGATGCCTCGATCTGCGGTCTGGGGCAGGCGGCCTCAAACCCGATCAAACTGATGATGCAGCATTTCGGCGATGAAATCGGCGGCTCAAACCCGAAAGGAGCTCAGTCATGAAGGATATGGCAGAGGTCCAGACCGTTACCTTCACCCTCGATGGCGAAGAGGTCACCGTTCCTGACACTTACACCATCTGGGAAGCCGCCCATGGCCGCGGCCTCACCATCCCGCATCTCTGCCACAAACCCGCCCCCGGGTATCGCCCCGATGGCAATTGCCGCGCCTGCATGGTTGAGATCGAAGGCGAGCGTACCCTGGCCGCGTCCTGCATCCGCCCTGTGACCAACGGCATGGTGGTCAAAACCGATACCGAGCGCGCCACGAAGGCCCGCGAAATGGTGCTTGAGATGCTGGTCACCGACCAGCCGGACCGCGACAAGGCCCATGACAAAGCTTCCCACCTCTGGGACATGGCCGATCTCAACGGCGTCTCCGCATCCCGCTTTCCCAAGCTGGAGCAAGACCGCGTGCCGCTTCTCGATGACAGCCACGTGGCCATGAGTGTCAACCTGGACGCCTGCATTCAATGCGGCCTCTGCGTGCGCGCTTGCCGTGACGTGCAGGTCAATGACGTGATCGGCATGGCCGGGCGTGGCCATGATGCCTACCCTGTTTTTGACCTCGCCGATCCCATGGGCGACAGCACTTGCGTGGCTTGCGGTGAATGCGTGCAAGCCTGCCCCACAGGCGCGCTGATGCCCTCCTCCGTGGTTGATGAAAACCAAGTGGGCGATCGCAATGATTATGATCACGAAGTGGAAAGCGTCTGCGCCTTCTGCGGGGTGGGTTGCCAGATCTCCATCAAGGTCAAAGACAACAAGGTGAAATACGTCGAAGGCATCAACGGCCCCGCCAACGAAGGGCGGCTCTGCGTCAAAGGCCGCTTTGGCTATGACTACATCCACCACCAGCACCGCCTGACCAAGCCGCTTATCCGCCGTGACGACGCGCCGGCCAAAGGCCTCAACGTGGATCCCGGCAATTGGGATGAATTTTTCCGCGAAGCCACCTGGGACGAAGCGCTCGATTTCGCCGCAAACGGTCTCAAGGGCCGCGGTCGCGAAGTGGCAGGTTTCGGCTCGGCCAAATGCACCAATGAAGAGGCGTATCTCTTCCAGAAATTCATCCGTCAGGGCTTTGGCCACAACAACGTGGACCACTGTACGCGTCTGTGCCACGCCTCTTCAGTCTCCGCGCTCATCGAAAACGTGGGCTCCGGTGCTGTGACCGCCACGTTCAACGAGATCGAAAACGCCGATGTCGCGATCATCATCGGTGCCAACCCGCTCGAAAACCACCCCGTCGCGGCCACCTATTTCAAACAGTTCACCAAACGCGGCGGCAAGCTCATTGTCATGGACCCGCGCGAGCAAGGCCTCAAGCGTTTTGCCACGCATATGCTGCCTTTCAAGCCCGGTGCCGACGTCTCCATGCTCAACGCCATCATGCATGTGATCGTGGAAGAGGGGCTTTACGACAAACAATATATCGAGGCTTTCACCGAAAACTGGGACGCTGAGAAAGAGCACCTCAAGCAATTCCCGCCAGAGAAGATGGAAGCGCTCTGCGGCATCCCTGCCGACACGCTGCGCGCCGTGGCCCGTGATTTTGCCACCGCGCAGGCGGGCATGATCTTCTGGGGCATGGGCGTGAGCCAACATATCCACGGCACCGACAATTCCCGCTGCCTCATCAGCCTCGCGCTGATGTGCGGCCATGTGGGCCGTCCGGGCACCGGCCTGCACCCGCTACGGGGCCAAAACAACGTGCAAGGCGCCTCTGATGCGGGCCTCATCCCTATGTTCCTGCCCGACTATCAGACCGTGACCGACGATGGCGTGCGCTCGGCCTTCACCGATGTCTGGCAATCGGGTGACTTCTCCTCTGAGAAAGGCCTCACCGTCACCGAGATCATGGATGCGGTGCACGCGGATGAGATCAAGGCGATGTACATCCTGGGCGAAAACCCCGCCATGTCCGACCCGGATGTGGAACACGCCCGCGATGCGCTGGCCAAGCTCGATCATCTGGTGGTGCAGGACATCTTCATCACAGAGACGGCCAATTACGCCGATGTCATCCTGCCAGCGTCTGCGCTTTACGAAAAGACAGGCACCGTGTCGAACACCAACCGCACCGTGCAAATGCTGCGCCAGGCCGTGCCGCCGCCCGGTGAGGCGCAGGAGGATTGGTGGATCGAGGTCGAACTTGCCAAACGCTGCGGCCTCAACTGGACCTACACGCACCCCTCCGAGGTTTACGCCGAAATGGCGCTCAACATGCGCAGTCTCGACAACATCACCTGGGAACGCCTCGAAGGCTCCGCTGTGACCTACCCGTCGCTCTCGCCCGATGATCCGGGCCAATCCGTGGTGTTCGGTGATGCCTTCCCCCGCGCGGATGGCCGTGCCAAGTTCACACCCGCCAGCGTCGTCCCGCCCGATGATCTGCCCGATGCCGATTACCCAATGGTGCTCACCACCGGGCGGCAGTTGGAACATTGGCACACAGGCTCGATGACCCGGCGCGCCTCCGTGCTCGACGCGGTAGAGCCTGAGGCGAATTGCTCTCTGCACCCGTCGACACTGCGCAAAATGGGCGTGGCCCCGGGCGGCATGATCCGGCTCACCACCAAACGCGGCTCGATTGAGATCATGGCCCGCGCGGACCGTGCCGTGTCTCCTGACATGGTGTTCTTGCCCTTTGCCTATGTTGAGGCAGCGGCGAACATCCTGACCAACCCGGCCATTGACCCTTACGGCAAAATCCCGGAGTTCAAATTCTCCGCCGTGCGTGTCGAGCCTGCCGAAGAGGCCATTGCTGCCGAATAACACCGTAGGGTGGGGTTCTACCCCACCGCCACCTCCCGAAACACCGGCTGGCTCCATGCCCGCCGCCCTGCCGCGTCCACAACCGTCACCCGCAGCCAGGGCGACGCCGCCACCCGGTCAAACGCAATCCGCGTGTGTGTCATGGACGCCCCATGAACGGCTTGCGTAGAGGATCCTTGCCCTTGCACAATCACCGCCGCCACCGCGCTCGTCTCCACCACCACGGCATCCTCTTCCCAATGCACCCCGCGCAGCTCCGGCCCGGTGGAGGCATAATAGGCCCCGTCCTTCAGGGCCGCGACCAAGGCGTCGGGGTCATTCTCCTCCGCCTTCACCATCACCCAACCACCAAAGTGATCCGGCTCATAAAAATGCGCGTCATCGGTGGCACAGAGCGTCAGCAGCCGCCCATCGCTCAGCAAGTGATCGGCTGTGTAAAACCCATGCCCCCGGTCACAGCCCACCGCGCAGCCGTGGTTGTAGACCTCAACGGCATGGGCGGCCTCAATCATGCGCGCATCTGCGGTGGTAAGCCCTGACCATTCGGGATGCGCCACCGCCACAAACGCGCCAGCCTCCCGCGCCCGTGCCGCCAAATCCGCCCCGCTTTCCTGATCGTCCCGCGCCTCAAAATCCGGCGTGTTTGACGGCGCAAAATCCTCAGGCAGCCCCACCGCCAGAATGTGCCAGATCTCGCCGTTCTCCATCGCGCCCGCATGCAGCTCTGCACCCGGGATCGTCATGAACCCCTTGGTGCGAAACGCCTCCGTGTTCACAATCGGATAGCCATAAAGCCCGACCATGTGATCGGTGAGCGAGATAAAATCGTAGCCCTGCGCGCGATACCGCCGGCAGACTTCCTTAGGTGACAAAACCCCGTCGGATCTGTCCGAATGCGTGTGCAAATTTCCCCGCCAAAATTGGCCGGGCCGCTCAAAAGCCAGGCTGCTCATTGTCATTTCCCCTGATCACGGCCCACTTGGAGGCACCCTCGCGCAGCACAGTAACGTCCCGATGACAGATCAGATCAGCCCGCGCGCGCGCCGCAACGTATTGAGATACCCATCATAAAACGCGTGCATAAACTCTTCCATCTGCGACAGCGGGCCAGGCCGAAAATGATAAGAGTTCACGCCTTCCTGATTGACCCGGATGATCCGTTCATCATCCAACGTCGTCACGTGCCAAAGCCAGGTCAGCGCATCCACATCATAATCCACGCCCTCAACCGCATCTTCGCGCACATACCAGACCATCTGAATGTCCGTCTCCTGTAAGCCGCGCGGCACAAAACGATAGCCCACCACGTGATCCGAATAGATCAACAGATTGTTGAGGATCCCAAGCTGCAGATCATTGGCCCCGTTAAACGGCGCTTTGAGATCACCCAAAAGCGGCGCCAGAAGCGTCCCATCCTTGCTGCCGGTCGCATAGCCCGGATAAAGCGGATAACAGCCCGACCACGCATCAAGCTTTGTCTCGTCTGATCCGATGTTGTTTTGGCTGAACTCTCCGGCCGGTGTAAGCCCTGCGCGCGCCTGCGCGTCATGAAGTGCCGCAATAAGCTCGGGTGTAAGCGAACTGGGGTCTTTCAGGCTGTGCGATTTTGAGAAATCCAGATGCGCCGGCCCGCAATGATAGCATTCCATGTAATTTTCCAGCGCTAGCTTCCAATTGGCCGGCACCGGGTAAGACGCCTCATGGGCAATCTTCAACCGCTCTAGACCAAATGGCGCGATCAGCGGGGTCAGCCCCGCAATGGCGGTGTCTATCTCCGGCGGGTCATCTGCTGTCGAGACAAAGATCAAGCCCTCCACAAGGCGTATATGCGCCTTCAAAAGGCCATAACCCGCGCGGTCAAAGCCGTCATCCATCTCTCGCGCGGCCCGCAGATCTCCGTTCAGGTCATAGATCCACGCGTGATAGGGGCAGGAAAACGCGTGGGTTCGACCGGCATGTTCGGTGCACACCCGCGCCCCACGATGGCGGCAAACATTGATAAACGCGCCCACCTGACCGGTCCGATCCCGCACGACAATGATCGATTCAGGTCCGTAATCGAACCGAAAGAAACACCCGTTTTTTGGCAATTGACATACATGTCCGACCCAAATCCACGTTTGATTCCAATAGGTTTTGATGTCCTCTTCATACATGGCAACAGAGGTGTAAAACCCGCGCGCCATGGCATGGCCGCTGCGATGCCCCTTGAGCAACCGATCCACATTTTCGGTGAGCCAATCAACGGCCTGAGTGTTGTCTTTCACAGTCGCACCTCCTGCTCGGTGGTCCCGAAAAGGCCCCGTCGTCTTGGCCCAGTAGCGGGTCTTGGCCGAAATGGACGCTTGTCCATTTGTGACAAGCCGCCGGGGGGGCTGTCAACGCCACGTCGTGTCAGGCCATGTTTGATCGGCTCAAGTTGTGCTAAGATGACCTAGGTGACAGCAAAAGAGGCGCTGAATTGGATGAAATGCCCAATGATTTGCCCCCACGGCAGGACAATCGTCAAATCTTGATTGACGCCACACTGGCCTCGATTGCGCAAATTGGTCTGATCCGAACCTCAGTGACAGAAATCATCGCACGCGCAGGCCTGTCGCGGGGGATGATCCACCTGCATTTTGAGAGTAAGGAAAGCCTTTTGGCTGCAGCGGCTGAGCACTCATATGATCGGTATTACAACAGGTTAGAGGATCATCTTAATCACTCAAAAACAGCGCCTCAATTCCGCATCGAAGCTTTGGTGCTCTGTGATTTGAGCGAAGACGGCCTCACGGAGGATATCGCCCGCACCAACCACGAGTTTCAAAGTGCCACGCGCGCGTTCCCCTTGTTGGCCCCGTTCAGCGATACCCGTGATGCGCGGTTGCGCACGTATTTTGAACGCGCTTTTGAGGAGATCACCCGCGAGCTTGAAGATCCTGATCCGGCCCTCGCCGCCCGCGATTTGACAACCGGGCTGGTCGCCATGATGGAAGGGCTGTGGGTTGATTTCCTGTTGCATCCCCAGGATTTTGATCGCCAAAAGGCCGCGCGGATCGTGTTTCGTATGTTGGCCGGGGCGTTACCGGGGCATTTCGGCCTTTTGGGAGCGCGGCACAGGGCGGCCTAACCATGCATTTCCTTGCTGCATCGGGCGCGGGCCCGGTCTAAACTCACGCATGAATTCAACGCGCTGGCGCAAATCCTTAAGGTTTGAGCAGCAGGCAGGAGACACCAACACATGGGGGATCTTTGGAGCGGTCTGGCACAGGCGTTTTGGCTCGTGGTCACAGTGGATGCAGATCTTCTGGAGATCACGCTGCGCTCTTTGCAGGTGACGCTCACGGCGCTTGTCATTGCCTCTGCTATCGCGCTGCCCCTGGCGGCCGTTCTGGCCGTGCGGCGGTTTCGCTGGCGGCGCGCTGTGATTGCGCTTCTCAATGCGCTGATGGGCCTGCCGCCTGTGGTGGTGGGGCTCATCGTCTATGTGCTGCTCTCCCGCTCAGGGCCGTTTGGTGTCTTTGGGCTTTTGTTCACGCCCACGGCCATGATCATCGCGCAGGTGATCATCATCGTGCCGCTCATCGCCTCCATCGCGCATCAATCCCTGCGTGAGCTTTGGACGGATTACCACGATCTCCTGATCTCCCTGAATGTCAGTCAGGCACAAAAGATGCGCACTCTGCTTTGGGATGCGCGCCGCGCGCTGCTCACGGCCTCGCTTGCGGGCTTTGGCCGCGCCATAGGGGAGGTGGGCGCGATCATGATCGTGGGCGGCAATATCGATCATGCGACACGGGTGCTGACCACGGCCATTGCGCTGGAGACCGGCAAGGGCGATTTCGCCTTGGCTCTGGGCCTGGGGTTCGTTTTGATCGGGCTGGCCATTGCGGTCAATCTCGCCATGCACGCGCTCAGCCGCACCGAGGTGGAGGGCCGCTGGTGAGCGATATGTTCCCTTTACGCGTCCGTGGGGCCAAATCCTCTCGCCGAGGGGCGGTTTTGGTGGGTCCGGTCGATCTCGACATCACGGGCGAGGGGACAACCGTTGTGGTCGGGCCCAACGGGTCCGGCAAAACCTCGCTTTTGGCGCTTCTGCACGGCACCAACCGCCTGACCGGAGGAGAGATCCTCTGGTCTCAGCCAATGATGGAGGCCCGTGCCGCGCAAGCGTTCGTCTTCCAACGTCCGGTCATGCTGCGGCGCTCTGTGATCGACAATATTGCCTACCCGCTTTTGGTGCGCGGGATCGGGCGCAAGGCTGGCCTGTCCCAGGCGCGCGACTGGGCCGTGCGGGTGGGGCTTGGCGCCATGCTCGATCGGCCTGCGCGGTCTTTGTCAGGCGGGGAACAGCAGAAACTCGCGCTCGCTCGGGCCATGATCGGCGCGCCGAAGCTTCTGTTTCTCGATGAACCTTGCGCGGCTTTGGATGGCCGCGCCACGCGCGAGATTGAAACCATCCTCAAGGAGGTGCGTGCAGATGGCACTCATCTCATCCTATCCACCCATGATCTGGGCCAAGCCCGCCGGCTGGGTGATGACATTGTCTTCATGCTGCGCGGACAGGTGCATGAAACCGCCAAAGCGGCTGATTTCTTCACCGCGCCGCACACAGCTGAGGCCGCAGCCTTTTTACGAGGGGACATCGTGGAATGAAATCTATGCTTCTCATCGCCCTGATCCTGTGGGGCAGCATGGCTGCGGCCGAGACGCTCCGCATGGCCGTCACCACCTCTTTTCACAATTCCGGGCTGGCCGATGTGCTCTTGCCTGAGATCAAAGCCGATACCGGACTTGACCTGCAGCTTCTGGTCGTGGGCACCGGGCAGGCGATGAAACTGGGCCGCGCGGGCGATGTGGATGCCATTCTGGTCCATGCCAAACCCGCCGAATTGGACTTCGTGGCCAACGGGTTTGGCACGCACCGCAGAGAGATTATGTACAATGATTTCATAATTTTAGGGCCGAAAGATGATGTAGCCCGCCTGCGCGATGCCACCACCGCGGCGCAGGCCCTGACCCGGATCGCGCAAACCGGGTCCAGCTTTGTCAGCCGCGGCGATGACAGCGGCACGCACAAGGCTGAGCTGACGCTTTGGCAGGCGGCAGGCATCACGCCCAAAGGTCCTTGGTACAAATCCGTGGGCGCTGGCATGGGGGCTGCGCTCAACACCGCCTCCGGGCTCAATGCCTATATTCTCAGTGATCGCGCCTCATGGCTCAACTTCGGCAACCCCGGCGATTTGACCGTCCTCTTCGAAGGCGATCCAGCACTCTTTAATCAATACAGCCTCATCCCCGTCTCACCCGACAGGCATCCGCATATCCGCGCCGACCTCGTTGCCGATCTCGAAGCCTGGCTCAAATCGCCCAAAGCTGAGGCACTGATTACAGGCTACCGCTTGCAAGGCGAGCCGCTTTTTGTTTTTAATGCCACGCGATAGCCCGCCGTTTTAGTTGACAGCCAGCTCACCCGTTTTGACCGCTGTTGTGCACGCTATCGGCCATGCATGAAGTTTCGTTCAGGCGAGTTCCAAAGGATCTCCACGCGGATTTCCCTTGACGCGGAGCGCCAGCACCTCACAACGGTAAACAAACCTCCTGCGTCAGCGGGATGGATTTAAATCAGGCGAGTCCCCGGGGGGTAAGACATGACAGATTCACGCACACTCAGCGCAACAACCGCGCTTTTCTTCGCACTCATTCTGGCCTTGACTCTGGCCTTTTCTGAGCCCGGCGCGGCCGACGAGGCCGAGATTGGCAAAGCCGTGTCGATCGAACTCAACGCGGTGAAAGAGGGCGAGAGCAGCTGCGCGCTGACCTTCATGATCATCAATGGCCATGACAGCGCGATCGAAAAAGCGGTGTATGAAACCGTGCTCTTTGACAGTTCAGGTCAGGTGGATCGTCTGACCCTGTTTGATTTCGGCACGCTTCCACCGGGCCGTCCGCGCGTGCGGCAATTCTCGGTGGGGGGGATGACCTGCGCCAATCTGGGCCAAATCCTGATCAACGGGACACATACCTGCGACGCGGCTGACCTGGCAGAGGGGGCCTGTGACAAGGATCTCCAACTCAACAGCCGCACAGAGATTGAGGTGATCGGATGAGCAACATCCTCGAATTGCTGCGCAACGTCGCCGAACTGGGCGGGCCGGTTGTCATGGTGCTGATCGCCATCGCCGTGCTGACCACCGCCGTTGTCTTCTACAAGATGTGGCAGTTTTCAGCCGCAGGCGTGGGCCGTCACAAAGCCCTGTCCGAGGCGGTCACGGCCTGGGATCAAGGCGACCGCGCCGGCGCGCGCCACGCGCTGTCTGCCTCCACAAGCTACCTCGCGCCGGTGATCGACATGGCTTTGCAGTCCAGTGCAGAAGACAGCACCCGCCTTGAGGCTGAGGCCGAAAGCCGCTTTGCCAAGCTCGAACGCGGTATGCGGCTTTTGGACTCGGTGGCGCAAATTGCCCCGCTTCTGGGCCTTTTCGGCACGGTTCTGGGCATGATCGAGGCCTTTCAATCCATGCAAGAGGCGGGTGCGCAGGTTGATCCCTCGCTGCTGGCCGGTGGCATTTGGGTGGCGCTCTTGACCACCGCCGTAGGTCTGGCCGTGGCTATGCCCACCTCTGTGATCCACAGCTGGTTTGAAAGCCGCATGGACAAGGAACGCGTGATCGCCGAGCGCGCCATCGCGACAATCCTATACCCGCAAGGCCGCCGCGCCGCCGAGATGCCGGACGGGGCCGCCTATGGCTCTGCGTAGAGCATCCAAGCGCAGGCCCTTGTCGATGACGTCCCTGATTGACGTCATTTTCCTGCTGCTGCTCTTTTTCATGCTTTCCTCCACCTTTTCGCGCTTTGCCGAGGTGGAGATCGCGGCCGCCGCATCGGGCCGGTCGGCGGAACCCTCCGACAACCGCCCCACTTTCCTGCGCCTCAGCGAAGAGGAGGTCAGCCTCAACGGTCAGACCTATGAGCTTGCGCAATTGCCCGAAGCATTTGCAGAACTGCGCCAGGATGAGGACGACGCGCTGCCGGTGTTGATCAGCCTGCAAGATGCGGTGTCCTCACAACGCCTCACCGATCTGCTTGTCGCGCTGCGCCCGGTGCAAGGCCTTAGCGTGACCGTATTGGACAGCTGATGCGCCGCCCAAAGCAAACCCGCCGCAAGGAGCCGACGATCGCGCTCATCAACATCGTGTTTCTGATGCTGGTGTTCTTCCTCGTCGCTGGCACGCTGTCACAGCCTTTGGATGGCGATCTTGATCTCGTCCGCACCGCCGATCTTGAAGGCGCGTTGCCCCCGGACACGGTGGTCGTGCACCCCGATGGACGGCTCAGCTATCGCGGCGAAACCATCGCAGGATTGGAGGCGTTTCTGGCCACCCGGAGCGAGGAAGAGCGCAAGACCGTGCGCCTTGTCCCTGACCGTGAGTTGCCAGCGCAAGAGCTGGTCAAACTGGCGCGCGAATTGCGCGGGGCAGGGGCCGAAAGCGTGATGGTCGTCACGCAGCGCGGCTTGGAATGATCCGTCACATAGGGCAACAAAAGCACCACCCGTCCCGGACTTGATCCGGGACCTCATCCCACAACGGCCGTAGGCCCCGGATCACGTCCGAGGCGGGTTTTCGCAAACCTGCGCGTTCAAATTGCTCTTAGAACCAGCCTTGAACGCCGCGCGCCGCGCCTGAGATATCGCGACCCACACCATCGATCGTCGCACACCCCGAAAGGGTCACGGCAATCAGCGCCACTGCAAACAGCTTTTTCATGTTTCACCTATCGCGGGCCGTTTTCGGCCTCTACTGCGTTACTGCCTCATACCACCAAACCTGCGGGAGGAACCAAACCCCATCCCCGTAGATCGGCAATTGATCGCTTGGATACTTCAATTCCGCCCGGTGGGCAATCCGGCCCACAGAATATTGATGTATCGGAATGACATAGCGGCCAGAAATCAACACTCGGTCCAGCGCGCGCACAGCAGCGATGAAATCCTCGCGGCTCTCTGCGCTCAGAATTTCGCCGATCAGCGCATCTGCCGCAGGCGATTTCATGCCCATCAGATTGCGACTGCCCTCCTGATCGGCGGCCTCTGACCCGAAATAGCTGCGCTGCTCATTGCCGGGGCTGAGCGACAGGGCACGGCGCATAAACGTGATGTCATAGTCAAATTCCGCCACGCGTGCATTGTACTGCGCGCTGTCAATCGTTTCGATTTTCAGCTCGATCCCCAACCGTTCCAGCGCCTGACTGTAAATATCCATATAGGTCCGCGCCTGCGCCAGGAGGGCATCTTGCTGCAACAACACGCGCAACACCAAAGGCGCGCCATCTGCATTGACCAGCTTACCCTCTTCCACGCGCCAACCGGCCTCATTCAGCATCGCCATCGCCGCACGGATATTGCCGCGATTGCGCTTGGTGCCATCCGATTGGGGCAGGGCATAGCCCTCAATCGCGCCCGGCAGCAGATCGTCCTTGAACGGCTCCAACAATTCCAGAACACGGCCCTCGGCAGGCCCTTCCCGCATCCCCAGTTCTGAATTGGAAAAATACGACGCGATCCGCGGCTGTCGCCCCCCGGTCAGCGTGTCGTTCACAAACTCAAAGTTGAACGCGTGGATCAGCGCATCGCGCACCCTCCAGTCATCCAGCGGCACCCGCCGCATGTTCATCACGAACCCGGTGATGCCCGACGGCTTGGAATGCGGAATTTCCGACAGCACCACCTCACCCGATTGCACAGCGGGAAAATCATACTGCGTGGCCCAGCGTTCGGCGTTGAACTCCCGGATATAGGACAGCGCACCGGCCTTGAACGCCTCCTCCATCACGGTGCCATCGGCATAAATCTCAATCCGCAACTCATCGAAATTCGCCACGCCCTGGCGCAGCGGAAGATCCTTACCCCAATAGTCCGGGTTGCGCCGCAGCACGACGTTGCGGTTCACCTCATAACTCTCCACCACGTAAGGTGCCGACCCAATCGGCACATCCTCCAGCCGCGCTTGCGAGAAATCCAAACCCTCCCACTGCGCTTTTTTCAAAATGGGCCGCAACCCGGCGATCAGCGCAAGCTCGCGATCTTCGCGATTGAACGTCAGCCGCACAGACCGCGGCCCCGTCGCCTCAATCGTCTCAACCGAAAGCCAAAACCCCCGATAGCGCCCGTTCCCTTGTGTGCCCAGCGTCTCATAGGACCAGATCACATCTTCGACAGTCACCGGGCTGCCGTCAGAGAATCGGGCCTCCTCGCGCAGTGTAAACTCCACCCAAGAGCGATCATCCGGCACCTCAATTGATTCGGCGAGCAACCCATAAAGCGTGAACGGCTCGTCATAAGAGCGCTCCATCAGGCTCTCATGGGTGAGAAATCTCAGCTGCCAGGGTGCGCTGCCTTTGACGGCAAACGGATTGAGCGTATCGAACCCGCCCACATTGCCCGTCACAGCCCGACCACCCTTGGGCGCGTCCGGGTTGGCATAGGGCAAAGACACAAAATCAGGTGGCAGGGCAGGGGCCCCATACATAGCTATGCCATGGGCGGGCTCCGCCACAGCCGCGCCCGCCAAGAGCGCGCTGGTCACCAAAGCCGCGATTCCGGGGAAAACGCCTTTGCCTCTCGTGAAAAAAATTGGTCTCAATTTCGCAACAATCCCGCGTCTGCCTTGTTTCCTTGACCAGAACGGTAAAGAGGGATTGTCGTCTTTTCAAACTTTTAGCTTGGATCGTGGCGAGCAATGGCTTATACATCTCGTACTGCTCGATAGGTTTCTTGCCTGTATGAAACCTGCCTCAATAACTTAACGCCGGCTTCGCGCCGGCGTTTTTTTTGTGCAATCCCCGCGTCCTACGGCCTGTACTCCGTCAAATGGCCCTGTCGGTCTCTCTCAGATCATCGCAGGGCGCGCGCTATCAGCCTTGCAGGAAAAACCGCCCAAGCACCGATCCGCGTCGATGGCGGCTAGACCGCGATGTGAAGAGGGGGCCAGCCCCCGCCGCCGAAGCCCCCGGGCTTCGACGTCTCCCCCGAGGTATTTGAAACAAGAAAGAAGCCCAAAGGATCAGGCGGCTTTGACCTTGTCCACGATTTGCGGATGTTCGGGGTAAACGAGCCCGGCTGAGATCACCAGCTTGGCGGCTTCCTCAATCGTCATGTCCAATTCGATGACGTCTTCTTTGGGAAAGAAGAGCAAGAACCCGCTGGTTGGGTTGGGCGTTGTGGGCACGAAGATACTCACCAAATCGCCGCCGGTGCCGGCCTTTCCCGCCACCTCGCCTTTGGCTTGCGTGGAGATAAAGCCGATGGCCCAGATGCCTTTGCGCGGATACTCAATCAAACAGGCGGTTTCAAAGCTGCGCTCCGATTGCGCAAAGACCGTCTCGGCAATCTGCTTCACGCCCGAGTAAATCGTGCGCACCACGGGTGTGCGCTCCACAAGGCTTTCACCAAGCCCGATCAACGTCTTGCCAATAAGGCCCTTGGCGATCCAGCCCACGATGATGGTGAAAATCAGGAAAATGATCACGCCCACGCCGCGCAAGTTGATCCCGATATATTGTTCGGGCCGCAACTGTGACGGCACCAGCGGCAGAACAACATTGTCCACCCAACCCATCAGTGCCCAAATGAACCAAATCGTCAGCCCCACCGGAGCAATCACGACAATCCCGGTCAGAAAGCTCGCGCGAAGCCCTGCAAAGCGGCGGGGCTTTTTCGGCTGCATCGGATCTTCGTCAAAGGGTGTGTTCATGGAGGCCCTGTTTGCGGTTTGCCGGATATGTAAGCACAGCTGTTGGCGCGCACAATGATTAGTTCGGAAACGCTCTCAGCTTGGCCAACGCGCAAGCAATGCGCGCCGCCAGTGCCGCATTGTTAAGCACAAGGGCGATATTGGCGCTCAGAGAGCGGCCTTCGGTCTCATCAAACAGCCGCGAAAGCAACCATGGGGTCACGTCCTTGCCTGCGATGCCCTGCGCCTCGGCCTCTTGAATGCTGGCCTCGATCATTGGGGCAAGCGTGCGCGCCGGGATCTCGGCCTCCTGCGGGATCGGGTTGGCGATGAGTTGACCCCCCGGCACGCCCAGCTCGCCACGCATCAGATGCGCCCGCGCGATTGTCTCCGCATCATCCATCCGCAGCGGCGCGGGCAGGGCGGAGGTGGCCGACCAGAACGCAGGCAGGTGATCCTGCCCATAGGCAATCACTGGCACCCCCAGCGTTTCCAGCACTTCGAAGGTTTTCGGCAGATCTAAAATCGCCTTCGCCCCCGCACATACAACCGTCACCGGGGTCTGCGCCAATTCTTGCAAATCCGCCGAGATGTCAAAGCTTTGCTCTGCCCCGCGATGCACCCCGCCGATCCCGCCGGTGGCAAACACATCAATCCCAGCGAGGCGCGCCATGATCATCGTGGCCGCCACGGTCGTGGCACCCGTCCGCCCTGTGGCCACGGCAACCGCCAGATCAGCCCGGCTGAGCTTCATGACATCTTTGGCCTGCGCAAGCCTCTCAAGCGCCTTGCCCGTCAGCCCCGCATGGAGCCGCCCGTCCATAACCGCCATCGTCGCGGGAACCGCTCCTTCGGCCCGAACCGTGTCTTCCACTGCGCGGGCCGTTTCAAAATTGCGCGGCCAGGGCATGCCATGGGTGATGATTGTGCTTTCCAGCGCAACGAGCGGCGCACCGCCCGCGCGTGCCTCGGCCACGTCGGGGGAAAAGGTGATCTCCATTACAAATCCTGCCCTGAGACATAGGCCGCCGCCGCAGTGAGCGCGGCCTCCAACGCGTCACCCCGATCCGCGCCATGGCCCTCTGCCGCAATATGCGCGGCCATAAACGTATCCCCGGCGCCTGTGAGCCGCGACACGGTGATCTCGGGCGGGGTTGCGGTGATCACACTGCCCTGAGTGGCATCCGTCGCCGAGGCCTGCCCATGGGTCACCAGCGCCCGGCACGCCCCTTGCTCAATCAATCCAAGGGCCGCCGCCTCTGACGTGTCGAAGCGTTGACCGCACAGAATACCCGCCTCCTCACAATTCATGTACAAAACCCCGCGCCGCGCCTGCACAAACGGTGCCAACCGTGCTGCTTTTCCCGGTGACGCAGGCGCAACGCGCAAATCGGCACGAGAGAACGCCGCCCTATAGGCAATCTTATGCAACAGATCCTCGGTCAGATTGCCATCCAGCGCAGCCAAGCCCTCAAACGGCGCGTCCTCGGTCGCCAATGACCCATCCCACAACGGCGCAAGGATGGCCTCCTTGGCCGCCTCCAACGTGCGCGCATCCGCAATCGCCGCGATCACACCATTGGCACCTTCCACAGCCATATAGCGATCGGTCGGCCCGTCAGGTGCGCGAAACACGTGGTCTGTGACCAACCCCAGCTCTTCACATTGCGAAATCAGTTCATCGCCCGAGCGATCCTGCCCCACCGCACTCAAAAGCACCGGGCGCAGGCCAAACCGCGCACAGGTCATCGCGATATTGAGCGCCACACCACCGGGCAACCGCGTGATCTCACCACCTACGTCAGAGCCATACTGCATCGCGCAGGTGGCCCGCCCTATTACGTCCCACATGACCGATCCGATGCATAGAATATCCGCGCTCATGCTCCCTTGTTGACGGATCACTTGCGCAGTGCAAGCCTGATCGCATGAGGGCTGGCGCGGATATGAGGCAATTGGTGATCTACGCGGGGCTCGCGCTCATTGTCACGCTGGCCTTGGCCGTGTCGTTGCTCAACAGGCGCGCCCCCGAGGCCGATCAGCGCAGCACCCAAGTGATTTCCGAATTCATCAATCTCAGCGCGGCACCCGACCCGCGTGGCATGGATTTTCTCTCCCGTACCCGCATCCAACGCACCAACCGTCTTGAGCGTCTGGCCCATATAGAGCGTAGGATCATCACCGCCTTCGCCCAAGCGCAAGATACATCCGAGGACAATCTCCGCCTCCAAATCGCAGACCCCGATCAATCAAATGCGTTCGATCACACCGGCGTGGTGTTTGACCCACCCCAGAGCTTCGCCAAAGGTCAGGCAGGCGGGTGGACATGGACGCTGGTCACCGAACGCGCCGAAACCCGCGCATCGCAGGCAGAGGGATCGGCAGGTTGTGGCCAAACCCGCTCATGCCGCGCCTGGGCGCTCTATTGGGACGACACAGCGTGGTATTATGCCCCTGTTGCCACCCCCGCGCATGCGGCCTCTCTGAAGGATGCCATGCCGGAGCTGGCGGACGCTATGGCCGAAGTATTGGCTGAAAGACAGACCGTTGAACCACTGCCTTTAGGGGAAACAAAGTGAACTGGGTCAATTGGATAGCGCTTGCTCTTAATGCACTTGTCATTGCGCTTTGGGTGGCCGCGGCGCGCGCCGATACGGCTGTGACCTGTGAACCGCTGGGGGCCGCAAACAGCATTGATATCTCTCCCAGTGCAGCCACTGGCAAAGAGTGCGGCACATATCTTGATGAGGCAGGGCGCGATGCAATGGTCTGTCAGTGGCAGTTCGACTACCGCTCTCCAGACGCCCAAGAGGCATTCACCGCCAGCGAAACCGCGCTGGATGGATGTTTCAACAAGACGATCCCCGACGGCACAGACGTCAACCACCCCGACAGCTATGATCAGGTCTTTTACACCACCGACACCGCGCTGATTTCGCTCGCTCTTAAGGATAAGGCCCAGAGCGATGCCACCTATCTGTTTCTCCGCATCGAAACCGCGCCTTAAGACCTTTGCACTAGGGCTTGTCACGCCAAGATTGAGCGGCTATACGAGCGCGCATTAAATCCGCAGGTACGGGCGGGCAGGTGAGGGAGACATCCTCATCCGTCCACCGGTTGAAGCAGATGCTTCTCTTCCCGTGCTGAGGCGAAAACCGGAAAGGAAACACACCATGGCTCTTCCAGAGTTCACCATGCGTCAGCTGCTTGAAGCTGGCGTTCACTTCGGCCACCAGACGCAGCGTTGGAACCCCCGCATGGGTGAGTTCATTTATGGCGCACGCAACGGCATTCACATTCTTGATCTCACCCAAACCGTACCGCTGCTTGACGCAGCACTCAATGCGGTGCGTGAAACCGTGGCCAAGGGCGGGCGCATCCTGTTTGTCGGCACCAAGCGTCAGGCCAGCGGCCCTGTCGCGGATGCAGCAGAAAAATGTGCGCAATACTACATGAACCACCGTTGGCTCGGCGGCACGCTGACCAACTGGCAGACCGTGTCGAAATCCATCTCGCGCCTGGCTGAGATCGATGAGAAAATCGGCGGTGGCGCAGAGGGCCTGACCAAGAAAGAGCGTTTGGGCCTGGAGCGGGAGCAATCCAAATTGCAGGCCTCGCTGGGCGGCATTCGCGAAATGGGCGGCGTGCCGGACCTGATCTTTGTGATTGACGTCAAAAAAGAAGCGCTTGCTGTGGCTGAGGCCAACAAGCTGGGCATCCCCGTGGTGGCCGTGGTCGATACAAACTGCAAGCCCGATGGCATTGATTACATCATCCCCGGCAATGATGACGCCGCGCGCGCCATTTCGCTCTATTGCGATCTTGCGGCCCGGGCAGCACTTGACGGCATGTCGGCGCAACTGGGTGCCGCTGGCGTTGATATGGGCGCGCTGGAAGAGGCCCCTGTAGAAGAGCTGGTCGAAGAGGCTGTCGCAGACGCGCCTGCCTCCGATACCGCCGCTGATGCGCTCGCAGAGGCCCCGGCTGAGGACGCCCCTGCAGAAGCCGCCGCAGCAGAAGAAAAAGCAGAAGGCTGACCCGCCTGTCACACATCTGAAACGCGCGGCGGTCACACCCGCCGTGCACATGCATTTTGAAGTGAGGAGAGCCAAACATGGCGATCACAGCAGCAATGGTGAAAGAACTGCGCGACACAACAGGCGCAGGCATGATGGACGCGAAAAAAGCGCTGACTGAAACCGACGGTGACATGGACGCCGCCGTGGATTGGCTGCGCACCAAGGGCCTGGCGAAAGCCGCTAAGAAATCCGGCCGCACGGCGGCTGAGGGTCTTGTCGCGGTCAAGGTCGACGGCGGCAAAGGTGTCGCGGTTGAAGTGAACTCAGAGACCGATTTCGTCGCCAAGAACGCAGATTTCCAAAACATGGTCGCCAGTATCGCCGGTGCCGCCCTCGGCGTATCCGATATCGACGCGCTCAAGGCCGCCGACATGGGCGGCAAAACGGTCGAGGCCACGATCACAGATGCCGTGGCCACCATCGGTGAAAACATGTCCGTGCGCCGCATGGCCGCGCTCGAAGGCTCCACTGTGGTGTCCTACATCCACAACGCCGCCGCTGACAGCATGGGCAAAATCGGCGTTCTCGTTGCCCTGAACGGCGACGAGGCATTCGGCAAGCAGGTTGCGATGCACATCGCCGCCACAAACCCGGCGTCTCTTGATGAAGCCTCGCTTGATCCGGCGGTGGTCGAAAAGGAAAAGCAAATCCAGATCGACATCGCTCGCGAATCCGGTAAGCCCGAGCAGGTCATCGAAAAGATGATCGTGGGCCGCATGAAGAAATTCATGGCCGAGGTCACACTCTTGGGTCAGGCCTTCGTGATCAACCCCGACCTGACAGTCGCTGCCGCCGCCAAAGAAGCGGGTGCGGAGATCACCGGCTATGTCCGCCTTGAAGTGGGTGAAGGCATCGAGAAAAAAGAAGAAGACTTCGCCGCCGAGGTCGCCAAGACCGCTGCGGGCGGCTGACACCGCATCTTAAATGATCGTTAAGCTTTTGGGGGCGCTGAAAAGTGCCCCCAAGTTGTGTTTTGGGGGTTTTCAAAGTTACCCCAAACCGTACAAAACGGGTGTTGGGGCAGGGCGATGGCGTCGCACTGCCCGACTTGACCCAAACCATTCCTGCACGCCGGGATTTTCAATCGGGAGATTGAAGGCCCCGGGCCTTCATCCCCTGTCAAATAGGAGATGATCGATGTCATGGTCACCTGAAAAAACCGTCGTAAACTCTTGGAATGAATGGGATCCTTTGCGACACGTCATCGTTGGTCGCGCCGATGATTGCCACATTCCCCCCGAAGAACCCGCCCTCGATGCCAAAGTGCCCGAGGATAGCGACATGCGCGGCCAGTGGGGCAGGCGGCCGCAAGAGACCATTGATCGCGCCAATGAACTCTTAGACACTTTCGCTAACCAATTGAAATCACGTGGGATTCGTGTGGATCGGCCAGAGTCCATTGACCATTCGAAGCCGGTCACCACGCCCGATTTTCACACCGATAGCCAGTTCGGCTGCATGCCGCCCCGCGATGTTTTGCTGACTGTGGGCTCTGAAATCCTTGAAGCCACCATGTCCTACAGGTGCCGATGGTTCGAATATTTAAACTACCGTCCCTTGATGCAACGCTACTGGGAAGAGGATCCAAACTTCCGTCATGAGGCCGCCCCCAAGCCGAGGCTGACCGATGCTGACTATCACCCGGACTACCTCTCGGACAAAATCGGTGTCGAAAAACGACTGCAATGGGCAGAAGAGAAATTCTTCGTAACCACCGAAGAAGAGCCACTTTTTGACGCCGCAGATGTGCTGCGCTTCGGCCGGGATTTGGTGGTGCAACACGGGTTTACCACCAATCAAAAAGGGATTGAGTGGCTGCGCCGACACTTCCCGGAACACCGCGTTCACACGGTCAATTTCCCCGGTGATCCGTACCCAATCCATATTGACGCAACGTTCACACCGCTGCGTCCGGGCCTTATTCTTAACAATCCTCAACGCCGTTTGCCGCAGGATCAGCGCGCCATGTTTGAGAAAAACGGCTGGGAGATTGTTGACGCCGCACAGCCCGCACACAACGCGCCACCGCCGCTATGCTACTCCTCGGTGTGGCTGTCGATGAATGTTCTGGTGCTCGATCCAAAGACAGTTTGTGTTGAAAAAACAGAGGTTTATCAGGCGGAGCAAATGGATAAGCTTGGGATGAACGTGGTCGAAGTAGATCTGCGCGATGCCTACGCTTTCGGCGGCGGGCTGCATTGCTGCACGGCCGATGTCTATCGCGACGGCAATTGCGAAGATTACTTCCCAAATCTTTGAGCCAGGTGATCGGCCATAGCCGTTAAGGCCAGCGGATAACCCGCTGGTCCAAAACCACAAATCTGACCCAGAGCAACCTTTGAGATGTAAGACACATGTCGAAACGCCTCACGCGCGTGGATATTGCTCAGATGCAATTCAATCACTGGCAACTCAACAGAGCTGATCGCATCCATTAGCGCGATAGATGTATGGGTGTACGCGCCCGCGTTCAGGATGATGCCGTCATGTAAGCCCTTGGCGTCATGGATCAAATCCACGAGCGCGCCCTCCGAATTGCTCTGCTCAAAAACAACTGAGAGGGTGAGCTCCTGCGCTTTCGTCTGACACATACTTTCGATATCGGCGAGGGAGGTTGTGCCGTAAACCTCCGGTTGGCGTTGACCCAAAAGGTTAAGATTTGGACCATTGAGGATAAGAATGGATGTCATGGTGCGCTCGTGTGCTTTGCGTCATTTATCCTCAAGGTCGATTTTGTGTCGAGTGGGGATATGCGCTTGCGTCGTCTTTAAATCCAGATTGTGGTTTGCGCGTTTCTGCCGTGCGCCGCGCGCTTAGTGTAATGAATTCAGGCGCATACTCGGTCTTTTTCACGGTTTAAATGATACCAAATATTAACATAATATATATTATACGAAACATTGCTTCAGCACTGAGCCCATGTTTAAAACCCTCACCCAGCTCAATTTGACGCGGATCGTTGGTAGACCTCGTGCAATCGGCGCTGCGTCTGAAACCGGCACGTTAACTGTTTCAACGGCCATTTTTGCTGGGTCATCATCCAAAGGCTGAGCCAAACCGAAAGCGCCGCAAAAATAATGCCGCCCAAAGCCTGACCAATCAAAACACCTTCCGCCCCGAAGTACGCGCCGCCGATCACAGCCAAGGGCCAAGTGCCCAAAGTCTGCCGGCCCCAGTTTACCCACGTCGCATAGACCGGATGGCCCAAGTTGTTGTAGGACGCATTTGAGACGAAGATCGCACCGTTGAAAAACATCGCCAAAGCCAAAGGTCCGCAAAACAACATGATGAGATCGCGGGCTTCTCCTCTGGCGTCAAAGAGATCCGCTATGGGTTCCCGCAAAATAAAAAGAAGCGCGGACGCCACGATCACGTAAACAGCCGTAAATTTCAGGCCGTCGAAAAAGGTCTCACGCACCCGATCAAGGCGCCCTGCCCCGAAATTCTGCCCGATGATGGGGCCAATCGCACCAGAAAGTGCCAAAACCACCGAAAAGACCACGGGTATGATGCGGTTGATCACCGCCATCCCAGCAACAGCGTCAGTGCCGTATTTGGCCATCTCCCTGGTCACGATAGCGGCCCCCACAGGGGTGGCGATGGTGGCCAAAACCGCAGGAAACGCGATGTCGGAGACCATGCGGAAATCGCGCCTCACACAGCTTGGGCGGACGCGAATGAAGGCATTGTAGTCTTTGTGTGCGGGATAAAGAGCCCAAATCAGGGTGCCCAGCCGCGCGAGCACGGTTGCCCAAGCAGCCCCTTCAAGCCCCATGCCAAGCGCAAAGATTAAGATTGGATCCATCACCGCATTGATCCCTGCCCCGGCAAGTGCGGGATACATGGCGCGCCGACCATCCCCGTAAGCACGGATCACAGCCACAGATGTCATCGCCAGACCAGAGAGCAGCGTGCTTGGGAGAATGATCCAGAGATAGCCTTCTGCCATCTCGGCCATTTCGCCTGTCGCGCCCAACAAGCCGAGCAGAAGTGGCAGATTGGGTAACATCAATAGAGGGATCAAAATGCCTGTTATCAAGGCAAAAATCGAAACAACCGTGGCGAATTCACGGGCGTCTGTTTCTTTCTCAGCACCCAATGCGCGCGCCACAAGAGATCCCGCAGCAATGGACAGGCCAATATTGAAAGCACTGGCAAAGAACATCAAGGAAGACGCGTATCCGGCAGCGGCGGCCAATTCCCCCTGACCCAGCATGGAAATGAAAACGATGTCGAGTAAATCGACCGCAAAAATCGCCATGAGACCTATGCTGGAGGTCAGCGACATGTAGGAAACATGCCTCATGAGATTGCCCTCAGTAAAACGGGCGTCGGCAAGATGGGCCATTGGGTTGTCCGAGGTGTGAATGCTTATCACGAACGTAGGGCATTTGCGTCGGCGCGCAAAGACGCCCACATAAACAAAGTCACGTGTAAATTTGCACAGAACGCTAGAGCATGAGCGGTTAGGATACCTGCGATCCCAAACACCCGCTTTTTCAAGTGGCTAAGTGGCAGACTTCATGCACTTTTATGGGCAACTGAATTATACGAATGCCTGTAGACCAGTTTGTGCCCGCCCCAGGATTAAAGCGTGCACATCATGGGTGCCCTCATAGGTATTGACCGTCTCTAGGTTCATCATGTGCCGAATGACTTGATATTCCCCAGTGATCCCGTTGCCGCCATGCATATCGCGGGCCATACGCGCAATGTCGAGCGCCTTCCCGCAATTGTTGCGTTTTATGAGGGAAATCATCTCAGGCGCAGCGCGGGCCTCATCCATAAGACGCCCGACGCGCAGCGCGGCTTGCAGCCCCAACGCGATTTCGGTTTGCATATCGGCGAGCTTTTTTTGGAAAAGCTGCGTTTGGGCCAGCGGGCGGTTGAACTGATGCCGGTCGAGCCCGTATTGCCGGGCTGCGTGCCAACAAAACTCCGCCGCGCCCATCACACCCCAGCCGATGCCATAGCGCGCGCGGTTCAAGCACCCAAACGGGCCTTTGAGCCCTTCAACGCCGGGCAAAAGCGCGTCTTCGGGCACCTCTACGTCCTCCATCACGATCATTCCGGTCACAGAGGCGCGCAAGCTAAGTTTGCCTTCGATCTTGGGGGCTGAGAGCCCTTTCATGCCCTTTTCAAGGACAAAGCCACGGATTTTGCCGCCATGCGCATCGGATTTGGCCCAGACAACAAAAACATCGGCGACAGGGCTATTGGAAATCCACGTTTTTGATCCGTTGAGCTTGTAGCCTGATGCGGTCTTCTCAACTTTCGTTTTCATGCCCGCCGGGTCCGATCCTGCGTCTGGCTCAGTCAGGCCAAAACAGCCGATCAATTCCCCCGATGCCAATCCCGGCAAGTATTTCTGCCGCTGTTCTTCGGTGCCATAGGCATAAATCGGATACATCACGAGGCTGGATTGCACGCTCATCATGCTGCGATAGCCGCTGTCGATGCGCTCAATTTCCCGCGCCACGACACCGTAGCTGACATACCCTGCCGAAAGGCCACCATACTCCTCAGGGATCGTGGTGCCCAAAAGGCCCATCTGCCCCATTTCGCGGAAAATGCCGGGATCAACGGTTTCATTGGCAAAAGCATCTATGACCTTCGGTGCCAAAACCTCAGACGCAAAAGACCGCGCGCTATCACCGATCATCCGCTCTTCTTCGGAGAGTTGATCGTTGAGGAAGAACGGATCTTCCCAGTCAAACGATCCAAGGTCGGGTTTGTCTTTGGCTTTCAAGGGCGCTGTATCGAGGCTCATGGCGGGCTCCAATGCAAATGGCTTTGTCTGACATTTACAGTGCCGAACGTCGCTTTCAAAGAGGGCATTTTAGCGCTCGTGCCTAGCCTAACGCGTACCCTGCCCCGCGCACCGTCCGAAGCGGATCGTCCCCGCCGTGCAGGCACAGCGCCTTGCGCAGCCGCCCGATATGAACATCAACAGTGCGGGTATCAACATAAATATCACGCCCCCACACCCGATCCAAAAGCGCCTCTCGGCTCCACACTCGCCCGGGCTTTTCCATGAATGTCGAAAGCAACCGAAATTCCGTCGGGCCCAGTTTCAGCCCCTTGCCGCCACGTGTGACGCGGTGGGTCTCAGAATCCAGAACAATATCACCATATTCCAAGCGCTCGCCCATAGCAGAGGGCCGTGTGCGGCGCAGCTGAGCGCGCACCCGCGCCATCAATTCGACAACTGAGTAGGGCTTGATCACATAGTCATCGGCCCCTGTTTCAAGTCCGCGCACACGGTCCACCTCCTCAGACCGGGCCGAAATCATAATGATTGGCACGCCCTTGGTCGCGTTACGGCTTTTGAGTTGGCGGCAAACCTCGATGCCGGACACATTCGGCAACATCCAGTCGAGCAAAATGATGTCAGGCGCGGTTTCATCCACCAAAAGCAGGGCCTCTTCACCGTTTTCGGCAGAGGTCACTTGAAACCCGTCGGCTTCCAGATTGTAGGCCAGCACTTCTCTTTGTGCGGGTTCATCTTCGACCAGTAACACACTGGGTTGTTGATGGGCCATGATGGGCTTTCCTAAAATATGTGGCTCAGCTTGGGGCAATATCGGCATCAATCGAAGTTTGATCTTCTTTGGGGCGCTTATCGTCGGGTGTCTCACCCGTCACAAGATAGATCACCTGTTCGGCAATGTTGGTGACGTGATCGCCCATACGCTCAGTGTTTTTGGCAATGAAATGAAGATGCATACATGCGGTAATGTTGCGCGGATCTTCCATCATGAATGTCAGAAATTCGCGGAAAAGAGCGTTGTACATTTGATCCACATCCGCGTCACGCATGATCACAGCGCGGGCCAGGTCTGCGTCACGCTGAATGTAGGCATCCAGCACGTCTTTGAGCATCAACTCAACCTCTTTGGCCATCCGCCGGATGGACGCCGGAGAGCCGTTGACTTGCTGCATGCCGGCCAAAACGGTGGTTCGTTTGGCCATGTTCTTGGCATAGTCTCCGATGCGTTCAAGATTGGAAGACACCTTGAGAACGGTCAAAATCACCCGCAGATCAACAGCGATAGGCTGGCGCATGGCGATCACGCGCGCGGCTTCTTCATTGATGAACTCTTCGAGCCGGTCGATGGCAGTGTCTGCGCGACGTACTTCTTCGGCCAGTTCCTCATCGCGCCGTTCAAGCGATGTTGCGGCCTTCAGAATGGCATCTTCCACCAGGCCGCCCATCTTCATGATCTGCGCCTGCAGCGCCTCGAGGTCGCGATCAAAGGCAGATGCGATATGTGTGTCTTCCATTGGTCCTGTCCTCAACCGATCCGGCCGGTGATGTAGCTTTCGGTGCGTTCATCCTTGGGGTTGGTGAAGATCTGACTTGTGTCATCAAACTCCACCAGATTGCCCAGATGAAAGAACGCGGTTTTCTGGCTGACGCGCGCGGCCTGTTGCATCGAATGGGTCACGATCACCAAAGAATAGTTGGTGCGCAGCTCATCCATCAGCTCTTCGATCTGGCTGGTGGCAATAGGGTCCAGCGCGGAACATGGCTCATCCATCAGCAACACTTCTGGTTCGGTAGCCACCGCGCGGGCAATGCAAAGCCGCTGTTGCTGACCCCCGGAGAGGCCCGTGCCAGGTGCATCCAGCCGGTCCTTCACCTCATCCCAAATGGCGCCGCGGCGCAGGGATTTCTCCACGATCTCATCCAGCTCAGCCTTGTTGCGGGCCAAACCGTGAATACGGGGGCCATAAGCCACGTTGTCATAGATCGATTTTGGGAACGGGTTCGGTTTTTGAAACACCATGCCCACCTTTGCGCGCAGTTGTACTGGGTCAACGCGCTTGTCGTAGATATCCTCACCATCAAGGCGGATGTCCCCCTCAATCCGGCAGACATCAATCGTGTCATTCATCCGGTTGAGACAGCGCAGAAATGTGGACTTGCCACAGCCGGACGGCCCGATGAAAGCGGTCACGGTTTTGTCGGCAATCTCAACATCCACATCCTTAATGGCATGGGCATCGCCGTAATAAACTTGGACGCCTTTGGCCGTGAATTTTACTTCATTGCTGATCACGCCACGCTCCGTCGTTGGTGTATCGTACATGGGTTTTGTCCTTTCCTACCAGCGACGCTCAAACTTGCGACGTAAGATGATGGCGAGAATGTTCATGGAAAGAAGGAAAATTAGCAAAATTATGATCCCACCCCACGCTTTGTCGTAGAAGGCTGCATCGGCCCGCGCAGCCCAGGTGTAGATTTGCGCCGGCATAGCAGAATTGGCCTCCGTAAAGCCCGCAGCGATACCATCAGGGTACCCACGAGCCACGAAACCAACCATTCCGATCAAAAGCAAAGGTGCCGTTTCTCCAAGGGCTTGCGCCAAGCCAATGATCGTTCCGGTCAGGATCCCAGGCATGGCAAGCGGCAGAACGTGATGAAACACGGCCTGCATTTTAGACGCCCCTACCCCAAGCGCTGCATCCCGGATTGAGGGTGGCACGGCACGGAGGCTGGCGCGCGTCGAGATGATGATCGTCGGCAACGTCATCAGCGTCAGCACCAAACCGCCGACAAGCGGCGCCGATTGCGGCAGGTGCATGAATTGGATGAAGACAGCGAGGCCAAGAATACCAAAGACGATCGATGGCACGGCGGCAAGGTTGGAAATATTCACCTCAATGAGATCAGTGAAGCGGTTCTTCGGAGCGAACTCCTCAAGGTAGATGGAGGCGGCCACACCGATCGGCAGTGATAGAAAGAGCACCACAAGCATCATGAAAAACGATCCGATCACGGACGCCCCGATCCCGGCCCCGCCCGGATTGTCGACGCCCGAGTCCGCGCCGGTGATGAAGTTCCAATTGAAGGCGCTTTTGATGATCCCCGCATCATAAAGAGCATCGACCAAATCCAGATCAGAGCGCTGCAAAAACCGGCTTTCAACGAGGGTGTCGCGGGTGACGCGGCCGTTGAAATACCCATCCACGCGGGACGAGGCCGACAGCTCAAACCGTTGTGGCGTGCCAAGCGCGTCTGGGTTTGTGCGATAAAACTCGCGAATATCTGCGCCCACCTTACCCATCAACCGCTCAATGGCATCTTCGTCAAATGCCACCTCAAGACCCTGCTCCTCAAGCTGTTCTTTCAGGCGCGCAATGAAGAGTGATGAATAGGCCTGGGTCTTAAAAAGCTCACCCTCGGCGGCTTCGAACTGTTCTTCCGTGATCGTAAACTCCACGTCGACGACGGTGTGAGTAAAGGCCGGGACACCGGAACGAATGATCGCCACGGCAAGCACCACAAGGAAGGTGATGCCAACCAGGATCGCAGCAATACCGTAGGCCTTGAACCGGGTTTCGGCGGCGTTGCGCTTTTGGGTGCGAGCATCCGCGGCCGTGAGCGACGCTTTGACCGGGCTTGTTTCCATTGGCATATCAGTCATTCGTACTGCTCCCGGTACTTGCGCACGATGTAGAGGGCAAAGACATTCAGCCCCAGCGTGATGATGAAAAGCGTCATGCCAAGGGCAAACGCCACGAGCGCCTCAGGCGAGGCAAAATCCGCGTCACCTGTCAGCTGGCTCACGATTTTGGCCGTCACAGTGGTCATCGCTTCAAAAGGGTTCAGCGAAAGCTTAGCTGCGGCCCCTGCCCCCAAAACCACGATCATGGTCTCGCCAATCGCGCGCGAGGCCGCCAGCAAGATCGCCCCGACAATGCCCGGCAGGGCGGCAGGCAGGATCACCTGCTTGATGGTTTCCGATTTGGTCGCGCCAAGCCCGTAAGAGCCGTCGCGCATGGCTTGGGGCACAGCGTTGATAATATCATCCGACAGTGAGCTTACAAAGGGGATCAACATGATACCCATGACCAAACCGGCTGTCATAACGGCCGTGCCCGATTGCATCCAACCAAGCCCGTTGTCGCCAAAAACGCTGACCAGTAATGGTCCCACTGTCAGCAGCGCGAACAGGCCGTAAACGATGGTCGGGATCCCTGCCAGCACCTCCAACATGGGTTTGGCGAATGCCCGCACCTTGGGGGAGGCGTATTCAGAAAGATATACCGCCGCGAAGAGCCCGATCGGCACAGCGACAGCGAGCGCCACAACCGAGATGTACAATGTGCCCCACAAAAGCGGAATGATCCCCAGATCGGATCCCCCGCCCCGTCCGGAAAAACTCGGTGCCCATGTCAGGTTGGTGAAGAACTCCGAGGCCGGATAGAGCGTGAAGAATTCATACGTGTTGAAGACAAGCGACAAAACAATGCCGAGGGTTGTCAAAATCGCGATGGATGCAGCCGCAATCAACAAGGCGCGCACACCATTTTCCACCACATTTCGAGCCCGAAACTCTGCATTCGTTTCGCGCAGCGCAATCACGAAGCCCAAAGCCGCAATCAACGTGGCGGCAACGGACATGTAAAAATAGCCGGTTGCGTTCATCATCCGGTAGGACTGAGCCGCCCGCAATATAGGTTGCGTGACCTGAGCAGTCACAATCTGGCCCGCGTCTTTCAATCGCTGGGTGACATCGGCGAGGTCCGCCCGCGCACTCCGCGCGAACTCTTCTTCCATCAGCCCTAGTGCAACAGCATTATCTAGGCCTTCCGACGTGCGTCTGACCTCGGCCATGACCAAGCCACGGGTAGAACCTTCGATGATGGCGCTGTCAGGTAGGGTCGCGGAGATGGTGTTCGACACGTAGAGAGGCTGCGCGATGAGCCAAACAATCAGGAGGCCAAACGCAGGTACAAGTGCTTTCAGCGCCACGTTCCATCCGTAATAGGACGGAAGCGAATGAAGGTTACGGCTTTGACCATCGGCGGAGGCTAAGGCGCGGCTGCGTCCGAGTACAAATCCGATGGCAGCAATCGCCAGAACCACCACAATGAGCCAAATCAGCGGCATGTTGTCCCCCAAAACCCCACAATAGGCTTAGTGTTCTCTTGGTTGCGTCCCGAGGGCAGAGATGCCGCCCTCAGGTCGATTTTTTGGATAATCCGAACTTAGGAGCCGGATCCCATTGTCTTCTCACCAGCAATTTTGGCCTGCGTTTCAGCCAATTCAGGGTCAGAGACGAGGCCGTAGGTGGCCAGCGGACCACCTGGTCCGGCAATCTCATCCGCCGTGAAGAACTGGGCGTATTCCTTGAGGCCAGGGATCACGCCGATATGCGCTTTCTTTACGTAGAAGAACAGCGGGCGCGAAACGGGGTAGACACCAGATGCGATGGTTTCCGTGGACGGAGCGACACCACCCATGGTGGCAACCTTCAGCTTGTCCTGATTGTTTTCATAAAACGACAGGCCAAACACGCCAATGCCGTTGGTGTTGGCATCGATCCGAGCGAGGGTTTCGGTGTAATCACCATCAATGTCGACGGATTTGCCATCCTGGCGCACGTCAAGGCACGCATCTTCCGCGTCATCTTCGCTCATGCCCGCTTCCATCATCGCGGCCATTGCGCCGGTGTCTTCGCAGCCTTTGAGCAGAACTTTGTCCTCAAACACTTCGCGCGTGCCGTGCTTTGTGCCAGGGATGAACATCGCGATCTCAACATTCGGCAGATCGGCGTTGAATTCAGACCAGGTTTCATGCGTGTTATCGACGATCGCGCCATCCTTGAGGACTTTGGCACCGATCGCGTTGAAGATGTCGGACGCTTCAAAAGCGGTGAAGGCCGGGCCGGACTGCTGGCTTGCAAAAACAATGCCGTCATACCCGATGCGCACTTCGATGATGTCCGTTACACCGTTTTCGGCACAGGCTTTGATTTCCTTTTCGCGGATCGCGCGCGACGCGTTGGCCACGTCGATGGTGTTTTCGCCAACACCTTCGCAGAACCGCTTGAGACCGGCAGACGATCCGCCTGACTCAACGACCGGAGTTGGGAAGTCAGTGTTGTCACCAAAAAGCTCCGCTACGATCGAGGCATATGGCAAAACAGTGGATGACCCTGCAACTTGCACGTTGTCACGGGCAGCAGCAGTGGTGGCAGAAACAGCAATGATCGCCAATGTGGAGGCGGTCAGCTTTGCGTAGGACATAGAAAACTCCTGTATACGTTTAGCCATCCCAAGTGACGGCGGTGGTGCCGAGGTAGACCCTCTGCACAACGCTTTTGTTACATTTACGTAACGGTTTTATGACGCCCCTAAAGCCTTATGAATGCGTTGAAAAATTTCACTGTCACGGAGATGTCACGGGGATGTGGATCGGGTGAGATCGTGCGATTCTGTGGGCAGAACAACCCGAAACTTGGCACCTTCTCCCAACGCCGATTCGATGCGCAAACGCCCGCGATGCCGGCCGATTATGTGTTTTACAATCGCCAAGCCCAACCCTGTACCGCCCACTTCGCGAGACCGATGATTGTCCACACGGTAAAACCGCTCGGTCAGGCGCGGGATATGCACTTGATCAATGCCGGGTCCTTGATCTTCTACCGTGATCATGGCGGCAGGCCCACGAAGTGTCGGATCTTGATCGGTGATGGAAATTTGCAAGAAGACCTTTTTGTCCCGGCCTCCGTATTTGATCGCGTTCTCCAGAAGGTTGGTCACCACCTGCTGGAGTTGATCGCCATCACCAGGGACAATGATCGGGGTCTCCGGCAGATCGGTAACCACGCTCACGTTTTGATCTTCCGCCACGGTTTTAAGGGCATGCATCACTGTCACGATAATATCTGACAGGTTGACCCGGTCCGTGGGCCGCACGCGCATTTGCTCTTCCACGCGGCTCAGAGACAAAAGATCACGCACCAAACGCTCCATCCGGGTCGCCTCGCCAGTCATGATCTCTAAAAAGCGCGCCGTCGTGTCTTTATCGCCCAAAGCTGGCCCTTGCAGGGTTTCAATAAAGCCCAAAAGAGACGTGAGAGGGCTGCGCAGCTCATGGCTCACATTGGCGACAAAATCCCGCCGCATCTGGCGCGCTTGTTCCAGGTGGGTCACATCCTCAAAACACACCAAAACCCCTTGCCCCGCATCTGTTTGCACCGGTGAGCATGTCACATCAAACGCGGTGTCTTGGCTTGCATCGTTGGACAGATATCGCGTCTTGCGCTTGATGCGGTCACGCAAGCTGCCCTCAATCGCATCCAGGATCGCAGGTTGCCGCAACGCAGTGATAAAATGACGCCCGACAAGGCCATCGCCCAGAAGCTTTCCCGCCAAGGCATTGGCGCCTAAAACACGCTCCCCGCGGCCAATCAGGACCGCCGGAAGCGGCAGCGCGCCCAAAAGGGAGGATATCGCATCTGTGTTCATGGCGCAGCCGTCACGCCTCGCTCAGCCCATCGCGAAACCGGCGCATATTTTGCTGATAGCCAAGCGCGCTTTGCGTTAGGCCATTGATCCCGGCTTCATCCAACATGCGCACCACCTTGCCCGGCGCGCCCATCACCAAAGAGCCATCGGGGATCTCTTTGCCCTCAGTGATCAACGCGCCCGCCCCTATGAGGCAATTGTCCCCGATCTTGGCGCCGTTGAGCACCGTGGCTCCCATGCCGATCAAGGTATTCGACCCAATCGTGCAGCCATGCAGGATCACCTTGTGGCCAATGGTGCAACCGTCCCCGATGATCAATGGAAAGCCGATATCTGTGTGCAGCACGCAGTTTTCCTGAATGTTGGTGCCAGCCCCCACGCGGATCACTTCGTTATCGCCGCGCAGTGTGGCGCAAAACCACACGGATGTGGCCGCTTCCAGCACGACATTTCCGATCACATTGGCATCATGCGCGATCCAGGTGTCCGGGTCGATCTCCGGCGTTTGGCCTTCAAAGGATAATACCGTCATGACATGTCCTCAAATTCTCGGGCGAGCGCGCGCACGTGATCGTTTAAACCAGGCTGTTGATGTCGCCCTAGCCGCGCGGCTTTTAAAATGCCTTTCAGCGCGGCATCCGTTGCCGCAAGATCATCATTGACAAGTACATAGTCATACTCTGCCCAATGGCTGATTTCCGCCCAACTTTTTTTCATGCGCGCGGCAATCACATCTGGGCTGTCTTGGCCTCGGTCCTCCAAACGTCGGCGCAGCTCTGCGATGGAAGGCGGCAAAATGAAAATGGACAGAACGTGCTGACGCAAAGATGAGTTTTGGATTTGCTGCGCACCTTGCCAATCGATATCAAACAACACATCGCGACCTTCGCCAATGGCGGCCTCGACGGGCGCTTTGGGGGATCCGTAGAGATTCCCAAACACTTCGGCATGTTCCAGCATCTCGCCCGCGTCCACATCTTTCTGAAACGCGGCTTTGGTCATGAAGTGGTAATGCTGTCCGTCAACTTCCCCGTCACGCGGGAGGCGTGTTGTGGCCGACACCGAAAAAGAAATCGACGGATCCCATTCCAACAGCCGCCGAGACAAGGTGGATTTGCCGGCGCCCGAGGGCGAGGACAAGATGATCAGCAATCCGCGCCGCGCAGTCATTCAAACATCCCCCTGTTCATCTTTCCAAAGCACTCCGGGAGTTTGAGGGCAGCGGCCCCAAGTGAGGCTATTCCACATTTTGAACCTGCTCGCGCATTTGATCGATCGCGGTTTTCAGTGCCAAACCGATCTGCGTCAGTTCGGTGTTCTGGGATTTTGAGCACAGCGTATTGGCCTCGCGGTTGAACTCTTGGGCGAGGAAATCCAGCTTGCGCCCAACCGGAGAGCCCGCCGCCAAAAGCTCTCGTGCGGCGGCCACATGGGCTCTCAATCGATCCAGCTCTTCTGTCACATCCGTCTTGACCGCAAGCAGGGCAATTTCCTGCGCAACACGGCCTGTATCCGCTTGAACAGCGCCATCCAAAACGCGGGAAAGGGCCGCGTGAAAAGCGGCGTCCATCGCATCGCGACGGGTGGTAATGAGCGTCGTTGCACGATCTGTCAGCTGCTCGATCTCATCGATCTGAGCACTGAGGATGGTCGATAGCCGCTCGCCCTCACTGGCCCGCATGGCCACCAAAGCATCAATGATCGGTGTTGCATCGCTGAGCAGAGTTTGGGCTAGGGCCTCCAAATTATCATCGGTTCCGCCGGCTTCCATCACGCCGCGCACCGACAGGACATCGGCCGCGGTGGCTGGCGCCAGCGAAATTCCCTTGGTCATGGCAGCCGCTTCGACGGTTTCTATCGCGGCCAGAACATCGCTGAGGGTTTGGGTATTCACCGCAAGCTGCCCGGCACCATCTTCGCGCGTTATTTTCAGACTGACCGAGAGGTTACCGCGGTTCACCGCCTTGCCGATACTGTCCTTGAGGCCCTGCTCCAGGCCTGGGATCCAATCGGGAACACGCACCCGCAGATCAAGGCCTTTGCCGTTGACGCTGCGCATCTCCCAGGCCCAGCTCAGCGCCCCTTGAGATCCTTGCGCACTGGCAAATGCCGTCATTGATTTCAGCACGCGTACACTCCCCGATGACCTTACGCCCCGCTTTAGTCAATGCCCTGCCAGAGAGCAAGCAAGGCATCGCTTGGAATGCGTCACGGTGACCAAGGGCATTAACCAGCCTTGGCAATTTGCGACCATTAAATGAAAAACTGTGTCAAATTGTATGCATGTAGTTGAGGCGAGTTTTGGTGATGACTGACATTCCTTTTTTTCGTGATGAAATCCGCCGCACGGGTCCGAATGCGGTCGATGACCCATCACAAGACTCTGCGACGTCTGTAGTGAACCCGATCCGTAACGTAGGTTCGAGGACGCAATCACGTCCGCAATCCGACAGTCGCGATCTTTTGCGCTACTGGAATGAGACGCGACAGAACCTCGATCTGCCGCGTCGATCAGACATTGATCCTCGGGGCATCGCCGGAATGTTGTCACGCACCTTCATTCTGGAGCAAATCGCCCCGGGTCTTGCGCGGTTTCGCGTGGCAGGGACACAGCTTGCGGATCTTTTGGGCATGGACGTACGAGGGATGCCGCTGAGCGCGATGGTGTTGCCGGAGGCACGCGATGAATTGGCACAAAAGCTTGAGCAGGTGTTTGAGATGCCCGGTATCTTGCGCGCCGCCTTGGTTTCTCCAGGTGGTTTTCGACGACCAGAGCTTGAGGCAGAATTGCTGATCCTGCCCCTGCGAGATGAACACGGTGAGGTGTCTCGTGCTATCGGTTGCCTTGTTGCCAACGGGACAATCGGCAAAGCACCGCGCCGGTTTTCCTTCCGCCATATCAGGGTTGATCCTGTGTCTGTCGTCAAAGCCACTCATGCTGAAATGGCGGCTCCGGCATCCACTAAGGAAGCTAAACCGTCAGAAAGACCCTCCACCGGAACAGCTTTGCGCAGGCCGCGCCTTGCGCCGCCGAAGCCAGGCCAGCCGTCCTATCTCCGACTTGTTTTGCCGGACTGACCTCCATCTCAAAACACAACCCATCCCCGCGCCACGAAAGTGACGTGGGGTTTTTCTTGGTCAACCAACGCAAACGCGGTAGCAGCGCCCTCGATTGAGTATCGGTTATTGTGATGCGGCGGTTCAGCGTCCGGAAGACGTACCAAAATGCAGACAAATTTAATGGGTTCTTCATAGAACCGAAGCTGCGACAGGTTACGCCTTGGATGTAGCACCTAAACCCGCATAAATAGCCACAGAAATGACAATAAGCGCCGTGATATAGCACTTTAGGGCCTGCGCCCTTGTTCAGCATCACGATCGCAAAGAGGTGACAGTAATGCCAGTGCCCACGACCCGAACCCGCAATGAAAACGGCGACGCCGCTGGCAATGCGAATACGAATGCTCGCACTGCGGTCAATGAAAGCTTTCACGGCACACTGAATGGCGGCAATGACCGTTCAGATTGGATTGCGGTCACTTTGCAGGGCGGGCAGCAATACACGATCGCTTTGGCCGGAATCGGAGCGCAGGGTGACCGTTTGACCGACCCGTTTTTGCGCATTCGTGACGACAGCGGGCGTCAGATTGCCAGCAACGATGATGACAACCGCCGCGACAGCGCTGTGACGTTCACGCCGAACCAGACCGGCACCTACTATATCGATGTGCGCGCGTATAATGATGCCTCCAGCGGCGATTACGGCGTCACCGTTGTGACCGGGAGCGAGGCCTCCTACGACATCGAAATGGGCGCGGGCGCGCTGTTGTCAGGCGGTACGGCTTGGAACAATCAACCGGGCCAGCCCACAACTGTGACATGGGCGATCCGGGATACGTTGGTCAACGATCCGGCCAACCAGCAAAACACGACTGAGCCGCTTTCTGGTCGCCAGAATGAGGCGGTGGTTGAGACGATGACCTATATCGATGATGTCCTCGGTGCCAATATCGAGCGCGTCAATGATGGCAATGGTCGGTCTGACAATGCGACGATCCTGTTTGGCGCCTATGATCTCAATGATGGGGCCGGCGCTTATGCCTATTTGCCCGGAAGTCGTGCGCCAGGTGCTGTTGAAGGGGACGTTTGGCTCAACAACGCGGGTGGCTCCGGCGGGCCAACAGGCTTTGGAACGTTTGTTAATTATGTGCTGTTGCACGAAGTGGGCCATGCCCTTGGCCTGGAACACCCATCTGAGTACAACGCCGCGCCTGGCCTCAACATCACCTATGAAAATGATGCCGACTTCATCCAAGACAGTCAGCAATACACGGTGATGAGCTACTTTGATCCTGCGGATTCAGGTGGCAGCACTGGCATCGGATACCCTGACACCTTTCTCCTTTTGGATTACGAGGCGCTGCATCTGCAATACGGGGCCAATCCCAACTACAATAGCGGCAACACAGTTTACGGTTTCCGCACGACCGAACCGGACAGCCCATACGATTTCACGGTCAATGATGATCCCTTCCTGACGGTTTATGACGCCGGTGGCATCGATTGGATTGATCTGCGCAGCTACAATATGGGCCAGACCCTTACGCTCAATGACGGAGAGCTGTCGGACGTGGGCGGGTTTGAAGGCAATTTCTCAATCGCCAAAGGAACAACTATTGAAAATGCGCGCGGTGGCAAAGGCAGTGACCGTATCACTGGCAATGAAATCAACAATATTCTGGACGGATGGGCCGGCAATGACACGCTAAATGGCGGCGACGGCAACGATATTCTGATCGGCGGCGGCGGCGCGGACCGGTTGAATGGCGGCACTGGCAATGACGTTGCGGATTACAACAATTCGGCCGCGGGCATCCGCATTAACCTTGCTGCCAACAGTGCCTCAGGCGGTCATGCACAAGGTGATAAATTCTCCAGCATTGAACGCGTTTCCGGCTCAAGATTTGCCGATAACATCACGGGCAATGGAGCGGATAACATCCTGAGTGGGCGCGGTGGAAATGACACGCTCAACGGCGCAAACGGCAATGACCGTTTGGAAGGGGGGCCAGGTGCCGACCGTCTCAACGGCGGCAATGGCAACCGCGATACGGCGTCTTACCGCGAAAGTGAAGGCGGGGTGACAGTGAACCTGGATACCCGAAAAGGATCCCAAAATGACGCCGCGGGCGATCAGTACATCAGCATCGAAGATCTCCGCGGATCAGATTTCAAAGACAATCTGACAGGGTCCAACTCGCGCAATGAAATCTTTGGGTTCGATGGGGCGGATGTGCTGAAGGGCAAAGGCGGCAGCGACCTGATCAAAGGCGGCAGCGGCAATGACGTTATCATTGGCGGGCGTGGGCCGGATGAGATTGTGGGCGGCCAAGGCAATGGCGATTGGGCGTCCTACGCGAGTGCACCATCGGGTGTGTCGGTGAATTTGGCCACAGGAAAGGGCTTTCGTGGTGACGCTGCGGGCGACACATTGGCAGGGATTGAGCGGCTCAAGGGCTCAAAGCACGACGATGTTCTGCGCGGTGATAACAACGTCAACCGGCTCGACGGATCTGGCGGGGACGATATTCTCGACGGTGCGAAAAACGCCGATTTCCTCAATGGCGGCAATGGCGAAGATGTCTTTGTGTTCCGCTCCGGCGATGGGAATGACCGCGTTGGCGATTTCGAAGATGGCGTAGACACGTTGCGTTTTGTGGGTATCCGGCAATCCAGCGTGTCGGTTGAGGATGAGGCCGGTGGCGCGCGCGTCACCTACAGTGGCGGTAGCGTCAAACTCGACGGTGTTGACGCGTCCCTGATCGGTCCGGATGATTTTGAGTTCATGTAAAGCAGCGCATCGCCCCCGAGCATAGTCAGCAGTTCGAGGCTTTACCCGGCCTTGCTGTCTTCGCGGCTCACCCTCAACGCGGATAGCTCTTCCGCCACGAGGAAAGCCAGCTCAAGCGATTGCGACGCATTGAGACGCGGATCACAGGCGGTGTGATACCGATCAGACAGGTTTTCTTCCGTCACAGCGCGCATCCCACCGGTGCACTCGGTCACATCGAGGCCGGTCATCTCAAAATGCACACCGCCCGGGATTGTCCCCTCACTGCGATGAATGGCGAAAAACTCCTGCACTTCGCGCAGAACCGCATCGAACGGCCGCGTTTTGTACCCGGTGCCGGATTTGATCGTGTTGCCATGCATCGGGTCACAGACCCAGACCACATTTGCGCCTTCTTCACTCACCGTACGGATGAGACGCGGCAGGTGCTCTGCGACCTTCCCGGCCCCGAACCGCGCGATCAATGTCAGACGCCCGGCCTCATTTTCTGGGTTCAGTTTTGCCATGAGGCGCTTGAGATCGTCCATCTCCATGCTCGGCCCGCATTTAAGTCCGATCGGATTTTGAACGCCACGGGCAAACTCCACATGCGCGCCGTCAGGCTGACGTGTGCGATCCCCAATCCAGATCATGTGGCCCGACCCCGCAAGCCATTTGCCCGATGTGCTATCAAGCCGTGTCAGCGCTTCCTCATATTCCAGCAGAAGGCTTTCATGGCTGGTGTAAAAATCCACCGTCTGCAACGTGTGCGTGCTGCCCCCGTTGATGCCTGCCGCCTTCATGAAATCCAGCGTGTCGGTGATGCGGTTGGCCAAATCGCGGTATTTCTCGGCCTTCTCGGATTCGGTGAATCCAAGCGTCCAGGCATGCACTTGGTTCACATCCGCATAGCCGCCTGTTGAAAACGCGCGCAGCAAATTCAGCGTTGCTGCCGCTTGCGTGTAGGCGCGCAGCATTTTTTCGGGATCGGGGATGCGTGCAGCCTCATTGAAATCAAGCTCGTTGATTATGTCACCGCGGTAGCTGGGCAGCTCCACACCATCAATCACCTCTGTGGGCGCAGAACGGGGCTTTGCGAACTGGCCTGCCATGCGACCAACCTTGATCACCGGCACCTTGGCCCCGTAGGTGAGAACCATCGCCATTTGGAGCATCACTTTGAATGTGTCGCGAATGGCATCTGCGGAGAACTGATCAAAGGCCTCGGCGCAATCTCCACCTTGCAGAAGAAACGCATCCCCACGTGCCGCATCGCCAAGCGCCTTGCGCAGCCTGCGCGCCTCGCCCGCAAACACAAGCGGCGGATACTGTGAGAGCCGCGCCTCAACCTGCGCCAGTTTGTCAGCATCCGTGTAATCCGGCATCTGGATCCGGGGCTTTTTGCGCCAATCGGTCTTGTGCCACTCGGTCATGAGGTCTCTCCGCGTTAAAACCAGATTTCCGTATAGCGGCCCGGGCCGCCCATTGCCATAGGTGAGTTACCACATATGAATGCGCCCAGCAGATGCCTTTCCAAGTGCGAAGTCTTGCCAAACCGCAAAGTTTCGTGAAACTCGTTCCATTGGAGCGACATGAGCGGATTGAGTCGATATGCAGCCAGAGCCGGAGAAAGTGGATGTCACCCCCGAGGGTGCCGCCAAACGGTTCGTGTTTGTACTGCTCGACAATTTTTCTTTGCTGAGCTTTTCAGCGGCTCTTGATTGTCTGCGGATTGCCAATCGTATGGCGGATCAAACGCTCTATTCCTGGATTTTTGCTGGGGAAGGTGGAGACACCGTGACATGTTCGGCGGGCACACGGTTTCAACTGGATATCGCCCTCGAAGAACTTGGACGGGATGACACGCTTTTGATTTGTGGCGGCACAGACGTGCAACGCACAGCGACCAAGAAAATGCTGAGCTGGCTTCGGCGCGAGGCGCGGCGCGGGTTGGCTGTTGGCGGGCTCTGCACGGCGGCATTCGTGATGGCGAAGGCAGGCCTGCTCGATGGGAAGAAGGCCACAATCCATTGGGAAAATCACGACAGCTTCACCGAAGAATTTGACGAGGTAGAACTGACCAAGTCGGTTTTCGTCGTGGATGGTAATCGTATGTCTACGGCGGGCGGCACCTCCTCCATTGATTTGATGCTGAAACTCATTGCTGATCAACATGGTGAAAAGCTGGCCAATGCGGTTGCCGATCAGATGATTTATGCCTCGATCCGAACCGACCAGGACACACAACGGCTCTCCGTGCCTACACGCATCGGTGTGCGCCACCCCAAGCTCAGCCAGGTCATTCAGATGATGGAAGCCAATATCGAAGAACCGATCAGCCCGGCCCTTTTGGCCAAAGAGGTAGGCATGTCCACTCGGCAACTCGAACGGCTGTTCCGGCGGTATCTCAATCGCTCGCCCAAGCGCTACTATATGGAATTGCGGCTGCAGAAGGCGCGCAATTTGCTGATGCAAACAGATATGACGGTCATCAACGTGGCGCTGGCCTGCGGCTTTGCCAGCCCGTCGCATTTCTCCAAATGCTACAGATCACATTACAATACGACCCCGTATAGAGAGCGCGGCGCCCATTCTGCACGATTGTCGGTCTGAGCGGCTCAGAATTTTCTAAAATTCTGCGAAAAAAATATGTATTTTTTGCGCATTTTCTTCCAAGAAAATGGCCGCGCTCAGGATTTTCGCGGCGTCACTTTCAACCAAATACCGTCTTTCCCGCGCACTGTGAGATGCGCCACTGGCATCGCAGGCCGGTCTGCCACCAATTCAAACCTGCATGCGCGCACCAACATGCTCAGCAAAAGCGTCCCTTCAATCATGGCAAAGCCCGCCCCGGTGCAGACGCGTTGGCCTGCTGAGAAAGGAATATAGGCGTCCCTGAGGCAGGTTTTTCCATTCTCCGTTTCAAACCGCGCGGGGTCGAAATCATCCGGACGCTCCCACAGCCGTTCATGGCGGTGCAAGTGCCACGGGCTCAACACGATCTGAGAGCCGACCCGCACATCGCGCTCTCGGAAGCGCTCGGGCTGACTGGCTTCCCGCACCATCATCGGCACCGGCGGGTAGAGCCTGAGGGTTTCGCGGAACACATCGCGCGCAACGCGCAACTTGCCCATCTGCGAAAAATCCGGATCGGCCCTGCCATAGACGTCATTGGCTTCAGCGGCCAAACGCTCCTGCCAATTCGGGTAAAGGGCCATAAGATAGAGCGCCCAGGCCAAGGCAGACGCGCTGGTTTCATGGCCCGCCAGAAAGAAAATTGCGACCTGGTCCACCATCTCTTGGGTGTCAAACCGTTCTCCGGTTTGCGGGTCCGCTGTCATCATGATTTTTGTCGCAAGATCATCCGGCGCTTGCCCGGCCTCAATCTGTGCCATTCGCGCCTCAGTGAGCTGGGTGATCAGGCGTCGGATGATTGCTGCGGTCTCACGTGTTTTGGACTTGTGGAACCGGGGAAACCATCGCGGCAATGGCAAAAGCGCCCCGAGATTGACCACAGGCTGCGTGCGTTGATGCGTGCGGAATTCCTCAAAGACCTGCGCGGCGACCTCATGCTCGATAGGGATGGAGAACAGCGTGCGAAAAATCACATCGGCGGCGGCGTGGCTGGTTTGGGCTTCGATCTCTAGCGGTTTGCCATCGGCCTGTGCTTGCATCCGGGCCACAGCGGAGCGGCTCGCGGCCAGCATCGCCGGATAGGTGTCTCTGAGCCTGCCCCCTTCAAACGCCGGGTCAATGATGCGCCGCTGCTTACGCCAGACCTCTCCATTGGTCACAAAGACCGAGTTTCCCAAAAGCGGCGTCAACCCCTCGCGAATGCGCTCGGACTTGGGAAAGTCATCTGGCCTGCCCTTGAGCACAAGATCTACCAGTTCAGGCTGATTGCACATGTAAGAGCGAAAAAAAGGTGTGCGAAACTCTGCCATCCAAGCGCGATATAGTCGGGCCGGCTGGGCAGAGAGGATGTCCTGCCGAAAGAGCTTGAGATAGCGCCAGAGAGACACCCTGCCCTGCCGCGATGGAGGTTTGGGAGGTGGACCAAAGGGCATATGCGCCTCAGAATACGGGCATTTGGCCGCGTTTCCATCGCTCTGGCCGCTCATGGGGTGATCTCCGTGAAGCGATTGACGGGCGTTTCGATCCGGCTGGGGCTCGGCGCGCGATCTTCAAACCGTGCAGCCAGTGTGACAGGCCCTGCTGTAATTTGAAAATAGTCATAATCGCGCGGCCGGTCGAACGCGCAGAGATACTGGAAATGCAGCCGGAAAAATCGCCATCGCAGTTCCTTCCAACGCGCGGGGCTAAGCGTTTGCGTGAACGCCGCCGACAGGATGAGCGGCCAGCGTTGACGCGTTGGAGCCACCCCCGACACACCCACCGGATCGCACAGCGCGAAGGCGCAGCCATCACCGGGCGCTGTGACATCCACCCAAGTCAGTTCCTCCCGCGCGCTGAGGAAATTTAAATCGCGGCGCAAACGATGGGCGCCGGGCAGAAAGGACACCATGGGCACAACTTGACCAAGCGACAGAAAAGACAGCGCAGGGGTTTTTCCATCCGCCCCACCCGCGCGGATCACATCAGAAAGCACCGACACCGCCAGATGCGCGCCCGAGGAATGACCAACGACGAGGACTTCATCCACCTCCTCTTGCATCGCGGCAGAAATAGCAGTGGTGAACTCTGCCATACGCGCCTCAAGCTCAGGCGGGTCCGCGCCGCGATGACGCGCCGAATAGGCGTAATCATGCATCAGGTAATAGGCGAAAAACTTGTTATCCTTGCGTCGGAACCATTCCAACACAAATGGCACACAGACGAGCCCTGCCCAGGCCAGAACGGGATGGATCAGGGACAAAAGCTGCCCGGCCCACCATGCGAGCAGCAGCGCAAGCGCCAGTTGCCCAAGCAGAAAACCAACCGGATAAAGCGCAGCAATGACGGGCCCTTTGCGCAAGCGCATCAACCGAAAGAGCGCGCCCGAGGTGATGTAGACCCACGCGGTTTTTGCCAAGGCTGCATATGTGCCCAAAATGCCGGTATCCATGCTGTTGCGCACGATATCGGACCAAACGAGCACCTCAAAATCCGCCTCTGTGAGTTGACCATCGATCTGTCCACTTACGATCCAGCCGTAACGCTCTGATCCGGACTTCGCTTTCAAGTCGATCTCATAGCCCGATATGCGCGCCTGCCCCGCCGCCTCCTTGCGGTAGAGCTCACGATAACGGCGGGGATGAATTGGATCATACCCCGGAATATAGAAGACGCGGCGACGGCGCACTGGGTTCTGGGTGGGGCTGCTCATGTCTCACCTCTTAGGAGGTGTATGTTAGCTCAGCATTTGGGCGAGAGTAAGGCTCAACCGATCAGCGCGAGCGCGGGAAACATCTCAAGCAACCAGTAAGAAAAGCTCGCAAACCCGCCTGTGAGCATCAAAAGGCCGATGGTCCACAACAGCAGGCCCATGACCTTTTCGATCCTGTCCATGTTCCGTTTCATCCAAGACAGCATGCCGCCCAGCTTTGGCAAGAACGCCGCGAAAAGGATGAACGGGACGCCGAGGCCAATGGCGTAAACGCCCAAAAGCACAGTGCCGCGACTGACAGACGCCTCTTGCGCGGCCAGAGAAAGGATCGCGCCCAACTGTGGGCCGATGCACGGCGTCCAGCCAAAGGCAAATGCCAGCCCCAGAATGTAGGCCCCAAATGAGGAACCGCCTTTGTCCCCGGCATCAATGCGCGCTTCGCGGTCAAGGAATTTGATGCGGTATATACCAATGAAATGCACGCCGAAAAACATGATAACAATGCCCGCGAAGACATTGAAATAGTTTTGATATTCCAGAATAGCCCGGCCAAAAGTTGAGGCCGCAAACCCCAACATCAGAAAGATCGTCGAAAGCCCCATTACAAAAAACAGCGCTGGAACCACCGCCCGCGACCGGGGCTGCTCAGAGGAGGAAAGATCTGTTAGGGTGACGCCGCTCATATAGGCCAGATAGGGCGGAACGATTGGCAAAACGCACGGGCTTAGAAACGAAATCAGGCCTGCCGCCAGGGCGACAAACATGGCGGGCAAGAGCGCCGCGTCGATAATCTCTATTCCAAACATTGCGTAGACTTAGTGCATCGCGCTCGTCCCGTCACGGGGGCAACGGTCACAAGGTTGTGGACGTTTTGTAACACCAGGGCTATCTCGCTTGCATGGACCCAGCAGACACCATTGATGCCCGCGGTTTGCTTTGCCCGCTGCCCGTGTTGAAATTGCGAAAGCGGCTTAAATCCGTCGCGGTTGGCGAGGTTGTAGAGCTGTGGGCAGATGATCCGGCCGCAATTGTTGACGTGCCGCATTTCTGCGTTGAGGCAGGGCATGACTTGGTGAGCCAAGAGCAAGGCGCCGCCCACGCGATTTACCGCGTTCGCAAGTGAAAAAAGAAAGGGCGAGGAAAGTCCCTCGCCCAAAGAATTTAAATGGCGTTTCGTATCAGCGACCGCCAGACCACCAACCACGCCGTTTTGGTTTTGCCGGTTCTGCTTGCGTGTCAGGCTTTGGCTCCGGCTGCAGTGGTTCCGGTTCTGGCACCGGCGTTGGGTCTTCCGCGCCAACGGGCGCCACGTCTGGCGCTGGTGCGTCCGGCTCCGCCGCTGGTGCGTCCGGCTCTGCCGTTGGTGCGTCAGCACTCTCCGTTTTTTTCTTACGCGGAGCGCGCTTGCGTTTCGGCTTTTCTTCCACAGCATCGGCCTCAGGCGTTTGGGCGCCCTCCTCTGCCTGACCTGCATCATCGGCCTTTGTGTCTTCGGATTTCTTTTTGCGAGGCGCGCGTTTGCGCTTGGGCTTTTCTTCAGATTGCTCTTCGGGTTCTGCGCTCTTGGTGCCCTCGTCAGCCTCGGTGTCTCCCTCGGCGTCGGCTTTGGGCGTCTGCTCCTCCGAAGTGTCCTGTGGCTCTTGATGATCCTCGTTGCCATCCGATCGACCGCGTCCACGCCGCCGCCGACGCCGACGGCGTTTTTTGGGCTTGTCATCCTCGCCTTCATCGGCGGCAGGCACAGCCTCCTGAACCTGCGCCTCTTCGTCTTCGTCGACCTCATCCATGAGAGAGCTGTCAACGGACACCACCGGCGCGCTGGCCTCAGGGACAACACGGGTGGCCGTCTTGAACTTATCGATTGAGAAATCAGGGCTTACGAGCGACGGATGCCCTTCAACCCGCACAGATAGCCCGTAGCGGGCTTCAATCTGGGCCACGTGCTCGCGTTTTTGGTTCATCAGGAAATTGGCAATGCCCACTGGCGCTTTGACCAGCACTTCGCGAGATCTGCGGCGCACACCCTCTTCCTCGATCTGGCGCAGGATAGACAGGGCCAGATTATCATCAGAGCGAATGAGCCCTGTCCCATGGCAATGTGGACAAGGTTGCGTTGTCGCCTCAATCATGCCGGGGCGCAAACGCTGGCGGCTCATTTCCAAGAGGCCAAACCCGGAGATACGGCCCACCTGGATGCGCGCGCGATCTGATTTCAAACGATCTTTCAGACGCTTTTCAACGGCATTGTTGTTTTTACGCTCATCCATATCGATGAAATCGATCACGATAAGCCCGGCCAGGTCACGCAGGCGCAACTGGCGCGCAACCTCTTCGGCGGCCTCCAGATTGGTTTTGAGCGCTGTTTCTTCGATCGAGCCTTCTTTGGTGGCCCGACCCGAGTTCACATCGATGGCCACAAGCGCTTCGGTCACGCCGATGACGATGTAGCCCCCGGATTTAAGCTGCACCGTCGGGTTGAACATTGCGCTGAGATAGGTTTCGACCTGATAGCGCGCAAAAAGCGGCAGCCCGTCGCCGTAGTGTTTCACGTTTTTGGCGTGCGACGGCATGATCATCTTCATGAAGTCTTTGGCCACGCGATACCCCGCTTCGCCTTCGACCATGACCTCATCGATCTCACGGTTGTACAGATCGCGGATGGAGCGTTTGATCAGATTGCCTTCTTCATAAATCTGCGCAGGCGCGATGGATTTGAGGGTCAACTCCCGGATCTGTTCCCACATCCGTTGCAAATACTCGTAGTCGCGCTTGATTTCGGATTTGGTCCGCTTGGCACCAGCTGTGCGAACGATCAGCCCCGCGCCCTGTGGCACATCAATTTCGTTGGCGATCTCTTTGAGCTTCTTGCGATCGGCGGCATGCGTGATCTTACGGCTGATGCCGCCGCCGCGGGCGGTGTTAGGCATCAACACACAGTAGCGGCCCGCCAGCGACAGATAGGTCGTCAGGGCCGCGCCTTTGTTGCCGCGCTCTTCCTTGACCACTTGCACCAGTAAAATCTGCCGGACCTTGATCACCTCTTGGATCTTGTAGCGACGCGGGCGCGGTTTGCGCGGTGGGCGTATATCCTCGTGATCATCGTCATCGGCCACAGATTCGATGCTGTCATCTTTCTCTGCGGCGTTGGAGCGTTTGCGCGATCTGCCCCGCCTGCTCCGAGAGCGACCGGATCGGGATTTCTTTTCTTGATCCTCTCCTGGGTCTTCGTCGTCTGCGTCTTCCTCGCTATCCGCATCGGCTGTTTCTTCGTTATCGTGTGCATCCTCGGATGCATCGTCTTCGCCAGCCCCGTCCTCCTTGGCCCCGTCCTCCTTGGCCCCGTCCTCCTCGGCGCTGTCGTCGTCTTCGTCGCGACCCGGCGTTTCGACGGGCGTTTCCCCTACCGTCGTCATTGGCGACAGGCCTTCACCCTCATCGCCGGCCTCATCGCTGTCATCATCGACCTCAATGGTCTCCATCCCGTCGATATCTTCTGATTGCGCAACAGCATCATTGCTGTCCGTTTTGGCCGCTTTGGAGGGGCGACGCCTTTTCGGTTTGTTCTCTTCTTCCTCGTCTCGTGCGCGCATTGCTTCAGCATAGGCGCGCTCTTCTTCCAAAAGCGCCTCACGATCTGCGACGGGGATCTGGTAGTAATCAGGATGGATTTCAGAGAACGCGAGGAAACCGTGGCGATTGCCACCGTAATCCACGAATGCCGCCTGTAGGGACGGCTCAACCCGCGTTACTTTTGCAAGGTAGATATTGCCGGCAAGCTGGCGTTTGTTTTCAGACTCAAAGTCAAATTCATCAACCTTGTTTCCGTCCACCACCACGACGCGGGTCTCCTCCGCGTGGGTGGCATCGATAAGCATTTTCTTTGCCATGTTTGGGTATCATCAGCACGCACCCGTCTGGCCAGCCTCACTGGGCGAGCTGCAGGTGGCGGCATTGTCCTTGGGGCGATGCGCGCGGCGCAAACGCGGTGTTCTTCCCGAACACCGGGGCATAGGGCCTGAGGTTGTCGCACGCGCTTCATCGCGGTTCTTCGTCTCCGGCACCACAAGTGGCGCCAATGTGTGCCCTAGCCGTCATATCCGCGGCCACCGGGCAATATGTCAGCCGGCTAAGCGGCCTAATCGTTCTGCCTCGCCACGGGATATGTGATCCGTCGATGGCTGAAAGCAGCGAAACTCTCAATCATGCGGCGATACCGCCACGCGATAAGACACACCTAATGCGGGTGAGTGTCATAATTCAATGAAAATCTCGCACGGCGATGAAATGAGCACCCGGTTCAGAGGTAATCGGCCCGCTGCAGGCCGTATTTAGCCATTTTTTCATTCAGTGTTCGGCGCGGCAGACAAAGCTCTTCCATCACCGAGGCAATCGAGCCTTTGTGCCGCCGCATCGTGTTATCGATCAGCATGCGTTCGAACGCCTCTACGTATTCTTTGAGCGGCTTGCCTTCGGTTGTCATCACAGGCTGCATTTCCTGATGATCCGACATCAGAAGGGAGGCAATCGTGCCGCTGCCCCGACGCGCCTGAAGCACCGCGCGCTCCGCGATGTTGATCAACTGACGCACATTGCCGGGCCACGGAGCCTGCAAAAGCTGTGCGGCCTCCTGTGCGTTCACCTGTGGCGCCTCGCACCCGTAATCTTCGGCAAACTGATCGGAAAAGCGGGTGAAAAGGGTCAGGATATCCTCCCCTCGCTGGCGCAACGGCGGGATCGTGATGCGCAGGGAGGCCAGACGGTAGAACAAATCAGGACGCAGCGCATCTTCGCAGGTGCGATCCTGTTCTTGCAGGTTGCAAATGGCCACAATACGCGTTTCGGGCGGTGTCCCCTCATCGTTGATGAAGGTGAGCAACCGGGCCTGGGCCGTATCCGACAGGGCTTCGATGTCTTCCAGAACCAATGTGCCGCCCCGCGCTTCTTCGACAGCTGGCAGCTGATTGTCTTCGGGGTTCATGGGACCAAACAACCGTTTGATCAGCGCGTCTTCTTCCAAGGCTGCACAGGGGACCAACACGAACTTTTTGCCTGCGCGGGCGCCCACCGCATGCAGCGCATGGGCCACAAGGGTCTTTCCCGTCCCTGTTTCGCCATCGATGAGCACGTGATTGTCGGCCTGCCCCAGATCGAGCACGTCTTCCTTCAGACGCTCCATCACCGGGCTTGCGCCAATCAGCTTGCGCATCAACTGCCCACCGTCAGATAGCTCACGCCGCAACGCGCGGGCATCCAGTGTCATGCGCCGTGCATTAGACGCTTTTTTCGCCAATTCATTCATACGATCCGGGTTGAAAGGTTTCTCAAGGAAATCAAACGCACCGATGCGCATCGCCTCCACTGCCATGGGCACATCCCCGTGCCCGGTGATCATGATCACAGGCAGGGAACTGTCAGACCCCATCAACTTTTTCAGAAACTGCATACCGTCCATACCGGGCATCTTGATGTCAGTCACGACAATGCCAGGGTATTCAGGGCCAAGGATCTTCAGCGCGTCTTCGGCGCTCGGGAAGGCTTCGGTGTCATAGCCTGACAGCGCCAACCACTGGCTGATGGATTGGCGCATGTCTTTTTCATCATCGACAATAGCGATTTTCATGGCGTTCGGCATATCTGCTCTCCAAACCGCTGAGGATTAACCCTCAGCCTCATTACTCCGCCGCGGCAGAGCTTTGTGCCAAAATAGGCAACTGCATTTCAAATACAGCCCCACCTGCCGCAGCGTTGCGCGCCGTGAGGCGCCCGCCTAAGTCGTTCACGATGCCTGATGAAATAGCAAGGCCAAGTCCGACCCCCTCACCGGGCTCCTTGGTGGTGTAGAACGGCTCAAACAGGTTCTCGATGTCCTCAAGCCCGGTGCCATTGTCACGCACTGTGAGCGAGGCCGTTTCCCCCGCCGCGAGGATGATATCGACTTCCGCTCGGCGGGCCGATTGCGTGGCGTCAAGTGCATTGCGCAAAAGGTTGATCATCACCTGTTCGATACGGACCCGATCCCCCATCACAACCACAGCTTCATCCGGGATGGACCGAGTGATCTTGACCTGACGTTGGCGTAGCTGCGGTTCCATCATCGCAAGGGCCGAATGCAGCGCATCGCCCATGTTTACAGGGGACAAATCATCGCCTGAGTTCCGCGCGTAGGATTTCAACTGCCGCGTGATCGCGCCCATCCGTTCGATCAAATCGTCGATGCGCTGAAACGATGACACCGCTTCATCGGGGCGGTTTCTGGTCAACAAAAGCCGCGCACCGGCCAGATAGGTTTTCATCGCGGCCAGAGGCTGATTGAGCTCGTGACTGACCGCCGCTGACATCTCCCCCAAGGCGGCCAGTTTAGAGCTCTGAGCGAGCGTTTGTTCGGCCACAGCGAGGTTCTCTTGCACCCTCTGACGCTCGGCGATTTCCCGCTGCAGACGCATGTTCAATTGGCGAAGCTCTGCCGATTCCCGCTGTGCCACAGCCATGCGCTGCGTCGATTTTCGGTTGAGAAAATAAAAGGCCAGCGCCAACAAGATGGCAAAGGCCATGATCTCTAGCGCCAGCACGCCATTCACCCGTTCCCGCACGCTGGAGTAGGTTGTGAAGCTTGAAATGCGCCATCCACGGAAAGCAATCCGCCCGTCATTGCGCATCACGGCCTGACCTCGCACATAGGCATCCGGCGGAACCGCGTTCCAATCGGCGGTGGCCTGAATTGCGCGCTGAATGGCCCCTGTGGGCGGCGTGCTCGCAAGTGCCTCTTCGGTGGTCAAACCCCGCCATTTGGGCTCGGTCGACAAAATGATCTGGCCTTGACTGTCGGTGACGAGCACGGCATCCGAAATGCCCGCCCAAGCCTGCTCGAACTGATTGAGATCGACCTCGACCAATATCACGCCAGCCAAAGATCCCTGGGTTTCGACGCGTCGGGAATAAAAGAAGCGAAACCGCCCGTTTTCGTCCTGTATCACATTGAAAATATTGTCTTTTGAGCGAAGCGCCTCAATAAAAATGGGCGATGTACTGTAGGCAGTGCCAATCGACTCGCGATCGGTTGACGCAACAACACGCCCATCACGACCCAAAAGCGTAAGAGACGCGGCAGAAATTTCTTCTTTGAATGTAATGAGCCGCTGCGAAGAGAGCGTAAAATCCGAGGTGTTCAAAGCGGAAATGAGCGCAGGATCGCGCGACAGAAGCTGTGGGACAATCGCGTTTTGTCGCAACTCACTCAGCAAGTTGCCCGCATAAAGCACAAGCCGTAACTCCGCGCGATTGCGAGTTGTTTCTGTGAAACGGTCCGTCAAAAACCGATTGGTGACAACGATTGTGGAGACTGCAATGACAAGCAGCAATATCAGCGAAAAACGCGCCCGCCAGCTTAATGTCTGGCTGCGAGATTTTGGTAAAGCGCGGTCGCGAGCGGCGGACCGCCATTTGGACAGTATATCCATGGCTGTAAAATACGCCACCCGCGCGCCTCTCTCAAGCGCTCACATTGTCAGGCAATATCATACGGTTTGCAGGTCATTTATCAGTGACGTGAAGAGGATCCGCCCTTCGGTGTTGCCGTGCACGGGATCGGCCATGCGCTCTGGATGTGGCATCATGCCCAAAACACGTCGGTTCTCCGAAAGAATGCCTGCAATATCGCCTAAGGAGCCATTCGGGTTTGCAACATAGCGGAACGCGACGCGGCTTTCGCCCTCAAGCGCGTTCAACGTCTCTTCATCCGCGAAAAAATTGCCGTCGTGATGGGCAATCGGGATCGTGATCTGCTCGCCTTGGCTGTAGCCGGAGGTGTAGGCGCTCTCTGTCGTTTCTACAGTAAGATCAATTGCTTTGCAGATGTACTTCAACTTTGCATTGCGCAAAAGCGTGCCAGGCAAAAGCCCTGTTTCACACAAGACCTGAAACCCGTTGCAAATGCCCAAAACATAGCCGCCTTTTTCTGCGTGGGCCTTGACTGCCCGGCAGATGGGTGAGTTGGCAGCAATCGCGCCGCAGCGCAGGTAATCTCCAAACGAAAACCCGCCCGGAACGCCGACAACGTCGACGCCAGCAGGCAAATCTGTGTCCTTGTGCCAGACCATAGACACCTTGGCGCCCACATTCTCAAACGCCACCCGCATATCGCGATCACAGTTTGATCCAGGAAAGACAATAACAGCGGCATGCATCATGCAATCTCCACCGAATAGCTCTCGATGACCGTGTTCGCCAAAAGCTTCTCGCACATCTCTTTGACGGCTGTTTCGGCCTTGGCTTTGTCGGTTTCCGTCAAGTCCAGTTCGATCACCTTGCCCTGCCGGACCCCCTCAACACCATCAAAGCCAAGTGAGCCGAGCGCATGGCGCACTGCCTCCCCTTGTGGGTCTAAAACCCCGTTTTTCAACATGACATGCACACGTGCTTTCATTGCCCGCCCCCAGTTTAGCGCCCCGCCTGCACGGGGCTGAATTGACCGACAGCGTCAGTTTATGAGCGTCGGTCGTGAAAGCTGTGTCGCGCTCTTGGGCATGACGCCCAGTCGTTTGGCCACCTCGGAATACGCATCCGTGAGCGAGCCAAGGTCGCGGCGGAAGACATCTTTGTCGAGTTTCTGACCCGTCTCAATGTCCCATAGGCGGCAGCTGTCCGGGCTGATCTCATCGGCCACGATCAGGCGCATGAAATCGCCCTCGTAGACCCGCCCGATCTCAATCTTGAAATCGATCAGCCGGATGCCCACACCGTACATGACGCCGGACAAAAAATCATTCACGCGCAGCGCAAGGCTCAGGATATCATCCATGTCTTGCTGGCTGGCCCAGCCGAAGGCGGCGATGTGTTCTTCGGTGACAAGGGGATCGCCCAAGTCATCGTTTTTCAAGCAGTATTCCACGATGGGCCTTGGCAATTGAGTGCCCTCATCCATGCCCAACCGCTTGGCCATGGAGCCCGCGGAATAATTACGAACAATCACCTCCAACGGGATGATCTCACACGCGCGCACCAGCTGCTCGCGCATGTTCAGCCGTTTCATGAAATGATTGGGAATGCCCACATTCGTCAGACCAAGCATGAAGTATTCGCTCAACATGTTGTTGAGCACACCTTTGCCCTCAATGACGTCTTTTTTTTCAGCATTGAAGGCCGTGGCATCATCCTTGAAGTACTGAACTATCGTGCCGGGCTCGGGCCCCTCAAACAGTGTTTTTGCCTTGCCTTCATAGATTTTCTTGCGACGCGCCATGGGGTCCTCAAAGCTCGTGATCGCATGGCTTGGGAAGGCCGCGATTTGCTTGTTTGCGTCGTAGGCTATCAAGGGCACCTTTGCAAGAACAACCAAAGCCTTCCTGTTGCCCTTGCACGGTTTGCTCGCAAGGGTCATATCTTGCATCAACACAATGCAAATGAGGGAGCCGCGCCTGTGTCTACTTTTGATGACCGCGAAAACGCGTTTGAGAACAAATACGCCCATGATCAGGAAATGCAGTTTAAGGCCGAGATGCGCCGCAACAAGCTCGTCGGTTTGTGGGCCGCAGAGTTGTTGGGAAAAACAGGCGAGGATGCGGATGCCTATGCCATTGAAGTTGTAAAATCGGATTTCGAAGAGGCGGGCATTGAAGATGTCGTGCGTAAGGTCGCCGGCGATCTTGGGGAATTGGCCACCGCTGATGACATCCGTGCCAAGATGAGCGAATTTCTGATCGTGGCCAAAGACCAGATCATGAACGAGGTTTGATGCAGCTGGCGCGATGCGCGCTAAAACATAGCATGTGCGTTTTGTGATGAACGTCTTCGGATGAGGTGTTTTGAAGTGCGGGGCCGCTGGCTTGTTTTCTCAGAGACGTCAAGCGCAGCACGCGTTCGGCCGAGGCCCGTTGAGTAAGTATCGGCGCAACAGCGTAATGGGATACCCGGTTGGAAAATGCGCGATCTTGGTCTGTTTTTCTCCGATATGGCCCGGCACCTGACCGTTGTTCAAATTCATTTCAACTAAATCATGAAGATTATGAGTTTGATTAACTAAAGAGTGCGTGAGAAAACCGCAAATGACCCACCTCACGGAGCCAGTATGTCCGACACTTTCCAAAACATGTTGAATGAGCGCGACTGGATCCTCGCGGATGGCGCGACGGGAACCAACCTTTTCAACATGGGACTAAGCTCTGGTGATGCGCCAGAACTTTGGAACGAAGAGCACCCCGACAGGATTGATAAGCTTTACTCGATGGCCGTAGATGCCGGGAGCGATCTTTTCCTGACAAACTCCTTTGGCGGCAATGCCGCGCGTCTCAAACTGCATGACGCGGGTCACCGTGCCCGTGAGTTATCGCGTATGTCTGCAGAAATCGGGCGCGAAGTGGCCGATCGACAAAACCGCGATGTGGTTGTTGCAGGCTCCGTTGGACCAACCGGTGAGATCATGGCCCCCATGGGCGCGTTAACGCATGAATTGGCCGTCGAAATCTTTCATGAGCAGGCGGAGGGTTTGAAAGAAGGCGGTGCTGACGTTCTCTGGCTTGAGACAATCTCCGCTCCAGAAGAGTACCGCGCAGCGGCTGAGGCTTTCAAACTTGCAGAAATGCCCTGGTGCGGAACCATGAGCTTTGACACAGCCGGGCGCACAATGATGGGCGTCACGTCCGCCGCGATGGCTGACATGGTGGAAAAAATTGATCACAAACCACAGGCGTTTGGTGCCAATTGCGGCGTCGGTGCGTCTGATTTGATGCGCACCATCCTTGGGTTCAAAGCGCAAGGTACGGCGCGTGCGGTGATCGCCAAAGGCAATGCAGGTATTCCCAAATATGTGGATGGGCAAATTCACTATGACGGGACGCCGGAACTGATGGCCGACTACGCCGTTCTGGCGCGCGATGCAGGGGCCAAGATCATAGGGGGGTGTTGCGGCACCATGCCAGAGCATCTCAGCAAGATGCGCAAGGCCCTGGAAACTCAGCCACGGGGAGAGAGCCCCAGCTTGGAACTGATCGTTGAAAAGCTGGGCGCATTTTCATCGGCCGTAGATGGCACTGAGGAAGACGCGCCGGCCCCGCGTCGAGAACGCTCCCGAAGACGTCGCAACACGGGTTGAGGCGTAAAACGCTAGGTACGTCGTTTGATAAACCAACACGACCTGTGCCTGTTTTAGCCAGTCCAAAAAGACCGGCAAAACAGCTGGACTAAAACAGGCTGAGTTGGTCACCCTTTTGCGGCGGGGCTGCAAAGAGATCAGTTCGCAAATGTGGCAGTTGTGTCGCCAAACCCAAAGCCCGGACAGCGCGTTTGTAACGCGCGGCAATGATATCTGCGTAATGCCCCTGCCCTCGCATGCGCAAATGCCATTCGGAACTATAGGCTTTGCCGCCATGCATGTCCCGCAAAAGGCCCATGACGCGGCTTGCGCGATCCGGGTAATGCGCCCTGAGCCACTCCTGAAAAAGCTCAGACACTTCCAATGGTAAGCGCAGCATTACCCAAGATGCAGCTCGCGCACCAGCATCGCGCGCAGCCTTGAGCATCGCCTCCATTTCGTGATCCGTCAGGCCAGGAATGATTGGCGATGTCAGCACGCGCACAGGGATACCTGCCGCGCTCAACATTTCGATGGTTTGCAACCGTCGCTTGGGGCTTGGCGCGCGCGGCTCCAACCGGCGGCTGAGATCCACGTCCAGCGTTGTCAGCGATATCCCTACGCGCGCGAGCCCTTTTTCAGCCATATCGCCGAGAATGTCGATGTCGCGCTCGACCAGAGTGCCCTTGGTCACAATGCCAACCGGATGGTTAAAGCGCTGAAGCACCGCAAGACAGTCGCGCATAATGCCGTAGGTTTTCTCAATCGGTTGATAGGCATCCGTATTGGTGCCGATGGCGATTGTGGCCGGGCGATAAGACGGTTTGCGAAGCTCTGCCTCCAAAACCTGTGCCGCATCAGGGCGCGCCACCAACCGCGTTTCAAAATCAAGCCCTGCTGAAAGTCCAAGCCACGCATGGCTTGGGCGCGCAAAACAGTAAACACATCCATGTTCACAGCCGCGATACGGGTTGATCGAGCGATCAAAAGAAAGATCGGGAGAGCGGTTGTAGCTGATGATTGACCGAGCCCGCTCGGCGGCCACATGCGTGCGTTGGACGCGATCCTCCTCTGGGTGATCCCAGCCATCGGGCTCAAACTGCCGTTCAAGAACTTCGTAGCGCCCTACCCTGTTGCTGACAGCTCCACGGGCCCGCTGACGCTGGCGTGGATCGATGGTCACATTTGGATATGTATCTGCAGGCATAGGTAAAATTAGAACAAAATAGGAACAATCACAATAACCTCATGGCAATTATGAAAACTTTGACCCTCGCCAAGAGCAATTTCCGGTGTAAAAGTCGGATCGGGCTCGGTCGATGTCGCTATTTGAAAAGTGCAAATGCGACAAAAAGGTCAAAGCTCGTGCAGGAACGAAGAGCGCCACGGCGCCGCATATGCAGGGAGTTTGCAGTATGTCCGAGGAAGAAGACGACATCATCCTGGCAGAGCTCGACGATGAAGAGCTTGTGCAACAGATGTTTGACGACCTCTATGACGGCCTCAAAGAAGAGATCGAGGAAGGCGTGAACATCCTGCTGGAGCGGAAATGGCAACCCTACCAGATCCTCACTGAGGCGCTGGTGGGTGGCATGACCATTGTGGGCAAAGATTTTCGCGATGGGATCCTCTTTGTGCCCGAAGTGCTATTGGCCGCAAACGCGATGAAGGGTGGCATGGCCATACTCAAGCCGCTTTTGGCCGAAACCGGCGCGCCTCGCGTGGGCAAAATGGTGATCGGCACGGTCAAAGGCGATATCCACGATATTGGTAAGAACCTGGTGTCCATGATGATGGAAGGTGCCGGTTTTGAAGTGGTCGATCTGGGGATCAACAACCCGGTTGAGAACTACCTCGAAGCGATTGAAAAAGAAGAGCCTGACATCCTTGGCATGTCCGCCCTTCTGACCACCACCATGCCTTACATGAAAGTTGTCATTGATACGATGGTCGAACAGGGCATTCGCGATGATTACATCGTTCTGGTCGGCGGTGCGCCTTTGAATGAGGAGTTCGGCAAGGCCATTGGCGCAGATGCCTATTGCCGGGATGCGGCCGTGGCCGTGGAGACCGCCAAAGAACTGGTTGGGCGCAAGCATAACCAATTGGCAGCGGGCTAAATCGCGTCTACGGCCGGCATACCTCTGAGCAATTCCGATCTGTCGGGTGTGGGTTCGGAGCGCAATCAGACAGGTCAGGTTCTGGTGATCGCGTGTGGCGCGTTGGCACGGGAAATATTGGCACTCAAAGCGATGAACGGGTGGGATCACCTGACCCTGCAATGCTTGCCAGCCAAATATCATCTCTTCCCGGATAAGATCGTTGCGGCGGTGGAGGAAACCGTTCTCAAATATAGCGATCGCTTTCACAAGGTTTTTGTCGCCTATGCCGATTGCGGCACTGGTGGTTTGCTTCGGGCCAAATGCGATGCGCTTGGCATTGAAATGATCCAAGGGCCGCATTGCTATTCCTTCTTTGAGGGCAATGATGCCTTCGCGGCGCGCGGGGATGATGATTTAACGGCGTTCTTCCTCACCGATTTTCTGGTCAAACAATTTGATGCATTCGTGTGGAAGCCCATGGGCCTTGATCGCCACCCTGAACTCCGCGACATGATTTTTGGCAATTACACAAAACTTGTCTATCAAGCGCAGACCGAAGATCCCGCATTGCTGGACAAGGCGAAAGACTGCGCTGATCGCTTAGGCTTGCGTTTTGAATATCGGTTCACTGGCTACGGCGATCTGGCAGTTGCTCTTGCGGGCCTGAGCCGCCGAAAGTGATCAGCGATTGCACGACGCCCGCGCCTTTGGCATACCGCCCGCATTATGACCAACCAGCTCGCTCTTATCCTTGGCTTTGCCATTGTGACAGGTCTGACCATTGATGCGTATAGCTACGGCTGGGACAACACGCTGTTTCTGGCGCGCAAGCTTCTGGATCTGATTGAGTGGTTGAAATTCTGGCGATAGCTGCGCCATTCGCTAGCCTGTCAGCTTTTTCATCAGCGCGCTATGGACATCTTTGGTCACAAATTTACTGACATCGCCATCGAGCCGCGCAATCTCTTTCACAAGCTTTGAGGCAATCGCCTGATGATGCGCGTCTGCCATCAAAAACACGGTTTCAACAGAGTCGTCGAGCACGCGGTTCATGCCGACCATCTGAAATTCGTATTCGAAATCAGCCACGGCCCGAAGGCCGCGAATGATGATCGACGCATGCACATCCCGCGCGCAATCAATCAGCAGGTTTTCAAACGGGTGCACCACCAATTCGGTGCCGGAGCCCTTCATGATCTTGGAGGCCTCCGCCTCCACCATCGCCACGCGCTCTTCGAGGGAAAACAAAGGGCCCTTATCACGGTTGATCGCCACACCGATCACCAATCGATCCACAAGGTTTGAGGCGCGGCGAATGATATCTGCGTGGCCCAGTGTAATTGGGTCAAACGTGCCGGGGTACAGACCGATGCGCATGGGGCGGCTCCTTTGCGGGTCACGGGGCGCGCTGCGGGTATCGCAACATGAGCGTGCAATCAATGGCAAGAGATGATTTTCAAAGCTATTTCGGCGCAATGCGGCTCAAAGATCGCGGTGAAACTCCTCGATCAGGTGTTGAACCATCGCGCGCAACGCGTCCTCTCTGGGCCGCCCCGCGCCACACGCTTTGTCAAACACGTCTCTTTGTCGTGTCGCACTGGTTTGCTTGGCCATTTCCTGAACCCGTTCCAGCTCTGCCCGCGCGCCACAGGCAACCGCGTCCTCTTCCAACAATGTGATCAATTCATCCATCAAATCAGGGACCGATACGATCTCTCGGCGCCCCAAATCGATCAGCCCCTTACTTGTTCCGTAGCGCTGCGCCCGCCAGCGATTTTCGTCAATCAGGAAGCGATCATAGATGCGCCAGCGCTGATTGTTTTTCGCCAACCGATAGAGCATTCTGGTAAGGGCTTGTATCAGAGCGGCAAGCGTGAGCGTGTCCTCCAAAGCCGGTTGCACATCGCAAATCCGTGTCTCCAAGGTGGGAAATTTTGACGACGGGCGCAGATCCCACCAAATCTTCGAACTGTCCTCAATCACGCCGAGATCGGTCAGCACTTTCACCGACCGTTCAAACTCTGAAAAGCTTGACATCAGCGGTGGCAGGCCAGTGCGGGGAAGATTGTCAAATACAGTCAGCCGATAGCTGTGCAGCCCTGTATCGCGCCCTTGCCAGAACGGTGAAGAACAGCTGAGTGCCAGCAGATGCGGCAGAAAATACGTAAGCTGCCCCATAAGATCGATCCGGCGGTCCGGGTCATCAATGCCCACATGGACATGCATCCCGCAAATCAGCATCCGCTCTACCACACCTTGCAGATCGTATTGCAGGTTATTGTAGCGATCTTTCCGGGTGTGGGCCTGATCGCGCCAGTCAGAGAACGGATGACAAGAGGCGGCAATCGGGGCGAGGTTATATTTTACGGCATGTTTGGCCACACAAGACCGCAAACGGCGCAAATCCTCGCGGGCCTCGCCCACTGTGGCGCACACCTTCGTGCCAATCTCAATTTGGCATTTGAGGAATTCAGGCGCGACTTGATCTTGCAGCTCTGACTGACAAGCCAGCATCAACGCCTCGGGCGCTTCCGCAAGATCAAGACTGTCGCGATCCACAAGGAGGTATTCCTCCTCAATTCCGATCGTGAAATCGGGCTCTGACGTCTTCATGGCGGCCTCCCTGCGCTATTGGCAAGAAAAGCGCGAAATCTGGAGTGATTCCAGAGAAAACCTATGCACTCGTATCAACGCGCCACCATTTGGGGCGTTTGGAGCGATAGGAATGCGATGTTGGTCGGAGCGCGGCTGCACCAGGTTTATCAAAGACGCCGAGCACAAGTGCGATCACTGGCGCATCATCCACCGCCCCGATCGTGCTGCCGCAGGTCGGGCAAAAGGCGCGGCTGGACTTCTCCGATGATCGATAAAGCGCCGGGGCACCACCCGGCCCTGTCCATGTCACAGCATCCTTGGGAAACTCCACCCACGCGACCGTAAGCGCACCGGAATGCCTTTGGCACATGGTACAAGAACATGTATGCGGAAATTGAGCAGGGCCCACGGCCTCAAACCGGATGTCCCCGCAGAGGCAGCCACCAGTGTAAGTTTTTGGCATCAGCATTGCTTTCGGTTGTGATGCCACAATTATAGTAGTTATGCGCTCACATGTCGCTAGATCAGAATATCAAATCGATCTCGGATCTCGTGATCTTGCTCTGGGCTCAGATACGTAGGCCGGTGGCTGTCCAACAGCTCCTGCGCGCGCTGGCGCGCCATGGCCCAGGCATCCGGGGCGCCTTTGTCTTCCCAGGTCTTTGGCGAGTCTCGATCGGCCAGCAGCGGGTAAAAGTAATCCCGCTCCATGGCTCCGATGGTTTGGTCACCGCCCAAGAAATGCCCTTCACCCAGAACCGCGTCACAGATCGCCTCAAAGCCCAGATTGTCGCGCGTTACTTCCACGCCTCGCAACGCCCTGTAGGACATCGAATGCATCTCGTCATCCAGCACAAACGCTTCAAAACTCGCCCCCAACAGCGAGGCCGTCATCCCGGAACTTTCGTAAATGAGATTTGCCCCGGCTAACGCGGCCGCCAGTGACGTCATCCCCTTTTCAACCCCGTATTGAGCATCGATTGCCTTGGCGTCTGTCATGGAGGCCGCCACGCCGGACGGCAGACCCAGCCAGTTCGACACTTGCGCTGACGCAGCATTGAGAACGGCAATCTCTCCACCTCCGCCGGCGAACGCCCCCGTGCGCAGATCAATCACCAATGGCCAGTTGGAAAAAACCATGGGGTGCCCAGGTTTAATCACATTGACCATCACGAGGCTGGCCAATGTCTCCGCCAAGGATTGCGCCAGAAACCCGGCCAGTGTCGCAGGCGCCGTCGCTCCGGCTTGGGCGGCCGTGATACAAGAGACGGGAATGTTGTGCTGAAGACAGGCAAAAATCACATCAACCGCATCTTCGCCAAACCGCATTGGCGAAATGACCGGGCTAATATGAGCCTTCACAAACGGCCTTTTGGCAAACTCCCCCGCGCCGCCCGCGGCGATATCAAACATGTCAACCAACGGTGCCACATGTTCGGCCAGGGTAAAGGCGGTCGCGACAGGTTTGGTGGTGTTGTGCATCAGCGCATAGGCCGTGTTCACATCGAGCGCAAACTCACCTGCGACATCGGTCGCGATGCAGCACCGGGTGAACCAACTGATATTGGTCAAAGCATCCTGAAGGCGGGTGAAATCATGCAGATCTTGCAGAGTTGATGGGCGGTAAAGCCCTGACTGCATATCCAGTGTTTGCACCGCTGCGCCCCCGGTACCGAAATGCACCTCATCGCCGCCCACATGAATGGTACGCGCGGGGTCTCTTCCATGCAGCGGGAACCGTTTGGGCGCGAGTGCGATGGCGCTTTCCACCATCTCACGCGGCAGGCCAATGCGATCACGCCCGAGATCCGTCGCCCCTGCCCCGATCAAAGCCTTCCAAAGCCGCGCCGGAACCTCTCCCATGCCAAGCTCGCTCAAGAGCCGCAGCGCCGTGTCATAGATGCCTTTCAGATCCGTCTCACTCAACGGCCTGTAAACCCCACCCTTTTGGCCCGGAGGTGCCGGGTTGATCACTGGTGGTGCGGCGGCCTTGGCGAGACGTTCTTTGCGGCCAGATCGGCGAGGTTTGCGCGCAGGTGACGTCATGGCATCTATCAGCAAGCAAGCGCACCGTTTGAGCAAGGCGTATGTTGTCAATTTCTAATTTTTCGAAACGGGATTATGAATAGTGGTAGAACAGACGTCCTCTTATTGACCCCGGACGATCATGCGCCCCCTGATAGACCATACATTCTCGGGAGAGCTATGATGAAAACCCAGACACGTTGTGTTGTGATCGGTGGCGGTATTGCGGGCTGTTCCACACTTTATCACCTGACGCAGCAAGGCTGGAGCGATGTTGTCTTGGTTGAACGCAATGAGCTGACATCCGGCACGACATGGCATTCGGCCGCTCAGGTCACCAACTTTGGCATGACCCAAACCATGGTTGGTCTGAAAACCCATTCCATCAATCTTTACAAAGAATTGGCAGACGACCCCGAATACCCCATCAATTATCATCACGGCGATGGCGGCATTCGTTTGGCCAACACCGAGGCACAGATGGATGGCTATCGCCATTTTGCGTCTATGGCACGCGGAATGGATGTGCATTTTGAGGTGATTGATGCCGAAGAATGCGCCCGGCGTCACCCGTTGATCTCCACGGACAATCTGATCGGGGGCTTGTGGGATCCTCTGGACGGAGATATCGACCCTGCCCAACTCTGTCAGGCCCTTGCCCGGCGCGCCCGCAAGGCCGGTGCCGAGGTTTATCGCAAATGCCCTGTCACCGGCCTCACCCAACATCCCGATGACAGTTGGACAGTCCACACCGAAAACGGCGACATTGACTGTGAGATCGTGGTCAACGCCTGTGGGTACCGCGTGAATGAAGTGGGCGCGATGATGGGGGTACATCACCCTGTCATGTCGATGGAGCATCAGTATTTCCTGACCGAACCAATACAAGCGATTATTGATGCGGGCCACCGTATGCCACTGATCCGCTGCCCGATTTCGGATTACTATTGCCGCCAGGAAAAGAACGGGTTGTTGGTGGGATTCTATGAACAGGATTGCAAGACCTGGGGGATGGACGGAATTGACCCAAACTTCGTCAATGCGCTGTGCCCAGATGACTTGGATCGTGTGACGGACGTGCTTGAAGGGGCATTTGCGCGGATGCCCGCGCTGATGGATGTGGGAATCCATACGGTTGTGAATGGCCCAATCACATATACGATTGACGGCGCGCCGCTTGTCGGGCCCATCCCGGGCAAACGCAATGCGTTTTGCATCATCGGGCTGCGCGCGGGACTTGGCGAAGGTGGTGGGCATGGCTGGCTTTTGGCCCAACAGATTGTCCATGGAGAGGCGTGTTTCGACACTTGGGGTCTCGATCCGCGCCGGTTCACGGCCAATGGCAACGTTGAACTTTGCGCCTTGAAGGCCATCGAAGACTACCAAAACGAGTTCCGCTTCCATTTCCCGCATGAGCACCGCCCGGCGGGCCGCCCGATGAAAACAACGCCTTTGACGCCCGTTTTGGCCGCGGAAGGGGCGGAATTTACCGTCATCAACGGCTGGGAACGCGCGGATTACTTCAAACCATCTCCAGAATTCAAAGAAAGCCACAGCTTCCGTTTCACAGAGGTTTTTGATGTGATCGCGCGTGAGGTTGAGGCCGTGCAGAGCCGCGTTGGGCTTTGCGAAGTGAATGGGTTTAATCGCTATGAAATGACCGGCGCGGATGTACATGGGTTTCTTGACAGAATGATCTGTGGCGCAGTCCCCAAACGCCGGGGGCGCGTTGGGTTGGGCTATCTGCTCAATGAGCATGGCATGCTCAAAGCGGAGGCGACCATCGCCAATTTGCCTGATGGGCGCGTATGGTACGGCTCTGCCGCCGCAGCCGAATGGCATGATATGGATTGGCTCATGGGGCATCTGCGACCTGACGAGGATGTTCAGATCCGCTCTTTGACCAATGATCACACTGCGCTTGTGCTGGCAGGCCCCAGATCGCGCGACGTGCTCTCTTCGGTCAGCCGAGCCGATTGGTCGGTAGAAGCGTTCCCGTGGCTATCTGTGCGAGATGCTTTCATCGGGATCGCGCCTGCGGTGGTGATGGGTGTCAGTTTTTCCGGCGAATTGGCCTATGAGATACACGTCCCCAATGCGCAGCTTTATGCCGCATATCTGGCGTTGCGCGAGGCCGGTCAGGCGTATGGGCTGTCTATGTTCGGCGCACGTGCGGTGGATGCGATGCGGCTGGAGAAGGGATTTCTGCATTGGAAATCCGACATCCTGACAGAGTTTGACCCCTATGAAACCGGGCTAGAGCGGTTTGTGCGCATGAACAAACCGGCGTTTATCGGGAAAACCGCACTGGAAGCGCGCCGCGCCGCAGGGCCAACCCGTAAACTCGTGTCTTTGGAGGTTCTGGGCCATGACGCCCCGGCCCATGGTGGCGCCTCTGTGATGCGACATGGCGTTGTTCTCGGCACTGTCACGTCAGGCGAATACGGGCATCGCGTGCGCAAAAACCTGGCCTATGCTTTTGTCCTGCCAGAGGTATCGGACGTCGGGTCTGACTTTGAAATTGACATTATCGGAACAAAAACAGCGGCCAAAGTGATCGCACCAAGCCCCTATGACCCTCAGATGACCCTGGTCAGATCCTAAACCTATTGGTTGCCGGTTTCGAGCTCTGCCACATATGTCGAGAGGTCTTCATCCTGGCTCAAATCGGCAAGATCATAGCGGTCTGTCACCGCGTTCACAGAAAGGGCCACATCGCGTGTGATCGTGCCGCGCGGGCCGACGGGGCCGTAATGCGCGTCGGCCACTTGAAAATAGACCGCCCCGGATTCTCCGACGCGCAAGCTGGGCGCCTCCTCAAGAGCGGGCACTTCGTAAGTTTCGCCGCCATTGAGCGTGCCTTCAAAGACAATATTTCCCTCCGCAGACGTCACCCGGATCCACGCAGGACGAACGGCAACAAGACGCACAGGCGGCGTTGCATCGGCGAAGACCTGCGGCGCTGGTGTCGCATCCTCAGAGCGTGACAACACGCTGGCGATGGCGGCTTCAACCGGATCAACCGGCGCCTGTTCCGCAATTTTCGGCTGCAACGTTCCGATCTCTGATGGGTCAATCGTTGCAATCGGGCCATCACGGGCCACGATCACTGGCACATCAAGCGCCTCAGGCCGATATACCCGATCAAGCGATTCCGACGTACCGAAATTGGACGGCTCAAAGCCTGATGCGGTGTCACCGGCTTGCGCAATGACTGCACCGTCCAGTGGATCAAGATCCGTCAAGACATTTGGGGTGTTTTCCACAGGCGCCAGACGCACCTGCTGAACTTCGTTCAACACAGTCCATCCGCCAAAACCGATTGCAGAGATCAGACCGATCAACACAACAGCAGACCCGATGGCGCCCGGCTCTACCCCACTCAGGAAGCTTTCGCGCTGCGGAACAAACGGCGTTGCCGGCTCCATGATCGGATCTTTTTTGCGGTTTGCAGTACGTTGAGCGGCCGTGTCGGGCTTGCGCACCGATGATGCGCCTGCTGACATGCCATGGGTTACGGAAAACCCGCATTCGCGACAAAACGTGTCGAATGCCTCATCCGGGTCCATGCCCAAATAGCGCGCATAGGACCGCACATAGCCAGGGATAAACCCGGGCGTGTCAAAGGCATTGGGATCTGCATTTTCAATGGCTGCGATATAGGAGGCACGAATGCGTATCTCACGCTCCACATCCAGCAGCGACTTGCCCATGGTCGCGCGTTCCCCGCGCATCATGTCGCCTAGACGCAAATCAAACGCGTCGAAGCCGCGCGGCTCCTCCACGTTTTCAACGATCTTCGTCCTCTTGCGGCGAATGACCATACGCCTGCCTTTCTTCCCCAAGCCGCCCCATATCGACTTTGGCCAACAAAAACTGGCCGAACCTCGATTCGGCTAGGGCTCTTTGTTGACAAGTGCTTACCACAACACAAGAAGTTTTGCACATCCTGTGGATTCAGGCGGTCATCTCGGCGCGATTCAGCGCGCAATGGCTCCACAGTGCATCCAGAGCGCGAACAAGCGCGTCTAGTTCAAACCTGCCGTGTACCGGCGAAGGTGTGAACCGCAACCGTTCGGTCCCGCGCGGGACAGTCGGAAAGTTGATCGGCTGGACGTAGATTGAATACCGCTCAAGCAGCATATCGCTCAGGATCTTGGTGTGAACAGGGTTGCCGACCATCACGGGAACGATGTGGCTCCCATGATCGATCAACGGCAAGCCCATTGATTTGAGGCGCGTCTTCAACACCGATGCGCGTTCTTGGTGCAAATCTCTGAGAGCCTGATCCGTCTTAAGATGCGCAACACTCGCCGCTGCCCCAGCTGCGACGGCCGGCGGCAAAGACGTTGTAAAGATAAAGCCCGGGGCGTAAGACCTTACAGCATCACACATTTTTTCACTTGCGGCGATGTATCCACCCATCACGCCAAAAGCTTTAGCGAGGGTCCCGTTGATGATATCGATCCGATCCATCAAACCATCGCGCTCCGCCACGCCTGCACCGCGAGGCCCATACATGCCAACGGCATGTACCTCATCAAGATACGTCAAGGCGCCAAACTCAGCGGCCAGATCACAGATTGCCTTCATCGGGGCAAAATCGCCGTCCATGGAATAAATGGACTCAAATGCGATCAACTTTGGCGCTGCCGGGTCATCCGCTTCGAGAAGCGTGCGCAAATGATCCAGATCGTTATGTTTAAAAATGCGCTTCTGCCCGCCGTTGCGGCGAATGCCTTCGATCATCGAGGCATGATTTAGCGCATCCGAGTAGATAATGAGGCCTGGGAAAAGCTTCGCCAACGTCGAAAGTGTTGCGTCATTGGCGATGTAGGCGGACGTAAAGAGAAGTGCCGCCTCTTTTCCGTGAAGATCGGCCAGCTCTGTTTCCAGTGCTTTGTGATACACCGTCGTACCCGAGATATTACGCGTACCGCCGGAGCCTGCCCCCGTTGCATCCAACGCTTCGTGCATGGCGTTTAAAACGACCGGATGCTGGCCCATGCCAAGATAGTCATTGCCGCACCACACAGTGATCCGCTGTTCAGAGCCATCAGGGCGCGTCCAAGTCGCGTGCGGGAAATGACCGTTGTTGCGTTCGATATCAATGAACGTGCGATACCGGCCTTCTTCGTGCAATTGCGCAATGGCTGTGTCGAGCTTTGCGTTGAAATCCACCTGGCTGTCTCCTTGAACGCGTTGGTTCTGGGTTTGGGATCGCTCTATTTGACGACACGTCTTAGCGGGCCACTGCTGTCACGCTGATATAGTTCGAACCATTCTAAGTCTACACGTAACAAAATGCCACGGCTGCCATCTTTGATCCAGATCAAGTGCAGTGCACCGAGATTGTTTTCCAGTGTTTTAACGGCGCCCCATGAAATTTCTAAAACCAAAGGGTTTTAAACATCTGAGGCGCCTTGCCCGTACAGGTGCGTTCGGTTTTGGGCATGGCATCCTCCGTTGCGTCCCTTGTGATCTTTCTGCGGCCCGGTCTAGGGTGCGCACGAAAACCACCGCGACCGGAGAACACCATGTCCCTCGATGCCGTCTTGTCCCGCGTTGACGCACAAATGCCTGAGGCGCTCAATCGTCTCAAGGAGCTGATGCGCATCCCTTCGATTTCCACCGATCCTGCCTACAATGATGACTGCAACAAAGCCGCTGCCTGGCTTGTGGAAGACCTGAAAAGTTTGGGCGTGCGCGCAGAGATGCGCAAAACGCCGGGTCGGCCCATGGTTGTGGGGCATGTCGATGGGCCTGATGGTAGCGCCGGTCCGCATCTGCTGTTTTATGGTCACTATGATGTGCAACCCGTTGATCCGGTTGATCTTTGGCATACAGCGCCCTTTGAGCCGGAAGTGCAGGACACACCGGCGGGACAAGTGATCCGCGGGCGCGGTGCCGCGGATGACAAAGGGCAGCTCATGACGTTCATTGAAGCGTGCAGGGCCTATAAAGCGGTGACAGGCGCCCTACCCTGTCGGATGACGTTTTTCTTTGAAGGAGAGGAAGAGTCAGGATCGCCATCACTGATCCCGTTTTTGGAAAACCACCGCGATGAATTGTCCGCTGATCTCGCCTTGGTTTGCGACACTGGAATGGTGGCGCCGGGTGTTCCGTCTATTGCCTCACAGCTACGGGGCATGGTGAAGGATGAGTTTACACTGCACGGACCGCGGATCGATTTGCACTCAGGCCATTACGGCGGCCCTGCACTCAACCCTCTCAAAGAGCTTTCGCGCATCATTGCCAGTTTTCATGATGATCATGGCCGCGTTGCGGTGGATGGGTTTTATGAAGGGGTCTCTGAGGTGCCTGATGACATCTTGCGCCAGTGGGAAAGCTGCGGCTTTGACGAAGAGGACTATCTGTCGTCCGTGGGCATGACCAAGCCCCATGGCGAAGCAGGCTATTCGACACTGGTGCAGCAATGGGCGCGCCCGACGCTTGAAATCAACGGTCTGTGGGGGGGCTATCAGGGCGTTGGGACCAAAACGGTGATCCCCGCAGAGGCCCATTGTAAGCTGACCTGCCGATTGGTTGGGGAGATGGACCCCGACAAATTGCGCGACAAAATCCGCAAACATGTCGAAGATCGCTTACCCCAAGACGCCCGTATCACCTGGAACAATGATCTGGATGGCTCGCCGGCCTCTGTCATGAATGTGAACCGCCCGGAGTTTGCCAAAGCGCGTCAGGCGCTCTCAGATGAATGGGGCCGCGAAGCGGTGTTTTCCGGTATGGGGGGCTCTATCCCGGTGACGCGGTTTTTCACCGATATCCTAGGGCTCGATTCCATGCTTATCGGGTTTGGTTTGGAGGATGACGCCATCCATTCCCCCAACGAAAAATACAATGTCGAAAGCTTCCACAAGGGGACGCGCAGCTGGGTGCGGGTCTTGGACAGCCTGTCGAAAGCGTGAACCGTTGCACATTCCGGGGTTTTCCGATCACAAACAGGAGCTTAACGGGATTGATATCGCCTGGTCGGAGGGCGGCGATGGCGCGCCTTTGCTGTTGCTGCACGGCTTTCCGCAGACGCGCGCACTATGGGCAGAAATCGCGCCACTTTTGGCCAAGACGCATCGGGTGATCTGCCCTGACTTGCGCGGCTATGGTGACAGTGAAAAACCCGCAGCCGTCGAAGCGTATCGATTCAGGCATATGGCGCAAGATCAGATAGCGCTTATGGCAGCGCTCGGGTTTGCGCGTTTTGCGGTTGCCGGGCATGACCGTGGCGGACGGGTGGCGCACCGGCTCAGCCTCGACGCGCCGGACCGTGTCACAGCCTTGGCCTTGATGGATATTGTGCCCACGCACACCCTGCTTGATCCGCTGCGACGTGACGTGGCACAGGATTATTATCATTGGTTTTTTCTGGCCCAGCCTGAGCCATTGCCGGAAACCATGATAAGCCATGACCCGGACGCATTTTTCTTATCGTGTTTGTTTGGATGGGGCGCGGCGCAGCGCGATGATTTCAAGGCCGATCAGCTGGCCACTTATCAGATGTTTTGGCGCAAACCGGATGTGATCCGAGGCATGTGCAACGATTATCGTGCGGCGTTGACTTATGACTTTCATGACGATGCAGATGATCTTGACGCGCGTGTCACATGCCCGGCCTTGATCCTCTACGGTGCGGTTGGGGCGATGGGCCGAACCTATGACATGCGCGAGGCTTGGGCCGACAAATGCAAAGATTTTGAGGTTGTTGGCGTGCCCGGCGGACATTTCTTTCCGGATACCGCGCCGACGGAGACTGCAAAAGAGCTCTTATCGTTCTTCGAAGCCGCGCAAGGCTCAGACTGACTTTGTTTCAAACAGGTTTTGGGAAGTTAAGCAGCGGTGGCGCGGTTGACGGGGCTCGAACCCGCGACCCCCGGCGTGACAGGCCGGTACTCTAACCAACTGAGCTACAACCGCCCACTGCTGGCTTCGGCCTAAACCAAAGCGTGTCGTGGGTATTATGCCCCTGCCTGCTCCCCGTCAAGCATTGGAAAGAGCAAATCTGCGCGGAATGGGCAAATTTTCCAAGCTGATCGATGGATCACGGCCGCAGCCCTCTTGCGCCAAGAGGTTCGCCGCTCTGCAAAGGTCTGGCAAAACACTTTCTGGATCTGTTTCGAGATGCGGGTGGTGCCAACGGCGTCGCCATTCAAAGAAAGACGCGCCTAGCCTCTGAATGTGAGGCGGTCGACGATCCGGGTGAGGCGTGCACCGTTCACGTGATCAGGACAATCAATCGCCCAATCACGCATCATCTTGGCTTCACGCTCAGATAAAATTGGCATGTCTCTCGGTGTTGTTTGTCGGATGGCAGCCTGCTTTGATTTGGCGAGACCGCCATCCGGCGTCAAATCACTCACGCTATTATCCTCACCAAAACCAAAGACGCGCATTGTGTATTTGACCATTTTGATCAAAAGTCAATATAAAGGACCAGTGATCCTCGATTTAGGACAAAACATGCCTGATTTTCACGATCGCCTAAAAACATACATTGTGAATTCTGATTACGATTTCAAATCCCTGTCCCTGCAGATTGGGCAAGGAGAGCGCTACATTTCCAATCTGTTGTCTACGAAAAGCGATCCTGGCTTTTCGAATGTCGTGAAAATCTGTGCGGCGCTTGGGCTAAGCCCCAATCAGATTGCAGGCCTGACAGATGAGGTGACGCTGTTCAGTGACGACCTCGATCAGCATGTTGTATCGGCTCAGGCGGAAAAAATCCTCACTGCTGTAACGAAGGAAACGTATCGCAAGCTGTCACGCCGTGGGGTTAAGCCGCTGTTGGATGATGTTTTGACGTGGTGGCATCAACAACGCGGATTACTCAATAATTTCGATAAGTTATCAGAACATGTTGATCTATATGTCGCGCCCAAAGTGGAAAGCCACTTGCCCGAACCTTACCGCGTTGGATACAATTCATTGGCCGCTCAATCCTTTGGAGTGCAGTCTGCGGACCATCTTCGTCACCTGCTTACGACCTTTGACGGTGATTTGATTGAAAAAGTGCGGCTCTCCCATGTGGAAGCCTCCAAGGGTGAGCCAAAGCTGTCTATTGAGGAAATAGATGTAGAGCTTCCTGGGCACACATTTCCTTTGCGCTTTTCGTACAAGCGCCTGCTTTTGCCTGTGCGGGACAGCGAGGGCAATGAATACGTGCTGAACTACTCACAAGCGCTCGAGTGAGCGGGCGTAATGCGCCATCATGTGACTGAGATGGCTGGCTGAGATCGCCACCAACCATTCCGAATCGTCCCGCCCAGGCGGTGCTGGTTTTGCCCATCGGGCCACACCCGGGAGCTGTGTCGTAAAGCCATAGTTCGTTGCAAACCCTGCCTTCACATCACGATCGCGCATCATCGCATAGATCCAATCCACTTGCCATTTCGTCGCAATGCAGCTGTGCAGCAAAAACATCAGATACCTAAGCTTTTGACGGCTCCCGCGCCGATCGGGGCGCACGAACAGCTCTCCGATATACGCCATGCGCCCGTGAAAGCTTGGTGGCAGCGCCGTTGTGAACTCCAACAGCGCCTCGCCCGACGGATTGGGATAGTGTCGGCGCATGGTGCGGATCATGTAATCGCCCATGTTCTCTTGGCCCACCACATCATACCGCGTGGCGATGCCGGTGACGTATTCGCCAGCCTCCCGCATGAAAAGCCAAAAGCCGCTTTCTTCTGTGAAATCATTGTAACGGCTCGAAAGTTTGGCCGTCATTTCGTTCTTGCCCATTGACGTGACAATGCGCTCGGCCTCGTTGAAGTCCGAGATCATATCGACTTCGATACCCCCTTCTGCCAAAGCGCCCAGGCACTCGCCCCCCACCTTGATCAGATCAAGCGATCTTACCATGCGCCCCTGCTTCAACTTGCCTGTAAATGCGTCCTCACTGTTTCGTAAACAGAAACAGTCGCACTGGCAAAGCCCCCTTGGCGGAATGCACGGCCGCTATGGCAATTTGGTCGAACGCCGGCCTCAAAATTCTTTTTGAAGGAAGGCGCCAATGGTCAATGGTTCGCCCACGCTGACAAAACGGCGTGCTCCGATATCGCGGATCCCCGTGATGTAGTCTTCATCGAAGATGTTGCGCGCGTAGAGCACCGCCGTCAGGCCATTGCCGTCTTCATAGGTCAGCCGCGCATTGAACAGCAGCCTGTCATCGATGATCTCATTTGGGCGATTGAACACATCGTCAAACGCTTCACCTGTGTAAGACGCATCCGCCGCCACGCTAAACCCGCGACCCAGCTCATAGGAGCCGCCAATGGCCGCCGTCCATTCTGGCTCACCGAAGCTGTTCCCGGCCAAATTCTGGCCATTGAAGATGAACTCATCGAATTCAGACTTCGCATAACCAACGCCTGCATACATGTCGAAACGCGATGTGATTTGCGCATCAACATTGGCCTCAACACCAAAAACATGAGATTTGCCTGCATTGGTCGTAACCGCATCAAGTGGATTGCCACTAAGCTGCACACCGACCTGCTGATCGGTCCAGTCTAGGTAAAAGATATTCGCATTTGCGATGAGATCCCCGTCAAGAAACTCCCCACGAAATGCAAATTCATAGTTCGTGGCAAATTCGGGATCAAATGCGACGGACTGGCCCGTCAACAAGTTGAAGCTTGTGCCACCGGCGCGATATGCGCGCTGTACAGTAAAGGCCGTGGTAATCCTATCATTCCAATCGTAGCTCAAGGAGACTTTGGGGAGAAATGCCTCAAAGGTTTCACTGGCACGTTCGCGCGGTACGATCACATTTACGGTGCCGTTTATCGTTTGAACTTCCTGTCTGAGGATCGTCACCGTGTCTATATCGTAGCGCGCCCCCACGTTCAGTGTCAGCCCAGGGACGGCGCCGATATCCAAATCCACATCTGCAAACAGCGCGTAATTTTCCGACCCGTTGCCAAAATCACGAAGCGTGTTGAACGTATTGTTTCGAAACACAGAGTTTATAATCGTTGGGTTTGATGCGTCTATATCCGTGTAGAAGAACCCCACAACACCGCGCAGAGTATCGTAGTCAAACTTCAATTCGATATCTTGCTCAAACGCCTCAGAGCCGCCACCACGCACAAAAAACGCATCCGGAGCGGGACCAAAATCGCTATCTGCATTTCTGAAGTAACTTTGATAGTAGAGTGTGGATTCCGTTTCCAGCGTCCAGGCCGTGTTGATGTCCCATTTCGCGCGCAGCCCAAGAATTTGGTGCTCAGACCCATGGCGAAAGTTGAAATCACTCTGGTTGACGCGCACCGCCGGAAAGAACGCGTTGTCCGCTTCTGCCCATGAGCCCACATTGCTGGCATACGTGTAGGAGGCCACAAAGCTGAGGCTATCTGTTGGATCCCATCGCAGTTTTGCACGAATGGTTGACGCATCCCGCTCGTCAAAATCATCAATACCAAGCGTTGGGTTCGCGATCCAACCATCAGATTGATAGTTTTCTGCCGAAAATCGCAAAGCAAGACGATCCTTTATAAATGGCACGTTGAAGGCAAAAGCCGTTTCATAGGTGTTGCGGGAGCCAAAGCCCACCCGCACCTTGGCCTCGCGATCGAATGAAGGATCCTTGGACCGGATCACCACCGCGCCTGCCAACGCGTTGCGGCCTTGCTGTGTTGATTGCGGCCCGCGAAGCACTTCGATCTGTTCGAGATCGAATGTGGAGTATGGGCCAAAGAATGTGGATTGCGTGCTCGGCAACGCGATCCCGTCAACCTGAATTGACACCACAGCGCTGCCACCGCCGCCGAGACCGCGCTGATCAATGCCTCGGATTGCGATCCCTGTGTTATTGCCCGCATTGGTGACACCGGGGGTGCGCTCCAGCACGGCATAAAGATCCTGTTCGCTGCGTGCTTCCAGTTCTTCACCGGTCTCAACCACAACAGATGTGGCACTGTCTTGCAGCGTTCGCTCCTGCAATTCGCCGCGCAAAACGATCGTGCCCAAATCAAATGATCCGTCTTCATTTTGCGCAAAAGTCAGCGTGGTTAGCGCCGTGGTCATTGCCAAAACAACAAAAGCCGTTTTCAGGAAAGTCCGCAAAGTCATGATCTGTCGTCCCGTCAGGTTGCGCAGGCCTGGGGTCAATTGGCCCCAAAGCCCAGCTGCGTTGACGATCATGCGTTACGTGGCGATGTGGGAATATTACAGCTGCACGGCTAGGTACATTGAAAAATCACAGGTGGGTCAGACATCCCGCGAATTTCGACCGCCGCGCGCCCTTCTTGCCACAGCCCCGGGGAACGTAGCGTCACCTTGATGGGGTATCGCGTGTAATTTCTAGCCAAACCCCTGCCCTTTGGTCATTTTACTCGCCAGTGAGGAGCGACGCCGGCAGCCGGGAGGGGTGTTGGCAGCCACGGGAGGAAAAACATGCAATCGGTAAAAGCGGCCTTGATGTGCGGCGTGGTGGCGATGGCCACGTCAGGGACAGCGCACGCACAGGATTTCGATGTCACCGGAGAGTTCGACCGCGTGATTTCTTTTGGCGACAGTTACTCCGACACCGGCAACCGAACCGCAATAACTGGTGAGCTGTCTCCATTTTTCCTGCCCGGTCGCATCACCAACGGGCCGGTCTTTACCGAACTTCTCTCCGGTGGATTGGACAGCATGCTGCTCCCGACTACAGATGCAGCCTTTCAAACCAATATGGACATCTTCGCAGGAGAGGCATCCACAGGCAATGTGGCGGCCATCTTGGGGGCAAGCGATCAACGTCTCATTGACTTCACCAATGATCTCAATGCCGACCGTGGCACCACCTTTACGCCTCAGGATATTGTGGATGGTGTGATTGACGAACCGGCATTGACCGAACAATTGGTCGCAGTTCTAGAGCCAGATGACGTTTATGATCTTGAGCGCACCATGGATTTGAGCAGCGGTGACTTCGCATCCTCCAACCTTAACTTCGCCGTGGCGGGTGCTGAAAGCCTCCGCAACCGCGGCTTTATCCCAAGCACGCGCCAACAGGTGGAATTCTACTTCAACAACGGCGGCACATTTAACGATGGCGATTTGATCACCTTTCTAAGCGGCGCCAATGACAACAGCCAGTTGGGCCTGGTAGACGCCACCGTGCTGGGTGAGGCCGTGGCAGATGAAAACATCGCCGTGCTGGAGCTTATCGCGGCCAATGGCACGGGCTCTGTTGCCGTCATCGGCTTGGCGGATCTTTCGCTGATCCCGGGCGGCCGAAATCAGCCTCAGTTTATCCAGGACATTGCGCGCACCTTCTCGGAGGCCGCGATCAACCGGCAATTTTCTGAACTGCAGCGCGTGGCAGATGAAAATCCACAGGTGAATTTCATCTACGTGGATCTGCTGGCGCTGCAAAATGCTGTAGAGGCTGACCCGGAAAGCTTCGGTTTTAGCAACATCACTGACGCCTGCATCACCGGCACGACAAACAATCATCAACTGTGCGACAACCCCGATGAGTTCTTTTTCATCGACTTTATCCACCCCACGCAGCCGGGCCATGAGCTTTTGGCAAGCCTCGTCGTCGCACATGTTCTGGCAGGCACATCGGCGGCCAACAGCTATGTCATGGATGAAATGGCGCTCTCCTCGCGCCACACCGCTGTGAACGCCGTGTTTGATCGTCTCAATCGTCTGGCGCGCCAAGATGGCAACTTTGCCCTCTTTGTCGAAGGGTTCGGCAGCAGCTTTAACCGTCAACGTGATGGCAGCCCTTTTGGATACACCTCTGATCTAGGTGGGGTTCGCGTAGGGGCCGAAGGTGTGTTTGGCAACGGGTTCGCGGCGGGCGCCGCCCTGGGCTTTACCGAAGGCGATGTAAACCAGAGGATCGTCGATTTCGATTTCAGCTCTGTGCAGTTCGACATTTACGGTCGATACAATTTCGGCCGCAGCTTTTTGGATTTGACCTTCGGCTTTGAAGAGGTGGACTACGACAATTTTCAGCGCATCCTCAATGTGGGCCCGTTGATCAACACCGGCGCGACGAGCGGTCAGACATACTCTTTGGCCGGACGGTTTGGGCAGACGTTTGAGATGGCCAATGCCAGCATCACACCCGCCGTAAAGCTGGCCTATTACGATACCACAGTCGACGGGTTTGCCGAAGCCGGTGCGCTTGCCCGCGTCGCATATGCGAGCCGGTCTAGCCAATACCTGATCGGTGGGGTTGAAATGCTGGCTGATTTCCAGGCCACGCAATCGGTACGTATGTTTACCTCTATCGGGTACGACGTTCTGCTTGACGGGCAGCAGCCTGATATCTTTGGTCAACTGATCAACAACACCGCACAGCCCTTCTCTCGCCGTGCGGGGGATCCAGATGTGGAAGGTTTTGATGTCTCTGTCGGTCTTACTGCCGATATTGGTGCAGGCTTCATCGGGACGGCGCAGTTTGAATGGCTGGGCCAGTTCAACGGCAGCAATGCAGGGCGGATCACATTTGGCATCACCAAACCACTGTGATCTCAGATCTTTTTGTAAGAGGGCCATCCCGATCGGTGCGCGGCCCTTTTTCGTGTCCGACCTTGATATGAGCGGAAATTGGTGGGTCGTGAGAGACTCGAACTCCCGACATCTTCGGTGTAAACGAAGCGCTCTACCAACTGAGCTAACGACCCGTACTGCGCCTCTTACAAAGCGCGCAGCGCGGGTGCAAGCCTCCAGTTACTCTGCAGCGACCTTGCGCGCTGTCAGCATCTCTTTGAGGTAGCGCCCGGTATGACTGCGCGGCTCCTGCGCGACATCTTCTGGCGTGCCCACGGCCACGATCTCACCACCACCGTCACCGCCTTCAGGGCCGATATCAATGATCCAATCAGCGGTTTTGACCACATCAAGGTTATGCTCGATCACGATCACGGTGTTGCCATTGTCCACAAGCTCATGAAGCACTTCGAGGAGTTTCTTCACGTCCTCAAAGTGCAAACCGGTTGTCGGTTCGTCGAGGATGTAGAGCGTCCGCCCGGTTGACCGCTTGCTGAGCTCTTTGGACAGTTTCACGCGCTGCGCCTCACCGCCCGATAGCGTCGTCGCCTGTTGGCCCACCTTGATATAGCCCAGCCCCACACGGACAAGCGCATCCATCTTTTCGCGGATCGCCGGAACAGCTTTGAAAAACTCTTGCGCGTCTTCCACTGTCATATCAAGAACGTCGGCTATGCTCTTGCCTTTGAAGAGAATTTCCAGTGTCTCACGGTTGTAGCGTTTGCCGCCGCAGGTTTCGCACGTCACGTAGACATCCGGCAGAAAATGCATCTCAATCTTGATGACGCCGTCGCCCTGGCAGGCCTCACACCGGCCGCCCTTCACGTTGAAAGAAAACCGACCGGGTTTGTACCCGCGGGCCTTGGATTCAGGCAGCCCGGCAAACCAATCGCGGATCGGTGTAAACGCGCCAGTATAGGTGGCCGGGTTAGACCGTGGCGTGCGGCCGATGGGGCGTTGGTCAATGTCGATGACCTTGTCGAGATGCTCCAACCCTTTGATCGTTTCGCAAGGTGCTGGGGTCTGGCGCGCGCCATTGAGGCGCATGGAGGCCGTTTTGAACAATGTCTCGATTGTCAAAGTGGATTTTCCACCGCCTGATACGCCCGTCACACACACGAATTTACCTAATGGAAATACTGCATCAATCGATTTAAGATTGTTCCCTTCGGCCTTGATAACCTTGATAGATTTCCCCTTGCCTTTGCGCCGCTCCGTCGGCACGGAAATTTCGCGCGTTCCAGACAAATATTGCCCTGTGACGGACCCGGTATCCGCCGCGACCATCTCTGGTGTGCCGTGGCTCACCACCTGCCCGCCATGCACGCCCGCGCCCGGTCCGATATCGAAAACATAGTCTGCGGTTCGGATCGCTTCTTCGTCATGCTCGACAACGATCACTGTATTGCCTTGATCGCGCAGGTTTTGCAGCGTCGTCAGAAGACGCCCGTTGTCACGCTGATGCAGACCGATAGATGGTTCATCAAGAACGTAGAGCACACCCGTCAGGCCAGACCCGATTTGGCTGGCCAATCGAATGCGTTGGCTTTCTCCGCCGGACAGCGTGCCAGCCGCCCGCGACAGCGTCAGGTATTCAAGACCGACATTGTTCAAGAATCCCAGCCTTTCGCGGATCTCTTTCAAAATAGCTTTTGCGATTTCGTTTTTCTGTGACGTCAAATGGTCCGGCACGTTCTCGCACCAGGCAAAGGCCTCTCGAATGGACATTTCCACCACATGCCCAATGTGCAAGCCCGCGATTTTGACCGCCAGCGCCTCAGGACGCAGGCGGTATCCGTCACATGAACCACACGGCCTATTATTCTGATAACGCTCGAATTCTTCACGAATCCAATTGCTGTCCGTTTCGCGGTAGCGACGTTCCATATTCGGGATCACACCCTCGAAGGTGCGCGTCACCTGATAGACGCGACCGCCTTCGTCGTATCGAAAAGGGATTTCTTCGTCGCCCGAGCCATAAAGAAAAACCTGACGCACATGCGCCGGAAGATCCTTCCAACGGGTGTTTTGGTCAAACTCATAGTGTTTCGCGATGGCTTCGATGGTTTGCAGGAAATACGGCGATTTCCCTTTGCGCCACGGGGCAAGGGCACCATCCGCGATCTTGAGCGTTTCATCAGGAACGACGAGACGCTCATCAAAGTAAAGCTCCACGCCCAAGCCGTCACAATCCGGGCATGCGCCGAAGGGCGCGTTGAAAGAAAAGAGGCGCGGCTCAATCTCGGGAATGGTGAAGCCGCTGACAGGACAGGCAAAATTCTCAGAAAACGTGACGCGTTCCGGTTCGCCTTCTTTCGGCGCGGTCTCCAGGATTGCGATGCCATCGGCGAGATCAAGCGCGGTGCGGAAACTATCCGCAAGACGGGTTTCCAACCCTTCCTTGACCACCAAACGGTCAACCACCACGTCGATGTCGTGGCGGAATTTCTTATCAAGCGTTGGGGGCTCATCAAGTTCGTAGAATTCCCCATCCACTTTGACGCGCTGGAAGCCCTGTTTGCGCAACTCCATGAATTCTTTGCGATATTCGCCTTTCCGATCCCGCACAATCGGGGCAATTAGATAGGCGCGTGTGCCCTCTTCCATGGTCATCACGCGGTCGACCATGTCTTGCACTTGCTGTGCTTCAATGGGCAGGCCTGTGGCGGGTGAATAGGGCGTTCCGACGCGGGCGAAAAGCAGGCGCATATAATCGTATATTTCTGTCACCGTGCCGACGGTGGAGCGCGGGTTTTTCGACGTGGTTTTCTGCTCAATCGAGATTGCCGGGCTCAGGCCTGAGATATGATCGACGTCAGGTTTTTCCATCATATCAAGGAATTGGCGGGCATAGGCCGACAGGCTCTCAACATAGCGCCGCTGACCTTCAGCATAGATCGTATCAAACGCGAGGCTTGATTTGCCAGACCCTGAAAGGCCGGTGATCACCACAAGCTCATTTCGGGGGATATCAACGTCGATCCCTTTGAGATTATGCTCCCGCGCGCCGCGGACTTCGATGTTTTTAAGCTCGGCCATCTGCACCCCATTCACTCTGTTACGGAGATAGGGGAACACGCATTTTAATCCAAGATAAAAATGTGAACAAAGGATGAACAGCTGACAGGATTGGTCAGGGGCGCTTTGGAATAAGGCAGGGAAAATGCCTTTGTGCATCACGTTGATGTTGCAACAGCCCGAATTCGCCCGTGAATTGAGCCTAAAGATGCAGTCTGCCAGCAGATCTTTTAATTGAGGGCTGACGACACGCTTTAACGCTTTGGCCGACGCCTGAAATCACATGTGAATGACTTGGCCGTAGGCATCAAGGACGGACTCGTGCATCATCTCGCTGAGCGTTGGGTGCGGGAACACCGTTTCCATCAAATCCTGTTCCGTGGTTTCAAGCTTTTGGCCCACCACGTATCCTTGGATGAGCTCTGTTACCTCGGCCCCAACCATGTGAGCGCCCAGCAACTCACCCGTTTTGGCATCAAAGATTGTTTTGATCATGCCCTCAGCCTCTCCCAAAGCAATGGCCTTACCATTGCCAATGAAGGGGAACCGGCCGACCTTAACATCGATCCCCTGCTCTTTTGCCTTTGCCTCGGTCAAACCGACGCTGGCCACTTGAGGATGGCAGTACGTACATCCGGCGATGGATTCCGGACGCACAGGATGCGGATCGCCGCCGGCAATCAATTCAGCCACCATGACGCCTTCGTGGCTGGCTTTGTGGGCAAGCCAGGGTGCGCCAGCGATGTCACCGATGGCGTAGAGCCCGTCCACACCTGTGCGGCAATGCGTGTCAGTCACGACATGACCACGATCGACTTTCACGCCCAAGCTCTCAAGACCAAGGTTTTCCACGTTGCCGGTGATGCCCACGGCAGAGATCACCGTGTCAAAGTCGTGTTTGGCCGTTTTGCCACCCGTCTCAATATGCGCAGTCACTTTGCCTTTGGCTCGGTCCAGTTTCTTGACCATGGATTTTTCCATGATCTTCATCCCCTGCTTTTCAAAGCTTTTCTTGGCAAAGCTCGAAATTTCGGCGTCCTCAACAGGTAAAATACGGTCCATAACCTCAACCACTGTCGTATCGGCGCCAAGCGTCTTGTAGAAACTTGCAAACTCGATGCCGATGGCACCGGAGCCTATGACAAGCAGCTTTTTGGGCATGCGCGGCGGCATGAGCGCGTGCTTGTAGGTCCAAACCAAATCACCATCAGCTTCCAGTCCCGGCAATTCACGGGCGCGCGCACCCGTGGCGAGGATGATATTTTTAGCGGACAGTTCCTCTTGGCCTTTATCCGTGGTGACGCCGACTTTGCCTTTGCCGGTCAGGGTGGCCTCGCCCATGATGGCGGTGACTTTGTTTTTCTTCAGCAAATGACCCACACCGCTGTTGAGCTGTTTTGAGACCGCACGTGACCGTTTGACGACTGCGTCAAGATCGTAGTCAATGCCCGTCGCGGACAGGCCAAACTCCTTGGCGCGGTGCATAAGGTGGAAGACCTCCGCACTGCGCAACATAGCCTTGGTGGGTATGCAACCCCAATTCAGGCAAATCCCGCCCATATGCTCGCGTTCGATCACGGCAACCTTGAGACCAAGCTGCGCGCCTCGGATCGCGGCCACGTAGCCTCCGGGGCCCGCGCCGATTACAATTACATCGAAGGTCTGCGCCGCCATCTCATGTCTCCGTCACTGCGGTAAAAATATAGTTTGATACTAAACTATTTCTTTGTCGATCTCAACGAGCAGCGTTAGGCCCGCTGCGCTATGCCGCGTCTGCCTTTTGTAGAATTCGGACTGTCATGCCGTAACCACCTTGTTCGAGAAAGGTTTTTTCCTGTTCAGTCGATATCCGGCTAAGCACCTGATTGCGGTGAGGAAACCGGCCAAACTGGCGGATCACTTCACGATGGGCGCGGGCATGCAGCAGGTTTTCACCGCCTTGGACGGGCATACGCTCAATCAAGAGCCGGATACAACGTTCCTGATCACATAGATTTTCCGAATGCATCAGCGGCAAGTAAAAGAACTGGCGCGCCGGCTCATCGATGCGCAAATCCCAACCGTTTTGAATGGCAAGTTTCGCGGCGGCCAAAGCGTAGGCGTCGGTCTGGAAACTGCGCGCATCTTCGCGAAACATGTTGCGAGGAAACTGATCCATCAAAAGGATGTAGGCCAATGTCCCACTGGGATAGGTGAGCCAGAGACCATAGGTCCCTTCCGTGGCCCGCATCCAAGCGGCCTCAAACCGATCTCTGATGGTGCCATCCAACGCCTCAGAGGCTTTGTACCAATCACGCGGCCCGATCTCATCAAGCCAAAACTCCAACACCTCTTGCGGCGCGGTCATATCCCTCTCCCCTTTGTCGAGTTACTCAAGCGTAACCACCGATCGACGTATATGCACAGTAAAATATTGCAACAGCAGCAATACTCCGTGACTGAGGCGGCGTCAGGCGACGCGCGGGTTTTCGCCGGTCTCGTCCTCTTGGGCGGTCTCGATCGCGTACTCAGTCGCGATATTCACAGCCGCCGGGGAGGAAGACATGGTCACGATGGCATAGCTGTCAGTGTCGCTGGCTGCAGGGGCAGGCCGAATGGTCATGCGGAAGGCTGCGTAGGCGGCAAGACCACATCCCAAAACCGCGATGAAGATGAAGAAACCAGGCGCGCCAAGCACACCCATAATCCACCCTATGATGAGCGGACCAGACACAGCGCCAAGCCCGTTGATAAAGACCATACCGCCGGCAGCGCCCGCCATAGCATCGTGATCAAGATAGTCATTCACATAGGCCAGTAAGAGCGAATAAAGCGGGTTCGACATGCCGCCGACGATGACGGCTGTCACAACAACCGCCCAGAACGCACCACCGAACAGCGCCCCAAAAACGGCTGCACCACCAAGAATGCCGGACGTGACCATGATCACGAAACGCCGGTCGACCCGGTCAGAGATCCAGCCGATGGGGAATTGCAGCACGAGCGCACCCACGAAAAACGCGGACACAAAGATGGAGATTTGCGCGACAGAAAGACCAGCTTGCGTGCCATAAACCGATGCCATGCCGAACTGTGCCGAGAAGACACCCCCCAACAAGAACATACCCACGCAGCCCAAAGGAGAGGCCTGCCAGACTTGCAGAAGCGTGAGAGGCTTGGCGGTTTCATGTGCCGGCACCGGGCTGATCGACAAAAGGATGGGCGTAAAGGCCAGCGAAATCAGCACGGATGGGATGATAAACAGGATAAACCCGCCGGGATCGGCCAGGACCAAAAGCGCCTGCGCCGAAACTATGCCGACCATTTGCATGATCATGTAAAGCGCAAGTGCCTTGCCGCGGTTTTCATTGTCCGTGGAGTCGTTGAGCCAGCTTTCGGCGGTCACGTAAACACCAGAAAAGCAAAAGCCCACAAGGATGCGGCCCGCCGTCCAAGCATAAGGGTCGGTCAGCCAAGGATACATAATCATGACAGCAGAAATCAGCGATGCCAGAGCTGCAAAGACACGTACATGCCCCACGCGCCGCAACAGATCAGGCGCGATGCGTGACCCAAAGAGGAAGCCCACGAAATAACCAGACATGATCAACGACATCGACGTCGTGGAAAAGCCTTCAATCTCACCCCGGATGCCCAAAAGCGTCGCCTGCATGCCGTTGCCAACCTGCAAAAGCATCGTGCCCAAAAGCAACGCCCAAGCGTTTTTAAGCACTGAAAACATCGGCCTATCCTTTAATGGTCTGGCGTCTCAATACGCTTTAGCGTGATTCTGTCGCAGATTTTTTCGACGCGATTGCGTCGTTTCTGGGCCGCATGGCCGGATTTCAGCCAGGGATCAAGAGGGACGCGTCACCGTAGGAAAAAAAACGATAATTTTCCGTCACCGCATGGTCGTAAATCCTGCGAATGCCCGCTTGTCCCATCAGCGCGGATACGAGCATCATCAGCGTTGAGCGCGGCAGGTGAAAGTTGGTCATCAGCGCGTCTGTGATCTGAAACTGGAAACCGGGATAGATGAAAATATCTGTCTCGCCTTCCCAGGCGTCCATCCGCCCACCCCGCGCGGCGCTTTCAATCAGGCGCAGCGCGGTTGTGCCGACGGGGATAATGCGCCCGCCTGCAGCTTTGGTCTCGCGGATCTCTTGCGCGGCCACTTCTGTCACTTCGCCCCATTCGGCGTGCATTTTGTGGGTCGTTACGTCATCGACCTTCACCGGCAGGAAGGTACCGGCGCCCACGTGAAGCGTGACATGGGTGAAGGTGACGCCGTGTTCCGCCATCTTTCGCAAAAGTGCGTCGTCAAAATGGAGTGAGGCCGTGGGGGCGGCCACAGCACCGGGGCGCGCGGCCCAGACGGTTTGATAGTCTTCACGGTCCTGCGCATCGGCCGCGCGGCGGGTGGCGATGTAGGGCGGCAAGGGCATGGCCCCTGCGGCGTTCAGGGCTGCGTCAAACTCATCGCCTGTCAGGTTGAAACGAAGAATGCCAAGCCCGTCTGCACGGCCTACACAGGTGGCGATCAGACCTGCATCAAACACCACCTCTTCGCCGTCTCTGAGTTTCTTCAAAGGCTTGACCATGGCGCGCCAATCACCGTCAGGAGTGGTGTCCAGCAATGTCACTTCGATCTTTGCGCCAGCCTCGCTGGTTGGATCAGAACTTGCGCGGTGACGGATGCCCGAAAGCCGCGCGGGGATCACCTTGGTGTCGTTGAGGATAAGCCTGTCGCCGGCGCGTAGAAACCGCGTGATATCTGCGACCACAGAGTCTGTGATCTCATCGCCCTCGGCCACAAGCAGCCGTGCAGAGGTGCGCGGGCGCGCCGGCCGCGTGGCGATCAACCGGTCCGGCAGATCGAAATCAAAATCGCTTAGATGCATCAGCGATCGGTACCTGCCGTGCCGCCGATGATGGGTTGATCTCCGACGGTTGGCTCTTGTGCGCCTTCGGTGGGTGCGCCTGGCCGGTCGGGCGGCGACCGGCGAAAGATATCACGAAAGACACCCGGCGTGAGAACGGAGAATGGATCGACCCGCACGCGAGGCTGAGAGGACACGCCATCCACCTTATAGTTAAATCCGACAACCCCTTCGCCCCGGCGCGAGGACAAGAGCCCGCCGAGATTGAGCGCGTATATGGGTGAAACCACACCTTCCATGTCCAGCCATTTGTTGCCGGTGTTGTAATAGCCTTCCATTGAAATCCCCATAGATGCGCCGACTGCGCTGCCCGAATACAGCGTCACACGCTCGGGGGCGAGTTGAAATTCGGCTTCTACGTTGTTGAAATGAATGCCTTCTCCATCGAGCTGTTCCAGAAGACCAACCACACTGATCGCATTGAGCAGAGCCGCCATCGTCGGGGCGTCCGTGACGCGGAGGTTGGCGGCCTCCAGCTTGCCTTCATATACGCCAGGCTGCTGACCAGGGATAAGGTAAAGCTCCAAGCGGCCTTCGCGCGCCTGTTTGAGCAGATTGGCAGACCGAAACACCGCACCCGCATCGTTGGAGGCGATAGCAAAGGCGCTGCGCCCGTTTTGAGGCGTGATGCGCCCGTTGATGGCGGCCTGACCGTTGACATTGCCGGTGAATTTTCCGTCTGCGCCACGGCTCATGTCCAATTCCGCATTAAAATCGGTAAGGCTGATCCCGTCCGAGATCACCAGACGATCCAATTTAAGCGACACCGGTCCGCCCTGCCCTGTGCGTGGACCGTTAGAACCACTTGAGAGTGACGTCTGGCGCAGATCCACTGTACCACCGGCCACACGGATTAGCGGCGCTTTGCCCGGCCCAAGACCGACCAAGTCAACCGGAGCGTCAATCCACGTGCCAAGCTGCACGCGAGAGAAATTGGCCTGCTGCAACTGCCCGTCGGGTTGGAGCGTCACGCTGCCACGCGCGCGCAGGCCCGCCGCATTGAGACTAAGGCTTTCGACTGCGGGAGGCTCACCCAAAAGGCCGCTCACAGCCAAGTCACCCGTTTGCGCTTCAGTGACGCGCCACCCCAAGGGCCGCAAAGAGAGCGCGAGGCCAGCGAGATCAGAGCTGAGAGAGAACTTGGGCGGCGTGCCACGTTCGAATTCAAGCTCAATTTCGCCTCTGCCCGCGCCTGCGACGCTCCCGGGAGGCAGGCCGATCTGAAATTCGTCCATGAAACGCTCAGACAGCTCAATCCAACCTGCCACGCTGGCCCGGCCATTGCTGCCTTGGGTGAGCGGCATGGTGTAGAACCCTTCAAACGGCACCTGCCCCACCTGCCCGCGCCCGCCCAAGCGCAGACGGTTCGAGTTGGCATCGACAGTCAGCGCGGAGGCGGCCAGCACACGGCCTTTGACCAGTTTGTCACTGCGCACATCCCGCAGCGCGCCCGTCATGGTAAATTCCACATCCTCGGGCTTGAGATCATCGATCACGGCAAAGCGCAAAGTCCCGTTAAGGGCCGCGCGACCATCGGCGACCGTGACGGTTTGCCCTGCTTTGTCGATGAAACCGAACGGGCCTGCATTCAAGAGTGACAATGCAGCGGTGATGGTGCTGTCTGTTTTCAGACGGACAATGCCTTCGCCCCCGCGTTCCGAGATATCCTCAATTTCAAAACTGGATCCGGAAATGTCGATCTGACCACCGTCATCGGCCGTGACGACACCGGCATGGGCGCTGATCACGAAGGCATTGTTCTGAATGGACGCAGTGCCGCGCCCGTCATGAATGATTGGCACGTTTTTGATGAAGCGCGAGGCAAGATTGTCAAAGTCAAAGCCGAGAAAGACATCTGGCTTGTCCCCCGGTTTCGCCCGCAAGACAAACTGAATGTTCGACAAATCAGCGGTTTGCACGTTGGAGGTGATCCACTTGCGGGTCTTGGGCTCTAGGCTTTCGGGCCAAAGTTCCAACAACCGGTCGGGCGAGATGGCGGGAACACGGGCCGCGGTGGAAAAGGTCCATCCGTCGTCCATCGCTGCAATGTCAGAGGTGATGCGAATGGGTTGGCCTTGATCCGTGATCACCATCTCACCCAGCGTAACGGTGAAGGGATCGAGCGACAAAGCCATGTCCAGCGTTGCCCCATCAAGCGCAATGGGTGCGTCATAAATGCCCGCCGGGTTGGCCTCAAACGATGTGGCGCGGAATTGAGAGGTCAACGCATCAGGCCAGCCATCGTCCATGCCTTCCAGCCGCGTTTGCCCTTCAATTCGAGTGGAGATCCATTTGCTATCCAGTTCGAGCGCGTCAAACTCGATGCGTGCCGTGGCCGGATCATACGTGAGATCTGCGCCTGCGTGGTCGAAGGCAATAGGACGGGCGGTGTCATTTGGGCTCAGCGTGCCGGCGGCGATATCAAGGCTCGCCGCCAAGGGGCCAAGCTTGCCCGCCTCATCCACCTGCATCGACAGCCCGCCTGAAATGGGCGCATCAAGCGCATCAAGCCAGCTGAGCGCAGGCGATTGTCCGGCAATATCTTGCGCTGGCATATCCTCAAACGTGAACGTGAGGTCCGCCGCTGCATTCCCTATTTCGCTGCGAAAGCTCATCTCCATCGTCGTGGCAAAATCGCGATCGCCCAAGAGCGCAAGATCCGCCGACATCGCCAAAGCATCGCCTTCGCGCAGTATCTCAATCTGGCCTCCATCGACATTCCACGCTTGCCCGGCGCGCGCATCCTCAAAGCGCAAGGTCAAGTTGTCGACTGATATTTGGCTGAGCGTTGCAAAATGCGGACGTGTGACGAGCGCATCAATTTGTTGAACAAGGGCCGCCGGGGTCGCAGCTTGCTGCAGAGATCCGCCCGTGTTGCCAAGTTGAAGGTTGATTGCACCATCCGCGCCGCGGCGCACCAAGACCTGCACCCCCGAAACATGGATCGACCCCGGTCGCATCTGCCCGCGCAACAATTGCCCCAGATCCGCCGTGCCTTGAACATCTGATAGCTGAACCAACGGCGTGCCAATGTCATCGGAGACCACAACATTTTGCATCTCCAACCTGGGCACCCAATTGTCCTGCAACAGGATCGAAAGGCCGGCGAAGCCCAAGCTCAATCCGGAAAGGTCCGCATTTATCTTTTCGACAACTTTGTGCTGCGCCCAATCCGGCACGGCAATCCGCGTGCCTACGAGAGACAGCACAGCAATCACAGCAGCGCCGCACAGGATCACGGTTGTCGCGGTAAACCATATACAGAATTTTTTGATGCCGCTGCGGCGCGGTTTTGCGGGCGTCTGCTCACTCATGTCACTCAAAGATTTACGCGCGTTCATTTGCTATTTAATTTGGGCGGTCGCGTCCTAATTTACACTCAAAATTTAACACGAGGAGAACACAAATGTTAGAGCCCGGCCATGACGCCCCGGATTTTACCCTGCCGCGCGACGGAGGTGAGGACGTCACCCTGTCATCTTTGCGCCCTGCCCCGGTGATTTTGTTCTTCTATCCCAAAGACGACACATCCGGCTGCACCAAGGAGGCGATTGCGTTTACCGAGCTTGCGGGCGAATTTGAGACAGCTGGCGTGAAGGTTTTCGGTGTTTCCAAAGATACTGTGGCCAAACATGATAAGTTCCGCGACAAGCATTCACTGGGCATTCCGCTTCTGTCAGATGCCGAAAACGAGGTTTGTGAGGCCTATGGCGTGTGGAAAGAAAAGAAAATGTACGGCAAAACCTACATGGGGATTGAGCGTACCACGGTTTTGATCGACGGCGCGGGCAAGGTCGTGCAGATCTGGCCCAAGGTCAAAGTGCCCGGTCATGCCGAAGCCGTCTTGGAAGCCGTCAAAGCCATGTAGACCGCGCAAGGGCGACGCATGCTGTGAGGGGCCAATGTCCCTCGCTTAAAAACCGTCCACAGGCTAACCCGCAGAAACCACGCAACAGTTTGCCGCTTTCTGTGCCTTCTGCCGCGCTGCATTCTACCTTACGTTGCATTGACCCGAAGGCCATCGGCAATTTTTCGCCATTGACGCGCCAAACCGCCCATCTGCTACGACGAAATTCTCAATTCTCTTGCCCAAGAATAAGGCGTTTTGTAGTCACATGCGGGCGAGCTGTGCACAAAGCCTGACGGAAGGGCCGTTGCAGCTATTGGGGACAAAGACGACGGGGGGCACGTGCGCTCAGTTATAGTGATCAAGTTCCACTCCTTCTTGGAGCGGTATTTTCCTGAACGCCGGGTTTTCCTGCGGTCAGACACCGACACACGGTTCATCCGCCTCAAATCAGAATCCCAATTGATTGCGGTCGTTGGCACCACGGGTCTCGTAGCATGGACAATCATTGCGACTGCAATTTTGCTCATGGACTCGATCGGTTCGGGCAATTTCCGTGAGCAGGCCAAACGCGACCAAACGACGTATGAACAACGTTTGAACTCGTTGGAGGCGGAGCGTGATTTGCGCGCAATGGAGGCCGCCGCCGCACAAGAGCGGTTCAACACCGCGCTGGAACAGATCTCAACCATGCAGTCGGAATTGCTGAATTCCGAGGTGCGCCGAACTGAGCTGGAAACGGGCATCGATGTGATCCAATCCACGCTGCGCCGCACCATGCAGGAACGCGACACAGCGCAATCCCTCGCAGAAACGCTGAAATCCGCGCTTGATAATGACACAGCTATCGCCGCCATCGGACCCTCCACCGATGGCATGGATCCCATCCAAAAAATGCTCACTGCCGCTTTGGAGGAGACCGCCCGCGAACGCGACGAGATCGAGGAAAATGCACAACAAGCTCTGCTTGATGCCGAAGAAATGGCGGTGACCATTGAGCTGATGCGCGATGAAAACGATGCGATCTTCCGGCAGTTGGAAGATGCGCTGACCATTTCTGTGGAGCCGCTGGACAAAATGTTCAGCGCCGCAGGGCTGAACACTGAAGATTTGCTTGATGCGGTGCGACGTGGCTATTCCGGCCAGGGCGGTCCTTTGATGCCACTGACCTTATCCACCCGGGGCGAAGAACTGACCCCGGATGCGTTGCGCGCCAACCGTGTGATCGATGAGCTGGACCGCCTGAACATCTATCGGCTCGCCGCGCAACAAGCACCCTTCGCCATGCCCGTGAGGGGGTCATTCCGCTACACATCAGGCTTCGGTATGCGTTGGGGCCGTATGCATAGCGGCACAGATTTCGCCGGCCCGCATGGTATGCCCATTTATGCCACAGCTGACGGTGTTGTCACCGAAGCCGAGTGGTCTTCAGGATATGGCCGGATGGTCACCATCCAACACGCGTTCGGGATTGAAACCCGCTATGCCCATTTATCGCGCATTCGGGTGCGAGAAGGGGAAAGGGTCTCGCGCGGCGATAGGATTGGTGATATGGGGAACACTGGACGATCCACAGGCACGCACTTACACTACGAGGTTCGTGTCGGCGGCAAAGCCGTCAACCCCATGATATACATCAAGGCTGCGAGAAATGTTTTCTAAAAGCAAAATCAACGACCCCGCCCCAAAACCTGAGTCTGCGGCCAAACCGGCCGTGACTGACCCCCGCATGGATGCGCCTCGCCCGGAAGCATCATCGGCTGATTTTCGCGCAAGCGCGCCCAAGGCAAAACCGCCTGCGTCTGTGCTGTCTTCCGATTTGCATGTGAGTGGCAACCTAAAGACAACCGGTGACATCCAAGTCGAAGGCACTGTCGAAGGCGATATCCGCGCTCATCTCCTGACCATTGGCGAGGGTGCGACAATCAAAGGCGAAGTGATGGCCGATGACGTGGTGATCAATGGCCGCATCGTGGGCCGCGTGCGTGGCCTCAAGGTGCGCCTGACATCCACCGCGCGTGTTGAGGGTGATATCATCCACAAAACCATCGCCATTGAATCGGGTGCCCATTTCGAAGGGTCTGTACAGCGTCAGGATGATCCGTTGGAGGCCAAAGCAAAGGCCGGTGCGGCGCCACAAGCGATCAGCAAAAGCGCACCCGCCAAACCAGTGGAAGCCGCCAAAGGGTAAGCTTTACGCACTAAGTTACTGAAAAAGCGCCCTGTTTTACAGCGGCGCTTTTTTCATGCGTGGCTGCGGAGAAACCTTATACAGGGCGGCAAGAAAAGATCCGGTCGCTCCAACAAACCCATATGTTTCAGGTCTGGGAGGATCAGTGCCTGCGCATTGGTGCTCTCGGCTGCGATCGCGCGGCTCATGGCCGGGGTGGAGCCACTGTCCTCCGCGCAGGTCATAACCAGCATGGGCTGTGCCAGCGGCGGATCAGGCCGTATGAGCTCGGTGACGCCAGCGGCAAGGACATACCGGTGTTTGGCGTAGTTGTCTGCATTGTTGGCCAACAAAATCGCGCGAATTTCATCGACCATACCTTTGTTTTCTGTTGTAAAGTCCGATGTGAGCCACCGCGCTAGCGCTGCGTCCAGCGTGGCGGCCGGTCCGCCACTGTCGCTGTCCTGCGCCTGACGTTCGACCTGCGCCTGACGTTCGGGATCACGTTCATGGGGTGAATTTAGAATAATGAGCGCGCGGACACGATCCGGATGATCCATGGCGACGCGACGATTGATCATACCGCCCAACGAAAACCCCATAAGTGCAGCATGAGAGATATCCAGATGATCGAGGAGTGCGATCAGTTGCTCCGACAATCGTGTTAGGTCGATAGTGCCATGGGGCACAGCGCTCTCACCGTGGCCCAAAAGATCATAATTCAGCACCCGAAACTCCGCCTCGAGGTCATGCAACATGCCCCGCCAGGTGATCTCACGGGTGAGGCCCAAACCATGGATCAACACCACGACGGGCGCGCCCTCTCGCCCGGTCAGATCATAGGCCGTGCCTTGCGGGTCAAACATTTAGACACCAGCCGGGTTGTCAACATCATGGCCCATTTCCTTAAGGTCTTGATATCTGTCACCAATTCGATGGTTCGGGTGCCCCCCAAGGGACGCACCAAGCGCGAGGATGATCTCATCTTCTGCCGGGGCATCCGGGATGCTGAGATGGATCGTTTGGTAATGCGAGCGCCGGCCGCCGTCATGCTTGTCCATCAGCGGGATGATCAGCGAAGTCCCCGCCGCGCCGCGCGTATTTGCAAAAACGAGATAGCTTTTGGCACCCACGGCTTCGCGGTACTGATTGCCAAACCACAAAGTATGGGTAAGTGCCTGACCGTGCTCATTCTCGCCACCCATGCCTGTCAGGGAGGCCTTGCCATACCCCTCCACCTCACCACCCGTGGCATCAAGCACCATGGCAGTCAAAAGCTTGCCTAAAACCGGCCCGTGGCTCTGAATTTCAGGGCGCAGGTTTTCAACGTAACCACGGCCGAACCACGGGTTGCGTATGATGGCCATTGCCGCGACCAATTTTGTAGGATTTTCAACGTCTTTGAAGCCTTCCTTCAAGGTCGTTTGACAATGGGTCAGCGTGCGACGGATTTCCACGTCAGGCATGGGCGAGCTCTTTTTCTGCAAAAGCCGGCATCACTTTATCGATGAAGAGCTGCAGAGAGCGTTTTTGTTGCTCCATATCCATTCCCATGGACGCGTAGTAAACAAAAGCATCCGCCCCGAAACTGCGATGCGCCTCAAGCTTCTCGATCACTTGCGCGGGCGAGCCAAACATCAGGTTTTGTTCCAGCATATCAGGATCCACACGGGCGTTTCCATCCAACTCTGCAAGCGGAACTTGTTCTGGGAAACCGTTGTTAACGTGTCCTTTTTTCATCATGAGGTTGCCGAATTGGCCTAGCACGTTTCGGATGGAGCGCATCGCCTCGGCGCGATCTCGTTCATTTTCATAGACGGCTGCATGACGCATGACCGCCCAATTTCCTTTGAAGGGCTTGCCCGCTTTGTCCACGGCCTCATCAAGACGACGCCGGTAGGTTTCTACCTCGGACATGGGCATGGTAAGCGGCCAGCTGAGGATGTTGCAGTCATGCTCAACTGCGTAATCAAAGGTAACCGGCGCACGGGCAGCGACCCAGACAGGCACGTTTTTCTGCACAGGTTTGGGGCAGGATGTGGCGGCCGGAAACTGCCAGAACTCCCCGTCATGCGCGTAATCTCCAGCCCAGAGCTTTTGCACCACTGGCAGGGATTCCTGCATGTATCGCCAGCTGTCGCGCTGATCGAGGCCAGGTTTCATTCGGTCGAATTCCCGCTGGTAAGCGCCTGATCCTATTCCAAATTCCAGCCTTCCGTCGCTCAGCAAATCGAGCATGGCCGCTTCACCAGCGAGATTGATCGGGTGCCAATAGGCGGCATTGACCACGCCTACGCCGAGGCGGATGTTTTTGGCGTGCTCACCCCACCAAGTCAGGAGTTGAAACGGGTTGGGCGCAATCGTCATCTCAAGCGCGTGGTGCTCGGCGGCCCAGGCAATCTCAAAGCCTGCCGCATCTGCCATTTGCACCATCTCCAGCGTGTGATCACGCACCGCTTTCATGTCAGTCGCAGGGTCCATCCGCTCCAGATTTATCGCCAGGTGAAACTTCATCTTCGCCTCCTATCCCATTGTCATTCAACGCATTTGAAAAGGATTTGCCATTGGCTCATCCGACATGTTCATCCACACCGTCTTGGGCCGTGTGTAGTCATAAACCGCCTGAAACCCACTTTCACGACCGTAGCCTGAGCCCTTCATCCCGCCGAACTCTGCTATGGGGGAAATCACGCGATAGGTGTTCACCCAGACAATCCCGGCGCGGACAGTGCGGGACATGCGCAACGCGCGCGCGCTGTTGCGAGTGAAGATACCTGCAGCAAGCCCGTGCTTTGTATCATTGGCAAGCTGCAAGGCCTCGTCCTCGGTTTTGAACCGCAGCGCGCAAAGGACAGGCCCGAAAAGCTCGGTATCGACGATGTCGAGCGTGGGCGATGGGCAGTCGAGGATGGTTGGCTCATAGAAAAGATCACCCGCGCTCGACCGATTGCCGCCTGTGACAACGCTTGCCCCTTGGCTTTGGGCATTTGCCACTTGCGCCTCGATATGGGCGATCTGACCATGGGTGCAGAGCGGGCCCATTTCAGTTTCCTCGACCATTGGATCACCAATTTGGATACCGTCCGCGATCGTTTTCATGCGGGCGAGGAAATCATCCGCAATGCTGTCATGCACGATCAGGCGTGACCCAGCCACACAACTTTGCCCCGATGCACCAAAAATCCCGGCAACACAGGCATTTACAGCACTGTCTAAATCCGCATCCTCAAAGACAACGAAGGGTGATTTACCGCCAAGTTCCAGGCTTACCTCGGCAAAATTTTCCGCAGAGTTTTGCACCACGTGGCGCGCGGCCCCGGGGCCACCCGTGAAGGAAATGCGCGCGACAAGGGGATGTTGGGTCAAGACTTTGCCGCAGGGATCAGCGTGACCAGAGAGGATATTGACCACCCCGTCCGGAATGCCAGCCTCAGCGATCAAACGGCCAAATTCAAGGATCGTCGCGGGCGCGTGTTCGGAAGTCTTGAGCACAACCGAGTTGCCTGCCGCGAGCGCCGGACCAAGTTTGACAGCGGTCAAAAACAGCTGAGAGTTCCAGGGCACGATGGCCGCGACCACGCCAAGCGGTTCACGATCTGTGAAAACGAAGAGATCAGGCTTGTCGATAGGAAGCGTTTCACCCGAAATCTTATCTGCAGCGCCCGCATAGAAGTGAAAGAACTCCGCGATATATTTGGCCTGCCAGCGGGTTTCTTTGAACATTTTCCCACTGTCGCGGGTCTCAATTGCGCCTAGGCGTTCGGAGTGCTCAGCGAGCAAATCACCCAAACGGCGCAAACACCGCCCGCGCTCTGACGGTGTCATGGTGGACCAAGGGCCCTCATAACAGGCGCGGCGTGCCGCTCTGACAGCTCGGTCCACGTCCTCTGCCGTGGCCTCCGGTGCCGTGGCCCAGATCTTTCCATCAGCGGGGTTGAACGTGTCAAAAGTGGCACCGTCAGAGGCGTGTACGTGCTCCCCGTCGATCAGCATCTGGAACTTCTCTGGCATGGGCGTCCTCCCTGCCATAAAGCCTGCCACAGAAAATCAATTCTTGAAATTGAATTTATTTGGTTAGAAAATTCGAAAAGTTCGAATTGAAAGGTCCGGATGAACATCACCTCGTTGCAAACCTTCTTGGCCATAGTAGACACGGGCTCTCTCGTGCGGGCCTCTCAAGCGCTGCATGTCACGCAATCAACGGTGACGGCGCGGCTTAAATCGTTAGAGGATGAGCTGGGTCAGCAGCTGCTCAATCGTCAAAAATCGGGCACTACGCTGACGCCTGCGGGTACGCGGCTTCTGAGCTATGCGCGGATCATGACGGGGCTTTGGCGTCAGGCGAAATACGAAACCGGATTGCCTGCTGGGCTTGCATCAGTGTGCACGTTTGGGTGCGATCAGGAGCTTTGGCACGGTCCGGGACGTGCTTTTTTCAACGGGGTTCTCGCGGAAAACCCGGATATGGCGCTGTCGGTTCGGCAAGGCAGCGGAAGGGACCTGGAGGCATGGTTGTCCGAAGGGGCGGTTGATGTGGTCATGACCTTTGACAGCGTGACGCGCGGGGCGCAAACGGTGCATGCCCTGCCGCCCGAGCGGTTGGTGCTGTGCTCAGACAGGCCTAACACGCCGATTGATGCAGATCCGCTATACATCTTTGTCGATCACGGAGAGGATTACCGCCGACAGCACGCGGAGGACTACCACAATGCCGGTGTCGCACGGATCAGCTTTACGTCTGGCTGGTGGGCGCTGCAATGTATGCTCGATCGAGGGGGGTCGGCCTACCTGCCCGAACCGATGGTCGCGCCATATCTCGCGGAAGGCAGGCTTTATCGATCAGAGGATGCGCCGGTTTACACGCGCAAGAAGAACCTCATTGTGAATGACGCGTCGCGATCGAATTGGGCGTGGTTTGCGCCTTTGGTGGCACGTCTCAGAGAGGCCAATTAATGGCGCAGATGAACCAGCATACGCTGGCCACACCGCCGTAGCATCCCAGGCAACCGAAGGACGTAACATGACAGATCGCTATCAAAAATCGATGATGGACAACCTTTATTGGTGGGGCATTCCCACCATGTTCCGCTGTCCGCATTACGGGCCTGAAGGACAAGATATAGCGCTGGTCGGCGTGCCGCATTCGACAGGCAACGGCACCACCGAACGTGATCAGCATCTGGGGCCCCGCGCCTTGCGCCATGTCTCGGCGGTGCAGCGTCGGGTGCATTCTGTTTTTGGAGTAGACCCGTGGAACGCCGTGAAAATCGCAGATGTGGGCGATGTGCCCTTCCCGCGGGCCAACGATAATGAGGATTGCATCGCGCGGATCTCGGAGTTTTACCGCGATATCGATGCAGCAGGCGCGCGGCCAGTGTCCATCGGTGGCGATCACTCAATCACCGGCGGGATCGTGCAGGCGCTTGGGCGCGGGCAATTGGCGGATGGCCAGCCTGTCTCATTTCTTCACCTGGATGCCCATACAGATGTTTTTACCAAGGTAGATCACTTTCTGGGCGCGAAGAAATCAGCGGCCCATTGGGGGGCGTATCTGGCCGATCAAGGTGACGTAGATCCAACCCGATCGATGCAAATCGGGCTGAGGGGGCATCCACGATCAATGGACTGGCTACAGCCATCTTACGACTATGGCTACAACATTGTGACCATGGCAGAGTTTCGGCAGCGGGGCCTTGCCGATGTGGTCGCACAGACGCGGGATGTGCTTGGTGACCGGCCTGTCTACATCACCTTTGATCTTGACTGTTTGGACCCAACAGTGGCCCCGGCTGTCTCCAATCTTGAGCCGGGGGAGAAGGGTTTTGACATCGATGAGGCGGTGGGGATTTTACGCGCAGCAAGGAGTCTCAACGTGATTGGCGGCGATGTCGTGTGCATGATGCCCACGAAGGACAGTCCCAACAACATCACGGCCCTCACAGCGGCAGCCGTGATGTTTGAGATGATTTCAATGATTGCAGAAAACACGGTGAAGGATGCCACCTCATGAAGGCGTGCGTCATGACAGAATTTGACGGTGCGCTGCCGGTCGAGCGGGTGGCCGATCCAGACTGTCCCAAAGACGGTGTCATCGTAGCCATCAAGGCCTGTGGCGTGTGCCGGTCAGATCATCACGCATGGAAGGGCGCAGACCCGGATGTCGAACTGCCCCATGTGATGGGCCATGAGCTGGCCGGTGAAGTGGTTGCGGTCGGGCGAGAGTGCAGTCGGTTCAAGATCGGCGATCGGGTGACGGCGCCATTTATTCTGGGCTGCGGGGCGTGTCCAGAGTGTCTGGGCGGTGATGCGACCTGCTGTGACACCCAGGACGTGATCGGCTTTACGTTTTGGGGGGCGTTTGCCGAAATGATCGCAGTGCCCAGGGCGGATTTCAACCTGGTGCATCTGCCAGAGGCTGTGGATTACACTGCCGCCGCGGGAATGGGCTGTCGCGTGACCACAGCGTTCAAGGCAGTGGTGGATCGTGGGCAGGTACAACCCGGTGAATGGATGGCTGTGCATGGCTGCGGCGGTGTAGGGCTATCGGCGATCATGATCGGCGCAGCCGTGGGCGCGCGAGTGCTGGCGGTTGATGTAAATCCTGAGGCTTTGGCCCTGGCGAAATCGTTTGGCGCCAGTGACACGCTGCTGGTCGGGCAAGACGATGTGGGTGAAACCGTGCGCGAGATGACTGGCGGCGGTGCGCATGTCTCTATTGAGGCGCTCGGGCGCAACGCCACCTTCCACAACTCTCTGGCCAGCCTACGCAAATTGGGCCGCCACGTGCAGATCGGGATGCCGACAGGAGACCACGCCACACCTGTCCTGCCGTTGCTGGCGCTGGTCTATTCGCGGCAACTCACACTGCACGGCACGCGCGGGATCGCGCCGCATCGATTCGCAGCTTTGTTTGAGATGATCATCGCCGGGCGGCTTGATCCGGCGCGCTTGGTGACCCAAACCATCCCGCTTTCTGGGGTTGAAACCGCGCTGCGCGCCATGGACCGTTTCCAGGGATCCGGAGTCACCGTGGTGGACCAGCTAGATTGTTGATAAATTGGCAACATTCGGCTCAACCGCAGCGCGACCCGTTGTGGATAAGTGTAGATTTCAAAAAACTTCTGTGAAACTTTTGTAACTGCGTCGCTCGGCGCAAGGCATCAAAGACCTTCGGGCGGCGTTCTTTTGGTACAAGGGAGCGGCAGATGGCCCAGACACCCCAGACGATTGCCGAGGCAGGCAAATCCAAACCCCAACCCGCATCCGCGTCGAGCGGTAAGGATGACGGACCCAAGACCGTTTCAGCGCGCGTATTTACGGATTTCGCAGCGATCTGAAGCGTAAGGGAATTGTGAGGTCACGATCCTGCAAGAGTAACGCGCAGGACATCCACTGCACTTTTGCAGAGCCTTACACTATTACCCTGCGATCTCTTTGATCTCCATGAGCAGGTGATCGGGCACGTCCAATCCGCTCTTGGACGCAGCGTCTCTTTTGGCAAGGCGCGCCACACCCGGCAACCGCGTTCCATCCTGAGACAGCAATGTTGTCAAAAGCCCCTCAAGCCGTGCGGTGAACGCGGGATCCGGGGCAAAGGCGATCAGCGTCTGGCCGACACCGGGTGGTGCACCTTTTGCGTCGAAAAATGACGTGGCTTCATGGGATGGGTTGGCGCCGGTGAGCGTGGCGCAAAGAATTTCTACGATAAGCGCGAGGGCCGCGCCCTTGGCGTCTCCCATCGGCAGCATCGTGCCTGTCAGCGCCGCCTTTGCATCCGTGGTCGGCACACCATCGGTATCTAGCGCCCAACCTTCTGGAATTGTCTTCCCCGCCTTGGCCGCGGCCATAACCTTGCCACGGGCGACTTTGGACAGTGAAAGATCAATCACCAGCGGCGGCGTTTCTGCGCGAGGGGCACCAAAGGCGATGGGGTTGGTGCCAAAAAACGGGGTCGCGCCGCCCCAGGGCGCCATGGCAGGCGGGGAATTGGCAACCATAAGCGCCAAGACCCCCGCCTCTGCCAGCCGTTCCACATGGGCGCCCAATTGTCCGCAATGGTGGGACTTGGTGATATAGGCAGCGGCGAGGCCATTAGAGTGAGCAATGTCAGGTAGATCATTGATAACCAATGATAAAGCAGGAAACGCAAATCCGTTCTGCGCATCTACCGTGAGAAGAGATGGCTTGGGTCGCGAGAGCTTTGGCACGGCATGCCCGTTCACCTTACCAGACGCGGCCTGCGCGGCATAAGACGCCACGCGCGACAGGCCGTGGCCACCCTGCCCGTCGATCTCAGCTGCAATCAGCGCATTGGCGACGATCCGGGCATTTTCATCTGAGACGTTGCTTGCCAAAAAGGCGCGCACCACAAGATCGGTGAGCGCCTCAATGGACATGTTCGCGGTGGTCGTCATCTTGTCTCCACGATTTCGGGCCTCCGGCGGGAGTATTGTTGGAAAGATGAAGGACGGATCCCGCGCTTCATCTTTCCTCACATATTCAAATCCCGCGCGTCAGGCCGAGCGGTAGAGTTTGGTCATCGAGAATTCGCGGTGACCCAGTGCTTCGGCTGCTGTGTGGCGGCCATTGGCGGTGCGGCGGATCATGTCGATCAGCTCATCACCCGCTTCATCAATGGTCATCTCGCGGCGCAGAATGCCAGACACGTCCACATCCACGTGCTCAGACATCGTGCGCACAGTGCGCGGGTTGGCGGTGATCTTGATCACCGGCACGATGGGGTTGCCGACCACGTTGCCCTGCCCTGTTGGAAATGTGTGGACGACCGCGCCGCCGGCGGCCATCAGCGTGACGCATTCGGCAGCGGCGGACGAGCTGTCCATGAAGTAGAGGCCGTCACCCGATTTGGGCTGTTCCGCAGGCTCCAGGATATCAATGTACTGCGAGGTGCGCCCGATCTTTTCGAGGTTGCCGAGGGCTTTTTCCTCGATGGTGGTCAAACCGCCTTCGATATTGCCTTTGGTGGGCTGCGAGTCAGAGAGGTCATCGGTCTGGTGGGCGAAAATCACATCGTCCTGATAGGCCTTCCACATTTTATACCAACGCTCACCCACCTCGTCATTGATGGCGCGTTGTTGGCAGATATGTTCGGCGCCGGTGATCTCAGAGGTTTCGCCGAAAAAGCCGGTGATGCCTTCAGGCAGGAGCTTGTCATACATGTTGCCAACTGTCGGACAGGAGCCGAGGCCCGTGGTGGTGTCGGATTCTCCGCATTTGGTCGAGACCCAAAGCTCCTTGATCGAGCACTCTTCGCGCTGCACCTCGGTGGCCTTGTGCACGAAATCCTTGGCGGCCCAGGACGCGGCGCGGATGGTTTCGAAATCCCCTTTCTGTTCAATCGAGAATTCAGCCACTTCCTTGCCCGTCTCGCGGATGCCGTCGGCGATGCGCTTGGTCCAACCGGGCTCGATGCCGATCACAACGACAGAATGCACATTAGGATTAGCCCCGGTGCCGATCATGGTGCGGAAATGAAGCTCCAGATCCTCGCCGAATTGCAGGCGGCCATAGGCGTGGGGCAGTGCCAGCGTGCCTTTGACGTTGTTGGCCACAGCCTCGACCGCGGCGTTGGAAATGTCATCGACGGGCAGGATGATGACGTGATTGCGAACACCCACGCGGCCGTTCTCGCGGCGGTAGCCCATGAAGGTCATGTTTGAGTACTTTGACATTTGGAGGGCTCCTTACCAGCGTTTCGTTTTGCAATTGTGAGTGTGGACGTGATGGCCCTTGGGAATGTCGGCGATGATCTTGCCGATGTCCTCGCCATATTTGATGGCTGTGTCGCCGGTGGAGAAATCCTGCAGCGCGATCTTGTGGCCGATGGGCACATCCTCTTCGGCCTTGAGCGTAAAGGTGGAATTGTCATGGGTGACGCAGCAGAACATCTCGGTTCCGGCGGTCAGCCCTTCGACCACGACCACGCCGACATTGTCGTCATGTTCGTGCACGAGAAGATGGGGGATATTGGACATCGCATAGCAACCTTTCGAAATTTGAGGTGGTTGAGGGCGGCATATCATGTATAAGAATTCTTATACAAGACTTTTTCTTGAGGCCGCGATGCAGGACCGGATGACCATCAAAGCACCGCCACTTTATCAAGTGGTGATCGACACGATCGTGGCGCGGATCGCCTCGGGCGCATTGCCGCCCGGAGCGATGTTGCCGAGCGAAGTGCAATTGGGCACGGAGCTGGGCGTGAGCCAGGGGACGGCGCGTAAGGCGCTCATGGATCTTGAGGCGCGCGGGCTTGTGCAACGGGCACAAGGCAGAGGTACCTTTGTAACGATCCAGACGCCGGACCGGGCCTTGTTTAATTTCTTCCGCCTGCGGGGGCCCGATGGTGCGCGCCCTGCCCCGGTGCTGGAGCGCCAAGAGATGGTGGCGCGCAAATCAAAGGCTGAGGAGCGCGCGCTCTTGCATGGCGCGCCGGAGAAGGTGTTTGAGATCGCGCGCGTACGCAGCTTGCCGAAAGATGATCGGGTGTTTGAGATCTCTGTCGTCCCTCAGACACTTTTCCCCGGATTGATGGATCGCGCGCCCCTGCCCAACACGCTTTATGTGTTCTACCAACAGGCCTATTCCTGCATCGTGGTGCGCGCGGATGAGCGGTTGAACCCTTGTGTGGCCGATGAGGAGATGGCGGCGCAGTTGGGGGTGGCCGAGGGGGCCGCGATTTTGAAGGTGGAGCGGCTGGCCTATGATGCGCTGGATCGTGCGGTGGAGCGGCGGGTGAGCTTTATTCACGCGGTTGCGCATAGTTACGACGTGACGCTCAAGTAGATTTTCTGCCTCCGCGGGGATGTTTCTGGCAACAAGAAAGGTCGGATCAAAAGGATTTCTGCGCGAAGACTCCGATGGTGCGGGGCTCACCCGTTCGGATGACGTTGTTGGAGCTGACAGTGGTGTAGTCTTCATCAAAAAGGTTGCGCACGAAGATGCCGGTGAGCCAGCCGCTACCCGCTTCATAGGTGAGCCGGGTGTTGACCAGGAAACGGTCATCGCCCTTGATCGTGTTCTGGATGTTCTCAAAAGCGGCGGCCTGATAGCTGGCGTCGGCCTCAAACGTGATGCCGTTGTTCCAGCGATAGGCCCCGCCGAAGGCCGCTGTCACGCTGGGGGCGGAGGGAAACTCGTTGCCATTGAGAACCTGCTGTGTGGCCGCACCCCGGTTGATAATGAAATCGAGAAAGCGGGTTTCGACATAGGCCAGTGATCCGAAGAGGGTGAGGTTGACTGTGGGCTCGCCTTCCACGCTCAATTCCGCGCCGTAGAGTTCCGACTCGCCCACATTGACGATGTCGCGATCAAGGAAATTGTTCGCATCGCCGCTGACCCGGCCCTGTTGCGTGACCTGTTGATCGGTCCATCGGGTGTAGAAGGCATTGGCGGAGATGCGCAATGTGCCGTCATAGAACGCGCCGCGATAGGCCAGTTCGTAGTTGGTGGTGAACTCCGGGTCGAAATCGAGAATGGACACGGCACCGGGCCTCGTGGTGGCAAATTCATTGGTCGACACGCCGCCCGCGCGGTAGCCGCGCTGAATAGTAAAGGCGACCGACTGTGTGTCAGAAAATTCATGACGGACGCCGACCTTTGGCAAGAAGGCATCAAACTCCCCACTGTTGTTGATGATTGTGGGCGGAAGCGGGAACCCGGCGACGGTGTTGACGGACTGGCCCGTGTTGCGGAATTGTTCGAAATCATAGCGCGCGCCCAGGGTGAAGGAGAGGCCCGGCAGAAGGCGGTCGGCGGCGATGTCCACCTCGCCAAAGAGCGCGATATTTTCGGTCACGGTGCGCGAGGTGTTGCGATTGGTCACCGGGATGCCATTGGGCGGCAGGCTGTTGATGAAGCCCAGATCGGTGTTGGAGCGTGCGTTGCGGTCATCCTCGATCCGGGTCAGGAAAAGGCCCACAACGCCGATCAGCGCGCCGGTGTCGAATTTGAGCTGAATGTCCTGTTCCCAGGATTTGGGACGGAAATTGCCGACCGTGAAACCCAGATTGGCGGGCGAGAAATCGAAATCCTCCACCCGGTAGTAATCCACGCTGTAATAGGTCGTCTCTGTTTCAAGGCGGAAGGTGTCGTTGATGTCCCAATTCACCCGCAGGCCGAAATTGTCATGCTGTGCGCCTTCGCCTGAGGGCAGGCCCGCGATGTTAATCCGGGCGGCGGGAAAAGACACGCGCTCCACAAAATCCTCGCCCGCGCGGTTGTTGGTGTGAGAATAGGACAGGATGGCCTCAACACTGTCGGTCGCTTGCCAGCGCAGTTTGATCCGCTGGGTGAGCATGCGCTGCGCATCATAGCGATCGTCATTGAGGATGGGATTGAAGACATAGCCGTCATTTTCCTGCAATTCATAGGAAAACCGCAGGGCGAGCCGGTCTTCGATGAGCGGGGTGTTGGCCATCAGGGCGAAGCGGTAGTGGTTGCGATTGCCGATCTCGCCATGGACGCGGTAGGCGTGGTCAAACACCGGATCGGCAGAGCGTACGATGATCGCGCCGGCCAGCGCGTTGCGCCCTTGCTGGGTGGATTGGGGCCCGCGCAGCACCTCGATCTGTTTGAGGTCCCATGTGCTGTCGGCGCCGAGGATCGTGGAGAAGACCGTGGGCAAGGCCGCGCCATCGACCTGGGTTGAGATCAAAAGCCCGCTGCCACCCACCGCAAGGCCGCTTTCACGCACGCCACGAATGGCCACACCCACGCGCGCCGCGGGCAGGCTGACACCCGGGGTGCGTTCAAGCACATTGTCGAGGCTTTGGTCGGCGCGACGATCGAGGCTCTCGCCGGTGATGACGGCCGCTGAGGTGGGACTATCTTGGATGGTCCGGTCTTGCAGTTCTCCGCGCAAGACGATGGTGCCCAGGTCGAACGCCTCTTCCTGCTGGGCTGCAGAGGGCGCAGACAGGCTGACGAGAACAACGATCATGATTGCGGTGAGTTGAAACACCAAGGTTTTGCGCATCGGGGCGTGTCCTGCGAGTGGGAAATACGCCTAGCGTTTTTGCTTGGGTCGAGCGACACCCTACTGCCGATAGCTTCCAGAGAAAACCGTGCGTTATCTCAAGGCGAGAAACGCCAAGCCAGTGTTGCCAGGTCGCCACCGCAGCACGCACCATTTGCGCAACAACACTAGGTAAAATCTGCGCACAGAACACTTTTTCATTTCCACATGCGTGGTCTCGTGATCAAAGACGCCCGAGTACACGCCAGCCGTTCCATAGCCACGCAAGTACAGGATTTTGTGTTGTGGGAGGCGTGGATGGCGCGGTCTTGGAAATCGATCCTTTTTGGATGCACGTTTTTATGTGCAACAGCGGACAGCGCTTGGGCGCAAAATGAAGACGCGTTCTTCGATCTTGGCACGATCACGCTTTTCGGAGACAGATCTGCTGAGACACTTGAGGACAGTACGGCCAGCGTGGGCATTGTCGATGCTGAGGCGCTCGACAGCCCCAATAACCAGACGCTGACAGACACGTTTCGCCGTTTGGGCAATGTGAACCAACCGCCAAATGCAAATAGTGGTTTTGTCATTCGCGGCGTGAATTCAGAAGGTTTGATCCCGGGAGGCGGTAGCGCGCCCGTGGCCTCGCTTTACATCGACGGTATCCAGCAGACGATCCAGGGTGTGCGCCAGGGCGCGCGCGGATTGTTTGACACCGAACAGGTCGAAGTGTTCCGCGGTCCACAATCCACGTTAACCGGGCGCAACGCGCTGGCAGGTGCGATTTACGTGCGCACCAAAGATCCTGAATTTTCGCCAGGCGGGCGCATTCAGTTGACCTATGGCGAAGACAATCGCGAACAAATCGGTATTGCCTACAGCAACGCGCTTAACGACAGATGGGCCTATCGGATCAGCGGAGAGTGGTTTGCCAAAGACAGTGATCTGATCTTCCCCGCCTATGCCGCCTTCCCGCGCCTTAATGAGCTGGATCGCGAGGAATTCTACAATGTGCGCGGAAAGGTGCTGTGGCTGCCAACGGGGTCTGAGGACACGCGGGTTCTGTTCACAGTATCGCAATCCTTCGATGCACCAACAACCAACACTGTCCAAGGGATCGTTGCCCCCAATCGCGGGGACACAAATGCGGCCAACCCCGATTTTCAGGAAATACGCAAAACCGAGACCACGAATTTCGGTTTGGAGGTCAGTCATGTGTTTGACAGCGGGCTCAAGTTTACCTCGCACACGGGCTATTCGCACACACATACAGATCGCGGCTCAATCAATCTTGGTTTGCCGGCTCAAACAGTGTTCACAGCAGGCTTCTTTGACCAAGAGCTGACAACGCAGGAGTTCCGCCTCAACTATGACACCGACCGTCTGCGTTGGGTGGCCGGGCTTTACGGTGCGATTGAACAGACACGCGGCATCCGGAACTCTGTTTTCGGGATTGGCCCCCTTCTCTTTCCGTCGGCCAACAATCTGCGCGGACAAGATCATAACCTCGCCCTCTTTGGCGAAGTGGCTTATGAGTTTGCACCGCGTTGGACGGTGATTGCCGGTGGCCGGGTGGAATATTTCGAGTCTGAAACCTCAGGCACGATCACCAGCTTTGGCATTGTGACACCGTCCAACAGAAGTTTTGATGACTTCAGGTTCATCCCGAAATTGGGCCTGAGTTACGACATCTCGGACGATCAGACACTGTCATTCATTTATCAGCAAGGCTATCGCCCCGGCGGATCATTTATTCGGCGGGATTTGCTGCCCAATGTGGTGCAGGATTTTGATGCCGAGCAAGCGAACAATTTCGAATTGGGCTATCGCGGGACATTGATGAACGGAGCGCTCGTCGTCTCCGCCAACGCGTTTTATCAGCAATGGCAGGATCAACAGGTTGAAACGCTCCTGCGCACGCCCACGGGCTTTACCAATATTATCGACAATGCTGGCGAATCCGAAAGCTTCGGCGCTGAGATCGAAGTGACCTATGCGGCCTCTTCGCAGGTGGAGCTCTTCACCTCGATCGGGCTTCTGGACACCAAATTCAACCGGCTCACCCTGTCGACAACGCCGCAAACCACTCTGGATGGATCAGAGTTTCCAAGCGCGCCGCAAACGACGGTGGCCGTTGGCGCCAATTGGCAAAGCCCGCAAGGCTGGTTTGCCGGGGGCGTGGTGCAATATGTCGGAGCTCAGAAGTCCACATTGTTGGACACCGCCTTCATTGTGCCCCCTGCCCCGGGCGTGGTCGCGGCACCCGGATTTTTGCCAAGACTGAGTGATTTTTTCACCGTTGACGTCCAAGCGGGCTATGCGTTTCAAAACGGTGCCACCATGACAATTTATGCCAACAACCTGTTTGATGAAAAGTTTTTCACCGCTCTCAACGCGACAGGCACCCAAGGCACCCTTGGCGCGCGACGTGAGGTGGGTATGCGGCTCGATTACGAGTTCTAAGCGTTCAGATCCGGCCCATGAATGCCGCCAGATATAGCGCACGGGTGGCCATTGCCCCTTCGCGCAGGACGCCGGATTGTTTGAGCAGGGTCACGGCCGTCATGCCACTGGTCTGACGCGCCTCGATGAAGGCGTCGAGAATACGGGCATTGTCCGGCGTAAGTCGCGCCTCGCGCAGGACGCCCAGATTGGCCTCAGACCATTGCGAAAAGCGCCCTTGAAGAACGGCGATCACGCGTCTCAGCTTTGCCGAAAGATGCGCATTGTAGCCAATCTCGTTCGTGTCATGCTGGCGATAGTAAAGGCAGGGATCAGTATCAAAGATGACGTGCCCACCGGCGCCCGAGACCAGCATGTACATCAGCCAATCCGTGGCGATGATGTCATGCTCGGCGGCCCCAAGCGGCACCAGATCGCGCGCAGCGGAGTTGAAAAGCATTGTGTTGCCGGCCGCAAAATTCTGGACCAGGGCATTGGAAAATCCAAGCTTTGTGCCCTTCAGAACGGATGGTGCAATTTCATTAAGATCCATATCCGTGACCATGGTGCGCGCGCCGTAAAGAGACGGCTTTTCGCTCTGCGGTAACCGGCTAAGCGCGCAGCTGAGCTTATCGCGAAACCACACGTCATCCTGATCGGCAAAAGCAAAGTAATCTGCTTCGATTTCCGTGGCTTGAAGCAGACACATAAAGTTCTGGGCAGCCCCTTTGCGCGGGCCTTGACGAAGCTGGACCACCAGATGCGGGTGCGCCGCGCGCCAGGCCTCAATGATGTCAAGCGTGCCATCATCAGAGCCGTCATCGCTGATCCAAAGCGACCAGTTTTCATGGGTCTGCTGCGCAATGGACGTCAGCTGACGCTCAATAAAGCGCGCGCCATTGTAGGTGGCCAGTAAAATGGCAATGTGCGGCGCGCTCACCGTGTGGACCCGGTGATCATTTTGAAATCAGAAGGCCGGCCGGACTGGCCTTGCGGCACAGGACCGGTCATCTCAGATGTCACGGCGATCCGCCCGCCTGTCCGCGCGCACAAAATCCCGGTGAGCCGCTCAAAGGCATGGGCGGTGGTGCCATCAAGCTGCCCGCGTTCAAGCACAAATTGATCGGCGCGGAAACCGAGGCTGCGGATTTCTTCCAAAAGCTTTGGCTTGAGCCAAAACATGGAGCCTGCGGCAAATTCCAGCTCTAGGTGACCAAGCGTGAGATCCATCCCTTCTACGAGATGTTCTGCCACGGGCTTGTTGATCGACCACCATTTATCTCCACGATAGAGAAACGGGTCTGGCACCAGCATCTGTGCGCCTGGATCTGCTACAAACGCCTCCGCCAATTTTGTTGCGCCCTGCATCGGCAAAAGCCCATTCAGCAACTCTTGCCGCCAAACATCTCCATCCACCAGATGCGGTGATTTCTTTGTGTGCAGTTTGCACACCGCCTCATACCGCGACAGGGCGCCGGAGTTCACAAGATTGAGAAACGCCAGGATATCGCGCCCCACATTGGGCTGACGTTGGACATGAGCGACACGTAGCGGGCCTTGCGCGATGGCGTCTGCGCTGTGATCAAAGTCGGGCGTGTCAGGTAAGGTTACGATGACATCAAGATCCAGTTCTATAGCTGCCAGATGAGCCGCGAACTTGTCCCACACTTCCAGGTAAAACACATGCACAACCACCGCAAATCGCGCCGATTTCGGCCAAGGCGCGACCGCTGGAAACGCACCTTCAAAGTACACGGCGGCATCAAGCGGGGATTGGGTAAAACGGCTCTCTGCGTGGCCGTGGCGAATGTAATGCATCAACGCGCCATGGGGGTAATCGGCGACGTCTTCATACATGTCGGCATAAGAGACCGGATCAAAGGTTTCAAACGGCGCATAGCCCATCCGCTCCCCGATCAGAACGTAATGACAGATCGGAAACCTTTTCCAAAGCGCGGACAGGCCCGGGTAATTCTCACGATACTGATCGCGGTCAAACAGCCCGCTCCACGCGACACGGCCCACACGAATGAGGCGTGAAAGCAACTTGACGCGATGCGCGAGCTTTTTGAAAAACTGGGGTGTGCCTGCCATGGTCCGCAAGGTCGGTTTCAACGTGATTTGGCTTTTCTGGGCGGTCCCTGCCCGGTGTTTGCGCCGCCGCAGGCGCGGTTCGAGCGTCCTAGGCCGAAACAGGTGCAAGCGTCAAGATGTGGGCGCGTGTTAAGCAATCATGGCTCGACCTGCGGCAGCTGAGAGCGTAACAGGCTCTGGCGACCGCATAAGCCATTGGTCGGAGGCCGCTTGACCCGCATCATTTTGCATATTGGACCGGAAAAATGCGGCTCGACCAGCATTCAGCAAAGTGTGGCAAAGGGCGGTGAAGACCATCACAGTTTGCTTTTGGATCCCTATCTTCTGATTGGCCTTGACCATGCGGAGCCAGATTCCAACGTGATCGACGCCCTGACAAGACAGATTGACACGAAACTGTCTCACGCCCCGAACAAAGCCCTCGTCGTCAGCCATGAAATGATCTTCAAATCGCAGCCGATGCTTCGGGTCATGGCGAAGATTTGCACCCGGCTGTCAGATCACGTTGAGGCGATCATGTATGTTCGGCGGCAATCGGATTTTGCGGTATCCGGATTTGGCCAATGGCATTTTCGAAGCCGGGAACGCCTCCGCGAGGCGCGCGCTGTTCTGGACAATCACGCCATTGATGCATCCGTGCTTTACGGTGTGGAGCGTCATCTGATCGCTGGGCTTTTGGGGAATTGGAGGGTGTTCCGACAACCCAGCGGGCATCTTTACCTCAATTGGCACAGCAGCGTGGCTGAAGCGCAAGAAACGCTGGCCGCTTATGATGTAGCGCTGAGCGTTGGCGTTTTGCCCCGCGCAGGATTTGACGGAGATCTTGTTGGCGATTTTTTGCATCGCGCCCATTTGAAGAGCCTCGGGCACACGGACATAGAGGCGACGAAAAATCAAAGCTTTCACGCCGCGCTTATAGAAGCCACGGTCAATGCAATAGAGGCTGGATTTGACATGCCGGGCCCGCATGAGGCGAATGATTTTTTTGCAAAGATGGGACAGCCTGACTTGGGCGAACTCATTCATGATGATCTTTTAGCGACTTTAAAATCGCACATTGATCACGCGTTTTGGGATCAAAACCAGAAATTTGCGGCATGCTATGACCACCCTAGCGCGTATTTTGCGCCAGATATGAATGTCATGGACCGTGCGGTGGAACACAGCGTCAGAGCCGCGCTAAGACGTCGTCAAAGGGTAGATTTCAAAACTTTTTCAGACGCAGAACAGATGCGTGCAGAGCTTGTTCACGCCGCATGGCGTTCGAGGACGTCATCTCGGCACGCGCCAAAATGATCTGGTCGCTGCGGCATTCAATCCTGAGTTGTTTGGCGTAGCGTCACCTGCACTCAGAAGCTTGAACTGCTTCAAAAACGGTGCTTTATCTTCTGACGGCGAAGCTAAGACGTGGTTGAATTGGAGGATGTCGATCCGGCGCAGCGGGGGAAGCCGTCGATTTGACACCCTTTTGCATCAACGCTCCCAGCAGATGTGTGCCGCGCGCATGACGTACCGCGCCCGGGTGGCGCTGTGGATTGAAGGGTGTTTATAGATGTCCAAGACAGGGATGCCATCAGACCTATTACTGGTCTTGGGGCCGCATCGCAGCGGCAGCTCCGCCCTGACCCGCACTTTGAGCCTAATGGGGTACGGTCTTCCAAAGACATTGATCAAAGACAACGCGTCCAACCGCAGAGGTCATTGGGAGTGCCAGCCAATCGTGCGGTGCAATGAGGCCTATATGCAAGACGCCGATCTGGTCTGGTCCGATTGGATGTCAGGGAAATTGCCCAAGATGCCAGCCGACCGGCAACGTGATTTCGAAGCCGATCTGACAGCCATAGTTGCAGATGAGTTTAAGCCAGGCGCACCTGCCGTTTTGAAAGATCCGCGCCTGTGCCGATTGGTGCCACGCTATCGGGCTGCGTTGGAGAGCAAAACCAACCTGCAGGTGGTGATTGCCGTGCGCAACCCCCTTGAGGTCATGCGCTCGCTCATGCAGCGGAACGCGTTGTCAGAAGGGCAAGCTGCGCTGCTTTGGTTGCGATACATGTTGGATGCGGTGAAAGACAGTACAGGCCTGCCGCGCGCGTTTGTGTCCTACGAAAGGCTGCTGGATGATCCCATGGCGAGCCTTGACCTTGCCCAAACGGCCCTTGGTCAAAATTTTCCAAACAAAATCAATTCTGTGAGCGATGACATTCAAGCGTTTTTAAACGCTGGTTTTCGTCATCAACACAGCAGCAACGAAGAGATTGCGCACAACGACCTCACCCATGGTCTGATTTCTGACTGCTATGATGCATTGCGGCTCCTGACCCAGGATGCAACTGACACGCGTGCGTTGACAACGCTACAGGATCTGAGCGCCCAACTGACCACCTCCGAGAAGTTTCTTGGCCATGTGCTTACTTCGTATCACGCCGATCTAACCGAAATGCAGCGAAAGGCCGCCACTTCGACGGCGGCCGCAGAGCTGCGCCGAGAGCAGATCACCGCCCTGCGCGAGCACCACCGGACATTGCAAGATGCAGAAGCATCGTTGCGCCGTGAGGTGAAGCGTTTGCGTGCGCGATCCGGTGAATTGGAAGCGGAGGCAGCCTCGCATTTGAACAACTACCTTGCCGTGACCCGGTCGACCGCTTGGCGCATGACACGCCCTTTGCGCTCAGTGATGTCTCGGTTGCGCGGCGGGGGTGCTGCACCACGTGAAGCGGTTATTCCAGCCCCATCTAATCCCGCTGAGACCGAGGATGACAAACCCCGACCCCGCGCCACCGATGACCAGATTGCCCGGCTAACGGCTTCAGATATTTTTGATGCAGACTACTACACGGCACATTACCCCGAAGCGCAACGCGATGCCGAAGGACCGGCTGCGCACTACCTGAACCGCGGGTGGCGCGAGGGATTTGATCCATCCGCCACCTTCGTCACGCAGGCATATGAGCAATCTCACGCTGATCTTTTGGATGCAGATGATTGCCCGGCGTTGCAGTTTGTTGAGCGCTACGCCGACACCTACGCCAAAATCCGCGCGCCCAAAGATGCCAGCCCTCGGATTGCTGTCTTTTCAGCCATTGTCGGCGCCTATGATGACATGAAGGAACCCGCAGTCCCTGTTGATGGCGTTGACTTTTTCATGTTTACAGATGGCGCGGTGCCACCAGGCTCTGTCTGGCAAAAGCGCGATCTGGAATATGTTGATGCGGATCCGACCCGGTCGGCGCGCTTCGTCAAAACACATCCGCATCTTTACTTTGCCCACTACGACTATGCGATCTGGATCGACGCCAATCTGACGCTCAACGCTCATCCCCGGGACATGCTGGCGATGATCAACGCGGACAAGCCCGTCCATTCCTGGAAACACCCGCTTCGGATCTGTGTTTTCGAAGAGGCGCGGACCTGCATGGAGCTGAACAAAGATGATATCGAAACTGTGCAGTCTGATCTCGAACGGCTCCACGCCGAAAAGTTTCCGCGCCATGCTGGGTTGATCGAAACAAGTGTGATGGTCACCACAATGGCGCATCCGGATGTGCCAAAGCTCTACAACGAATGGTGGGCGCGCATCGATGCAGGCAGTCGGCGCGATCAACTGAGCCTACCCCCGGCATTGCGGGCAACTGGAGCAGAGATTGGCTACATCGCTCCAGAACGGATTTGTATGCGTACCGATCCTCGGATCATTTATGAGCGTCACATTCACAACGAACGTGAGCTTCTGTTGCAAGGTAAAGCGGCTTGAAACAGCCATACGTGAATGTGGTTGTGTGCGTTCATAATGCTTTGAACGACGTCAAGAACTGCCTCCAATCTCTTGAAAAAACAGCCTATAGCAGAGATCACATGGCGATCACCCTGGTCGATGACGGATCAGACATTGAGACATCGGACTATCTGCAAAGCTTTGTCCGCAGGATCGAATTTGCCCAGGTGATCCGCCGTGAAACGCCTGGCGGGTACACCGTTGCGGCGAATACCGGCCTAGCATCCACTGAATACGATTTCACCGCCCTGTTAAACAGTGACACGATCGTGCCCGCGCGTTGGTTGCAAAAGATTGTTGCGCGCTTTGCCATGGCGCCGGATGTCGGGATTGTCGGGCCGTTGTCCAACGCGGCCACGTGGCAATCTGTTCCTGATCGGTCCGCGCCGGGCGGTGGTTGGGCCATCAACGAATTGCCTCGCGGGATGAGTGTCGATGATGTCGATGATGTGGTGGAAGAAGCCGCCAAAGCTATACCCGGGCTTGTACGGCTGCCTTTGCTCAACGGCTTTTGCTACACCATACGGCGCCAGGTCGTGGAACAGATCGGGGCCTTTGATGCGATCGGTTTTCCGCAAGGCTTTGGCGAGGAGGATGATTTCAGCCTACGCGCCACGAATGCGGGTTTTGGAATTGCCCTCGCCCAGGACACATTTGTTTTCCATGCCAAATCCAAAAGCTATGGATCCTCACGAAGAGAGGCGCTGACCGCAGCCGGACAAGCAGAGCTGCGCCGCAAGCATGGGGCACCTCGGCTCAAACGCGCGGTCGAAACGATGAAATTGAACCCCTATCTGGAAGCCATGCGCACGGCGGTGTCACGGGGCTTGCGAACGCGGTAAGACGGTGCTGACGCTACCAAAAAACCGGAAGATCGCTGAGACCGGCGCGGGAGCGCCCGATAAAACAGGTTTCAACCGCGATGGTTTCATGGGTGAAGTTTGGATCAGAGCTCTTTGATATGATTTGGGTATTCTTGATTAAGATGGCATCGCCTGCGGCAACAAACGGGCGCGCTGGCGCAGATTTATGATCTCCAAGTCGGGCTTGGCTGTGCAACATGATGTCGAGCCCCGGGCGCTGCGTTCCCTGACCACATTCCGCCATTGGCAACCAGAGCAACAAGCCCCGCCCCGGGACACCCACACCGTGAGACCAATCAGGGCTGGGATCTTGAGCTTGCATGCGCCGGATCAGACAGCGATCGAACACGAGGCGGAGATCATCCTGCAGAAGCTTTTGCAGCATCGTCCGGAAACCTTGCGCGATCAAAATATCGAGCCATTCAAATGCGATACGCGGTGATAAGAACGTGGCTAGAATGTTTTGATCCCCCAAAAAAGCGCGCGCTGCATTTTGCGGTAACGCGATCTTTTCCGGCACTGGGTAGAACATTTCTTTGCCATCGGTGTGGCGAATATCGGGAAGGTCTTCTGCCTCCAAATCCAAAAGATCGCGACTGGCCACCAGAGCCGCCTCAAACATGGTGCGAAGATCCAATGTCCGCCGCACTGGGATGGCATTTCGTAAAACCACCGCACCATTGCGCTCAAGAGCGGCGTGCACGGCATTGTGATCGAGGGAAGACATGTCCACCTCAGGTACCCCACCAGCTTCGTCCAGATCAGACTGGGGTGGCCCGACAAAGGCACGCTGCAACACAGAGGATTGCCCTGTTTTGGGACGTGCGAGGCCCGCGCGAACTCGCCAATCGCGCAGCCGGATCAAATCACCAATGCGGCCCAGCCTGCGAAACGCCTCATCCATGGCGGCGATTTGAGCCTGAAGCTTATCTTCGGCTTCATCCCGTGCTAGATCGAGCCGTATCGCCATCTCTCTTGCCCTTATTTCAAAACGCCATGTATCGGCGCTGCTTTGACGGTTCACCTTGGTTGTATCGTTGCGCCATTTTCATTACCAGACGGCAAGGCGAAGAAGACTGACGGCAACAGGACAAACAGCAAGTCATGGCCAAGCAAAGAGACCCGGATTCTGAAATCGCACGGCTGAAGGCGCATATTGCCAAGCTGGAGGATGAGCGTGATCGCCTCAAACGGCGCGATCGCAGCTATCAGGCGCTGTTTGATCGGGTGACGGACAACCTGTCCTCTGATCGCCCTCATATGGCGCACGGGCCGAACCGGTTTCAGGGCATGACCTTTGTGATTGTCTACTACGACATCCCCCGGCAGATCGAACGCACACTGCAAAGCTGTGCACCTGACTATCAAGGCATGCCTGAAGACCAGATCGAAGTGATTTTGGTCGACAACGGATCGCCCACACCCTTGCCAGATGATCTGCAAGCACGGTTTCCACATGTGAAAGAGATTTTGCGAATTGAGGGGCAACCCTCACCCGTGACCGCGCTGAATGCGGGCATAAAGGCCGCAAATTTTGACATGATCGCGCTGATGATTGACGGGGCGCACATGCTATCACCCGGTGTGGTGCGCGATGCCCGCGATGTTTGGGGGATTTTCCCAAATCCCGTGATCAATGTACCGCAATATATGCTGGGCGCTGAAAGCCAGTCGCTCAACCCGCATCCGATGGCATTTGAAGCCGAAGGAGAAGCACTTGCACGGCTTGGCTGGCCGGAGGACGGCTACGCGCTTTTTGAATATGCGGTCTACCCCGGAGAACAATATCACCGAACATATGTCGCCGCGGTTGAGACCAATTGCCTGATCACGACGCGCCATGTTTTGGATACCTGCGGTGGATTTGATCCGCGCTATGATGAGCCCGGGGGCGGATTTGCCAACCTGGAGATTTTCACCCGCCTCATTCATGAGCCAGACAACAGCTACGTCGTGCTGCCGGGGGAAGGCACGTTTCATCAAGATCACAGTGGAACAACGACGCAAAGATCCCCTGAAGAACGCGATCAACTGGTTGAGGATTACCGGCGCAAACACGCAGAGGTCACAGGCGATGACACCGTTCTCAACACCCGCAGCCCGTTTGCCTTCGGCAAAATGCGCAAAGTGACCCAACGTATCCCGACCATTTCGCGCGCGTTTGGCAGCGCCTCCAACAGGGTGCAGCGGCAATTGGCGGATATCTTTGTGGGCCGTCTGCGGGCGGGCATGACGGACAAGCTGACGCTGGAACTCGCCTCAGGCGGTGTGCCCGACGAACGCAAAGCGCGCGTGCCACTTGCGCCCATGGGTCTTTTGCCCACTGCGGCCGAACGCAATGGGGTGAATGCCAAACGCCTGAGCTATCTGACATGCCTTAAGATCGTGCACGAAGCCGTTCAACCAAAACTCTATTTTGAGATCGGCATCGATACAGGTGACAGCCTTGGATTGGCAAAATGCCCCTCTGTCGGGGTCGATCCTGCCTACATGCTGCAAAGCGCATTCAATGCACCGACCCGGGTTTTCCGGGAAAAAAGCGATGATTTCTTTGCCAAGGAAGAGCGCTGCGCCAAAGTGCTCAACGGCGGGATTGATCTGGCCTTCATCGACGGGATGCACCTGGCCGAGTTTGTCCTGCGGGATTTCATTGAAACTGAGAAGTGGATGACCAAGGGCGGCGTGATCTTGTTTGATGATGTGCTCCCTGAGCAAATGCCAATGGTCTGGCGCGAACGGCGGTACAACGCATGGTGCGGGGATGTGTTCAAGATTGTGCCGATCCTGCGCAAATACCGTCCTGATCTGAACGTGTCCGTGTTTGAGACATTCATCGGGCCTTATCGCAAAGGGCTTGCAGTGGTGTCAGGTGTGGATCCTGAGAACACCGTGCTGCGTGATGCGTACAGTAAGATTGAGGCGGACATCCTGAACGGGGCCTATGATGTGTCCTCGATCCCGCAGCTCGATCATATCATGCAGCCCGAACCAATCAGCGGTTTGACCCAAGCCGCCAAGCCCGGCGGCGCGCCCCGCACGCGCAATATGATCCCAGATCAAGCTTTTGGCCCTGCTTTGCCTGATGTGCCGAAACTGTCACTGGTGGTTGTGGCCTATAACATGGCGCGGGAATTGCCGCGCACACTGGCCTCACTATCGCCTGAGGTGCAAAAAGGCGTGTCGGCAGAGGATTATGAGATCATCGTCGTCGACAACGGATCAAGCGCGCCTGCCGATATTGAGGCTTGCCTGATGGCTGCGCCCAATGCACGGGTGGTCACGCTGCCTGCGGGCCCGGCGTCGCCCTGTCATGCGGCCAATCATGGCGTGCTGTTATCGCGTGCCGGTCGGGTGGGTGTGCTGATTGACGGGGCGCGCATGGTGTCGCCCGGGCTGGTCTCCAAAGCGCTGGAAGGGCTGGCCGCAGATGAGGCGCGCGTTGTAGGCACGCACGGGTTCCATCTGGGCAAGAAAGTGCAATCAGAGGCGGTGCGAGAGGGATACGACACAGCGCAAGAGGATGCGCTGTTGGCAAGCTCAGACTGGCAATCAGATGGCTATAAGCTTTTCGATATCTCGGTGTTTTCAAAGTCTTCGGGCAAAGGCTGGGATGTACTGCCATCTGAATCCAACGCTGTCTTTATGCACAAATCCCTATGGTTTCGCCTCGGCGGATATGATGAGCGTTTTGCATCCCCCGGCGGCGGGCTGACCAACCTTGATCTGTGGAAACGCGCCTGTGAGGCCGATGGCGTTACGGTTCGCATGCTGGCCGGTGAAGGTACATTCCATCAAATCCACGGGGGAGTGACGACAAATGCTGCAACATCCAAACGCGCGCAAATGGATGCAGAATACGAGGCGATCCGGGGTGCGCCTTACAAACGCCCGGACGTACCTTTTGAGATGATCGGCAGCCCGCGGGAGGCGGCGGGCAAACTTTCGGCATGACGCGCAGGCTTTACCTTCATATCGGATCGGGCAAAGCCGGCTCAACCACCATTCAGCGCTACATTCATTCCATGGATAATCCCGCGCTTGGCGTGTTGCCGCTACGCAGCTTTGGCACACCCAATGCGCTTCGGTTGGTCGCCGCCTGCGCAGGGCCAAGAGCGCGGCCGTTTTTCGTGGACAGCCGAAAGATCATGACCAGCGAGGAATTCATCAACAATGCCTATTCGCTTTGGGTCCGCGCCACCGATGAGGTTGAAAACGCCCCTGTCCAAAACTTTGTCTCGTCCAGCGAATTCCTGATCCACAAGGTTCGAGGACGCGATATCCGGATTATGCGCGATCACATGATGGGTGTGTTCGATGAGGTTAAAATCATCGTCTATCTTCGCGAACAAAAAAGCTTTCTTCGATCTTTATGGGCACAAAGCGTCAAAGGGCCAACCAAATCTCATCTCACCTTTGGAGAGTTCATCGACACAATAGAGGGCCGGCGCGCCCATTGGGATTATCAGACATCACTGAGCGCGTGGATGGAGGTTTTTGGCCGTGATGCGATCGAGGCCTGCGTTTTTGACAGGCGCGCCTTCACCGGCGGGGATCTTTTGACAGATTTTAAGGCGCGCCTCGGGGTGCCCTATGAGGTCTCTGATGGAACCTACCAAGCCAAAGAAAACGTGACGCCTGACGACGATGAATTGGACCGCATGAGGTATGAAAATCATATTGATCTCGCGCGTCGCTTGGGCGTTGAGCCACCACCGCAGACCCCGGGCGACACCTTGGATAGCGCGGCATATGACGCCCGAGTGCTTGATGTAGTATCGACCGGCAACGCATGGGTGAACGTAAATTTTCTCAGCCACGCTTCGGTCAAACTGCCAGTGCGAAACGCGTAACTGGCCCGATTGCGGCGTTAGCCGTACATCTTTTTTAAAATGTCATCGGCCATGTTTCGAACGGGTTCGACTGTGGAGAGGATGAATTCATTGTAATAGGGAAACACCCGTTTTTCGTAGGAAAAAAGCGGCTCATCCGGGTCAACATCTATGCTCCACAAACCGGCCAAACGCTGTTTGAGAATGGTCTCAATGGTTCTTTGAAACCCCTGGTTTGCCCGGACCGGAATGTTGCGGCGAGCGTGACGGGCATCGCTCAACATCACTGTCTTGATTTGCTCACTTAGTGCGGGTGTCAAAAGAGGTGTAAATCGAAGGCGAAGCTCTGGACCGCATTGCGACTGACCTTGATAATGCATGAGTGTGAGCAGGCGCAGGAACTCTGTGATCTCAAGCGCTGTTTTCGGATTGATCACCGCTCGGTTCGTTGGCACCAAATCTGGCACGTGCAAAATGGCTTCGGTGAGATGACTGTAGATATCCGCGCCGCGGCCTTTGAGGCTGTCAAAGGGCACGGCATGGACCCGAACACGGCTATTTTTCAGCCACGGATTGATATCGAGCATCGGATTGAGAAAGCGTGTTCTGAGCGGCTGCAAAGCGATCCGTGCAAACCGATCTGCAAAACCAGCGGTGCGCCCGTGTTTGACCTCTTCGCCCCAAAGTGAGGGGAATACATCAAGTGCATCGCGGATCACATAGATGATCTCATAATCATCAAATCCCAGGATATCGGCCAAACAATCCAGATCCTTGGCCTCCCACCTGCAAAATGACTCGCCTGAAAGAAGGATGTTCTGCTGGCCCTTTTGCGCGGCTCGCGTCCAATCCTCAAGAACGCCACGGCGCGGCGCGCCATCAAGCAGATACTCGTCTGCCTTTAGGGTCAGATCGTGATGACCGGTGCGATTGTCGATAGGATCTTGCGGATACAGCCAACCGGCCTGCGCCAGCACATCGCGCGCCGCAAAAAGGTTTTCCTGAATGTAAGTCGACGCTGTTTTATGAGGGCCTGCGTGGATGACAAGCCTGCGCTTCGGCGATACTGTTGCGGGCGTGTCCAAACGGGCGCCTGTCATGTGGGGCTGGCTCGGGGCTCATCGATCAGCGTCATAAGGTATTGACCGTAACGGTTCTTGGAAAAAATCTTTGCCCGTTCGGCAAGCTGTTCTGCTGTGACCCAACCCTGTTCGAACGCGATTTCATCCGGGCTGCCGATCTGGGTGCCCTGCCGTTTGGCCAAGGTACGCACGAAATTACCCGCATCCAGCAAGCTATCATGGGTGCCTGTATCGAGCCAGGCAAAACCACGTCCCATGGTTTCCACCGAAAGAGAGCCTTCTTTGAGATACATCTCCAGAAGCGTGGTGATCTCAAGCTCACCCCGCGCAGATGGCGTCACCTGACGCGCGCGTTCCGGCGCTGAGCCATCAAGAAAATAGAGCCCTGTCACCGCGTAATTGGAGGGCGGCACCTCTGGCTTTTCGATGATAGCATCTGCTTTGCCGTCTGCGTCGAAGGCCACAACCCCATACCGTTCGGGATCCGCGACGCGATACCCAAACACAGTTCCGCCTTCGGCCTTTTCCCCCGCGCGTTTGAGCATCCGCGGCAACGAATGACCAAAAAAGATGTTGTCACCCAGAACGAGCGCGGACGGCGCGCCATTGAGGAAATCTTCGGCCAGGATAAACGCTTGTGCCAGGCCGTCTGGAGAAGGTTGTGTGATGAAGGTCAGGTTGATCCCCCAAGAGCTGCCATCGCCCAAAGCGCGTTTGAACTGCTCTTGATCCTGCGGCGTTGTGATGACCGCGATGTCGCGGATGCCCGCCAGCATGAGCGTGGTCAGGGGATAGTAAATCATCGGTTTGTCAAAGATCGGCAAAAGCTGCTTTGACAGCCCCATCGTGACGGGATAGAGCCGCGTGCCGGACCCGCCTGCGAGGATGATGCCTTTACGCTCGGTCATGGTTTAGTCCCTTGCCTGGATCACAGCATCAAGAGCCGGACCCCAATCGGGGCGCGTGATGCCGAAAGTGCTCTGCGTTGTCGTGGTATCGAGCCGGGAGTTCAATGGCCGCGCGGCGGGTGTGGGGTATTCGGACGCGGGAATGTTGTTCACACGACACGGCAAGCCTGCCCGATCAAAGATGGCGCGGGCGAAATCAGCCCAGCTGAGATCAGGCCCACCTGAGAAGTGGTAGGTGCCCGATTTTTCCGGCGCTACTATCAGTTGTTCGGCGATATTCAGGCAGGCATTCGCGATGTCGGAGGCCGCTGTTGGCCCGCCCACCTGATCGGCAACAATGTTGAGCGTATCCCGCTCTGCGCCCAACCGCAGCATGGTTTTGACAAAGTTATTGCCGTGCGAAGAAAAAACCCAAGACGTGCGCACAATGGCGTGCGGCCCGGCTGCATTGCGCACCTGAAATTCTCCGGCTTCTTTGGTGCGACCGTAAGCGCCCAAGGGTGCCACAGGGTGGTCTGTTGAAAAGGGTGTCTCTCCCCGCCCGTCAAAAACATAATCGGTGGAGATATAAACAACAGGAAGATTGCGCTTGGCCGCGGCCTGAGCAATGGCGCCGGGCGTGTCGGCGTTCACGACCTGGGCTGTTGCCTCATCGCTTTCGGCCTGATCAACAGCCGTGTAAGCCGCTGCGATGATGATGGCGTTCGCATCCGTTGTGGCGACATGCGCCGCGCAGGCGCCCGGATCGGTAAAATCTGCGCGCGCGCGGTTGAGGCTTTCAATCTCTGCCCGACTTGCAAGAGCTTGCAATTCGCGCCCCACCTGGCCGCTTTGACCAAAAACGAGAACCTTCACGCAGTTTTTCCCAACCGTTCGCCGACGCCGCTGCGTGCTTGCAAAGGCCGCCACCAGGCCTCGTTATCAAGATACCATTCTACGGTTTTTTCCAGCCCCTGCGCCAACGTGACCGATGGCTCCCAACCAAGTTCTGATGCGATGCGGGTGGCATCTATGGCATAGCGCAAATCATGTCCGGGCCGGTCAGCGACAAAGGTGATTTGATCGCGGTAAGGCGTGGCACCAGGGCGTTTTTGATCGAGCAGGTCGCAGATCATATTGACCAGATCGATGTTTTTCGCCTCATTGTTGCCGCCGATATTGTAGCTGCGGCCCAACTGACCTTTTTTCAGGACGGTGAGAAGCGCCTCGGCATGATCTTCCACATAAAGCCAATCGCGCACGTTAAGGCCTTGGCCATAGACAGGAATTGGCTCGCCCGCGAGGGCCTTGAGGATCACGACAGGCACCAGTTTTTCGGGAAAATGGTACGGCCCGTAATTGTTGGAACAATTGGTCAGCACTACAGGCAGACCAAAGGTTTCTCCCCACGCGCGCACCAGATGATCGCTGGCAGCCTTGGAGGCAGAATAGGGTGAGTTGGGTGCATAGGGCGTCTCTTCGGTAAAAAGCCCCTCATCACCCAGGGTTCCATAAACCTCATCGGTGGAGATGTGATGAAAGCGGAAGGTGTCGGGTTGGCCTTGCGCCTGCCAATGCCCGCGGGCGGCTTCCAACAGGTTGTAGGTGCCTGTCACATTGGTTTCGATAAAGTTACCGGGTGCGTCGATAGAGCGATCAACATGGCTTTCCGCGGCGAGATGCATGACGGCATCAGGGTTATGGGCTGCAAACACCCGATCCAACGCGGCGCGATCACGTATATCGACATGTTCAAACACATAGTCCGCGTGATCGGCCACTGAGGCCACATTTTCAAGGCAGGCCGCATAGGTCAGCGCATCGACATTCACCACTGCGTAGCCCTTGCCAATCGCGGCGCGCACAACAGCAGAGCCGATAAAGCCCGCCCCGCCGGTGACCAGTAATTTCATGTGATTTTCCTCGTCGGAGGCGCAGCCTGCGCAATTGGGGCCTTTAAACAAATCCGTCGGCGCGTTTCAAGGGTGGCTTGCCTCGCATCCGCATCAACTGTAAGTCGAATAAAACTGCGTGTCGGGGCACGCAGTGTTGTGCATCCCTTGGGGCAGATTGGCGAGGCGCCTCCAGGTGTGCGGCCCAATGGTGAAAGGCCGAGACTGAGCTTTGTTTTTCGAAACGGTTTACTATGACGCCCCTGCAGGTCCTGTGCGCGTGACGTCAGCGATTGATGCTTATGAGATGTCCCCATGACAGCTGACGAGATCTGGCAGGACATGCTTGCAGGCACAGATGTGCTGAAGTCGCGGCCGAATTTCCGCTATGACCCGGTGTTTTGCGCCAATTATTACCCTGATTTCTTTGCGGGTCGGCCTTGGTTGATCAAGACGCTGGAAAAGACCGTGATGGTGGGCAAGCGGGGTGGCAACGCCTATCAAATGCTCACCTCCCGCATCCCAAACATTGATCGTGCGGTGACAGAGCTGGTCACAGATGCACGCTTGCGCCGCGCGATTGATGAGGGTGTCGAAGACGCCCATGAACTGGTGTTTGAGCTTATCTCCCTAGGTGAGCCAATTGATCGCGAGATCTCAAACTTCTCGCAAGATCACTACTTTACCGCGTATCCCGACATTGCCAGATCAGGCGTGGCAGGGCTGCGCCATTTCGTTCAATCAGGCATGGCCGAAGGGCGCCACTCCTTGCGTGACGTGTTGGAAAATCAACACAAAGGCGCTGTGGCCTTTGACCCGGCAAAGCCCACCTGCCTGATCTGCACCCATGACCTGACCAAGACCGGCGCACCGATTGTCGGCCTCACACTCGCCCAGAAAGCCGCTGAGACACACAATGTGGTCGTGCTCGCCTTGCGGCCGGGGGAATTGCTCAAACCGTTTTTGGAAACAACCGTGGGCGTCTTTGTCAGCCCCAACTTGGATGGAGATCTGGAATACTGCTCTCTCATTGACATTGAGACAGTGGATTTTGCCATTCTCAATTCGGTTGAGACCTATCCTTTTGCCAAAGCCTTGGTGCGACGGGATGTGCCGTTTGCCACCTATCTGCATGAGTTCGCCGATTACACGCAGCCGCCCTCAAAGATGATCTTCTTGGCGCTGTTTTCCGATCTTTTGGTGTTCTCCTCTCAGATCGTGCGGCAAAGTTGGAGCGATATCTTCCGCAGCATGGCGTTCGACGAGGTCGAAGACAGTATGATCCTTCCGCAGGCAGAGTTGCAGATAGGATCAGTTTCGTCAGACGATCACACGGCGGCAAGAGCGCGGCTGTCACAGCTTTTGGGTGTAGATTGCAGCACGCGGCGCATCGTCTATGGCGCAGGCTATGCCCATTGGCGCAAAGGCACTGATCTCTTCGTCCTGACAGCGCAAATGGCGCGGCAACAAGACCCTGAAACGCTTTTTATCTGGGTCGGCGACGGACAGGATCATGAAGACATCCATTTCGGCGTCTGGCTGGACAAACATCTGCGCGAAGCGCGCGCCAACACGCGCGAAGGAAACTTGTTCTTTCTTCCCGCCGGTGAGCATTATGCGGATATATGCAAAGCTGCGGATGCGTTTTACCTGTGTTCGCGCCTCGATCCCCTTCCCAACGTCATTTTCGACGCCGTGAAACATGGCGGGCGCGCTGTCATCTATGAGAAGGCCAGCGGATTTGATGATCCTGCCTATCTTGCGCATGACGAGATCCAGACCGTACCGTATGGGGATATCGCCGCGGCTTCCACGTCTCTTTTGTCCGTACCGTTGAAACAGGTGAACCGGGACAGAGCTTCAGGTGAACCAGCACGCAGTGACATTTTTCAAAGCATAGCAACGGCATTGCAGGCCAAGCTGACCAACCGCCCCGACCCGATCACACAAACAGGCGACTATGATGTCGCGGTCATGTTTTCCCCTGATGTGGCAGATCGCGAGGCGCGGATCAAAGAGCGGCAAAAGCTTTGGTCTTACGGACGCAGCTTTGTCTGGAAATCCTTGGAAGAGGCGCAGACGACGCTGGCGGCATCTGACAACTGGATCCATCGATCAGAGCGCATCGAAAGGTTCGCTCATCTGGGTGCCGTGGGCGGGTTTGACTATTCCATCCACATGCACGCCCATTACATCGACAACTTGGCCCATGATTTTGCCCAGTACAAAGCGCTGAAAGAAGCCCGGGATGTGATTGTCACAACAGACAATGACGAAAAAGCCGCCCGCATTCAGGACATGGCACAGCTTGCAGACATCAAGGCGCGGACATTGGTGGTACCCAATAAAGGCCGTGACATCCTTCCGTTTATGCAGCTTTTCACCCAAGGGCACGCGGACACACGCGATATATGGTGCCATGTACATCAGAAGAAATCCGTCGGCACATCCCATGCCGGTGACGTGTGGCACGCCTTTTTGATGGCTATCTTGTTGGGTGACAAAACGCGGATGTCATCCGCTTTGGAGCATATGCAAGATAACACGACCGGTCTTGTCGCGCCGTTTGATCCGTATTGGTGTGATTGGGCGGGCTCACGCCGGCTTTTGCCGCACATCGCCTCGAAACTGCCGGGCCCTTTGCCAGAGCATCTGTTGCTGTTTCCCGTGGGCAATATGTTTTGGACCAGAGGCACAGTTGTCGAACAAATGAACAAGCTGTTTGATCCTGGCTATCCATGGCCCAATGAGCCCTTGCCGAGTGACGGTACAGTGTTTCATCTGATCGAAAGACTGTGGCCAGCCGCCTCCGCCATGGCAGGTCTGACAACCGTGTTTCTTGAAAAAATCGATCAGCAGAGGACGTAAAGGATGCAGGTCATTTTTCACATTGGGATGGGCAAGACCGGCACAACATCCATTCAGCATAGCTTGGCCCATAACACCCATGCACTTGCAGCGCAAAACACACAGTATCTGGGCATGTGGTTTGATGCCATTGATGCAAAGTTTGAAGGGCTCGTCGGATTTGGCCGCTTTGTAACCCAAACGCCCGAGGACCTGGAGCGTTGCGCCACCGCGTTTCACGCAAGTCTCGATCAGATCAACAAGACAGACGGCATCAAGACGTTTGTTTTGTCCAACGAAAGCCTGTTTCACAACGGCGCGCGGCTTGCGCCATTTTTTCATGCACTGCAGGCGCTTGGCGTTGAGCTGCGCTTTTTGGCGTATCTGCGTGATCCGCGCACATGGCTGCCATCTGCCCACACTCAATGGGCATTGCGGCACAAGACCAACAAAGGAAAGGTGCAGTCTTTTGGTCAAAGCGCGCGCCGCCTGATCGCGTTCTACGAGGGGATAACCGATTGGCTGGAGCATTTTGGCGCGACAACGCAGGTGCGCGAAGCAGGCGTCGGCAACGATGTTGTTTCGGATTTTGCCAACGCCACCGGGCTTGCCCTTGAACCCTTGGAAAAGCGCGCCTTGGAGAGGCCAGAAGCAGGGGATACGTTGCTGCGAGCGATGTTCAACAATCGCGTGCATGAGCCCACCCTGCCTGACCGCTTCAACCGGATTGTGCGCAACGGATCGACCAAGACTGTGCCGTCTTTGCGCGATTTCACCGATCTGTGTTTTGATCACAGCGAAACAGAAAACGTCATCGCGGAAAACGCCAAGATCTTTGAACTCATTCGGGACCAAACCGGCCTCGACTTCCTCAAACCTGCGAAATCAGAAACGGGCACAGCGATCCCCGATGAGGCCGAGATACAGCGCCGGGTGATTGATTACCTGATCGACATTACGTTCCATCAAGCGCAGCGGTTGAACAGGCTTGAGCACATTGTAGACCGTTTGCACAAGGATTGACGCCGCGTGGTATCCTTTCTCAATCGGTTTCGGCCTGCCAGGCCGCCTCGTGTGGTGGTGCATGTGGGCATGCACAAGACCGGCACCAGCTCCATTCAGGACACATTTTTTCGCAGCACCGACCCCGAACTGGCCTATGTCGATTGGACGAGCGGCAACCATTCCCCGCTTTTTGTCTTGCTGTTCGAAGATCCGCAGAAACAGGATCAATACCACATCTTCCGAAACCGCGGCGCAGCCTATTTGAAGGAGTTGCCACAACTGAGGGCCCAATGGTTGGATCGGGTCCGCCGACAGGTGCGTCAGGCGCGCGGCAAAACCGTGGTTTTTTCAGCCGAAGACAGTTCCGCCCCCAAGTTTGAGCACGCCACCCAGCAGATGCAGGCGTTTTTTGCCGGGCTCAGCGAGGACGTGCGCGCCGTCGGATACGCCCGTCACCCCAAGAGCTTTATTCAAAGCGCGTTTCAACAAAACCTGCGCGGAGGCATTGTCATCGACATGGAACGCAAGGGCTTGCGCCCGAATTATCGCAAGCGCTTTGAAAAAATTGACCGCTATTTCGGTCCGGACAACGTGATCCTCAGAGAGTTCCATCGTGATCGGATGACAGGTGGCGACGTGGTGCAGGACTTTGCCAGCACAATTGGCATCACCCCACCGTCTGAGGCAGAGATCATCCGCTCCAATCCCAGCATGAGCTTGGAGGCGACAGCGTTGCTTTATGTGCAGCGGAAGTACGGCCGGGGCTTGGTCTCGGGCTTTGTAGAAGCGGACGCAGCCAACAACTGGTTCCTTGATCGGCTGTCAAAGATCGGACAGAGCAAGCTTGTTTTCTGTAATGACATGCTTGCGCCTTTGATGGGCCGAATTGCAGAAGATGTGGCCTGGATGGAGGCGCGCCTTGGCACGCCCTTTGCAGATGTCACCGACCCGCACAGTGCGCCCGTCACGACGATGTACGCGCTATCAGATATCGCTTTGGATCAATTTGAGGGGTTTGTCGACATGGCCAAGTTAAGGGATGTCGGGGCACCCAGTCTCGAAAACCTCGCGGCCGCGATCGATCAGTTTCAGGAGACATGCTATGCCGAATGGCTTGCACGACCCAAAAGCCAGAACGGACGGCGTCACCTGGAGACGTGATCATGGCTTGATCATGGCTTGGCTTTGCTAAACTGCTCATTAACCGTACACCTCGCAACTGCGCCCTTGTTCATTTGCTCAATTGGATCTGTTCGAAATGAGGGCCGTCAAACGCAATGTCTCCCGACATGCGGGGCTGAGAGATGCGTGCAACCAGGCCACCGCAGATCATCAAGCCTAGCGTATACCCCTTGGGCACCGCAGCGACTTGCGCTTTTGTCCGCCTTCACGATCTAACCGCGATAGAGTTCTGATATTCCGGCCTATTTACCGGCGCTGAGTGCCTTTATGGCACGCTTCAGCCACAGCCTGCTTGATGCGCTTGGCCGGATTTGATCCGTCGGTTTCTTGCAAACATTCCAAGCTTCATATGCAATTACATGTGTCCGAAGGGGCTTTGCCGCCACCAGACATAACGGTCAATTGCGACGCAAAAACCCCGCGACTGTTGCGGAGAGCGCAACCATCACTGTTGCGGAGAGCGCAACCATCACTGTTGCAATCCCCAGCATCAAAGGCAAACCGCCCAGTTGATATGTGAGCCCTGAAAGCACAGTTCCAAGCAAACGTCCCGCTGCATTGGCCATGTAGTAAAATCCGACATCCATGGTGACGCGCTCCGCCTTGGTGAAGGCCAAGATGAGGTAGGAGTGAAGCGCCGAATTGATGGCAAAAATAGCACCGAAGACGAGCAGACCCGCGACCAAAGTCACGGTCAACCACGTTTGAGGGCCATCTGTCATCAAGGCCGCACCCGTCAGCGCCGCCGGGATCGCTGTCAGGATCCATGCCCATCCTTTGGCCGTGCCCACAAGCTCAGCCTCTGACCGGGTCGAGGCGCGTAACAACCGAGGCGCCGAGGCTTGAACAAACCCATAAAGGATCACCCACCCGGCCATGAACGTGCCAATCATGAAAAACGCCGCTCGGTTTCCCTCCACTGTGCCGTCAGACAGCACCGCGTAGAAGTAGATCGGAATACCAACGACGAACCAGACGTCGCGCGCGCCAAACAGAAACACCCGCGCCGCCGACAGCCAATTGACGTTGGCAGACTTTGAAAAAACCTCAGAGAATTTCGCGCCCTTTCGGCCCTTGGGCAAACCTGGAGGCATGGCGATCAAGACTGCCACAAGAATAATCGCAAGTATGGCCGCCATGCCGAGAACGGCCCAGACAAAGCCGAAACTGGCCAAAAGTGCGGCCCCCAACAGGAAGCCAAGGCCCTTTACCGCGTTCTTTGACCCGGTGAGCAAAGCAACCCACCGGAACAGCCCGCCCTCTTCGGTCGGCGCCAGAAGTTTGACGGCCGATTTTGAAGACATTTTGGCCAGGTCTTTGGCCACACCGCTCGCACCTTGAACGACCATCACATAAGCCACAGACACGCCAATGGCCCAGGTCGGATCAAGCTGCGCCAGCGCCAAGAGCGCCACAACCTGCAGCCCAAGACCCGCGTAGAGCGTGGAGGTCAACCCAAACCGCGCCGCGATCCAACCCGCACAGAGGTTTGTCACCATACCCGCGATTTCATAAAGGACGAATAGGTAGGCCAGCTGAACAGGGGTGAACCCAAGAATGTGGAAATGCAGCAGCACCAGCATCCGCAAGGCACCGTCTGTCAGCATAAAGGCCCAATAGGCCGCTGTGACCGCAATATAGGCCGAAAGCCCTTCGGGCCGCGCGGAGGCGCTCGTCACACGGACGCTCCGACCATCAGCGCCACATCAACAAGGCGGTGAGCATAGCCCATCTCGTTGTCATACCACGCATAGATCTTCAGCTGCGTGCCGTTGATCACCATCGTAGATGGCGCATCCACGATGCTGGAGCGTTCGTCATTCGTATAATCTGTCGAAACAAGCGGACGCTCTTCATACCCCAAAATGCCCTTCAGATCACCCTCGGACGCTGCCTTAAAGAGCGCATTGACCTCCTCCGCGGTGGTGTCACGCTCCACTTCAAACACACAGTCCGTCAACGATGCGTTGAGCAGCGGAACCCGAACAGCATGCCCGTTCAAGCGCCCCGTCAACTCAGGGTAAATCAGCGTGATGGCGGTTGCACTGCCTGTGGTTGTCGGGATCAAGGAGTTCAAGCCAGACCGCGCACGGCGCAGGTCTTTGGCGGGTTTGTCAACAATGGTCTGGGTGTTCGTCACATCATGGATCGTGGTGATCGACCCATGCTTGATGCCAAGGTTTTCGTGGATCACCTTCACAACAGGCGCGAGGCAGTTTGTCGTACAACTGGCGGCCGTCACGATGCGATGTTCGTCGGCATCGTACGTGTCATGGTTGACCCCGTAGACAATGTTGGCGGCGTTGCCGTCTTTCACAGGCGCGGAGACCACAACCTTCTTCACCCCAGCGTCGAAATAGGGTGCGATCTTGGTTTCGGTCTTAAAGACACCGGTGCAGTCGATGACCACGTCAACACCATCCAGAGGAAGGTCTTTTAGGTCTCTTGTGCCAATGAACGGTATACGCGTGCCATCGATGGTCACGCTGTCGGCGTCATGGGAAAACGCGGCCTGCCAGCGGCCATGGACTGTGTCGAATTCCAAAAGATGGGCCTGCATCTCTGTGTCGCCCACGGCGTCATTGATCCAGGCAATCTGGGCTCCGCGTTCCAAAAGCGGTTTCAAAGCCAGTTTTCCAACGCGGCCAAGACCGTTGAGCGCATAGGTTGTCATGTAGGCGTTCCTTCTGGGTGTGTGGCAAACGTGGTGGCGATATCATCAATGGCCTTTTGCAGCCCTATCCGATCGAGAGAGGCGATTGGAAGGGCAGAGAACGCCCGGATGCGGTTGGATAGCGCGCCGTAAGCTTGATGAAAGGCCAGGCTTTTTTCTGCATCTGAACCCTCAGCCTTAACCGGGTCGGGCATCCCCCAATGGGCGCTTACCGGTTGGCCTGTCCAAGCTGGACAATCTTCATTTGCAGCGTGGTTGCAAACCGTGAACACGAAATCAAACTGAGGCGCATCGTCGGTTTGAAAAACCGAGATGTTTTTGGACGCCAGTGCAAAAATGTCATGCCCTTTTTGTTTCAACACCTCGAGCGCGAAGGGGTTCAGCTCTGAGCGTGGTGTTGTTCCGGCTGAATGGGCGTTGAAGCGGTCTCCCGCCATGTCACGCAAAATGGACTCGGCGAAAATAGAACGGGCCGAGTTTCCAGTGCAGATGAAAAGGACATTGTATTTGTGATCGGTCATAAGGCGGTCTCCGCGTCCGTCAATTGTAGTAATGGGCGAGCAAATGTCGGGGCGTCCGCGGCAGCAATCACGTAGAAGGTAGTCAAACGTGTCGCGTGCGGCGGCCATATCGATGGCGTAGCGCCGCTGCGTTCCAGCACGTTCTTGCGTGACCAGACCCGCCTGCATAAGCGCAGAGATGTAGGAGGAGAGCGTGTTGGGTTTGAGCGCGAGCGCTTGCGCAAGCTCTGTCGCGGGCACATGATCGGGGTAGCGGCGCATGAGCAACCGAAACAACGCCAAGCGTTGCGGATGACCAAGTGTAGACAGGCGATTGGGAATCAGTATTTCCATAATTCATGAATTATTGAAATACATATCAAAACGCCAGTCAAAATTTGCCCTAGCTAATATCGAAGGATGCCTGCGCACTGCGGTGATCTTTTGCCCTTCTCCATGACACACGCCAAGAGCGGACCCTCGCCGTACCGGAGCCCGTCAACGATAGGAGTGGCGCGTGTTCCGACGAAGAAGGCAACGGTAACAAATTAAGATCAGATCGGATCCAATCCGCAACTGTCCGCCACCCACAAAAGCAGGGCCGAAACACGAGCTAACCGGGCCCTTTTAAGAAGAGTAGCAAAAAACCAAGTTGTGAATGAAAGAGTGATGGCGCTCACAACATCACTGCCGGAACGCACAGCCAATCCAGGCACGCGGATCAAATCAATGAGAAAAAACGACCGCCAACACATCAAGCGTTAGACACAACCACCACATCCTGCGTGAGGACAGTGTGGCGGAGAGACAGGGATTCGAACCCTGGAGACGGTTTCCCGCCTACACACTTTCCAGGCGTGCGCCTTCGACCACTCGGCCACCTCTCCGTGCGGCACCTTGTAGCGCCCGTGCGCCCGCCAGTTCAAGGGAATTCTTGAGGCTCCAGATGCAGATAAACGCGACGGTTCTGGCGGCCCTTCTTTTCGATCTTACCAAGGCGCACCTGCCCGATTTCAGCGGTGCGCGCAACATGTGTCCCGCCGCAGGGTTGCAAATCTACCTGGGCCTCGCCCTCACCAATGCGAATGAGGCGGATACGCCCTGCCCCGCGCGGCGGCTGCACCGACATGGTTTTGACAAGGCCAGGATTGGCATCCAATTCGGCATCAGAAATCCAGCTTTCGGTCACCGACAAATCGCGTGAAATCAATTCCTGCAAGGCCGCCTCAAGCGCAGGTTTGTCTTCTGGCGCCTCCGGCATGTCAAAATCCAATCGGCCCCGCCCCTCAGAGATAGATCCACCCGTGACACCCAGCGGGATCACAACGGACAGCAGGTGCAGCGCCGTGTGTACGCGCATATGAGAAAACCGCCGCTCCCAATCCAAGACTTGGCGCAGTTCCGTGCCTGTCGTCGGCAACATGACGGGCTCAGAGGGAACGAGAGCAATTTGACCAGCTTCTGCCTTCACGGCTGTGGCAATGTTCACCGAACCACCATCCCAAGTGATCCGCCCGCTATCGCCGGGCTGACCGCCGCCTGTGGCATAAAAGATCGACTTGTCGACCAATATGCCGCCTTCGGAGGTGTGGCCGATGACGCGCGCTTCCGCCTCGATGGCGTAGGGCTTGTGGTGAAAGAGCGGCGTTGTCATCTTGCGTCCCCATCACCGCTTGCGTCCCCTTCTGCCGCCATTTCCCCGCCTGGGGCGTCAAAATCATCTTCTGTCAGATGCGCCTGTTCGGGCTTTTTTGGCGCATGGCTATCGGGGGTATGATCGCTGCCAGCATGTGTAAGAGCTTCCGGATTTCGGATCCAGATGTCACGCTGTGCAAACGGGATTTCAATGCCTTCTTCGGCAAAGCGGCGGGCGATCTCATGGTTCATGTCAGAGCGTGCTGAAAGCACATAATTCACATCCCGCAAGATCGCGCGAATTTCAAAATCCAGGCTGTCTGCACCAAAGCCCTGAAACACGATGAACGGTGGAGTGGACAGGAGAACCATTGGGTGATCGCGCGCCACCTCCATCAAGATTTTCTCGACTTTGCGGGTATCATTACCGTAGGCCACACCCACCGGCACGATCACCCTGCCGACAGTGTTGCCATGCGTGTAATTTGTGACCCGTCCACTTACAAAATCGGAATTAGGCACAATCACATCCGAGCGATCAAACGTCTCGATCACCGTGGAGCGCACAGAGATCTTGCGCACTGTACCGTGGATGCCGCCCACTTCGATCCAGTCACCGATGGAAATGGGCCGCTCGATCAACAGGATGATCCCGGAGACGAAATTGGACACGATGTTCTGCAGGCCAAAACCAATGCCCACAGAAAGCGCGCCCGCCACAATCGCAATCGAACTCAGATCAATCCCCGCGCTGGTGATGGCCACCACCGCCGCCAGGAAAATACCCACATATCCAAGGCCCGATACAATCGCCACCTGCCCGCCCGGATCAATCCGCGTTTTGGGCAAAACAGTGTTGCGCAGCGCGCCCTGCAAAAGACGTGTGGCGGTGTAGCCGATGACAAAGACAATGGCGAAAGTGAAAAACACCGTAGGCGACAAGCGCAAACCGCCGATGTCGAACCCGTTGATCAGTTGGTTCCAAACCTCGGTCAGTTCCGTGACCCGCGCGCCCCAGATCAACGCCAGGATCGGCACCGACAGGAGCACCATGGTAAAGCCGATCAGGATCGGAACCAGGCTGTCTCCGGCGCCTTCACGGTTGCCGGTGACCAGCACGTAGACCTCAACCACCACCCGCTGAAGGATCACCAAAGCCGCCAGAAGTTGCAACGACATCAGCGCAGGAAACAGCGCGAATTGAGATAGTTTGAAATATCCAACGGCCGCGAGGATTGGCGACGCCACGGAGAGGACCAAAAGACCCAACACCAGAATGCGCGTCAACTGAGTGCGGTAGGTTTCCTCCTCTCCTTTGGCCGCTTCATTGACGCAATGGGCCTTAAGAAGCTGCGCGATCCGCAACAGCATGAGGGCCGCGACAACGACAAGCGGGAACAGCAATGTGATCGTTGACGCCTCGGGCCAGCCACCTGCGCTTGAAAAATTTTGCAACAGGAAATGAATGCCGACCACAAGCCCAAGCGTCGACCCAAACCAGCGTCCCGCTTTGCGTTGGCTCTCATTGAGGTTGAGGGGAAGCGACCGGGCCTCTCTCGATGGGAAAATGCGCATGGCCAGCCATCGCGCAAAAAGCCAGATAAACGCGGCTGGCAGCACCAATTGCAGCGCCTGATCTGTTCTAAGGCCCACGAGGCCCGTGGCGTAAAGTGACCGGATCAGCAGATGAATGCCCGCAAGCGGCAAAACAAACGATCCCATGGACAAGACAAACCCGGCAATCCATCGCCCGGCTCCGGGATCTTCGCCCAAAACGCGCGTCGACATTGCCCTGCTCCACCGCCTTCCACGGAGGACCAGAACAAGACCAGCCACCGCAAGAAATAGGATCAGCGGCAGTGTTTCTTTGGTTTTTTGCTTCTGAATTTCGCTGGACCACGCGATCGCAAACTCACCTCTTAGGTGTTCCACCGACAGCGTCAGCACCTTGAGGGCAGGCAACCAATTGGCCGGGTTAAGCGGCGACGGGCCAAATTCCAACAGCTCTTCGGCCTGCCTGTCGCGAATGATCGTATCAATGGCGCGCACCAAACCGTCGGCCCGGCTATACGCGACCTGTGCGGCGCGCACTGGCGCTTGCAGATCGGCCAGCTGCGCATTGAGCGTGTCACGTTCTAGCGTGACTGACGCGCTTTCGGTGCCGTCCTCAGGCACCGGGCCGAGCGCTTCAATCTGGCGTTGCACCGTGGCGATGGACCGAGAGTTTGCCTCCTGTGCGCCTAAAAACAAACTCCGCCAGCGGACAAGATCGGCCCGCAGGGATTCAAACGCCGGAGTGGACGCGCGCGCGTTGGCAACAGCCTCTTCCGCGCGGGTGGCCAAGCGCTGCCATTCCTCAAGATCTTCATCCGAGATTTGTTCGGCTTGGGCCAAGGCAGGCAGTGGTGCACCCGCAAAGATGGCCGCAAGCGCCAAGGGCGCAAGGCAAAGCCAACAGGCGAGAAAGAAACCGCGGATCATTCGACAAAAACCTGCGGTATGCTGGTTGGCGCAGCATCAAGCCAATCAGGCACCGGCAAGCCCTTTTCTTTTAAAAATTCAGGGTTGAAAAGTTTGGACTGATAGCGCGTGCCATAATCGCACAGGATGGTCACAATGGTGTGGCCCGGTCCCAATTCGCGCGCCATGCGGATCGCGCCACCCACGTTGATGCCCGATGACCCGCCCAGGCAATGACCCTCATGGCGCAGCAGGTCAAAGACAATGGGAAGCGCCTCGTCGTCGGGGATCTGGTACATCATATCGGGCGCGAAGCCTTCAAGATTGGCTGTGATGCGCCCCTGCCCGATGCCTTCGGTGATGGACGAGCCTTCGGCGGCGGCCTTGCCATCGCGAAAGAGCGTGAACATGCCAGAGCCCATGGGATCCGCCAGCGCGACCTTCACGCCTTTGGGCTGCAGTGCGGCCCCGACGCCCGCCAGGGTGCCGCCGGAACCCACCGCGCAGACAAAGCCATCCACTTTGCCGCCGGTTTGTTCCCAGATCTCGGGCCCGGTCATCTCAATATGGGCCTGCCTGTTGGCCACATTGTCAAACTGATTGGCCCAGATCGCGCCATTGTTATTGTGCCGCGCCATGTCTTCGGCGAGCCGGCCGGAATATTTCACGTAATTGTTGGGGTTGGCGTAAGGCACCGCCGGCACCTCGACCAACTCCGCGCCCGCCAATCGGATCATATCTTTCTTTTCCTGGCTTTGCGTCTCAGGGATCACAATCACGGTTTTGAACCCCATGGAGGCCCCCACAAGCGCCAGACCGATACCGGTATTGCCCGCCGTGCCTTCTACGATCGTGCCGCCAGGGCGCAGCTGACCTTTGGCAATGGCATCGCGAATGATAAACAGCGCGGCGCGGTCTTTGACCGACTGGCCGGGGTTCATGAATTCCGCCTTGCCATAAATCTCACAGCCGGTTTCCTCAGAGGCCTTTCGCAGGCGAATGAGTGGTGTGTTTCCAACGGCTTGGGCCAGATCGTCCACGACGCGCATCAGTGGGTCCCCTCGTGAGTGTTGCCACCCGTTGTAGGACCAGTGCGGGCGGACCTCAAGCAAGAGAGCGCAATCTAGGACGTTCGCGTTCAAGCCATAAAAGAAGCAGGATCATAGGCCCGATATTGGCCTCTTTTGAGGTCAAAAGGCCCATGGCATCGTCAAAAGACAGAACATGGGTGCGAATATCCTCTGCTTCGGTTTCCAGCCCGCCTTGGCCTTCGCTGCAATCCGGCAAATCTGTCAGCGCGAGGTAGCAGTGATAAAACTCGGTCGACGCCCCCGGCGAGCAGTAATGCGAGGTGACATGTTCCATATGGCTGAGCGAGAGGCCGGCTTCTTCCTGGCACTCGCGCCGCGCCGCCTGTTCTGGGGTTTCACCTGCGTCAACTCGGCCCGCCACAGGCTCCAACACCCAAGGAAAAGGATCGCCGCGCCCGAACGGACCCAGGCGAAATTGTTCCACCAATAGCACTCGATCCCGCACCGGATCATAGGGCAAGACGATGACCGCATCGGCCGCCACAAACACTTCGCGACGCAAGATGTCACTCATCGTGCCATCAAAACGAGGGTGTTGAATGTGATAGGTTCTGGTCAGAAAGAAGCCTTCATGAGACGCCTCGACCCGGTGACATGTGATCGCATCGCGCCGCGTGTGACTTCGATGGGCGGGCAAGGTCGCATCCTTGGCCGCGTCAACCGCCGCCCGGGCCGCAACCGCGCGGGATAAGATCATGGGCAGACGCCAGTGCAACTCTGAGGGCGGCATTCGACCGTGGTAACTCATGATTTCCTGCGTCGCGACGCGCGCCAGATCGCCCCACTCTTGGATCCAGGTTTCAAACGGCATTGGCGGCGCATCAGCATGGCGATCGGCCAAAAACAAAATTCCAGAAAGCCGCTTGCCACCAACCTCGCCATGTTTCGGCACAGGATGCGCTCCTAGTGCTGCAGCAAAAAAGCTGAGCGCATCAAAATCTGCTGCATCATCGAGATCCACCGCAATCCCCGTTGCACGCGCGCCGTCCTCAATATGTGGGAAGGGAAACGCCTGAGACGGGCCATGACCCAGGTTTTTGAGAGCAACAGGCGCGCTTTCTATGGTGCGGCCCAAAACCAGCTCAAGCAGAGGTGTCCATGCCAAAGGGCCCATAAGAAAGACCCGGCTCATTTCTCTATTTCACTTTGCGACTGAAAAGCTCGGAGATAAATCCGATCACCATGGCGCCACCAATGAGGAGGATCCACAGACGCGGGTGCTTGATGTTGAGCCACCACTCATAGGAAATCTCAAACATGCCATTGATCGCCTCAAACGGGCCGTCATAGCGCAAATCAAGCGACCGGCCGATCATTTCGTTGAAAGACAGAAGCAGAAAAAGCCAAAACAGCATCGCGCCCAGCCCGGTGAGCCCCGCACCGACGCCGGCCATCTTGCCTCGGCCTAGGCGCTTGCCGATCACGCGCCAGCCCATAGCGACGCCCACAAGCGCGCTGAATTCCTTGAACCACCCAAAATTATAGTCCTGAGGCCAGAGCAGGATCACAAGGCTTGCTGCATAGTAGGCCAATCCCCCAAGCAAGATCGCTGCGACAAGCCGTCCGGCTGTGGGCATGCTCTCGGTTGGGCGCATCGCCGCTCCTTCATTGGGCCTTAGATGGGTTTCGCAATCGTTATCTGAGTGACGTCGCAATTTCCACCGGCAAAGGCACCCGCGCAGGAGGTGAGGTAAAAATTCCACATCCTGCGAAAGCGGTCATCAAAGCCCATCGTCGCAACCTGATCCCACTTGGCGTTGAAAGTTTCATGCCAGCGCCTGAGCGTCTGGCTGTAGCTTTGGCCAAACTCAACAGACCTGTGCACCAGAAGCCCCGCCTTTTCAGCCTGCGCGCGGATGGCCGAGGGGCTGATCAGCATGCCGCCCGGGAAAATATATTTCTGAATAAAATCAACGCTTTTTCGATAAGCGTTGAAGTTACGATCCGGCACGAGGATCACTTGCAGCGTAGCCTTGGCACCGGGGCGAAGACGATCGTGGACCGTGCTGAAATAAGCCGGCCAATACTTTTCGCCGACAGCTTCAAACATTTCAATCGACGCAATGCCGTCGTAGTGCCCGGTTTCGTCCCGGTAATCCTGCAGCTTGAAGTCTACCAGATGCGAAAGACCTGCTTTTTCAATACGCTCTTGGGCATAGGTATACTGTTCCTGACTGATGGTGAGGCCCGTTACGCGCAAACCGCGCTCTTTGGCGGCAAATTCAGCAAACCCGCCCCAGCCGCAGCCGATCTCAAGCACGTGATCGCCCGGCTTCACCCCCATTTCGTCCACCATCGAGGCGTATTTGGCGCGCTGTGCGGCCTCAAGGCTTTCTTGACCGGTTTCAAAAAGACCGCTGGAATAGGTCATCGTTTCATCAAGCCAAAGCCGGTAGAAATCATTACCCAGATCATAGTGATAGCTGATGTTCTTCTTGGCTTGCGCTTTGGAATTGTTTTTGAACCAGAAGCGGATCTTTTCAATCATTTGAATGATCGTCTGACCGGGATAGCCATTGTACATGTCGTCATTGCTATCATTCACCAGATCCATGAAAGCTTGCAGATCCGGCGTGGACCAACCGCCTTCGAGATAAGCATCACAAAAGCCCAAATACCCTTCACGCACCATCCGAGCGAAAATATCCGCGTCGTGGACAATGATCTTTGCATGAGGCCCAGGCGCCGCGCCGGTGGCCATGAAGATGCGGCCATCAGGCAGAACGATTTCAATACTGCCGCGTTCGATATGTTTGGCGATTGCAAAGCAGGTTTTAAAGTAAAGCGGCAGGTTTTTTTGGCCCGCGGTATCGGTCAGGATCATTGAGCTTCCTTGTGTCATTTCAAGAGTTTGGCGGCTTTGCAGCCTAACGTCCAGTGGTTTTCCCAAGCCCATGGCTCACACATGAGGTCATAGATCGCTGTCGCCTCGCAAAACCTCATCAAAAGTCTCGGTTTGAGTACGCATCAAGTGCGCGTTGGCGGCCTTCTGACAGACCAACGATGGGGTCTGGCACAGGGTCCGAGGGCGTGAGGCCCCAAGATCGGGGTATTGCATCAAAAAACGCCAGTGCAGATTTTGTGGGGCTGCCATGCCCCTCGGCCATCCAGGCGCGGCGATAGGCGCCGTCACGATCAAACTTATCAAGTTGCGTATCGGGGTTGAAAACGCGGAAATAAGGCGTTGCGTCCGGCCCAGAGCCTGCCACCCATTGCCAGCCCATAGCGTTAGACGCCGGATCCCAATCGGTGAGGCACTCTTCAAACCATGTCTGCCCGATGCGCCAATGGGTCATCATATGTTTGGTAAGGTAGCTGCCCACGATCATACGTGCGCGGTTGTGCATGCGGCCTGTGACATACATCTCGCGCATGGCGGCGTCGACAAAGGCAATGCCCGTGCGCCCCTGTTTCCAGGCCAGCACCTCTGCGGTTTCATCCTCGTTCCAAGGAAATGTCTCCCACCCCTCGCGCCAGCTTTCGGTGGTGATGTGCGGCGTGTGATAAATAAGTTGATAGGCAAACTCGCGCCAGACCAATTCCTTGAGCCATGTCTCAGCTCCGGCTTTCCCCTCGGCCAAAGCGCGCTGTCCGGCGTGCCAGCATGTCCGAGGGGAAATCTCTCCGAGAGACAGGTTCTCAGACAAGCCAGATGTGCCATCGACACTGGGGAAATCGCGTTGTGTGTCGTAGCCTGCGATGATCTCAGCGGTGAAATGATAAAGCCTGTTGCGCGCCGCATCTTCACCCACGCGTTGATATGGCAGGCACACCTCTGCGCCTCGGTTCATCGCACGGTCCAGGCCCCAATCTTGCAAGCTTTCGCTGACCGGCCAGTTTTCTGGCGCGGGAATGCTTGATGGCGCACGCAAAGGCTCTGGTACATGATTGCCGCGCACGGCTTTCCACATCGGCGAATAGACCTTGTAAAATCCGCCCGATCCGGTTTGCACGGTCCAGGGTTCGAACAGGAGATGTCCGGCATGGCTTATAGCCTCAACGCCGGCGTCCTTGAGGGTGGATTTGACATCTTTGTCACGCGCAATGCTGTCGGGGTCATAGGCGCGGTGCCAATGGACAGACGTGGCGCCGGTTTCCTCAATCAGCTTTTGCAGCACGTCGATGGCCGGACCGCTGCGCAGGATGAGGTTGCTGCCGTGATCCTTGAGAGCTTTTTCAAAAGCCTTAATCCCGAGGCCAAGCCGCCATTTGGGTGCAGCGCCCAAGCCGTCGACCAGTTCGTCGCGAATGTAGACCGGGATCACGGGCCCACCGGCATCAATCGCGGCCATCAATGCCGGATGGTCACTGAGCCGTAAGTCACGGCGCAACCACAAGATTGCAGGGTTCTTATCGCTCATGCGCTGCCTCACCACTTCCCTCTTGGAAAGCGATGTAGCGGGTCAGAGCACCGCGTCCAGAGCGGCCGATAACTGATCCATCTCAGCGTGCGAAGTATAGTGAACAAATGACAGGCGCAGCACACCTTTTTCAAGATCCACGCCCATAGATTGCAAAGGGCGTGCGCCATAGAAATCGCCCCCGCCTGTCATGATCCCATGCTTGGACAAGGCTGCAGCGGCCGCCTCACCCGACCCAGGTAAATCGATGGCAACCGTGGGTGCTTTGACCGTTGCATCCTTTGGGCCGATCAAGGTGGCAGAGTTTTTGTCAGACAGGTAATCCAACAACGGCTGCAACAGTTCCGTCTCCCGCGCGCGGATCATGTCATGGACCCCCATCGCGCGTTCCTTGAGTGTGCCGGTGAGACCGTGATGCTCAGCCAAGGCATCGATGTAGTCTGCCATGCCCGCACACGCCGCCACTTGCGCATGATCCGGGCCAGCCGGAGTGAACTTTTTGGAAAGACTGCCTGCATTGAACCAGTGGCCTTGGTTGGGCAGCAGCTCTGCCAAAGCGCGTCGTACGACCATGATGCCTTGATGCGGACCGTAGGTTTTGTAGGCGGAGAAAAGATAGATATCTGCACCGAGCCGCCCGATATTTGGAAACCCATGGGGGGCATAGCTGACCCCATCAACGCAAACAAAGGCCCCGGCCGCATGGGCGGCGGCTGTAACCTCCACCACAGAGTTGACCGCGCCGACGATGTTGGAACAGTGCGGAAAACACACGAGCCGCACGCGTTCATCCAGCAAATTGTGCAGGTCATCGAGGTTTAAAAGCCCGGTTTCACGATCAATTTGCCATTCCCGCACCTCAATCCCGGCATCTGCAAGCCGCCGCCACGGGCCGGAATTGGCCTCGTGATCCTGATCGGTGACAATGATCGCATCGCCCTCGCCAAGCCACTCGCGAAAGGCCTGGCTTAGGACATACGTGTTTTGTGTGGTTGATGGTCCGAAACTGAGCTCATCATGCTCCACGCCCAACATCTCAGACAGTCTTGCGCGCGCTTCATCCATTTCATCGCCGGCCGCGGTGCTTGCAGCATAGGGCGCGTAGGGCTGCACTTTGCGTTCTGTGTAATAGCGCGTGAGCCGGTCAACGACCTGGCGGCAGGTATAGGATCCACCTGCATTTTCAAAGAACGCCTGCCCTTGCAACGCGGGTTGTGAAAAGGCTGGAAACTGAGCGCGTACAAAGTCGATATCAAGTGAGGCTGTCATGAGAGCGGTTTCCGCGTTGATCTTTCAGGTCTCATGAAAACAGCATTTTGCAACGCTGAACAAGGCAGACCGTCCACATGCCAAGGCAAAACGCACCACGCCCTGATGTGTACCTGTTACGTGCAGTTTTTGTGACATTCGTCGCTAACTGACCGCCTGATGACGGAAATGTTTCTGCATGTAACCTGATGTGTGTGAAGCTTTTGTGGCGCGAGAGGACAATCAGTACGTGTACTGGCGAGCGTTCCATTTTCGTCGCTGGTTTGTGTGTTTCTCTCAAAAACATAATCAACAGGGACAAGTCAAATGCATATAAAACCTCCGTTTACGGACTTAGAAATTGAAAAACAGCCCTCGGGCTTCTACGAGGGCTACAGCCTGCCAATTGCCTTGATTTCCAAGGTGACCATGGTTGCGCTGGTGCTATGGGCCATCATCTTTCCCGTGAGCGCCACCGTCACGCTGGATGGTTGGAACTGGGCGACGCTGCAAGGCTTCAATACCTTCTATATCATCGCCGTGGGCTTCTTTGCCTTCTTCTGCTTTTTGGTTGCTATTTTGCCGTCTGGCAAACGCAAACTCGGCAAGCCAGACACGCAGACCGAGTTTTCCACCTTCTCTTGGTTTGCGATGATGTTTGGTGCGGGCCTTGGCGTGGGCCTTATGGTGTTCGCCACCGCGGAGCCGATGGGCCTTTGGGGATCAAACCCTGTGATTGTGGCGCAGGAGGCCGCCCCCAATACCGAAGAGGCCGTGCAATCGGCCTTCCGTTATTCACTATTGCATTTCGGGTTTCACGCCTGGGCGATCTATGTGGTGACGGGTCTCAGCCTGGCCTATTACGCCTATACCCGTGACATGCCGCTCACGATCCGCTCTGCTTTGACGCCGCTTTTTGGCAAGTTGGTCAACGGTTTTGTGGGCCACATTGTTGACGTTCTGGGCGTTGTGGCCACGATCTTGGGTGTTGCGGTCACCATCGGCTATGGCGTGAGCCAGTTTGTTGATGGGGTTTATAACGTGACCGGCATGGAATGGTTGATGAACATCTCCGATGACGGCTCGGTGCCTGCGCCCTCAACGATTGGACTGATCACGGCCTTGGCGATCATCATGGGCATGTCGATCCTCTCGGCGGTCTCTGGTGTGGGACGTGGGATCAAGTATCTGTCGAACCTCAACCTGGTTTTGTCCTGCTTGTTGCTGCTCACCTTCATCGTGTTTGGCTCATTCCTCTTCTCGCTGTCGACCTATGGCAGCGCATTCGTGGATTACATCCTCAACTTCATCCCGCTGAGCTTTGAGGCCTACAGCCCGATGAGCCAAGCAGAATTCACCGCCGCCTTGCCGGAAGAGGCGAAAGCTGCAGCTGGCAGTCTTTACAGTGGTGCCACAAATGCGTGGGGCAGCTATGACGGCTTTGTCTCCGGCCTCGAAGGCGACGCCGCAGCTCTCGACCCCTCCATTCTGGCCGCAGCTTATGAGACCGGCACGCAAGGGCGTCTCTGGGGCTGGCAGGCGGGTTGGACCACGTTCTACTGGGCGTGGTGGATTGCCTTCTCGCCGTTCGTGGGCCTGTTCCTGGCGCGCATTTCCAAAGGGCGCACGGTGCGCGAATTTATCCTGGGTTGTGTGATCGCCCCCGCGCTGGTCTGCTTTGCCTGGCTGACGATCCTCGGCGGCACGGCCGTGCATGCAGAACTGGGCGGTGTGGCCGAAGGGGCCATCATCGGCGCTTCCAACACCAACAAGCTTTTTGTGGCGCTGGAAATGATCGTGCCAAGCTGGCTCATCGGCGCGGTGGTGATCATGTGTGTGATCTTGATCATGACTTTCCTTGTCACGTCGGCGGACTCAGGGATTTTGGTGATGAACACGATCATGTCGGGTGGCAGCCAGGAAACCGGGGTCAAGCACCGCATCATCTGGGGCCTTATCCTGACCGGTGTGATCGGCAGTCTGCTGGTCGCGGGGGCGCTTGATCCAGAAAATGCGGATGCGTTGGCGCCGCTTCAGGACGCGATGATCGTGGGGGCGCTTCCCTTTACCTTTGTGATGGTTCTGATGGCGATGGCGCTGGCCAAAGCGCTCTGGCGCGACAGCCTGCGCGATAAGGCGGATGCCATCTTGTCCGGCGGACAACCCGCCGAGTAAAGCCCTTCCGTAATGACAAAGCGGCGCTGATCCGATCAGCGCCGCTTTTCTTTTGTGCTTTTGCCACGCATAGACACATGCATGAACGCGTCTTTGCTACTTCGTCTGGCTGGTCTTGTTTTTGTGGCGGTGTCCTTCGTGGTCATGGGCGACACAGCCGGCAAGCTTTTAACGGCCAATGGGGTCGAGCCAGTTTTCGTGGCCTGGACACGTTTTGCCATTGCCGCCGTCCTGATGCTGCCCTTTTCCGGGCTTACCCGTTCGGAATTGCCGGTGTTCGGCGATTGGCGTGTGATCGGGCGAGCGGTCGTCTTGGCCGTGGGCATCAGTTGCATCCTGACAGCGCTGAGGACCGAGCCCATGGCCAATGTTTTTGGGGCGTTTTTCATCGGACCGATTGTGTCCTTTGGTCTCGCCGTGCTGCTTTTGGGCGAACAGGCGACATTTGGGCGGGTCGCTCTTTTGCTGGTTGGATTTGCAGGCGTGCTTTTGGTTGTAAAGCCCGGCTTTGGGTTCACGCCTGGATTGGGTTGGGCCTTGCTGGCGGGGGTGTCCTATGGGGCCTACCTGGCCACAACCCGGGTTGTCGCGCAGGCATACCGCCCGCGTCTTTTGCTCCTTTCACAGCTGAGCATCGGGGCGGTGGTGCTGGCACCGTTTGGGCTTGGCACGTCTTGGCCCGCGCTTGATACGATGACACTTGCCCTCGTCACGGGGAGTGCCGCAGGCAGCGCCATAGGCAATTATCTTCTGGTGATCGCCAATCGGCGGGCAGATGCCTCGCTCATTGCGCCATTGGTCTATACGCAACTGATCTCTGCCACCGCTTTTGGGTTTTTGGTCTTTGGAGACTGGCCCGATCTTTGGGCCTTGGTGGGTTTGCTGGTGATTTTGATCTCTGGTCTGGGCACGCTGTGGCTGGTGCGCGGTAAAACCTGACTTTGCAAAAGCCCGGACATTGCTTATATCAGGGTCGTTCCCTTGGGAACTATGGGCATAAACGCGCTCGTAATAAGCGGATCGGACCCGGGGGCGGTACCCGGCGGCTCCACCATATCCATCGTTGGAGGATCATGGGGCCGAAACAGGATCGACGAACGTGTAAAGGGGAATGCTTTGTCCCGGTGAGATACCACCGTTATCGGTTCAGTAAGCATAATTGCCAACGACAATCGTGCTCCGGTTGCACTCGCCGCTTAATGCGGTGCGTAACGCCGAAACTTTAAGCCCAGTCCTCTAGCAAGGGCTGGCGGGGTTCGCAGGCACCTGGCAACAGAAGCCTGCACTTTTCTTCCCATAGTTGTGCAGATGCGGTACGTTCGCGGACGGACTTGAACGTAGGGGGAATAGATATGTCCAAGAACGCGGTTCTGGAAACGTGGTTTCAACGCGTATGGATCGAAGAAGATCTGTCAGCCATCGCCGAACTTCTGCAACCCTCATCCTATGTGGAAGGATTGCGGGAAACGCCTCAGGTTGGACCAGATGAGTTCACTCCCTTTGTAGAGGCATTGTTGAAACAAGTGCGCGTCTTGGAGGTCTCGATTGTTCGCAGCCTTGAAGATGAGGCGTGGATCAGCGCGTTGCTCGCTCTTAAGCTGGAGTGTCGACATACGGGCAAGGCCATTCCACATACAGGCCAAGTGATGGCACGGATCGAAGACGGAAAGATCGTGGAAGGGTACAATCATTTCGATTTCTTCGCGCTTTTCGGCGCTTTGGGCCTTTTGCCTCAAACCACTCTGTCTTTGTGCTTGCAGGGAAAACGCCTCCACGTGGAGGCCGATGCCGCCCTCTAGGTTTCCGATATCTGCGGGGTTGCCCTGACACAGCAGGTGCGTGCGCTGCTTACAGGACCAGCGCCAAAATCACCGGCAAAGTCAGCACGGACATCAGCGTTGAAATCACAACAAGCCCTGCAACAGCCTCCGCATCAGCGCCGTATTTTTCGGCCAGCATGTAAGAGGTGACGGCCACGGGCGTTGCCACTTGCAACACCAGCACGCCGAAGGCCACGGGCTCAAGCCCGAACCAAAGACCGGCAGCAGTGGCGCACCCCGCGCTGATCACAACCTTGAGCGCGGCCAAAACCAAAGGCTTGCCAAACGCACCGATAGACAGCCGCGCCACGGCGACACCCAACGTGATCAGCATGATCGGAATGGCCATCTGAGCGATCAGGTCCAGCGCGTTCGTAAGAAAGCGTGGGGTTTGCCAATCCATCACCAAAAAGACCGCGCCCAGCACAGTCGCCGGAACCAAGGGTTCTTGGATCATCTTAAGAAGTGACCCGCCCCCCGACACGAGCCAGATGCCAAAAGTGAATTGGATCATGGCAGACACGGCAAACACGACGACCGCATAGCCCAGGCCCACATCCCCGAACGCGAACAGTGCAAGCGGCAGACCAAGATTGCCCGTGTTCGAGAAAATGAGCGGGGCCAGGTAGGTCTGCGTGTCAAGTCGGCCCATGCGGACGAGGCCCCACATCGTGACCGTCACCAGACCATAGGCCGCAAACCCGGCAAGCGAGAGCGCGCCAAGTGACGAAGGCTCAATTTCGGATTGCATCAGCGCGACGAAGACAAGACACGGCGTGGCCAAAGACATGCCCAGCCTTGTGACAAACTGAACGCGGTACTCAAAGCCCATCTTGACCCAGGCAAAACCGACGGTCGCCAACAAAAACACGGGCGCCACGATTTCCAGAACTGTCAGGGCGATGTCCAAACTCGTGCTCCTTTCGCTGCCGAGCGGTTACGGCATTGCGGAAAGCTTGACCAGAGTTGACTGCAGACACGCACAGAGCGTTGACATCGCGTAGGAATGAATGGGATAGACACGCCAAGGGGTCCTCCCATGCGACTGCCCCGTGAGGCCTCGGCCCAAAGTCGCATCCACTGAGATACAGAGGATGCACTACATATGCCGGCCCCCAATGAAATAACCCCTGCCCAGTTGATGCGCTTTATCGGTCTGCCGGACTGTCCTGAGATCGTGGACGTCTGCTTGGATGATGACTTCAACGACGATCCATATCTGATCCCCGGCGCGTGGCAGCATGATTTTCAGGACTTGCCAGGGCTTTTGGAACGCGTCGCAGGACGGCGGGTGATCGTGGTGTGCCAGAAAAGTAAAAAGCTCAGTCAGGGTGGTGCCGCATGGCTCTGCGCGGAAGGGCTCGATGCGCAGTTTTTGCAAGGTGGCATGTATGGCTGGCGTGATCATGAAGGGACAATGCGGATGCTCGCCGCTGCAGCGCCCAAGCCTCAAAACGACGCGACATTGTGGGTCACGCGGCACCGGCCCAAGATAGATCGCATTGCGTGCCCATGGCTTATCCGCCGCTTTGTCGACCGAGAGGCGCGGTTTCTTTTCGTGGCCCCGGCCGAGGTCGAGGCCGTGGCAGAGAGGCTAGACGCGACGGCCTTTGACATGGACGGCGGCGATTGGAGCCATAGCGCAGACACGTGCAGCTTTGACACGATGCTGGCGCGGTTCGGGTTGACCTCCCCGGCCCTGATGCGACTGGCGGATGTGGTGCGCGGTGCGGATCTTGGCCGCCACGATGTGCATCCGGCCTCCGCAGGGCTGTTGGCCATCTCCGTTGGGCTCTCTCGGCGCTACAAAAACGATCAAGCGCAATTGGCGGCCGGGCCCGATCTTTACGATACGCTCTACCGCTGGGCGCGGGATGGGCATGAAGAAGGACACGGTCATGAATGACGCTGTTTCACTGCGCGATCTTTTCGCGACTTTCGGGCGCATTGGGCTTTTGTCATTTGGAGGACCAGCTGCACAAATCTCTTTGATGCATTCTGAGCTTGTTGATCGACATCGCTGGCTCTCAGAAGATCAATTTCTCAAGGCGCTGTCGTTTTGCATGTTGCTGCCAGGGCCCGAGGCGATGCAATTGGCGACCTATGCGGGCTGGCGCCTTCAAGGTGTGCTCGGTGGCTTGATCGCGGGGCTTTTGTTTGTTCTGCCTGGGGCCGCCGTGATTTTCGCGCTGGCCTTTGGATATGCGCTCTTTGGCGATCTGCCATTGGTGCACGCCGTGTTTGCCGGTATCCAGGCAACCGTGGTGGTGATCGTCTTGCAAGCGCTTTGGAAGCTGTCAAACAAAGCTCTCAAAACGCGCGCGAGCTGGATCCTTGCCACTTTGGCATTCATCGCGCTCTTCTTTTTGGGCGTGCCATTTCCGCTGATTGTTCTTGGGGCGGGGCTTTACGGGTATGTGAGCCAATCCGGAACAGCAGCACCCGCCCCCGTGCAGGGACATCCCCGAACCTTGCGGACTGTGGGCATTTGGGCCGCGCTTTGGGCTGCACCTGTTGCTTTGGTATGGGCGCTCGATCACGCTTTTCTCACGCAGATCGCTTTGTTTTTCAGCCAGCTTGCCGTTGTCACGTTTGGCGGGGCCTATGCTGTTTTGGCCTACATGACGCAGGCCGTTGTGGACACCCATGGCTGGCTCACCACACCACAGATGATCGACGCGCTTGGATTGGCGGAAACAACACCTGGGCCATTGATCCTTGTGACGCAATTTGTGGGGTTTCTGGCGGGGATGAGTGAAGGCGGGTTTGGTTTGGCTATCGCCGCGGCGCTTCTGACGCTTTGGGTTACGTTTACGCCTTGTTTTCTTTGGATATTCGCGGGTGCACCATATGTGGAAAGCCTGTTGAGCCGCCCACGCCTTAAAGGCGCGTTGGAGGCCATTTCAGCTTCCGTCGTTGGCGTCATCCTCAACTTGTCGATCTGGTTTGCGATGCATGTGTTATTTTCTGACGTGACAGACGGGCGCTTTGGTCCAGCTGTCGACCTGGGATCAATTTCGGCGATGAACGCAGGCCTGATCGGTCTGGCTGCCCTATTTTTGATCTTGTTGCGCCTTCCTCTCATTGCGACGCTGGGTGTCATGGGCGTCATTGGCGCGTCTGCGGGCCTCGCCGGATTTTTCGTTTGACGCCGCCGCGTGCTGAGGGTCTTTTGAACTTCAAGAGATTCTTATCGCTGCTCATAGGTGACACCCCTTAATGTCACGCTCGATTGACTACGGCAAACTGATGCACAACGCCATGCGCGGGCTCATTCAGCACGTTTTGAGCGACGTGCGCGATAACGGATTGCCGGGCGTGCATCACTTTTTCATAACCTTTGACACGGCTCACCCCGAGGTCGACATCGCCGATTGGCTGCGCGATCGTTACCCCGGTGAGATGACAGTGGTGATGCAACACTGGTTTGACGATTTGGTCGTGGAGGCGGATTTCTTTTCTGTTACGTTAAATTTCGGCGACCAGGCGGAAAACCTGACCATTCCCTATGACGCGATTCTGACCTTTGTGGATCCATCTGTTGAGTTCGGCCTACGGTTTGAGTCCCATGACGACGATGACGACGACGATGACATCAGCGAAGATGACAGCGAAGACATCGCACCTTTCGCCGAGATCACCGAAGACGAGGTCGAACCCAACGACGACGAAAAATCCAAAGCGGATGTTGTCAGCCTCGACAGTTTCCGCAAGTAGTCCTCCGCCCGCCCTTTGCACTCCCCTCAGCCCGCGTTAACAAGGGGCAAGACATTCAGGAGTGCCCCAATGACCAACACCCGCACCGAAACCGATAGCTTTGGCCCGCTTGAGGTTCCTTCCGACAAATACTGGGGCGCGCAAACGCAGCGCTCTATTATGAACTTCCCCATCGGTTGGGAGAAACAGCCGGTCGCGGTGGTGCGCGCGCTGGGGGTGATCAAAAAGGCCTGCGCGATGGCCAACAAGGATCAAGGCACGCTTGATGCAAAACTGGCCGATGCCATCATTGAGGCCGCGGGCGAAGTGATCGAGGGCAAGCTTGATGACAACTTCCCGCTGGTGGTGTGGCAGACGGGATCCGGCACGCAATCGAACATGAACGCCAATGAAGTGATTGCGAACCGGGCGATTGAAATCCTTGGCGGGGAGATGGGCAGCAAGGATCCCGTGCATCCCAATGATCACTGCAATATGGGGCAGTCCTCCAACGATACGTTCCCCACGGCCATGCATATTTCCACCGCGATGATGGCGCGCGACGTGCTGTTGCCGGGGTTGAAGAAGCTTCATGCGGGGCTGAAGAGCAAGGTCGAGGCCTTTGACGGCATTATCAAAATTGGCCGCACGCATACGCAAGATGCGACCCCTTTGACGCTCAGCCAGGAGTTTTCCGGCTACACCCATCAGGTGGCCATGGGTCTTGCGCGCGTTGAGGATGCGTTGGGCCGGATCTATGAGCTGGCACAGGGCGGAACAGCTGTCGGAACGGGCCTGAACACGCGCGTTGGATGGGACACCACTGTTGCTTCCAATATGGCAGAGATCACCGGCCTGCCCTTTGTGACAGCGCCCAACAAATTTGAGGCATTGGCGGCCCATGACGCGATGGTGGAGATGTCCGGGGCGCTGAAGACTGTTGCCGCATCGCTCTTTAAGATCGCCAATGACATCCGGTTCCTGGGCTCGGGGCCGCGCTGCGGTCTGGGCGAATTGGTGCTGCCGGAAAATGAGCCGGGGTCCTCCATCATGCCGGGCAAGGTAAACCCAACACAGTGTGAGGCGCTGACCCAAGTGTGTGCGCATGTTATGGGCAATGACGCAGCCGTTGGTTTTGCCGGCAGCCAGGGCCATTTTGAGCTCAACGTGTTCAAGCCAATGATGGCTTATAACGTGTTGCAATCTATGCAGCTTTTGGGCGATGCGGCCTCGGCCTTTACCGACAATCTGATCGATGGGCTCGATGCCAATCGCGACCGGATTGAAAAGCTAATGCGAGAGTCGCTGATGCTAGTGACAGCGCTTGCACCTGAAATTGGATACGACAACGCCACCACCGTGGCGAAGACCGCGCATAAAAACGGCACCACTCTGAAAGAAGAGGCGATCAAACTGGGCTTTGTGGATGAAGAGACATTTGATCGTGTGGTCCGTCCGGAACAGATGATCGGCCCCAAATGAGCGACGCGCCCATCAACCTCAACAAAGCGCGCAAGGCGAAGAAGCGCATCAAGAAGCGCGCTCAAGCAGCTGAAAATGCTGTAAAGTTTGGGCGAACGAAGGCAGAGAAATCGCGCGATCAGGCAGAGGTGGTGTCCCTTGCCGCCAAGCTTGACGCCCATAAACGGGAATGAGCGCCCGGCCTGTCAAACATTCGCTGACCCTGCGTGGGCACCGGACCTCAGTTTCGCTCGAAGATGAGTTTTGGACCGCATTTCGTGCGATTGCTGCCGAGCGTGGGCAGCCTGTCAATCAACTGGCGGCCGAGATTGATGAGGCGCGGGGAACGGACGCCGGGCTCGCCTCTGCCATTCGGGTGTTCGTCTTGCGGCATTACCGGGAGCAGGATTAAGGCCTCTGGCGGGAGTATTTCGGGAAAGATGAAGCGGACGTTTGTCCTTCATCTTTCTTAAAATACTCAATCTAAACAGAAGTATAGAGTGCGTTATTCACCTTTTGAGAGCTGTTCTTTCAATGCGGCGTTTTCTGCGCGCAGCTGTGCCAGTTCTTGCTGAAACGGGGCGAGCATCGGCTTCATTTCTTCCATGGTCAGCCGCACGGGCAGGTGTTGCGGGCAGTTCCAATCAAACGCTTCCACGTCAATCACCACGGCGCGTTCGACAAAGCCGCGATAGCCCTCGTCACGCAGCGTCTCGATCAGGTTTTCATCCTCGGAAAGCCGCGCGTGGCCCAGAATCTTAAGGCGGGCCGAATTGGGATAATCCACCGCGATAATCGACACGCGGTCGTTGGTTTGCAGGTTGCCGTCCGAGATGTACTGCCGATTGCCGCGAAAATCAGCGTAGGCGATGGTTGTGTCATCAAGCACCTTCAAAAATCCGCGCGGGCCGCCGCGAAACTGGACATAGGGCCAACCTGTCTGCGTCACCGTTGCCTGATAGAACCCGTCGCGCAGGCTGAGGAAATGCTTTTCATCCAGACCCAGCTTGTCCTTGCGCGGGGCGGCCTCAGACAGCTGGCGGGCATACATGCGAGAGCTGCCTTGCTCCTCCTGCATTTGCCGAACGGCTTGGGTGAACATGGTTTCATAGAAAGCCTGCACCATCGCGAGCTCCTTTCACAGCGCGTGAAATTGCGCCTCCTGCTGGGCATTCCAGCGTACGGTGATCTCATATCCGTCTTCGCCTTGAGTTTCGGCCTCGACCAGCCCTTTGTCAAAGAGCCAGGCGCGTTTGCGCCCTTCCGAGAAGGCCAAGCTGATCTGCGCTTGGGTGGTCACCCCGGCAATGCCCTTGCGCACACCTTCAACGAATGTATCGAGCCCGGCACCGGTGATGGCGGAAAGAAGCAGTACATTGTCAGCACGTTCCGCCCGATTGCGAGCAACGGCGAGGTCCTCCTCGGACAGTTGGTCAATCTTGTTCCAGACCTCGATTTGCGGCACATTTTCGGCGACACCCAAGCTCGTCATGATCGCGCGCACATCGTTTGCCTGTTCTTCCGTTTCGGGGTGAGAGATGTCACGGACATGGACGATGAGGTTGGCGGCGGTCACTTCTTCCAGCGTGGCGCGGAAGGCGGCCACGAGTTCAGTGGGCAGATCCGAAATGAAGCCCACAGTGTCAGAGAGGATCACCTCCGGCCCAGTGCTCGACCCAGTTCTAGACCCCGTTCCAGGCCCAGTACCCGGCCCGTTTCCAGGCAAGGCGATACGGCGCATAGTGGGGTCTAGTGTGGCAAAGAGCATGTCCTTGGCCATCACATCCGCCCCAGTGAGGCGGTTAAACAGCGTGGATTTGCCTGCGTTCGTATACCCCACCAGCGCAACAATCGGGAACGGCACTTTTGCGCGGGCGGCGCGATGCAGACTTCGGGTTTTAACCACTTTGTCGAGTTGGCGGCGCAGGCGCACGAGTTGGTCGTCAATGGCGCGGCGGTCCGCCTCAATCTGGGTCTCCCCCGGACCGCCCACGAAGCCCAGCCCGCCGCGCTGACGTTCAAGGTGGGTCCACGCCCGGACAAGCCGCGTGCGTTGGTAACTGAGCGCGGCCATGTCGACCTGCAGCACACCTTCGCGGGTGGCGGCGCGGTCGGAGAAGATCTCAAGAATAAGCCCCGTACGGTCAAGGAGTTTGCATTTCAGCTCTTTTTCCAGGTTGCGTTGCTGCACGGGCGTGACCGGGCCATCAATCAGGATCAGGCCGATCTCTTCTCGTTCCACCAACGCGCGCAGCTCTTCGATTTTGCCTTTTCCGAAAAGCTTGCCCGGATGCGGCCGCGTAAGCCGCACCACATCGCTCCCACGCAGCTCAAGCCCCGGAAGGGCATGGGCCAAAGACACGGCTTCTGCCAGGGCGAACTGAGGCTCGCGCCGTTTGTCCTCGCTTGGGATGTCGGGGTGGAGCACCCAGGCCCGTGTTTGAGACCCCTCGGTCAGCTCCATAGGCGCACCTTATGAGGCCGCGGCATCATCACCATCATAGAGGTTCACCGGCTGGGACGGCATGATCGTTGACACAGCATGCTTGTAAACAAGCTGAGACTGGCCATCGCGGCGCAACAAGATGCAAAAGTTATCAAACCACGTGATCACGCCCTGAAGCTTTACACCGTTGATCAAAAACACGGTCACGGGGATCTTTGTCTTGCGGACCTGATTGAGAAACGCATCCTGCAAGTTCTGTCTGTCATTTGCCATGGTTTGCCACCTGTTTTTGCTGTTTTTGTCGATGGCGCCCCTGGCGGGCACCTCCCTCGCATGGGGCGGAGTATGGACAGGGATTGCGCGAGTTTCCAGCCCCAAAATCAATTCGTTGGCGGCTGTGTCGCTTGTTCGGCTTAGGTCCGCCAAACGCGCAAGTTGATCAGCGCGATGAGGCCCAATGTCTCTAGCCGTCCGAGCACCATGGCGACGCAGAGAACGATCTTGGCAGGCGCACCCAGGTCGAGCAGAACGATAGGGTTCGCTGTGGCGCTATCGATCAACGGGCCGGTGGTTGAAAGCGCTGCAATGGCAAGCACGATGGCTGCCTCAAAATCCTGACCAAAAAAGGCGAGGATGACCGTGATCAACGCCAAAGACAAAGCAAAGAGCATGAAGAAGACCCAGGCGATAAAGGCGCCTTCGCGGCGGATACGCCGACCCGATCCACTGGCGTTGCCCATTGATGAGGGGTGAACCAGTTTTTCCAACTCTCGGCGGCCGTTGAGATAGAGCGCGTAGACCCGCAAAAGCTTGACGCCCCCTGCCGTCGTGGCCACACCGCCCCCGACAAGGGCGAGTCCGAGCAGGATCAAGCCGGGTGTACTAAGACCAGACCAGTTCTGCGCATCCGACCAAGCGGTTGATTCAAACCCTGTGGTCGTCAGAAAAGACAACACCGTGAACATGCCGCCCCAAAGCGCCGATGCTGCGTTGAGCACGTTTTCCTGTTGGTCAAATTCGAACGCCCCCATCCAGTGGCGCGAGAAGAGCAGCAAGGGCACAGCGAGAACCAGGATCAGCCCCATGCGGAACTCTGGATCATGACGCAACTCTGTGTTGGTGCTGATGACCGTGTCCTTGGAGAAGGTCAGGCGAGACAGGCCAAAGGCGAGGAAGAGAAAAATCACACCTTCCCCGTAGATGCCGGTCTGCATGCCTTCTAGCCCGTCCAAAGGCGTGATCCCGGAGGTTGCGAGCGTTGACATGGCGAGGATGGCGGCGGTGATCGGGTCCTCGTTGGCCACCACCATCAAAAGCCACACCAAAAAGGTCAGCCCGGCATAGATCGGGATTAGATCCTGACTGATCCGCGTGATGCGTTTGGCCGAGCTTGCCCGTTTGAAGCGGTCAAAGCGTTCCTCACCCTGCCCCGGTTCGGCCCGCGCGGTCACTTCGAAGCCGCCGAGATTGAGCGGCGCCAGCACCGCAGAGGCCGACACCCAGATCACCAACCCGCCAAGCCAACCCACGATGCCGCGCCAGAGATGGAGGCTTTCGGTCAGACGCTCCGGCTCAAAGAGCGGTGCGCCCGTCGTGGTGAACGCCGAGACCATTTCAACATAGGCATTAAGGTAACTTGTCGTTTCAAGCCCCTCGTAAAATGGCAATGCCAGGAAGAGCGGCAGCAATGTGTAGGCCAGAAAGAGCGAGGCCAGGTTTTCCAGATCGCTGTTGTCGGTCTTAGAGCGGTTCGCAATGGAAAGCCCGATCATCGCCACGAGCGCAAAGCCCATCACGCCAGAGTAAAAAAACGCCTGCGCGACGGAATGATCTTCAATGTACAATGCGTGCAAAGCGGGCACAAACATCGCCGCCGCAAAGAGCCCTGTGAGCGGCAGGATCAGCGGAAGAAATAGAATGCGTGAGAGCATGGCCTAGAAGAAATCAATCGCGACCTGCAGGAGCTGTTCCACCTGCGCCACATCGGCCGCAAGCGAGAACATCACCACCACATCGCCCGCCTGCAGCTTCATCCGGCCGGTGGGTTTGACGATCTTGTCGCCCTTGCGGATGCCTGCGACAAGCACGCCTTCGGGGAAGCCGATATCGCGGATCTCAACGCCAGCAATGGAAGACGTCGACAGGACTTCGGCCTCGATCATTTCGGCTTCGGCATCGCCTACTGAATAAACGCTGCGCACCCGGCCATGGCGGATGTGGCGCAGGATCGAGCTTACCGTTGTGCCGCGCGGGTTGATGTAGGCATCAATGCCCAACGGCTCCATCAACGGGAGCAACGTGGGATCGTTGATAAGCGCGATGGCAAAGCCGCAGCCTTCGGCTTTGGCGCGCACCGCAGCCAACATGTTGGTTTTGTCGTCATCGGTGACGGCGAGGATTGCGTCCGCGCGGGAGACATTGGCCTCCGCCAGAAGCACCGAATCCAGCCCATCACCATTGAGCACAATTGTGCGTTCCAAAAGCTCTGCGGCGCGTTCGGCGCATTTGCGCTCGCGCTCAATCACCTTGGCTTTGGTTTTGCGGCCGCGCTTTTCCAGCGCTTGGGCCACCGAAAGCCCGATATTGCCCCCACCCACGATTACGAGCCGCTCCTGAACGTGAGAGGATTTACCGAACACCTCCAACGTGCGTGGGATATCATCAATGGGCGCAAACACATACGCCTCATCGCCCGCCTGCAATTCATCATCGGCATCAGGCGCAAAGAGCTTGCCATTGCGGCGCACACCTACGACGACAACGCGCAGCGTGGAGAAAAGCTCGGTCAATTGGCGCAAGGATGTGTTCAGCACCGGGCAATCTTCGCCCAGCCGAAGGCCCATGAGTTGGGCCTCACCATCTAGGAAAAGCTCCGTGTCAAACGCGGCGGGCGCCGAAAGGCGTTGCATGGCGGCCTGGGCCACCTCCTTTTCGGGGCTGATGACCACGTCGATGGGCAGGTGATCGCGGCGATAAAGATCAGAATAGATCGCGTCCAGATAGCTTTGAGACCGCAGACGCGCGATCTTGCGGCGAATGTCGAAAACCGAGTGCGCCACCTGACACGTCACCATGTTGACTTCGTCAGAATGGGTGGCCGCAATAATCATATCCGCGTCGCGTGCGCCCGCTTGATCGAGAACGTCAGGGTAGCTTGCAAAGCCGGTCAGGCCTTGCACGTCAAGCGTTTCCGCTGCCCGGCGCACGAGATCTGGGTTATTGTCGACCACAGTGACATCATTATTTTCGCCGCTGAGGTGGCGGGCGATTTGCCAACCCACCTGCCCGGCGCCACAGATGATGACCTTCATTCAGGCGCACCTTGACCAGTGTCGGAACCAGTTGTGTGACAGATGCAGGAGCGCCGGTCAATCGCCTTGTCATGAGATTGCCGTGCGCTCAGGCGTGCATTTTCTTCGAAGAAAATGCGCAGAAAATTCGAATTTTCTGACGCAGAATTTTCCAAAATTCTGTACGCTCTGACATTGAAAAGGCCGCCGTCAATCAGCGGCCCTTTGGCAATCGATTGCGCAATCAACTGCGATGTCGGCGCTTACCCAACCAACTCCAACCCGGAGAAAAAGTACGCGATCTCAACGGCAGCGGTCTCAGGCGCATCTGAGCCGTGCACAGAGTTTTCGCCCACGGATTCGGCAAACTCCGCTCGGATGGTGCCCGGATCGGCGTCAGCGGGGTTCGTGGCGCCCATCACTTCGCGGTTTTTCGCAATGGCGCCCTCGCCTTCGAGAACCTGAACGACCACGGGTTCACTGGCCATGAATTCGCACAGCTCATCATAAAATGGGCGCTCTGCGTGAACAGCATAGAAAACACCCGCCTGCGCCTTGGTCAGATGAATGCGTTTTTGCGCGACAATGCGCAGGCCCGCGTCTTCAAACTTGGCGTTGATCTTGCCGGTCAGGTTGCGTTTGGTGGCATCGGGTTTGATGATGCTCAAAGTGCGTTCGGTGGCCATAGGTGCCTCGTATTTTAGGGTCCAGATTTGCGCGCGGCCTATCACGGGCATTCCGCTTTGAAAAGCCGCGATTGACGCCAAGCATACGATGGGGCATCCCCCGCCCATGTTGCGCATTGATGATATAAGCTATGCGGTGGCGGGTCGGCCGCTTCTTATGGGTGCCTCCGCCACAATCCCGGATGGGCACAAGGTGGGGCTTGTAGGGCGCAATGGCACGGGCAAAACCACCCTTTTTCGCCTGATCCGTGGTGAGTTGGCGCTGGAAAGCGGTGAGATCCATCTGCCCAAGCGAGCGCGCATTGGTGGGGTAGATCAAGAGGTTCCCGGCAATGCCGTATCGCTCCTGGATACTGTGTTGAAAGCCGACACAGAACGTGCTGATTTGCTTGAGAAATCCGAGATAGAAACAGACCCCGAAAAGATTGCAGAGATCCAGACGCGGCTTGCTGATATCGATGCTTGGTCGGCAGAGGCGCGTGCGGCAAGCATCCTCAAGGGGCTTGGGTTCACAAATGCAGAGCAGGCCATGCCGTGTTCGGCCTTTTCCGGCGGCTGGCGGATGCGTGTGGCCCTGGCTGCCGTGCTCTTTTCCGCGCCAGATTTGCTTTTGCTGGATGAGCCGACCAACTATCTTGATCTCGAAGGTGCGCTGTGGCTGGAGACGTATCTGGCAAAGTATCCTCACACCGTTCTCGTGATCAGCCACGATCGCGGCCTGTTGAACCGCGCCGTTGGGTCGATCCTGCATCTCGAAGATCGGCGATTGACGCTGTATCAAGGCGGCTACGACCGGTTTGCCGAGACCCGCACAGCGCGCGTTGCGGCCGCAGAGGCGGAAGCGAAGAAACAGGACGCGCGGCGGGCGCATTTGCAGTCCTACGTGGACCGGTTTCGGTACAAGGCCGACAAGGCCAAACAGGCCCAAGCACGGCTGAAAGCCCTGGCCAAGATGCAGCCGATCACACGGCCCGAAGAGGCGGCGTTGCGCGCATTTTCCTTTCCTGATCCAGAAGAGCTGTCCCCTCCAATTTTACGGCTGGATGGTGCAGCCGTGGGGTATGATGACAAGGCCGTGCTCCGCCGGCTTGACCTTAGGATTGATCAGGACGACAGAATCGCATTGCTGGGCCGAAACGGAGAGGGAAAATCTACGTTTTCCAAGCTTTTGGCGGGCAAACTTGATGCGATGGAAGGCAAGACGCACGCCATTTCGAAACTGCGCGTTGGATATTTCGCGCAGCATCAACTGGATGAGTTGCACGCAGATGAAACCCCGCTCGATCACATTCGACGGCTGCGGCCAGAGGAGACGCCGGCCAAACTACGTGCCCGGCTGGGCGGGTTTGGCATCGGCGCTGAGCAGGCGGATACGCAGGCCGGGCAACTCTCCGGCGGGCAGAAGGCGCGGCTGAGCCTGCTTCTCGCCACGATTGACGCGCCGCACATGCTCATTCTCGACGAGCCGACGAACCATCTGGACATTGAAAGTCGGGAAGCGCTAGTGGAGGCTTTGACAGCCTACTCCGGTGCGGTCATCCTTGTGAGCCATGACATGCATCTTTTAAGCCTTGTGGCCGACAGGCTGTGGCTTGTTAAAGACGGGCGTGTGGGGACCTTCGATGGGGATCTAGAGGCTTATCGACGTATGCTTTTAGGTCAAGAAGGCCCCACAACATCTTCAAAAACCACGATTAAACCAAAACGGCCTTCGCGCGATGCCATCCTTGCGCTGCGCCAGGACGTGCGCAAATGTGAAGAGCGGCTTGAGAAACTCCAGGTGATGCAAGACAAAATCGCCACCGAACTGGCCGATCCGGCGATGTATGAGGACGTCAATGCAGGCGAGGCGGAAGCTTGGCAGAAGAAATACGCCGAGGTGATGAACGGGCTAGAACGCGCCGAAACGCTTTGGATCGCCGCCCAAGAGCGTCTAGACGCCGCTGAAAGCGCATGAGCCAGCCCTTCAAGCAGCGCGCGGCGCGCATATATCTTGCCCATGGATGATTTTGACTATGGACGCCTGACCTACCTAATCGTGCTGGGCTGCGCGGTGGTCTTTTGGTTTATGGCGATCAATCGAGGCAGCATGAACAAAGTGCTGCAACAGGCTATGATCTGGGGATTTTTGTTCATTGGCGTGATTGCCGCCTATGGGCTTTGGGAAGATGTTCGCCAAACCAGCCTGCCGCGTCAGATGGTAACCGCGGAAGCGGGCCAGATTGAGCTACCCCGGGCGCCGGACGGGCATTACTACCTCGTGGCAGATGTGAATGGCGCGATGGTGGAGTTCGTGGTCGACACAGGCGCCACCGATATCGTGCTGAGCCAGGAGGACGCGCGAAGAGCGGGGTTCGATCCAGCGGAGCTTAACTATATCGGGCGCGCGCAGACCGCCAATGGCCAGGTGCGCATTGCCCCTGTGCGGATTGCGCGTTTTGCCGTTGGGCCGCTGGAGGACACCAATGTGACGGCGGTGGTCAATGAAGGAGAGCTGCCCGGGTCACTTTTGGGGATGAGCTATCTACAGCGCTTTGACTCTGTTGAGATTTCTGGCGGGCGATTGGTACTAACGCGGTGATCACTTCTCTGCTTTTTTCTCCCAACGACCGCTTTCTTCTGACCAGTATTGAGCCGAACACCCGGCATCGGTAAGTGTTTTCCACTGCCCCCTTGCCACGTCCAAAGCCGCGGCGTCATTGCCATCAAAGAGCACGCACACACGCTCCAGCCGCTGTACCTCCTCGGCGCTAATCTCGGCCCCATCCACGCTAATCACGCAATTAGGGGCATTGGCCGCCTCTGAGGTTGTCGTCAGTAAAATGGGTTGATCGGCATCATGCGCCCCACCGGCCAAACCGTGGGGTAAAAAGCTCTCCTCGGGGCCCAACCACAGTTTTTGATCGAGCCAATCCATACGCTCAGCGCTTACGCCACGCACGGCAATGCGCCACCCTGCCCCGCGCGCTTTTTCCAGAAGCGTCGGAAGCGTCGCCTCAAGCGGGCGACGCGTCAGGTGATAAAAATACGCCGCGCCCATCAGCTCTCATATTGGTCAGCGACCAGACGGTTCAACGCCAGAACGCCCCACCCAGTAGAGCCTTTGGGCGCCATGGGTGTTTCATCGGTCACCCGCGCCACGCCTGCAATATCGAGATGAATCCAGGGTGTGCCCTCTTGGATGAAGCGCTGAAGGAACTGCGCGGCCGTGATGGAGCCCGCCGCGCGGCCGCCCACGTTTTTCATGTCCGCCACGCGAGATTTGAGCATTTTGTCATACGCCTCGCCCATAGGCATGCGCCAAGCGCCTTCACTTTCGGTTTCAGCAGCGGCAAGAAACTGGGCGCAAAAATCATCATCATTTGAAAAAACACCTGCGTTTTCATGGCCCAAGCCAACAATGATCGCACCGGTCAATGTCGCGAGATTGATGATGGCGGCAGGTTTGTAGTCTTCCTGAGCAAACCAAAGCGCGTCAGCCAAAACGAGGCGACCTTCGGCATCGGTGTTGATGATTTCCACCGTATCGCCTTTCATCGAGGTCACCACATCACCGGGGCGCGTCGCGCGATCGGAGGGCATGTTTTCGACAAGCCCCACGATGCCCACGACATTTGCCTTGGCTTTGCGCGCGGCAATGGCATGCATCACGCCAGTGACCACGCCCGCGCCGCCCATGTCCATGGTCATGTCTTCCATCCCACCTGCGGGTTTGAGGGAAATGCCGCCGGTGTCAAACACCACGCCTTTGCCCACCAAGGCCAAGGGGGCCGCCCCTTTTTCGCCGCCCATCCATTCCATGATGGCAACCTTAGAGGGCGTGATGCTGCCGTGGCCGACAGACAGGAGCAGATGCATGTTCCGCGCGCTCAACTCATCCTCATCCATCACAGTAACCTTGAGGCCAAGATCGTCCATCGCCTTGATTCGATTGGCAAACTCTGTCGTGGTCAAAATATTGGCGGGTTCATTTGTGAGATCACGGGTCATGAACACACCTTCCGCAAGCGCGCGCATTGGCGCTGCCGCAGCATCTGAGGCTACGGGATCGGCCACCATGATTGTGACAGGTGATGGCTCCTTTTCCTCAGTGGTCTTATGCTGATTGAAGGCGTAGGCCCGCAGCATGAGGCCCAGGGCCAGTTCATCACTGTGGATCCGGCTGAGAAACACAACGAGCAGCGCGGCATCGCCTTTTGCTTTGCCAAGCGCGGCCCCCGCCTTGCGCGTTTCAGGGCCGTTGATGGGCCCCGGAAGATAGACAATGTCGAGGGCTTCCGCGGCCATGCCTGTGGGGTAGTCGAGCGATTTGGCGCTTCCTGCAGACATTTTGCCCCACGCCTCAGACCCGGTCACGCGCGCAAGCGCACCGCCGGTCAAATCATCCACCTTTTGCCCAGCTTCATCGAGCGTGCCGTCGCTGTCCACAAAGATGGCCACGCGGCCTTCAAACGTGGCGATCTGATCAAGATCGGGCGCGGTGAACAAGATGGAAACGGGGGCTGACATGGGCGTGCTCCTGAGCGGGTCAAATTGAATTTAAGAAGGTGTAGCGCGGTGACCTGAGCTTGACCAGACATAGCCAATTCCGCGCGACACCAGGTTCAGGCGTAAAGCGCCCCACGCAACCCATTGATACGAGGCCACACTCGCCTACCAAATACGCTTTATCAGTGGCCCGTCGAGCCCATTTCAGCTATGGTCAGGAAAAATAAACCGTGGGGGTAAGAGCGTGACCAGATTCGACAGATACATGCTGTCGCAATTCATGGTACTTTTTGGCTTTTTCGCGCTGATTTTGGTGTCCATTTTCTGGATCAACAAAGCGGTGCGAATGTTTGACCGGCTGATCGGTGACGGGCAGCCGGCATGGGTGTTTTTGGAATTCACTGCGCTGACCTTGCCGGGGGTGATTGGCATGGTTTTGCCGATCGCAGCGTTCGCGGCGGCGGTCTATGTGACCAACAGGCTGAGCACGGAAAGCGAACTGACCGTGGTGCAGGCCACGGGCTACTCACCTTGGCGGCTCATTCGGCCTGCGCTGGTTTTTGGGGTGATCATCGCGGTGATCATGTCGCTTCTGAGCCACTACCTGATCCCCACATCGCTGGGTGAGCTGCGCCAGCGAGAAGCAGAGGTGCGGCAGAGCATTTCGGCGCGGTTCCTGGAGGAAGGCGAGTTTCTCCACCCTGCCCCGGGCATCACGTTCTACATCCGCGACATCACGCCGGAAGGAGAGCTGCGCGATGTGTTCCTGTCGGACCGCCGGGATCCGATGAGTACGATTGAGTACACCTCTACCCGTGCCTACCTGGTGCAGGAACAAGGCGGCACCTCGTTGGTCATGGTGTCCGGCCTGGCACAGACGCTCCGCGGCGATGATGCGCGGCTTTTCACGACCCATTTCGATGATTTCTCCTACGACATCAGTTCTTTGGTGTCGCAAAACCCCACAACGCTGAACAAGGTCGAATTTGCCCATACCGGCGATCTGATTGTGCGCGCGGCCTCGGTTATGGAGCGCACGAATGCAACAGAGGGCATGGTGGCCTACGCGCTACACAACAGGTTTGCACAGGCCCTGATGTGTATAGTGGCCACGCTTGTGGGCTTTGCGACATTGCTTTTGGGCGGCTTCAGCCGGTTTGGCATCTGGTGGCAGATCGTTACGGCGTTTTTCCTTTTGGTCGGGATCAAAGTCATCGAAGGGTCCATCACAGGGGTCGTGATTGGTCATGCTGCACTATGGCCGGTGATGTATGCCCCCGCCGCTCTTGGGTTCGCGATCACAGCCCTGATGCTTTATCTCGCGGATCGGCCCGGACTGTTTCGGAGGCTTTGGCCGCGCAAACCGGTGGGGGATCCGGCATGATCCTGCATTGGTACTTTGCGCGCAAATTCCTATGGTCGACGTTGCTGATTTTTTCGATCTTCGTGATTTTGCTCGCGCTTATCGATCTGGTGGATAAGCTGCAGGATTTCTCAGCGCTCGGGTTTCGTGAGGTGTTGGGCATCGTCCTTCTCAAGATACCGGAAGACAACTATGAGATCTTGCCACTTGTGATCGTGTTGGCCACGGTCGCGCTCTACATCCGGCTGGCGCGCTCTTCTGAGCTTATTGTGGTGCGGGCCGCGGGTCGCTCGGCCCTGCGGAGCCTCGCAGCTCCTGTCGCTGTGGCGGCGGTGATAGGGCTTTTGTCTGTGACCATGCTGAACCCGATCGTTGCGGCTTCGGCCAAGCGATATAACGACCTGATCAACACCTATGTGGGCGGCGGCGTGGCGGCGATCTTGGTCATTGCATCAGAAGGGCTTTGGCTGCGGCAAGGCAATGCGCAAGGACAGACCGTGATCCATGCCGAACGCGCCAGCTCTGACCTCACGGTGCTCTTTGACACCACGTTCATGCAGTTTGATCCCGATGGCACGCCAAACCAGCGCATTAAGGCCCAAGCGGCGCGGCTGATGGGCGGGGAATGGGTGCTGTATGATGTGAAGGCCTGGGATCTGGCGCGGGGGAACATCTCGGAGGCGACGGCCGTGGAAAGCGATCAGATGCGCATCCGCTCAGATCTCACGCAGGATCGCATTGTCGACAGTTTTGGCAAACCGGAATATATCCCAATCTGGGAGCTGCCTGAATTTATTGATCAGCTCGAACAGGCCGGATTTTCCGCCCGACGCTATGATATGTGGTATCAAATGGAGCTTGCGCGCCCGCTCTTTCTGATGTCGCTGGTGATGGTCGCGGCTGCGTTCACAATGCGGCCCACGCGGTTGTCTAACACAGGTCTTTCAGTGTTGACGGCCGTGCTTTTGGGCTTTGGGCTGCATTACATCAGGAACTTCGCACAAATCCTAGGTGAAAACGGAGAAATTCCCATCACACTGGCCGCTTGGGCGCCCCCGGTGGCGTCATTTATGCTGGCCACGGGCATCCTTTTGCACATGGAGGATGGATGACGCTTTGGGCGCGCATATCGCTTTGGCTGACCCTCGTGGTCGCTTTGCCAGCGGCCGCACAAGAGCCGTTGCAGCCTGCCGTTTTGGTGGCAGATGATGTGTATCTGGAAGGCAATGAGCGGCTTGTGGCCACGGGTAACGTTGAGGCGATCTACAACGGTCGCCGACTGCAAGCCCAGGGAATTGTCTATGATCGCGCCTCGGATCGGTTGATCCTCACCGGGCCGATCGTGATCCAGGAAGGGGATGAGACGATCATTCTGGCCTCATCCGCCGAGATCGATCAGGACCTTGAAAACGGCATTCTGCGCGGGGCGCGGCTTGTCATGGGTGACCATGTACAGCTTGCCGCGCAAGAGCTGCAGCGCGCACAAGGGCGCTACAATGTACTTTCAAAGGCGGCGGTAACCTCTTGCCGTGTTTGCGAAAATGGTGGTCCTCCCCTGTGGCAGATACGGGCGGAGCGGGTGATCCATGATCAACTGGAACGGCAGCTCTATTTTGAAAACGCGCAGTTCCGGGTGCTGGACACACCTATCTTCTACTTGCCTCGGTTGCGCCTGCCCGATCCCACGTTGGAACGCTCCACTGGGTTTCTTGTCCCGTCTCTTATCAATTCGTCACTGCTCGGGTTTGGCGCGCGGGTGCCTTATTTCATCAGGCTTGGCGATCACAAAGACCTCACACTCACGCCGTTTCTCACCAACGAGACACGCACGCTGGAATTCCGCTACAGACAGGCGTTCCGCAGCGGCCGCATTGAATTCAACGGAGCCTATTCTGACGATGATGTGGCCACGCTTTCGTCCCGATCACAGCGGGGATACCTGTTTGGCGAAGGTGAATTTGATCTGGGAAATCAATGGAATCTGCGCTTCGACATCGAACTGGTGAATGATGACACTTACCTGCTCGATTACTCTTACTCCGAGAAAACCCGCCTCGACAGCGAGATTGAGCTGGAGCGCGCAACACGGCTGACCTACACCCGTGCAGCGATCACGCATTACCAAAGCTTGCGCACCGGAGAGGCCAACTCGACCCTGCCCACTTTTGTGGCCGGGACAACCTATGAACGGCGCTTTTTCCCGTCTTCATTCGGTGGCGAGTTCCGGCTGGGACTTGACGCGCAAACCCACTATCGCAGTTCCGATTTTGCCTTTGACACGGGCGATTTTGACGTCTTTGCCGATGGTCGCGATATCACGCGGCTGACCGTTGACACGCAATACATTTACGGGTGGACCCTGCCTTCGGGTATTCTGGCCCAAGCGGGTGCAGGGCTTGCGTTTGACACGTTTCGGATCGAACAGGCCGGCGTGACATCGCTGAGCTCGCACAGCGAAGTGACCCCCACGCTTGAGCTGGAATTGCGCATGCCTTTGGTACGCACAGGCGCAAGCGGCACCGACGTAATTGAGCCGGTGGTGCAAGTGGCATGGGTTGGCGGGTCCAACGCGTTTATCCCCAATGATGAGAACACACGCATTGAATTTGACGAGGGCAACCTCTTCTCTACATCGCGCTTCGTGGCACCGGATCGGCGCGAACGCGGTTTGATGGCCTCCTATGGGGTGAGTTGGACAAGATTTATGAACAGCGGGTGGCAAAGCGCTTTGGCCGTAGGGCAATTGATCCGCGATGAGGATCAGCTGGAATTCAACGGCGTTGACAGCTTTTCTGCTGCATCAGGCCTCAATTCCAAACTGTCTGACGTGCTGGTTGCGGGCCAACTCAAAAGCAATGACGGGCTGGTCCTGACGGCGCGCGGGCTGTTTGACACTGATGCCGAAGCCACGAAGGCCGAGGCGCGAGCAAGCTGGCAAAATGACACGACCGGTCTTGCGGCCACGTATATCTGGCTTGAGCGCGACCCGCAGGAAAACCGCGCAGCGACAATTTCGGAATGGGCGTTTGACGTATCCTATCGCCTGTCACGCCATTGGACCGGCAGCGCCGATTGGCGCTATGATGTGGCAACTGACAGATCCGTGAGGGCGGGCTTGGGCCTGACCTATACCAATGAATGCGTGAACGTTTCTCTATCGGCATCACGCCGCTTCACAACATCAAACTTCCTTGCACCCTCCACCGATATCAGCTTAACCGTGGGGCTACGGGGTTTTACCACAAGAACGGTTGACCGCAGCTATGCGCGGTCCTGCTCCAACTGAGGCAAAACAGAGGTTGTGACATCACATGCGCTTGGCATTTCTGACATGCATTCTGACAGCTTTGACATGGGCCCTGCCCGCAACGCAGGCGGCGGCACAGAACCTTTTTGAACCGGTGATCCGGGTCAATGAAAAGGCGATTACGCGGTATGAGATTGATCAACGCGCGCGGCTTCTCACCTTGTTTCGCGCGCCAGGTGATCCGGTGGAAACGGCCCGTGAGCAATTGATCGAGGATCGCCTTAAAATGCAGGAGGCCGCGGATATTGGCCTTGAGATCAGCGAAGACATGCTTTTGAGCTCAATGGATGAATTCGCGGCCCGCGGGAACCTTGAACTCGATGAGATGCTCAATGCGCTTGGCGATGCTGGCGTCGAGGAAGGCACGTTTCGCGAATATATTCGTGTGAACATCACGTGGCGCGAAGTGATCACTGCGCGATTTGGCTCCCAGGTTTCGGTGAATGAAGATGACGTGGATCGCGCGCGCCTGGCGCTTTCCGGGCAAAGCGGCGTGCGGGTTTTGCTGTCAGAGATCGTGTTGCCAATCCCGCAGGGTCAGCTTGAGGCGGTGCTGGCCCGTGCTGAAGGTTTGGCTCAGATTGACAACACACGCGATTTTGAAGTTGCGGCTCGGCGCTTCTCTGCCTCGCCAACCGGGCCGACGGGTGGGCGCATGGAATGGACATCCATCTCCGACCTGCCGCCACAGCTGCGCCCGGTGATATTGGACCTGGCCCCGGGTGAAGTGACAGAGCCGATCACCACCGAGCAGGCGATCATCTTGCTGCAAATGCGTGACATCGCCGAAACCAACGCCGTGGAGCCACGCTATTCCGAGATCAAATACGCGACCTATTACATCCCCGGCGGTCGGTCTGAGGAGGCTTTGCAGGAGGCCGCACGGGTCGAAGATCGGATTGACACATGCGATGATCTCTACGGCATCGCGCAGGGCCAGCCGGTGAGCGTGCTGGATGTCTTGGAACAGCCGCCCAGCGAGATCCCACAGGATATCGCTCTGCAACTCAGTCAGCTTGATCCTGGCGAGGTGTCCACGGCGCTCACACGCTCCAACGGGCAAACCTTAATGTTTTTGATGCTCTGTGCCCGCACGCCGGTGATCCCCGGAGCTGAAGAAGGCCCAAGCGTCGAAGAGTTGACGACATTTGTGCAGACATCTCGGTTAGAATCCTATGCCGATGGGTATCTGGCTCGGCTGAAGGCCGAAGCACGGATCATCGGGGATTGATGCCAGGATTGACGCCAGGCAAATCGCTTCGGCCGATCGCGCTGACCTGCGGAGAGCCTGCGGGCATCGGCCCCGAATTGGCAGTTGCGGCCTGGGGTGCATTGAAAGACCAAGTGTCGTTTTTCTGGATCGGGGATCCGGGCCACCTGCCCAGATCTGCGCCTGTGGTTGAAATTTCTGCGCCAGCGGACACGCCAGATGCCGCCCAGAGCGGGCTTCCTGTCTTGCGCCACGATTTTTTGGGCGCGTGCACCCCTGGCGCGCCCAAGTCTGCCCATGCGCAAAGCGTGATTGATGTGATCGCGCGCGCCGTGGACTTGGTTCAATCCGGTGCGGCCAGCGCAATGTGCACAGCGCCAATTCACAAAAAGGCCCTGCAAGACGGGGCGGGCTTTTCCTATCCCGGACATACAGAGTATCTCGCGGCCCTTGCGGGTGTCGATCACGTCGTGATGATGCTGGCCAGTGATCAGCTGCGCGTGGTGCCGGCCACGATCCACATTCCGCTAAAAGACGTGCCAAACGCGCTGACGCCTGAGGGGTTAGAGGCCACAATTCGCATCACCCATGCAGGCCTTGTGCAGGATTTTGGTCTGTCCGCGCCACGGTTGGCGGTTGCGGGGCTCAACCCCCATGCAGGCGAAGGCGGCAATATGGGGCGTGAGGAGGTGGATTGGATATCCGACTTATTGGAGCGATTGCGCGCGGAAGGCTTTGACCTGCTGGGGCCGATGTCAGCAGATACCATGTTTCATGCCGCCGCGCGGGCACGGTATGACGCGGCCATTGCGATGTATCACGATCAGGCACTGATCCCGATCAAAACGCTGGATTTTGATCGCGGCGTAAATGTGACCCTGGGCTTGCCATTTGTGCGCACCTCCCCGGATCACGGCACAGCGTTAGATATTGCGGGCAAAGGTTTGGCAAACCCGACCTCTACGATTGAGGCGCTGAAACTGGCGCATCGCATGGCGGCCGCACGCACCCCATGAGCGGTATTGATACCCTGCCCCCACTGCGCGATGTGATCGCGCGCCACGGCCTGTCGGCGCGCAAGTCGCTGGGGCAGAATTTTCTCCTGGACCTCAATCTCACGTCCAAGATTGCACGCCAGGCGGGCGATTTGAGCGAGGTGGATGTGCTGGAAGTGGGTCCGGGTCCCGGGGGGCTGACACGCGGTTTGCTGGCAGAAGGCGCCCGGCGCGTGTTGGCGGTCGAAAAGGATGCCCGCTGCTTGCCGGCATTGGCTGAGATTGCTGCCGCCTATCCCGGACGGCTTGACGTGATCGAAGGCGATGCGCTTGCGCTGCGGCCACTTGATCATCTGCGCGCCCCGATCCGGATTGTGGCCAACCTTCCCTATAATGTGGGCACAGAGCTTTTGGTGCGGTGGCTGACGCCAGAGGTTTGGCCGCCCATGTGGGAGAGCCTGACACTCATGTTTCAGCGCGAAGTGGCCGAACGGATTGTGGCGGCTCCCGGGTCCAAAGCCTATGGCCGTCTGGCTGTGCTGGCGCAATGGCGCTGTGAGGCGCGCATTGCCATGAGCTTGCCACCGGAGGCGTTTTCACCGCCACCGAAAGTTTCAAGCGCGGTTGTGCATCTCAAAGCCTTGCCTGCCCCGCGATTTGAGGCGGATCCTTTGGTATTAGAGCGGGTGGTTGCAAAAGCGTTCAATCAGCGCCGCAAGATGTTGCGCGCGGCTCTCAAGGGGCTGACCGACGATGTTGAGGGATGTCTGAAGAAAGCCAATATCGCACCGACAGATCGGGCAGAAGTTGTCCCACTTGAGAAGTTCTGCGCATTGGCACGAGCCGTTCAGGGCAAGGACTAAACGGAGGCTCGTCCGTCGCTAACGCTCCAGTCTCGCCTATTCTGCAGCCTCTTGGGGATCTGCGTCGTCAGAGCCATCCCGCAGCTCTGTCGTGTCTTCACGCGGCTTGCGCGGTTTGCGGGCGCGCTTGGGCTTTTCCGGAGCTGTTTCGGGCGTTTCCACCAGACCGCTGTCATCATCGGACGTGGCCATTGGGGTATCGGTCTGCCCCTCTTCCACCATGTCGCCGCCGTTGGATTCGCGCTCTTGCCGCTTGGCGCGTTCGCGATCGCGTTCTGCCTGACGTTCACGGTTTTGGCGCTCTTGTTCTTCGCGCCGCGCATCCTGTTCTTTCTGGGCCACGCCCAAAAGCCGCAGGTAGTGCTCCGCATGCTGTTGGAAGTTCTCGGCATTCACCCGATCGCCAGACAGCTGCGCATCGCGGGCCAATTGGTTGTACTTGTCAATGATCTGTTGGGGGGTGCCACGCACCTTGCCCTCGGGGCCGGAGCTATCAAACACGCGGTTGACAACATTGCCCATGGATCTGTTGCGGTTAGACTTGTTCCGCGACCGTGACTTGGAGGATCTCATACTAAGATTTCAGCCCTATGCTAAATGCGCCGCCTGATCCCATCTTGCGCCCCATGCGCCTGTTTCCGGATCGAATATGTCGCGGCTTGGTGTCAAGAGGGACCGCCGGTTTCGGCATCCACCACCTTGATGCCCTCTGTGTAACCATGCCGAGCGGGCTGTGACAAGAGGGCACAGGCGATTTTAGACAATATACGGGGAAAATTGCCACCGAAATGGTGGAAAACCACTGTTTTCACCCCGACTGTCACCCCGGCGCCCGACCTTGAACAACGCGGTCGCGCCCATCGAGGTCCGGCAGAATGCGCACGGCCTCAAATCCCGCAGCATGCATCAGCGCGGCAACTTGGGGGCCTTGGGTCCAACCGGTCTCAACCATCAGCCATCCGCCCGGCGTCAAATGGCGGCATGCCTGAGCGCAAATCACGCGATACGCGCCAAGCCCGTCGCCTTCATCCGTCAGCGCGACGCGCGGTTCAAAGGCCAGTTCTGGGGCCAATGCCGCCATATCCGCAGACGCAATATAGGGCGGATTGGAAACAATAAGTTCGAACTGCCCTGTGACGTCGGCAAACCAATCCGATGCAAGGAAGGACGCACGCACCTCAAGGTCCAACCGTGCGCTGTTTTGGCGGGCGACCGACAAGGCCGCAGGTGAAACATCGGTGCCAATGCCTTGTGCATCATCGCGCGCGGCCAGCAGCGACAGCAAAATACAGCCAGATCCCGTGCCAAGATCAAGGACACGGGCAAATGGCACCCCGAGTGCTGCACGGACAAGAACTTCGGTTTCTGGCCGCGGATCAAGCACATCGCGCGTGACGTGAAAATCGTGGTTGTAAAAGGCCCGCAGGCCCAGAATATGCGCCAAAGGTTCGCGCCCGCAGCGCCGCGCAGCCATGACCCCTAAATGATCTTCGACGCGCTCTGAAACCGGATCAGGTTGCATCAGGCTGACCCGGTCTTGCCCCACACCCAAAGCGGCCGCCACAATCAGCCGCGCTTCGCGCGCCGGGTTATCGATGCCCGCCGCCGTCAGACGCCCGCGCAGATCGTTAAGCGCCTCGCCCACGCTGCGGCTCACCCGTTCATCTCCGCCAGCGCCGTGGCCTGCGCATCGGCAATCAACGCATCAATCGTTTCATCGAGATCACCCGCGATGATCGCATCCAGTTTGTAAAGCGTCAGCCCAATGCGGTGATCGGTCATGCGGCCTTGCGGAAAATTATATGTGCGAATGCGCTCTGATCTGTCACCCGATCCCACTTGGGCGGCGCGCGTCTCAGAACGCTCATCATGGGCACGTTGGCGTTCTAGATCGTAGAGCCGGGTCTTGAGCACCTGCATCGCGATTTCACGGTTACGATGTTGGGATTTCTCGGAGCTTGTGACCACAAGCCCGGTCGGAATATGCGTGATCCGTACCGCCGAGTCGGTTGTGTTGACGTGCTGACCACCGGCACCTGAGGCGCGCATGGTATCAATACGCAGGTCATTGGCGTCAATTTGAACGTCGACGTCTTCGGCCTCAGGCAAGACAGCCACAGTTGCCGCTGACGTGTGAATGCGCCCACCACTTTCGGTTTCGGGAACGCGCTGCACCCGGTGCACGCCACTTTCGTATTTCATACGAGCGAACACACCGTCGCCCTTGACGGCGGCAACCACCTCTTTGATGCCGCCCAACTCCGTTGCGTTTTCCTCGATGACCTCAAAGCGCCAGCCTCGGGTTTCGGCATAGCGCTGATACATCCGGAGAAGATCCCCGGCAAACAAAGCCGCTTCCTCTCCACCGGTGCCAGGGCGGATCTCCAGAATGGCGGGCCGTGCATCGGCGGCATCTTTGGGCAGAAGCGCCAGATGCAGAGACGTCTCCATATCGGGCAACCGAGCTTGGATCTGTGCATGTTCTTCGGCGGCCAGTTCTCGCATTTCAGGATCGTCAAGCATGGCTTTGGCCGCTTCAAGATCGTCCAAGGATTGCGTATAGGCACGGATTTCTTCAACGACTGGCCGCAACTCGGCATACTCGCGGCCCAACTGCGCAATGTCGCCATCGCCCTGTGCCATTTGCGCTTCGATGAACTCGAACCGTCGCGTAATTTCATTCAGTTTGTCCAAGGGCACCATGGGGCGGGTGTCCCAATTTCATGGGGCTTGGTCAAGAGGCCAAGATTTGCTATGGTCATGGGATGAGTAAAGCTTTTTTTCTTTCCCTAATCATGGTGGCCGTGCCGATTATGGCCAGTGCCAAGACCGTTGATTGCTATTGCACCAATTCCTCTGGGGATCGGGTGGAACTGGGCGAGCTGGTGTGCCTTTACGTAAATGGCCGCTCTTTTACCGCGCAGTGCCAGATGTCTTTGAACAACCCGATGTGGCGCGAAGTCAACGAAGGCTGCCTATCCTCCTGAGCGATTGAGCTCAGAAATCCAAGCGTCGACGCGCGCCGCGTTGACGCCCATATCAAACTTGCCAAAACGCAAGCGTGCATGGATTTGGATGGCGTCTTCAACCTGCATGACAGTTGTGTAATCGGGAAAGCCGAAAACGCGACTTCGAGTGATATAGGTAATCTTGCCGTCTTCCACAGATCCCGCCAGCACCTGAGTGCGCGGTGTATCTAACGCAATCGCGTGGAGCCGTTCCAGCGCACCCTCTCCCGCGGTGACCACACGTTTGGCCCCGCCATCCATATCAACATCTTCCATCTCATCGGGCATGGCGTGCCAAACCCGTGGATCACTGGGCGCAAGCCGCACATAGAGCCCCACACCAATCAAAGCAGTCAGAAGAACGATCAGGAAAATGCGCATATCCGCCTCTTCATCTTTCCAAAAATACTCAAAGCTCAGCCTTTTCGCCGGGTCCAGCCCCACAGACAGATAAGCTCCATCCCTACATGGGCTGCGGCCACAGCCGTCGCTCCGGTGGGATCATAGGCCGGGCTCACCTCTACAATGTCGCCTCCCACCATGTTGATGCCCGCCAGATCGCGCAGAAAAATCGCCGCTTGCCCGGAACTGAGACCACCCCAAACGGGCGTGCCTGTGCCGGGGGCAAATCCTGGATCCAACCCGTCAATATCAAAGCTGAGGTAAACCGGGCTGTCACCGACGATATCCTTTACTTTGCGGGCCACAGCCGCCGGGCCGCTTTCATGCACTTCGCGCGCGTCGACAATGGTGATGCCCAACGTGTCAGCATTGTGCGTGCGGATGCCAACCTGAACAGAATGTGTCACATCAATGAGGCCCATCTTCACAGCTTTGTAAAACATCGTGCCGTGATCAATCCGGTCCATATCGTCATCGGGCCAGGTGTCGGTATGGGCATCCACCTGAACAAGCGAGATTGGCCCATATGTCTCGGCATAGGCTTTCAGGATTGGAAAGCTGATGTAGTGGTCACCGCCTAGCGTGATCGAGGCCGCGCCGCTGGCAAGAATGGTGCGGATATGCTCGGTCAAACACTCCGGGAAGGCGCTGATCTTGGCGTAGTCAAACGCAAGGTCGCCGTAGTCGACAATGTCGAATTCTTCCAAAGGGCTCATACCGTCCCAGCCGTATGGCGGATCAAAAGGCTGCAAAGTGCTGGCTTCGCGAATGGCACGCGGGCCCATGCGCGTGCCGGTGCGGTTCGTTACAGCTTGATCGAAGGGCACGCCGGTGATGGCGATATCCACGCCCGAAAGATCCTTGGTGTAGCGTCTGCGCAAAAAGGAGGTGGCACCGCCGAACGTGTTTTCAAAGGCCAAGCCGTTGGGTGTTTTGCGATCAAATGCAAGGTCCACCTCTTTTTTTGCATCTTCCAAACCCATGGCATTCCCCTTTTAAGTGCTGCTTTGATACTCAGGTGAGCCCTCCCCTCGCCGAGGAAGTCGCCTACCCTAAACTGGCAGGCCGCGCTCCACCAATCGGGCGAAAAAAGACGCGCCCACCGGTGCTACGTCATCATTGAAATTGAACCCGGGGTGATGCAGCACAGGACCGTCCCCTTGACCAAGAAAAAGATACGCCCCTGGACGCACGTTCAACATATAGGAAAAATCCTCTGCCCCCATCTCTTTGAGACGATCCGTGACAACGTGGCCACCCTGCGCGACCTCACGGGCCACCTCTGCTGCAAATGCTGTTTTCGCCGCATCATTGATGGTCGCCGGATACCCTTCATCGATGCGTAACACTGCCTCCACCCCGTAAGAGGCCGCTTGTCCCGCTACGATCTCTTCCATACGCCGCCAGACCATCTGCTGCACAGAACGCTCAAAACTGCGGATCGTCCCGCCGACATAAGCCTCCTCGGGCACGATATTTTCAGCACTGCCAGTGTGGATTTGCGTGACCGACACAACCAATTCTTCGAGCGCATAGTGATTGCGGCTCACAATCGTCTGGATCGCTTGCGTCATCCCGGCTGCGGCCACCACCGGATCGCGAGTTTGATGCGGAAACGCGCCGTGACCGCCCTGCCCCGTGATATCTATGTGAAACGTATCCACGGCAGCCATGATCGGCCCTGGGCATGTGTGAAACGTCCCTTCTGCTTCGCCTGCAAGGGTGTGAAGTGCATAGACATCTTCGATGCCGTAACGCTCCATCAGGCCCGCCTCAACCATCAGCTTGCCACCGCCCGGCCCTTCTTCTGCCGGTTGGAAAATCAAGACAACCCGGCCTGCGAAGTTGCGCGTTTCTGAGAGGTATTTGGCAGCCCCCAGCAGCATGGCCGTGTGCCCATCATGCCCGCAGGCATGCATAACACCCGGCACCTTTGAGGCATAGTCAACGCCAGTGGCCTCTTTGATCGGCAAAGCGTCCATATCAGCGCGCAATCCGATAACGCGGGGTCCCGGCTTGCACCCTTCAATGACGGCCACAACACCGCTTTCAGCGATACCTGTCTCAATCGAAGTGATGCCAAACTCTTGCAGCCGCTCGACGACATAGGCGGCTGTCTGATGACAGTCCAATCCCAATTCCGGATGCGCGTGCAGATGTCGTCGCCAGCCCGCCATCTCGTCTGCAAAACCTGCAATCCGGTTTATCACCGCCATCTCTGGACTCCTCGCGCGACCCGCGTCAGGGTTCATCCATGCCTGACGATGCACTCATTCACAACCCCACTGGAGGCCTGCCCCGACTCTTGGAAATCATGCGCCGTTTGCGCGATCCTGAAACAGGCTGCCCTTGGGATATCGAACAGGATTTCGGAACCATTGCGCCCTATACGATTGAAGAGGCCTATGAGGTGGCCGACGCGATTGAACGTGAGGCATGGGACGAGTTGCAGGATGAACTGGGTGATTTGCTGCTTCAGGTCGTCTTTCACGCCCAGATCGCCGAGGATCGCGGGCTGTTCGCCTTTCACGCCGTGGCCGACAAGATTTCTGACAAAATGGTTGCGCGTCATCCGCATGTCTTTGGCAGCGAGAGCCGTGATAAAACGGCTGACCAACAGACCCGCGATTGGGAAACCGTAAAAGCCGCCGAACGCGCGGCGAAGGCGCAAAACGGCGTTCTTGATGGTGTGGCGATGGGCCTTCCTGCGTTGATGCGCGCGGTCAAGTTGCAAAAACGCGCCGCGCGTGTTGGGTTTGACTGGCCCGATGCCTCTCACGTGCTGGACAAAATTCAAGAGGAGGCCTCAGAGCTGACTGAAGCCGCCGCCACCCTGCCGCACGACAAGGTGGAGGAGGAAATGGGCGATTTGCTCTTTGTTGTGGCCAATCTCGCGCGGCATATGAAAATCGATCCCGAGGTGGCCTTGCGCCGCGCCAATGCCAAGTTCACGCGACGTTTTCAATCGATAGAGGCCGCTTTGGCACAGGACGGCCGCCGCCCGGAACAGTCCAGCTTGGAGGAAATGGATCGCCTTTGGGATGCCGCCAAAGATGCAGAGAACCAGCCATAGCCCAAGAGGTGCCGGGTTTTCAGGTCAACTGCGAATATTGATGCGCGGGGTTCGAAAATTGATCTTTTGTTTTGCAAAGCCCGCCTGCCAGGCCACGTCTGTGACCTGACACCGCGCCATGGTGCCAACCTCAAACTCTTCGGGCGCCACCTTGCGCATGAAATCGACGCCGGTCAGCAAGTGTAGATTTCCGATACGGATCGATGTTGTCTGCCGCGCGCGCCGGTCCAACCCATGCGCGATCACATAGGCTTGCAGGCGCTCCTTCACCGTCCAAAACCCACACACAGCCGTTTTGCCGCCAATCTCACGCACTGAGGCTGCAAGCAACACGCTGCCATAAGGGGTAAAGCCGTATTCATAAAGATACGCATTGTCGGTCATTGGCAGCGACGGACGCGACTGCGCCGAAGCTGTGAGCGTCAAAGCCGATAGGGTGGCGAGGGCCATGATTGCCGCGATAAGAACGTGTTTCACCAGAGACCTCTCCACAAGACCATGAGCTGCTGTAAGATGACACAACTAGACCCACTTCAATCTAAAAGTGTCAATCCTTTGCGACACGTTTTGGGCGAGCTTCAGAACCCTCCTGGCCGCGCTTGCGGCCATTCTGTCGCCCGGTGGTATGCCTCCGCCACTTCAAGCAACTGGCGGTCCGCGCCGGGCCGGCCAATCAATTGCAGCCCCATAGGCAAGCCTGCATCACCAAAGCCCGCCGGCACACAGATCGCGGGCAAACCCAGGAGGCTCGCCGGCACCACCACTTCCATCCAGCGATGATAGCTGTCCATAGCCACCCCCTCGATCACATCCGGCCAATGCATGTCCGCTGCAAAGGGCCAAACCTGCGCACTGGGCAACGCCAACACGTCAAACGCCTCAAAAAGCGTCATCGCCCTGCGATACCACTCTGATCGTTTGAGGCTAGCCGCATGCACGTCCATGGCAGAAAGCGCCAACCCGCGCGCGATTTCCCACTGCGCCTCCGGCTTGAGATGCGCGCGTGTCTGCGGGTCGTCGTAGAGGTCTCGGAGATCCGCTGCCAAGGTGAAGGAACGCAGATCCGTCCACGCCTCCCACAACACATCGCGTGCCAGCGGAGGCGCGATCGCATCCACGCGCGCGCCCAGGCCGTCAAACACTCCAAGCGCTGCCTCACAGAGCGTCAAAATACCCGGCTCCATCGGCAAGGCGCTTCCCCAATCACTCAGCCATGCCACGCGCGTGCCTGCAATCTGCGCGTGCAAATTTTCAAACGCGTCGGAGCCCGCAATCACCCCCAAAAACAATGCCACATCATCAGGGCACCGCGCCATCGGCCCACGGGTTGACAGCTTATGAAGGTAAAGGTCACCCCCGTTTGCGCCCGGTACAAGCCCATGGGTGGGTCGTAGTCCATAGACATTGCACCACCCGGCTGGATTGCGCAGAGATCCCATCATGTCAGAGCCATCTGCCAGCGCCATCATACCCGCCGACAGAGCCGCCCCCGCCCCGCCAGAGGAGCCGCCAGCACTCAGATGTGACGCGTAGGGATTGCAGGTTACACCAAACACAGGGTTGTAGCTATGCGAGCCAAGCCCAAACTCGGGCACATTGGTTTTGCCAATGAAAATCGCCCCTGCCGCGCGCATCCGGGCCACGTGGGGATCGTCCAACTCAGAAATCGTATCGGCAAAGATCGGCGAGCCTTGGGAATTGACCATGCCTGTCGCGGCGTGCAGATCCTTGATCGCGGTGGGCAAACCGGCCAGTGGCCCTTCCGGCCCAGTTTTGTCCATGGCGCGGGCCTCAGCCAAAAGCGCTTCCGCCCCGCGCATTGAGACGACGGCATTGAGGTTTTTGTTTGCCAATTGGACGCGCTCCAGTGTGACTTCCATCACCGCCTCAACCGAAACGCGTTTTGCGGCAAGCTCTGCCACAAGCGCCCTGGCGGAGAGAGTGAGAAGATCGCGCAATCAGGTCCCCTGTTTCATCTTTCCGGAAATACTCCGGGGGGCTTGGGGGGCTGGCCCCCCATTTTAGAGGTCCTCGCCTTGTGCCTCTGCCCGGCTTTTGCCACTGACATCCATCGCCAGGGTCGCTGCCATAAATTGATCAAGATCGCCATCGAGAACGCCCTTGGTGTCGGATGTCTCAACATTGGTGCGCAGGTCTTTGACCATCTGATAAGGTTGCAGCACGTAAGAGCGGATCTGATTGCCCCACCCCGCATCCCCCTTGCCCGCATGGGCCTCGGCAATTGCTTCGTTGCGCTTATCAAGTTCAAGCTGGTAAAGCCGCGATTTTAGCGCCTTCATTGCAATATCGCGGTTCTGGTGCTGGGATTTCTCTGAGCTGGTCACCACAATCCCGGTCGGATGGTGCGTGATACGAACAGCCGAATCCGTTTTGTTCACATGCTGGCCGCCTGCACCCGAAGACCGATAGGTATCGACCCGAATGTCAGAGGGGTTCACCTCAATTTCGATATTGTCATCCACCACAGGATAGACCCAGACAGACGAAAACGACGTGTGCCGCTTGGCCGCTGAGTCAAAGGGCGAGATGCGCACCAAGCGATGCACACCGCTTTCTGATTTTAGCCAACCGTAGGCATTATGCCCGGAAATCTTGTAGGCGGCCGATTTGATCCCTGCTTCATCGCCCGCGCTCTCAGATTGCAGCTCTACGGTGTAGCCGTGGGCCTCTGCCCAACGCACATACATGCGCGCCAGCATCGACGCCCAATCGCAGCTTTCTGTTCCGCCAGCGCCAGCGTTGATCTCCAAGAAGGTGTCATTGGCATCCGCTTCACCGTTCAAGAGCGCCTCAAGCTCCTTCGCTGCAGCTTTCTTTGCCAGGGATTTGATGGCCGTTTCGGCCTCACCCACGACCTCGGCATCCTCTTCAATCTCGCCCAATTCAATCAGTTCGACATTGTCAGACAGGTCTCGTTTGATCCCATCATGGGTGTCGATGGCATCCACCAGGGCTTGCCGCTCGCGCATGAGTTTTTGCGCCTTTGCGGGATCATCCCAAAGGTTGGGATCTTCCACGCGCGCGTTGAACTCTTCCAACCGATGTTTGGCCGTCTCCCAACCCATACGCTGGCGCAAAAGCTCAAGTGAATTTTCAATTTCTGAGACGGTTTGTTCGATTTCCGCGCGCATGTAACACGTCCTTTCTGCTCAGACCCGGGTGTAGCAAGCACAACAGGTTGGAACAAGATGGCAGCGATACAGACGCTTACTCAAAAACAGACGCCAAATCATCCAGTCCAACGCCTTCTTTGATCTCTCTCATGCGCGCGTAAACCAAAGCAATGGCGATGGCTGTGACCCCTATGGCAAGGGCAAAGGCCACCGAAAATGCAATCAGTGCCCCGAGGATGCCGAAGGTGGAATACCCCACGTAGGACACAACAAAAGCCGCAACGACCGCGCCGACCATGCCAATCAAAAGCGAAAACACCCACATCAACAGCAACACACCAAAGATCGGCCAGCGAAAGCCCTGAGTAAGCGCCGAGGATCGCTTCATTGCGTTGAAACCAGCGCCTTCGATCACAACGCATGGCATAACAAGACTGAGCACGACATAGACCCAAAGCCCTGGCAAGATGAAAGCCAGCAAACCGAGCAGGATCAGAACCGTAACGACGAAATTTAACCCGATGACAGGGACGGCCATGACAACAACGCGCCGCGCATAGGATACGGCCCTAACGGGGCGGTTCATTTGCGCATCGTATGCCAATTGCACCAACAGCGCCGTGCCGATGCCTTGAAAGACAAAGTTACCCACAATGGTCAAGGTTTCCATGGCCAGAACTGAAGTGCTGTCGCCGGGGAGTTCGCCAAAAAACGCGTAGTCCCACCCCAGCAAAAGGCCATCGGCTGCAATCGATCCGAATGCCGGAAGAAAGCCAAGGGCTAGCACGACAGGAAAATTTTTCAGCAAGACCGAAAAGCTCAGCGCAATTATGTTGCCAACGCCCAAGCCCTGAGGGCCCGTCATGTGAAGCTGGCAATGGCTCGGGACCATCCCGCCAAGGGTATGCGCGGATTGGCGAGACGCAAAGCGGCGAGATCTATCCCGCCGCTCTGTCGATCCGTCCTATTCAAACACAGACGCCAATTGATCAACTCCCACGCCTTCTTTGATCTCTCGCAGGCGCGCATAGATCAAAGACACGGAGATCCCCGACAGCGAGTACGTGAAGCCGTTGATCACAGAAATAAGAAGCACCAGCAAGACTGTGCCCACAAACCCGTCCCCAAGCGCGTAGATTATGAGGCCCAGACCGGCGCCAAAGATCGCCCCGATGATCAGCATGCAGATCACGATGACAACCAACAGCCCGACAATGGGCCACCGGAAATCTTTGGTCAGCGCGCTGGAGCGGCTCAATGCTCCAAAACCCGCGCTTTCGATCACAATCGCAGGCACCACGACGCTGAAAACGGCATAGAGCCACAGCCCTGGGATGACCAACGCGGCAAACCCGATCCCGATCAGGATCGTCGTCACAATCGACACCAGCAACAACGGTACAAGCGCACTTAATGCCGGGCCAAAATAGCGTGAGATATTGGGTTTGCGGCCCAGCTTTACGTCATAGGCCATTTGCACCAATAGCGCGATCATGATGCCGTAAATCCCCATTTGCAGCACCATGGAAATAATGAAAAGCACAATGCCACCCGCGGAGGTGAAGTCAGGCGGCGTTGTACCCAAAAGCGAGCCCCATCCATTGAGCAACCCGCCGATCATTGCGCTGATGAACATGGGCACAAAGCCAATCATGATTACCGCGGGAATATTTCCAAATAGAATGGAAAAACTTTCTGAAATTAGCGCTCCCACGCCCAAGGATTGGGTCGGGGCTGCAGAGCTTGTCTCGGCCATACTATGTCCTGTTGTTTCTGTCCCATTTTTGGCTCACAACGCAAAATCAAGATGCATTGCGGCTGCTTTATAGCGCGGCGAAAACACGGTTTTGTCAACTGTTTACGTATTTTCATGTCGCGCGTTATGCCGCATGATCTATGGCGTTTTTTCCTCCTCGGGCGCGTCGAAATGCTTGTCGGACCGTCTGTCGCCAAAAAGTTGGCGCTGTTCTAGAAACGCGCGCTGCGCGTTGTAGAAGGCCTGTAAAAAGCGCACGCGCTGTTCCGGCTCAATCTTGTCAGCATAGTCGATGCGCCTGCGGATGTTTTCAACCACTTTCGCCAGCGTGTCCGCGTAGGTTTTGGAGGTTTCATACGGCATTCCGGTTTTTTGAGCGCGCAGCAAATCCTCCAAAGTCTGAAGCTCAAACGCGCCGTAGTGATCAAGATGATGCGACAAGAACGCAAACTCTTCCTTCTTTCCGGTCTGAGATGCCGCATAGGTCGCAACATCCGGCAAAAGCACAGGTTGCGGCAGATGGATCACATATGTCCCGGCAATCAGATCCCCCAAACGTCGACGCCGTTTGTTGCACACAGGGACAATCAGAGTACCAAGGATCCAGCCCAGTGCGATAAGCGTGTAAACCGGCTCTTCTGCATCCAGTGTGATGAGCAGCGTGCCCGGCAGGAACACCTCTGCCTCTTTCATCATATTGCGCACAACGAGCGCGTGAATGGTCAGCGAGGCCCCATCATTCGACACAACTTTGATCTTCATCAGGCGTTTGCCAAGGGTCTGCCCGTTCCAGAAAATCTCGCTGAGGATGTAGTATGGCACGCGGGTCAGGAAAAAGAGCATGGAGGCAATCGCGCCCCATGTTGCCGCCGTGGTCAGATCAAGCGACGCCATCAAGATTATCAGCGCAATCGCCGCCCCCAAGGTCAGGATCAAATCTACAATCTGTGCCGCCATGCGCACGCCGACGCCCGCGATTCCAAGGTGGATGGGCACACCTTCGGGCGGCAAAAGCTGCCCAGGAGGAGGACCTGCGGTTTTGGGTTTGCGCCGCCAAAGCTTCATGATCGGCCTCGCCCGCTGGCACGGCCGCCCCTGCGGCCACCGAGCGCAAACCACACCACCCAAAGTGCGCCGACACCCCACCCAATCAAAAGACGCGTGTTCATGTCTTGCACCAGTTGCCGCCCAAAGCCTTCAAGCAATGCCGCTGCCACCAGCATAAGTGCGGCTACAATTGCCAATTTTGTGGCATCGCGCCCGGCATCTCTGAGCGCTCGGGCGCGCGTGCGTTGACCGGGAAACAGTACGGCAAACCCCAGTTGCAGCCCGGCCCCACAGGCAATGCATATGGCGGATAGCTCTGTCACGCCGTGAATTGAAAGCCAGCCTGCAATGTCCCATCCCAGCCCGCGATCGACATGCAGCGCCACAAAAGCCCCGAACATCAGCCCGTTGTAAAAAATGAGCGCAATCGCCGGCACACAGAGGAAGACACCAAGGCCAAACACGAAAATCGCGATCCGGGTATTGTGGGAGAACAGAAACGTGGCGAACGCCCCCAGACCCCGCGCATCGGGATCATCGTCATAGATCACACCGCGCAAAAACTCAGTCGTGCTGCCTGGCCCCCTGCCCCCGGCCAGACCTTCGGGCATGAACACGTGATACCAATCGGCATCATCAAAAAAGAGCAGATAGCCACAAAACGCGCCCAAACCCATGCAAAGAAAGCCGAGCAGGATGAAGGCCCAGGACCGGCGCATCGCCTGAGGCGCGCCTTGGGTCAGAAACTTCGTCACAACGCCGCCCAGCCGCTCTTGCGGGGCATAGACGCTGAGATAAGCGCGCGCCGTCAAGGCCTCAAGATAGGCCAGCAAAGCCTTGTCGAGCGAGATTTCCCGCGCGATGGCCAGCGAGGTGGTGGCTTGCCGGTAGAGCGCAGCCAAATCGCGGGCCTGCATAAAGCTGAGCCCTGTCACACCACGGCTTTCGGCCTCTTGAACCAGGGCCTCAAGCCTTTTCCAATCGGCCTCCCGCTCTTCGCGAAAGCGCGCAGACCGGATATCGACGGAGGCGTCCATCAGATCATCTCCCGCGCTTTGATTTCAAGATATGTGGAAATGAGCCGGGAGGTCACCTGACCGGGCTCCGCATCGACAATCGTGGCACCCAGACGGGCCAGTTTCTCCAAAACCAGACGGCGTTCGCGCAAAGCGGCTCCGGCCGCCACCAGTGTTGCGACTGTGTCGAGATTTTCCGGTGCCGAGTGCACCAAATCCTCCAATGCAGGGTCGCGCAAGGTGACGAAAATCACCAGATGGCGCTTGGTGAGCACGCGAATGTTCTCAATCAAGAGTTCGGCGGAGGTGGTATCCACGAAATCTGTGAAAATGATGATCAAGCTGCGCTTGGGCGTTCGGGCATTCAGGCCTGCCATGGCAAGTGTGTGATTGGTCTCCCGGCTCACGTAATCAAGCTCTGCTGTTTGGCTGCGCAACCGGGCAAAAGCCGTGCGCCCGGGCTCTGGGCGCACAAAGATCGAAGGTTGCACGTCATAGGCGTAAAATCCGACCAAATCCCCACCTATGGCCGCCGCCCAGGCCGTGGCCAGCGCGGCGGTGATGGCGTGGTCAATCTTGGGCAGGCCTGCAATTTCTTCCCGCATCAAGTAGCCGTTGTCCAGCGCGACAATCACATGGTGGTTGCGTTCGGCGCGCAGCTCTTTCACAACCAGCGCGCGGCGACGGGCAGAGCGTTTCCAATCGATGGCTTTGACATCCATGCCTTGGACGAAGTCCTGCAATTGGTGAAATTCCGAGCCATCCCCGATAGCCCGGTTTTCCTTCACGCCGTAAAGCGTCGATGTCACGGTTGTGGTGATCTGGCCCGACTGCACAAGGCGGATATTGGGCACGACCTTGATCTCAATCTCTGTTCTCATGCGCGGCACATACTCAAACAGGCCAAAACGCGAAGGCCATTTGAGCCAGACCTGCCCGAGCGTCCATGTTCCGCGCCGCACGGCACGACAGGGGATCACAGCCTCCCCATGATCATCAAACTGATCAAACGTCACGTCCCCCTGCCCCGAGAGACCAGGCGGCCAATCCAATTGCGCGCACAATCCCGGGCGCCAAGGTTTGACGAACAGGAGCATGTCGACCGTCTCTCCGACAAATATCTCTGGTGGCACGTCAAAGACCAGCTCGCTTCGGCGCGTGCCGGTCATGACAAGATCTGCCACCGCCACAGCGCCGAGCACGGCCCACAAGAGCAACGCCGCACCCGGCGTGCCCGGGCTGATAACAGCGATCAGCACGCTGGCCAGCAAAGCCGCCAGCCCAAGGGCCAGCGCGGTGCGGGAGGGACGCATCATCGTGTCGCCCTTACCTCGGTGCTTCGATCTGATTGAGAATGTTTTCCAGCACCTGATCGGCGTCGCGGCCTTCGATCTCTGCGCCGGGGCCCAAGACAATACGGTGCCGCATGGTTGGGATGAAGAGCGTTTTCACGTCGTCTGGGATTGCGAAATCCCGACCTGACAGCGCAGCCATGGCCCTTGCCGCCCCCGCAAGCGCATCGGCGGCACGGGTTGAGACACCAAAGGCAATTTCAGCATCATTGCGCGTGGCGCGGACCAATTTGAGAATGTACTCTAGGATCTCATCCTCAAGTATGATGCTATCAATCAACGCGCGGCTCTCAGCCAACTCTTTGGCGTTCAAAACATTCGCTGTGCCTTTGGTTTCGGCTCGGCTGTCAAGTGATTGGGTTGCGTGACGTTGCAAGATAGACATCTCAACGTCGGCTGGCGGGAACTCAATGTTGAGCTTGAACAGGAACCGGTCAAGCTGCGCCTCGGGCAGCGGATAGGTGCCTTGCTGTTCAATGGGGTTTTGCGTGGCGATCACGAAAAACTCACGCCCCAGATCATAATCCTCTCCGTCGATGCTCACCACGCGCTCGTTCATCGCCTGCAAGAGCGCGGCCTGCGTATTGGGCGGGGCACGGTTGATTTCATCGGAGAGAAGCACTTGCGTGAAAACCGGCCCCTTCGTCAGCACGAACGCGTTGGTTTTGAAATTGAAGATCGATGCGCCCAGCACGTCGCCAGGCATCAGATCAGGGGTGAACTGAATGCGATCAAACTCCAGATCCAGGGCCGATGCGAATGAGCGGGCAAGCAAGGTCTTGGCTGTCCCCGGCGGGCCTTCGAGAAGGACATGACCTTGAGAAAACAGCGCAACCAGCAAAAGCTCGATGATCTCATCCTGACCTTGAACCGTTTTGGCGATCTCTTCCTTCAGCGCGTCGGCGCGGGCACCCAGTGTTTCAAGTGTCATGTCCCAACCCTTCCAAAATATTCTCTAGCGCATCGACATGGCCGATCGCTTCTCGCGCGGGGATGCCCGGCGGCACGCTGTCGATGGTGTCTAAAACAGATTTCAGTTGCGCGGCGCGCTTTGGCTGATGCCGCCCCAGATGCCGCAAAAGCACGTCACGATCCCGACCCGTGCGCGTTTGCGCAGGCCCAAAAAGCCGGATGACAACCGAAGCGAGCCGCGCATCAGCATATTCCGACAAAAGCGCTCCGTCCTGACCAGTCAGTCGCAGAAGACGCGCTTGCGCCGCGATGGCCTGTTGTTTGGAGGCGCCCATGGTTGTGTCTTCTTCGAGCACCGGGCCATACCGCAGGCTCGCCCGCCATAGCAACAACGCGAGAATGAGACCGGCGCTGAGCCACATCGCCAAAAACGGTGGCTCAAAAAAACGCAAGAGATCTGCCCAAGTGCGCTCTCGCGAGGTTTGCCGCGCGCGGTCCACGATCCAGTTGCGCTCCGAATAGTCAATCAGGATCTGGCCTTGGTCGGCGAAGGTGGCAAAGAATGCGCGGGCAATTTCGGCATTATCGCCAAGACGCAGACCGTGATTGTTCAACAGATCCGGGTCGGAAAGCACCATGATGCGCCGCTCGGAATTCTCAAGCGGGCAGGATCCCAAAACCATTTGCCCGGCGCGCCCGATAATCGGCTCACAGCCCGGCCCATCGAAGACCTGCGCCACATATAGCCGCGCATCGAGTGTTTCGTTTGTCTCAAGCGTGTAATCGAAATCCGTGAAGGGCACAGGGATCCGCCCCACCTGCATTGTCTCGCCCGTGAGCTCTTCGAGCGCGCTTTCAAGGCCACCTTCTTCGACCAGAAGAGCCGGATGACCCAAGCCTGTCAGCCGCACACCAGAGCGCCACTTGGGCAGGATCAGAAGACTTGGCACTTCAACAGCCTTGGCCCGGATCACACCGCTGCGCTGGTCGGTTTCATCTTGCTGAAAAAGAAGTTCCTGCTTGGTCTGCGGTCGTTTGCGCGACGCGTCCAGCTGTGTGTCAAACAAAGGCAGGACCAGAAGATCGACGTTGTCGCGATCAATCGTCCATCCTCCGGTGAAATTCTGAGCCGGCAGATCAGAGGCAGCAAGCCAGACCTGCAACCCGTCATACCCCACTGGCGACGATCGCAACGCCTGTTGACGTTGGCCGGACAGGTAAATCAGAACGGCAATCGCGATGACGACCAGCACACCAAAGATCACCGTTTCCGTCTTCGGGCCAGATCGGGCGGAGATCGCGGTGTCACTCATGACGTGGCACCGCCAAAGATTGGGCGAATGCGGGTCAGCATGTCCTGAAAATCCTCCTCGCGAACCTCCCGTCCCCCAAACAGAACCCGCTCTCCCGCGGCCACAAGATCGCGCAGCGCATCGCGGTGATCCATGTCTCGCGGCAAGCGTCGCAGCGCATCGCGTGCCGTCCAGCTTTTCTGGAGCAAGAGCCCCTGTTGCATCACCGCTTGGATGAGCGCGCTTTGGGCCAGAGTGACCAGCGCCAAGTTGCGATCGGGGATACGTGCAATGGCATCAATATCACTTGGGATCGTGTCGAAATCCACGTCGCCGGGGCGTGCGCCATCCGAGGGCCTTTGTGCATCACTGTCGCCGCGCAATGAAACGGTAAAACCACCCCCGAAACGCAAGAACATGAAAGCAATGGCCAAAAGGATCGCGACCATGATTGAATTTTCCAAAAACGTCGCCTGATCGCGGCTGATATCCACGTCAATGTCGCGCCGATCTGGATCAGGGGTTTGCCGCGTGTCGAGCTCTGGAGGTGGACGCGTGGGATCAAAATACGCCACATCCGTGTCGATGCCCCTAAACCGCAGTGATTTCTGATAGGCCTCGCCTGATGCCGTGGCCTCAAGCCCCTCTTCAACGCGCACCTGAGCGGATGCCGACAGAGCAAGGCACACGCACATGCCGACCCAAATCAGCCCAATCCTTGCCCAAACTCGCATCACGCCCGCCTGCATTTCTTTTCGGGAGGGCTGTCGATGTCTTCTGACATGCCGGCCCCTAGGCCAAAACTGCGATTTTTCCCTGACAGCTCCAAGCCCTTTTTGACGATTGAAACGAAAAACACTCTGCAAGCCGCGGGGCTCTTGTCAAAGCTCCAAGCCTGCGCTAATTGCGACCAGCCGATGAGGCAAGGCCCCTATAGCTCAGCTGGTAGAGCAACTGATTTGTAATCAGTAGGTCCGCGGTTCGAGTCCGTGTGGGGGCACCATTTTTTGTTTGGCCTACCGCGCGGGGCGCTGTTTGAGGCCAAATTTGGCCCGAGATTTGTCCTCTCACCTGCACCCTTTTTAGCTGTTCTACCGCGTATCGCGATACGTAAGGCTACTTTTGGACCGGGGGTTGCACGCGGACTCTTCCAGGAATTGACGAGAATAATTCTGCGAACCTTTTCCAAGCTTTAAGCACCTCACAAGTCGGCCTGCTTTAGGTCAGCCTAGATTTCCACCATGCATTCAGCATCGGTTCTTTCTGGGTGTACCTACCGCTCAACACAGCCTGCCATCGCGTCTTGCGGCTGCTGCCATGAAAGTTTTCACGTAGACACCATTTAAAAGTGCCGCAAGCTCACTCTGTTGGCAGCCGCGAAACTGCGGCCTGTACTCGCTCGGGGTCATTGCAAAACGGGTCCGTACCATCCGGTTGAAAGACAACCTCTCTGTCGGCTTGCCTATTGGGATCTGTCGCAACCCGCCAATAGTCTTTTGCGATTTCGTCAGGATCAAAGGGGCCAACCTCTTTGACAATGTCACATAACGCCAGGACGGCCCCATGAATGCCCTTGGGCGATAACTCGTTGAACAAAGAAACGGCCAAACTGCGCAGCGCCGCTTTGCCCAGGGCAAGAGACGTCCATTCGGGGAAAGGCTCAAGTGCCAACCCACCGCCCGTAAACAAGATTGCCCCTTGGCCGCGTTCACTCATGGCTGGAGCAACACTGGACACGGCTCTGTGCGCGCTGAAAACATTGATTTCAAAGTTGGCGGTAATCTTCGCTGTCGCGCTACGCGGATGGCCTAACCTCAGCACAACGGCATTGTCTAGCAAGACATCGCATGCGCCCATCTGGTGGGTGCGCAAGGTGATGGCGTTTGGGAGCTCAGTTGCATCGCTCGCATCTGCTGTCTCCCAGTAAGCCTCCACCCCGGCCCCAATAAGATCGTTGGCGAGCGATTTGAGGTTGGAGCGGCTACGTGAAATCAATCCGGCGCGAAAGCCTCCTGAGCCAAACCGCCGAGCGATGGCCCGGCTGACACCTTCCCCAGCCCTAACAATCAAGCAGTTCTTCATGGAACGTGTATCTCATACTCTTGTTTTGTTCGCCTTAGCGGACATTGAAGCGAGATGACGCACCTGGGTCAAAGCCCGTTTGTACTTTGAAGAGGACATGAGGGAGGTCAATGCGCAAGGTTTCTCCCACGCCATGCGGGCCTTCTTGTCCGCCTATACGTCAAAGGGAGAAAAACCCGCTGCAGTGACGCGTGAAACGGACACGGTAGACTACCAATCTGCCTCAGACATTGTGTGTGATGAGAAAGAAATCGAACGATCACTTAAGGCGTAATGGGCGGTCGCTTAGGGATGTCCACATCTATTCGGTGATCGAGTGCGGCGTTCACCTATGGGATTGGCAGAGAGGTGCAAGCGGACTCAAGGCTGGCTACTCGCCGATGACATCGTTGACCAATACTGTGACTTCGTACCGTGGTCCGCTGGACAATCCGTGATCGATTGAGAGTATTCGACATTCTTTCTCGGCTTGGGACACCCCATGGGCGTCCAGCCGCGTTTGAGGGCCGGCTTGGACGATCTTCAGTCAACCATTGCGTCCAACGTCGTCGCAACGGGCGCGTGACTACATGAAAGCAGTTTGCCAAGATTTTATTTTTTCGACAAAAATTGCCGCCAGCCTGGATTGTTTGACGCCCGCGCATAGATATCTGTGTCCACGGGCGGTAGCAGTTCTGGGTCGGTCATAACCTGATGCATTGTCGAAATCAGCTGCATCAGACCATAGGATCCTGAGATCGCTTTTGGGCCATCATCGAATGGCCGAATGATCCTGTGACCCGCGGTTTCGAAAAGAGTTTCCAGAACATCGGCAAATCCACTGAAGGGTGCAAAATTGACCACAAAGTGGGCCCGGCGCAAATTCGAAAGCGTGGTTTTGGTCAGTGCATTCGGCGACAGTGATCTGACTTCAAGTTCCACTTCGTAATGCGCCCGAACCTCTGCATCGGTTCGATCAAGAAAAATGAAATTGATCGAGGCCTGATTTGCCGCAGTCACCGCCTGCTTCAAAAGACGCTCCAGAGATGGGCTCGACGTCGGCAAAATCGCTGTGAAACCAACTCGATAGTCAAGCGCGACCGGTGCTATCGATTGCAACAGCGGAAAATTGTAAATCCAAAAAGGCGTGCTGATGATCGAAGTCGCATTGAATTCTGCGCGCAGCCGTGACGCCTCTGGCGTGTCTTTGGGTGAGACGATGTGCAACGTCGTCAATTGACTGGCAGTCGCCTTGAGAAAGCCCGATACGTCAGATTGGCTTGGGCAGTCCGCCAGTTGCGCAAGATTTATGGAGATGCGTTCAAAATCCGAAGGCGCGACCGTTGACGTGTGCCGCGGCACCCGGTCCACCCACAGATGTTGAACACGGGTGCGGCGCAAAACGTCATCAAAGCAAATCCATTGAACGCCAATGTTCTCGCCTTCGGAAATGTCATCGTCGGACAGATCACGCTTACACGCGTCAGAGACAAAAATCCTCTTCAAATCAAGTGGCTTGCAAAAGCGCAAGACATCTTCAAACTTGTCAAACTGATCAATGTAGACCGCCAAGGGTCCGTTGTGTTTGAAAAATTGGATTGTGCTGATCGTTGTCAATTGACTGATTGAACCATGGGAAAAGGCTGCCGTGTTGAGGCACATCAGAAACGGCGTCTTGTGGCGCGCCAAAGCATCACCAGCTTGACTGAGGCCCACGTCCTGGCGTTTGACCACAGCGCGATGGGCTGCATGGGATGCCTCTTCCAATTCTGTCAAAGCCTCAGGCCCTGCAAAGGCTAAATCTACACAGGCCTCCGCCATCGCCTCAAAACTTGGCAAGACATGGTAGTCATGAAAGGGTTCATACCCCTCAAAAGCATGGGCGTGCGACAGGATCGGCTTACCAAAGCCGATGGCCTCGGCCGTTTTGATCTTTTGTCCGGTGGAGAACTCCATCGGCACAACCACCGCATCCACTTCGCGGTAAAAGGTTTCCGCGTCTTTTATCCAGCCGCGTTTTTCAACAAATGGCAAATCCACATCATCCAAAAACTCACATAACGTGCCGGTGATGATCAGTTTGAGCGGCGGCAAGTAGGCGCGCCAAATCGGGGCGACGGCATCGAGGAACCGCCTCGTATTGGTCACATTGATAGAGTTCTTGGCCGCCATCAGCCCAAGGCGCAGCTCATAGTCTGCGCGGTCTTTGGGAAGTTTTCGACGCGGCAAAGGATTGGCCGGGTCGGCGTGGGGCACAGTGATCACGGGCACGCGCGTCATCATGGAAAAGTCGTAGGTCTCTTCGTCTTTGATGGCCCAGATCAAATCGGCCCGAGCGAGCGCTCTGCTCTCCTGCTCTTCGGTTGTGTAAAAATACTCCGGCGGAATACCGAATTGTGCCAACATCTCTTTTCGGCCAGCAAACTTGTCATTGGTGTCGAGAATCTTGAAAGTTTCATCCGACACGCAGTCGCACGCTTTGCTCAACCATGTGTAATTGACAAACAAAACATCAGGCCGCAGCGCGGACCCCAACCAGCGAACGGTCGTTTCCAGGTGAGGATCCCACCATTCATCTGCGTCATGGTGTTCGCCTTTCGCACGTGCATGGGGCTGAATGGTAGGTGGGACAAGGTAGTACCCATCCCATTGACGCGCCATGATCTGCTGGTGTTGTTGCGCCACCCGCCCGATCCATTCCCCTTCCCAGGCGTAATGTACGAAATGGATCCGCGCACCCGCGTCCTGCAAAACCTTGCAAATCTGGTAGACGCGCTTGCGATTGCCGTAATCTTGAGGATGTGTTGGCGTGGGTGAAACGACCAGAACAATCCGACCTCGCCAATGCGCTTCATCTGCCTTTGGTGTGTCGCCTTCCATCACGTTTGGGACTTAAACCCGGATAGCATAGCAACAGTCATATTGTAGACGGCATCTAACTGACGACTGAAATCATCTGCGTTCTCGAGCTCGCGCGCCAGTCCTGCGTGGGATCTGTATCGCGGTGGTTGCTGCATGAGATAGCTCAGCGCTGCATTGAGCTTTTCTTCTGCGTCTTTCTGTAACTCGGGGTTTTTCACAAGATCTGATGCCGCTTGCCACGCTGTGCGTTTGCGAAACCAAGCTTGCGTCAGACGGCTTGCGTCGACCCGGTGGTCCACTTCTGCCTGCGGCACGTAAAGGACGGTGCCCCCCTGCCTTTGCATCCACTCGATGAATTGAATTTCTTCATTGCTGAGCATCGTGCCCTCGCCGCCCTTGCGGCCAAGTCCGTCGTTGAAGCCAGCCGATTGGTCAAAAACGCTCTTGCGAACGGACAGGTTAGCCCCGGCAAGCCATTCGTTTGCACCGATAGGGCGCATTGACCCGCCCCAATCCACCACGGACACCAGCCCTAACCGACTGTCACCCAACCAGCTGGGCCGCGGCACACTCCAGATCGGAGAAACCTTTCCGCCTGCAGCCGTTACAATATCACCCACCTCGTCATAGGCTTTAAGAAGCTGTCGAAGCCAATCGGGCTTTGCAATCGCGTCATCATCCAAAAAAGCGACAATCTCAGCGGATGCTCTTTGCATGCCGACATTGCGCGCATTTGATATCCCCGGCGTTGTCTCGACGATGTATGTCAGGTTTTTGTGCTTCTGGAATGCTGTTCCAAAGCGCTCTGCGGCTGCGTGGTCAGGTGAGTTATCAACAATGATCAGCTCGAACGCGTCAGAACCAATGTCCTGATCAAGGCAGGATTGAATGGCCGACCCCAAAAGATGGTAGCGATCGTAGCTGCAAATGAGGACGGAGGCCTTCAGCGCGGATTTTGCGCGTGCCTTCACTGATTTGGCAGGTTTCGGATCCGCTTTTTTAGACGATACAATGTCCAAAGATCACTCCTGTTCGACCGGCAACAGGGAAAACCTGTGGAAGGCCACGCTGGCGATGCGTGTGTCGGCATCTGTGAGTTGTTTGGAGTGCGGGAACTTGTAGCGTAGTACCGTCATCCCACTAGCCTTCTTTTTTATCGGCAAAACGGTTGTCAATTGCGGCCAGGGTTTGTCCTCGCTGTCCTTCACCTTCAAAGTCAGCGCATCATTACCTTCATACAGCGTGGCATTCGGAATAGTGTCGGGATGCACCGCATTAAAAAGCTCCAAAGTTGCCCGGAGGCGCACGCCGCGATTGACATAGCAGTGAAACGACACCGTTCCGGTTTCACCAGCCCAACGATACGCCTTACCATCGGCTCCAAACTCAAGCCCGTGAAACCCTTCCATGCGGCTGAAATGATCCTCTGCGCCGGTGACAAAAGATGTCGCAAGCTCCGGCTCTGTGATTTTCAAGATTTCATCAGCATGGAGCAGGGTATCGCTGTTCTCTTGGTAAATCCTGAGAAGTTCAAGCGACGCCTCAAGCTTTGCAATCTTTGAATTTTGCTGATGGATCAATTCGCTCAGTCTTTCGACCAGATCGTCCCCCCGCAGATTGGTCATTCCCAGGTCTTCGGTGTGCTGTGCCATGTCCAAACCAATACCTTTGATTGCAACTATCCGAAACTTCTAGTGGTAAACACATGGGCACAGAATAGTGAAACGACAGCAAATGCGTCATTTTTGGCCCTTTTGACAGGTGGAATGCCGTCAAACGTAATGAAACGCCGAAAAGCTTGCCCGTAACCCGCATCTTGGCGCGCTCGATTTAGGCTTTGAACCCGCGCGTGAGCGGGTTAGCGTATCAGCGTCGGCACTGGGCTTGTTTCAAATGAGCAATATCATAGGTGCCTAAACAGTGTTTGGGACATGACGCCACTGGCGGGGTTCCATACGTCAAAGACAACAGGAGGAGTTTATGAAACCATTTAGAGATATTGCCGCCTTCAGGGCCATCGCTGTTTCAGGGGCCATCGCTATTGCTGCAAGCATGGCTGTGGCCGATGACAAGGCGGACTGGCCAGACAGTTTCTCTGTTGGAACGGCAAGCCAGGGAGGAACGTATTTTGTGTACGGGGCTGGTTGGGCCAATATGGTGTCCGAGGCGCTTGGTATCCCAGGCGGGACCGAAGTCACCGGTGGGCCCGTGCAAAACGCAGCGCTCGTGCAAGCCGGCGAGTTGGATATGGGCATGGTCACGATGGGCCCGGCCTTCGACGCGATCAATGGTGACTCCGCACTGGCACCGGGGCTCAAGCATGATCAAATCCGCGCGCTCTTTCCGATGTACAAAACAGGCTTTCACGCGGTGACACTGGCCAGCTCCGGCATCACCAGCTTTGAAAGCATTCCCGATGGGGCGGTCGTGGGCGTGGGCCCCGCGGGTGGCACACCGGGGACATACTGGCCGCGTATCCTGACAGGTATGGGCAAAGACGTGGAATTCCGCAATGGCGGCGCGTCTGACCTGGCCGGTCAGCTGCAAGACGGGCTGATTGACGTGATGACCTGGGCGGGTGGACTGCCCTACCCTGCGTTCAGCCAGCTCGATGCGCAAACAGATGTCGTGTATTTCGGCTTCACACCGCAAGAGCAAACAGCTGTGATCGACACGCAACCGGTCTCGACCTTTGAGATCCCGGCGGGCATGTACCCATCGCTCAATGAGGACCAGCTTAGCGTTTCCATGTGGAACTTTGCCATTGGTCACGCCGATCTGCCCGAAAGCTTTGTCTATGAGGTGGTCAAGACGGTCATGGAAAACAATCCGTCCATGATGGAAGTGCACAAGGCCGCGGTGGAAACCCTGCCTGAAAACTTCGACAAGAACACTTTCATCCCTTGGCATCCGGGCGCCGTGAAGTGGTTTGAAGAAAACGGCTTCGACATTCCGGATGATCTGAAAGGCTGACACAGGGCCCTAGCCCTGTAAGATAGAAGCACCCTGCCCGCGCGGTGGGGTGCTTTTGCAAATGCGCGAACACACCAAGCTCATGATGGACACGCCATGACGGACAGCCCCGATCACCGCCAAAGCGGCACACCAGATATCCCGTCACTCGGAGATGGCGCGACGCCCGAATTGGATCAGCGCCACTGGCTGGCCCGCGTTGGGTTTCTGCTTTGCGCGGTCTACGCAGGCTGGCATCTTTACGTGCTCAACATCGCGCCTCTTGAGACCTGGACGTTTCGTATTTCGCATATCGCAGGGGCGCTAATCCTCGGTTTGGCTCTGAGTTCTGCCCTATCGGTGCGCCCCGCCCCCACCCATGATGCGGGTAAGATCCCTGTCCTTTTAGGGTCTGCGTCTCTCGTCGCCGTCTTGATCGCTCTTGGCTCACTGATTTTGGCTGTGATCTATATGGAGCCCGGCGCCCAAGCCCCGCCCGCATGGACGCTGGCGGCGTATGGTTGGGCGCTCGCTGGCGGGACGGTTTTGGCAATCCTCACCGGGTGGATCTTCCCCGCACGGCAAGGCCAGTTGCCGGTTGGTGATATCGCACTGATGGTGGCTGTGATCGCGAGCTGTGGGTTCATTCTCTTTAGCCTTGATACACTGTCCCTGCGGCTGCGGGCGGGTACGCCCTTTGCCGATGGCAACAATGGATGGGCGGCGTTCGTTGTGATCATCCTGATCGCCGAACTCACCCGCCGCCTGGCCGGTATGGCGCTCGTGGTGATTGCCGTGGTCTTCATCGCCTATGCGTTCCTCGGCCCTTGGATGCCCGGGTTTCTTGAACACAAAGGCTACGGGCCCAAACGCTTTTTCACCTACATCTTCACCGACAACGGGG